>NZ_JBIWMK010000001.1:897896-1224131 GCF_044766605.1 Nocardiopsis sp. NPDC101807 | reverse complement strand
GCAAGACGACCTTGGTGCGCTCGGTGTCGGAGATTCCCCCGGTCACGACAGAGGCGATCATGACCGAGGCGAGCGTCGGACACGACGACACCTCGGTCACCCCCGACAAGACGACCACCACCGTCGCGATGGACTTCGGCCGCATCACCATCGACGACGAGCTGGTCATGTACATGTTCGGAACGCCGGGCCAGGCCCGGTTCTGGTTCATGTGGGACGACCTCGTCCGCGGCGCCGTGGGCGCCGTCGTCGTGGTCGACTGCCGAAGGCTCGCGGACTCCTTCGACGCCGTCGACTACTTCGAGACGAACAAGCGCATCCCCTACATCGTGGCGCTGAACAAGTTCGAGGGCCACCTCGACTACACCTCCGAGCAGGTCCGCGAGGCCCTGGAGGTCAGTCCCGAGGTGCCGATCATCGACTTCGACGCCCGCAACCGCCTGTCCGGGGGCGATGTGCTCAAGACACTTCTCAGGTACGCCCTGGAGCACAACCGCACCAGCGAGCCCGTCGCCTGACGGGTGGGGAGGCCTCGGCCTCCCCACGGCCCCGTAGATTCCCCAGGAAAGTTAGCGAACATGCGCAAGATCCTTATCGTCGGCGCGGGTCACGCCGGCCTGCACCTGGCTCACGGTCTCCTGAACCACGGCTACGACGTCACGGTGATCACGGGGCAGTCCTCGCTGGAGATCAGGACCGGCAAACCCTCCATCTCCCAGTTCACCTTCCCCACGGCCCTGGAGTGCGAGCGCAAGTTCGACCTCGACTTCTGGAGCGCGCTCTCACCGCAGATCCGCGAGCAGAAGCTGGCCGTGTACAGGGAGGGGCAGCCCGTGATGGCCGTGAAGGGGCGCTCCGACCCCGGCAACGGCTACTCGGTGTCGGTCGACCGCCGGGTGAAGATGGCCGACTGGCTGGAGTCCTTCGAGGACCGGGGCGGCAAGGTCGTGATCCACGGCGTCACGGTGACCGACCTGGACTACTTCTCCCGGATGTTCGACCTGATCGTCGTCGCGGTCGGCCACGGCGAGCTGGGCCAGCTCTTCGACTACGACGACAGCCGCTTCAGCGGGACCCGGCCCAGGGCTCTCGCCCAGGCCTACGTCTACGACCTGTGGCCCCCGGACACGGGGGACTCGGCGAACATCGGCTGGTTCGGGGTGACGGAGGAGGCCGGGAACATCCTCCTGCTCCCGATGCTCACCCAGGAGGGGCCCGCCCACAACATCCTCCTGGTGGACAAGAAGGGCGGCCCGATGGACGCCTGGCCGGACCGGCCGGGCCCCGAGGAGCAGCTGCGGCGCATGAAGGACCTCATGCGCAAGTACGCCCCCGAGTTCTTCGAGCGAGCCAAGGACGCCGTCCTGATGGACGGCCGCAGCACCCTCGTCGAAGACCTCACCCCGCAGGTGCGCAACCCGGTGGGGACCCTGCCGTCCGGCGGCAAGGTCATCGGCATGGCCGACGTGGTGGTGACCATGGACCCGTTCGTGGGACAGAGCTGGAACAACTCCACACGGTGTGCGGAGGCCTACCTGGAGAGCATCATCGAACGCGGTGACCAGGTGTTCGACGAAGAGTTCATGATCACAGCCTTCGACCGCTTCTGGGAATTCGGACAGGACAACCAGGAGTGGGCCGAGTTCGCCTCGTCGATGGTCGAGCAGGCTCTGCCCGAGCACATCATGAACGTCATGAACGCGGCGTCCGAGTTTCCCGAGATCGCCGATCGGTGGATTCAGGGATGGGACTGCCCGTCGGACTACAAGTCGTGGATGTTCGATCCCGTGGTCGCCGAGAGGTACATCAGCGAGGTCCGGGCCCGTCACGCCGGCTGATCCCGGCCCACGTCCGGTGCTTCAGGCCCGGCGCCCGAGAGGCGCCGGGCCTTTTCGCGTATCACACGGGGCCGCCACGGCTGAGGCGGGGTGACAGGATGAATTGTTGCTTCGCCATTAATAGTTTACTCTCCTGACCGAAATTATCTCTCTGAAAGGGAACCCTCTATTGTCAGTGCTCCTAATCAGGGGTTACGCTCTAGCGAGTTGGATCCCGTTTGACCCCGAATGGTGTTTCCTGGGGTAGTTCTTGTGGTCCTCAGAAGCTCCGGGGCTCGGTACTCCCCAGCGTGTGAATGCCGCCCCGGTCCAGTGTTCACGGCGTGCATTTGCACGGGCAGGGCACCGGCCCTCGGCGGTGTCCGGAACATCGAGGACAGTCGAGAGTGAAGGGCAGCGAACGTGAGTGGCGGACCTGCAGGAACCCTGACCAATAGTTCCTGGGAGCCCATCGCCATCGTGGGGATATCCTGCCGCCTGCCGGGCGCCGGCACGCCGGAGGCGTTCTGGAGGATGCTGAGCGAGGGACGGGAGGCGATCTCGCCGCCCCCCGAG
Source organism: Nocardiopsis sp. NPDC101807 (assembly GCF_044766605.1). Taxonomy (NCBI): domain Bacteria; kingdom Bacillati; phylum Actinomycetota; class Actinomycetes; order Streptosporangiales; family Nocardiopsidaceae; genus Nocardiopsis; species Nocardiopsis sp. NPDC101807. Next base: position 1,221,738 of record NZ_JBIWMK010000001.1, on the reverse strand, counting down.
CGCCTGGGCGGGGGCTCCGCGGAGCGCGGACCGCACTGGGGGGGCTACCTCCACGACGCGGAGTGCTTCGACGCCGGGTTCTTCGGCATCTCGCCACGCGAGGCCCTGGCCATGGACCCCCAGCAACGGCTCATGCTCGAACTGGGCTGGGAAGCGGTGGAGCGGTCCCGGACGGCCCCCGGAGCGCTGCGCGACGCCCGCGTGGGCGTGTTCGCCGGCGCCATCAACTCCGACTACGCGCTCCTCCACGACCGCGGCGGCTCCGGGGCCATCACCCACCACACCCTGACCGGCACCAACCGGGGCATGATCGCGAACCGGCTCTCCCACTTCCTGGGACTGCGCGGTCCCAGCCTCACCGTGGACTCCGGACAGTCCTCCGCCCTGGTCAGCGTGCACCTGGCGGTCGAGAGCCTGCGCAGGGGCGAGTCCGACATCGCCCTGGCCGGCGGCGTCAACCTGATCCTGGTCCCCGAGAGCACCGAGCGCGTCGCCCGCTTCGGGGGCCTGTCGCCCAGTGCCCGCAGCCACACCTTCGACTCCCGCGCCGACGGCTACGTGCGCGGCGAGGGCGGCGCCGTCGTCGTGCTCAAGCCACTGGGCCGCGCACTGGCGGAGGGCGACCGCGTCCACGCCGTCATCCACGGCGGAGCGGTCAACCACTCCGGCGCCACCGAGTACCTCACCAGGCCCACCGTCGAGGGCCAGGCCGACGTGGCCCGCGCGGCCTACGCCAACGCGGGCAAGGAGCCCGGCCAGGTCGCCTACGTCGAGCTGCACGGCACCGGCACCCCGGCGGGCGACCCGGTCGAGGCCGCCGCCCTCGGCGAGGTGTTCGGCGAGGGCCGGGAGGAACCGCTGCGGGTGGGCTCGGCCAAGACCAACGTGGGCCATTTGGAGGGCGCCTCGGGCATCGTCGGGCTGATCAAGACCGCTCTCGGGCTGGAGCACCAGCAGATCCCCCCGACCCTGAACTTCGGCGAGCCCCACCCCGCCATCGACCTCGACGCCCTGGGCCTGGCGGTGCAGACCCGGCGCGAGCCCTGGCCGAGCCACGCCCCCCTGGCGGGGGTGTCCTCCTTCGGCATGGGCGGCGCCAACTGCCACCTGGTCCTCGGCCCCGCCCCCGTCGCCGGCCGCGCCACCGCCGAGGCGCCCGCGTCGCGCACCCTGGACCCCGTCCCGTGGGTGCTGACGGGGCGCTCCGAGGAGGCGCTGCGCGCCCAGGCCTCGGCCCTGCACGCCTACGTGTCCGCCAACCCCGGCGTCCGGGCCCGGGACGTCGGCCTCTCCCTGGCCACGACCAGGGACGTGTTCGAGCACCGCGCCGTGGTCTTCGCCGCAGGGGAGGGCGGCACCAGGGAGCTGGAGTCCGTGCGCCCCGAGGGCCCCGCCGTCGTGGGCGGGCCCGGACCCGTCCTCGTCTTCCCCGGCCAGGGCGGGCAGTGGCTCGGCATGGGCCGCGACCTGCTCGACGGGGAGGGGGCGATGGCCGAGGAGTTCACCCGCAGCGTCGCCGAGTGCGAACGCGCGCTGGACCCCTACGTGGACTGGGCGCTCACCTCCGTCCTGCGCGGTGAGCCGCAGGCCCCGCCCCTGACCGGCGCCCAGGCAGGGGCGGACGTCGTCCAGCCGGTGCTGTGGGCGGTCATGGTCTCCCTCGCCCGGGTGTGGGAGTCCCTCGGCGTGCGGCCGGCGGCGGTGGTCGGGCACTCCCAGGGCGAGCTGGCGGCCGCGTGCGTGGCCGGCGCGCTCACCCTGGACGAGGCGGCCCGGATCGTGGCGCTGCGCAGCCGTGCCCTGACCGCGCTCGCGGGCAGCGGGGCCATGGCCTCGCTGGGCGTCACGCCCCCGGAGGCGGAGAAACTGGCCCGCTCCCTGCCCGACCTGCACGTGGCTGCCGTCAACGGCCCCTCGTCCGTGGTGGTGTCGGGGAACCCGCACTCGGTGCGCGAGGCCGTGGAGCGCTGTGTGGACGGCGGAGCACACGGAGCCCTGGTCGACGTGGACTACGCGTCGCACTCCGCCCACGTGGAGCGCATCCGCGACAGCGTCACCCAGTACCTCGGGAAGGTGCGCTGGCGCCGTCCGCGGATCCCCGTCTACTCCACGCTCACCGGCGGAGAACTGGGCAGGACCCCCATGGACGCGGCGTACTGGTACTCCGGGCTGCGCAACCCCGTCCTGTTCGCCGACGCCGTCGACGCCCTGGTGGCGGACGGCCACCGGATCTTCCTGGAGGTGGGCCCGCACCCGGTGCTGGCGCACGGCGTCCGCGGCTCCCTGGAGCGCGCGGGCGTCTCCGGCCACGTGCTCAAGACCCTGCGGCGCGGCGAGGGGGACGAGGCGCAACTGCTCACGGCCGCGGCCCGCGCCTTCAGCGCGGGCGTGGACATCGACTGGCCCGTGCTGTTCGAGGGCACCGGCGCGCGCCGCACGGACCTTCCCACCTACCAGTTCCAGCGCAGGGCCTTCTGGCCGGAGGGGGCCGACGGGCTCCGCCACGAGGGCTCGGTGAGCTGGGCCCCGCCGCAGCCGGCCGCCGGGGAGGGCGGCTCCGGAGCACCCCGCACGGAGACGGTCGCCGGCCTGGTGTACGCGTGCACGGCCCGCGTCCTGGACCGCGACGCGCTCGACCCGGGGGACGAGCACCGGGCGTTCCGGGACCTGGGCTTCGACTCCGTCATGACCCTCGAACTGCGGGACGCGGTCCAGGGGGCCACCGGCGTCCGGCTGGACGACACCCTCCTGTTCGAGGTGCCCACCCCGGCCGGGCTGGCGGACTTCCTCACCGGCGAACTGGGCGGCGACGAGATCACGTCGGAAGGGGAGGCCGGGCCCGAACGGCCCGCCGCGACGGACCGCCGGCCGGAGTCCGCCGGGGTCCGGCCCGCCCGGGAGCCCGCCGCGGACGACCCCATCGCCATCACGGCCATGGCCTGCCGCCTGCCGGGCGGCGCTTCCTCGCCGGAGGAGCTGTGGCGCCTGGTCGAAGAGGGCGTGGACGCCGTCGGGGACTTCCCCGACAACCGGTTCTGGGACCTGGACGCCCTCTACGACCCCGAACCCGGGACCCCCGGGCGCACCTACACCCGCCGGGGCGGGTTCCTGTACGACGCCGACATGTTCGACGCCGACTTCTTCGGGATCTCCCCGCGCGAGGCCGACGCCATGGACCCCCAGCAGCGGCTGCTCCTGGAGACCTCCTGGGAGGCGGTCCAGCGCGCCGGGCTCTCCACCGACGACCTGCGCGGGGAGCAGGTCGGCGTGTTCGTCGGCGCGATGCCCGGCGACTACGGCCCCCGGCTGTCCGACCCCGCGGGGCAGGGCGACGCCGGGTACCGGCTCACCGGTTCGACGATGAGCGTGGCCTCGGGGCGCGTCGCCTACGTGCTCGGGCTTCGGGGCCCGGCGCTCACCATCGACACCGCCTGCTCGTCCTCCCTGGTGGCCCTCCACCAGGCGGCGGAGGCGATCCGCAGGGGCGAGTGCGCGATGGCGCTCGCCGGCGGCGTCACCGTGATGTCCTCGCCCGGCATGTTCCTGGAGTTCTCCGCCCAGCGCGGGCTGTCCGCCGACGGCCGCTGCAAGGCCTTCTCCGACGACGCGGACGGAACCGCGTGGGCGGAGGGCGCCGGGATGATCCTCCTGGAGCGCGCCTCCCGGGCGAGGCGGGCCGGACGGCCCGTCCTGGCCCTGCTCCGCGGCAGCGCGGTCAACTCCGACGGCGCCAGCAACGGGCTCACCGCCCCCAACGGCAAGGCACAGGAGGACGTCATCGAGCGGGCCCTGGCCGCCTCCGGGCTGGAGGCCGGCGAGGTGGACGCCGTGGAGGCCCACGGCACCGGTACCCGGCTCGGCGACCCGATCGAGGCCAGGGCGCTCATCTCCGTGTACGGCCGTGGCAGGGGCGACGGCGCCGAGCCGCTGCGCCTGGGCTCGCTCAAGTCCAACATCGGGCACGCGCAGGCCGCCGCCGGCGTCGCCGGGGTGATCAAGACCGTGCAGGCCCTTCGCCACGGGCGCCTGCCCCGGACCCTCCACGCCGACGCCCCCACCAGCAGGGTGGGCTGGGACGGCAGCGGGGTGCGCCTGCTCACCGAGAACGAGCCCTGGCCCGACACCGGCCGCCCCCGGCGCGCGGCGGTGTCCTCCTTCGGTATCAGCGGGACCAACGCCCACCTCGTCCTGGAGGGGGTCTCCGACGAGGGCGCCCCCGTCCTGCTGCCGGACCTGCCCTTCCGGCGCCGCAGGCACTGGGCGCCGCCCGTCACCGCCCCGGTCCCGACCGGCACCGCGCTGCTCGCGGACGAGGGGCTGGAACTGGCCGACGGCTCCACCGTGTTCACGGGAGCGGTCGGCGCCGCCGACCACCCCTGGACCGCCGACCACGGGCTGTTGGGGCGGACCATCCTCCCGGGGACGGCCCTGGCCGAGCTCGCCCTGCACGCGGGCGCGCGCACCGGGAGCCCGGTCGTCACCGACCTGACCCTGGAGGCGCCCCTGGCCCTGCCCCGGGACGGGGCGGCCTCGGTGCAGGTGACCGTGGGCGGACCGGACCGGCGGGGACGCCGCGAGGTGGGCGTCCACTCGCGCGGGGAAGGCGGCGGGGCGTGGACCCGGCACGCCTCCGGCATGCTCGAACCCGAGGACGACGCGAGTGCCTGGGACGCCGGGGCCGCGGGGACGGGCTCCGCCGCGGCCGAGCCCGCCTGGTCGACGGCCGACGCCTCCCCCCTGGAGTTCGACGCCGACGCCGCGTACCAGGGCCTGGCCCGGCGCGGCTACGCCTACGGCCCCGCCTTCCGGGGCCTGCGCCGCGCCTGGCGCGACCGGAACGGGACGCTCCTGGCCGAGGTCGCCCTGCCCGGCCGCACGCGCGGCGTCTTCGAGGGGCCCCATCCGGCCCTGCTGGACGCCGCCCTGCACGCGGTGCTCCTGTTCGGCCCCTCCGGGGGCGGGGTGCCGCTGGTCCCCTTCGCCTGGACCGGGGTCCGGACGGTCTCCGCCGTCGAACCGCCCGCCGAGCTGCGGGTCCGCTGGGAGACGCTCGGCCGGGACCGCTACCGGCTCACCGCCTTCGACGGTGACGGGGCGCTCGTCCTGACCGTCGACGAGCTCGTCATGCGCCCCGTCGACACCGACGCCCTCCCGCAGTCGCCGGAGGAGCCCGGACTGTACCGGCTGCGGTGGGAGGCCCTGGAAGCGCCCGACCCGGGGCGGGACATCCCGACCGGTCTCGCCTCCCTGGACGCCCTGGACCCCGAGGGCCCCGTGCCCGACGTGGTCTACGCCGAACTCCCGCCGCGCGCGGTCTACGCCGACCACGGATCGGTCCCCGACGCCGTGCGCGAGGGACTGCGCTCGGCCCTGGGGTCGGTGCGCTCATGGCTGTCCGACGAGCGCACGGGGCACGCCCGACTGGTGCTGGTGACCTGGCGCGCGGTGGTGGCCCACCCCGACGACCGGCTCAGCGGCCTCGCGGCGTCCCCCGCGTGGGGCCTGCTGCGCTCGGCCCAGCGCGAGCACCCCGACCGCCTGGTGATCGTCGACTCCGACGGCTCCGAGGACTCCCACAGGGCGCTGGCCACCGTCGCGGACCTGGGCGAGCCCCAGCTGGCGCTGCGGTCGGGCGGGGTCCTGGTACCCCGCCTCGCCCCGGCGGAGGAGGACGGAACGCTCTCCCCGGCCGGCGCCCTGTGGCGGCTCGGCAGCCGTGGGGCCGGGTCACTGGACTCCCTCTCGCCGGTGCCCGCCCCGGAGGCGGCCGCGCCGCTGGGGGAGGGGCAGGTGCGCGTCTCCGTCCGCGCCGCCGGCGTGAACTTCCGCGACGTCGTGGTCGCGCTCGGCATGGTCGACGACGACTACGGGATGGGGCTCGAAGGGGCGGGGATCGTCCTGGAGACCGGACCCGGGGTCACCGACCTGGAGCCGGGCGACCGGGTCACGGGCATGTTCGGCGGGGCCTTCGGCCCGATGGCGGTGGCCGACCGCCGCCGCATCACCCGCATCCCCGAGGGCTGGTCCTTCGAGCAGGCGGCCGCCGTGCCGGTCGTCTACCTGACCGCCTACCACGGCCTGGTCGACCTCGCGGCGGTGCGCCCGGGAGAGAGCGTCCTGGTCCACGCGGCCGCGGGCGGCGTGGGCCTGGCGGCGGTCCAGCTCGCCCGCCACATGGGGGCCAGGGTGTTCGCCACCGCCAGCCCCCACAAGTGGCCGGTCCTGGAGGACTTCGGTCTGGAGAAGAACCACCTGGCCTCCTCGCGCACCCTCGACTTCGAGTCCTCCCTGCGCGCCGCCAACGGCGGACGCGGCATGGACGTGGTCCTGAACTCGCTCACCGGTGAGTTCGTCGACGCCTCGCTGAGGCTCCTGGCCACCCCCGGCGCGACCTCGGGGGCCGGCGGCCGCTTCGTGGAGATGGGCCGGACCGACATCCGCACCGACGAGGCGGTCTCCGCCGCCCACCCGGGGCGCGGCTACCAGTCCTTCCTCCTGCCCGACGTGGATCCGGCACGGATCGGACAGATGCTCGAACGGATCATGGAGCTCTTCTCGTCCGGGGCCCTCACGCCCCTGCCGATGACCGTCCGGGACGTCCGCGACGCCAGGGAGGCGTTCGGCGTCCTGGAACGCGGCGAGAACGTCGGCAAGATCGTCCTGAGCGTGCCGGCGCCCTTCCCCCAGGAGGGCACCGTGCTGGTCACCGGCGGCACCGGGACCCTCGGCCACCAGGTGGCCCGCCACCTGGTCACCCGGTACGGCGTGCGCGACCTGACCCTGGTCAGCCGCAGCGGCGCCGCCGCCGACGGTCAGGACGCCCGGACCGGCGAACTGCGGGGGCTCGGCGCGCGCGTGGGCGTCCACGCCTGCGACACGGCCGACCGCGACTCCCTGGCCCGGCTGCTCGACGGCCTGCCCGGCGACCGCCCGCTGAGCGCCGTCGTGCACACCGCCGGCGTGCTCGACGACGCCACCGTGCTCTCCCTCGGGCCCGACCAGATGGAGGCGGTCCTGCGGCCCAAGGTCGACGCCGCCTGGAACCTGCACGAGCTCACCGCCGACCTGGACCTGGGCGCGTTCGTCCTCTTCTCGTCGGTGACGGGCACCCTGGGCAGCCCCGGCCAGGCCAACTACGCCGCGGCCAACGTCTTCTGCGACGCCCTGGCGCACCACCGGCGCGAACGCGGGCTCCCCGCCACGTCCCTGGCCTGGGGGCTGTGGGGCGAGGCGAGCGGGATGACCGGCCACCTGGACGGCGGCGACCTGGACACCCTCGGCCGGAACGGCCTGCTGCCGATGCCGACCGACCGCGCACTGGCCGCGATGGACCGGGCCCTGTACCTGGGGCACGAGAACGTCGTCCCCGCCCTGCTCGACCTGGAGAACGGTCCCGTGCTCCAGGTCCTGGGCGGACTCGCCGACCGGCGGGACGCCGCGGGCGGCGCCGAGCGGACCGGGGAGGCCCCCCTGGGGGCCGAGCGGTTCGCGGACCTGAGCGGGCCCGAGCGCGAGCGGGCGCTGCTCGCCGAGGTCCGCACGCACACGGCCGTCGTGCTCGGGCGGGCGGAACAGGAGGGGGCGTCAGGAGTTCCGGCGGACCGCCCCTTCCGGGAGCTCGGACTGGACTCGCTGACCGGGGTCGAACTGCGCAACCGGCTCGGCGCCCTCTCCGGCCTCCGCCTGCCCGCGACCGCCGTGTTCGACCACCCGACCCCCCGCGCACTGGCCCGGCTCATCGCCGGAAGGCTGTTCCCCGACGAGCCGGCGGCGCCGGAACCGGCCCGCACCGGGGAAACCGAGAAGGAGACCGACGACCCCGGCGCCAGCGACATCGACGACATGGACGTGGAGGACCTGCTGGGGCTCGCCCTGGCAGCCGACGACACCGCGCCCGAGGGTGAACAGGAGACGGTTGATGGCTATCAGTAACGATCAGGACAGCAAGCTCGTCGCGGCCCTGCGCGCCGCGCTCAAGAAGAACGAGCGCCTGCGCGAGGAGCTCGACCGCGCGCCGGAGCCGATCGCGATCGTCGGTATGGGCTGCCGTCTCCCCGGAGGGATAGACACCCCCGAAGCCCTGTGGGACCTGCTGGAGCGCGGCGGCGAGGCACTGGGCCCCCTGCCCTCCGACCGGGGCTGGGACCTGGACGCCCTCCTGGGCAAGGACGGGGAGGAGGGCGGGTCGGCCATGGCGCAGGGCGCGTTCCTCGACGACCCGGCCGCCTTCGACCCCGCCTTCTTCGGGATCTCCCCGAAGGAGGCCGAGGCGATGGACCCCCAGCAGCGGCTCCTCCTCGAAGTGGCCTGGGAGGCCGTCGAGAACGCGGGGATCCCGCCGCGGACCCTGGCCGGCGGAGACGCCGGCGTGTGGGTCGGGGCCATCGCGCAGGAGTACGGGCCCCGGCTGACCGAGGCCCCCGGCGACGGGTTCGCGATCACCGGCACCACCAACAGCGTCGCCTCCGGCCGGCTGTCCTACGTCCTGGGCCTGACCGGCCCCGCCGTCACGGTGGACACCGCCTGCTCCTCCTCTCTGGTGGCCGTGCATCTGGCCGTGCGGGCGCTGCGTGCCGATGAATGCTCATTCGCACTCGCCGGCGGGGCGACGGTGATGGCCACCCCCGGCGTCCTGACCGAGTTCACCCACCTCAGGGGCCTCGCCCCCGACGGCCGCTGCAAGGCCTTCGGGGCCGGGGCCGACGGCGCGGGCTTCTCGGAGGGGGCCGGAATGGTCGCGCTGGAGCGCCTGTCGGACGCGCGGCGCAACGGGCACCGGGTGCTGGCGGTGATCCGGGGCGGCGCGGTCAACCAGGACGGCGCCTCCAACGGCCTGACCGCGCCCAACGGCCCCTCCCAGGAGCGGGTCATCGCCCGCGCTCTGGAGGACGCCCGGCTCACCCCGGCCGACGTCGACCTCGTCGAGGCCCACGGGACCGGGACCGCGCTCGGCGACCCCATCGAGGCGCAGGCGCTGATCTCCGCCTACGGCCCGGGCCGGGCGGGCGACCACCCCCTGTGGCTGGGCTCGCTCAAGTCCAACCTCGGCCACCCCCAGGCGGCCGCAGGGGTCGCCGGGCTCATCAAGCTCGTCCTCGCGCTGCGCCACGGGGTGCTGCCGCGGACCCTCCACGCCGACGAGCCCACCCCGCACGTGGACTGGTCCTCCGGCGCCGTGGAGCTCCTCACCCGGGCGCGGCCGTGGCCGGAGACCGGCCGCCCCCGGCGCGCGGCGGTGTCCTCCTTCGGGATGAGCGGGACCAACGCCCACCTCGTCCTGGAGCAGGCGCCGGCGGAGGAGCGGTCCGGCGCCTCCGATCCCGGCGCCCAGGACGCCCCCGTGCGCGCAGGCGCGGACCAGGCCGCCGGCCCGGCCGCGGAAAACGGCCCCGGAGGGGCGCGGCGCGTCCGCGGCCCCGTGCTCTGGCCCCTGTCCGCGCGCGGCGGCGCGGCACTGGCCGACCAGGCCGCCCGTCTGCGGGACCGGGTGGGGGCGGATCCCGGCCTGGACCCGGTGGACGTGGGGTGGTCGCTGGCGACCACCCGCACGGCCTTCGACGACAGGGCCGTGGTGCTGGGCGACGGCCGTGCCGACCTCCTCGACGGGCTCCGGGCTCTCGCCGAGGGGCGTCCCACCCCTGCCGTGGTGACGGGGCGAGCTGCCCCCGACCGGATGCCCGTCCTCGTCTTCCCCGGTCAGGGTGGTCAGTGGGAGGGGATGGCGGTGGAGTTGCTGGGGTCTTCTCCGGTGTTCGCGGAGCGGATCGCGGAGTGTGAGCGGGCGTTGGCGCCCTATGTCGACTGGTCGCTGGTCTCGGTGCTGCGGGGGGAGGGCGGCGCGCCTTCGTTGGAGCGTGTGGACGTGGTGCAGCCGGTGTTGTGGGCGGTGATGGTGGCTCTGGGGGAGTTGTGGCTCTCCCACGGTCTGCGTCCGGCCGCGGTGGTCGGCCATTCGCAGGGGGAGGTGGCGGCGGCGTGTGTGTCGGGTGCGCTGTCGCTGGAGGACGGGGCGAGGGTGGTGGCGCTGCGCAGCCGGGCCCTCCTGGAACTGTCCGGAACCGGCGCCATGGTCGCCGTCGCCCTCCCCGAGGCCCGGGTCCGCGAGGACCTGGACGCCTGGGACGGACGCCTGCACGTGGCCGTGGTCAACAGCCCCTCCTCGACCGTGATCGCCGGTGAGACGGAGGCGGTGGTCCGCCTGGCCAAGGAGTACGAGGAGTCGGGGGTGCGTGTTCGTCGGATCGCGGTGGACTATGCCTCGCATACTCCGCATGTGGAGCGTTTGCGGGGGTCGTTGGGTGCGGTGTTGGCGGGGGTGGTCTCGCGGCGGCCGGAGATTCCGTTCTACTCGGCGGTGACGGGTCGTCCGGTGGGTGCGGGGGAGTTGGACGCGGGGTACTGGTTCCGGAACCTGGCCGAGCCGGTGTTGTTCGGGAGGGTGACGGAGGGTCTGCTGGCGGACGGGCACGACTTGTTCGTCGAGGTGGGTCCGCATCCGGTGCTGGGTTCGGCTGTGCAGGAGACGGCGGAGGCGGCGGGCCGGTCGGGCGTGGTGGTGGTGGGCACGCTGCGTCGTGAGGAGGGGGGCGGGGAGCGGTTCCTGGCCTCGTTGGCGCAGGCGTTCGCGTACGGCGCGCGGGTGGAGTGGTCGTCGGTGTTCGGGCGGGGGGCGCGGGTGGTGGAGCTGCCGACCTACCCCTTCCAACGACAGCGCTACTGGCGCTCGCCCGCGTCCGCCCCCGAACCCGTCCCCGCGCCGGCCGGGACGGCGACGGTCCCGTCCGGCGGTACCGACGCACGAGGCGACCGGCGGATCCCGTCGGGGCTCTCGGCGGCCGAACGCGAGGAGGCCGTCCTCGCCCTGGTCCGCGCGGAGACCGCCGCCGTCCTCGGCCACCCGCGAGCGGGTGACGTCGACCTCGGCCGCGGCTTCCTCGACGCGGGCGGCACCTCGCTCGGCGCCGTCCAGCTGCGGAACCGGCTCAACGAGGCGACCGGCCTGGACCTGCCCGTCACCGTGGCGCTGGACCACCCCACGGCGTCCGCCCTCGCCCGCCACGTGGCCGACCGCCTCGCGGAGGCGTCCGCCGACGACCGGGCCCCGCTGCCCGTCCTGGACGAGCTGGACAGGCTCGAGACGGCCCTGGCCGCATCGGCGGTGGACGACGGGACCAGGAAGGAGCTCGGCGACCGACTGCGCGGCCTCCTGCGCCGCCTCGACGACTCCGGGCCCGGGACCGAGTACGACGAGGCCACCGACGACCAGCTCCTGGAGCTGATCGACCAGGAGTTCGGGATCTCCTGATCCGCGGACCCTCCTGACCGGAACGCACACGAGAGCAGCACGGATGACGAACGAGAACAAGTTCCGCGACCTGGTCAAGAAGATGGCCGTCGACCTGCGACAGGCACGCACCCGTGTCGAGGAGCTGGAGGAGCGCGACCACGAGCCCGTCGCGGTGGTCGGGATCGGCTGCCGCTTCCCCGGGGCCGACACCCCCGAAGGGCTGTGGGACCTGCTCGTCGAGGGGCGCGAGACCAGGGGAGGGTTCCCCACCGATCGCGGCTGGGACCTGGAGGGCCTGTTCAACCCCGACCCGGACGGTCTCGGCCGGACCTACGTCCGCTCCGCGAGCTTCCTGGAGGGCGCGGGGGACTTCGACCCCGCCTTCTTCGGGATCAACCCCCGCGAGGCCATGGCCATGGACCCCCAGCACCGCCTCGTCATGGAGACGGCGTGGGAGGCCCTCGAACACGCGGGCATCACCCCCGGGTCCCTGCGTTCCACCCCCGCGGGCGTGTTCGTCGGCATGGTCGGCCAGACCTACGGGCCGCCGGTCCAGGAGTCCCCGGCCGACCTGGTGGGGTACCGCCTGACCGGCGGCATGACCGCCGTCGCGGCGGGCCGGGTGTCCTACACCCTGGGGCTCGAGGGTCCCGCGATCACGGTGGACACCGCCTGCTCGTCCTCCCTCGTGTCGATCGCCATGGCCGTGCGCTCCCTGCGCTCGGGCGAGTCCTCCCTCGCCCTGGCCGGAGGCGTCACCGCCCACACCGACACCTCCGCGTGGGTGTCCTTCACGGGCCACGGCGTGCTGTCCGCGGACGGCCGCTGCAAGGCGTTCTCCGCCGACGCCGACGGCACCGGCTGGGGCGAGGCAGCCGGCATGCTCGTCCTGGAGCGCCTGTCGGACGCGCGGCGCAACGGGCACCGGGTGCTGGCGGTGATCCGGGGCGGCGCGGTCAACCAGGACGGCGCCTCCAGCGGTCTGACCGCGCCCAGCGGCCCCGCCCAGGAGCGGGTGATCCGCCAGGCCCTCGCCGACGCCCGGCTCACCCCGGCCGAGGTCGACGCCGTGGAGGCCCACGGGACCGGCACCCGGCTCGGCGACCCCATCGAGGCCAACGCCCTGCTCGCCACCTACGGGCGCGACCGGACCGGGGAACCCCTGTGGCTCGGGTCGCTCAAGACCAACATCGGGCACACCGGGGCGGCCGCCGGGGTCTCCGGGGTCATCAAGTCGATCCTGGCCATGCGCGAGGGGATCCTGCCGCGGACGCTCCACGTCGCCGAGCCCACCCCGTTCGTGGACTGGTCCTCCGGCGCCGTGGAGCTCCTCACCCGGGCGCGGCCGTGGCCGGAGACCGGCCGCCCCCGCCGTGTGGGCGTGTCCGCGTTCGGCGCCAGCGGGACCAACGCCCACCTCGTCCTGGAGCAGGCTCCCGACCAGGCCGCTCCCGCCCCGGAACGGGAGAGCGCCGTCCTCGCCGGCCCCTCCCGCGGCACCGGGGCGCGGGGCGCGGCCGGAGCCGCGGGGCCGGTGCCCTGGGTGGTCTCGGCCCACAGCCGGGAGGCGCTCGACGACTCCCTCGCCCGCCTGCGGGACCGGGTGGGGGCGGATCCCGGCCTGGACCCGGCGGACGTGGGGTGGTCGCTGGCGACCACCCGCACGGCCTTCGAGTACCGGGCCGCCGTGGTCGGGAACGACCGCGACACCCTCCTGGCACGACTCGGTGAGCTGGCTGAGGGCGGGAACGCGGTCGGCACGGTTCGCGGACGCGCGTCGGACCGCAGTCCGGTCCTCGTCTTCCCTGGTCAGGGTGGTCAGTGGGAGGGGATGGCGGTGGAGTTGTTGGGGTCTTCTCCGGTGTTCGCGGAGCGGATCGCGGAGTGTGAGCGGGCGTTGGCGCCCTATGTCGACTGGTCGCTGGTCTCGGTGCTGCGGGGGGAGGGCGGCGCGCCTTCGTTGGAGCGTGTGGACGTGGTGCAGCCGGTGTTGTGGGCGGTGATGGTGGCTCTGGGGGAGTTGTGGCTCTCGCACGGTCTGCGTCCGGCCGCGGTGGTCGGCCATTCGCAGGGGGAGGTGGCGGCGGCGTGTGTGTCGGGTGCGCTGTCGCTGGAGGACGGGGCGAGGGTGGTGGCGCTGCGCAGCCGGGCCCTCCTGGAACTGTCCGGGACGGGGGTCATGGCCTCGGTGGCGCTGCCGGAGGAGCGTGTCCGCGCCGACCTCGCGGAGCGCGACGCGGACGTGCACGTGGCGGTTGTGAACAGCCCCTCCTCCACGGTCGTCGCGGGAGCCCCGGAGGCGGTCGCCCATCTCCTGAAGGAGTACGAGGAGTCGGGGGTGCGTGTTCGTCGGATCGCGGTGGACTATGCCTCGCATACTCCGCATGTGGAGCGTTTGCGGGGGTCGTTGGGTGCGGTGTTGGCGGGGGTGGTCTCGCGGCGGCCGGAGATTCCGTTCTACTCGGCGGTGACGGGTCGTCCGGTGGGTGCGGGGGAGTTGGACGCGGGGTACTGGTTCCGGAACCTGGCCGAGCCGGTGTTGTTCGGGAGGGTGACGGAGGGTCTGCTGGCGGACGGGCACGACTTGTTCGTCGAGGTGGGTCCGCATCCGGTGCTGGGTTCCGCTGTGCAGGAGACGGCGGAGGCGGCGGGCCGGTCGGGCGTGGTGGTGGTGGGCACGCTGCGTCGTGAGGAGGGGGGCGGGGAGCGGTTCCTGGCCTCGTTGGCGCAGGCGTTCGCGTACGGCGCGCGGGTGGAGTGGTCGTCGGTGTTCGGGCGGGGGGCGCGGGTGGTGGAGCTGCCGACCTACCCCTTCCAACGACAGCGCCTGTGGATGACCGGCGACCGCTCGCGCGGCGACGTCGCCTCCGCCGGACTGGAGCCGGAGCAGCACCCCCTCCTCGGCGCCGCGCTGTCCCTGGCCGACACCGGGAGCACCCTCTTCACGGGCCGGGTCTCCCGTACCACCCACCCCTGGCTGCTCGACCACGCCGCCGGGGACAGCGTCCTCCTGCCCGGCACGGCGTTCCTCGAACTCGCCCTCAACGCGGGCGACCGCCTCGGCAGCCCCCACGTGGAGGAGATCGTCGTCCAGGCGCCCCTCCTCCTGCCCGAGAGCGGCGCCGTCCAGTTCCAGGTCCTCGTCGAGGCCGCCGACGGCCGGGGCCGACGCCCCTTCTCGGTCTCCTCGCGCCCGGCCTCCCGGACCCCCGACCTGGGGGACCGCCCCTGGACCCGCAACGCCGCGGGCACCCTCACCCCCGAACCCGACCGCGTCCCCGACGACCTCGGGGCGTGGCCGCCCCCCGGAGCCGAACCGGTCCCCGTCGGCGACCTCTACACCCGCCTCGGCGACATCGGCTACGACTACGGCCCCGCCTTCCGCGGCCTCACCTGCGCCTGGATCGACGGGGACGAGGTGTACGCCGAGGTCGAGCTGCCCGAGGCCCAGCGGTCCGACGCCGAGCGCTTCGGCCTGCACCCCGCGCTCTCCGACGCCGCCCAGCACGCCCTCGGCTGCGCGCCCTGGATGCCCGCGGACGGCGTGCGCCTGCCCTTCTCCTGGAACGGCGTCACCCTCCACGCCACGGGGGCCACCGCCCTGCGCGTCCACGTCCGGCCCCTCGGCGCCGACGAGGTCGCCATGACCCTGGCCGACACCCACGGCGCCCCCGTCGCCACCGTGGACTCCCTCACCCTGCGGGCCCCCACGGGGGGACCGGGCGCCGCGACCGAGCCGACGGACGACCTGTTCCACGTGGAGTGGGCCGACACCATCGCCTCCCCGTCCGCCGAACCCCAGGTCTGGGCCGTGCTGGGCGAGGACATCCTCGACAGCTCGACGGCGCTCACCGCCGCCGGGCACACCGTCCGCTCCTACGCCGACGCCGACGCCCTGACCCGGGCGCTCGACGCGGGAGCCCCGGTCCCGGACCGCGTCCTGCTGCCGAGGCTCTCCACGCCCCTCGCCCCGACGCCGGACGACGTGCGCACCGCTCTCGTGCAGGCGGTCGACCAGGCCCAGCGCCTCCTCGCCGACGAACGCGTCGCCGACGCGCGACAGGTCCTGCTGACCCACCGGGCCGTCGCCACCGGCCCCGGCGAGGACGTCCCCGACCTGGTGCACGCGCCCCTGTGGGGGTTCGTCCGGGCGGCCGGCCAGGAGCACCCCGGCCGGTTCTCCATCGTCGACACCGACGACCCCGGACGCGCCTCCGCGCTGCTGACCGCCGTCCTCAGCGGTGACGACGACCAGGTCGCCCTGCGCGGCGGGGCCGTCCTCACCCCCCGTCTGGCGCGCAGCGCCCGGGAGGCGCTCCCCACCTCCTTCGGTGACGGCACGGTGCTGGTCACCGGCGCCACCGGCACCCTGGGCGGAGAGATCACGCACCACCTGGTCGACCACCACGGGGTCCGCGACCTGCTCCTGGTCAGCCGCAGCGGCCCCGACGCCGAGGGCGCGGCCGCACTGGAGGCCTCCCTGGCCGCCAAGGGCGTCGACGCCACCCTCGCCGCGTGCGACGCCTCGGACCGGGAGCAGCTGGCCGCCCTCCTGGCCGGCCGACGGATCACCGCCGTGGTCCACGTCGCCGTCGCCCTGAACGACGGCCTGCTCACCTCGACCACCCCCGACAGCATCGAGGACGTGCTGCGGCCCAAGGTCGACGCCGCCTGGCACCTGCACGAACTCACCTCGGACCTGTCGGCGTTCGTCCTGTTCTCGTCTGTGGCGGGCACCCTGGGCAGCCCCGGCCAGACCGGTTACAGCGCCGCCAACTCCTACGTCGACATGCTCGCCCACCACCGCCGCGCGCACGGGCTGCCCGCGGTGTCGCTGTCGTGGGGCATGTGGGCCCAGCGCAGCAGGACGACCGCCGCCCTCGGCGAGGACGACATCAGCCGCTACGCCCGCCTCGGCCTGGCCGGACCGGTGGACACCGGACACGGACTCGCCCTGTTCGACGCCGCCCTCGCCACGGGCGCTCCCCACGTGCTGCCGGTGCCCATGGACCTGGCCGGCGCCCGTGCCAGGGCCGTGCGCACCGGGAAGGTCGCGACCATGCTCCGCGGCCTCGTCCGACCGCCCCGGAGGCGGGCCGGGGCAGCGGCGGAGACCGCCGGGAACCTCCGCGGCACCCTGGCCCGCACCCCCGCCGACCAGCGGACGGACCTGGTGCTCTCCTTCGTGCTGGCCCGGACCGCCGAGGTGCTGGGCCACGCCGGCACGGGCGCGGTCGACGCCGACACCCCTTTCCTGGAGGTGGGCTTCGACTCCCTCACCGCCGTCGAACTGCGCAACCAGCTGGCGGCCGCCACCGGCCTGCGACTGCCCGCCGGGCTGGCCTTCGCCCACCCCACACCGCGCGCCCTGGCCGTCCACCTCCTGGAGGAGGTCGCGGACGGCGGGGGCGCCGCCCCCGCGCGGACCGAACCCCGACGGGCCCTCGACGGGTTGGCCGACCTGTTCGCGGAGGCCTGCGCCCAACGGCGGATCGCCGAGGGGATCGATCTGCTGTGGGCGGCCTCCCAGGTCAGGCCCGTCTTCACCGGCGTCCACGACGCACCCGTGACGCGGGGCCCCGTCCGCCTGTCCAAGGAGGGCAGCGGCACGAAACTGATCTGCCTGCCGTCCATCCTCATGATCTCCGGGGTCCAGGAGTACGCCCGTTTCGCCAACGGCGTGCGCGGGATGCGCGAGGTCGAGGTGATCCCCGAGCCCGGGTTCACCGACGGGGAGCCGCTGCCGGCCAGCATCGGCGCCGTCACCGAGGTCCTCGCCGACGCCGTCCTGGAGTGCGCGGGGGACCAGCCGTACATCCTGGTCGGACGCTCCTCCGGCGGGTGGGTGGCGCACGCCGTCCTCGAACGGCTCGAACACCTCCGGACGCTCGGGAGGGCGCGCACGCCGGAGACGCTCGCCCTGATGGACGCGCCCCACCCCACCGACCACACCGCGCTCGCGACCATCGAGACCGGCGTGGTGGCCCGCGGGGAGCTGCTGGGCATCATGGACGGTGTCCGGCTCAGCGCCATGGGCGCCTACCTGCGCCTGTTCCGCGACTGGCTGCCGGGTCCGGTGGAGACGCCCGTCGTCCAGCTGCGCCCCGAGGACCCCACCATCGACCGGGACGGCGGCGCGGTGCCGCCCTTCACGTGGTCGCTCCCGCACGAGGTGCTGCGGGTGCCCGGCGACCACTTCACCATGCTGGAGGGGCACGTGGACGTGGTGGGCCGTGCACTGCACGACTGGCTGGCCGCGCGGGGCCTGTAGCGGCCGCGGCGCACCCGGCCCCGGACGGGGCCGCCACGGTCCGCCGTGTCGGCCCCGTCCGACGCCGCCCCGCGCCCGCGGCCCGGGGGACGTGCGGACGGGGTCCGACCGGGGTATCCGGGCCCCGGCTGTCCCGGCAGCCTCGGTCTTCCCGGCGGCCCTGGCTGTCCTGGCCGCCCGGCTGTCCCGGCTTGCCCGGCGGCGCGCGGGCGGGACCGCCGGCGCGGCCCCGGAACAGAACCGGTCCCGGCGGCGTTGAGCACCACGTGCCCGGGAACCCTCCGCCGACCTCGCGGAGCGCCCCGGCCGCGACCGTCCTCCTCCGGTATCCGGCTCCGCGTCGAAAACCGGTTGCCGACCCTCCTACTCTTGACTACTGATGAGCACGACCACGCCCACACCCACCGCCGACGCACTCCGCTCCCGGCTCCGCGACCTCATGCCCGCGGACCGGCACCGGCTCCGTCGGCGTATCGACGGCCTCGCCAAGATCCGCGACGAGCGCCGCGGCGCCTCCGCCGCCGCCCAGATCGCCAAGGACATCGACGAGGCGGTCCTGCGCGTCGACCTGCGCCGCGAGGCCGTTCCCGAGCTCACCTACCCCGAGGCGCTCCCGGTCAGCGCCCGCCGCGACGACATCGCCGAGGCCATCCGGGACCACCAGGTCGTCATCGTCGCCGGTGAGACCGGCTCCGGTAAGACCACCCAGCTGCCCAAGATCTGCCTGGAGCTGGGCCGCGGCGTCATGGGCACCATCGGGCACACCCAGCCCCGGCGACTGGCCGCGCGCACGGTCGCCGAGCGCATCGCCGAGGAGATCGGCACGCCGCTGGGCGAGACCGTCGGCTACAAGGTGCGCTTCACCGACTCCTCCAGCGGCAGCACCCTGGTCAAGCTGATGACCGACGGCATCCTGCTCGCCGAGATCCAGCACGACCGGATGCTGCGCCAGTACGACACCCTCATCATCGACGAGGCCCACGAGCGCAGCCTCAACGTCGACTTCCTGCTCGGCTACCTCAAGCAGCTCCTGCCCAAGCGCCCCGACCTCAAGGTCGTCATCACCTCGGCGACCATCGACCCCGAGCGCTTCTCCCGCCACTTCGACGACGCCCCCATCATCGAGGTGTCCGGGCGCACCTACCCCGTCGAGGTCCGCTACCGGCCCATCTCGGAGGACATCCTCGACCCCGAGGAGAAGAACCCGGGGCCCGGCACGGACCGCGACCAGACCCAGGCCATCCTCGACGCCGTCGACGAGCTCTCCCACGAGCCGCCCGGCGACATCCTGGTCTTCCTCAGCGGCGAGCGAGAGATCCGCGACACCGCCGAGGCGCTGGAGAAGAAGAAGCTCCGCGGGACCGAGATCCTCCCGCTCTACGCGCGCCTGTCGGTCTCCGAGCAAAGACGCGTGTGGTCCTCCCACAGCGGACGCCGCGTCGTCCTGGCGACGAACGTCGCCGAGACCTCCCTGACGGTCCCCGGCATCAAGTACGTCATCGACCCCGGCACCGCCCGCATCTCGCGGTACTCCCACCGCACCAAGGTGCAGAGGCTGCCCATCGAGGCGGTCTCCCAGGCCTCCGCCAACCAGCGCAAGGGCCGCTGCGGGCGCGTCTCCGAGGGCATCTGCATCCGGCTGTACTCCGAAGAGGACTTCCTGTCCCGCCCCGAGTACACCGACCCCGAGATCCTGCGCACCAACCTCGCCTCCGTCATCCTCCAGATGGCCTCCCTCGGCCTGGGCGACGTGGCGGCCTTCCCGTTCGTGGACGGCCCCGACCACCGCCAGATCAAGGACGGCGTCAACCTCCTCCTGGAACTCGGCGCCCTGCACCCCGAGGCCGAGGCCGCCTCCGGCAAGGGGGGCGGCAAGCGCCGCCTCACCCAGACCGGCCGGCGCCTCGCCCAGCTGCCCATCGACCCGCGCCTGGGCCGCATGGTGCTGGAGGCCCAGGAGCGCGACTGCCTGGCCGAGGTCATGGTCATCACCTCCGCCCTGTCCATCCAGGACCCGCGCGAGCGCCCCACCGACAAACAGCAGCAGGCCCAGCAGTCCCACGCCCGGTTCACCGACAAGGAGTCGGACTTCCTGGCGTTCCTCAACCTCTGGAACCACCTGCGCGACCGCCAGCGGGAGCTGTCCGGCAACCAGTTCCGCAAGCTGTGCCGCGAGGAGTTCCTCAACTACCTGCGCGTCCGCGAGTGGCAGGACATCCACTCCCAGCTCAAACAGGTCCTGCGCACCATGGGCATCGAGGTGCCGCCGCTGCGCGAGGAGGCCGCCGACCCGCGCGGCGTCCACATGTCCCTGCTCGCCGGGCTGCTCTCCCACGTGGGCCTCAAGGACCCCGAGAAGCACGAGTACCTGGGCGGGCGCGGAGCGCGCTTCGCCGTCTTCCCCGGCTCGGCCCTGTTCAAGAAGCAGCCGCGCTTCGTCATGGTGGGCGAGCTGGTCGAGACGTCCAAGCTGTGGGGCCGCATGGTCGCGCGGATCGAGCCGGAGTGGGCCGAGGAGCTCGCCGGCGACATCGTCAAGCGCAACTACAGCGAACCCCACTGGGAGCGCAAGCGCGGCGCCGTCATGGCGTTCGAGCGCGTCACCCTCTACGGCGTGCCCATCGTCGTGCAGCGCAAGGTGTCCTACGGGAAGATCGACCCGGAGCTGTCCCGGGAGCTGTTCATCCGCCGCGCCCTCGTCGAGGGCGACTGGGAGACCCGGCACCACTTCTTCCACGACAACCGCAAGCTCCTCGACGAGGTCGAGGACCTCGAACACCGCGCCCGCCGCCGCGACATCGTCGTCGACGACGAGACGCTGTTCCAGTTCTACGACCGCCGCGTCCCCGACGACGTCGTGTCGGCCGCGCACTTCGACTCCTGGTGGAAGAAGGCCCGCCGGACCGAGCCGACGCTCCTCGACTTCACCCGCGAGGAGCTCATCAACGACGGCGTCGACGTGGTCAGCGAGGACGACTACCCCGACGTGTGGCGGCAGGGCGCGTTCACGTTCCCGCTGACCTACCAGTTCGAGCCGGGCAGCGCCGCCGACGGCGTCACCGCGCACATCCCGCTCAAGTTCCTCAACCAGGTGGAGAACACCGGCTTCGACTGGCAGATCCCGGGCCTGCGCGACGAACTCGTCACCGCGCTGATCCGCTCGCTGCCCAAGCCGCAGCGCCGCTTCTTCGTACCGGTCCCCGACAACGCCGCCCAGGCGCGCGCCGGACTCACCCCCTACGAGGGGACGCTGACCGGGGCGCTGGCCGCCGAGCTCACCCGCATGGCCCAGCCCAGGGGCGGGGACCGGATCCCGGAGAGCGCCTTCGAGCTCGACCGCGTGCCCGACCACCTGCGCATCACCTTCCGCGCGGTGGACGACCGCAACCGGACCCTGGCCGAGTCCAAGGACCTGGAGCAGCTCCGAGCCAAGCTCAAACCGCGCCTGCGCGAGGCCATCTCCGCGGAGGCCAAGGGCGTGGAGAAGAAGGGCATCACCTCCTGGGACTTCGGTCCGCTGGAGCAGACCCTGGAGCGCAAGGCGCTCGGCCCCAAGGTCAAGGGCTACCCGGCCCTGGTGGACGAGGGCGACAGCGTCGCGGTGCGCATCTTCGACACCCGGGCCGAGCAGCGCGCCGCCATGCGGGCCGGGACCCGGCGCCTGCTCATGCTGACGATCCCCTCGCCGGCGCTCGCCGTCAGCAAGGGGCTCAACAACCCGGACAAGCTCGCCCTGGCCGACAACCCGCACGGTTCGGTGAAGGCGATGCTCGCCGACGCCGAGTCCGCCGCCGTCGACCACCTGCTCGCCCGCGAGGGGGGGCCGGTGTGGAACGGCGACGACTTCGCCGCGCTCGCGGACCGGGTCCGCGCCGACCTCGGCGACACCCTCGCCGAGACCCTGGACAAGGTCGCGCGGGTCCTGGTGCTGTGGCGCAAGGTGTCCAAGAAGGTCAGGGGCACCACCTCCCTGGCCGTCCTGCCCTCGCTCAACGACGTGCAGGGACAGCTCGGCTCCCTGGTGGGGGACGGGTTCGTCACCGCCGCGGGCCTGGCACGCCTGGACGACCTGCACCGCTACCTGAGGGGCGTCGAGCACCGCCTGGACAAGCTGCCGGAGAACCCGCGCCGCGACCAGGTCAACATGTCCAAGACCGAGCAGATGCGCCAGGCCGTCGCGAAGGTCACCGGGACCCTGCCCCCGGGGCGGGCGGCCGACGCCGACGTGGCCGAGCTGCGCTGGATGCTGGAGGAGTACCGGGTCAGCCTGTTCGCGCAGGAGCTGCGCACCGCCTACCCGGTCTCCGACAAGCGCATCATGAAGGCCCTGGAGGCCGTCAAGGCCGCCGGCAGGCAGTAGCGGACCGAGGGGCCCCGCCCGGCGGGCCGGGCGGGGCCGGTCCCCCTCATCCGGGCGTCTCGGCGATGCCGCTCACCTCGCGGTACAGGCGCATGCTGTCGGGGATCCCCCCGGAACCCGTGCTCGCCGCAGAAGGTGTGCACCTCCTCGTCCGGGGCGTCGACCACGAGGAACCGCACCGCGAAGACCCCGTTGCCCGCTCGAAGGCATCCGCCGGCGGTACGGGACCGGGTCCTCGGCCCCGGGCCTCGGTTCCAGGACTGAGGCCGGGTGTGTGCGGCGCCGGGGGCCCGCCGCGCCCCGCCGCCCCCTGGCCGGGGACGGCGGGAGGGAGGCGCGGGCCGGGGTCCCCCGGAGCGAGGGGGAACCTGTAGCATGCGGCCGGTGGTGTAGACCACTGGATCGCGAACGCATGCTACGGAAACGAGGCTCCCCCGTGGGCGAATCGGTCGGTGGATCGGTGGACGGACGTCGGCTGCTGCTCGTGGGGACCTACACCCCCGACTCCGACCCGCCGGGGGAGGGCGGGGGGATCCACCGCGTCTGGTTCGACCCCGAGACCGGCGAGATGGCCGACGGCGGCGTCGCGGCCCGTACCCCGGGCCCCTCCTTCCTCGCCTTCCGGCCCGAGCCGCCCACGGTGTACGCCGTCAACGAGAGGGCCGAGGGCACACTCACGGCCTTCCGGGTCGGCGGCGACGCCTCCCTCACCGAGCTCGGCGCAGTGCCCACCGGCGGCGGCTCCCCCTGCCACGTGCGGGACCTGGGGCCCGAGCAGGTCGCCGTCGCCAACTACGCCGACGGCGTGGTCTCCTTCGTCCCCACGGCGCCGGACGGAACCCCCACCGGCCCGGTCGGCCGGTTCGCCCACCGGGGCGGCGGGCCCGTCACCGACCGGCAGGAGGGACCGCACGCGCACAGCACCGCGGTCGTCGAGGACTCCGACGAGCCGCGCCTTCGCTACCTGCTCGCCGCGGACCTGGGCACCGACGAGCTGCGCGTCCACCACTACGCCGTGCCGGGGGGCGCGGCAGGGCCGGAGGGGGCCGCCGCGCCCCGGCCGGAGGAGGGCCTGCTCCGCACCGTCCAGCTCCCGCCGGGCTCCGGTCCGCGCCACATGGCGGTCAACGGACAGTACGTCTACGTGGCCGGCGAGCTGGACTCGCGCGTGCACGTCGTGCTGTGGGACCCCCGGAAGGGCACCGGGGAGCACCTCGGCTCGGTCCCCGCCACCGCCGACGAGGCCGCGGGGCGGAACTTCCCCGCGGAGATCGCCCTGCACCGGCTCAAGGCCGGGGGCCGCGACATCGCCGAGGGTGACGCGCTGCCCCTGACCAGCACCTACGAGGGCCGCGTCTACGTGTCCAACCGCGGGGCCGACGTCATCTCCACGTTCGCGGTCCGCGACGGCGGCGCCCGCCTGGAGCACCTGGCCGACACGCCCGCGGGCGGCGCATGGCCCCGCCACTTCACCGTGGTGCGGGGCCACGGCGGCCAGCCCGACCACCTGGTCGCGGCGGCCCAGAACGGCGGCTCCCTGGCGTCCCTGCTCATCGACCCCGTCACCGGGATCCCGGCCGACACCGGCCACCGCCTGGAGGTCCCGGACCCGGTCTGCGTGCTGCCCGTCCCCATCAACCGCATCCGCCGCGCCGCCACCTGACGCCCGAGGGGCCCGCGTGCCCGCCCGGCCCCGCCCGGGGCCGGGCGGAGGACCGGCCGCGCCCGGACGGCCGCTCCGGACCCGTCCCCGGAACCGGGGTCCCGCCGGATCCCGGCCCTTTCGGGAAAACAATCACCCGAAACCAACCCGGCCGACGGCAAAACGGAAAAGAACGAAACAAAAGCGGAGTGTCCAACGGGAGAACACGGTCTCTCTTTCGCGTGCGAAGCCGAGCCTTGCGTTAGCGTTACCCTGGGGATTCTGGAAATGTTTTCCGCGGGGGCGCGGCGGCCGGGAAACGGCTGCGGACAGCCCTCTTTTGTCCGTTGTTTTGCGCATTCGGGGGTTTGAATCGTGGCAGAGGTATCGACGGCGCCCGACGTGGACGACGAGACCGGGGGCGGTGGGGGGACCCGCCAGGGGAGGCTCATCGCCAGCTGGC
This sequence comes from Nocardiopsis sp. NPDC101807, assembly GCF_044766605.1. Classification (NCBI taxonomy): domain Bacteria; kingdom Bacillati; phylum Actinomycetota; class Actinomycetes; order Streptosporangiales; family Nocardiopsidaceae; genus Nocardiopsis; species Nocardiopsis sp. NPDC101807. The sequence goes on along the minus strand of NZ_JBIWMK010000001.1, from coordinate 1,197,715 downwards.
TGTCGTCGACCGACCACAAGGTCATCGGGTACATGTACCTGATCACCTCGTTCGCGTTCTTCCTCTTCGGCGGCGTCCTGGCGCTCCTCATCCGCGCCGAGCTGTTCGCACCGGGCATGCAGATCATGTCCAACGAGCAGTACAACCAGCTGTTCACCATGCACGGCACGATCATGCTGCTGCTGTTCGCAACCCCGCTCTTCATCGGGTTCGGGAACATCATCATGCCGCTGCAGATCGGCGCCCCGGACGTGGCCTTCCCCCGGATGAACCTGTTCAGCTACTACCTCTTCCTCTTCGGCGGGCTGGTCGCCGTGGGCGGGTTCCTCACCCCGGCGGGCGCGGCCTCCTTCGGCTGGTTCGCGTACACGCCGCTGTCCGACGCGGTCCGCTCCCCGGGCATGGGCGGCAACCTGTGGATCCTGGGCCTGCTCGTGTCGGGCCTCGGCACCATCCTGGGCGGGGTCAACTTCATCACCACGGCCCTGTGCATGCGCGCCCCCGGCATGACGATGTTCCGCATGCCGATCTTCACGTGGAACGTGGTCCTGACGAGCGTCCTGGTGCTCATCGCGTTCCCGGTCCTGACCGCGGCCCTGATCGCCCTGGGCGCCGACCGCATGGTGGGCGCCCAGGTCTTCAACGCCGAGCACGGCGGCGCCATCCTGTGGCAGCACCTGTTCTGGTTCTTCGGGCACCCCGAGGTGTACATCATCGCCCTGCCGTTCTTCGGCATCGTCACGGAGATTTTGCCGGTGTTCAGCCGCAAGCCGATCTTCGGCTACAAGAGCCTGGTGGCCGCCACCATCGCCATCACCGGCCTCTCCGTCACCGTGTGGGCCCACCACATGTTCCCCACGGGCGCGGTCCTGCTGCCGTTCTTCTCCTTCATGTCCTTCCTCATCGCGGTCCCGACCGGCGTGAAGTTCTTCAACTGGATCGGCACGATGTGGCGGGGGCAGATCACCTTCGAGACGCCGATGCTGTTCACGATCGGCTTCCTGGCCACGTTCCTCTTCGGCGGCCTGACCGGCGTGCTCCTGGCCTCCCCGCCGATCGACTTCCACGTCACCGACTCCTACTTCGTGGTGGCCCACTTCCACTACGTGGTCTTCGGCACCGTGGTGTTCGCGATGTTCGCGGGCTTCTACTTCTGGTGGCCCAAATTCACCGGAAAAATGCTCAACGAGACCCTGGGCAAGTTCCACTTCTGGCTGCTCTTCTTCGGCTTCCACGGCACGTTCCTGGTGCAGCACTGGCTCGGCGCCATGGGCTTCCCGCGCCGCTACGCCGACTACCTGCCCGGCGACGGCTTCACCGAGCTCAACCAGATCTCCTCGGTCTCGTCGTTCGTCCTCGGCGCCTCGACGCTCATCTTCTTCTGGAACATGTACATCACCGCGAAGAGGGCGCCGCTGGTCACCGTGGACGACCCGTGGGGGTACGGCTGCTCGCTGGAGTGGGCGACCACCTGCCCGCCGCCGCGGCACAACTTCACGTCCCTGCCGCGCATCCGCTCGGAGCGTCCCGCGTTCGACCTGAACCACCCGCACAGCGCGGTTCCGGCGGGCACGGACCCCGAGAGGAACTGACCGACCCGAGGGGCCGGTCCTCCCCGTGGGAACCCCCGGGGGGCCGTCCCGCCCGCACACGAGCCCGAGGCCCGGGGTGCCCGCACGGCGCCGAGGGCGACCGGTTCCGGATCGAAGGCGCATGGTCGTGAATCCATCCCCTGGTGACAACGCACGCTGGCCGCTCCTCGAGGGGCGCGCCGCCACGGTGTTCGCCACCCTCCTGGCCGTCGCCACGCTGATGATGCTGTGGACCTGGACGGGGCACACCGCCTTCGCGGCGGCCGGATGCTGCACGGCGGCCGTCGTGTTCGCGGCGGGGTTCGTCAGGGCCAGGGCCGGCTGGGCCGAGCTGGTCGGCGGCCCCCTGGACGGCGCACGGGTCCGCTCCGCCAGGGCCGCCCGCCTCCGGGGGACGTGCCTGGTCCTGGCCGTCCCCGGCGGAGGGCGTGCCCGCTACGGCCGGGACGGGGCCGGACGCCTGGTCTACCGGGGCCGCGACGACGGCGGGGAGGGCTGAGGGCGCGGCCCCGACAGCGCCCCCGTTCCCGTGGCCGCTCCCGCCGTGAGCGGCCACGGGAGCCCCGAGGCCCCCGCGGAGTGATTCCCGTCTCAGGACGACCTCCACAAGTCCGACGCCCCCGGAACTGTGCGCCCCGCCCTCCCCCCGCCACACGCGCATCACGGACAATGGGTGGTGATCCACTCCCACCGCCTCCCCGAGGGGAAACGCCCATGCCCGCCAACGGGACGAAGAAGCACGTCCGCCACAGGGGCCTGACCGCCCGTGACCTGGCGCTCATCGCCGTGTTCGCGGCCCTCATCGCCGCCCTCAGCGTCACCGTCGCGATCCCCTTCCCCGGCTCCCCGGTGCCGGTCACCCTCCAGACCCTGGGCATCATGCTCGCCCCCAGCCTCCTGGGCTGGAAGCGCGGCAGCCTGGCCGTGGCCGCGTTCGTCGTGCTCGGCCTGGCGGGCCTGCCGCTCTTCGCGGGAGGCAGGGGAGGGCTGGCCGCCCTGGCGCTCCCCTCCTCCGGGTTCATCGTGAGCTGGATCCCCGCCGCGCTCGTCATCGGCCTGCTCACCGACCTGATGCTGCGCAACGGCCGCTACCGCCTCTGGCAGGGGGTCCTGGTCAACGCCCTCGGCGGCATCGTCGTCGTCTACGCGATCGGCCTGCCCTGGCTCGCCGTCGCCGTGCAGAGCTGGGAGATCGCGGCCGTCTCCGGGGCCACCTACCTGGTCGGCGACGCCGCCAAGGTCGTCCTCACCGCGCTCATCGCCTCCGCGGTCCTGCGCGCCTACCCGATCCCGCCCGCCGGACGTCCCGTCCTCGACGGGGCGGACCAGGGGTCCGGCAGCGGCGGCGGAGCCGCCTGATGCTCCGCCTCCGGGGGGTCTCCCACTCCTACGACGACCGCGCCGTCCTGCGCGACGTCACCCTCGACCTCGCCGAGCACCGCATCGGCGTGATCGGGGCGAACGGATCGGGCAAGTCCACGCTCGCCCGCACCCTCAACGGCCTCGTCGTCCCCGACGAGGGCCGGGTGACGCTGGGGGAGTGGGACACCCGGCGCCACGCCAAGCACGTCCGCCGCCGGGTCGGGTTCGTCTTCTCCGACGCCGCCAACCAGATCATCATGCCCACGGTCGCCGAGGACGTGGAGATCGGCCTGCGCTCCCTCCGACTGGGGAGGGAGGAGACCGCCCGCCGCGTGGACGCCGCCCTGGTCCGCTACGGCCTCGACGGCCACCGCGACCACCCCGGGCACCTGCTCTCCGGAGGCCAGAAGCAACTCCTCGCCCTGGCCTCCGTCCTGGCCACCGAACCCGAGGTGCTGGTGTGCGACGAGCCCACCACCCTGCTCGACCTGCGCAACACCCGCATGGTGCACCGCACCCTCGACGGCCTCGACCAGCAGGTCGTCCTGTTCACGCACGACCTCGACCTGCTCGACGGGTTCGACCGGGTCCTGGTCATGGACGAGGGGCGGGTGGCCTTCGACGGGACCCCCGGCGAAGCGGTGGCCCACTACCTCCGGCTCATGGACGGGGCGGACCGGGAGGCCGGCGCGTGAGCGCGATCGGCCTGTACGTCCCCGGAACCGGACCCCTCTACCGGGCTCCGGCCTGGGCCAAGCTCCTCGGCCTGCTCGCCGCCGGCGTGGCGCTCATCGCCGCCGCCGACCACCGGGTCGCGCTCGGCGCGCTGGCCGCGTCCCTCCTGGTCTACCCCGTGGTCGGGCTGGCCCCCGCCCGCGCCTGGGGGGTCCTGCGCGTCCTGTGGCCGTTCCTGCTGGCCATCGCCCTGTTCCAGGTCCTGTTCGGCGCATGGGAGACGGCCGTGCGCCTGTGCGCGCAGCTGGCCGCGCTCGTGCTGCTGGCCAACGTCGTCACGCTCACCACGCGCGTGCGCGAGATGCTCGACCTCTTCGAGCGCGCGGCCCGCCCGCTCCGGCACGTCGGGGTCGACCCCGACCGGGTGGCGCTCGTGCTCGCCCTGACGGTCCGGTCCATTCCGATGGTCGCCGTCGCCTGGCGGACGTCCCAGGAGGCCTACCGGGCGCGGGGGCTGTCAGGGCGCCCCCACCTGCTCGTGGTCCCGGTGATCGTCCAGCTGCTGCGGATGGCCGACGCGACGGGCGAGGCGCTGGTGGCCCGGGGGATCGACGACGACACGCGCGCCTGACGCGACGCGGGCGCACGGCGCCGGGCGGGCACCGGACCGCAGCCCACGGGGCGCCGGGTGGATAATGTCCGGACAGTCCCCCTGCCGCGCCTACGAACCGGTGATAGCGTGCCCCGGCGTCCCCCCGCCGACATCATCCGAACCTGGTCCGCCGCCACGGCGGCGATCTGCCTCGTCGTGCTCACGGCCCTCGCGGTCCCCGGCGCCACCTCGGCCGCCGGAGGGCTGTCCGCGCCGGACCCGGCCCTCGTCCGTGCCCTGCTCTCGGAGAGCGCCCTGCCCCTCGTGCCCTTCGCGCCCCTGACCGGGCCGGCCACCGGCGGGCGCACGCTCGGCCCGGAGCAGCGGCAGGAGCTCACCGGGCGGATGGAGGAGCTGGCCGGCGAACACCCCGCGGACTTCGCGGTCGCCGTCCAGGACCTGCGCACCGGCGCCACCTTCAGCCACGGCGCCCACGAGCGGTTCCCGACCGCGAGCGTGTCCAAGCTGACGATCCTCACACTGCTGCTCCTGCGCGCGGAGGAGGAGGGGCGGGGGCTCTCCGCGTCCGAACGGGCCCGGGCGGAGGAGATGATCCGCTACAGCGACAACGGGGTCACCGACGGCCTGTACGCACGCATCGGCTTCACCGACGGGTTCACGAGCGGCGTCCGCGCCCTCGGGTTCACCGGCACCGACCCCGATCCGCGCGGCGTGTGGGGCTCCACGACGACCACGGCGGCCGACCAGGTGCGGCTGCTGCGGATCCTGTACGTCGGCGAGGGGCCGCTGTCGCCGGAGAGCCGCGCGTACGCCCGCGGGCTGATGGAGTCCGTCGCCCCGGAACAGGCCTGGGGTGTCTCGGCCTCGGCCGTCACGGGGGACACGGTCGGCCTCAAGAACGGCTGGACGCCCCGCGAGGGCAACCGCGGGCTGTGGACCGTCAACACGGTCGGCTACGTGAGCGGTCCCGACCACGAGTACCTCATCGCGGTCCTGTCCGACGGGAGCCGCGACTACGCCGCCGGCGTGGCACTCGTGGAGGAGGTCTGCGGGACGGTCACGGAGGCCATGGAGGAGGCGCGCGGCGACGGCGGACCGGCGCGCTCCTCCCGGGGCCCCGCCCGCTGAACGTCCCGGCCGCAGGGCCCGGCGGGTCTCCCGCGCGGGTCGCGTGACCGGACGGGGCCGCCCCGCGCCGCCCCGCGCCGGGACGCGCGGACGCCCCGGCCGGAAGCGTGCCGGGCCGGGGCGTCCGGTCCCGGGAACGGGCCGCGGACGGCGCGTCGCTAGTCCAGCGGGCCGCCGGCCACGTAGATGACCTGGCCCGACACGAACCCGGCGTCCTCACCGGTGAGGAACGCGACCGTGCTGGCGATGTCCTCGGGCACGCCCACCCGCCGCACCGGGATCTCGGCCTCCTTGAACGCCTTCATGTCCTCGTACTTGACGCCGATCCGCTCGGCCGTGGCCCTGGTCATCGCGGTCTCGATGAACCCGGGGGCGACGGCGTTGCAGGTCACGCCGAACTTGCCCAGCTCGATCGCCAGGGTCTTGGTGAACCCCTGGAGCCCGGCCTTGGCCGCGGAGTAGTTGGCCTGGCCCCGGTTGCCCAGCGCGGAGGAGCTGGACAGGTTGACGATGCGGCCCCAGCCGTTCGCGGTCATGTGCGCCTGGGCGGCCCTGCTCATCAGGAACGAGCCCCGCAGGTGCACGTTCATCACGGTGTCCCAGTCGTCCGCCGACATCTTGAACAGGAGGTTGTCGCGGAGGACGCCCGCGTTGTTCACGAGGATGGCGGGCGGGCCGAGGCGTTCGGCGACGGTCGCGACCGCGGCGTCCACCTGGTCGGCGTCGGAGACGTCGCATCCGACGGCGAGGGCCGTGCCGCCCTCGGCGGTGATGCGGTCCACGACCTCCTGGGCGTCGGACTCCCTCAGGTCCAGGACGGCGACGGCCCGGCCTTCGCGCGCCAGGCGCTCAGCCGTGGCGGCGCCGATCCCGCGGGCGGCTCCGGTCACGATGGCCACACGAGGCGTTGGGGACATGGGGTTACCTCCAGAATTCACGTGGTGGGCGCGACAGAATCCTATCCACATCCCTACCGGTCGGTAAGTGGGCGGGGGCGGGAGTGCGGCCTTTCGGGGCCTCCCGGGGAGAGGGCCCGGGGGAAGGGAGATCCGGTGAGGTTGGTCCCCCTGTTTCCCTGCACTTTGTCGAAGCTTGGCCTACGATTGCCACCAAGACCGAGATGCACGTGCATACGAGACGTGCAGCGGCACGGGCCCGAAGGTGTCTTCGCGGGATCGCGGAGGTTTCCGGGACGTGTCGTCGCTGCTCGCCACGGTGCGTCAGGGAGGAAGTGGAAGGCATGGAGTGTGCGGAGGCGGTGGCGGAGCCTGCCGGCGGATGGTGGCTCAAGGTCCTGACGCACGGTTCCCGGCGCTGGAACACCCCGGTCTGCGGCGACCGGCACGACGCGGTCACGTGGAGCTTCGAGCCGAGGCCCCACGCCGTGGGGGCCGCGCGGGAGATTTCCGAGGCGCTTCTCCGCGAATGGGAGATGCAGTACTTGTCCGGCGATGTCGCGGTGGTCGTTTCCGAATTGGTCACCAATGCGGTCCGGCACGGCGGCCCCCTGCCCTTGACCAGGCAGAGTGAGGGGGGTATTCAGCTCTCACTGATGCGCAGCGGGGGCGAATTCATCTGCGCGGTCCGGGACGGCGGTGATCGGCTCCCCCGGAGAAGGGAAGCAGATCTGACCATGGAGGGCGGGCGCGGACTTGCCCTGGTGAGTGCCTTCGCGCGAGAGTGGGGTGTGATTCCCACGTCTCCCGGCGGAAAGTTCGTTTGGGCGCAATTCGCCTGATCCCGGCCGGACGGCCCGTGGTCGGCCGTCCCGCGGCCGACCGAGGTCCGCGGGGGGCTCCGGTCCGGTGGCCCGCCGTCCGCGGCGGGGGCCGACGGCGGTCCCTCCCGGAGGGCCGGCGCCGTCACCGATGGAGTACCCGGGTGCGGGGGCGCTCCGGTTATATCGTGTACATGTAGTGTCTTGACCTCAAGGCAAAGGTGTCCCGCCACCCCGGATACCCTTGTGCCGGGAATGACAGAGAGGCGACGAACGTGGATATCGCTCGATTGCGCAAGGGGAGCGGCCCCACCGTGCGTCGCATGCTACTCGGGCACGAGCTTCGTAAGCGTCGTGAACAGCGGGGTATCACCCGTGAGGACGCGGGGAACCGGATTCGGGCCTCCGCGTCGAAGATCAGCCGGATGGAACTCGGCCGGGTCGGTTTCAAGCTGCGCGATATCGAGGACCTCCTCAAGATGTACGGGGTCTCCGACCGTAAGACGATCAAGGAATTACTCGAAGTCGCCCGCGAATCCAACAAGCCCGGGTGGTGGAAGGAGTACGGCGACTCGCTCCACAAGTGGTTCATCCGCTATGTGGGCTTCGAGGAGGCCGCCGACCACATACGCATCTACGAGTCCCAGTTCGTGCCGGGCCTGCTCCAGACGGAGGAGTACGCGCGGGAGATCATCTCGGGCGGCGTCGAGACCGACATGGTCACCGAGCAGCGCATCGAGGCGAGACTGCGCAGACAGAAGCGCATCGAGAACGACACGAACATGCGCATGTGGGTGATCCTCGACGAGGCCGCGGTGCGCCGCCCCATCGGCGTGATCAGCCGCGGCCCGGAGATCATGCGCCGCCAGATCGAGCACCTGATCCACCTCAGCAGCGAGCACGACAACATCACCCTCCAGATCATCCCCTTCTCCGTGGGCGCGCACGCGGCCGAGGCCGGGTCCTTCACCCTGCTGAGGTACTCCGAGTTCGAGCTCGCGGACATGGTGTACCTGGAGCAGCTCCACGACGGTGAGCTCATCGACCGCCGCAACGTGGTGGAGGCGTACACCAAGGCGATGACCCGGCTGAGCGTGGCCGCGGCCACCCCGGACGAGACGCTCGACATCCTCAAGGAGATCCGGGAAGACCTCAAATAGCCGTTCACCGTCGCCCGCGGAGGGGTGGGGCGGTGGTGAGGGGAGAAGAACGCGGGGCCCGCCGAGGCGGGCCTTTCCGGATGTTGAAGGGCCCTGTCCACTGGACAGGGCCCTTCCGTCCGTATCCTCGGTCGACCCGGGTGAGGGCGTGGCAACCGGGTCGGTGAGTGCGGAGGGTCCGCGGGCGGAACTCCCCCGGGGCGCTCCGAAGCCCCCGACGGCATCGTCGGTGGGGGCTCGTCCTAGCTGAGCAGGTTGTCGAAGTCACCGTCCTTGGCGCCCAGGATCATGCAGTCGATCTCCTCCTGGGTGTAGACCAGCGCCGGCCCGGACGGGAACCGGGAGTTGCGTACGGCGATCGAGCCGTCGCTCAGGCGGGCCATCTCGACGCAGGCGCCCTGGGAGTTGCTGCGCTTGGCCTTCTGCCAGGCGACGTCGGTCAGCTCGGTCGCGGTGATGCCGTTGTGTGCGGTCATGCTGTGCTGCTCCTTCGGATCTGCGAGGGGAACGTCCGTGCTGATGCACCGCCAGATGCACGTGCATAAGCACTGACACTCCATAAGCATAGCGTGACCCTCGCCACTTGTCCGGGGGATTGGTTCTATGTAAGCGCGGTGTAATCCAACCGTTCGGGACAGGTGTCCGGACCCCGACGAACGGGACGACAAGGGTGCGATTCCGGCGGTCGGCGCAGAGCCGGACACACGTGAGCCCCACCTGTCCGGCACGTACCGGACAGGTGGGGCTCACGGGGGCCGACCGGGCAGGGGGACCCGGCCGCGGCGGGGCCGCGGCCCCGCCCCGGGAGGGGCGGGACGGCGTCAGGCGTTCGCGGTCAGGAGCAGCCCAGCGCGGTGGTCAGCGCGGCCAGGTTGCCCCGCATGATCGACGGGTAGTCGTCGCCGGGGGAGTCCTCGGTGACGCCCTCCAGCGGGTCGAGCACCCGCACCTCGGCGCCGGTCTCGGCGGCGATGGTCTCGGCCGTCTCCGGCGGCATCAGCGGTTCGGTGAAGACCGTGGTGATGTCGCGCTCCCGCACGATGTCGGTGATCGCGGCGATCTGCGACGGGGACGGCTCGGTGTCGGGGTCCACCCCGCTGACGCCGACCTGTTCGAGGCCGTAGGCCTCGGTCAGGTACGTGAACGCGGTGTGGCCGACGACGACGTCGTGGTGCTCGCAGGAGGCCAGGCCCTCCTCGTACTCCTGGCCGATCGCCTCCAGCTCCGCGGTCACCGCCCCGACGTTCTGCTCGTAGGCGTCGGCGCCCTCCGGGTGGATCTCGCCCATCCGCTCGCCGAGGGCCCGGGCGGTCTCCGCCATCAGCTCCACGTCCAGCCAGAAGTGGGGGTCGTGCTCACCGTGGTCGTGCCCCTCCTCTTCCTCCTCCTCATGGGCGTGCTCGTCCTCGTGGGCGTGCTCGTCCTCGTGGGAGTGCTCCTCGTCCCCGTGTCCCTCGTCCTCGCCGCCGGCCGGACGCAGGTGCACGACGTCGCCCACGTCGAGCGCGCTGTCCGAGGCCTCCTGGGAGACCGCCTCGTCCACCGCGGGCTGGAGGCCCCCGACGAAGAACGCGATGTCGGCCTCGCTGACCTCGCCCACCTGGCGGCCGGTGAGCTCCAGGTCGTGGGGTTCGGTGCCGGGCTCGGTCAGCTGGGTGACGGCCACGCCCTCCCCGCCGATCTCACGGGCGAGCCACTCCAGGGGGTAGACGCCGGTGACCACGGTCAGGTCGGCGTCGGCGGGGGAGACACCCGTGTCCTCGGCCCCGCCCCCTCCGCTGCCGCAGGCGGTGATCATCATGAGTGTCGCGGCGCCGAGGGCGGCGGCCCGCACGGTTGTCCCTGTTCGCATGGGTCAATCATCGGGATAATGAAAACGGTTGTCAATTTGTCTGTTTGTGGGGGGTGTCTCCCGGATGTCGGTTCCGTCCGGGTGCTACACGATCTCCGAGAACCGCTCGACGTCGTCGGTCCGTCCCGCGACCACGATCACATCGCCCTTGTTGAGCACCGTCTCCTGGGTCGCGTACGTGAACTCCGCGCCCATGCGCTTGACCGAGACCACGGTGATCCCGTACTCCTGGCGCACTCCCGTCTCACGCAGGGACCTGCCCAGCAGTTCCTTGGGGGCCTTGGTCTTCCCGAGGGAGAAACCCTCCTCCAGCTCCACGTAGTCGAGCATCTGCCCCGACAGCAGGTGCGCCACCCGCTCGCCCATGTCGTGCTCGGGCAGCACCACGTGGTGGGCGCCCACCTGCTCCAGGATGCGGCCGTGGCGACGGCTCGTCGCCTTCGCCCAGATGGTCGACACCCCCAGGTCCACCAGCTGTGACGTGGCCAGGATGCTCTCCTCCAGGTGGGTGCCGATGGCCACCACCGCCCGGTTGAAGTTGGAGGCGCCGATCTGGCGCAGCGCCTCCTCGTCCGTGGCGTCCGCGATCACCGTGTGGGTGAGGGCGTCGGCGTAGGTCTGCACCAGGCGCGGGTTGGTGTCCACGCCCAGGACGTCCCAGTCGCGGTTGACCAGTTCGAGGGCGAGGGAACTGCCGAACCGGCCGAGGCCGATGACCAGGACGCTCTTGTCGTCGTTCCTGTTGCGGTGGGGCACGGGTGACTCCTGTCTGTGCGGCTCAGCCGATGATCGGCCTGGCCTCGGCGAGATCGTAGCGCCGGCGCCGGTCGCGGAAGGCCAGGGCGGTGGCGACGGTGATGGGGCCGATGCGCCCCGCGACCATGAGCGCGACGAGCAGGCACTGGGCCCACGGGGGCAGGTCGGGGGTGATGCCGGTGGAGAGCCCCACCACGCCGAAGGCGGAGACGACCTCGAACACCACCGGGAGGAAGTGGAAGGGGGTCGTGTGCATGAGCAGCAGCGAGCTGAACGCGACGACCGTCGCGGACAGGAACACGAGGCTGAGGGACTGGCGGATCACCCCGGGCGGGAGCTTGCGGTCGAACACGTGCACCTCGTCGTGCGCGCGGATCTCCGCCAGCACCACGAGGAAGATCACGGCCAGGGTCGCGACCTTGATCCCGCCGGCCGTTCCGGCGCTGCCGTTGCCGACGAACATGAGCATGATCGTCAGCAGGAGCGTGGAGTCCTGCATCTCCCCGACCGGGACGGAGTTCAGCCCCCCGCTGCGGGGCATCACGCTGTGGAAGAAGCCGTCCGTGAGCTTGTCCGTCCAGTGCATCGCCCCGAGCGTCGCGGGGTTGCCCCACTCCATCGCGGTGATGAGGGGGAAGCTCCCCAGGAAGAGGATGGCCGTGGTCGTGATGGTGATCTTGGCGTGCAGGCTCCACGCGCGGGGCTCGCCGAGGGTGCGGCGCAGTTCGAGCAGGATCGGGAAGCCGAGGCCGCCGAGGATCACCGCGAAGGCCACCGGCAGGAGGATGAACGGGTCCCCCGAGAAGCGCATCATGCTGTCGTCGTACAGGGAGATGCCGGCGTTGTTGAACGCCGAGATCGAGTGGAAGAAGCCGGAGTAGGCGGCTTGGCCCAGGGACATGTCGTAGCCCAGCCACATCCGGGGCGTGATGAGCAGGAACGTCAGGCCCTGGAGCACCAGGAAGACCACGGCGACGCGACGGACCACGCCGGAGACGTCCCCGATCCACAGGCTCCGTGTCTCGGCCTGCACGTTGAGCTGGGAACGCAGCCGGAAGCGGTGGATCATGGCCGTTCCGAGCACGGACGCCAGGGTCATGATCCCGATGCCCCCGACCTGCATCAGGGTGAGCATGACGATCTGGCCGAAGAGGTTGAGGTCGTGGCCGACCGAGATCACGCCGAGTCCGCACACGGCCAGGGCGGAGGTGGCCGTGAAGAGCGCGGGGACGAAGTCCAGTCCCTCGTCGCCGGGGGTGGCCAGCGGGGTCATCAGCAGGGCGGTGCCGACCAGGTCCACGGCGAGGAAGACGAGGAGGAAGACGCGGGCCGGTTTGCGCCAGGCGAGGAGTTCCCGGGTCGGCCGCCAGGCCAGGCGAGGGCGGAGGAGGGTCTTCGGCGATCGGAGGCGGAGGGCCGTCCTGCGGGCCAGCGCACCGAGGCTGCCTCCGCGCGGGCGGGGGCGTCGGCTCACCGGGTGCGCAGCCCGTGGCCGTGTGTGGTTTCCACCGGATTCTCCTCCTTCGACGAAGCGCGAACGATTCTGTCAAAGGTTGCGGGTCTGGTCACGTCGACGGCCCGGTGCGCGGGAACGGAGGGGCCGGTCAGGGCCGGGAGGACCCCCGCTCAGTCGTGTCTGGCGCCCTCGTGGTCGGCGTGGCCCGGGGGCTCCAGCTGCAGGGTGGAGTGCTCGACGTCGAAGTGGCCGGTCAGGCAGGCGTGGAGTTCGTCGAGCATCCTCCCGGTGTCCCGGAGGTGTTCCTCGGCGACCACCACGTGCGCCGACATCACGGGCACCCCGGAGGTGATGGTCCAGGCGTGCAGGTCGTGGACGTCCAGGACCGCGGGGTGCCCGAGGAGGTGGTCGCGCACCTCTGTGAGGTCCATGCCCTCGGGGGTGGCCTCCAGCAGGATGTGCACGGCCTCGCGCAGCAGGGACCAGGCCCGGGGCACGATGACGGCGGCGATGCCCAGGGAGACGAGGGTGTCGATCCGGCCCCACCCGGTCAGCCACACGGCGACTCCGCCGACGATGACGCCGACGGAGGCGAGGGCGTCGCTCATGACCTCCAGGTAGGCGCCCTTGACGTTGAGGCTGTCCTTGGCGCCCGAGCGGAGGACGAACAGCGCGGCGATGTTGGCGACCAGGCCGAACGCGGCGACGGCGACCATGCCCGGACCGGACACCTCGGCGGGCGACCGTAGGCGGTCGACCGCCTCGACCACGATGAACCCGCACAGCAGGAACAGCACCAGCGCGTTGACCGCGGCGGCGAGGATCTCGGCGCGCTGGTAGCCGAAGGTCCGCCGACTGGTGGCGGGGCGGGAGGCGATCCAGACGGCGGCCAGCGCCAGGGCCACGCCGAAGGAGTCGGTGACCGTGTGGCCGGCGTCGGCGAGCAGCGCCAGGCTGCCGCTGTACGCGGCGCCCACGACCTGGACGGCGGCGACGGCGACCATCATCGCCAGGACCAGCGCGAGCCTCCCGCTGTTGGCCGCGCCGGCGGTGATCGCGTGCCCGTGTCCGTGCCCGTGTCCCGCTCCCACGGCGCCTCCCTCTTGTCCGCGTCGTCCCGTGTCACCGGGCGCCGTGTGCGACGGCGCCCAACAGTTCAGCCTTCACTGTTTATACAGCCAAGGCTGTCTATACAGCAAACTATGTACAATGGTTTTCATGTTGACCTCCGAGCAGCGCCTGTCCGCCATCCACCGGCTCGGCCGCGCGCTGTCCGATCCGACCCGGTCCCGCCTCCTCCTGGCCCTCCTCGAAGGGCCGAACTATCCGGCCGGACTGGCCGACCAGCTCGGACTCACCCGGCAGAACGTCTCCAACCACCTCGCCTGCCTGCGCGACTGCGGGCTGGTGCACACCCACGCCCGCGGCCGCCAGGTCAGCTACGAGCTGGTGGACGCGTCCCTGGCGCACGCGCTGGAGGACCTCCTGCGCGTGGTGTGGGGGACCTCCCAGCCGCACGAGTCCCTGGAGGAGCACCGGGCGGGCTGAGCCCCACCCCTTCAGGATGCCCCGGCGGGCCCCGCTCTCCCGGTTGTCCACAGGCCGTTTTCGCGGAGGCGTCGCGCCCCCGGGAGCGACGCCTTTCTGGTGGGCCGGAAATCGTGGCTGTGATGTCCGTTACAAGAAGGCGGCGTCTGCGGCCACGGGAAGGCCCACCTCACCCCGGGGAGACTCCGACTTACGGCGGACGTCCCTAACTTTGGTCAGGGCTCGACCCTGACAGAAGACTGACGCGCCCCTGAGAGTCCCCTGAACCGGGCGGGGTTGGCGGATCTTCCGATATAACGCGACGTATTCTGAGATCGTGCGCCAGGCGGATGCTCCCCCTGTGCCGCACATCGCGAACGCACAACCTGCGTCCCCACCAGCACCACACGTTCGAGGACCGGTCACCAGACCGCAGTGACGGCGTGCCCGCCCGACGGTCGTCGGCAAGCGCTCGACCACCACACCACGGTCTGCTCCCGTGGTCAGCAGCGAACTAGGAGCGAAAACCTCTCATGTCCAGATCGGCCACAAGGGCCCGTGGTACGGGCCGTCCCCCGGCAGGGACCGCCGCCCGCCGCTCGGAAGGGGCCACGGTATGAACCGCCTCGCGGTCATGTCGCTCAAGAACCGGGCGCTGGTCCTGCTCGTCACCCTGGCCGTCCTCTTCTTCGGAGTCCTCGCGGCCACTTCGGCCAAGCGGGAGCTCTTCCCGGAGATGTCCCTCCCGATGGTGATGGTCTCCGGCACCTACCAGGGCGCCTCGCCCCAGGTCGTGGAGAACCAGGTCACCGAGCCCCTGGAGCAGGCCGTCCAGGGCGTGGCGGGCGCCACCACGGTGACCTCCACCTCCAGCACCGGCTCCTCCCAGGTCACCGTCGAGTTCGACTACGGCTCCGACCAGGACGACCTGGTGCGCCAGACGCAGATCGCGGTCGACCAGATCTCCGGCATGCTCCCCGAGGACGTCAGCACCAGCGTCATGTCCTTCAGCACGGACATGATGCCGGTCGTGATGCTCGCCGCGGGCGCCGAGGACGGCGACGACCAGTCCATGGTCGAACCGCTGGAGACGCACCTCGTCCCCGAGATCGAGTCCCTCCCCGGCGTGCGCTCGGCGATGGTCACCGGCGCCATGGGCTCCGACGTCGTCGTCAGCCCGGACGCGGACGAGCTCGCCTCCGCGGGGCTGTCCCCGCAGGACCTCACCCAGGCCCTCCAGTCGAGCGGCCTGCTCCAGCCCGGCGGTGACATCGACTCCGACGGCCGCACCCTGAGCGTGACCACCGGGGAGCAGTTCTCCTCCGTCGAGCAGATCGAGGACGTCTGGGTCCAGCCCTCGGCCGCCGCCGGCGACATGTCCGCCGCGGCGCCCGGAGCTCCCCCCGCGGCCCCGCCCTCCCCGGTCCAGATCTCCGAGGTCGCCGACGTCGAACTCGTCCAGGACGACGCCACCACGCTGGCCCGCGTCAACGGCGACCCGAGCATCGGCGTCATGGTCATGGCGACGCCCGACGGCAACACCGTCGAGGTGTCCGAGGGGGTCCAGAGGGTCCTCGACGAGCAGGCCGACGTCCTCGGCTCGAACATCGACGTCAGCGTGGTCTTCGACCAGGCCCCCTACATCAACGAGTCGATCCTCGCGATGGTCGAGGAGGGCGGCATGGGCCTCGCCGCCGCCGTCGTCATCATCCTCGTCTTCCTCCTGTCGATCCGCTCCACCCTGGTCACCGCGGTGTCCATCCCGGTGTCGGTCCTGATCGGGTTCCTCGGGATGCAGGCGTTCGGGTTCAGCCTCAACATGCTGACCCTCGCCGCCATCACGATCTCCATCGGCCGTGTGGTCGACGACTCCATCGTGGTGCTGGAGAACATCCGCAGGCACCTCGACTACGGCAAGGAGCGGATGGAGGCCGTCCGGACCGGTGTGCGCGAGGTCGCCGCCGCCGTGGTCTCCTCCACCCTCGCCACGATCGCCGTGTTCCTCCCGCTGGCGTTCGTCGGCGGCATGGTCGGCGAGCTGTTCATGCCGTTCGCGGTCACCGCCAGCCTCGCCCTGGCCGCCTCGCTGATCGTGTCCATCACCCTCATCCCGGTGCTCTGCTACTGGTTCATGCGCCCCAAGGACATCGGGGACGCCACCCAGGAGGAGATCGAGCAGGAGGAGAACGAGCGCGAGCGCAAGGGCGTCCTCCAGCGCGCCTACCTGCCCGTCATCCGGTGGATCACCACCAAGCGCAGGACCGCCACGATCACGACCGTGCTCGCCTCGGTCGTCATCTTCGCCGGCACCGTCTTCATGGCCACCAACCTCGAGACCGACTGGATGGGGCAGTCCGAGGAGAACTCCTACGCGATCGTCCAGGAGCTGCCCCCGGGCACGTCCCTGGAGGAGGCCGACGCCGAGGCCGTCAAGGTCGAGGACGCCCTGGCCGGGTTCGCCTGGGTGGAGTCCTACCAGACCAACGTCGGCGGCGGGGGCATGGCCGGGATGATGGGAGGCGGAGGCAGCAGCCAGGTCGACTACACGGTCACCGCCGACCCCGACACCGACCAGGCCCGCAACCGCGAGGTGCTCCGCGACGCCCTCGCGGACCTGGACACCGAGCACGAGCCCATCCTGAGCAGCATGGGCGCCATGGGCGGATCCGGCATCGAGGTGCAGGTCAGCGCGGACGACCAGGAGGTCCTCGCCGAGGCCACCGGCATGGTCGAGGACGAGCTGGGCGCCATCGACGGCACCGCCGACATCACCAACAGCGTCGCCGCGGAGCAGTCCTCGCTGGAGGTCAGCGTCGACGGCGAGGAGGCCGCGGCCGTCGGCCTCACCGAGGCGGCGGTCGGCCAGCAGGTCTCCGCGGCCTTCAACGGCCAGAACGTCGGCACCGTCACCCTCGACGACACCCGCCGTGACCTGGTGGTCCGCTTCGACGAGGCCCCGCAGACGGTGGCCGACCTGGAGGACCTGCCCGTCATGGGCGCGACCGGGGCCGTCCCGCTGTCGGACGTGGCCACGGTCGAGGAGGTGCTCCAGCAGCCGGAG
This sequence comes from Nocardiopsis sp. NPDC101807, assembly GCF_044766605.1. NCBI lineage: Bacteria > Bacillati > Actinomycetota > Actinomycetes > Streptosporangiales > Nocardiopsidaceae > Nocardiopsis > Nocardiopsis sp. NPDC101807. The sequence goes on along the minus strand of NZ_JBIWMK010000001.1, from coordinate 1,180,816 downwards.
CTCACCCGGATCGACGGCATCACCAGCGCCACCGTGTCGGCGAGCGTCACCGCCTCCGACCTGGGCGCGGTGAGCGCCTCCATCACCGAGGCCCTCGACGGGCTGGACCTGCCGGAGGGCGCCACGGCGACCCTGGGCGGCGTCAGCGAGGACCAGTCCGAGGGCTTCGCCGCGATGTTGCTGGCGATGCTCGCCGCGGTCGTGATCTGCTACCTGATCATGGTCGCGACCTTCAAGAGCCTGCTCCAGCCGCTCATGCTGCTGATCTCGATCCCGTTCGCGGTCACCGGCTCGCTGGGCCTGCTCCTGATCACCGGGAACCCGCTGGGCATCGCCGGCATGGTCGGCATGCTGATGCTCATCGGCGTGGTCATCACCAACGCCATCGTCCTGATGGACCTGATCAACCAGAACCAGAACAACGGGATGCCGCTCAGCGAGGCGATCGTGGAGGGTGCCCGCCACCGTCTGCGGCCCATCCTCATGACGGCGCTCGCCACCATCGCGGCACTGACCCCGATGGCCCTGGGGATCACCGGCGGCGGGGCGTTCATCTCCGCGCCGCTGGCGATCGTGGTGATCGGCGGCCTGCTGACCTCGACCGTGCTGACACTGGTCCTGGTCCCGGTCCTCTACCAGCTGGTGGAGTGGTCCAAGCAGCGCCGTGCCGCGCGGAGCGCGGAGCGCGCCGAACGGCGCCGCGCCCGCAAGCGGAAGACCGCGGGGAGTGCGCCCGAGGGCGGCACGTCCGGGTCCGAGCGGACGGAGGAGCGGGTCGGCTCGTAGCCGCAGGCTCCACAGGGGCGCCCCGCGCGATGCGCGGGGCGCCCCTCGCCGTTCGCGGCGCCGCCTCGCGGGGCCCGTGCCCAGGGCCCGCGGATCTCGGTACCGCCCCGGTACCACGGGGCGGGGACGGGGCAGGTACCGGCGACGGACCGCCGGAGGGCCCTGCCGTGCAGGGCCTGCCGAGGGGAAACCGGATGATGTCACCGAAATGCCTGCTATGTGGGACTTATCGGTCGTCCCTCTCCGTCACCGGAGCGGCGATTTGTGCAATCCGCGCACTACAGGCAGGCTGCGACACATGGCAGAAACGAACAAGAGCCTCGACGACCTGGTCCGCGACGAGCTGGGCGAGGAGCCGTCGCAGGAGGCGAAGGACTACGCACGCGAACTCTACGAGCGGTACCGGCTCCCCGCGCCCACCGAGGGCGGTGGTGGGCAGGAGCGGCAGGAGGCCGGCACCGAGGGGTGACGGCGGGCCCGCGCCCGCGGGCGGCCGGGGCCGGCGTGACGGAGGGGCCGCCCGCCCGAACCCCTACTCCGCCGCCGCGTCCACGGCGTCGGCGCCGCAGTCCCACACCAGCTCGAACCAGACCCTGCGCCCCATCCCGTCGGCGCGGGGCTCGGTTCCCCACTTGCTGGACAGCGCCTCGACCAGGTCCAGGCCCCGGCCGTGCTCGGCCGTGTCGTAGGGGTCCCGGTGCTGGGGTTGCGGCGCCTCCGCCCTGTTCCCCAGGTCCCGCACCTCCACGCGTGCCCACCCGGGGGCGAGGTGGACGCTGACCTCGAACTTGCCGGTCGCCCGGCCCGAGGCGCTGTGCGTGATGGCGTTCGTGGCGAGCTCGCTGGTCAACAGCGTCGCCGTGGTGAGCTCGGGTGAGGCGGCCAGCTGCCGGGCGACGAACCGCCTCGCATAGGCGATCTGGCTCGGCAGCCCCGGGAACCGTCGCCTCGCGGGTCTGCGGGCGGCGGCGGTGCTGTGGGGTATCTCGTCTTCCATGTGATTCGCCGGACTGTGTAAGGGACTGGGCGGAGGGACCGGGGCCGGGAGTGCGTCCGGCGACGGGGGACGGGTCCTGTGGGCGGGGCCGTGCGCGTGGCGCGCGACGAGGGGTCCGAGAGGGCTCTGGGATGCTGCGGTCTCACACATTGGGTTCGCTCCCCGATGACGTGTGTTCGCGGCGGGCAGGGCAACGCAGCGCCGGGTCCTCGAGGCGTCCGTGCCCGTGGGGACGGGTCACGGCGCGGAGCGGACGCACAGGGCGGAGCCCCCTGGAGCAGGGAGGGAAGCGGGACTGTGCCACGACTGCGCAAGGGCGGCGACAGGCGTTGGGCGGGAAGCCGCTGGGCTTCCCGAGGGACGGTGGTGGGGCCTGGGGCGGGCCGTGCTGCATGCTCATGTCTGGTAGCGGATGTGCCCTACGACACTGAAGGGCGTATTCGCGCTCAGCATACGCTCTGTGCCTCCCCGGAAACCCAGCCGACCTGGCTTGGTCAGGATAACCCCCGTTGAGCTGCCCGAAGAGGGCGTTCGGCCCGATGGGCCGGGTGGTCGGGCACGCGTATCGGCGCGGATTCGTGACTCGTGGGACTCGGGAGGCCGGATAACGATTGCGTCAAGCTCTCCCCCGGGTTCCGGTGCTTCCCGCGGTCTTGCGTCCGCCGTGTCCGACCCGACAAGGTATGGGGCATGGCCTCCCGCTCCCCGCTTCCCCCCGGCCTCGGTGTCGAGATCGACCGTTCCGTCCGCCTCGCCGACGAGGGGCACCTCCTCCTGGGCGGTCGCCCGCCACGGGCTGTCCGTCTCGCCCCGGCCCAGGTCAGCGCGCTGATCCGCTGGCTGAGCGGCGCGGTCCCCGCCGGAGCGGACGAGGGCCTGCTCGCCCGCGACCTGATCAGGGCCGGGCTCGCCCACCCCCGGCCGCTGCCCCTCCCGCCGGGGCGCACCGCCGACGTGGCCGTCGTCGGCCACGCGGGTTCCGCCGCGCTGGAGACCACGCTCGGCCTCCTCGCCGCGTCCCACCCGGGACTGCGGCCGGTCGTCGTCGGGGCCACCGGGGCCTGTGCGTGGACCGCGCGCAGGCACGGCGCCCGGGTCGTGCCCGGTCCGCCCGGGGGGGCGCGGGCACGGGCGGTGGCGCTGCAGGCCTGCTCCGCGGAGTTCGTCGCCCTGCTCGAGTCGGGGACGCGTCCCACCGCCGGATGGCTGGACATCGCCCTGGGCCATTTCGCCGACCCCGGGGTGGCGGCCGTGGTGCCCCGCGTGCTCACCGACCGGCCACGGGCCCCCGGCCCCCTGAGCAGGGCGGTGGCGGCCGTCGCCGCCCACGGGGCCGGGCCCGACCGCGGCGCCGACCCCGGTCCCGTCCTCCCCTGGGGACACGGGACCCCGGGCCAGGCGCGCCCGGGGGCCTTCGGCGACCAGGGCTCCGACGATCCGCTGCGTCCCGTCCCGGTGCTGGTCGTGCGCCGCTCCGTCGCCGACCTGGACCCCGGGCTGGGGCCGGCCGCCGAACTCGACCTGCTGTGGCGCCTCGCCGGAGGCGGGTGGTCGGTGCGCTACGAACCGAGGTCCCGTGTGCGGATGCCGCCGACCACCGTCATGGGGGACTACCTGCGCGCGTGTTTCACCTCCGGAGCGATCGCGGGCCCCCTGTCCCGCCGCCACGGAGGGCGGGCCGCCGGGCCCGAGGTCTCCTGGTCCGGGGCGGCCGCCCTGGTCCTGGCGGCGTCCGGCCGCCCCGGGGCCGCGCTGGCGGTCGGGACCCTGGGCGGCGCCGCGGCCGCGGCCGCGGTCTGCGGCCGGGCGCGCGCCCCTCTGTCGGAGGCGGTGAGGCTGACGGGACTCGACCTGGTGCGCACCGCCGGGGCGGGGGCGCACGCGGTGCGGACCGGCTGGTGGCCGGCGGCGGCCGCCGCCGTGGTCGCCGGCGCGGTGGGGCGGGGACCACGCAGGACGGGGGCGGGGCGGCCCGCCCTGTCCCGCCGGGTCGGCCGGATCGCGGCCGTGTCGGGGGCGGCCCTGGTCCTTCCGCACCTGGCGGCATGGCGGAGGGGGAGGGGCGTGTCCCTCGCGGGACCGGTGACCTGGACGGTCCTGGGAGCCGCGGGCGACGCGGCCCGCTCGCTGGGCGTCTGGTGGGGGACGGCACGGGCGCTCTCCGCGGCCCCCCTGGTGCCGAGGCCGGCGGCGGTGGCCGGGGCCGCCCCGTGGGCGCCCGCCGCCGAGGGGGCCGCGGCAGCCGCCGTCCGGGAGAGCGCGCCCGCCCTCGTCGGCCGTCATTGACCTTCGCTACCCAGGGTGAGTGGACTCGCGTGCGCGCTCCCGCTGTGCCCCGGGAGCGGGGCGCGGCGGGCACGGGCGTTCGGTACGCGTTCGCAGGTAGGAGGAGTCAGGGTTTCGTATGTGTTACTAACTATTGATGTTTGATGGCGTGTTTGTGGCGTTATGTCCAGTTCGAGGGCTTGAATGTTGTTTCGTTCGGGATGCTCTGGAGTTTATTCTTGCAGGTCAAGTGGTGTATTGGTAACTGTGGGGAGTCGTCGGGAGGCCGTGTGTGTAAAGATTGACAAAACGGATGCATCTGGATGACCGAATAGGCACCGTTGTCTTTTCTTGATGGAGTGGTTACCGTCGAGTGTCTAGTGCTCCCGCAGACTCTTGACATTCCGGTCACCGATCGTGAACCGGATGCAATTGTGTTTTGGTAGTCACCGGGAGTAACCCCCACCGGTGGTCGCAGGAACGTGAAGGCTTGACGGCAGTACCCGCCGTGCCCCTCCGATCCGTGACCCTCGGTGCTCTCAGTCACGACCGCGCACAAGGGACAAGCGTCGGGCTCGGCTGTGAGGTTCGGAGATAGTTTTGGGCAAGTTCCTGGCCAGGCGGCTGCTGAACTACGTCGTGCTGATCTTTCTCGCGACGAGTTTCGCCTACCTGCTCGCCGCAACCAACCTCTATCCGCGCGGCTATTTCGAGCAGATGCAGCCCCCGCCCACGGCCGAGGTCATCAACACCCAGCTCGACACCCTCAACCTCAACGACGAGACGCCCCTGGCCGAGCGCTACGCGGTCTGGTTGGGCGGTGTGGTCCAGGGAGACTTCGGGCAGAGCATCCAGGGGCGCGACGTCACCCCCCAGATCTGGCTGAAGGCCGGCGTCACGCTGCGCCTGATCACGTTCGCCACCGTCCTCGGCGCCGCCGTCGGCATCGCCGTCGGCGCCTACTCCGCCGTACGCCAGTACAGGCGCTTCGACAAGGCCTCCACGGCAGTCGCCTTCTTCGTGCTCTCCGTGCCCACCGTGGTCATCGCGATCAGCGTCCAGGTGGGCGCGACCGCCATCAACGACCTCGTCGGCTTCCAGCTGCTGATCTTCTCCGGCGAGTACTCGGCGGGCTTCCGGGGGGAGTGGTGGCAGCTCCTGCTCAACCGGATACACCACGCGCTGCTGCCCACGATCGTGCTCGCCCTCTCCCTGTTCGCGGCCTTCGCGCGCTACCAGCGCAACATGATGCTCGACGTGCTCAACGCCGACTTCGTGCGCACGGCCATGGCCAAGGGGCTCACCCGCAGGAGGGCGCTGTTCAAGCACGCCCTGCGCACCGCGCTGATCCCCACGATCACCTACTTCACCTTCACCTTCGGGATCATGGTGTCCGGCGCGACCTTCACCGAGAAGATCTACGGCTGGCACGGCATGGGCGCCTGGCTGATCGACTCGATCTCCCAGCACGACGTCCACGTGGTCGCGGCGGTCTCCTTCTTCATGGCGGTGACGGTCATGGCCGCCTCGTTCCTCTCGGACATCCTCTACGCCTGGCTCGACCCGAGGGTGCGGGTGTGATCGTGACCGGCCCCCGCACCGCCCACGGCGACGCCCGCGCGTCCCGCCCCTCGACCGCCCCGCACACCACCGCGGCAGCCCGCCTGGAGACCACGCCATGAGTACGACCGAAACGAGCACGGAGCCCGCACCGGCACCGGCCGTGCCCCCGGCGCCCAACCGCCTGAGGGACATCGGGCGCCAGCTCCTGGGGACGCGGCGCGTCGTCATCGGGCTCGGCCTGCTCGCCCTCCTGCTGGCCGTCGCCTTCATCGGTCCCCTCCTGACCGGCTGGGACGTGGGGGAGCGCGACTACACCGCCCTCATCGACCCGCCCTCGCCCGAGCACTGGATGGGCACCAACCGCACCGGCCAGGACGTCCTCACCCAGAGCACCGCGGGCCTGCAGAGGTCGCTGCTCATCGGCCTCCTCGTCGCCGTGCTCTCGACGGCGATCGCCGCCCTGGTCGGCTCCTTCGCCGGGTACTTCGGGGGAGTCACCGACCGCGGCCTCATGTGGATCGCCGACCTGGCCCTGGTCCTGCCCAGCTTCGTCGTCCTGGCGATCCTGTCCAGGCACTTCGTCGGCAACGGCGGCTGGCTGGTCCTCGTCATCCTGCTGGCCGCGTTCAGCTGGATGGTCACCTCCAAGATGGTGCGCGGACTGACCATCTCCCTGCGCGAACGCGAGTACATCCACGCCGCCCGGTACATGGGCGTCCCCCCGCACAAGATCATCCTGCGGCACATCCTGCCCAACATGTCGTCCCTGCTCATCGCGGACGCCACGATCGCCGTGAGCACGGCGATCATCGGCGAGACCGCACTGAGCTACTTCGGCCTGGGCGTGCAGGCGCCGGACATCAGCCTCGGCGTGGTCATCGCCGACGGCTCGCGGTTCGCGACCACGGCGTGGTGGATGTTCATGTTCCCCACGCTCCTGCTGGTGGTCCTCGTGCTCGCGGTGAACATGATCGGGGACGGGCTGCGCGACGCCCTCGACCCGCAGTCCAAGTCGCGCCGCTCCTAGGGGGACAGCAACACATGAGCACCGAAACGGTCGCCGCCACCGACGTCGCCCGCGACGGGCGGACCGCGGACAGCCCGGTCCTGGAGGTCACCGACCTCACCGTCACCTTCCCGGGGTTCGACGGCAACCCCGACGTGCACGCCGTCCGCGGCGTCAGCTACGCCGTCGGCCGAGGCGAGGTCCTGGGCATCGTCGGCGAGTCCGGCTCCGGCAAGTCCGTCTCCTCGATGGCCGCCATGGGCCTGCTGCCCGAGCACGCGAAGGTCACCGGCTCGGTCCTGCTGCACGGGGAGGAGATCCTCGGACTGGACGACCGGGCGATGGCCGCCAAACGCGGCAAGGTCATCTCCATGGTCTTCCAGGACCCGCTCTCCGGCCTCACCCCCGTCTACACCGTCGGCGACCAGCTGGCCGAGGCCGTCCTGGTCCACGACCCGAAGACCCCCAAGGCCAGGGCGCACGAGCGTGCCGTCGAACTCCTCGACCTCGTCGGCATCCCCAACGCGGCCCAGCGCTACCGGTCCTTCCCGCACGAGTTCTCCGGCGGCATGCGCCAGCGGGTCATGATCGCCATGGCCATGGCCAACAACCCCGACGTCATCATCTGCGACGAGCCCACCACCGCGCTCGACGTCACCATCCAGGCCCAGATCCTCGACCTGCTCCGCACCGCGCAGAACGAGACCGGCGCGGCCATCGTCATGATCACCCACGACCTGGGGGTGGTCGCGGGCTTCGTCGACCGCGTCCTGGTCATGTACGCGGGCCGCCCCGTCGAGATCGGCACCGTCGACGAGATCTACTACAACAGCCGCATGCCCTACACCATGGGCCTGCTCGGCGCCGTCCCCCGCATGGACCTGGACCACCAGGGCGCCCTCGTCCCCATCAAGGGCACCCCGCCGTCGCTGTCCGCCCTGCCGCCCGGCTGCCCCTTCGCGCCGCGCTGCCCCATCGCCCAGCCCGAGTGCGAGGCCGCCGAGCCCGAACTGCTCGCCATCGGCTCCCAGCCGAGCGCGGAGACCATCCGGACCGCCCACGCCGACGGCGGGGCCTCGCCCGACAGAACCGGGGTCCACGACACCGGCGTGCAGCGGGTGGCGTGCATCCGCTCCGGCGAGATCGCCGACCGGGACTGGACCGCCCAGGACATCTACCCCGTCCCCGAGATCCCCGAGGTCCCGGCCGCCGACGTCCCCCGCGAGGACCGGCCCGAGATGCTGCGGGTCGAGGGCCTGGTCAAGCACCACGCGCTCAACAAGGGCATGGTGTTCAAGCGGCGCGTCGGCACGGTCTACGCGGTGGACGGCATCGACTTCGACATCCGCGAGGGGGAGACCCTCGCCCTCGTCGGCGAGTCCGGCTGCGGCAAGTCCACCACCCTCATGCAGATCATGGACCTGGAGAAGCCCCAGGGCGGCTCCGTCTCCGTCATGGGCAAGGACGTGACCACGCTCGGCAAGAGCGGGCGGTTCGCGCTGCGCCGCGACATGCAGATCGTCTTCCAGGACCCCATGAGCTCCCTGGACCCCCGCATGCCGGTGTTCGACATCATCGCCGAGCCCCTGCGGGCCCACCGGACCGGCACGGCCGAGGTCACCCGGCGCGTCTACGAGCTCATCCAGCTGGTCGGCCTCAACACCGAGCACGCCACCCGCTTCCCCTCGGAGTTCTCCGGCGGCCAGCGCCAGCGCATCGGCATCGCCCGTGCCCTCGCGCTGGAGCCCAAGCTGCTGGTCCTCGACGAGCCCGTGTCCGCGCTCGACGTGTCCATCCAGGCCGGCGTCGTCAACCTCCTGGAGGAGCTCCAGGCCAGGCTGGGACTCTCCTACCTGTTCGTGGCGCACGACCTGTCCGTGGTGCGGCACATCGCCGACCGCGTGGCCGTCATGTACCTCGGCCGGATCGTGGAGATCGGCGACACCCGGTCCGTCTACTCCAGGCCCGCGCACCCCTACACCCAGGCGCTGCTGTCCGCCATCCCGATCCCCGACCCGGAGAAGGAGCGGGCCCGCACCCACATCGTCCTCGACGGAGACCTGCCCAGCCCCGCCAACCCGCCCTCGGGTTGCAGGTTCCGGACCAGGTGCCAGAAGTTCATCACCCTCTCCGACACGGAGAAGGACACGTGCGTGAACGTCGAACCGCAGATCCTCGCCACCAACGGAGGAGACCAGGGCGCCGCCTGCCACTACGCGGAACGGCGCCAGGTCGTCTGACCCCCCGGCCCTTCGAGGCACGGCCGGCGCCGCCCCGCGCGCCGGCAGAACCACCCCCATAGGAGGAATCCCCATGCGAATCGGGAAGGCGCGCTATCTCGCCCCCGTCGCCGCCCTGGTGATGGTCGCCAGCGCCTGCGGCAGCGATGACGGAAACGACACGGACGCCGCGCAGGAGGAGGTCGCCGCGCTGCCCGCGTCCGACCTCAACGCCGCTCCGCGCGAGGACCTGCAGGAGGGCGGCACCTTCGTGTGGGCCCTCAGCGAGTACGAAGAACAGCACAACATGGTGCACGTCCAGGGCAACAAGGGCGACGTCCGCCGTGTCCTGGGCTCCCTCATGCCGACCCCGACCCGGTTCGACGACCAGGGCGGCTTCGCCCCCAACGAGGACTACGTCCTCGAGTACGGGGTCAGCGACGACGGCCTGGAGGTCTCCTACACCCTCAACCCCGACGCGGTCTGGTCCAACGGCGAGCCCATCACCTGGGAGGACTACGAGGCCCAGGTCATCACCCGCAAGGGCGAGCGCGACGGCGAGTTCGAGATCGGCTCCGACACCGGCTACAGGTGGATCGAGGACGTCGTCCAGGGCGAGGACGAGTACTCGTTCACCCTGGAGTTCTCCCAGCCCTACGCCGACTGGCCCGCCCTCTTCGACATCGTGTACCCCAAGGAGTACATGGAGGACGAGGAGCTCTTCCTGGAGGGCTACGACGGCGAGATCCCCGTCACGGCCGGCCCGTTCGCGGACCCCGAGTTCGACGACGTCACCCAGCGCATCACGGTGACGAAGAACGAGGACTGGTGGGGCGACCCCGCCATGCTGGACGAGATCATCTTCACCAACGTGGCGATCGACGGCCAGGCGACCGCGTTCAACAACGGTGAGATCGACGCCTTCTACCTCGGCTACGACGCCGCGGCGTGGGAGCTCCTGAAGGACCGCGAGGGCACCTACTTCACCCGCGCCGTCGACAACGCCCACCGGTTCATCTCGCTGAACGCCGGAAGCGAGATGCTCCAGGACAAGAACGTCCGCCAGGCCATCTCCATGGCCGTCAACCGCGACACCATGGCCGAGGTGGCCCTGGGCGCCGTGGAATGGCCCATCACCGGCGAGGTCAACCGCCTGCTCCGCTCCAGCCAGAACGGCTACCAGGACAACAGCGACCCGGTCGGCACCTACGACCCCGAGGCCGCGGCGGCGCTGCTCGACGAGGCCGGCTGGACACTGGAGGAGGGCGCGGAGTTCCGCACCAACGAGGAGGGCGAGACCCTCACCCTGGGCTGGGTGGCCTCCGAGGACATGCAGCTGGCGCAGGACGAGGGCGACATCGCCCGCGAGATGCTCGCCGAGATCGGCGTCGAGGTGGACGTCCAGAACGTCCCGGGCAACGCCCTGTTCTCGGACTACGTCGTCCCCGGCAACTACGAGATGGCCAGCTTCGTCCTGACCGGCTCCAACCCCTACCCCACCGACTCCGAGGGCAACTACAGCGGCCCGTACGACGAGGCCGGGGAGGACTGGGGCAACAACACCAGCTTCCACTCCACCCAGGAGATCAACGACCTGTTCTCCGAGCTGGCCCAGGAGACCGACCCGGACCGCTACGCCGAGATCGCCAACCAGATCGACGCCGCCATCTGGGAGGAGGTCCTCACCATCCCGCTGTTCGAGCGGCCCGGCCTGTACGCCATGGACGAGAACCTGCGCAACTGGGGCGCCTACGGCGTCGCCGGCAACTACGTCTACGAGGACATCGGCTGGCTCGCCGAGTAGCCTCCGCGACGGCGTCGCCCACGGCGGTCTGAGCGGTCGCCGCTCCGAGCGCCGAAGGACACCCGGGCGCCGGTCCCCGACAGGGGGCCGGCGCCCTTCGCCGTGCCCGGCCGCCTGCGGCCTCCGTTCCGCCACCGGCCCTCGGAACGGGCCCCGCGCCCGCTCCCGGAGAGTCCCCCGGCGCCTGCCGCGGCGGCGCCCGGGTGCCGCGCACACGGGGCGGGCCGGGCGGGAAGCCTCGCGCACAAGGGGAACCGGGCCCTGGGTTGGGTCTGCGACCCCCGCTGTGGCAGGGTCGGGGGTGCAACCCCCCGCCCCCCGTACCCCGCTCGCTGGAAAGCTCTCGATGAGACCTCACCCCATCCCCGCCGCGGCCGCGGCGGTGCTGCTCTGCGCGGCACTCGTCTCCTGTACACGCCAGGAGGAGGAACCCCGGGACGCCGTCGAACCCCCCGTCGGCGCGGCCGTCGAACCGCAGACGGAGGAGGCCGACGAGTCGAGCCCCCCGCCCTCGGAGGAACCCGGGGAGGAGGACCCGTTCGGCACACCGGTGGGCTGGGCCGGCGAGCCCCTGGAACGCGACGGCGAGGACCACCCCGGCGTCGCCGGCGGAGCGGGTGGCGAGACCGTCACCGCGTCCGACGCGGACGAGCTCTCCGACCACCTGTCCGACGAGGAACCGCTCACCATCGAGGTCAGCGGACGCATCGACCTGGACGGAGCCGTCGAGGTCGGCTCCGACAAGACGCTCGTGGGCGTGGGGGACGGCGCCGAGCTCACCGGCGGGAGGCTGGTCGTCGACGGCTCCAGCAACGTCGTCCTCGCCAACCTGGCGCTGGAGTCGGACGGGACCGCGGTGGCGGTCCGCGGAGGGGCGCACCACGTGTGGGTGGACGGCTCCACCCTCACCGGGAGCGGCGGCGGCGCCGCCCTGGTCACCGTCACCGGGGGCGCCGACAACGTCACCCTGTCCTGGAACCACTTCCGGGACGCGGAGTCCGCGATCAGCATCGGGGGCGAGGACGACGAGCCCGGCGCCCTCCGCGTGACCGTGCACCACAACTACTTCGACGGGACCTCCGGCCGGCACCCGAGCGCCCGGTCCGCCGAGCACGTGCACGTGTTCAACAACTACTACCGGGCCAACACCGAGTACGGTGTGCGGTCCACCCACGACGCCAACGTGCTCGTCGAGGGCAACTACTTCGACGGCACCCCGGTCTCGGTGGCGCCCGAGGACGAGGAGCCGGGCAACGTCGTCACCCGCGACAACCTGTTGGTCGACTCGGCCCAGCCCGACCTGCGCGGCGCCGTCCCCGACCCGCCCTACGCCTACGAGCTCGACGACACCGCGACGGTCCCCGACGTGGTGTCGGAGGGAGCGGGCGCGGACACCCCGTAGCCGAGGGGCGGCCGGCGCCGGGCCCGGGGCGGGGCGGTACCGGGCCCGGACGGGCGCCCGCCCCCGGGGCTCAGCTGAACGAGTGGTACTCGTAGCTCTCCGCGAAACCGCCGGGGGCCCGGTAGTCGAGTCTGCGCGGATACCCCTGCTCGTCGATCCACAGCTCGAACTCGGCGTCCGGCACGAGGGTGAGGGTGTTGATCCCGCTGTCCTTGTCGTAGCCGCCCACCTTGGCGGAGAAGGTCCCGGTGTAGAGGTAGGCGCTGTGGGTGCTGCGCTGGCCGGGCCGCCGCAGGTCCACCTCCTCCAGACCGACCAGGGCCAGGTCGGAGGACGTGGCGAGGATCTCGTGCAGCTTGGCCGAGCCGAAGCCCCGCGAACAGAGGTAGCCGTCGGCCTCGCTCGGCGGATCCAGGAGCTTCAGCCCCCGGTCCGCCGTCATCATGAGCTGCCCGTCGCCCACGTCGTAGCGGTAGACGCTCTGCCCCTCCGTCGTGGTGAAGAAGTGGTCGAACTCCGGCTCGGCCGTGGCGTCGTACATGACGCGTCCGTGGCCGGAGGCCACGTTCGGGTACCTGGGCGCCTCGGGGACCGCCCCGGAGGCGGGACGGTCGGCGGGACGGCGGGCGTCCTCGGCGGAACCCCCCGAGGCGGGCAGGACCCGGGGCGCCCTCCGCTCCGGGAGGGGCGCCTCGGTCCCCTCACCGCCTTCCGGGTCCTCCCGGTCCTCCGAGGCCTGCGAGCCCTCCGGTGCGGTGCTCCCGTCGTCGACGGTGAAGGTGATGTGGAAGGCGGCCGCGTCCTCCACCAGGCCCGCGGCCACCGCGACGTAGGACTCGGCGTCCTCCGGGTCGGCCTCCGAGGAGGGGGCGCCCGTCCGGGGCGGCCGGGACTCGGGGCCGTCCGCGACCTCCAGGGGCTTCAGGGGGGAGCCCAGCGTGAGCCGGGCCACCCCCCAGCCGCTGGCGATCACGGCGAGGCAGACCACGACCACGAGCACGGACACCAGCCAGTTGGGGCGCTCTCCCCCCTCCGACGGCGGGTCCTCGGAGTCGGAGGTGCGCGGTATCGACGGCATCGACACGGCCTGGGCCTCGTTTCTGCGAATCGGAACGCGCCCGCCAGGGCACGGAGGGGGACGGCGGCGCATCTTCGTCAGCTGGCGTCGTCGGGTTGTGTCTGCGGGGGGTACGACGCGGTGACGCAGTGTTCTGTTCGATGGTCGCATGCGCGTCATCGCCTCCCGCATCGGCGAACCGGAGCACCCAGTCCAGGTGCGGCGCCTCCAGAGCCGGCTCCAGGAAGCCGAAGGTGCGGGTCCGTGACAGCCTCCGCAGGGCCTCCTCCGACGCGTGCTCCCACAGCGCCCGGACCGCGACCCGGGCCGCGCCGGTCGCGGTGAAGGAACGGCTGGAGAAGAGTTCGTGCAGCTCATCGGCTTCCAGACGGAGAACGGTCGCTTCGAGTACCTCCGATTCCAGCAGTCCCAGGAGCGCCAGGGCACAGTCGACGCGAGCCACGGGGCCGGGAACGATCGTGCCCCGCGAGCAGCGCAGGACGGCTTCGGCCGCGGCCACAGGATCCAGCGTCCAGTCACCGTCCGGTGGGCGTTCGTGGCCGATTGTGGCCTCGTCGTTATGGTCCGGCCCGAGCGTTCCGCCGTCCGCGGGGAGCCCGTGGCGGCCGCTCCCGCTCGCACCGGGCTCTCCGCCGGAGCGGCCGCCCGGAGGGGGCGCGTCCCCGGGCCGAGCCTCCGGGGCCCGGCCCAGGGCGGCGTGCACGGCGTCGAGGACCTCCCCGGGCAGCCCCCGAACCGGCGCCTGGACGACGAGAGCCGCCACGGCGGCCACCGCGACCAGCAGTGCCGTGTACTCGATCACGGCGTTGCCCCGGTCCACGTCGGGTCTCCTCTCTCCGGTCGGGGACGGTGTTGGAGGCACCGCGGGCGGCCCCCGGGGAGGGGTCCGGTGCGCGGGCGCCGGGCGCCGCCCTCGGGAGGGCCACCCGGGCCTCAGGGCTCCGGGGGAGCCGCCAACAGGGGCGGCCGTGCCGCGTAGGCGCGGATCTTCCGGCGGACGTGGCGCAGACGGTGCGGGGGACACGACCAGCCCCGGCGGACGAGCGTGTGTAGGAGGCGCCGCACCAGGCGGTCGGGGCGCCGCTGGAGGTCGTGCGCACCGACGGAGACCACCTCCCAGCCCTCGGCCCGCATCGCCGCGTAGCGCGCGCGGTCGCGGGCCAGGGACTCCCGCGAGGAGTGGAACTCCAGGCTGTCGTACTCCAGCGCCACCCCCAGGGAGGGCCATCCGAGGTCGGCGTGGAACAGGCCCTCCGCGGTGGCGACCGGGCGCTGGGGGACGGGAGGCGGCAGCCCCGCCTCCAGGAGCAGTACCCGTGCCCACGACTCGGCGGGGGACTGGCTCAGGGCGCTGGAGTAGGACAGCGCGGAGCGGAGCCGCCGCAGCCGCTGGCGCGTCCGGGGCGCGAGGGCCGAGCGGGCCATCTCGTCGCCGGTGACCAGACCCCGTGAGAGGAACCCGTCGAGTCGGGCCGTGGCCACGAAGACCGAGGGGGCGCGTGCGGCGACGTCGGCGGCGGTCCTCGCCGGGGTGGTGATCCGGACGCCCTCCACCACGGTGGTGTCGGCGGGCGGCAGGACCTCCCTGTGGGCGACGACCGGGGCCCCGGCGGTGCTCACCCCCGGCGGTACCGACACGTGCAGCCGGGTGCGGGTGGGCCGGGCGCCGCGCGGGTACAGGTCCACGCCCCACACGTAGGCGGCGGTGACGTCGGCTGCGACCGCCGTGGCGGACACCGTGTCGAGGACGGGGGCGAGTGTGCGGAGGAGGAGGGAGCGGTCGGGAAGGGCGGACCCACGGAGTGTCATACCTCCAGGCTGGACCGCGGCCGGAGGGGGGACAAGGGGGAGTTCGCGCCTGTGGACGGCCGCCCCGGCGCGGCCGGCGGGCGGAGGAACGGCCCTACTGCATGTTCCCCTCGCCCGCGGCCAGGTGGATGTGGTCGACGTGGTCCTGGGTGTTGTTCCCGGTGTCCTGGTGGAAGCGGCGCACGCTCTCCCAGGGCCCCACCGGGTCCCGGTTCGCGTTCCAGATGTGGTGGTCGTAGATGATGCCCTTGACGCGCAGCTCCCTGGCCCGCGGGATGATCCAGTTGATCACCGTCACAGCGGTCTGGTGCATCTGCGGGGTCGGCACCGCGCCCAGGTCCGACACCATCATGTAGTCGACCGCCTGGCCGGTGTGGTGGTCGCTCCCGGGCTCCGTGCGCCGCCCGCCCGCGGAGATGTAGAAACCGCCGAACTCCTCCTGGAGGCGGTTGTGCACGGCGCACATCGCGGGGTGGAGGGAGCCCAGCGAGGAGCAGTTCACCACCGCGCCACCCCCGAAGTACGAGTCCGGGTCGAACCTGTACCGGCCCTCCTGGTCCACCAGGTGCACGGCGACCAGGCGCTTGGCCGACTCGACGTCGGTGACCGGCCCGCCGCCGCAGTCCATGACGCCGCCGTCCACGCCGCAGTCGTGGGGGACCCGGACGATCGCGATGGCCGAGGCGTTGCCGACCACGGTGTCGGTCTCGTCCTCGCTCCCGTCGCACACCACGTCGTTCCAGTGCCGGGACCCGTCCTCCTCAAGCTCCCTCTGGCAGACGGCGCCGCGCACCTCGACCCGCACGATGTTGCCGTACCGCCCGAGGCTGTTGTCGCTGGCGCGGATGTCGGTCAGGACCGCCCCGTTGGCCCGCGCGTACTCCTCGGCGCGCCCCTCGGCGACCTCCTCGTCGAACCACGGGTACGGGATGCCGCCCTCGACCATCTCCTGGGCGGCCTCGTCCTGCAGGGCGCCCACGGCGGCCAGCGCGGCGGCGTCGGCGGCCGTCTGGACCCTGGAGCGCGTGTCGTTGGCGGCGCCGACCCTGACGAACAGCAGGGTCAGGGCCAGCAGGGCCAGGGTGAGGCCGAAGAGGAGGAGGGTGTTGGCCTGCCCGTCGTCGTCGCGGCCCAGGAGGGGCCGTGGCCTCTTCCGGGCGGGGGAGGAGGGGAGGAGGGTCCGTCGCAGTCCCATGTGTTTTCCGTGGGTGGGGGCCTTCCCCGTGTGGGCGGGGAGCGGGGGCGGGTGTTCGAGGGGCCGGGAGCGCGTCGCGCGAGGCGTGCGTGCGGGCGCATCCGGACAGGTGCCCTGCCGGGCGCAGCTTATCCGGGCTCGTCCATGATCGGTAGTCGCCTGTGGACGGAGCCGCGTTTCACACGACGCCGGAGGGGGTTTTCGTCCTTGTGATGTCGCCCTGGGCGGTGGAGGCGTGACCACACCTGGCCATCGGCGCGGGAGTTCGTCCACACCCGCCTGTTGGCCCGTTTCGCGGCGCTTGGCCTGGTAGGAAAGGAAACGCGGGCCGAACGTCCCGCCGTTCCGAGGGGTGGGTCCGGAAGGCATGCGGGGGCCGCGCCGGACTCGCACGCGGGTTTTTGTCGTGTGTTCGGCCAGAATCGGATTCCACCCGGAAGGATGTACACCGTCCGGAAGCCGTATACGGGAAACTTTCCCCATCCTCGCGGCAAGCCACCCAAGAACTCCATGTGCCACATACGGGGCAACTAGAAGGCGAGAACATGAGCGCCCGAAAAGCGATGACGCCCGTCGAACAGGACGAATCCCTCCGCGGTCTGGGAGCGGACCTGCTGCGGACGGCCCCCGAGGACTGGGTCAAGTTCCGGCTCGTGTACGCGGGACTCGCCGACGCCGAGTCCGCCCACTTCGAGGTCATGTTCGACGGGGGCCGGAGCTCCGGGTGGCTCCCGCCGCTCTCCGCCCTGGAGGTCCTGCGGGAGGTCCGCACCGGCATGTACACGCACGGGAAGGGCACCTGGTACACGGCCTACTTCGAGTACGACCGGACCGGCCGCTACCGGGTCCGGTACGACTACGACAACGAGCCCTGGTTCGACGAGCCCCGGGGCGCCGCCGACTACATGCTCGACCTGGAGTACTTCCCCCGCGACGACGAGCACCTCCCCGACTGGCTCATGGAGAGACTCGAGGGGGAGCGGGTCCCCGACACGTCGGAGGCCTCGTCGCCCTGGAGCGTGTTCCGGAGCGCGCGCGTCACGCGGGAGACCAGGATCGCCCCGGGCGACATGTCGCCCGAGGAGATGATGGACACCGTCCAGGAGATCGTCGACCGCACGATCGAGTCCGTGTGGGGCGAGTGGAGCGAGATCGTCGTCGACTACAAGGGGCTCGTCGGCGTCTCCTCGGCCAGGGTCAGCGTGCGCACACCGGACGGCGGGACGGAGTGGGACCTCCTCCTGCCGGAGGCCGGCCGCCTGCTCGGCCGCCTGAGGACGGGCATGTACCAGCCGGGCAAGGGGACGTGGTTCACCGCCCGCATCACGATCCAGGAGTCGCGGGAGATCGGGATCCACTTCGACCACCAGAACCCGCCGGAGTTCGACGTGGAACCCGACCCCCGCAGCTACCACCAGGACATGCGGTACTTCCCCCGCAGCGCCGACCACCTCCCCGACTGGCTCCTGGACCACCTGAGCGCCGCCCAGCGCCTTCTCCGCGCCGACGGGCAGGAGTAGCCGCGGCGGGGGGGGGGGGGCCCCCCCCCGGGGCCCCCCCCCCCCCCCCGCGCCCGGGGGGGCCCCCCCCCCCCGCCCCCCCCCCCCCCCCCCCCCGCCCGGGCCCCCCCCCCCCGGCGCCGCCCCCCGCGCTCGCCCGCGGCCGCGGGGCGGGTGGCCCCGGGGGGCCGGGGGGGCCCCCGGGGGGGCCCCCCCCGCCCCCGCCGTGCTCCGTTTCCGGCCGCGGCCGGCCGCCGCGCGTCAGCGCAGACGCCGTCTGACCGAGCCCCACAGGTGCACGTCGGCGACGGTGACCCTGAGGTCGCCCGAGCCCACCGGCATCACGGTCACCGAACGCAGGTAAGGGCCGTGGTTCCAGCGGCGCGCCGTGTGTCCGGGGACCTCCTCGGCCCTCACACGGCCCATCGCGTCCGAGGGCCCCGCCAGGAGCCGCAGCTGCCACGTGGCCCGTAGAGCGGACGCTCCGCCGTACTCGCCGCCCCGGAGCAGCGGCAGGCTCCCCACGAGGCGACCGCCCCCGGGGGCGGGGGCCGTCCCCGGCCGACTCCGCGGACCCTCGGCGTACAGGGGGAAGCGCCGGCCCGTGTCGGTGCCGCGCACCACCTCCACCGCGTACTCCGCGCCCTCCGGCAGCGGGCCGTCCAGATGCGCCTCGAACCGCAGACGCCTTCCGTGGAGCCCCGTCGGACGCACCCGCACCTCGCCGACCCCCAGGGACGGCGCGGACGGGGACGTCAGCAGCCCCAGGCGGTCGTTGACCGTGTAGTAGGGCCGCACCCGCACCCCGCCCCCGCGCGGGGACTCCACCCGCTGCGCCGGGTACTCGATGATCTTCTTGTAGCCGACCACCCCGGACAGGTGACGGCCCAGGGTGCACTCGGCGCCGTCGGACAGGACCAGCCGCATCTCCCACTTCCGCGACGTCCCCTCCTGACCGCGCACGACCGTCTCCGGGTCGATCACCGCGGTGAAGAGGCCGTCGGCGGCCACCGGGGCCGAGAACTCCCGCGGCGCCCGCGGCGCCTCCCGGAGCCGCACGGCGAGTCTGGCCCGGGCGTCCGGCCCGCCCCGGCCCAGGACCCGCCCCCGCACGGTGATCAGCCCGTCGGCGGCCTCCACGCGCTCGACCTCCGCGTGGTGGGCGGAGCGGCGCACGTGCAGTACCAGGCGGCCCTTGCCGGAACGGGTGGGAAGCACCAGGGCGAGCCGGTCGACGCCGTCGGCGGCCAACGGGTAGCCGTGCTGGTGGATCTCGACGTCCTCGACGGGGCTCACCCGGCCCCCGTCGACCCGGCACACCTCCCACGTGCGCGCCGCCAGGCGGTCCCGCTCGGCGTCCACCACCACCTCGCCACCGGGGTCGGGGGCCAGCGGGACCCGCTGCCCCGGGCGCACCAGCACCACCTCGTCGGGAGGGTCCGTGAACGAGAGCACGGCCGTGCCGTCGCCCCCCGCACGCACCCGGCACGCCGCCGGCGGCTCGGGCCGGGGCACGGGCGCCGCGGGCGCCGGCGTCCGCAGCGGCCGTCCGGCCAGCTCGGAGAACAGCTCCTCGTGCAGGCGCACGACGTTGGACGGGTCGAACCGCTCGGAACCCACGAGGGCGGCCGAGGACATCCGGCGGCGGAGGCCGTCGTCGGCCATCAGCGTGGACAACCCCTCGGCGATGCCCTGGGCCGACCGGTTGGGCACCAGCAGCCCGTCCTCGCGGTCGCGGATGATCGACGCCGGCCCGTGCGGGCAGTCGGTGCTCACCACGGGCAGTCCCGACCGCATGGCCTCCACGATGGTCATCCCGAACGGCTCCTCGCTGGAGGTGACCGCGGCGAACGCCCCCTGGGCCCACGCCTCCTCCACCCGCGGATGCGGCCCCATCAGCCACACACGGTCCTGGAGGCCCAGCGAACGCACCAGGCGGACCAGCGACGCACGCTTGTCGCCGCGCCCGTAGATGCGCAGTGTCCACTCGGGGAACTCGTCGCCCACCATGGAGAACGCCTCCACCAGCAGGTCGTGCCGCTTGCTGGGCGCCAGCCGCCCGGCGGCCACGATCGTCCGCGTGTTGTGGCCGTTGGTGGTGAACGGAGGGGCGGGCACCGAGTTCGGGATGGACAGCACCCGGACCCCCGGCATCGGCATGCGCTCCGCGTAGGTGCGCGCGTCGGCCTCGGTCACCGTCACGAAGGCGTCCAGGCGGGGGTACTCGGCCTCCATCACCCGGCGCAGCGGTTCGGAGTGCTGGTCGTAGGTCAGGTGCTCCTGTCCCACCTTCACCACCCGGCTCGGGGCGGCGCGGGCGATCACCACGTTCAGACCGGGCCGGGTCCCCACGACCACGTCGGCGTCCGTGGTCGCCAGGTACTCCTCCAGCCGGTCGTCCGTGAGCCGGCTGTGCGTGGACCCCCGCGTGTCCTCCCGGGGGAACAGCTCAGGGGGGAGCCCGGCCCGCTCGGACCCCTCGTACAGGGGGCGCCCCTCCGCCCCGGCGCCGGGCCCCCGCCGGTCCTTGCGCACGTCGACGAGGGGCCGCAGGCGCACCCCGGACGGCACGGGCAGGGCGGGCTCGGCGCGGTGCCGGAACACCGAGACGATCTCGACCTCGTGCCGCGCCGACAGCGCCGCCGCCTGGTTGGCGACGGTACGGACGGTGCCGCCGATGCCGTACATGTCGTTGATCAGATAAGCGATCTTCACTGGCCCCCCGTGCTTTCCGGCGCCGCTCGGCGTTCTCTCGCGCGGGAAGGCGCCGACCCCCGCCGACCACGCCGATCCGAGCCCCCGGCAGGGAAAGGCGTGGGGAATGAACGCTCAGGCTATGGGTCCTGTGTAAGTAGAAAGTACTTTATGTCTGATTGATGCCTGAAGGTTTGCCGGTCACTGTGCGGCTTTTGCGCACACCACGGGGCGTCCGGGGAACGAGAAAGGCGCCGTCCCCCGGAGGGGGGACGGCGCACGGGACGCCGGCCCCGGCGGGCACGCGCCGGGGACGTTCAGTAGGCGCCGGAACCCTCCCACTGGGCGAAGGCGCCGCAGGGCGAGTCGTAGGCGGCGGCGATGTAGCCGATCCCCCAGGAGATCTGCGCCGAGGGGCTCTCCATGTAACCGGCGGGCATCGAGCCGTGCCTGGCCGGGTTGAACCCGGCGATGCCGCTGTTGCCCGTCTCGGTGTCGATGACGGTGTGGTCCCAGCTGGAGATGGTGCCCCACAGGTTGCTCAGGCACTGCCATTCGCCGTCGGTCCACCCGGCGTCCGCGGCCATGCGCATGGCGAGGCTCTGGTTCTCGGTGGAGGTGGGGTCGTCGCCGCTCCACTCGTACTGCTCGGGTTCCTCCGGCCGGTCGGCGTCGACCCACGTCTCGTCGCCGCAGTCGGGCCCCTCGACCAGGCAGACCATCTGCCGGACCCCGCTGTTGAAGGTCTGGCTCAGTTCGAGCTGGTACACCGAGACCATGATCGCCGCGGCCAGTACGGTGACCGCCGCGAGCTCCACGAGGGCCGCGCCCCCGTCCCGGTCGGATCTTCGCGCCGGACGGAACCAGCGGCAGGCGCGTTCGATCCGGGCCCGCACGCGAGGCGGCCCGTGGCGTGCGCCCGAGCGTCCGGGCGGACCGCTGGGGGAGGGCCGTCGGCTGCCTCCGGGGGCGGGGCGGTGGGGGGTGGGCAACGCCGTCTCCTACGGGTGTCCGGAAAGGGAGCGGGACAGGGGTCAGGAAATCGGAACATCCTCGATGGGCTCGAACCCGGGGATCTCGATCGTCACCGCATCGACGTCACCCGGCACCGAGAACATGGACCAATAGGAGACCTTGTCGCCGACCTCCAGGCGTTCTTTGAAGGAGGAGGAGTTGTTTCCTGAGCACAGGCACTCACCCATGCCGTCCATCACCGGGTGATGGCGGGAAGCCCCCTCATTGCTCGCTACTGTGACACCAGAGAAGTTGGCTCCGGAGTAGGTGTAGGTGCGACCGTACAGCCAGGTGAGAACCACCCGTTCCGAAGCTTGGTTCTCGATGCTCCAGGTGACGGAGAGGATATTCCCCGATTCGTTGGTTTCCACTTGGTTGACTTCGGCGATGAGTCCGGAGGACTCCGTCGCGTTTCCCTGTGACGTTCCAAGCGCATCAAGATCGCTTGCGCGGGGAGCTGCAGATGCCCCGGGGATTCCGGTAGAAACGGCAAGGAAGGTGGACGCGGTCAGTGCCAGGAGTCCGGCGGATCGAGTTGTTCTCCTCACGGCTGTCCCCTACTTTTCAAAGGTAACACTGACTCGGCGGTTGCGCTCTCGTCCTACTTCGGAACTGTTGTCGGCGATGGGGTCGCTTGAACCGTGTCCCTCGCTCTCGTAGGAGATGCCGTTCCTGGTGACCAGTTCGCTCAGTGTCGTCTCCACTGCTTCTGCTCGTTCCTCGGAAAGCGGGAGATTGATGGAATCGTTGCCGGTGTTGTCCGCGTGGCCGTCAATATTCACCGTTGCCGAGGTGGCATCGTCGATCTCGGTCGCCACTTGTTCGAGGATTTCCTCTGCTTCGGGGCTGAGGGTTGCCCTGTTCGTCTCGAACAAAACGTCCGAGGAGAGGATGATGCTGACCTCGTCCCCGCTCTCTGTGCGGCCCGTCTGGTCCTCGAGGTTGTCCGAGATCAGGGTGAGGTCCAGGATCTCGGCCTCAGCGAGCCCCTCGTTCTCGATGCTCTCCGAAGCATATCCCAAGGGTACGTCGAGCAGAGGAGGCGCTAAGGCGGTGACAACCGTCATGGATTCCAGCTCCGGTGGGGGTTCCGGGTAGATGACCCACATGTCGACCGACTCACCTGCCTGAAGGGACCCTTCTACAGGAGGAGAGCAGAAGCATTTTCCATTGCTTTGATCATAACTCAGATAACGCTTCTGGTTTTCTGAATCGATGAGTGATACGTGACTCGCTGTGCTCTGGTCGCCTTCTTGGGAGAGCCCGTCGACGAGGGAGAAGCTCTCGGAAGAGTTGTTCGTGACCCCGAGCTTGAGTCTGACGAGGTTGTTCTCGAGCCTCTCGAGCGCGAACACGTCTATCTGGAGATCGCTCCCGGGGTCTGTGGCTGTGGTTGTGGTGCTTGCGATGGGTTGGGTTTCTTCTCGATCGCCGGGTTCGGAGGGCTGGGCGGCGGACGAGTCCGGGTTGCCGTTGTCGTTTCCGGTTGATTCCGGGGCGACCACGCATCCGGTGATGGTGAGGAGTAGAAGAGAGGTCGCGGTGCCGCGGCCGAGGAATGCGGAACCGGCCCCCGTGGTGAAGGTATGGCTTCTGAAGGTATGGGCATTCTTGCTTTCGCATGCCCGGTCGGTGTTCATGTGCAGGTCTCGGTCCCCTGTGCGTCCTTGTCGGAAAAGAGCGACATTGCGCACGTCAGGGCCCACTGAGAATATCGGAAACGGCCGTTCCGACAGCCCCGCTGATGTTCTCTGGAATTCCGAGTGCGAACACGCCGACGGCGATGGCCGCGACGAGGATGAGGATGGCGGCGTATTCGACGATCCCCGCGCCCTCGTCCTGCCTCTCGGAGGGGGGCGCCAGGTAGGTGCTGAGCGTCACCCAGAACCTGTTGGGACTGTTCACGGAACTGACTCCTTGCGGGAAGGGCTGGGGGCGCCGACTGGGTGCGGCTCTGCGCCGGTGAACCGAGGCGGGGGTCCACGGGGTGTGCGTGCGGGTTCTGAGTGACCCTGGGGAACCACTATCCGACACGGGCTCGGGTGCCGCCCCGCGTCCTGGCCGGATGTGGCCATCTTTCTTCAGGATGCCCTCCGGGGCACGGGGCCACACACTTTCCACAGGGCTCGATGTCGGCCCAGGTGGATGCCGGTAACCGGGGAGTCGGTGGTTCACGTCCGCGCTGCCAGGGAGGTCACGATCGGTGCTCGTCGAGTGACCATGATGGCACGCGGTCCGTCGAGGTGCCATGGCCGGGGGTGTAGTGCCAGGCCACCCCGTGTACGCGGTAGCGCCGTGGTGTTGGATGGGTGGGCCGTTCCGGCCGGGACGGTCGGAGGGAGCGTGATCCCGACACCGACGCGGAAAGGCGGCGGGGATGGACGGCGGTTCTATTCTCTTCCTGGTGCTGGGGGTGGCTGCGGGCCTCCTGGTCGGAGGCGTCCCGCTTCTGCGGGTCGTCCGCGGCCACCTCGACCTCCGTGCCGCTCTCCGGCGGAGCCCGGGACCGGTCCCGGCCCCCGACCCCGACGAGTTGAGCGCGAACGAGCTGGCCTTCCTCGCCGGGGGGCCGGTGCGGGTGGGGGAGACCGCGGTCGTGGACGCGTTCCTGGGCGACCGCATCCGGCGCCAGGCCGCCAGGGGGTTCTTCACCCTCGTGGGGCCCGGCAGCCCCTACGCGCACGAGAAGGATCCCGTACGGCGCGTCCTGGTGAAGGCGTTCAAGAAGCGCGTCGGGGTCAGCGCCCGGGAGATGGTGCGCCGGGTGGTGACCGGCCGCGGCGTGGAGCAGATCAGACGGGACCTGGCCGGGTCCGGCCTGATCGTCGACACCCCCGAGGTTCGCGCGATCCTGGGGCGGCGGGCCGGGCTCCCGAGGACGATCCGCGGGCTGAGGATCCTCTCGCTGCTGGTAGCCGCGGTGGGAGCGGGAACGTTCTTCCTGGTGAAGCCGGCGAACCCGGGGTTGGCGGCCCTGGCGGGCGGCCTCGCGGCCTCGGCCCTCCTCGTCGCCGCACAGGCGGTCCTGGCCGCGACGGGCGGTCCGGCCGTCCTGCCCAACACCGCGGCGGGCGACGAGGTCGTCGCGCGGGCCCGGGAGCGCTACGGGAACAGCACGGCCCTGACCACGGCCGAGATGACCCGGGACCAGGCGGTTCGCCGTACGGCGGTCACCGGTTTCCGGGCGCTGCGGGCCGGCGCCCGCAGCGGGATCTCCCACAGGACGGTGTACGAGGACGGATCGCCGGCCCCCAGCCCGGACCTCACCGCGGCCAACGTCGGCTCGGGAGGCCGGGGGGACGCGGGCGGCGGGGGAACCATCGACCTGGACTCCCTCTGCGAGTTCGCCGAGCTCTGCCAGGGCGGAACCTCCGAGAGCGGCACCTCCGGCGGCGGTTCCGGCGGCGACGGCTGGAACGGCGGTTTCGACGGGTCCGGCGGCGACGGGTCCGGCGGCGGCGGTGGCTGGGGCGGCTTCGGCGGTGGCGGCGGTGACTCCGGCGGCGGAGGAGGAGACGGCGGTGGCGGGGGCGGCGGGGGCGACTGAGCCCGCCGGTCGCGACCGGGGGCGGCCTCCGGGGGCGGCTGTCCGGGGTGGGCCGGGGCCGGGCGGGGTTCTGCCGAAGCCCCGCCCGGCCCGCCCTCACCGGGAAGACGGCGCCACTGCCTGCCTACAGTTCGGCGCCGCCACCCTTGACCGGTTCCCGGCTCGGGTGTGGGTCAGCCCTGTTCCGGACGCCGGAGTTCGGCCACCTCCGCTAGCAGCTCGAACGAGCGCAGGCGGGCCGACTGGTCGTAGATCATCGACGACACCATCAGCTCGTCCACACCCGTGTCAGCGACGAACAGTTCGAGCTTCTCGCGGACGGTCTCGGGGGAGCCCACGAACGAGTAACGAAGCATGTGGTCCAGTCGTTCCTTCTCGCCGGGACGCCATGCGGTGTCGAGGTTCTCGACCGGCGGGCGCAGCCGCCCGCGGGCGCCGCGCAGGGTGCCGAGGAACGCCTGCTGCATGGTGGTGAACAGTCGGCGGGCCTCCTCGTCGGTGTCGGCGACGAAGGCGTTCACCCCGGCCATGACGTAGGGCTTCTCCAGCTGGGCGGAGGGCCGGAAACCCGCACGGTAGGCCTTGAGGGCCTCGTACAGGGCGTCGGGGGCGAAGTGCGAGGCGAACGCGTACGGCAGGCCGAGCTGGGCGCCGAGCTGGGCGCCGAAGAGGCTGGAACCGAGGATCCACAGGGGGACCCGGAGCCCTTCGCCGGGAACGGCGCGGACCGGCTGGCCGGGTTCGGCGGGCTCGAAGAACGCCTGGAGCTCCTGGACGTCGCTGGGGAACGTCGAGGAGGCGCTGTGGTCGCGGCGCAGCGCCGCCATCGTGCGCGGGTCGGTGCCGGGCGCGCGACCCAGGCCGAGGTCGACGCGTCCCGGGTAGAGGGCTTCCAGGGTGCCGAACTGCTCGGCGATGACGAGCGGCGAGTGGTTGGGGAGCATGATGCCGCCGGCGCCGACCCGGATGCTGGTCGTGCCCTCGGCGATGAACCCCAGCGAGACCGACGTGGCGGCGCTGGCGATGGCCTGCATGTTGTGGTGCTCGGAGAGCCAGAAGCGGGTGTAGCCCGCGCGTTCCGCGTGCTGGGCGAGTTCCCGGGCGGAGCGGAGCGCCTGGCCGGGGGTGGACCCCTCGGCGATGCTGGCGTGGTCGAGCACGGACAGCGCGATGGTGGACATGGTTGCCCTCTTCCCCTGCTGCGTAGCGGTTCCTGCGGCAGGGCCGGGGCGGGAGGGTCGGTGACCCCAGCCTGTCTGCGCGTTCGATGTTCGACGAACATCGAACTACGAAGGTACACTCGCGACTGTCCATGAGCCAAATCCCGTCTGGTCGTCGGCCAGGCCCCGCACGAGGAGGACCGCCTTGGCTCCCAGGGAGCAGGAGCACCCCGCCCTCAACGACGTGGAGCTGGTGACGGTGCTCTCCGCGCTGGCCGAACCGACCAGGTTGCGGATCGTGCGGATGCTCGCGGCGATGGAGGGCGAGCGGGCGTGGAAGGACATCGACCTCCCCATCGCCCAGTCCACGCTGAGCCACCACCTGAAGATCCTGCGCAACGCCGGCCTGGTGCAGAACCGGACCGAGGGCACGCGTTGCTTCATCTCCCTGCGCGACACGGAGCTGGACATCCGTTTCCCGGGGCTGCTGGAGTCGGTGCTGGAGTGCCGGGACACCGCTGCAGGCGGCGAGCCGGAGGAGCCCGGGGCCCCGGAGGACCACGGGACCACCGAGGGCCCACCGGTTCCAGCGGCCACATGAGGGCGGGTCAGCGCCCAGTCACGGCCGGACGGAAGCCGTGGCCGGGCGCTGCGTTCACACAGTAGGCGACGGCGGAGGCCCCTGTCAGGGGTTGCGCCCGGCTGCAATGGGGCCCTCCGCGCTCCTCCGTCTCCGGCGGGCCGCTGTGTCCGGGCCCGGCTCCCCGCCCCGGGAGCGGCGCACCGTCGGTCGGCCCCCGGGGCCTGCCGGGCCGTGGGCCCGGCGCGGTGCACGCGTGTTCTCCGGCCCCTCCTCCAGGCCGCGGGAGGCGGGCGGGGAGGTCCCCGGGTGCGTTCGGGAATGTACGCTCTGTATCCAGGAGATTCCCGTACCCATGGGTCGTGGCTGGACGGGTCGGACACCGCGCCGACGGCCCAGGAGAGTCGAAAGCGTTCCCCCCATGGCACCCACCCCGTCTGCTCCCCTCCCACCGCACGTCCGCCCCCTCGCCGGCGACGACCCGGAGGAGGTCGGCGGCCACCGGCTGATCGGCCGCCTCGGCCGCGACGGCGCGGGCACCGTCCACGCGGCCGTGTCGCCGGACGGGGAGCCCGTCGCGCTCAAGCTCGCCCACCCGGAGCGGTCCCCGTCCCCGGGGGCGCCGGGCGCCCCCGCCGTGGTCCGGGGGAAACGGGGCGTGTGCTGCGTGAGGGTCGAGGACAGCGGGAGCCTGGGCCCCCGACCGTGGTCGGCGACCCCGTACGTGCCCGGGGCCGACCTCGTCCGCCACCTGGAAGACAGCGGTCCGCTGGCCGGCGGCGCGCTCCTCGTCCTGGCGGCGGGGACCGCGGAGGCCCTCGCGTCGGTCCACGCGGCGGGCGTGCCCCACGGTGACGTCAGGCCCGCCAACGTCGTCGTCGCCCCCGGCGGCCCGCGGTTGATCGACCACGGGCTCGCGCGCCGGTCGCATGCCGGCGAGGCGCCGACGACCGAGGGCGGCCCCGGGTGGCTCTCCCCGGAACGCCGCGCGGGGGCCCGGCCCGACCCCGCCTCGGACATGTTCTCGTGGGCGTGCCTGGTGGCGTTCGCCGCGACCGGCCGGGCCCCCGAGGGCTCCGTCGACCTGTCCGCCGTCCCCGAGGGGCTGCGCGACCTGCTGAGCCGCGCGTTGTCGCCGGACCCCGGGCGACGGCCCTCGTCGGAGGAGGCGTACCTGGAGTGCCTGCTGCTCGCGGGGGTCGAGGACGACGCCACCCGCGAGGTGTGGGCCGACCGCCTGCGCGGCCTCGTCCACGCCCACTGGCCGCCGGTCGACACGGCCTGGCACCGGCCCGGGCGGTGGGCCGACGCCGCCCGGGCCCTGGCGGAACACGGCCCGGGGGCGGTCCGGCCGCACCCCGGTCCCGCCGGCCCGGGCCGGGAGGGCACGCGCGACGGAGGCGCCGGGCGCCCCGTCGGCGCCCTGCTGCGCCGGGGCCGGCCGGGCGGGCCCCTCGCCCTCGCGGTCGCCGCGGGTGTGTTCGTCGGTGCGGCGCTCGGCGGCGGGTACCTGTTCCTGGACTCCCTGGCGGAAGGGACGGACGCCGCCGCGCCGGAAGGCGGGGGCGGCGCCGGGGCGGAGCCGGAGGGGTCCGCGCGGCTCTCCGGGGCGGACCTGGTGGCGGCGTCGCTGGACACGTTTTTGGCCGCGGAGTCCTTCGAGCTCACCGTGCTCACGCACGCGGGGAACGGCGAGGGCTTCGGCCAGCCCCTTCCCGCCGACACCGGTACCGTCCCGACCCTGTTCGACCGGGTACTGCGCCAGTCCGGGCCCCCGGACGCGCTCCGCTGGAGCAGTACCGTCAGCGGGTCGCGTACCAGCGACCTGATGGCGGTGGACGGGGAGCTGCTGCGCGGGGAGGGGAGCGCCTGGGACGGCGCCCCCACCTGGTACCGGGTCGGGTCCGGGCCCGCGCCGGCCGCCACGTTCACCCCGGAGGGGGTGGTCGGGCCGCTCGTCCGCGCGGCGGAGGCCGGCACGGTCACCGGAGAGGCCGAGACGGTCTTCCGCGCGCCCGCGCCCGCGGAGGACGCCTACGGGCACCTCGCGGGCGGTGTGCCCGAGGAGGTGCCCGCCGTCCGGGTGGAGGGGGACTTCCGGACCTCCGACACCGACGCGCGGGAGGCGACACGGTTCACGCTCGTCGCCACGGAGGACGGCGTCCCGCTGTCCTTCGCCACGGAGGGAGCCGCGGACGTCGGCCCCGTCCTCAACGGGCGCCCCGTCTCCCAGGAGGCGCCGCCGTCGCTCCTGGCCCCCGCCGTCCCGGTGCAGCGGTGGTACACGCAGTACACGTTCGTGGAGCTGAACGGCCGACCGGACCTGCGCGTCCCCGACCCCGCCGAGGTGCGGCCCCCGGGCGCCGAGACCCCCTCTCCGATCGCCCACCGGCCGATGCGGTCGCCGCGTCCCGGGCCGCCTTCTCAGGGGGAGGGGGCGTGGGTGCTCCCGGCATAGGTCAGACGGCGCAGCACCGCCTCCGCGGGGCCCCGGCGCCCCGCCCTGCGCAGCACCTCCGCCAGGACCACCGTGGCCAGCCACGTGGCGACCGCGACCGCCGCGGCCCCGGCCACGCCGAGGGTCGCCCCCAGCCCCGCGCCGTAGGGCGCGAACACCAGGGTGAACACCACCGACTGCGCCAGGTAGCAGGTCAGCGACCGCTGTCCGACCGCCGCCACCGCCGACACCGCCGGTCCGTACCCGGCGGAGGGCCCTCCGCCGGCGCGGCGCCCCTCCCAGCGGGCCGCGAGAAGGGCGAACAGCGCCGCCCAGCCCAGGCCGCCGAACCAGCCGACGGCATCGTGCAGGAGCTCCAGCAGGGCCTGCGGAAGGGGCGCTCCCGCGGGCACCAGCTCCGCGTACACCAGAGCGCTCGGCAACCCCGCGGCGACGGCCGCGCCGAGACCGATCACGGCCGTGCGGACCAGCAGGGGGCGGTGCGCCCCCGGCTCCTCCAGGATTCGGCGCCGCGCCGCCCAGACGCCCAGGGCGATCATCGGCATGGCGACGGTCAGCATCGTGACCGGTGTGTACAGCAGCCATTCCCGGAACCGTTCGGCCGAGGCGGCGAGGAAGCCGGCCTCGGTCAGCGACGGCGCCGCGATCGAGGTCTCCCCGCCCGCGCCGGCCAGCGCCACGGTCAACGCGGTGTTCAGGGCGGTCGCCCCGGCCGCCAGCAGACCGGCGGTCCACAGCAGAACGGCATCGCGCGCCCGCGTCAGCCCCACGAACAGGAGCAGCGCCAGCCCGTAGGCGCCGACGATGTCCACCGGCAGCAGCAGGACGCCGTGCACCGCCCCGATCGCCAGCATCACCCAGCCGCGCCGCCGCAGCAGCCGGCGGACGTGGATCCACCCGCCCCCGCCGGCACGGACCCTGCCCATGATCCGGACCGCCCCGTACCCGAACAGGAACGCGAACAGGGGGACGGCACGGGCGTTCACCAGGGTGAGCTGGACGACCGCCACGGCCTGGTCGCCGAAGGTCCGTACGGGATCCGGTCCGACCAGGAAGAACTGGGCGTTCACCAGGGCGATGAACACCAGCATGAAACCCCGTGCCAGGTCCGGCGCGAGGGAGCGCACCGGGGTCGGCGCGGGGTCGGTGGGCGGCGCTCCGGCCGTACCCGGGTTCGGGCTCACTGTGGTCCGCCTTCGTCTCGATCGGTGTGTCCACGAAGCTACGGACCGGGGAGGCCGCGCCCCATGGGGCAGGCACACCTTTTCCGGTGGACCCGGCCCTACCCCCTGGGGTAGGCTCACCGGCGTGTCGCGTGCCCCGACCATGAGCAGTGGGCCGGTCGGCGGGCATGGAGGCACCTTGATCGTCGAGGAGAGCACCGTGAGCGCACCCACCATGCATCGCGCCTAGGAGTCCGCGCGGCGTCGGCCCGAGCCACGCCCGAACGCGTTGATCCACCGCGACCTCCCCGAGTTCCACGACACCCGGTCACCTCCGGGACCCCTGTCACCCCGCCCGACCCTTCCGCGCCCGCGCGCAGGGGCGGTCCGCCGGCGTGCTCCGCCGCGCGGTCCGCCGTGCGCGCCTCCGGTCGCGTGCGGGATCCCTCGGGGGCGGTCGCCCACCCCACACCCCGAAGGAGACCCGTGTCAGATCCGTACGCACCGACCGCACCGCACGTCAGCGACTTCAACGTCCCGGTCGTGGAGGAGTTCCGCGCCAACGGCGGCCGCGTGGGCGGCATGTTCGAGGGCGGTGACCTGCTGCTGCTCACCACCACGGGCGCCACATCGGGCCGCGAGCACACCACCCCGCTCGGATTCGTCCGAGTGGAGGAGAAACTGCTGGTCGTCGGCTCGGCAGGAGGTTCCGACCGCCACCCCGCCTGGTACCACAACCTCCTCGCCCACCCCGCGGTCACCGTGGAGCTGGGCACCGAGGAGTTCACCGCCGTCGCCGTTCCCGCCGAGGGCGCGGAACGGGACCGGTGGTTCGCCGAAATCGTGCGCCTGGTCCCCGGGTACGGCGACTACCAGGCCGGGACCGCCAGGGTCCTGCCGGTGGTGGCACTGGAGCGGACCCACTCCCCGGGCCCGTCCGAGGCCGCCAACCTCGCCGAGAAGCTGGTGGAGATCCACACCTGGCTGCGCGCCCAGCTCCGGCACGTCCGGGAGGAGGCCGACGCCTTCCTCGCGGAACGCGCGGCCAGGGAGGAGCGGGAGGCGGACGTGGAGCCGAGGCTCGGGCTCAACCTCCAGCTGCGGCAGCACTGCCTGGCGTTCTGCGAGTCCCTGCACTACCACCACACGGGGGAGGAGTCGATGTTCCCCCGCCTCGCGGAGGCGGACCCGCACCTGGAGGAGGCGCTGAGGAGGCTGTCGGAGGAACACCGCACCGTGGACCGCGTCCGCGGAGAGCTGGAGGCGCTCATCGGCGACCTGGCGACCGCCGATCCGGAGGCCTTCCGACGTGAGCTGGACCGGATGACGCGGGAGCTGGAGGCGCACCTGGACTACGAGGAGTCCGCGCTGTTCCCCGTGCTGACCGCCATCCCCCTCCCTCCGGGCGGGCCCGCGTAGCCGCTGTCCGGAACCGTGGGCGTCGTGCCGCCCGCGGTCGACCGTGAGGAGACCCGCTCCCACTGCCACCGCCGTCGCCCCTGGCGGCGGTGGGGGCGGGGCCGTTCCCGCAACCGGTCACGACACGTGTCCCTCCGGAGCGACCGGTCTCCGGGGCCCGACGCGAACCGCCGCGCCGGTGTCCGTCAGTGTCCGCGGAAACGCCCTACGTAGCCCCGGTCGCTCCGGGAAGTTACGTAGTGACCACGTATTGTCCTCACCCGGGCCGGCGCGCATGATGGGAGCAGGGTGGCCACCCCCCCGCATCCCCCGCCCCCTCCCCGAAGGGTTCCTCCCACCATGCGCAAGTTCGGTGCGGTCCTCGCGGCCGCAGCCCTGTTACCCGCCGTGCTCGCGAGCCCGGCCCTCGCCGACGGCGGCCCCGGCCCCGACACGACGGACACGGCAGAACGCACCTACATCGTCGTCCTGGACGGGGACGCCTCCCCGGACGACGTGGCCGACCGCCACGGAGACGACCCCAGCAGCGTCTACGAGCACGCGCTCACCGGCTACGCGGCCGACATGACCGCCGCCGACGCCGCCGCCCTGCTCCAGGACCCCGACGTGGCCTTCGTCCAGGAGGACCAGGTCATGCACACCTTCGCGCAGGACGTCCCGGACGGGGTGGCCCGCACGTTCGCCCCGGACAACCCCGGCCTGGCCATCAACGGCCAGGCCGACTACGTGCCCGACGTGTCCGTGGCCGTCCTGGACACGGGTGTGGACGCGGGCCACCCCGACCTGAACGTCGTGGACGCCGTGAACTGCACGAGCGGGACCTGCGTCCCCGTCACCGGCGCCGACGGGAACGGCCACGGCACCCACGTCGCGGGCACCGCCGCCGCCGTCGACAACGACGAGGGCGTGGTGGGCGTGGCGCCCGGCGCCGCCATCTGGAGCGTGCAGGTCCTGAACTCCGGCGGCAGCGGCTCCCTCGCCGGGATCACGGCGGGCGTGGACTACGTCGCCGCCAACGCCGACCAGGTCGCCGTGGCCAACATGAGCCTGGGCTGCCAGGGGTGCACCAACCAGGCCCTCAGCCGGGCCATCGCCGGGTCCGTCGACGCCGGCGTCGCCTTCGCCGTCGCCGCGGGCAACAGTGCCACCAACGCCGCGAACTTCTTCCCGGCCAACCACCCCGACGTCCTGACGGTCTCCTCCATGGCCGACTCCGACGGCGCACCCGGGGGCACCGGCGGCACGCTCCGCTGCACCGGTGACGACGACGACACCCTGTCCTACTTCTCCAACTACGGCTCGGTCGTGGAGATCGCCGCACCCGGCTCCTGCATCACCTCCACCATGCCCGGTGGCGGCTACGGGTCCATGAGCGGTACCTCGATGGCCTCGCCCCACGCCGCGGGCGGCCTGGCCCTGCTGGCCGCGGGCCCGGCCAAGCCGACCGACCGGGCCGGGGTGCTGGCGCTGTACGACACCCTCGTCGGCGCGGGCAACCACGACTGGACCGACACCTCCGGCGACGGGATCCACGAACCGCTGCTGGACGTGGGCGACCCCGGACTCTTCCCCTCCGACGGGTGACCGGCGGGCCCTCCGCCGCCGACCGCGGGCGGCGGGGGCCCGGCCGGCCCCGGGCGGCCCTTCCCCGAGCACGGGGAGGGGCCGCCACCGCGGTCGGGGGACGCCCGAGGGCCCGGCGGTCAGCCGCCGAAGATGGCGCCGAGGTCGATCTCGGTGCCCAGGAACATGGACCCGACGATGAGGATCAGCAGCCCCGGCAGCAGGGTCACCGCCGTCACCATCGTCACGCGCGGGTTCATCCTCTGGGCCTTGCGGCGCATGTACTGGGCGTCGGCGCGGCGCATGTCCCGGCTGATGTCCACCAGGGTGTCGCTGAGCGGTGCGCCCAGCTCCTCCGCCTGCTGGATGGCGGTCACGAACTTGCTCAGCGACTCGTTGCGGGTACGGCGCCGCAGCATCTCGAAGGCCTCGCGCCGGGACGTCCCCAGCTCCATCTGCCGGAGGGCGAGCGTGAACTCGTCGGCGAGCACCCCGGGCATCGACTCGGCCACCCTGGCCACGGCGGCCCGGAACGACATCCCCGCGCTCACCGTCACCGAGAGCACGTCCAGGAAGTCCGGCAGCTGCGACTGCACCCGGTCGGCCCGCTCCTGGCCCTGGACGTACATGCTGAGATCGGTCAACCCCATGAACGCCAGCACGACCACGCCGACCAGAGGGCTGCCCACGGCGAACATCAGCAGCCCCAGGGGGCCGTACAGCGCCACCTCGCCGATCTTGCGCCGCACGTACCGTTCGACGGTCAGCCCGTCCGGGCGCCCCGCCGCCTCCAGCCGCTCGGTGACGGAGGCGCGCATCCGCGGGCTCATCGACGCCAGGACCGACGTGACGAAGGGCCTGCCGATCGCCTCGGTCAGGCGGTGCAGGAAGAACGTCTCCTCCGTCCTGGTCCGGGGTGCGCGGGCCGCCGGACCGCCCACCTCCACCCGGGTCCGCGACATGGTCAGGTACAGGCCGTAGCAGGCGGTCAGCACGACCAGGGCGCCGGCCAGCGCCGCGGCGAGCGGGACCAGGGTGGGGAGCACACTCATCGGGGGAGTCCTTCTAGAGGTCGAACTTGGTGATGCGGGACACCAGCAGGAAACCGAGCGCGAACAGCGCCGCCACCACCAGGAGCACCGTCACCCCCGCGACGGACGTGGTCATGACGCGCATGATCCCGGGCTCGATGCCGTTGATCAGGAACAGGGCGCCCACCGACATGAACCCCAGAGCCCACACGGTGCTCGTCGTTTCGCTGAGGATCGTCTGCACCTCGCGCCGGGTCTCCTTGCGGTTCTCCAGCGTCGTGGAGATGTTGCGCAGCGCCGTGACCAGCGAACCCCCCGAGCGCGACGCCACCACCAGTGTGGACAGCAGCACACCCAGCTCCCGCGAGGGCATCCGCTCGCGCAGCTCCCGCACGGCCTCCTCGAAGCCGGCGCCGAGCTTCATCGACTCCGCCATCCGGCCCAGCTCCTCCCCGGCGGGCCCGTCCAGCTCCTCGGCGGCCATCGCCACCGCCGTGGGCAGCGCCAGCCCGGCGGAGGTCGCGTTGCCCAGGACCCGCGCCAGGTCCGGCAGCTGGGCGGTGAACTCCTCGCGCCGCTTGGCCTCCGCCCGGTTCAGGTAGGAGAAGAAGAGGAACGCCACCCCGACCGCGGCCAGCAGGCCGAAGAACGGGGCCAGGACCTGCCAGACCACGACCACCGCGAGGAGCGATCCGCCGGTCAGCGCGAGCACGAACGTCGAGAGGCGCACGTCCGCCCCGGACCTGGCGATCCGGCGGTACAGACGCGAACCCCACTGGGTGCGGTAGATGGCCGCGTCCAGGCGGGCGGCCGGCGTGGACGCCTCGTACTCGGCCCGGTCCAGGGCGCTGCGGGCGGCGATCATGCGACGCTGCTCGGCGCTGGCGACGAACTCCCACAGCCCCCACAGGGCCAGGGCGAGGACCACGGCCAGGCCGCCGAGGATCACTACGAACTGCCAGGTCACCGGGGCTCCAATCGGGTGGGGGGCGGGCACGCCCCGGAGGGCGCGGGAAGGGGGTTCACCATCGGCCCGCGACGCCCTCGTCGGGGACGACGCCGAACGCCGCCGGGATGGCCTCGCCCACGTGGTAGATCCGTCCCGCCATGTGCCGCGGCATCGGGTAGTGCCGGAACTCGCCGGACACGGACCGGTTGGGCCCCGTGGGCAGGGCGTCGAAGGTCATCACCGGGTCCAGCCGGAACTCCTCCCGGCGGCGCGAGGAGACCACGGCGATCTCGTTGACCCGTCTCGACCCGTCCGGCCAGCGCCCGAGGTGCACGATGGCGTCCACCGCGTTGTTGATCTGGTCGCGGATCGCGTCGTAGGGCACGTTGCCGTCGCCCAGCGTCGCCAGGGTCTGCAACCGGTGGATGGCGTCGTCGGCCGAGTTGGCGTGCACGGTCACCAGGGAGCCGTCGTGGCCGGTGTTCATGGCCTGGAGCATGTCGATGGTCTCCGGGCCGCGCACCTCGCCGACGATGATGCGGTCGGGGCGCATCCGCAGCGCGTTGCGGACCAGGTCGCGGATGGCGATCTCGCCCCGGCCCTCGATGTTGGCCGGCCTGGTCTCCAACCGCACCACGTGCTCCTGCATGAGCTGGAGCTCGGCGGAGTCCTCGATGGTGACGATGCGCTCGTCGGTCGGCACGAACGCCGACACGGCGTTGAGGAACGTGGTCTTCCCCGTGCCGGTGCCCCCGGACACCACGATGTTGAACCGGGCCCGCACCATCGCCGCCAGCAGGATGCCCGTCGGCGCGTCCAGGCTGCCCATCCGCACGAGCTCGTCGATGGGGTAGGGCTTGGGGAAGCGCCGGATGGTCAGGATCGGCCCGGACAGCGACAGCGGCGGGATGATCACGTTGACGCGCTCGCCCGTGGGCAGGCGGGCGTCGACCATCGGCGAGGACTCGTCCACCCGGCGGTTGACCAGCGACACGATGCGGTCGATGGTCTGGTAGAGCTGCTCCTCGCCGTTGAAGGTGGCGTCCACCCGCTGCATCCTGCCGCCGCGCTCGATGAACACGTTGTCGGGGCCGTTCACCATGATCTCGGTGACGGTCTCGTCGGCCAGCAGGGGCTCCAGCACACCCAGGCCGAGGGCCTCGTCCACGACCCTGCGGATCAGCAGCGACCGCTCGCGGTCGGACAGCACCGGGCCCTCGCGGGTGAGGATGTGCCCCACGACCTTCTCCAGCCGCACGCGGCGCTGCGCCAGGGTCAGCTGGGTGAGGTCCTCCAGGTTGATCTCCTCCAGGAGGCGGCGCCGCCAGTGCGTCACGCTGGCGCTGTCCGCGCGGCCCTCGACCACGCGGTCCTCCTCGAGGCGGTCCTTCAGGCCCATGTCCCTCGTCTCCTTCCCCCCGGACGGGCGCGGGGCGCCGCTCCCGCCTCACACATTGGGCATGTCCACGCGACGCGTCAGGGTCAGGTCGAGCCCCGACGCCGAGAACACGATGGGCAGCGGGTGCGACACCTCCACGTAGAAGCCCTCGCTGTCGTTGGTCCCGCTGGTGACGGTCGCGCCGTCCAGCCACGAGGGCAGGGCCTCCCGGGCCGCCGCCTCCGCGCCCGGCAACTGCTCGGCCCCGGCCACCCGGGCGCCGGCGCGCGCGGCCGACTCCAGGCGCTCGACGGCGACGAAGGCCAGGAACGCCTCGATCGCGACGACCGCGGTCAGGAGCAGGATCGGGAAGAACGCCGCGAACTCCAGGAGCGGGCCGCCGCGGTCGGCGTCCCGCCCCGGCCGGGCGCCGAGCGGTACGCGCCGTGCGGCTCCACCGCGCGGGCGCCCGGGGGAGGACCTCCGGGCGGCGGGGCCGCCCCGGCCGGGGCCGGCGGTCGGTCGGCTCATGGCGTGGTCCCCCGCGGCTCCACCTCGGGGACGACCAGGGCCTCACCGGTGATGTCCCACGGCCCCGTGACCCCGGGCAGGAAGATCGGCATGGCGAGGGTGACCCGGGCGAACCGCCCGCCGTCGCGCTCGACGACGCTCACCGTCATCACGTCCTCGCCGTCCCACGGCGGACGCACCCGTTTGCGTGCCTCCTCACCGACGCGCTCCATGTCGTCGGGGGTCACGGAGGCCTGGCGGGCGGCCTCGGCGGCGCCGTGCGAGGCGTACATCGAGGTGATGCCGAGGAGCAGGACCTGCCACACCAGTGCCAGGGCGAGCATCATGAACGGCACCGCGGCCGCGAACTCGACGATGACCGCGCCGTCGTCGCGGCGGCGCCGTGCGCGCGCGGACCGCGGCTCAGCCATCGAACCCACCGCGGCCCCCGCCGCCCCAGGGCCCCGCCGCCGGGTGGCCGCCCGACGGGGTCGCCGAGGACCCGTTGGCGGCCCTGCGGGCCGGGTCGGGGACCGACGCGTTGAGGAACCCGGACACGTCGCGGGTGGACGGCGCGAGCGCCTGGCGGTCCGCGAGGGCGGCGAACGACCCCAGCCCGCCGGAGGGCGTGGTCGGCCCGCCCTTGCCGCCGCTGCCCGGAGGGGCCGGCGGGCTCAGCAGGTCCAGCTCCGCGGCCAGGCGCGCGAAGGCCTTGCGCAGGCCCTCGTCGGTGACCTTGGTCGGATCGCCGTTGTTCTCCCCGGGTTCGAGGGCCCGGTAGGCCGCGGGGACCGGGGTGCGCAGCACCCTGGTGCCCAGCAGCTGCTGGAGGAAGTCCGGCTGGATCTCGTTCTTGCGGCTGTGCCGTGTGACCAGCGAGTACACGTCCTCGTGGGAGCGGATCTGCAGCCGTTCCCACATGCCCATGAGCCGCTGGGCGCCGCGCAGGGCCGGGACGTCGGGGGTGACGGTGACGACCGCGGTGTCGGCGAGCTCCACCGCCATGGCGGTGGCCTCGTTCATGGTCGAGCCGCAGTCCACCACCACCAGCTCGTACCGGGAGCGCAGCGCGTTGAGGACACGGCGGGTGGCGCGGGCGGTGACGTCCTCGCCGCGTTCGCCGTGCTCGGGAGCGAGCAGCACGTGCGGGCCGCGGTGGTCCACGTACAGGGTCTCGGCGAGCATCCCCGGGGTGATGTCGTCCCCGGCGTCGACCAGGTCGCTGATGGAGCGGCGGTGGCGCAGGTTGAGGAACGCGGGCAGGTCGCCCGTCTGGAGGTCGAGGTCCACCAGGCACACGACCCGTCCGGCGGCCGCCGCGACCATCGCGAGGTGGACGGCGCAGGTGGTGGCGCCCACGCCCCCCTTGGCGCCGCTGACGGCCATGATCCGGCCGCGCACCCCCGAGGCGGGCAGGTCCAGGGACGCCGACTCCAGGTGGCGGCGCAGGGTCCGCGACCACTCAGCTGCCTTGGTGACACGGGTCTCCAGCTCGGCGATCCCGGAGTCGTGGGGCAGCACGCCCCGTGCGCCGGCCTCCATCGCCCCGGTGAACGTGTCGGGGTCCATGGTGGGGGAGACCAGGAGGATCGCGAGCTGGGGGTGGCGGTGGGACAGGTCGCGGATGGCGTCGAACACCGGGGCGGGCCCCAGTTCCTGGTGGATGAGCACGACGTCGATCTCGGGGAACTCCCCCGCCGCGTCGATCAGCGCGGAGGTGGTGGGCCGGGAGGCCACCAGTTCGGCGCTGCCCAGCTCCTCGAAGCGGGCGGCCAGCACCAGCTCCGCCTCGGAGGTGGGCATCCCCGCCAGGACTCGGAACATCAACGTCTACCCCCCATGCGGCGCGGGCCGCTCGTCGGTCGTCTCTCCCTCGTCGGGGGTCGCGCCCCCGGCGAGGTCGTCGAAGTCCCCGCTGCAGAACTCGCTGGCCCCGGGCGAGCCGCCGCCGTCGGCGCTCACCAGGGCCAGCCGGAGCTTGGTGGAGAAGTCCTCCGCGTAGGCGAGCTGGAGCGCCGCCTGCGGATCGAGGCGGAAGGTCACCGGGACGACCCCGGAGACACCGCCGTTCTCGCGCTCCTGGGAGCGGAGCTCCCCGATGTCGAGGACCTCGACCTCGGTGATGATCCGCACCGCGCACGCCTCACCGTGGTCGCGCGGCTGGAACGTGCCGTAGATGTCCACGAAGGATCCGCGCTGCACCTTGCCCGCGACACCGGTCTCGGCGTCGACCATGATCGCGATCTCCCGCTCACCCGTGGTGAGGGTGGGCTGGGGCTGCACCATGCCGCGCTGGAGGTAGACGCCCTCCTCCAGGTGGGAGGCGGCGACGAGCTCCTGGTCGGCGGGGGTGTCCACGTCGGCCAGGTCGGTGATGAACACCTCGGGGTCGAAGTACATCCTCGGCACCTGCACCCGTTCGACGGAGTCCTCGCCGACGGGCTGGTAGGCGTCCACGTCCTCCGACAGGCGGAGGACGGTCGCGAACTCGCCCAGGCGGTCCTGCTGCGAGTTGAGGTAGGTGAACACGGACGCGAACACGGCGACGGCGCCGATGGCGGCGACGACCATGAGCAGCACGCCACGTCGCTGACGGGGGTTCATAGGGGGTCTTTTCCGTTTCCAGTGTCGTCGCGGAGCCGTCCGCCCGTCGGGCCGGCGCGGTCGCGGGCCCTAGCGGGAGTAGGTCCTGGGTGTCCCGGGCCACAGGGCGCGGCCCGCGAACGGGGCGCCCTCCGGCCGGTCGGCGGTCGGTGGGGTCGGGCCGCCGTCGGAGGCGTCCCCGCCGCCCGGGGGCGGGGGAGCGCCGTCGGACGGCGGGTCGGAGGGTACGGGCCCCG
This sequence comes from Nocardiopsis sp. NPDC101807, assembly GCF_044766605.1. NCBI lineage: Bacteria > Bacillati > Actinomycetota > Actinomycetes > Streptosporangiales > Nocardiopsidaceae > Nocardiopsis > Nocardiopsis sp. NPDC101807. Next base: position 1,140,887 of record NZ_JBIWMK010000001.1, on the reverse strand, counting down.
CCCGGCGCCGGCCTCGCGCGTGGCCGGGCGGCGGGTCCTCCACCGGGCCCCGCGCGGGTCCGGAGGGCGGGCGCCGCTGCGGCCGGGGCGCGGATTCGGGCACGGGGGGCCGGGGCGCCTGCGGTGTCCGGACGCCGGCGCCGGTCCGGGGGCTGTCGGCCGAGCAGAAGGGGCACGGTCTGCCCGACATGGGTTCGCCGCACCAGGAGCAGTAGGAGGCGCGAATGGCGCCCGCCGCGTAGGCGAGCGCCTGGGGGTGGGCGCTCAGGGCCACGAACTCCACGTACCGGGACGTCCCCCAGTACACGGGCCCGAGCGGTTGGGCGGGAAGGGTGCGTGTGGCCACCGGCTGGATGGCCTGCGGCAGGTTGTCGTCGAAGACCCCGGTGATGGCCGGGTCGGGGGTGGAGCAGAGCAGCTGGACCGGCTGGACCGGGCGGAAGGGCAGTGTCCGGGAGACGTCGGCCGGACGCAGGCGTCCCACGCGGGCCGTGGGGGCGCAGTAGGCGAGGAAGGACACGGACGGGGCGAAGGAGCCCATGTGCTGGCGCATCGAGGTGGGGATGGTGGACAGGCCGGAGACCGTCTTCAGCCAGGCGCCCGCGAGCAGGTGCCGGGGGAGTTCGTCGCAGAGCGCGGCGACCATGCCCGGCGGCAGGTAGGGGGCGAGGTAGGCGAGCTGGTCCGCGATCAGTGACAGCGCCAGGGGGGAGAGGTCGACGGCGATCCCCGCGACGTGGTCGGTGCGCATGGAGCCGCGCGCGAAGTTGATCGCGCGTTCGGCGTCCTCGGACCGCCAGGCGGGGTAGAGCGCGACGACCTTGCGGCCGGCGTCCACCTGCTGCCTGGCGAAGGCGACGAACGCGGAGCTGCGCTCGCCGATGCCCTCGCCCCGCATCGCGAACCGCTGCGCCCGGACCTCGCCCACATGGCCCGTGCTGGGGATATCCGCCAACAGGGCGACGGTCGTCGCCGACCGAGGTTGGGCTCTGGACACTGGGCAAGCTCCATCGGTTCTGCGCGCTCGGGAGAGATCTGAAGCAGAGCGGCCTTCCGCGTCGAAGGTGCCACCCGAACGCATCGTAACGAATGTGTGGCTGAAGGGGGGAGACCTCGCATTTGTCGCCATTGAACAGGAGGCGCGGGCCGGCCGGAAGGGCCGGGGGCGGGAACCCGCGTGCGCGGCCCGTGCGCGGCGCCTCCCGCGCGGGTCCCGGGGGACCGGCCCGGGGCGGGAGGCCGGTCGCGTGCCGCCAGGGGGCGGGCGGGCCGTTCTCCGCCGGCCCGGTGGACGTGTGTGTGCCTTGCCCGCCGTGTTCGCGGGATGTGCGCGCGTTCGTTTCCTCACCTCCGTCCTTCCCACCCAAGGATGCCCCTCCGCTCCGCCTCCCACCAGTGCCCGCGGCCGAACTGTGGAAAACTCCCCGGCGGGCACGTGTGTCGTGTGCGTCTCGTCGGGGGTTGGGTCGTGCTCCCGCGGGAACGAATCGGGGGGACTTCGCGTCATATCTTGAGAAGTCAGACGCCCCCTGAGGAGACCAACGATGCGCAAGGCAAACCGTGCCGCGGCCGGAGCCGCCGCCTGGCAGGTCATCCAGAACTCCGACACCGACATCTCTGTCTGGAAGCGGGTCGGGGCCGTCCCACGCATGCTCGGGGCCAAGATGCGCGGCCGGTACCCGGATCTGAGCAGCGGGAAGCTGCTCGGCATGCTGGTGCTGGCGGTCTACATCGTCTCGCCGGTCGACTTCGTTCCCGAACTGTTCATCCCCCTGCTCGGCCTCGCGGACGACATCGGCGTCGCCGTGTGGCTGACCACGATGGCGCTCGGCGAGAGCGAGCGCTTCGTGCGGTGGGAGCGGCAGAACCAGGCCCAGCAGGCCTTCCACCAGGCCAACCGGCCCGGTGGGGGCGCCGGGCGGCCGGAGCCCGGACAGACGGGCCCGGGCCGCGAGGGCGCCCGCGACGGGGCCGACCGGGCCGCCGCCCGGCGGTCCTGACGGGCGTGGCGCCCCGGCCTCCGGGAAGCCCTGACGGGCCCCGCGTGTCACGGACGCGCGGGGCCCGCTCCGTTCCGTCCGTCCCCGCGGTCGGGCCCCGGGCCCGCCTCGGCGCCGGCCCGCTCCCGTGACGCGCGGGGGATGGGACCTCAAGGCAATTGTGGTCGGTCCGAAAATGGTGACAGTGTGACGCCTGCGGCTCCGTAAACGAGTGGACGGGCCCTGCGGCCCGCCCGCTCCTTGCGCCGGAGCGCGCCGTGCGTCACAGCGCCCGGCCGTGTGCCGCCCCGCGGCGGCCCGCAGCCCCGGGACCCGCGCCCGCCGGACCCCGCTGCCCCGACCCCCGGGGCCGGCGCCCCGACCCCGGGGGTCGGGACCGGCCCCCGTCCGCCGCACCGGCGCGGGATCACCGGGCGGGGCGCACCGTCTCCCGGTACGACGCGTGGTCGAAGTCGGCGTGGCACCCGGTCCCGGCGAGATCGTGCACCCACAGGCCGAGGAAGGCGCCCGTGAAACCCCAGGCCCTCACCAGGCCGGCGTTGCCCTCCCGGTCCGGATGGCCGCCCTCGCCGCCCTCGCGCTCGGCCGCGTGGTCGTCGGAGAGGATCCCCGCGTCCAGCACCACGCCCATGTCGGTCCACGAGCGCCCGTCCCGGGAGAGGCCAAACCGCAGTTCGGCGCCGTCGATCGCGGCCCTCATGTGGTACCGCTCCCAGTCCTCGACCACGACACGGTGCCCGACCTCCCGGTACCGGCCCCGGTCGCAGGTGAGGACCCTCGCGAACATCCCCTCCTCCTCGTCGAAACCGATCCGCAGGTAGTGCCAGTGCCGGGTGTTGTAGTACGCCGTGAGGCCGGCCATCTGCTGGAAGGTGCGGGTGCGGAACTCCATCACCGTCTCCATGGCGCACCGCTCGTGCTGGACGCGCCGCGCCACCAGGCTCGGCGACCCGGTGCCCGCGGGGGACTGCCCGCCCCGGACGCGCAGGTGCCCCGGGCGCTCCTCCAGCGACAGCCAGTCCGCGGAGGCGTGGCGCCGCAGGGTGCTCCACTCGGGACGGAGCTCGGCGGCGTCGAAGCCGTCCGTCTCCGGGGGCTCCGGCCACGGGTGGGGCTCCAGCCCGGGGCCGGGCACCTCCTCGCGGGGCGCGGCCCCCTCCACCCGCGGCCACCCCTCGGGCGACCAGGCCACGCGCTGGAGCGCCGTCTCCCGTCCGCGCACGCACCTCCCGCGCTCGGTGAGGGGGCGCGAGGCCAGGTGCGCCAGGAACCACTCGCCGTCCCGGGTCTCCACCAGGCTCCCGTGGCCGGCCTTCTGGAGGACCAGCGAGGGGTCGGGGCGCGAGGTCAGGGTCGGGCCGGCCGGGTCGGGCTCGTAGGGGCCCTCGATCCGGCGCGACCTCGCCACCGTGACCTGGTGGTCCCAGGTGGTCCCGCCCTCGGCGGTCATCAGGTAGTACCAGCCGTCCTTGCGGTACAGGTGCGCCCCCTCGGTCACACCCGCCTCGGTCCCGGCGAAGATCAGCCGGGCCTCGCCGACCAGGCGCATCGCGTCGGTGTCCAGCTCCTGGAGCACGATCCCCTTGAACGCGTTCCTGTCGGGGCGCCAGTCGTTCAGGTTGGACAGCACCCAGCTGCGGCCGTCCGCGTCGTGGAAGACCGACGGGTCGAACCCCTTGGAGTGCAGGGGCACCGGGTCCGACCAGGGGCCGGTGACCGCCGGTGCGGTGGTCACGAGGTTGGGGGTGTCCCAGAAGCCGCCCGCGTAGTTCTCCACGTTCGTGAAGATCAGGTAGAACAGCCCCTCCTTGTGGGAGAGGCAGGGGGCCCACACGCCGGCGGAGTCCCGGCGCCCCCTCAGGTCCAGGAGCCGCGCCTCGGTCAGCGCACCGCCCAGGGGACGCCAGCGGACCAGGTCCCTGGAGTGGTGCAGCACCACCCCCGGGCACCATTCGAAGGTCGACGTGGCCAGGTAGTAGTCGTCCCCGACCCGCAGGATCGAGGGGTCGGGGTGGAACCCGGGCAGCACCGGGTTGGCGATGGTCCCGGAGAGCGCGGCGGTGGCGGGGAGGATCGTCATCGTGGCCTTTCGTCAGTGCGGTTCGCGTGTGGTCGGGAGGGGTTTCCTACTTGCCGAACCCCGCGGCCAGCCCGCCCAGGAGGTGCCTGCGCCCGAACAGGTAGAGGGCGAAGATCGGCAGGGTGGAGAGGACCACGGCGGCCATCAGGCCGGGCACGTCGGTGCCGTACTGGGTCTGGAAGGACCACAGGCCCAGGGGGAGGACGCGGTTCTCCTCGCTCTGGGTGAGCACCAGCGGGAAGAGGAAGTTGTTCCAGGCGTTGAGCCCCACGAAGATGGCCACGGTGACCACGCCGGGGCGCGCCAGGGGGAGCACTAGGCGCAGGAACGCCTGGAGGTTGGTGGCGCCGTCCAGCGCCATCGCCTCGTAGAGCTCGCCGGGCACGTCGCGCAGCGAGCTGGTCAGCACCACGATGGAGATCGGCAGTGTGAACGCGGCGGTGGGCAGGATGATCGCGGTGAGGCTGTCGTACAGGCTCAGACGGGTGATGATCAGGTAGATCGGGATGATCACCGCCTGGGCGGGGACCGCCAGCCCCAGCAGGAACAGCAGGAACGCCACGCGGAGGGCGCGGCTGCGGCCGCGCACGATCGCGAACGCCGCCGGCAGGGCCACGGCGAGGACCAGCGCCACGGAGCCGCACGCCACGACCAGGCTGTTGGCGAGGAACCGCAGGAACCCCACCTCGAGGACGTTGAGGTAGTTGTCCAGGGTCAGGTTGTCGGGCAGGGCCAGCGGGCCGTCGGCCATGTAGTCGCCCGGCCCGCGCAGGCTGGTGACGAGCAGGTAGTAGATCGGCACGGCGACGACGACGAGCCACAGCGCGGCCCCGATCCCGCCGCCGACGGAGGGCCTGGTTCGGGCGGCCATGTCACACTCCCTCTCTCTGGCTGGTCATACGGGCGTAGCCGGTCACGCGCACCACCAGCAGCGACAGCCCGGTGCCGATCACGACCAGCAGCACCGCGACGGCGCTCGCGTAGCCCATCTCGAAGGCGATGAAGCCCTGGTCGTACATGTGCAGCGGCAGGATGCGGGTCGCGTTGCCCGGACCGCCGTCGGTGAGCAGCAGGACGGTCTCGAAGTAGGTCATCGACCCGACCAGGATCAGCACGGACGAGGCGATGATCGTGTGCCGCAGCTGGGGGACGGTGATGTGCCAGAACCTCCGGAGGGGGGAGGCCCCGTCGAGTTCCGCGGCCTCGTAGAGGGAAGTCGGGATCTGCCGTGCCGCCGCCTGGTAGAGCAGCATGTGGAACGGCAGGAACTGCCACAGCAGGATGAGGACGATCGCGTACAGGGCCAGTGAGCGGTTGCCGAGCACGTTGCCGTCGGGCAGCCCGATCCAGGGGCCGATCTGGGAGGGCAGGCCGAAGTTCGGGTCGAGCAGCGCCTTCCAGATCAGGGCGATGGCGGCGGTGGACAGCAGGAGCGGGAGGAAGAACACGGCGCTCGCCACGGCCCGTGCGCGCTGGTGTCCCGCCGCCCATGTGCCGAACGCCAGGGCCAGGGGGGTCTGCGTCGCCCAGCACAGCGCGGTCAGTGCCAGGGTGACGCCCAGTCCCCGGGTGACGTCGTCGTCGCCCGGGAGCGCCCGCCAGTTGTCCAGGCCCACCCACTGCGGGGAGCCGAGCCCGTTCCACGCGGTGAGGCTGAGGTAGACGACCACCGCGACGGGCGCCAGGCCGAACAGGCCGAAGAACAGCAGGGCCGGAGCGGCCCAGGCGAACCCGGGCCGCTCCGCGGGGGTCGCGGTCCTCACAGGTGCTGCTCCATGTCCTGGGAGAACTCCTCGGGGGTGATGTCGCCGAGGAAGAGCAGCTGGAGGTTGGTCAGCAGGGCCTGCGAGGCGGACGGGGAGAGCGCCTGGTCCCACGACTGGGTGAAGCTCGGAGCCTCGGAGACCAGCTGGTGGGTGAAGACGGCGAAGTCGGCGTGCTCGCTCTCCTGGAGCCGGTCCTCCACGCCCTCGATGGGGGGCACCTGGCCCGCCTCGATGAGCCCGTCGACGTACTCGTCGGAGGCGAAGGTCTCCACCAGGAAGTCCACGGCCGCGTCCGTGTGCCCGCTGTCGGCGTTGACAGAGAAGTAGTTGCTGGGGTTGCCGACGATCGCCCCGGGCTCGCCCTCGCCGCCCTCCACGGTCGGGAAGGCCGTGTACCCGAGGTCGCCGCTCGCCATGAACTCGGGGCTGTCCTGCTGCTGGCGGGCGATGTCCCAGGTCCCCATGAGGAACATGGCGGACTCCCCGGTGGCGAGCAGCGCCGAGGCGCTGCCGTTGTCGTAGTCGATGGAGCTGAAGTTGGTGCCGAACGCGCCCCTGTCCACCAGCTCCCGGCACATCTCCATGGCCCGGACGATCGCCGGGTCGCTCCACGCGCCCGCCTCGCCGTCGACGACGGCCTGGAAGCTGTCGGGGCCGCCGATCCGCTCGACCAGGTACGAGAACCACATCAGCTGGGTCCACCCCTGGGCCCCGGGGAGGGTGACGGGGGTGACGCCCTGCTCCTGGAAGGCGTCGACGGCGTCGAGCAGTTCCTCGTAGGTCTCGGGGGGCTCGATGCCGGCCTCCTCGAAGACCGCCCTGTTGTGGAACAGCACGACGGGCTGCACGCCGAGGATGGGGACGCCGTAGTAGGCGTCGTCGATCCGGGCGACGTCGAGCACGCTGGGGAGGAAGGCGTCCCGGAACTCCGGCGCGTCCTCCAGGGCCCCGGTCAGGTCGACGGCCTGGCCGGCGTCGACGTACTGCGCCAGGTTGCCGCCGCCCCAGTTGAAGAACACGTCGGGGGCGTTGGGCGAGCCGAGGGCCACCTGGAGCCGCTGCTTGTAGGAGTCGTTGACGTAGGTGACGAGTTCGGCGGGGACGTCGCTGTCGGCGTTGTAGGCCTCGATGCCCGCTTCGACCAGCTCGTTCACCGCGGCGTCCTCCAGGGCCCACACCTGGAAGGCGTCGCCGCCGCCGGGCCCGGTCGTCCCGCAGCCCGTGGCCAGGAGCATGGCCAGGGCCAGGGAGGTACCGCCGATCACACGTATCCGGTGGGTGCTTCTCATGGGGACACCGTTCTTCCGTCGGGGGGAGACGTGAGTCGAAATTCTCGAAATATTTCGATATGTTTCGGTTGGCACGACGCTAAGTTGTCCGGGAGGGTGCGTCAAGGCCCCCTCTGATTTCGGGTAGGTTACGGCGAATGCTCTCGAAAAGTTTCGAGATAGAATCCTGAAGGGCCGCGAACCGCTCCCGGCCCGGATCCGACGAGGAGGCGCATGCCACAGCGACGACCCACCCTGGCGGAGATCGCTCAGGAGGCGGGGGTCTCCGTCCCGACCGTGTCCAAGGTGCTCAACGGTCGCCTCGACGTCGCCGCGGAGACCCGCCGCCAGGTGGAACGGCTCCTGGAACAGCACCGCTACCAGCCGCGCAGGCACCGCGACGACCGCACGGTGGGCCTCATCGACCTGGTCTTCCTCGACCTGGGCAGCCCCTGGTCGATGGCGATCCTCGACGGGGTCGAGGAGGTCACCCACGAGGCGGGGTTCGGCATCGTGGTCTCCGCCGTGCACGACCGCAGCCGCACCCGCCCGGGGCGCAAGTGGCTGGACAACCTCCAGGCGCGCAACTCCGACGGCGTGGTCCTGGTCCTGTCCGAGCTGTCCGCCGCGCAGCACGCCCAGCTGGACGCGCTGGGCATACCCGTGGTGGTGGTCGACCCCGTCGGCGACCTCGCCAAGGGCGTCCCGGCGGTCGGCGCCACCAACTGGGCCGGGGGCGTCGCCGCGACCGAGCACCTCATCGGCCTCGGCCACCGGCGCATCGCCACGCTGAGCGGCCCCCCGGACGTGATGTGCAGCCGGGCGCGGGTGGACGGCTACCGGAGCGCGATGCGCGACGCGGGCCTCGCCGTTCCCGACGACTACATCCGCTACGGCGACTTCCTGCTGGACACGGGCCGGACCGAGACGGCCGCCCTCCTGGAGCTGCCCGAGCCCCCCACCGCGATCTTCGCGGGGTCGGACCAGATGGCCAGGGGGGCCTACGGGGCCCTGTTCGACCGCGGGCTGCGGGTCCCGGACGACGTCAGCGTGGTGGGCTTCGACGACCTGCCCGAGGCGCTGTGGGCGACTCCGCCGCTGACCACCGTCCGCCAGCCCCTGCGCGACATGGCGCAGATGGCCGCGCGCATGCTGCTCGACCTGGTCGGCGGGGACCGGCCCGAGACCACCCGCGTGGAGATGGCCACACGGCTGGTGGAGCGCAGCAGCACGGCCCCGCCCAAGGACTGACCGGCGCCGGGCCCGCGCCCGGCGGGGGACGGGCGGAGGGGGGCGCCGGGTGGCGGCGGCTCACGTGCGGCGCGGGCCGCAGCCCGCGGGCGCGGTGCCGGGGAGCGGTCAGGGACCGTCCCGGTCCTCGTCCCACCCCTCGTCCGCGTCGGCGTCCTCGCTGCCGGGCCCGATGCGGACGACCTCCAGGTCCAGGCCCGCGGCCGGGCGGCCCAGCGCGGAGGCGAGCGCGCGCAGGGCCTGGCCCTCGGCCGCCTCCCGGCTCAGCGCCACCGGGAGGTCCAGGGCCGCGGGGAGGTCCTCCTGGGCCGGGAAGCGCGTGTGCCACCCGGCGCCGTCGCACAGGACGGCCGCCGCGTAGCAGGGGTCGTCGCCGTCGTGCCCGAAGAGGGTCACGTCGACCTCGTCGGGGGAGACGCCCAGGCGCCCGGCGACGGCCTCGGCCATCTCGTCCGCCAGTCCGGCCTCGTCGTCGCCGGTCACGACGGCGTCGGGCCGTCCCGGCAGTTCGACGACGGCCCGTCGGGTGCGGCCGTCGCCGGTGACGATGCCGAAGTGGTGTGTGTGCACGGGGCCTCCTCGCGAGAGTCTGGAGTCTCGCACGCCGGAGCCGTCCCCCGACAGGGGTTTTCCGGGACGGAACGGACGCCGCGGCCTCTCCCGGGCACGCGCGGACCGGCCGTCGCGGACCCGTGCGGGGGCGGCTATGCCTGGTCGGGGCCGGGGACGATGAGGTCCACCATGCGGTCCACCAGGGGGCCGGCGGCGTCGTCGGCGAGCACCGCGGGCAGGGTCAGGTGCTCGATGAACAGGCCCGTCATCGCCAGGTAGAGCGTCACCACGGTGGTCCGGTCGCCGGGGAAGCCGCCCTCCAGGTGGGCGCGCACGTTCTCCTCCAGTGTCTCCTTGATGGTGCGGGTCAGCTCCTCGCGGATGCCCGGGTGGCGGTTGGCCTCCAGCCGGAGCTCCAGCAGCGCCAGGTAGCCGTTGCGGTTGTCCTCGATGCGCCGCAACAGGTCCTGCATGCCGAGCCGGGTCTGCTCCCGGGACGGCCGGGCGTTCGCGAACCGGTCCATGAACTCGTCGGTGGGGGTCAGGCGCACATGGACGTGCGCGCCCGCCTGGAGCAGGAGCTCGGCGCGGTTGGCGAAGTAGTTCGACGCGGTGCCCTTCGGCACCTCCGCGCGCGCGTCCACCGCCCGGAAGGTGAGCCCCCGCGCGCCCTCCTCGGCCAGGACGTCGATGGCCGCGTCCAGGAGGGCGCGCCTGCGTTCGGGGTTCTGCCGCATGGTCTCGGTCTCCAGTCGTCGGGAATGGGGTGCTTGCTGTGACCACTCAAAGTGTAGTACTTTGTTTGAAGTGGTCAAGGACGGCTCAGGGGAGAACACCGTGAATATCGACCTCATCGGCATGGCGGTGCTCTGCGACGACCCGCGCGCGAGCGCCGAGTGGTTCGCCGAGCACATCGGCTTCGAGATCGGCGCCGACATCGGCTGGTACGTCAACGCCCAGCACGCCCAGCACAAGAACCTGTCGCTGGACTTCGTCCGGCGCGACCACGCGTCCCTCGCCGAGGGGATGCTCGGCAGGACGGTGGCGGGAACACTCGTCGCCTTCCTGGTGCAGGACGTGGACGCGGAGGAGAAGCGGCTGAGGGAGGCCGGACTGGAGATCGTCCTGCCGCTGGTCAGCGAGCCCTGGGGGCAGCGCCGCTTCCAGGTCGCCGGCCTGGAGGGGCTCTTCGTGGAGATCCTCCAGCCGGTCGCCCCCGACCCGCGGTGGATGAGGGACAACGGCTTCGCGCCGGAGTAGCGCACGCGGGGGCCGGGGGAGCGCCGCGGGACCGGCCGGGGAGACCCTTCCCGCGGCGCGCGCCCCGGGCGCCGGATCAGAAGTGCTCGGAGAGCGGTCCCAGCACCGGGACCCACTCCTGGGCGGAGACATCCGCCACCAGGCCCTGGACCCGGAAGGGGTCCTTCTCCGTGTGGGCCACCGCCTCCTCGCGGGAGTCGGCCCGGAGCAGCAGCAGCGCGCCGGGCGCCTCCTCGGGGCCGAACGGACCCGAGCACAGGTTGACGCCCCGCTCGGAGAGCCCGCCCAGGTACTCCCGGTGGGCCGGGCGGTGCTCGTCGCGTGCGGCGGCGCTCCCGTCGGCGTAGGTGTAGGTGACGGCGAAGACGGCCATCGGTTTCCTTCCGTCATGCGTGGTCAGGCGGTGGTCACCGCTTCCGCCGCCACTGTGCCACAGGCGGACCCCGGGCCGCCGACCGGGTTGCGACCGCGGCCCGGTCCTCCCGGCGGGCCGGGCGGCCGGAGCCGCGTTCCTCCCGTCCCGGCGGGGCGCCGTCACATCCGGGCGAGGGCGTGCTCCCACACGGACTGGACGGCGGCGACGCCGAACCAGACGGCGGCGGCGACCGCGGCCGCCGTCAGTACCCCGGTGACCAGGTAGACGGTGACGGCGATCGTCCGGCGCGCGCCCCGGTGCCCGGGGGCCCGGCCGCTCATCGGGACCCTCCCACGCGCTCGGGCCGGGGCGGGGCGGGGCCGAGGGGCACGGGCGCGCCGCGCGGCGCCGCCCCCGCCCCGGAACCGGGCGCGGGCCCGGCCAGCATCCCCGCGAACGCGGCGGACTCCCCGGCCAGCACCCACCGCAGCAGCGCGGAGAGGCTGGGGTGCGCGATCCCGGAGCCGTCGGCGACCGACGACGCCAGGAACACCCGCACCTCCCCGAAGTCGGCCTCCGCGTCCCGCAGAAGGTTCCCGAGCCCCAGGATCCGTGCCGCCCACTCCTCCGGCGGCATCCCACCGGGCGCCGCCGAGGTGCCGTGGACCAGGTCCCCACGGGAGACCACCACCGCCAGACGGGTCCGCGCCCGCCGGGTCCGTGCACGCCGGGACCGCAGCCTGCGGCCGGTCATGCGGTACTGGCGCCGGATCTCGTCGCGCACCGCCCCGTACGCCAGTTCGGGGTCGCGGGCGCGCGAGCGGTTCCCGGACAGGCGCGACCGTTCCCCCGCGGTCATGGACCGCCACACCGCCTCGACGCCCAGGGGGTCCACCACCAGCACGAACGTCGACGCCTGCCCCAGGTAGGCGAGTTCCTCGGTGGTCGCCGACCGGCTGAACCGCTCCCCGGCCGCGTCGTACACCTGGAGGAGGAGGGTCCGCCCCTCGGCCCCCACACGCACCGTCAGCCCGCGGACCTCGCGTCCCGGGGGAGTGGGGCCGGTGCGGTGCGCCGCGGCCAGGAGCCGCTCGCCGTCGCGCAGCCGCCGGACGGTCTCCTCGCCGACGGGCTCCGCGTACGCCTCCCGTGTGCCCCGCGCGGCCTGTGCCAGCGCCAGGTTCATCCCCGCCACCAGGCGGGTCTTGCCCGCGCCCGCGCTGCCGAACACCGGCAGCACGAACTCCCGGGCCTCCCCGGGCCGGTGGTCCAGGCCCCGGTCGCAGTGCGGGCACAGCGCGTCCAGGTCGGCCGAGCCCAGCAGGAGCAGCGTGGGGAGCCGGGCCCCGCACAGGCACCGGCGCCGCAGCAGTCCCCGGAGACCCGGGCGGATCGCGTCGTGCCTGCGCCCGCACCGCGTGCACAGGTACGCCGGGTAGCCGAGCCGCAGGAAGCAGCCCGGGCACACCATCCGCACCCTGCGGACTGCCAGCACCCCGGCGTCCACGACCCGCAGCACCCCCACGAGCGTCCAGGCCGCCGCCAGGTACGCGGCCACCACCAGGGCGTGCACGGCGAAGTGCGCGCCCAGGAGCACCCCCCACAGCGCCGACGCGGTCCACGTCCGGCCCACGATCGTCCGCAGGTCCCACCAGGCGGGGCCCCCGTGGTAGGCGCGGTGGGCCGGGTCCTCCCCCTCGCCCGGGGGCGGGTCCTCGGGGCGGCCGCCACCGAACATCACCTCGTGCGTCCGGCGGAAGTACAGGCCCGTCAGCACGGAACCGCCGACCACGGCGGCGGCGACGCCCAGAGCGACGACGGCGCTCACCAGGGTCGCCAGCAGCCACCAGCGCAGAACGTAGACGACCACCAGCCCGAGCACCGCCGCCGACGCCGCGGCCGCGCAGCCCGTCCCCAGGTCCGCCCGGCCCCCGTCCCGGCGCGGCCACAGCTCCCCCGCGAACCCCGGGGACCGTGTCCGGCCTGCGCGCTCCCGCCGCGCGGTCCCCGTCCCGCCCCTTCCCTCCCGCCGGCCGGCGGCGCCTCCGCGCGTCCGGGCCGCCGCGCCGCCCGGGGCCGCGGAGCCCTCGGCGCCCGCGGCGGCGCCCGTGGGACCGCTCACGACCGCCGCCCTCCCGTCCGGCGCCCCAGCCCGAACCGTCTCCGCTCCCCGTCCCCGCGCCGAAGCCGCGCCCACTCGTCGAACGCCGCCGCCCCCTCCCGGGGCAGCTGTCTGCGCACCCCGGCGAGGTGCCGGCGGCGCCACGCCGCCACGGCGGGGGACAGCACCGCCGAGTCCAGGCGCCTCCCGCGCTCGTGCCCCGCCAGGTCCTCGTGTCCCGCGACCAGGTACACCACGGCCGCCGTCGCCGTGTCGGGCCGGTCGTCGGCCAGCCGGGCGGCGACCTCCCCGCAGAAGGCCCCGAACACGTCCTCCGGGCACCCCCGCAGGGCCGCGGCCAGCGTCCCGGGGCTCCGCCATCCGGACAGCACGCGCACGACCGTCCGCCGGGCGACGGCGTCCACCGCCGGGTGGACCTCCACGAGAGCCCGGTACACGGCGGCGAGCCGCTCCGGCCCCTGCTCCTCCCCGGCCCGGTGGAGGCCGGCCAGGAGGGGGCGGACCTCCGACCACTCCACCACCACGCGCTGCCCCGCCACCGGCAGCCGGTCGCGCAGCCAGTGCCGGGACACCTCGTCCACCAGGTCCCGCCACGCCCGCTCCCCGTCCGGAGCGGGCGCGGCCACCATCGCCTCGGCCACCCAGCCGCCCACGCCGGGGGACACCAGGACCCCGGGGCGCATCGCCCGCAGGGCCAGCAGGGTGGAGTGCGGCCCGTGCCCGGGCCCCCACACCTCGGTCAGCAGGGCGTCGTCCAGGTCGTGCTCGGCCAGGCCCGGAGCGTTCGAGGCCCGCCCCTCCCGGCGCACCGACACCACGTACGCCAGCAGCCCCACGGGGTCGGAGCGGTCGTCGGTACCCAGGCGGCGCAGCTCCCGAAGGCGCGCGCTGGCCCCGTCGCGGTCGCCGGCGAACAGGGCGCCGACCGGGCCGACCGCCACGTCCGCGAGCCGGTCGGGGGGCAGGGCCGCCAGCCGCTCCGCCGCGCCGCGCCGCACCTCGTGGTGGTGGGACAACAGGAACGCCACGGCGGGATCGGGCCACGCCCCGCCCCGCCCCCCGGCCGGCGGGGCGGGCCCCGCGCCGCCGGACGCGGGGGGACGGCCGGAGCAGGGGTCCGCCAGCAGCGGGGCGACGACCTCGCGTCCGTACCTCTCCAGGCTCACCGCCGACGGCGCCAGCCCTCCCGCGCGCGCCCAGCGCAGCAGTTCCACGGCCCGGTCCGGGGCCACCCCGCCGCCCCCGGACACCGCGCCCCCGCTCCGGCGGCCGAGGGCGCCCTCCCCGGCGGGAGGTCTCCTCGCGGGCGCCCCGGGTCCCGGCGCCGCGTCCCCGGCCCCGCCGCGCCGGGCCGCCGTGCTCCCACCGGACGCCTGCGCCGCCTCGGCCCCGGGCGCCCCGCTTTCCGGCGCCCCGGCCTCCGGACCGGCCCCGTCCGGTTCCGTCCCGCCCCATGCGGCCCGACCGTGCGGGGGCTCCTCGGAGGGCGCGCCGGCCAGGAGCGCGGAGATGCGCTCCCGCGCCGCAGCGCGCACCGCGTCCGACCGCATCGGCGCGACCCGGGGCGCGGTCCCGCCCCCGGCGATGCCGTCCAGCGACCGGCGCACCAGGACGCGTTCGATCCGCTCGGTGACCTCGTCCGCGCCCACCCGGTGGGCCACCCCCTGCACACCGGTCAGGGCCCCGTCGTCCAGCGTCCCGGCGCCGGAGTCCAGGACCCAGGTGGCGAGCGACACCGTGTCCCCGGTGGCGAGCCACTCCACAGCCTCCGGCAACCACTCGCGGACGGCCCGCACGTCCTCCGGGCCGGAGGGGCCGCCGGCCAGGGCAGCGGACGCGGCCAGCACCGGGCGCCAGTCCGCCAGGCGCCGCTCCCTCCCCGACGCGTAGGGCGCGGCCCCGCGCCACAGGTCCACCGCTCCACGGGCCCCCGCCCGGACCAGCCGGTCGGCCACCGCCCGCGACCGCTCGTCGGGTTCGGGCAGCCTCCCGGGGGGGTCCGCCTCCGGGGCGTGCACGGTGAACCGGTCCTCCCACGACGAGGTGTCCGTCCCCGGCGGTACCCCGACGACGTGAACCGGCGTCCCGTCCGGGTCGCCGCCGTACGTCGCGAACGACAGCATCCGCGCCCGCCCCGGCGGCATCAGGTGGGTCAGCGCCGCCACCCAGTGGGCGACGGAGGAGCTGTCGGCCACGAGCACGAGGGGCCGGGCGCCGTCCACGGCCCCGTCCGCGCAGACCAGCAGCCGCACGACCGCCTCCGGGGACAGGCCGCGCGCCCAGGCCTCGGTCCGGCGCCGGTCCAAGGGGCCGCGCCGCACCTCCAGGACCGGGAGCCCGTTGCCGCGGACCGGTGCCTCCGCCCAGAAGCCGGCGTCCCACAGCTCGGCCGGCAGCGGGTCCCCGTCCCGGACACCGCCGGCCCCGTCGCCTCCCGCGGGGACCAGGCTGTGCGCGAAGTAGTTGCCCGGCCGCCCCGAGGGGTCGTCGCCGCTGGACACGACCCGGCTCACCACGGGGACCCCGCCGAGGTCCGGCGCGTAACAGAGGTTGACGGGGTGTCCGGCGACCCCGGCGGGGGAGGAGCGGCGCGGCGGCTCGTAGACGGTGAACCGCTCGACCTCCCTCAGCACCCGGGGGTCCACCCCGGGCGTGGCCGCGTTGAACTGGTATCCCGCGTACCCCGACAGGCCGTGTTCGCACGAGGTGTAGTAGAGCTGAGCGAAACCCATCGGCGCGCCCTTCCGGTCGTTCTGGTCTTTCGCGGGGGTCCTGCGGCCGGCGGACCGGCCCTGCGGGTGCGCCGCACCGCGGCGGCCGCGGGTCAGGGGCCCTCACGTGAGGGGACCACCCCGAACTCGCCCAGCATCCACAGGAACGGGTCCGCGACCCGGTAGGGGCGCACCCCGCCCCGGACCCGGTTCCCGTCGTCGGGGGCGCCGCCCAGCGCGGACACCCCGAAGTAGCGGGCGTTGCGGTAGTGGTTGCGCACGTGCCCGTCGATCCCGCCGCCGTCCCACCGGTGCAGGAGCTGCTGGACCTGGGCGTGCACGTCCTGGCTGTCGGAGTCGTCGAAGAACGGCTCCCCCGGCTGGGGCCGGTGCAGGGGGGACCCCGCGTCCAGCTGGCCGTGCAGCGCGTCGATCTTGGTCAGGCACACCGCCATGGGAACCCGGATGAGCCGGCCGGCCGTCCCGGGCCGTTTCAGGAGCAGGTCGGTGACCCTGCCCAACATGTCCAGCGGTTGCCCCGCGGCGCGGCCGGGCGCGGGCATCCTCGTCCCCGCCGGGGCGAGTCTGCGCGCCCCCTCCATCTGGAGCGGGTCCAGCAGCAGGATGACCCCGTCGGCGTTGTTGAGGTACCGGAGGTTCGCCTCGACGCTCTCCTCCGACGTCAGGTCCTCCCCGGCGGTGTCGAAGAACGACAGCAGGGTGTGCCGGGGCCGCCGCCCGGCCAGCCCCCGCCGGGGCGCCGTGAAACGGAACACCAGCGGCTCACGCGTGGTCCCCGTGCGCCGGGTGGCGCCCAGGAGCCGCTCCTCCTCGTACAGCGGGGTCTCGTAGTCGGCCCGGAACCGGTGGCGCGTGTGGTCGTCGGAGCCGCCCACCGAGGCGCCGAACCTGGCGCCCACGCGGTTCATCAGCTCGTGGATGAGCACCGTCATGAACACGGTCTTGCCCGCGTCACGGGCGCCCACCAGGGCGATCAGCCGACTGCTGGTGCGGCCGAAGTTCACCGGCAGCTGCGCGTGGCAGGTGGCGCACACCTGTTTGCCGGTGGTCGACGAGCACTCCGGGCAGACAGCGAGGGCCCGCCGTCCGTCGGCCCCGAACACCGGTGGGAGCCGCTCGCGGCGTCCCAGGTGGGTCCGGACCGCCGTGTCCTCGACGGGGGCGCAGACCCTCCCGCCGGGGCCGGGCCGCCCGGTGCACCGGAACCGGATCAGGCGCTCGGTGAAACGCGAGTAGCAGTAGGGGCACACGAGGCGTCGGCCGTCCAGGGGGTTCAGGGCGTGCAACGCGGTCAGGGCTCTCACAGGCGCAGTTCCTTCACCGAGGGCTGGCGCAGGTGCGCAGCGCGGTCGTCGTCGGCGGCGGGGAAGCACATCAGCCAGCCGGGGCCGGCCCCCCGGGGCGGCCTCACACGCACCGACACCCGCTCTCCCGCGTCCAGGCGCCGGGAGGGCAGCGTCGCCAGGACACGCCCCTGGGCCCCCGAGTGCGGCTGCACCTCCCCCTCGGCGTAGACCACGGACACCTCGGGCATGGCACAGGCCCGGTCCGCGACCAGGTGGACCACGCGCTCGCGCCGCAGCAGGCCGGCCGTCTCCACGCGGTAGGAGATCACCGCCCGGCCCGGCACGGTGACGGACACGGGAGCGCCCACCGTCTCCTCGCCCCCCGCCGCCACCACGGTGCGGACGCTCACCCGGACCGGGCCGGACCCCATGGCGGCCTCGAAGCCTCCGTCCGCCCCGTACTGGCGCCGGGTGCACCGCGCGCCCCCGGACCCGTCCGGGACCAGCGCGTGCTCCGGGTCCCCGGAGGGCTCGGGGGCCCAGGACACCAGGGCCGCGGCGGCACCGTCCGGCCACGTCCACCCCAGCCGGACCGAGGTGTCGAAGCGCTCCGCGCGCAGCCCCCCGACCGGCGGCGCGGTCGCGATCCGCACCGAACGGCCCACCACGGCCCGGTCGCCGGCGACCGTCACCGCCAGCACGTGGCTGGTCCCCGCGCCCAGGAGCAGCTCCGCCCGCTCCAGCCCCGGCCCGGGGTCCCCCTCCCGGACCGGCCCCGGCGCCGGTTCCCCGAGCACCTCGGGGCCGTGGGCGGCCACCTCGTCGGGGCCGACCGGCGTCCCCGGCTCCCACCTGGACGGATCCGGGCCCACCCGCAGGACGACCCGGCCGCGGGGCGGCCGGGTCCAGTGGACCCGCACCCCCGCGCCGTCGCCCGCCGACACGGCCAGGTCGAGCACCGGAGGGGGCGGCGGTCCGGGTGTCGCCCGCAGGACGAGGCCCTCCGACGCACGGGCGTGCCCGTTCGAGGTCAGGTAGACCGCCCGCACCCGGTAGAAGTACTCCGCGTCCGGGCGCACGTCGCCGTCCCGGAACCCGGCGCCGTCCGTCTCCACCCGGACCCCGTCGCCCGGCCCCCTCGGCGCCTCCCCCTCGCGCCGCCACGCGTCCACGCGTACCGCCTCCGCCGGGACCTGCCACGACGCGGTCACCGACGCCTCGCCCGCGCGCACGCGCAGGTCGCAGACCTCCGGGGTGATCATCACCGGGGAGGTCTCCGCCGGCTCCGACACCCCGCGGCCGCCGCGCACCGCCACCACCGCGTAACGGACATCCGTGCCGACCGGCGCCTCGGTGTCGGTGATCTCGGTCCCCGACGGCTCGCCCACGGCGACCTCGCGCGCGCTTCCGGCCCGGCCGGTCCGGCGCACCACCCGGTAGGAGACCGGACCCGCCCGGCTCGGACCGGGCTGCCACGACACGACCACGTCGCGGCCGTCCACCCGGGCGCGGGCTCCGCGCGGCGGCAGCGGCTCCACCTCCCCGAGCCCGGTGGCCGGGGCCCCGTCGTCGGCGGCCGCCTCCGCCGCCGCGGCGAGGGTGTGCGCGGCCTCCTCGTCCTCGTGGCCTCTGCGGTCCTGTGCGTCCCAGGGCATGGTGCCGTGCCGCTCCCCTCGCGCTCGTGGTGGCCGTCGGCGTCGTCCGGGGCTCCGCGGCGCGGGCCCCGCCGGGTCAGCCGGAGGCGCGGATCATGGCGAGGGCCTCCTCGGCCCGCTCCACCCCCGCCCGGCCCGTCCCGCCGGTCTGTACGTCGAAACCTGTCTTCCGCCCGCCCGCCGGGTCCCGGCCGCGCACGTCGGGCAGGCCGGTCCCGGTGAGGTGGAACCCGCTCCGGGAGGGGGTCTGCGCCGGTCCGCGGGGAAGCCCCGCGGGCAGTGCGCCACCGGCGCCGACCTTGTGCTCCGGCTCCTCGGCCCCTCCGAGTCGGCGGTCCCCGTCCGCGCACACCACCCGCCCGCCGTCGCCCTCGCCCCGGACGACGGCGGCGTCGAAGGCGCCGCCGAGGCCGTGGACGAGGAGGCGGCGGACGTCGGGACCGGGGTCCGGGCTCCGTCGGTGCGGGGCGGCGGCGACCGGTCCGGATCCGTGCTCCCGGCCGTGGAACGCGTACGAGGCGTCCTGGCCCCTCTGCCCCGTGGCCGGGGACACCGCCTGGCCGGGGGAGGGGAGGGCGGCGTCACCGGCCTCCTCGCCGACGACGTCGCGGGCCGATCCGAAGCACACGGGGGAGGGGGTGGCGTCGCCGCCCGCGGCGTTCCCGGCGACGGCGACGCGCCCGGCGGCGACCTCCGCCGGTCCTTCGCCGTGGTGCGACCCCATCCGTTTCGCCTCTCGCCTCCGGAACGACCACGGCGCAGCGCCGTCACGGCGCGGCCGTTGTATTCCGCGATCATACTCGCGGAGGCCTTCGCCGACGGGGAGAACGCACGCGACACATTCCCGGGGTCGCGCATGTTCTCGGAGGGCATGTTCCGGCCTTCCACGTGCACTTTCGTGGTCCATCCGAAAACGCCCGATTATGCACTGAAGATATTCATATGGCGCTTCAGGGGTTCTGGATATGTGTTTTTCGGGGATCGGGACAATGGTGTGCGAAGGGCCGTGCGACGACGTTCGCGCGGTTCTCCCCGGGCCGGGGGGAGATCGGGGCCGGGGCGCACGGCGGACGGGTCGGGCGGGCGGCGCGCTCAGGACAGGGCGCGGTCCAGGCGGCTGCCCAGGTCGTGGGCGAGCAGCCGGATGTAGGTCTCCGTGATGTGCCCGGCGTCCCGGTAGATCATCACGTTGCCGATCACCGCGGGGCACGCGCCGTCGACGCAGAACCGGTCGCTCAGGTCGAGCAGGTGCGCCTCGTCCCCCAGCGCGAGGACGGCCTCCTCCTGCGGGTCGGCGTGCTCGAACGCCTCGCTCTCGGTCACCTCGCAGCGCTCCGGCTGGTCGAGGTTGGCCGACACGCACTCCACCACGTCCCTCTGGTGGCGGGGCGTGTCCCGGATCGCGACGATCGGGCCCGAGACCTCGGCCACGTCCCGCCACAGGCGGTGCATGCCCTCGGCGATCGCGGGCTTGCCCTCCTCGATCGTCTCCGTGCCGAAGGGGCGACTGGTCGTGGAGGAGCTGGTGAAGACCAGGTCCGGGGCCAGCTCCGCGAACTCCTCCACCACCCCCCGGTTCCACTCCTGGCACTCCTCGTAGGCGCCGCCCTCGGCGTCCGCGGTCATCGTGTCCGTGAACGCGCAGGACGACTTCGTGTAGAGGAACAGCCGCCAGTCCCTCTCCTCCGCCATCTCGTGGAGGGCGGGGAACCACTGGGCGCTGTGGGAGTCCCCGACCACCGCCACCGTCGTCCCGGCGTCCTCCGCCCCGTACACGCACTGGGCCGACGCGGGGTCGCTGTCCTCCTTGGACGCCTGGCAGTCGTCGTCGTACAGCAGGGGCAGGTCGTCCTCGGCCCTGACCGGGGAGGGGTACGTCCACTCCCCCTCGGAGTCGGCGGACCGGCCGATCGCGGCCGGGCCGGTGTGCACCGACGGGTCGAACGTCACCGACCCGGACCGGTCGACCTGCAGGTACGCGGCTCCGCCCACCGCCGCCACCGACACCATGCCCGCGGTGGCCACGGCCAGCGCGGACCGCCCGCTCCGGACCAGGCCCCGGTCGCGCACCGGGTCCTCCACCCACACCTTCGTCGCCCACGCCAGCAGCACGGACAGGCCCGCCACCACGACCGCGTCCAAGGGGCCCAGCCGGTCCCGGCCGGTGAGGACGAGCGCGAAGACGATCAGCGGCCAGTGCCACAGGTACAGGGAGTAGGACACGTCCCCCACCCACCGGGCCGGCGCCGTGCCCAGCAGGGCCGAAGCGGTCAGGCGGCCGGACCCCTGCTCGGCGGCGATCACCGCCGCGCCGCCCAGGACCGGCAGGGCCGCCGCCCAACCGGGGAAGGGGGTGGCGTCGTCGTAGGCGACGGCGGAGGCGACGACGGCGGCCAGGCCCAGCCAGCCCAGGGGGGCGCGCACCCTCTCCGGCAGGCTGCCGTGCGCCAGGCCCACGGCGAGCAGTCCGCCCACCGCGAGCTCCCAGGCGCGGGTCGTCGGCAGGAAGTACGCGGACGCCGGCTCCTGAGGGGTCAGCACCACCGAGCAGGCGAAGGACAGCACCAGCACCGACCCCAGGAGCACCGTGAGCGCGCGGGCGGTGGTCCGCCGGCGCCGCCGCGTGAGCGCCCACACCGCGAACAGCAGCGGCCACACCACGTAGAACTGCTCCTCCACCGACAGCGACCAGAAGTGCTGGACGGGGCTGGGCGGCGTGTCGGAGGCCAGGTAGTCCACCGCCTGCCGGGCCAGGTAGAGGTTCTCGACGTAGAACGCCGAGGCGGCCAGCTGCCAGGCGGTGTCGGTGAGCCTGGTGATCGGCAGCACGAAGAACGAGAGGACGCCCGTGCCCAGGAGCACGACCGTCGCGGCGGGGAGGAGCCTCCGGACGCGGCGCACGTAGAAGCCGCGGATCGACACGCGACCGTGCGCCGTCGCCTCGCGGTACAGCAGCGAGGTGATGAGGAAGCCGGAGATGACGAAGAAGACGTCGACGCCGACGTAGCCGCCCGGAAGCAGGGCGGGGTTCAGGTGGTAGACGAGGACCAGGAGGACGGCGACGGCACGCAGTCCCTGGACCTCGGGGCGGAACCGGCGTTCGGACCCGGGAGGTGTGGCAGGCATTCGGTGTGCTCCGCGAGCGGGTTCGGGGACGGGCGACCGGAAGGGCCGCGGAACTGGTGATCGCATTCTGTTATGTTCCGGCGACCTGTTTGGTGTTCCAAGGCAACACGAGGGGAGGTGTTCGCCCAACCTGGGCGGAGCGGACACCTTCCCGTGACCGGATGTTCCCCACACGGTCCCCGCGCTGGTGTGTTCCCGGCACGCGCGCTCCGGATCTCGGGCACACTGTCCTGTACGGACGCCGCCCCGCCGACGGCGCCGCGACCCCCCGTCGCGGCGTTCCCGGCCGCCGGGCCGCGTCCGCCCACCAGAGGGCACCGGTCGGGCACCGTCCGCCGCGGCCTCGCCGCGAGAGGAGGCGCACCGTCACCCCCGTCACCCGAGCACGCCTGATCGCCGCCGCCGCGGCGGTGGCACTCGTCCCCGCTCTGCTGTACCCGCTCATCGGCCCCTGGGCCCTGCTGTGGGCCCCGGTCGTCCTGCTGTGCCTGGCGGCCTACCTGTCGCGTGCGGGCGGAGCGGACGGGCGGTCCGGGACGTCCGACCCGCCCGAGCCGGAGGCGGGGCCCGGGGCCGAGGGGCCGGGCGGCGCGCGGGGCACCCGGATCCGCCCCGTGGCGCTTCCGAGCGCCGTCGCCGACCACGACCTGTACTTCTCGGCGACGGTCCACTGGCGCTGGTCCGGCCACGTGGACCTGGGCCTGCGCAACCCGGTCGCCCCGGCGGTCCTCGCCGTCGTCACGCGGGCGTCCGACCTGGTCAGCGCGACAGACCCCGCCCGCGAGGGCACGGCCGAGTGCGAACTGGCCGCCCTGCTCGCGGTGGAGAGGGCCGTCCTGGGCAGCGGGATCGTGGTGTGGGCGGAGGACGTGAGCCTGCGGCTGGCGGACGAGGACGCGGAGCGGCTGCGACGCCTGTCCGCGCTGCGCAAGGACGGTGCGCTGCGCGACGCGGTACGCGACGCCGAGGAGGAGTTGGAGGAGGCCGCCGCGGGGGTCCCCCCGACGCGTCCGGGCGTGTACCCGCTCGGGGAGGGCGACCTCCTGGACGCGCCGTTCGGCGAGGGGGGCGGAGTCCCCGACCCGGTCGGGGAGCCGGACGCGCACGCGCTCGGCGACGGGCCCCCGCAGTCGGCCGGACCGGGCAACGACGTGGACGAGGAGGGCTTCGAGAGCTACTGGTGGCCCGCCGAGACCGAGGGCCACGAGTCGGCCGAACGCGACGTCCAGGTCGCGATCATCCGGAGCCTGGTCGACGCGGTCGAGGACGAGGCCGCCCGGGCCGAGTTCGCGCGCGAGCAGGTGCGGGTCCTGGGGCTCGGCGGCTTCGACGACGTGGCGGTCCGCGTCCGCGAGGCGTTTCCCGGGCTCGACGGCGGCGCCGGGCGGCGCAACGGCTCCTTCGACGCGCCCCGCTGAGAGGGTTGCCCGCCGGGTGGCGGGCCCCGGGGGCCGGCGCGGCAGAAAATCCCCTGAGGGCGCGGCAACCGGACGCGGGGGCTCCGAACTGCGGTGATCCCGTCCGGGTCCCCGCCTCCGGCGGGTTTCGGGTGCGCCGCCGTACGAGCTTTCCTCAAAAAGAGCGCATCATTACCACATGTTGGGGTAGCAAGGCAGATGAGCATGAAAAAAGTATCTTTTTCGTGATTATTTCTCCCTTCCGTACCGCACGTTCCCTGTGAGGACGGCGAGGAGGAGCAAGGCGCCGCTCACGGAGTGCGGCCCGGCGTCCTCCGACCGGCGAGGGCCCGCGGGCCCCGCCGACGGTGGGAGCGCGGTCGGCGCACCGCGGGGGACCAGGACCGGCGACGGACCCGGTACCGAGCCCCCGGGTGAACGGCCACGGCGCCCTCCGGCGCCGCAGTGGGGCGACCGCGCCCGGGAGATCTGCGGTGACGACGCCGCCACGAACCGACCGAGACAGCGCGATCCCGCGCTGACGAGGAGGAGAACCGTGATGAGGAACCCCCTGAGGAAGGCCAGGAGTCTGACCGCCAAGTGGGCTCCGCCGGCGCGATGGCGGCCCGCCGCCCGCACACCCCTGGCGGGCGGACGCAATCCGCTGGCGCCGGGACGCAACCCGCTGGCCCGTGGACGCGGCCCCCTGGGGCGGCCCGGCCGCCCCGTGCGGACGCCCGGCCCCGGGAACCCGCTGCGGTTCCCGGCCGGCAGGACCCCTCCGCGCGGCCGTCGGCCCCGTAGGAGCCCCCTCGGCTGGCTCAGCGGCCTGGCCAGGAGCCGAAGGATTCGGTGATCACGGCGGTGACGCCGCACCGGATTCCCCGCGTTCGGGTGCCCGCCCGGCACACTGAGGCCGAACGCAGCGGGAAGGCACGGCCCCGCACGGTACCGACCGTGCGGGGCCGTCCCGCGTCCCGGGACCTCCCGACCGGGAGCCGACCCGCCACGGCCGCACCCGGGAGCCCCGCACCCTCCGCGGGGGCGCCCGGGCTCAGGCGCGGGGCAGGGTCGGCCCCGGGCGGACGCCGGCCCCCAGCGTGCGGGTCAGGTAGTCGCCGAAGCCCCCGCGGGCGCGCGGGTCCGGCCTGGCGGAGGTCGTCACGGCCGGGTCGAGGGGGCGGCGGACGCGGTAGCCCGCGGCCTCCAGAGCCGTCACCAGCGCGAGGTCCTCGGAGCAGGGCAGGGGCGGGAAGCCGCCGACGTCGCAGTAGGCCGACGCCCGGACGCCGAGGTTGGCCCCGTGGACGTGGGGGTGCGTCCCGCCCCTGTCGCGCGGGTACACCCGCTCGAAGCGCTGCCCGGCCCCCGGCCCCCTGGCGGACCAGTTCCGCACCGCCACGGTCCCGACGACGGCGTCGCAGTCACGGGCGTGACGGAGCTGCTCGGCGATCCAGTGCCGGGGCACGAGCGTGTCGGCGTCGGTGACGGCCAGCCAGACCGCGTCCAGGTCGGTGCGTCCCACCAGGCGGAGGGCGTGTACCGCGCCGGTCCGGCGGGCGGCGCCGACGTTCCGGTGGTCGGCGGGCACCACGTGCGCCCCCGCGGCCCGGGCGACCGCCGCGGTCCGGTCGGTGCAGGCGTCGGCGACCACCACCACGTGCCGTTCGCCGAGCGGGATGCCCGAGGCGTCCAGGGCCGCGCCGACCGACCCCAGGCAGTCACCGAGGAGCAGTTCCTCCTGGTGGGCCGGGACCACCACCGCGAGGCCGCGGATCACACCAGCCCCCCGGCCCGGGCGACGGACACCGGCCCCCCGGCGTCCGAGGACTGGTACAGGTCCAGGAGGAAGTCCTCCTCGACGTGCTCGACCACCCGCTGCAGCCCGGGGACGGCGGCCAGGGCCCGGTGCGCGTCGTCCCCGGAGCGCGCGTGCTCGGGCACGGGATGGCGCCAGTGCACGGCCAGGACGGTCCCGCCCGGGCCGAGGGACCCCCGGGTCCGGCCCAGGACCGAGGCCAGGTCCGCGTCGTCGAAGTAGTAGAGCAGTTCGGAGAGGACCACGAGGTCGAACGGGCCCTCGGGCCACTCCGCGGGGATCCGGGCGCGCTGTACGAGGACGTTCCCGGCGCCCGCCGACTCCTCGCGTGCCAGGGACGCCGCCTCGGCCGACCCCTCCCAGGCCAGGACCCGGTCGCAGCGCGACGCGAGGTCCCCGGTCAGCAGCCCGATCGCGCAGCCCGGCTCGAACGCGCGCCCGTAGCGCTCCCTCGTCAGGGCGGCCGTGCTCAGGGCGCGCTTGCGCCGCTCGTACCACCGGGACCGGAACCCCCAGGGGTCGTCGGAGGAGGAGTACATCGCGTCGAAGTAGGCTCCGTCGACCGTCACGTGAACACCACCTCGTGGTCGCGGGTGAAGTGGGCCAGCATCGAGGGCTCCAGGATCGCCCGGTCCGCCTCGCCCGGACCGATGGGGCCGACCTGCGTCGTGAAGGCGCGGAGCGCGGCGTCCTTCCGGCGCCGGACGTCCCGAGGCAGGTCCAGGCGGCTCGCCCGGCCCCAGGGGACGGACCCGTCGCCCGGCCGCCTCCAGTGCCAGGTCCAGACCGGGTAGGACAGGAAGCGGACCCCGAGCGAGCGGGCGGCGCGCAGGGAGGCGCGGCCCACCGCCTCGTGGTCAGGGTGCGGATCGCCCTCCCAGGGCGCCACGCACAGGTCCGCGCCGCCGCAGAGGTCCGCCAGCCGCCGGGCCAGCTCCCGCTCGTAGACGCCCACGCCGCCGTCGGGCAGCCCCAGGCGCTCGACCCCGGCCCCGGCCGCCCCGAGGGCCGCGAGCGCGTCCGCGCGCTCGGCCGCGCGCCGCGCCACGAGCCGGTCCTGCGTGAACACGGTGCTGCCCGGGTGCGAGGACTCCCCGTCGGTCACCGCCACGATCCGCAGGCGGACGCCTGCGGCGGCGAGCACGGCGAGCCCGCCGCCGAACCCGAGCGTCTCGTCGTCGGGGTGCGGCGCCACGACGACCGCCTCACGCACCCCTTCGAGGTCCAGGGCCGGAAGGCGGTCCAGGCCCCTCCACCGGACCCACGCCTCCTCCGGTGTGCCGGCGTCCTCCGCCGGACGCGCCGGCGCTCCCTCAGCGGTCATCCCCGTCTCCTCTCGTCCGCGCCGCGAGTGCCCCCAGCGCGGCCAGGTCCCGGTCGGCGTGGTGCTGGCGGACGTACACCGCGAGGTCGGACGCGGCCCGCGCGTAGGCGGGGTCGCCCGCGAGCGGTCCGGCGCCCAGCGCCTCCCCCGTCCGCCGGAGCACACCGGCGCAGACCTCGGCGACGACCGCGCGCACCCTCGCGGCGAGCACGGCGCCGCGGGCGGCGTCCAGGGGGCGGTCGTCGATCTCGCGGGCGGCGCGGCGCAGCACCGACTCCGCGGAGTACAGGTCCCGGTCCACGGCGCCGTACGCGCTGAGCACGTGCGGGCCGGCGCCCTCCCGCCCGGCACGGTCGGCCAGGGGGCGGGCCACGGCCAGGGCGCCCCCGTACCAGCAGGCGGCGACCCCGGCGCCGCCGTGGTGGAACCCCGGCCTGTCCAGGTAGTCGCCCGGGCCGCCGACCGGTTCGGCCGCCACGCCGTCGAAGCGGACGGTGAGCGTGTCGCTGGCCTCCATGCCCGCCGACGCCCACGTGCCCGCCAGCGGCTCCGCGCCCGCGGTCCCGGCCGCGAACAGGGCCCGTCGGCCGCCCCCAACCTCGGCGCCGACCAGGGCGTGGGTGCAGACGTGGGCCCCGGAGCAGAAGGGTTTGGTCCCGTACAGCCTCCAACGGCCGCCCGACGCGCGCGCCGTCAGGGCCGCGCCGGGGGGATGCGCGGCCCACACCCCCCACACGTCACCGGGTTCGGGTGCGGGTCCGTCCAGTTCGGCCAGGATCGCGACGGCGTCGGCGTGGCCCTCGGCCAGCCGGGCCAGGGCGAGGTCCTCACGGGCGAGGTCGCGCAGGCGCTCCCAGCGCGCCCATGTGGCGCCGCCTCCGGGGAGCGGCAGGTCCAGCCCGCCCGAGGCGGCCTCCGCCACCAGCCTGGCGGTGACGCGGTCCCCGTGCCGCTCCTCGTGCCCGCCTCCCGTCGTGTCCGGTCCGTTCCTGTCCACTGCCTCTGACGTTTCCACCAGGTCGTGCCCCTCCGGTGCCGTGTGGGCCGGGCCGCCGCGCCGGACGCGTCGAAGCCCGGCCGGGAACCCGGCCGGGCTTGCCGTCCGCGAAACCCGCGACGGGGCCCGCTCTGCGTGCGGCCCTACTTCTTGGCCTCCTCGAACCTGAGCGCCACCCCGAGCGCGAAAAAGGTCGGCGCCCACTCACCGACGAACAGGCCCTTGCGCTCGGCCGCGTCCTTGCCGGCGTCCTCCTTCTTCTTGGAGGCCAGCCACGTCAGAATGGTCAGGCCGATGGACGCGGCGCCCGCACAGTAGGCCATGTCGGAGGTGACGCCCAGTTCGGACAGCTTGCGGATCATGTCGTCTCCCTTGTGGTCGCGGACCTTGCTCGTGCCGCACTCGTGCCGCTGCCCGGGTCCTGGCCGGGACAAACCCAAGGGAGTGCGAGGAATGCCGGGGGAGACCGGGGCCGGCCGCGGGCCCGGAGCCGGGCGGAGCACCGCGGGGAAGGGCCCGCGACCCCCGCTCCGGCGGGCCCCGGCGGGGAGCGTGGCATCCTGGGAGCGACAGGAGCCCGCCCGAGGAGGAACCGCACCGCATGAGCATCGACGCGCGCCAGGCCCGGGCGACCCCCGTCCTCGGGTCGCTCGCCGAGCCCACGAGCCTCCGCGCCCGGGTGACCCAGGTGCTGCGCGAGGCCATGGTCGCCGGGGAGCTCGCACCCGACACCATCTACTCGGCCCCGGCGCTGGCCGAACGCCTCGGCGTCTCCGCCACCCCCGTCCGGGAGGCCATGATGGAGCTGACCCGGGAGGGCCTCGTCGAGACGATCCGGCACCGCGGGTACCGGGTGGTCGAACTCGGCGACGTCGCGCTCGACGAGATCATCGAGCTGCGGGCCCTCATCGAGGTCCCGACCGTCGGCCGCGTCGCCGGGACGGCCACCGCCGAGCAGGTCGCCCTGCTGCGCCCGCTCGCGGACCGGCTCACGGAGACCGCCGAGTCGGGGGAGCTGCGGGAGTTCGTCGCCGCGGACACGGCCTTCCACCTCCAGCTGCTCGCCATCGCGGGCAACGCCCGGATCGTCGAGGAGGTGCGGCGCCTGCGCGGCATGTCGCGCCTGTCGGCGCTGCGCCGCCTCCACCAGGAGGGGCGCCTCACCGCCACGGCCCGGGAGCACCACGCCCTGCTGGACCGTGTCGAGGACCGCGACGCCCCGGGCGCGGAGGCGCTCATGAGGCACCACCTCGGGCACGTGCGCGGGGTCTGGGCGGGGCTCCCGGAGGCCTGACGCGGCCTCCGCGGCGGGGGCGTTCCCGGAACCGACCAGGTCACGAGGGTTTGCCTAAGTGCAATGTGAAATTGTACGTTGCACTAGTCCCCTTCGTGAGGCCCACGTCACGTCGGCCCCCACCCCAGGAGTTGTGCGTGTCACCGCAACAGTCCACGGTCGGAAAACCGGCCACCAACCGCCGGGTGCTCATCGGCAGCCTCAGCGGCAGCACCATCGAGTGGTTCGACTTCTTCCTCTACGCGACAGCCGCCGCGCTGATCTTCGACAAGCAGTTCTTCCCCAACGACGACCCCCTGGTCTCGTTGATGCTGTCGTACCTGTCGCTGTCGCTGACCTTCTTCATCCGGCCGTTCGGCGGCATCGTCTTCTCCCACATCGGCGACCGCATCGGCCGCAAGAAGACCCTCGTCATCACCCTGTCGCTCATGGGCGGCGCCACCGTGGCGATCGGCCTGCTGCCCAACTACGACCAGGTCGGCGTCCTCGCCCCGGTCCTGCTGATCCTCTGCCGTGTGGTCCAGGGCCTGGCGATCGGCGGCGAGTGGGGCGGCGCCCTCCTCCTCGCCTACGAGTACGCGCCCGAGAACCGCCGGGGCTTCTTCGGCGCCGTGCCCCAGACCGGCATCACCATCGGCATGCTGATGTCCACGGTCGCCTTCGCGCTCGTGAGCCTCATGCCCGCGGCCGCGTTCGAGTCCTGGGGGTGGCGCATCCCGTTCGTCGCCAGCGTCGTCCTCGTCTTCGTCGGCCTGTGGATCCGCAAGGGCCTCGCCGAGACCCCGGCGTTCCGCGAGGCCAAGGAGAGCGGAGACGTCGCCGCACTGCCGATCATCGACACGCTCCGCGACCACTGGCGTTCCGTGCTCGTGGCCGTCGGCGCCAAGGTCGTCGAGACCGCGCCGTTCTACATCTTCGCGACGTTCGTCGTCAGCTACGCCACGGGCACGCTCGACATGGAGCGGTCCGTCGTCCTCAACGCCGTGAGCGCCGGGGCCCTCGTCAGCACCTTCGGCATCCTGCTCATGGGCAGGCTCTCCGACCGGCTCGGCCGCCCCGCCGTGTTCCTCGGGGGCGCGGTGCTCATCGCCGCCTTCGCTGCCCCCTTCTTCATGCTGCTCGACCTCCGGATGGACTGGGCCGTGTACGCGGCCGTCGTGATCAGCCTCGGCCTCGTGTGGCCCCCGGTCACCGCGACCCTCGGCACCCTGACCTCGGAGATCTTCACGACGCGCGTCCGCTACACCGGTGTGACCCTCGGCTACCAGGTCGGCGCGGCCCTCGCCGGCGGCACCGCGCCGCTCCTGGCGACCTGGCTGCTCGCCCGGTTCGACGGCGCCTGGTGGCCCATCGCCGCCTACCTGGTGGTCCTGGCGGCCATCTCGATCTGCGCGGTCTTGCTCTCCGGACGGATCGTGCGCAAGGAGTCCGCGGCGATCGCCGCCAGAGAGAACGACAAGGTGACCCTGTGAACCCCGCACCCGCCGGCCTGCCCCTCGTCGACGCGGAGGAGGTCCGCGCCCGGATCAGCCCCTCGCGAGCACGGGAACTGGTCGAGAAAGCGCTGCTCGACGGCTTCGACCCGGCCGAGGACCCGGCCCGCGCCCACGCCCCGGCCGGGGAGGGGCACCTGCTGCTCATGCCCTCGACGCTGGGGGAGTGGGTCGGCGTCAAGATCGCGTCCGTGTCCCCGGACAACCCCGGGCGGGGGCTGCCGCGGATCCAGGCCGTCTACATGCTCATGGACGCGCGGACGCTGACACCGCGCCTGCTCGTCGACGGCGTCGCCCTCACCTCCCTGCGCACACCGGCCACCTCCGCCGTGGCCGCCGACCGGCTCGCCGCGCCCGGGGCCTCCCGGCTCGTCGTGTTCGGCACCGGTCCGCAGGCCGTCTCGCACACCCTGGCGATGGCGGGGATCCGGGACCTCGCCGACGTCCGACTGGTCGGCCGCGACCCCGGCAGGGTCGCGTCCGCCCTCGCCGAGATCGCCGCGCACGGCATCACGGCGGAGGCGGGCGCCGCCGCCGACGTCGCGGACGCCGACATCGTCGTGTGCGCGACGTCCGCCGCCGAGCCCCTGTTCGACGGCTCCCTCGTCCGCGACGGCGCCTGCGTGGTCGCCATCGGGTCCCACGAACCGGACCGCCGCGAACTCGACGCGGCGCTGATGGGACGCTCCCGCGTCGTCGTCGAGGAGCGCGGCGCCGCACTGCGCGAGTGCGGCGACGTCGTGCTCGCGATCGACGAGGGGACGCTCGCCGCCGGGGACCTCGTCGGCCTCGCACCCCTCGTGCGCGGGGAGGCGCACCGCAGCACCGACCGCCCCAACGTGTTCAAGGGGTCGGGCATGTCCTGGCAGGACCTCGCCGTGGCGGTGGGCGTGGCCCCCGCCGGCTGAGCCGACGGCGCCGGGGGCGCGCACGCCGCCGCCCCCGGCCCCGGCCCGCGGGGCGGGCGGAGGACGGCCTGCCGGTGTGGCCTCCCGTGCCGCGGGGCAGGGTCCCCCACATGCGGGAACCGGAACGCACCGCCGACGGCCGCCACGTCGTGATCGGCGGCCGGCGGTGGCGGGCGAGCGACCCCGCCCTGCCGGACCGGGTGCGCGAGGACCTGGTCGGCCACCTGATGTCGGCCCGCAGGGACGTGGCGGCGGCGCTGCGCTCGCGGGATCCCGGGGCGGAGCGGCTGGCCCGGACCCGGGTGGCCTGGGCCAAGGAGGGCCTGGGCGAACGCGGGACCCCCTGGTGGGAGCTCACCGGTGACGAGCGCCGGAGCCGCTGGGAGGAGGCGCTGCGCCGTCTCGGCGGCCCGGGTCCGGCGGAGGAGCCGACCTGAGCCGCCCCGGGCGTGGGACGCACCGCCGGGGAGCACCGGGATGAGGCCGTAGGACACGCTCTGAACAGGGAGAACGGTTTCCCTGACGAGGGTCGCGGGTACAGGGGGCGGACACACCCGCGATCACCGGGCGGTGGCGAACAAGGCGTTCGGCGCGGGTGTTCGCGCCATGGACGACGGGCAGACCGCATCCCCGGGAGGGCGCAGGGACCGCCGGGTGTGCCCGAACCACGCAGAAGGGTGCCGACACGGTGAACCAGAGTTCCCAGGAGGCAGGCAAGGGCAAGGAGCGGACCACGCGTGCCGGCGGCAGGAGAACCGGGAAGGGCGACGCGCCGGACGAGGGGGGCGCGAAGCCCGGGACCGCGCGGGCGAAGCGGTCCGACGGTGCGGAGGAGGAGCTGGAGCCCCTCCGGGAGGACGTCGACCTGAACCCCGGCAGAGAGGAGACGGACGTGCTCCTCGACGTGCCGGTCCTGAAGGTCGACGAGATCGAGCTCGAGGTCGAGAACCTCCTGGCCTCCGTCTCGCTCCAGGCCGAGGTGCTGGACCTGCTCAAACTGAAGGTGGGGGCGGACGTCGAACTCGGCCGCGTCCACCTGAACATCAAGGGCGTCGAGGCCCAGGCCCTGCTCAAGGTACGGCTCGACAACGTCCGGGACATCATCACCAGGGTCCTCCAGACCATCGACACGAACCCGCAGATCCTCGAGCAGGTGACCCGGGGCGTGGGGAGCTCGCTCGAACAGGTCGCGGGCGGCGCGGGACAGGCCGTGGGAGCCCTGGGCCGGGGCGCCGGAGGAGCCGTGGAGGACGTGGGCCGGGGCGCCGGGAAGGCTGTGGAGGAGGTCGGCGCCGGTGCGGGGACCGCCGTCGAGGATGTCGGCGCGGGTGCCGGGAGCGCTGTGGAGGGCGTCGGCGCGGGAGCCGGGTCCGCGGCGAAGGATGTCGGCGCGGGTGCGGGGAAGGCGACGGAGGGCGTCGGCGCGGGTGCCGGGAGCGCAGCCAAGGATGTCGGCGCAGGAGCCGGGTCCGCGGCGAAGAGCACGGGGAAGGGCGCGGGGAACGCGGCCAAGGACGTGGGCAAGGGCGCGGGGTCCGCGGCGAAGAGCACGGGGAAGGGCACCGGGGGCGCCGCGAAGGGCGCGGGGTCCGCGGCGAAGAGTACGGGGAAGGGCGCCGGGGGCGCGGCCAAGGGCGCCGGCGGCAGGGCCCGGAAGTAGGGTCCGGGGGCCGCCCGGCCCACCGGTCGCGAATCCGCCCGGCGGCAGACGGGGGTGGAGACCATGGGTGAACGGAAACGTGCCGAGTACGACGTGGAGATCAGTGCCTCCGTGACCGCGGACGAACTGGTCTTCCACGAGGCCCCGGAGGTCGTGTCGCGGTCCCGGGGGGAGCCGAACCAGGAGGGGACCGTCGGCAGCGACCGCTCGGGGCTTCCCCGGCCCGTCCGGACCGGGGTGGTCTACGAGGACGTCCGTGCCGACTACCGGCTCGCCAGCCGTATCCGTCCGCCTGGGGAGCCGTCCGAGGACGACGACGCCGACGGGGAGTGAGCCCCGGGAGGCCGCTCCACCGGGCCCCCTGCGTCCGGGCGGGGCGGCAGAAGGAACGCCCGGCCATCGATGTCGGTGTGCCTGCCTTTTCCGGATTTCCGAAAACGGTCTGTGGATAAGGGAGTTTCTGTCGAAGGCGGATTGCCTTCGGCCGTGGGGTGTCGTCCGTCCGCCTCGGTCCGGGGCTCGGAGGCTGTGCCTCCCGACCCGTCGCCGCGCTGCTCGGGAATGTCGCCGGGGATTCGGAACGGATACGGACGCCCCTTTTTGCCGGGGGTGTCCGCCGGGTCATGGTGGAGCTGCGGGAGCCGCCGGGGCGCGGCAGCCCCTGCCGCGAGGCGCTGCAGTGGAGGGCATGCGTCCCGGCCCGGGGAGCGGCTGGTTTTCGGGCTGACGTGAAGCGCTGTTTGATGGTCGCCGCTTAAAGGTCGATCGTGAGTTCGAGTGCTTCTGTGCGGAGGCCGTTCAGGTGGCGCCCGTGTTTCCGGTGGTAGTAATTCTGGTTTTGGTCTGTGTTTATGCCGCTGGGGTTTGTGGTCCGCTGTGGGAATTTGATAACTTCCTGGTTGTCGGAGCGGGACTTCTCTGTCTCGCCCGTATTCTTTTTCGGTCATAGTCGGAATGTGTAGGCACCCCCCGTCATGCGTCGTTCCCTGCCCCGTGCGACGACGGCCTGTGCGACTCTCGCCCTGGTCCTCTCACTGCTGGCCGCTGCCCCGGTCGCGGCCGGCGATGAGGCCCCGACCGCGGGCGGACCGGGAGCCTCCGGGGAGCACGGCGCCCGGGAGGAGCTGATCGGCGCGCGGGGGAGCGCCGACCCGGCGGGCGGGGGCCCCGGGCCTACCGGCCCCGACGCCGACGGCTCCCCCGAACCGGCGCGCTCCGGCGGTGGCCGGACCGAGACCGGGAGTTCCGCGTGGACCTACGTCGACCTGGCCTTCCCCGACCGGTCCTACGGCGGCGCCGAGACCGCCAGCGTGGGCACGGGGCGCCTCGCCTGGGACCGCGTCTACACCCGCAGGGCCCTGTTCCGGTTCCCGGTCGCGCACGGCCCCGGCACCGCCGTCGACTCCGCGGTGCTCCGCACCCGGGTGGTGTGGTCCTACGACTGCGACAGCACCTCCTTCGCGCAGGTGCACCGGGTCGACCCCTTCCACGGCGGGACCACCTGGAACGACCAGCCCGCGGCCCGCGCCCTGCTCGACACCCGGAGCATCACGGGAGGGCAGGCCGCCTGCCCCGTGGACGGGGAGGTGGAGTTCGACGTCACCGAGGCCTACCGGTGGGCCGTGGACCACGGGGAATCCCACCTCCACCTCCGGCTCGGTGAACGCGACGAGTCCGGAACCGCGGCCTGGCTCCGCTTCGACGTCGGGAACGTCCCGCCGGCGCTGGTGGTCGACCACGGCACGCCGCGGTTCCCGGGCAAGGCCGTCGGCCCGGCCCGGCCCACGGGCGACCTCCCGCGCGTGGCCGCGGACACCGGGCCGACCGGGGACCGCGCCGCCGTCCACGACGAGAACTCCCCCGCCCCCGCACCGGACCGTTCCGCGGGAGGACCCGACCTCCCCGGAGGGACCGTCCCCGGGGTCGTGGGAAGCGATGCCGCCCGTGTCCCCGGACCCGGCGCCGCGGACCGGCTCCGGAGCGGGGGTGGGCGGGCCCGTTTCCGGCAGGGGGAACGGTCCGTGCGCCCGGCCGCTCCGCGCAGCCTCCGACCGCCGGGCGGGGGCACGTCCCCCCTGGCCCGGGGCCCTCCGGTCTGCCCGGTCGGAGACCGCTCCCCGGTCCACCGACCACGGAGAACCGGTTGACGGACGACGGCACCCGTCCCCCCGGTGCGGAATCCGGCTGGGCGGAGGCACGCACCGGCGGCAGCCCGAAGGGGTCGGGCAGGCCGCTCTCCGAGCACCGCGGCGGGCGGGGCACGGAAGCGGTCGGGGAACCGTCATCGCCGCACAGGCCACAAGACGCGGTGGCCGCCTGCGGTGAGGGCACGGTTGCCGGAGGAGAGGTGCTCGTCCCGAAACCGGACGCATCTACGGCAGGGCCCGGCAGGGGGCTCTGCCGCCGGAAGCCGCGGTGGTCCGGAACCGTCTGTGCGCGTGGGCACCGCACAGGGGGACTCCGGGCCGCCACCGGCATGCGCGGAGATCGGCCTGTTCCTCCGCACGGGGACCGGAGCGGTCGCCCCGGAGGGCGAGGAGCCGGGCGCGGTCGCCGTGCCCGCGGAGGGTCAGCCCACGCCGGCGAACAGCATGATGTTCGCCGCCGCATAGACCACGGCCGCCACCCCCAGGCCGAGGAGCATCACCCAGGCGGCGGGCCTCCCCCTGACCAGGCGCACGATCGACCAGACAGCGACGATCAGCCAGATCGCCCACGGCGAGAAGACCATCAGCGGGATGGCCGAGGCGACGGCGCCACCGCAGTCGCTCCCGCAGCTCGCGGTCGCCATGACCGAGAAGAGGCCCCATGCACTCGTTCCGAGGCACACCAGCGGAGCGAGGCAGATGAGGACGATCGTGACCGCCTTGTCGGCGGGCGACCCCTGGCGGCGCTGCGGCGCGGCACCCGACCGGGAACCGGGCCGAGGGGTGTTCGGGGGGATCCCGAAGGGGGGAGCTTGGGGCATGGGCGTCATCCTGCCACGTGTGGGGGCCGACGACCAGAGCGGCCGGCTCCCATCGTCGAACAGGGCGGACGCCGCTTCCCCACGGACAGCGGAGAGGCCCTGACCTCTGCGCTTGCGCGCTGGTCAGGGCCTCTCCGCTCTGGGGTGGGTGACGGGCCTTGACCGCTGGCGGGGGAGTTGTCTGACCTGCTGTGATGTGAGAAGTCGCAGGTCGTGGGGATGTGGGAGCTTGGTTGCGCCACGTTGTCCCATGTTCCGCCGGGCAGTGTGCACCCTCCGGGCGCACGTCCTCAACCTGCCGGTGCACCCCCACGGGTGCACCGGATACTCACGGGACGGGGGCCACCCGCCCCTGAAGCGGTTGGGTTGATCGCTCGCGTCGGGCCGTGCCGTTCCGTGCCGGCGAGGAGGCACCCACGTCCGAAGGAGCATCGGGCTCGGGACACTCGGACGCGAAAGCGGGCGGAGGATCCGTCGCGCGCTCGAACCACGGTTTGCCCTCGGCAGCCATGCCTTCGAGAATGCGCAGCGTGTGGGAGAACCCGGCGGCGTCGAGGTTGATATCCGATGCCTCGGTCTGCGGTTCCTCGTCCCCCTGGTCGTGAACGGGGGTGTCGGAGACCGGGATGCTCTTGGCCGGTCCGTTGGTCAGTGTGATGTTCAGGGTGTAGCGCCGTGCGCTCTTGATCTGTACCTGGACGGAGGAAAGCGCGTCGAAACGGTAGTTGTCCCGTTCGCTGCGGTGCCACTGTGCCCGCTCGAAGTTGAGTTTGGCTGTGGCCTCCCGCACTCCTTCGTTGGTGACCAGGAAGACCCTGATCTCGTACTTTGAGTGGCGCCAAGGGCCTCCCTTCACGCTGGCCGACTTACAGGGACGGTCCGGTGTCGGGAGGAAAGCATGGGTGGTGACCTCAGACCAGGCCAGGCGGTGGTGTTTCAGGGCTTCGTTGAGGATCAGGGTCTTATCCGCGTTCAACCAGGCTTCCATCTCCGTTTCCGTGGGCATCAGCGCTTCGAGCTTGCCCTTCCACCGCTCGTACTCGGCTTCCCGCGCGGTGAGGAGGACCTCCCGTTCCCAGTTCTCTTCCCTGTAACGACGGTGTTCACTGTGGATCCTCAACCACAGGGGAATCGCGAACCTGCCGGCGACGACGGCGAGGAGGACACAGCCCACGGTTGAGACCGGTGCCTCCTGGAACGCGATGCTGAGCGCCGTCATGGTCGCTGCCACAGAGAGCAGACACAGGACCACGCATCGGGCTTTGGCCGCCGTTCCCACTGCGTGGATTTCGCCAGGCTCCAGAGGCAGGCCCTGGGTCCAGCGCCGCCGAACATCACGCACCATGAACCGGATCAGCCAGTTCACTGCTCCGTTGCGAACACTGCTCTCCCGGTAGACACGGGCGACCTCATCACGCAGAGACCGGCGTACGCCGATGGTTTGGCTGAGCCACTCGTCCCTGGTTTCCGGTTCGGGGGCGTACTTGGCGAAGTAGTGGTCGAACGCGCGCTCCACATGATCCGCGAAACCGCGCTCGGGCGGACGCGTGTGCGAGCGTCGGTAACCGTACTCCTGTTCCTTGGCGAGCTTGCGCCGGTGCTTGTGATGCCAGAAGGTGATGTGCCAAACTGCGGCGGATCCGAAAACGA
The DNA here is from genome assembly GCF_044766605.1 of Nocardiopsis sp. NPDC101807. Lineage (NCBI taxonomy): Bacteria > Bacillati > Actinomycetota > Actinomycetes > Streptosporangiales > Nocardiopsidaceae > Nocardiopsis > Nocardiopsis sp. NPDC101807. The sequence continues at coordinate 1,103,924 of NZ_JBIWMK010000001.1, read as the reverse complement.
GCATCGCCAAGCAGGAAATCAGCGACGACAGGCTCCCCTGGGTCAAGGCGGACTTCATGATGACCGCGACAGGGAACAGGAACGTGCTCGCCAGGATCAGACCTCCGAAGATATCCCGGAGGGCGGTGGATTTCGGCTTGGGCCTCCTGGCCCTGGCCCTGGCGGGTACGGGCTCGAAGTAGGCCCAAGCCCGGTCGACCCGTTCATGGGCGCGTTGCTCCAGTTTGGCGCCCTCCCGGATCCGGTGCCACACACCCTGCTTCATACTTCCGGTGAGTACCAGACTGAGATGGCGCAGAATCAGGTCGCGCTGCACGCTGGGCAGAGCGTCCAGGCGGATCATCGTGTCCGCCGGGTCTCCACCGGAGCCGTCCACACAGGACAGGAGCGCGAAGACGATGTCCAGGCCCCGCCACCACTCGTTGCGTCCTACCGGTGTCCGCCGTGTTGACAGCTCTCCTAGGACCGCGCGGTCTTCCTTGGTGAGATCCCGGTAGGAGCGCTTACTGAGGATGGCCAGAGCCCGATGGAAATGGATCTCCGGACCGTCGAATCCGCGCGCGTAGGCTTGCTCCAGGTGCTCCCTCGCTTTGACCGGGACTCCGTCCGCGAGGTAACGGCACCCGACTTCGTAATCACGCTCAGGCGGGTCGTCGGGGCCCACTACGTAAATGACGGAGTCGTGCACATGGCCCGCCTGGACGCCGACGTAGGAACCGGACCCAGCCGTGTTCGCGGTATCAGGCCCGCTCATGAGAGCCCCTTCACCGCGGTGATCAGGGTCGCGACCTGCGCGGCCAGGGCCGCCAGGTCGCCGAGCAGCCCCCGCAGGCGCTTCAGGGCCAGGACCGAGGTTTTCCTGCTCTCAGGTGTTCCCTCCTCGATCCCCTTGCCGGCGATATCGATCTCGGCCGACGCCGCCTCGTGGGTGTCCTCGTCGATGCGTCCCGCCGAGCGCTCCCGTGCCAGCTTCTCCCTGAGGGCGGCGAGTTCGTCCGTGATCCCGGTCCCGCCGGACCCGGGCACGGCGAAGGACACGTGGAACTTGCTGTCGCGCACGTGGCCCGCTTGGACGCCGACACTCCCGTAGGCGGTGTTGGTGACGTTGCCTCCGTCACCGGAGTTGCCGTCCTTGCGCATGCCGGGGGACTCCTCTTGCTTGATGAGTTCTTCCGCGAGGTCCAGGGCGAAGGCCGCGGCGTTCGCGGCGGCGACCGGCTGCCATTCACGGTCCGTTTCGCCGGCCTTCGTGCCGTCGGCGCGGTCACTGATGCCGCGCACGATCGCCACCGGTGCGCCGCTCAGGTGACCGGCCTGGGCGACGCCCGCGCCCTCCATCTCGATGGCCAGCGCGTCGTTGTAGGTCTGCCTGATCCACTCGGCCTCGCGGGAGATACGCGAGTTCTGCACGATCTCTCCGGCGGCGATGGGACCCAGGTGGGCCTGGGGGCGCGGCCTCTCCGGCGGTGCGTGTCGGGACCATGTGCCGAGCCTGGCCAGGTGCGCGACCGTCTGGGCGATGCCGTGCGGTGACTCCCAAGCGCGGGGCCGGGCCTTGAGGCCGTCGTCCTCGCTGGTTCCGCCGTGGTAGGCGTACACGTGCGTCGCCACGACCACATCACCCAGGGGAGGCGTGTCCCACAGGGCTCCGGCCACGCCCACGAAGAGCACCGCGGCCGGTGAGAACTCCTGGACGGCCCGCTCGACCAGCACCGCCGACGACTGGTTGCCCTTGCCGGTGAGTCCGAGGACGACACGGCCGTAGCCGCCGGGCAGTGTTCCGATCTCGAACCGGGTACCCCGGGTGTGCAGGTGCGGTTCGGGGGAGAGGAGCCGCTCCCGCACGGCCTTGTACTCCAGGTTCAGGGCGGTCAGTACCACCACGAGGTCGTCGCTCATTCTTCGTCCTCACTCTGGGTCGGGGGTAGGGGGCGCATCATCGGCGGACGCAGTATCTGTTGGGGGCCGGTGCGGAAGAGGCGGGCGGGGCGTCCCTTGGTGATGCGGCGGTCCGGGACGACCGGGATCAGGAAGTCCGGTACCGCCTGGACCTTGCGGTAGAAGTTGCGCGGGTCCAGCTCGAACCCCCACACCGCCTCGTAGACCCGTTGCAGTTCGGCGATGGTGAAGCTCTCGTCGCAGAAGGCCGCAGCCAGCGAGGTGTGCTCGATTTTCGAGCGGGCTCTTTCCAGCCCGTCGTCGAGGATCTGCCGGTGGTCGAAGGCGAGTCGTCTGCGGCCTTGGGAGACCTCCTCGACGGCAAGCCAGGAGGCGGCCGAGGCGTCGGTACCGGCCTCGGGCTCGGGCAGGCCGGGGGCGATGGCGAGATAGGCGACGGAGACGATGCGTCCGCGCGGGTCCCGTCCGGGGGTTCCGTAGGCGCCCAACTGCTCCAGGTGGAGTTCGGTCGCGTCGAGGTTGGCTTCCTCACGTAGCTCTCGGCAGGCGGCGTCGAAGACGTCCTCGCCGGCATCGGCGATGAACCCGCCGGGCAGGGCCAGCTCACCTTTGTAGGGGTCGATGCCCCGTTCGATGAGGAGGACGTGGAGGGCTGAGGACCGCAGGGTCAGGATGACGAGGTCAACGGTCAGCAGCACGGAGGGTGGTTGCCATGTTTCGTTCTGCATACGCCGAGCCTAGCTTCCTGTCAGAACGACAGGAAGCATTTTCCAAGAATTGGTGCTCGTGGCTATTTGTTTTGTTGGTGTGTGTTGAGAAGCCTGTGGTTTTGGTGTTTCTGGTGGTCTTTAAGTGCTTTTTGGGGCGTTCTTGCTGTCGACTGGCCGGGGCCCGGTCCCTGTCGGCTGCGGAGGGCGTCCTCGGGTTCTGCCAACGGTGGACGCTTCGTGTCACCGGCTGATGGCGATGACCTCCAGCTTCGTGCCCGGGGTTCTGAGGACGCTGTCCGTGTGCAGCAGAGGGCCCTGGACGAAGAAGAGCGGGTCCACAGTCACCGGCTCCCCCTCCTTGAAGGGGGCCGGGAAGCACGATCGGTTCCTCGACCCCCGGCCGGCCGGATGGTCGAGGGCGAGTTCGTTGAGCTTCTCGGTGAACGTCTGCCGGGCCTCGGTGCCGCACCCGAGATCTCGACGCACCTCTTCACCTGGGCGAAGAGGTGGTTGAACGGGCCGGCGTCGGAGGGGCTTCCTCGCGCCGGGCACATTCCTGTCCCGGTGCACCCCCGGCAACGCAAAAGCCCCTGACCCTTGCGCTTCTGCGCTGGTCAGGGGCTTGAGCCTCTGGGGTGAGTGACGGGACTTGAACCCGCGACTTCTTGGACCACAACCAAGTGCTCTACCGGCTGAGCTACACCCACCACGTTCGCCTGGCCTCGCGGCCCTGCGTACGTATGAAATCTTAGCGGACTCCGGGGAGTGCTTCGATCAGTTTTCCGCCCCGGAGTCCCCGGAGGCCCCGTCGCGGGCCTTGAGTCCGTTGCCCCCGGCGATCACGTCGGCCGCGACGGCGCGTGCCTCGGCCGAGCTGGGGCCGGGCTCGGGCACGAACGCGGTGGCGCGGAAGTAGCGCAGCTCACGGATGCTCTCGGTGATGTCGGCGAGCGCCCGGTGCCCGCCGTTCTTGTCCGGGCTCGCGTAGTACACGCGCGGGTACCAGCGCCGCAGCAGTTCCTTGATGGAGGACACGTCCACCATCCGGTAGTGGAGGAACTCGTCGATGCGCTTCATGTCGCGGGCGAGGAAGGTGCGGTCCGTGGCGATCGAGTTGCCGCACAGCGGGGCCTTGCGGGGCTCGGTCACGTACCGGCGGATGTGCTCCAGGACCATGTCCTCGGCCTCGTGCAGGGTGACGCCCTTGTCCAGCACCTCCAGCAGGCCCGACTTGGTGTGCATGTCGCGGACGAAGTCGCCCATGGCGTCCAGTGCGGCCTGCGGCGGTCTGATCACGACGTCGACGCCCTCGTCGAGGACGTTGAGCTCACCGTCGGTGATCAGACAGGCCACCTCGATCAGCGCGTCGTTCTCGAAGTCGAGGCCCGTCATCTCGCAGTCGATCCACACCAAACTGTCATTCATACCGGTCAGCTTAGAGGTTGTGGGAAGTGCCGGGGATGACGAAGGGGCGGCCGGGCCCGTGGCCCGACCGCCCCCGGGGCCGGGTCAGTCCCAGACCAGGCCGCTGACGCCGAAGACGGCGTCCATCCAGTCGTAGACGCCCCAGAACTGGACGTAGGCCAGGCCGAGGACGACCACCAGGATCAGGAGGAAGAAGAAGCATCCGCAGCCGCATCCGCGTCCGCAGCCGCCCTTCTTCTTCCTCTGGGGCTGCGGAGGCACCTGCGGGGGCTGCTGCGGGTACAGGCCACCGCCGGGCTGTCGGCCCGGGCCCCGCTGCGGCTGCTGGTGGCCTCCGTGGGGGCCGCCCACCGGAGGCTGCCCCCCGGGCGCGCCGGCGACGGGGTATCCGGGCGGCGGGCCCTGCGGGGGGCGGTTCATGTGCTGCGGGGGCGGCATGGGGGGACCCTGGTGGGGGTGCCCGCCCATGTTCGGGTTGCCCCTCTGCTGCGGCGGGTACCCAGGCGGCGGGTAACCGCCCTGGTGGTGCGGCGGGGGGAAGCCGGGCTGGGGGCCCGACGGCGGGATCTGCGGGCCGGAGAGCTGGTGCGGCGGGAAACCGCCCGGGTACGGACCGGAGGGGGCACCCGGCGGGACGGTGTGCCCCTGCTGGGGGCCGGAGAAGGGCGGGGAGCCGGGGTGCTGCTGCCCGGGCGTCTGGGCCCCCGAGGGCTGGCGCCCCTGGACCTGCTGTCCGGGGGCCTGCTGCCCCGGCGGCTGCTGGCCGGGGGTGTATCCCTGGGCCTGCTGGTCCGGCGCCGGGGAGGGCCAGGGCTGCCCGGTCTGCGGTTCGCCGGGCACTGCCGCGGCGGCGCCCGGGGTCTGGCCGGGGGGCTGCGCCTGGGGGTTGCGGGCCTGCTCCTCGGCGCGGCGCGCCGCCTCCTCCCGGAGTTCGGCCTCCTTGCGGACGCGCTCCTCCTCGCGCTGCCTGGCGGCCTCCTCCTCGGCCTTGCGGCGCTGCTCCTTGCGCTCCTCGGACAGGTCCGCCCAGCCCTCCTTGAGGTTTCCCAGGAACTTGTTGAACTTGCCGCCCTTGCCCTCGGAGTCCTCGTTGTTCCCGGCGCCCGAGAACATCGGGTCGGAGGGGTCGAACACCGCGGTTCCGGAGGGCTCCGGGGCGGACGGTGGGAACACGGCGGTGCCGGGGGCGTCGGAGGAGGGGGTGAACACCGCCGTCTGCGGGGAGGGGCGGATGTCGTCGTCGGTGAGGTTGGCCGTGGGGATGTCGTCGTCGCCGAGGTCCGCGGTGGGCGTCTCGTCCTGGTCCCTGCCGGGGACGTCGCCGGGGCCCACGCGCATGGTCGCGCCGACGCCGCTCAGGTCGGCGGTCGGCTCCTCGTCCGCGTCGGGGCCGCGCACGTCGGCGGTGGGTGTCTCGTCATCGGAGGCCCCGTGGGCCCAGGAGGGGTTGATGCGCACGGTGCCGGGGTCGTCACCGATCGGCGCGGGGGCGGGGGACGGCGGGGCCGAGGCGCTCCGGGCCCACGACGGGTCGATGCGCACGGTGCCGGGGTCCTCGCCGATCGGCGCGGGGGTGGGGGACGCCGGGGCCGGGCCGGACGGGGAGGCGTCCTGGGCCCAGGAGGGGTTGATGCGCATGGTGCTGGGCTCGTCGTCCGCCGGGGCGGGCGGCCCGGAGGCGCCCTGGACCCACGACGGGTCGATCCGCATGGTGCTGGGCTCGTCCTCGACCGGCGCGGGGGCCGCCGAGCCGGAGCCCAGCCGGACGGTCCCGGCCTCCTCCTCGTCCGGGGCGGCGGAGTCCCCCCGGTCGGGAGTGCCCAGGAACGCGGTGGCGGCCTCCTCGTCGTCCTGGCCGTCGGCACCGCCCTGGAGTTCGCTCAGAGAACGGGTATGCCGCGTCCACTCGTCGCCGTTCCACCATCTGAGCGTCTGCGCGTCGCCTCGCGGGTCCGCGTACCAACCCGGCTCGATAGATCCACCCATGGCCGACAGACTAAGGGGTGGCGGAGCGGCGCTCGACCAGTGGTACCCGGTCCCACGTGCCCAGGGGTGCGCGGATCACGAGCCCGTCACTCCGGGTGTCCATGTCGTTTCCGAGGGTTGCGCGGCGGTGCCGGTTCCCGATGCCGGAAGATCGGGGCGGGCCCCCGCCGACAGCAGGGAGGCGGTGTCCAGCCTCCCCGGCCCCTTGGCGGACGAACCCGGGACCTGGTCGTGGCCGAAGTGGCCGCCCCGGGCCCACACGCGGGCCGCGACCTCGGCCTTGGCGGCCTCGGTCCCGGGCCGGCCGGCGGGCCACGCACGGCGTACCCCCCAGGAGTCCAGCCACAGCAGCAGCGGGGCCAGGCCGAGCATCGGCCCGTCCGTGAACGGGGTCTCCCGGAAGGCCACCACCGACACCACCAGGCACACCCGGCCCTCGTGCCCGTGGTCGAGGTGCTGCTCGTACAGGTCGGTGCCGCCCAGCTGCACACCGGCGCGCCTGGTCGCCGCCAGCGTCTGGACGGTCTCGCCGGTCAGCGGGTTCCAGACGAGGTGCGTGGCGCGGCCCTCGTCCACCAGTCGGCGCGCCTCCTCGTGCGCGGACCACGAACCGGGGTCGGAGCCGGTCACCGTCCACACGGCGCGCGGGGCCCCGGTCCCGGGGGGTGTTCGGGCGGCCCCGCCGTCGAGCCTCGCGGCACCGGGCATCCACGCCTTCGCCATGGCACTCCCAATCGGGTCGTCGTGTGGCCGGGCCCGACGCCGGACGGGCCGGACCGGCCGGGCACGCCGACCGCGGGGCACGCGCCCCGGGGGAGGGGCCGGGCGCCCGGGGTGCGTTCCCCGGCCCCTCCCTGAGTACGCCAACCCGGGGGAGAAGTCCATATCCCCTTCGCCCTAGGACAGGGTCTTGTCACCCCCAGTCACGCCGGGGCCCGCGCGCGGGGCGGCCCGGACGCGGTTCGCACCGGGCCCCGGCCGCCCGGCCCCGCCGGGGCGGGGCCGCTACTCGGCCCCGGGGTCGTCCTCGGTGAGCCGCAGGGAGAACGCCTGGAGGAAGATGTCGCCGATCTCGGTGGGGTCCTCGGTCATGTACGCGGCGCCGCCCGTGGCCGCGGCGATCTCCTGGAGCGGCTCCAGGTTCTGCACGTCCGGCCCGAACGCGATCGTGATGATCGGGATGGGGCGCGAGGGGCTCGCCATGCCGTCGATCTGCGTCATCAGCTCGTCGAGCTCCATACCGCCGGGGTTGTCGTTGTCCCCGTCCGTGAGCATGAGGATGACGTTGGTCCGGTCGGGCCGGTAGGTGCGGGACATCTCCTGATAGGCGGCCAGGTAGGTCTCGTACAGCGCGGTGTCGCCCTGGGGGCGGGGCCGGAGTCCGGCCAGCGCCCCGGCGATGGCGTCGCGGTGCTCGGTCCCGCCGTCCCCCGTGGCCTGGAGTTCGCGGACGGGCGCCAGCTCCTGGTAGTGCAGGTTGTTGTTGACGTCGGTGGAGAACTCCCACAGGCCCAGCTCCGAGGTGGGCGTGAACATCTGGAGGCCCTCCGTGGCGGCCGCGCCCGTCACCTGCATACGGGTCATCCCCGTCCCGGGCACCTCGGCGAGCATCGATCCGGAGACGTCCACGATCGCGAGCACCCGGGAGTCCATCTTGAGCTGGTTCCAGGACCGGGTCAGCTCGGTGACCGCCCCGTCGGAGGGGACGGGCAGCTCCTCCGGGGCGTCCTCGGCGAAGCCGACGTCCTCGGTGAGCACGGCGGGGTCCATCTGGTCGTCGGGGCCGCGGAACCCCTGCGCGAGCAGGTGGGGGAGGGCCTCGTCCGAGCGCACCGCCTCCCGGAACACCTCGGCGGCGCGGGTGATGTCGCTGTCCTCGCTGCGCACCACGTACGGGTAGTCGAGGTAGTAGGTGCCGCCCTCCAGGTAGTTGGCGCGGGCGGAGGCATCCTCGTGCGCCGCGTTGTAGCGCCACACGGCCTGCTCGGACATCACCATCGCGGGCGGCGAGTCGGCCTGGCCGCCGCTGAGGGCCAGGAACGCGGCGTCCTCGTCGGAGGAGGCCCCCTGGTGGAGCGCCTGGAGCGCGGCCGTCATGTGGGCGTTGAAGGTGTCGGCGTCGGGGCTCGACCGCTCCAGCGCCGACTGCAGCAGGGAGAGGGTGCTCAGACCGGTGGAGCTGCGGGCCGGGTCGACGACGCGCACGCTGCGCTCGGTCGCCTCCCCGGGGGCGGAGGTGGGGATGACGTCGGCCCATGCGAGGGCGGCCTCCCCGTCGGCGAACTCGGCGAGTTCGGCCAGGACCAGCGGGGACCGGGCCACGGAGGTGCCGGTCTCGGTGATGACGGCGTCCCCGGCCTGGCTCTGGACCAGGCGGGGCCACATGGAGGAGTCGGGGATCCACACGTCGGACTCGGTGTCGCCCATGGTGGCTCCCGCGCCGGTGATCTGGTAGGCGACGTTGGCGGAGTCGACCTGGCGCACCTCGGCCCGGACACAGCGCCCGTCCACCCGGTTCTCCCCGGCGTTGAAGTCCGAGGCGACCTGGTCGACGGCGGGGGCGAGTTCGGGGCTGACGGCCACGTCGAGCGTGATGTCCGAGCCGCCGCATCCGTCGGACTCGCCGAACATGTACACGCCCGCGACGGTGAGGCCGAGCACGATCACCAGGGCGGCGGCCAGGGCCACGAAGGCCCCTCCCCGGCCGCGCCGGCGTCTGGCCCGGCTGGAGGGCTCTTCTGCGTATCTTCCGCGGTGACGTCCCACAGCTTTCCTCACGGGTGGTGTACGGACGGGGGTGCCGTACAGGGGGAGACATGTCGGCTCGGGGGCGACCGGCCCGGGACGGGCCGCGCGTGCCGGTCCGCCTCGGGAGGGAACCGGCCAACGGTGTGTTACTGGTGGGAACGGTACTCAACCGCCCGGCCCGGGTGGAGGCCGGGCGGGCCGGTGGCGGTCGGGCGACGGAGGGGTGTACCGGGGGTGAACCTGAGCTCAGTGCCGTTGGCCCCGGGGTATCGGGCGGCCGTTCCGGGAACGGGGTTTTCCGGAGCGCACGGACCGAAACCCGATTCCGATATCCAATCGAGACCATCGGGCGCTGTCGCCGCCGGCGCCGCCGGCGCCGCCGGCGCCGACCGGGGGCGCCCCGGACCGGCGCCGACACGGGCACGGTCTCAGTTGTCGCAGTCGGGCACGCACAGCCGGCGTGAGATCGAGCTGAGGAAGATGTCGCCGATCTCGTCCGGGTCGTCGGTCACGAACGCCGAGCCGCTCGTCGCGTCGGCGACCTGCCTCAGCTCCGCCTCCTCCGCCTGGGCCCCGAAGGCGATGATGAACATGCTGACCGGCCGCTCGGGGTCGAACCGGTCCTGCAGCGCCGCCACGAGTTCCGCGTGCGAGATGTCGCTGGAACCCTCGTCCTGCCCGGCGGTGAGCAGGATGACGCTGTTGATCTTGTCCTCGTGGTAGGCGTCCTGGACCTCGTTGTAGGCGGCCAGGATGTTGTCGTACAGGCGTGAGCCGCCGCCGCGCACCCCGACGCCCTCGGCCACGGAGGTGAGCTCCTGGCGGCGGGTCGAGTCCCCGTCGCCGTCCGAGGCGCCCAGCCGGTGCATGTCGGCGGACTCCTCGCGGCCCTCCTCCCCGTACGCGTCCGACATCAGCCACAGGCCCATGTCGGTCTCGTCGGGGAACAGCGACAGGCCCAGCAGGGCCGCCTGGAGGGCGGCCTCCATCCGGGTCGGTCCGCCGGCGCCGTCGAGGTCGTCCGCCATGTTGGCCGAGACGTCGGCCAGGACCAGCGTGCGGCTGGGCATCGACAGCCGGTTCCAGTCGGTGACCGAGGCCAGCAGGGCGTCCCCGGTCAGGTCCTCGTGGGTGGCGGGCTCCTCGGGGATCAGCCCGGGGCGGCCGGCGAGGGCGGACGAGGCCCTTCCGTCGGGGTCGCGGAACCCCAGGTCGCGCAGGCGCGAGCGGTAGGCGTCGTCGCGCAGCACCTCGTACAGGTCCGCCGCCGCGGACCGCAGCGCCGCCTCGTCGGTGGTGGTGACGTAGGGGTAGTCGAGGCTGACCGTTCCCTCGGCCGGGTAGTGGGCGGCCAGCTGGGGCGCCGACTCCGCGCGGTCCTGGTTGTAGGACACCACCGCCTGCTCGGGGACGACGATCACCGGGTCCGGGCGCTCCGCGGCGGCCTCCGACCCCGTGTAGAAGGTGGCGAGGTCGATCTCGCCGAACGCGCTGTCCGTCTGCACGTCGCGTACGAAGTCGGTCATGGCGGTGTCCGCGTCGTCCCCGGTGCCCAGGTGGCGGCGCACGGCGTGCATGACCGTCATCCCGTCGGCCCCGCGGTTGGGGTCGACCATGACCAGCGGGCGGTCGGGTTCCCGGCCGTCGGGCAGGACCGCCGTCCAGCTGGTGTCGCCGGGGTCGGGCATGCCCTCGGTCCGCTCGGGGGCGGCGAGGACCACCGGGGAGGAGGCCAGGGACGGCGGATCGGTCCCGATGCCGTGGGTCCCGCCCCCCGACACGCGGGCCAGCTCGACCCAGGCCGACGACTCGGGCACCCACACGTGCGGGGCGATGGTGGAGTCGGACGCCCGCCCGCCGGTCAGCGCGGTCATGATGCGGTGCGGAGCGATCTCGTCCACCTGCGCGTACACGCACGCGCCGCCGTATCCGGGACGGTCGGCGTTGAACTCGGTGGCGGCCTCCCGCAGAACGGGGGCGATGCTCTGGGTCGCCGACACGCGCAGGTAGCGGGCTTCGCCGCAACCGAGCGAGTTCATGGCGACCGGAACCGCGATCGCGGCGACGGCGACGATCGCGACGACGACGGCGGTGACTCCCAGCGGCGACCTGAACGCACCGCGTGCGGTCCGGCCGGTCGGGGAGGGATGACGGTGGCGTCCACTGGACACGGGCACTCCGGGGGTGTGGCGGTGTCCGGCTTCCGACCGGCGGCCGCCCGGAAGCCGGGTGGGTGCGAGGGGAGGACGCGGGGGTGGCGTCCCGCACCCGCGGTAGGGGGGAGGGGGCGAACCATCGCGCGCCGGCCGGCGTCCCACAGGGTGGAGACGGACGACCGCGCCCTGGGGTGCGAACGATTCTTCACCTGGACCCTACTCGTTGGTAACGGTGGAGCGGAAGGGGCCGACCGGAGCCGTGGGCGCCCCGGAGGCGCCGGATCGGGGTGATCGCTTTGTTACGGTGCTCTCGGAGGAGTGCTCCGCACCGCCCGCTAAGCTTGGGCCCCGCCCCTGGCGTCCACCCCGACTCACACTCCCCGGTGGACGACTCGTGACCAACCGAACCCCGAGGGTTTTTGGTATGTCCCCATCGCACCGTGACCACCGGAGCCGAGGAACCATCGGCACCGCCATGCTCGCCGGCGCCTGCTGCGTCGGCGCGATCGCCTACGGAGTGGTCGTCGGTCCGTCGATGATGCCGCCGCAGGACGTGCAGGCCACCACCGCGATGACCCCCGACGCCGGCCCTGCCGCCCCCGAGCCCGAGCCCGAGCAGGTGACGGAGCCGGGGCCGGTCGGCTACCTCCAGATCCGGCTCAGCGACCGCGACCGCGCCTGGGTGCAGACGCTGCGCTGCACCGGCGTCGTCGAGGAGGACCCGGTCACCTGCGCCGACCTGGCCCTGGCCGCCACCGAGTTCCAGGGCAGGACCGAGGGCGCGGAGGGTTCCGAGGAGGAGCTGGAGGAGGCCCTGGCCGGGGTCGAGGCCGAGCCCACCACCGCTGCGGATCCGGGCGTGGAGCAGTTGTTCACGGAGGTCGGCGAGGGCACCGTCTGCACCGACAAGGTGTACGGCCAGGAGGAGGCCACCGTCGTGGGCACCTGGGAGGGCCAGGAGGTCGAGACGACGCTTACCCGCAAGGGTTCCTGTGAGGAGGCGCGCTGGCAGCGGCTGCGCGCCCTCACCGACCAGATCGGCTGACCCTCCCGCCCGGACCCCGGCCTGTCCGGCGCCCCTCGCGCGTCGGCCGCGCGTCCGCGGCCGGTCCGGCCCGCGACCTCCCCCCGCGGCCGGGACCGCAGACCCCTCGGGGGCGGGCGGCCGGCCGCCCGGGTCGGCCCCGCGTCCCGGAGCAGGGGATAATCCCGTCCCATGGACGTCATCAAGGTCAGTGACCCCGGGGACCCGCGCCTGGCCGACTACACCCGCCTGCGGGACGTGAACCTGCGCCGCCACCTGGAGGCCGAGCACGGCCTCTTCATGGCCGAGGGCGACAAGGTGATCCGCAGGGCGGCCGCGGCCGGTTTCCGGCCCCGCAGCTTCCTGCTCACCGAGCGCCGGGCCGAGGCCCTCGACGACGTGGTCGCCGGCTCCGACGCCCCCCTGTACGTCGTCACCGAGGAGACCGCGGAGCGCCTCGTGGGGTTCGACCTGCACCGGGGCGCGCTGGCGGCCTTCCACCGCAGGGCCCTTCCCCCGCTCGACGAGGTCCTGCGGGGCGCCCGCAGCATCGTCGTGCTGGAGGACCTGGTGGACCACACCAACGTCGGCGCGATCTTCCGCAGCGCCGCGGGCCTGGGGGTGGACGCCGTCGTCCTCGCCCCCCGCTGCGCCGACCCCCTGTACCGGCGGTCGGTCAAGGTGTCCATGGGCGCGGTCTTCACCCTTCCCCACACCCGCATGGACGACTGGCACGGCGGCCTGGACACCCTGCGCGGGGCCGGGTTCCACCTCATGGCCCTCACCCCGGGGGAGGGGTCCCTGCCGATCCGGGACGCCATGGCCGCCCTCGCCCCCGGCGACCGGGTCGGCCTGCTGCTGGGGACCGAGGGAGACGGGCTGTCCGCGCGCTGGCTGGAGCGCGCCACCGCACGGGTGCACATCCCGATGGCCGACCGCGACGTCGACTCCCTCAACGTCACCGCGGCCGCGGCCATCGCCTGCTACGAACTGGCGCGCGGCGCACGCCCGTGAGCCCGGCGCCCCCTCCGCCCGCGCGGTCCGTGCGCCGTGCCCCGGGGACGGCGCGAAAACGGGGCCGGTGGACGTGTGATTCGTCCCACCATCGGACTTCGGGCGACCCGGGACACTAGGGTGGCCGGTGACACGGACCGAGGGAGAGGATGCGGCGACATGGGCGGCCGAGCACTGGTGCAGTGGGAACAGAACAGGGAGGGCGCCCCGGCCTCCCTGACGGTGGACGTCTACGCCGGAGGACGCGCCCCCGAGGCCGGGCTCGACGAGGTCACGTTCTACCAGGTGCCCTACACCCCCTCCTCCCAGGGCGTCGACGAGCGGCTCGACGTGATCTCGCGGATGCCCTCGCTGGAGGTGGTCCAGCTCCTCTCGGCGGGCTACGAGCACGTCCTGCCCCTGGTTCCCGACCACGTGACCCTGTGCAACGGGCGCGGCCTGCACGACGCCAGCACCGCCGAGCACACCCTCGCCCTCATCCTGGCCGCCCAGCGCGACCTGCCCAGGTGGGCGGTCGCGCAGAGGGACCACCGGTGGGAGTCCGTCCCGCTGCGCTCCCTCGCCGACTCGCGCGTGATGATCGTCGGCTACGGCAGCATCGGCAGGGCCGTCGAGCAGAGGCTCCTCCCCTTCGAGACCGAGGTCGTGCGCGTGGCCGGCCGGGCGCGCCCCGACGAGGGGGTGCACGGGGCCGACGAACTGCACGCCCTGCTGCCGGACGTCGACATCGTCGTGCTGGTCACCCCGCTCACCGAGGCCACCCGCGGCCTGTTCGGGGAGCCCGAGTTCGCCCTGCTGCGCGACGACGCGCTCGTGGTCAACGTGGGGCGTGGCCCCGTCCTGGACACCCGCGCCCTGCTGGCGGAGAACGGCCGGGTGCGCGCCGCCCTCGACGTCACCGACCCCGAACCCCTGCCGGTGGAGCACCCCCTGTGGGACGCGCCGGGGGTGTTCGTCACCCCGCACGTCGCGGGCGGCTCCGCCGCGTTCTACCCCCGTGCCCGGGCCTTCATGGACGCCCAGCTCTCCCGCTGGGCCGTGGGGGAGCCCCTGGCCAACGTCGTGCGGGCCGGGGACGGAGGCCGCTAGCGGGGACCGGCCGGGACCGGGCCGGTGCGGCACGGTCCGTCGGCCCCGGCGGCCCGTGCCGGAGGCTCGGCGACGCCCCCTCCCCGGGGAGGGGGCGGCCGACACGGCGCCCGTGCCGGGGACGGCAGAATGTCGGCGGCCGCGGCCAGAATGGGGGCATGCGGATCGCAGTGGTCGCCGACGGCGAGGGCGGCGGCTGGCTCCAGGAACTGGACGCCGTCCCCGGCCCGGCCCGACGTGTGGCCGACCTCGCCGCCGCCGTCCGCGCCGCCGAGCACGCGGGGCCCGAGCCGCCCCGGTGGGTGTGGTCGGCCGGGGAGGACGTCTACCCCGACCTGGTCAGGGCGGGCGTCCGGGTCTCCCGCTGCCACGACGCGGCCCTGACCGAGGCACTCCTGCTCGGCCACCAGGTCCGCCACGGTGAGGCGCACTCCCTCGGCGCCGCGTGGGCCAGGCTGCACGGGCTGCCCGTCCCCGCCGACCCGGTCCGGCCGCTCGGCGAGGGCGCCGCGGCCCAGCCCGCGCTCTTCGAGGCCGACCGCTCCACCCTGCCCCCCGGTACCGACCGCCTCGCCGCCCTGGTCGAGGTGCACGGCGACCAGCTGCGCCGTATCGCCGGCCTCCCCGATCCGGGGCGGATGAGCCTGCTCACGGCCGTGGAGTCCGCGGGCGGGCTCGCCGCCGCGGAGATGAGCCACGACGGCCTGCCCTGGCGGCCCGACGTCCACGACCGGATCCTCACCGACATCCTCGGCCCCCGGCCCCCGGCCGGGCGGCGCCCGCCCGTCCTGGCCGACCTCGCCGCCCGCATCGGCGACGCCGTCGGCCGCGAGGTCAACCCCGACTCGCCGGCCCAGGTCCTCAAGGCCATGGCGTGGATCGGCCACCCCGTGGAGTCCACCCGGTCCTGGGTGCTGGAGCAGGTCGACCACCCCGTCGTGCCCCTGCTGCTGCGCTACAAGGAGCTCTCCCGGCTGCACTCGGCCAACGGCTGGGCCTGGCTGGAGACCTGGGTCGGCGAACGCACCGGCCCCCGGGGCGAGCGGCTCGGCCGCTTCCGCCCCGACTACGTGGTCGGCGGCGTCGTGTCCGGCCGCTGGGCCACCCGGGGCGGCGGCGCCCTGCAGATCCCCAAGTCGGTGCGCGGGGCCGTCCGGTCCGACCCCGGCTGGGTGCTCGTCCGCGCCGACGCGGGGCAGCTCGAACCGCGCGTGCTCGCCGCCGTCTCCGGGGACGACGCGCTCGCCTCGGCCGCCGCCGAGGAGGACCTCTACGCCCGCCTCGCCGTGCACGTGGGCGGAGACCGCGAACGGGCCAAGATCGGCATGCTCTCCGCCATGTACGGCCAGACCTCCGGCGACGCCGCGCCCCTGCTGGCCACCATGCGCCGCCTCTACCCGCGCGCCCTCGACCACGTCGACTCCGCCGCGCGCACGGGGGAGGGCGGCGGAGTGGTCCGCTCCTGGCTCGGCCGGACCTCGCCCGCCCCGGGCGACTGGGCCGCCGCCGTCTCCGGCCCCGGCGGCGACCGCCGCCGGCGGGCCCACGGCCGCTTCACCCGCAACTTCGTCGTCCAGGCCACCGCGGCCGAATGGGCGCTGGTGCTGCTCGCCGCGCTGCGCCGGCGCCTGCCGGACATGCCCGAGGGCGGCGGCATCGTCTTCTTCGTCCACGACGAGGTCGTCCTGCACGTGCCCGCCGAACTGGCGGACGAGGCGGTGCGCGCGGTCGCCGACGCGGAGGCGCAGACCCGGACGACGCTCTTCGGGGAGACCCCCGTACGCTTTCCCCTCGCGACGGTCGTCACGGACAACTACGCGCACCTCTAGAATGCCCGCGAGGCCGGGACGTGGGCGTCCACCACCGGACGGCGTGGGCTTCTTGCAAACTCGTCCTGGTACGCCCATTCTTGGACGCGGTAACCATCGGCAAGGAAAGACAGCCCGTGCGCCTCAGGGGTCCCCCACACCCCGGGTGGCTCACAGAAAGGTGAGATCTCCCCGTGCGGAGCCGTTTCAGAACGTGTACGGGTACCACGGTCGCGTTCGCGGTCGCCTTCACCGCCCTCGGAGCCAGCCCTGCCTGGGCGGACCCGGTGGTCGAGGACCGTCCCCCCGTCAGCGAGCAACTCTCCCTCAACGCCCCCAGCGGCACCGATCCCCGACAGGACCAGGGGTCCGACCCCCGGCCCCCCGACGTCGCCGACGTCGCCGACCTCGAACGCGACGCCTACGTGGCCCCCTTCCGCGAGGCGCGCAGCGTGGAGTACTTCGCCGTCTCCCCGCGCGAACTGCCACGCGAGGCCGTCGCCGCCGTGCGCGCCGTCGAGGGCGTGGAGGCCGCCCTGGCGGTCGACGCGGCCCGCGTCGAGATCGACGGCGAGCCCACCTCGGTCCTCGGCGTCTCCCCCTCCAGCTTCCGCAACCACGCGCCCGAGCCCTCCGCCGAGTCCGACGAGATCTGGCAGGGCGTGGCCGAGGGCCGCATAGCGCTGTCCAGGGAGGTCGGCACCGAGCGCGAACTCGAGGTCGGCAGCGAGGTCACCGTCGCGGGCGGGCGGGGCGAGATCCCCGTGGAGGTGTGGACGCACGCCACCTCCGGCATCGCCGGCATCGACGCGCTCGTGTCGCGGGAGCGCGCGGCCGAACTCGGCATGCCCGAGGGCAACGCCCTGGTGGTCTCGGCGCCCGACGCCGACCTGTGGGACCTGCACGACGCCCTGGAGGAGGTCCTCGGGGAGGACGCCTCGCTCCAGCTCGTCGCGGACGCGCCCGAGCCCCTCGTCGACGGCGACGCCGTGCCCTCCACGGTGATCGAGCAGGTCATCGCGAACGCCGAGACCCAGCTCGGCGTCCCCTACGTCTGGGGCGGCACCACGCCCGACGTCGGGTTCGACTGCTCGGGGCTGCTCCAGTGGGCGTTCCGCGAGGCGGGGGTGAGCATCCCCCGGGTGACCCACGACCAGTGGAACGCCGGCGAGCGCGTGGAGTACGAGGACCTTCAGCGCGGCGACCTGCTGTTCTGGCGGTCCGACCCCACGGCTCCGGACTACATCTCGCACGTCGCCATCTACCTCGGCGAGGGCATGATGCTGGAGGCCCCGCGGACCGGCCTCGACGTGCGCGTCACGCCGGTGCGGACCCGGAACTACGCCGGCGCGGTGCGCGTCAACGCGTGATTCCCGGGATTTCCCCGTCCGGTATCGGACCGGGCGGGGAAATCCCTCGGGTGCGAGGGAAATGCGGCGCACCGGGAAAAGCAGGAGTGGGCCGTGGCGCCACCGCGTCGGTGGCACCACGGCCCACTCTTTTCTCCTTGTCCGAAAAACCCAGCCGGGAGGGGAAGGCAGGCCTCGGTCAGGAGGGGGAACAGGGCCGTCGCTGAGGGAGGGGGAGACAGCGCGCGAACCCCGTATTCAATGGTTCCGAGTTGCTGCGGAGGGCACTCCGGGCGTTCCCGGGGATCCGCTGCACAGGTCTACATAAGCAGTGACCGGACGATTTGGCAAGAGGCCAGATCAAGGCAGGCAAGCGCTCTCAATCCGCACCCGGACCACATCGCGGCCGACGCCGTCCCGGGGGCCGCCGCCCCGTGCCCCTCCGCGTCAGCGGCCCGCCGCGTACCCCTGCGACGCGCGGGCGTCGGCGGCCGCGCGCAGCTCGCCGGTGTCGGGGTCGCGGGCCACGGCCGCCAGCCGCCCCAGCGACCACGGCTGTGCGACCTGCACCCGGTGCCCGCGTGCCATCAGTTCCGCGATCGTGTCCTCGCCGACGCCGGGCTCCACGACCAGGTCCCCCGGGACCGTCTCGCGCGGGTGGAACGAGCTCGGGAAGGCGTTGGTGTGGAACATGGGGGTGTCCAGCGCCTCCTGGAGGTCGTCCACCCCGTTGAGGATGCGCAGCAGCGCGGTGAACGTCCACTGGTCCTGCTGGTCGCCGCCCGGCGTGCCGATCGCCAGGACGGCCTGCCCGTCCTCCCGGGTGACCAGGGTCGGGGAGAGGGTGGTGCGGGGGCGCTTGCGCGGGGCCAGGGCGTTGGGGGAGTCGGGGTCGAGCCAGAACATCTGGGCCCTGCTGCCGAGCGGGAAGCCGAGGTCGGGGATGACGGGGGAGCTGCTGAGCCAGCCGCCGCTGGGGGTGGCCGAGACCATGTTGCCGAAGGAGTCCACGACGTCCACGTGGCAGGTGTCGCCGCGCAGGTCCGCGGGGTTGGAGACGGCCGCGTCGCGCACCGTCGGCTCCCCGGTCGTGCGGTCGCCGGGGGTCCGGCCGGGCACGTACAGGGGAGGCTCGAACGGGGAGCGGGCGCCGATGCGGCCGGGCCGCTGCTCCATGCTGGCGCGGGCGTCGTCGACCAGGGCGGCGCGCCCGGCGGTGTAGTCGGGGCCGAGCAGCTCCTTGAGGGGGACGTCGGTGAAGTCCGGGTCGCCGTACCAGGCCTCGCGGTCGGCGAAGGCGAGCTTGGCCGCCTCGGCCACCCGGTGGACGAAGTCGGCGCTGATACCGTCGCGGACGTCGTGGCCGGTGCCCAGGGCCTCCGCCAGCCGGAACTGCTGGAGCATGGTGGGGCCCTGGCCCCACGGGCCGGTCTTGTGCACGGTGTGGGTCCCGTAGGCGACGCCGACCGGCTCCTCGTAGGACGCGCTCCAGTCGGCCATGTCCTGGGCGGTGAGCAGGGCGCGCTGGGGCTCGCCCGTGCCGCTCGGGACGGGGGAGGCCAGGAAGTCGCCGACCGCCCCGGCGACGAAGCCCTGCGACCAGGCCCGGCGCGCCGCCTCGATCTGCTCCTCCCGGTCGCCGCCGGCTCCCTCGGCCTCGGCGACGATCCGGCGGTAGGTGGCCGCCAGTGCGGGGTTGCGCAGCCGGGAGCCGGGCGCGGGCGCCGTTCCGTGGGGGAGGTAGACGGCGGCCGAACCCGCCCAGTGCCGGGAGAAGACGGGGCGCAGGGCGGTGACGGCCGCGGCGATCCGGTCCAGGACGGGGTAGCCGCGCTCGGCCAGCCCGATGGCGTGGTCGAGGACGTCGCGGACGGTCATCGTGCCGTGGTCGCGCAGGAGCAGCATCCAGGCGTCGAAGGCGCCGGGCACGGTGGCGGCGAGCACGCCGCTGCCCGGGATGCGGTCCATGCCCCCGTAGGCCCCGATGGTCGCCGCGGCCGGCGCCACGCCCTGTCCGCACAGCACGCGGGGGGCCGCGCCCGCCGCCTGGAAGACGACGGGGACCTCGCCGCCGGGGCCGTTGAGGTGGGGCTCGACGACCTGGAGGGTGAAACCCGCGGCGACGACGGCGTCGAAGGCGTTGCCCCCGCGTTCGAGCACGGACATGCCGGTGGCGCTGGCCAGCCAGTGGGTGGAGGCGACCATGCCGAAATCGCCGCGGAGCTGGGGACGTGTGGTGAAACCGGGCATCTGAGCGGGCCCTTCCTCGGGGGTGGGGGACGGCGGTCGCCATCGGTGTCCTGGGCCGGGGAGCCCCGGACGGGGGGTGACGGGGCGGTCGGCCGTGGTCGCCCGGCCGCCGACGTCGAGGTGACGGTACATCATGGGATGTTCCCGCCCGAAGGGGTCGCGGGGGATCGTCCACCGGTCCGCGGTCCTCCTCCCCGTCCCGTCCACAGAAGGAACCCGGGGCTGGTGCATCGCACCGGCCCCGGGTTGACTTGACGTAGGGGGTCCCCAGGGGGCGTCCGCACCGTGCTGCCCGGCACCCTTCCGGCGCCGGGCCCCGACCGCTCCGCCCCGCCCGGGCCCCGCTCACCCCGGGGCGGTCCCGGCCGGTCCTCCGGCCGGTCCGGGCCGCCCCGGGACGGCCGGGGTCAGGCGTTCCCGGCCTCGAACTTCCAGGGCAGCGAGGCCCACATCTCCTCCCACTCCCGGGCGTCGACGGGGTCGACGGGTGCGGCGCCGGTGTCCGCGGCGGCGCCCTCCTGGGCGCCGCTCCCGTCCGCCGCCTGCTCCACGGCCGGGGCCGACTCCTGGGCGGGCCCCTGGACGAGGCCGCCGACCCTCTCCACGACCGCGCCGATCACGCCCTCCACCTGGGCGGGCTCCAGGCGGAGCTCACCGGCGCAGTGGTCGACGGCACCGGTCTTGGCGCTCTCCTCGCCGTGGTTCCAGACGGTGGCGAGCAGCCGGTCGCGGTCCTCCGCCGTGAGCTGTTCCTTGGTCAGGGCCTGTTCCACGAACTCCCCTTCGGCCAGGGGCAGCCGGGCGCCGACCGGTTCGGTCGCGCCGGACCCGAAGTCCACGAACCGGTCGAGGACGCACTCCTCGACCCGGCGTGCCTCGGCGCCCTCGGGCAGTTCGGTCGCCACGGGGGTGTCGGCGGGCGTCTGCGCCGGGGTCTCGTCCGGGGTCTGCGCCGGGCTCCCGGCGGGCTCCTGGGCCGACTCCTGGGCCCCCTCACCCGGAGTCTCCGCGGCCCCGGACTCCTGCGGGGCGCCGGGGTTCCCGACCGGTGCGGCCTCCACCGCGCCGTCCGCCGGAACCTCCTCGGCGGGGGTCCCCGCCTCCCCGGCGCCCTCGGGTCCCGTCGCGGGCTCCTTCCCGGCGGGTTCCCCTGCCGCGGGTTCGACCTGCTGCGCGGCCTCCTCGGCGGGAACCTGTTCGGCGGGGGCCTCCTCCGCGGGGGCCTCCTCCGCGGGGGCCTCCTCCGCTGGAGCCTCCTGCGGAGCCTCCTCGGCGGGGGCCTCCTCCGCTGGAGCCTCCTGCGGAGCCTCCTCCGCGGGCGCCCCTTCCGCCGGAGTCTCCTCCGCCGGCGCCTCCTGCGCCGCCTCCTCGGCGGGAGCCTCGGGCGCCTCCGCCGCCGGGGCCTCCGGCGAACCGGACTCCTCGGTCACGGACCCGGCCATCTCGAGCAGTTCGCCGCGGTCCCACCGCTCCGGCTGGAGGTGCGCGGTGACGGCGACGCCCGGCCGCTCCAACCAGAACACGTCGCCCGTGGACTCCGACAGGTAGGCCTCGCGCTCGAGGCCCGCGCCCGCCGTGAGCCGCTCCAGGCCCTTGTCGGCCAGGTGGGTGTAGCGGCTCTCGCGGAGGTCGTCGAGCTCCTGCACCCGCTCCGAGCGGATCACCGAGACCCGACCGTACAGCTGGTCGGGCCCCTGGACCCAGGAGATCTGCGACTGGCGGACGCCCTGCCGGTCGGTGGTGGAGGACGCGTGGAGCCCGTACCGCTCCAGCCCCGGCGGCAGGTAGCCGATCTCGAAGCCGTCGAGGCTGTACGAGGACGTCCCCTGTCTGACCAGCGGCCAGCTCAAGGCCCCTCCGTCCCGTTCGTCCGCGGACGCGGCGGGGACGCCGACCAGTCCCGACGTCGCGATGGCGGCGGCGCCGAACAGCGCGACCCACCCCGTGTGGTGCTTGCGCATGAGTGTTCCTTCCAATCGACTACTGAAGGTGATGATCTCAGGACTCTGGGTAGTTATTGGGGGACCCTGTGGTCAAAACTGACACATGAAGTAATCAAAGGGATGCACTGGGTGAGGCGTGGTGTTGGGTGCCACTTCACCACCAGATGATGGGCCGCGGATCACCGGATGCTCTGCACACGGTCACCGCCCCGTCACCATGCGCGCTCACCCTGAGGAAGCAGTCGGCCTGTTCACGCTCACCTGGGAGGTCCGGTGCACCGCATCGGGATCGTCGTCGGAGCCGTTTCACTCTTCGTTGCAGTCAGTGCCAGCGCCTCGCCCGCAGCACCGGCCCTCGACCCCGCGGGGGCGGGCAGCCGGAGCGTCGTCGAGGTCCAGCACGCATCCCCCACACGTCCTCTGATCGCCGTCTCCCACAGGGGAGCCGCCGGCCACGCCCCGGAGAACACGCTCGCCGCACTCGACGCGGCCGACGAGCTGGGGGCGGAGACGGTCGAGATCGACATCCAGCGCACGGCGGACAACCACATCGTGCTCCTGCACGACACCACGCTGGCCCGGACCACCGATGTCGAGTCGGTCTTCCCGGACCGGAGCCCCTACCTCGTCGGCGACTTCACCCTGAGGGAGATCAAGAGGCTCGACGCGGGTTCGTGGTTCGCGCCCTCCTTCACCGGGGAGAGGATCCCGACCTTCGACGAGGCGCTCGACCGGCTGGAGCGGCTGGACCTCAACCTCTTCCTGGAAGTCAAGGAACCGGCGCTCTACCCCGGCATCGAGCGGGCGGTCGCCGAGGAGCTGGCCGGGCGCCGGACCTGGCTGGAGCACAACCCGGCCTGGAAACCCCGCAAGCTCATCGTGCAGAGCTTCGACTGGGACTCGGTCCGCCGGTCCAAGTCCCTGCTGCCGTCCGTCCCGCACGCGCTCCTGGGGCGGGTGCCCGAGGCGCGCATCGGCGAGTTCACATGGGCACACATGATCAACCCCAACCACACCACCATCGACGCCGCCTACGTCGAGCGGGTCCAGGACGCGGGCCTGGAGATCATGCCCTACACCATCAACGACAGACAGCGCATGGACCACGTCCTCGGTCTGGGCGTCGACGGCTTCATCACCGACTTCCCCGACACGGGGCAGCGGGCGATCGCCGACTTCAACGGAGGGCGCGACGCCATCGACAGGGCCGCCACACCGGCGCCGGCAGTGGTCCGCTACTGACCCTGGTGGCCGCGCCGCCGCCAGTGGCATGATCGGTCCGGACCACACCGAACCCGCGCGCCGGGGGGGGGCCCCCCGGGGGGCCCCCGGGGGGGGGGCGGGGGGCGGGGGGGGGGGGGTGGGGGGCGGGGGCCTCCCCCCCCCAAACCTGGGCGGGGGGCCCACGCGGGGGGGGGGGGGGGCGGCGCGGTCGGGGGGGCGGGCCCCGCGGCCGCGGGGCGGGCCCCGCCCCCCCCCCCCCCCCCCGCCGGCGCCGGCCCCCCCCCCCCCCCCCCCCCCCCCCCCCCCCCGCGGCACTGGAGCAGGAGGCGACGTGAGCGACCGGCTGACCATCCCCCAGGAACACGTCGACTGGCGGACCAAGGGGCTGTGGTGGACGGGTGGGCCCATCACCCTGGAGGAGTTCGCGGCCCGCCGCGACAACCTGTTCACCGGCCCCTTCACCTGGCCGCTGATGGTTCTGAGGGCCTCCGCGCTGGACCGCAACATCACCGCGCTCGCCGACTTCACCCGCCGGAGCGGGCTGCTGTTCGCACCGCACGGCAAGACCTCCATGGCGCCCGCCCTCATCCAGCGCCAGCTGGACGCGGGCGCGTGGGGCGTCACCGCCGCCACCGCCAACCAGGTCCTGGACCTCCGGCGGTTCGGGGTCCGGCGCATCCTGCTCGCCAACCAGCTGTTCGACGAGAAGGTCCTGCGCTGGGCGGCGGACGAGGCCGCCGCCGATCCCGGTTTCGAGTTCCTGTTCTACGCCGACTCGGCCGAGGGGGTCGCGGCGGCCGCCCGCGCCGCCGCCGGCCGGGAGGACGGGCGTCCCCTGAGGATCCTGGTGGAACGCGGGGTCCCGGGCGGCCGGACCGGCTGCCGCACCCGCGAGGAGGTCCTCGCCGTCGCGCGCGCCGTCGAGGAGGCGCCGGGGCTGGCACTGGCGGGGGTCGCGGGCTACGAGGGACCGCTGGGCGACGCGGACGCGGTCCGGGGGTTCCTCCGGGACCTCTCCGGCGACGCCGCCGCCCTCACGGACGCGCTCGGGGTCGACCAGCCGATCGTCTCGGTGGGCGGCAGCGCGTGGTTCGACCTGGTCGCGGAGGAGATGGGCGGCCGGACCGAGTACATCCCCGTCCTCCGCAGCGGGGCCTACGTCGCCCACGACGACGGCCTGTACAGGAGGACGACCCCCTACAACCGCCTCCCCGAGGGGCCCGGGGCCCTCGCGGGCGCCCTGGAGCTGTGGGCCCAGGTGACCTCGACGCCGGAGAGGGGGCTGGCGATCGCCGCCCTGGGGCGCCGGGAGGCCAACTACGACCAGGGGTTCCCCGTCCCGCGCCTGCTGCGCCGCGCGGACGGGAGCGCGCAGGCGGCGGAGGGCGTCGAGATCACTGACCTCAACGACCACCACGCCTACCTGCGCGTCCCGCCGGAGCTGGGGGTCCGCCCCGGGGACCTGCTCTCGTTCGGCATCTCGCACCCGTGCACCGCGTTCGACCGCTGGCACGTCATCCCGGTGGTGGACGACGCCGACACCGTCGTGGACGCGGTCGCCACCTACTTCTGACCGGCGCCCGGCCGCCGACCGCCGCGTGAACCGCGCGCGACGTCGGCGGCCGGCCCCGCGGGGAGCTACTCGCCCCAGCCGCGGACCCCGGGACGGGTGTGCCAGGGCCGCGGCCCGTCCAGTGGCCGGTACTCCACCCCGACCGCGTCCAGCCGCTCCAGGTGCCGCTTCAGCCGGGGCTCGAACTCGGCGTAGTCGCGCTCGCCCGCCGACCACACCTTCTCGGCGAAGGCCGACAGCCGGGGGAACACCATGTAGTCGAGCTTGCGCGGCGTGTCGATGTGCTCCACCCACACGTTCACCTGCGCACCGAGCACGTGGGCGGCCTCCTCCTCGGTGAGGCCGGGGGGGACCGTCCCGGCGGTGTAGACGTCCTCGGTCCGCAGCAGCGTCCCCACCCGGATCGGCTCGTCCTCGGACTCGGACTGCTTGTAGTCGAGGTAGGAGGTGGCGGTGGGGCTCATGATCACGTCGTGCCCGGCGCGGGCGGCGGCGATGCCGCCCTCCTCGCCCCGCCACGACATCACGGTCGCGCCCGGAGCCAGCCCGCCCTCCAGGATCTCGTCCCAGCCGAGCAGCCGCCGTCCGCGCGCCGTCAGGTGGTCGTCCAACTGGCGGATGAACCAGCTCTGCAACTCGTCCTCGTCGGCCAGCCCCTCGTCCCTGATCCGCTTCTGCGCGGACGCGCTGTTCTTCCACTGGGTCTTGGGGCACTCGTCGCCGCCCACGTGGATGTAGGTGCTCGGGAACAGTTCGAGGAGTTCGTCGAAGACGTTCTTGTAGAACTCCAGCACGTTGTCGGTCACCGCGAGGACCTCGTCGAAGACGCCCCACTGGGTCCCGACCGGGATCAGGCCGCTCTCCCCCAGCTCCGGGTAGGCGTGGATGGCCGCCTGGGAGTGGCCGGGCACGTCGATCTCGGGGACGACCGCGACGTGGCGGGCGTCCGCGTAGGCGACGATCTCGCGGATGTCGTCCTGGGTCAGGAAGCCGCCGTGGGGGCGGCCGTCGAACTCGGGGGGCTTGCCGGCGCCCAGCTGGCTCTCGGTCCGCCAGGAGCCGACCTCGGTGAGCCGCGGGTAGCGGCGGATCTCGATCCGCCAGCCCTGGTCGTCGGTCAGGTGCAGGTGCAGGACGTTGAGCTTGTGCATCGCCAGGAGGTCGATGAACCGCAGGATCTCCCGCTTGGGGGAGAAGTGGCGGGCGATGTCCAGCATCGCGCCGCGCCACCGGAAGCGCGGGGCGTCGGTGACGCTCATGGCGGGCAGGGTCCACACGGCCCCGTCCAGGGGGGCGCTGCGGAAGGCGTCGGGCGGAAGGAGCTGGCGCAGGGTCTGCGCCCCGTAGAACACCCCGGCGGGGTCGTTGCCGACGATGATGGCGCCCTCGTCGTCCACGATCAGCCGGTAGCCCTCCCTTCCCAGGCCGGCCCGGGCGTCGACGCTGAGGCGGATCTGCGCACTGGCCTCGTCGCCGGTGGCGAGGGGGAGCCCGGTGGCCGCGCCGAGTTCACGTTGGAGCCACGTGAGCGTGCCCCGGGCTTCGGCGTCGGCGGAGACCCTGGTCGCGGCGGTGAGGGTGAGGCCCCCCGGCCCACCGGACTCCGTCCGGGAGGGGCGGGGGATCACGGGGAGGGGGGTCGGGGATGAGGCTGGGGCGTCGGGCACGGCGAACTGCTCCTATCCGGTCTAGACCAATCACGGACATAGTGCCACGGGGCCCCACCCGAACACACCCCTGGCGTCAATCGGTCCTCCGGAGAGGGCGGTTCGGGCCTGCCCCATACCCAGTCTTGACCCTGCATGGCTCTTAACACTCCGTGTTTTGCGGGAGACGTAGAAACAGGCGGGACGGTACGAAGGCGCCGAAAACCGTCGCAGGAGAGGCACGGCACGTGCACGGCCCCGTCGCGCAGTGGGGTGGGCACTACCGACGGACGGGGGTTGGCTTTATCGCCAGGACACCCCTCCCGTTCGTACTGTTCTGGTCATGCCCGGCGTTCCACGAGCCGGGACGGGACCGAGCGTCAGGGGATGCGGCGATGACGGAGAGGCGGGGGACACCCGTTGAGCGCGGCGGGTGGTGGCAGTGATGTTCTGGCCCGTCCTCATCGCCGTCGCGGGGGCGTTCAGCCTCGCGCTCGGCTCGGCCCTCCAGGAGCGCGACGCCGTCCGGGCCCCCGGCCGGCAGGTCGCCCGCGCCGGGTTCCTGCTGCACCTGCTCCGCCAGCCCCGCTGGCTGATCGGCAGCGCCGCCGCGGTCCTCGGGTCGAGCCTCCACCTCATCGCCCTCAGCGGGGCGCCGCTGACCGTCATCCAGCCGCTGGGCGTGATCGGCCTGCTGTTCGCGATCGTCCTGTCGGCGGTGTTCAACCGCCAGAGGGTCGGGAAGTCCCAGGTCCTCGCCGGGGTCGCGGTGATGGTGGGCCTCACCGGGGTCCTCCTCCTCTTCCCGCACGGTTCCGAAATCCCCGTCCTGCCGACCTCCACGGCCCTCGTGCTCGCCGGAACCGCGATCGGCGCGGGCCTCCTCGTCTACCTGACCGCGCACTGGATGAACAGCGGCACCAGGGCCCTGCTCCTCGCCCTCGCGGGCGGCGCGGCCCTGGGGACCACCTCCGGCCTGGCCCGGGTGGTCACCGCGAACGCGGTCGACGACTGGACCCGGCTCGTCAGCTGGCTGACCCTGCTCGCCGTGGCCACGGCGGTCTTCGGCGCCCTGCTGATGCAGAACGCCTACCGCACGGGGCACTTCTCCGCCGCCTACGCGACCCTCCTGATCACCGACCCGGTCGTCGGCGTGGCGATCGGCGCCGTCCTCCTGGGGGAGGGCGCGCCGGAGACCCCCGGAGCCCAGATCGGAGCGCTGGCCTTCAGCGTGCTGGCGATCGCGGGCACCATCGCGCTGGCGCAGGCGCGCCACCGCAACCCCGAGGCCCCGGGCGGGCGCAGGCGCCCGGGGACGACGGTCCGTACCCGTACACGTTGAACGAAGGAGACCCACCATGGCCGAGCCCACCCGCCCGCTGCGTGTCCTGATCGCCACCGACACGTACCCGCCCGACGTCAACGGAGCCGGGTACTTCGCCCACCGCCTCGCCGAGGGGCTCGCGGGTCGCGGGCACCGGGTCCACGTGGTGTGCCCCTCCGAGGTGGGCGACCCCTATGTGACGGTCGACGGGGCGGTCACCGAGCACCGGCTGCGCTCCGCGCGCCTGCCCTTCCAGCCCAGCATGCGGGCCGCGGTCCCCCTGGGCATGGGAGGGCACATCGCGAGGCTCCTGCGGCGCTTCGACCCGGACGTCGTGCACGCGCAGAGCCACTTCACCCTCAGCCGGTCGGCGATGAACCGCGCCCGGGCCGAGGGCATCCCGGTGGTCCTGACCAACCACTTCATGCCGGACAACCTGTACGCGCACGCCCGGGTGCCCCGGCCGATGCAGTCGGCGGTGGGGGCGCTGGCGTGGAAGGACATGGTCCGGGTGGCGGGCGAGGCCGACCACGTGACGACGCCGACGCCCCGCGCGGCCGGGCTCCTCCGGGAGAAGGGGTTCGCCCGGGAGGTCGAGGCCGTCTCGTGCGGGATCGACCTGGAGCGCTTCCACCCCCGGCCGCGCGACCGGTCGGCGGCGAGGGCCAGGTTCGGCCTCCCGGACCGGGACACGGTCGTGTTCGTGGGACGGCTCGACGCGGAGAAGAGGATCGACGACACGATCCGGGCGCTGGCGCGGATCCTCCCGGAGAGGGACGCCCAACTGGCGCTGGCGGGGATCGGTGCGCGCGAGCAGGAGCTGCGGGCCCTGGCGGCGGAGCTGGGGGTGGCGGACCGGGTGTTCTTCCTGGGGTTCGTCCCCGACGAGGACCTTCCGCTGGTCTACGCGGCGGGTGACGCGTTCGCGATAGCGGGCGTCGCCGAGCTCCAGAGCATCGCCACGCTGGAGGCGATGTCCACCGGCCTGCCGGTGGTCGCCGCCGACGCGATGGCGCTGCCGCACCTGGTGGAGGTGGGGCGCAACGGGTTCCTCTTCCCGCCGGGCGACCCGGCGAGCCTGGCGGACCGGCTGCTCTCGGTCCTCGGGAGCGAGCGGACCCGCCGCTCCCTGGGCGCGGCCAGCCGCGAGATCGCCCTGCGGCACGACCACCACCGGTCGCTGGAGCGCTTCGAGTCGGTCTACGTGCGCCTCCAGGGGGCCACCCCCGTGCCGCTGAGGGCGGAGCGGGAGTTCTCCGCGCGCCCGGTCGCGGTGTAGGTCAATTGGGCTGTATGTCCAGAAAGGGAGCTTTGAACCTTTTGCCACTTTCCGTATTCTTTGCGTGGCGAACGGTGATGTTGGGGCCCTTCGGGAAACACCAGACACTGTGTGGTTCCAAGGCATCAGTGGACAGGCCGGCCGCAGCCGGACCGCCCGCGGCGGGCACGCCGCCGAGGGCCTCGCCGCTCGGCTCGCCGACGCCGAGAGGGAGGCGGGGTCCCATGAGCGCGACATGTCGTCGTTCGAGCGCGAGCGGATCGACCTGGAGCACAGGGTGACCCGGATGGAGGCCGAACTGGAGGCGCTGAGACAACGCAGACTGGAAGCCTACGCGCGATGGTGGAACGCCCGGGACGACCGGGACCGTGCACTCCACGTCTGTCGCAGACTGCGGCGCAGGATCGACAGGAGCCGCGGCAGGGACGGCGGCGAGTGAACCGGTGCGAGGCGGCGGAGCCCCCGGGGGCGACCGGACGCGACCCGACCGACGTGTGGTCCGGCCCAGGAGGGCCGGGCCACACGCCGTTGTCGCGCGCTCCGGGCCCCTGTCCGCCGCGGCCTGTCTCCCGGTCCCGGCCCCGTCCCGCCCGCGCGACGGCCCCGCCGAGGAGCCGTGTCGTCCACCGGAGCCGGGACCGACCGCCTCCGCCCCCGACCGCTCACGCGCCCGTCACCCGGACCCGGAAGCTCCGCGACCTCGGCGACGGACCGGTCGTGGGCGGCCCGGCGCGCCCCGGACCGTGCGTCGCGCGGGGCATCCGGGTCCACGGCCGCGCGGAGCGGCCGTGCGAGCGGACGGGCGTGATCGGCCCCGGCGTGTTCCTGCGCGCCTCCCCGGCCCCCTCCCGGAGCCGGAACCCGGAAGGGGCGCCCGTGGGGGACGAGTGCGCCCCCGTGCGGGGGACGCTCCACGGGCGGCCCGGCGCCGACTGACGCGGGCCCGGCGAGCGGACTACAGGTCCACGAGCTCCGCGAGCTCCCGCTCGACCTGCCGGGCGGCCTCGCGCAGCGCCGCCAGCGTCACCTGCACCGCGGGCCTGCGCAGCGCGGCGGGGCGCACCACCGCGTACACGTGCCGCTCCGGCGCCGACGCGGGGAGCCTCCGGCAGACCAGTTTCGCGGGGGCGCCCACCATCGCCAGGGCCGGGACGGCGGCGATCCCGATGCCCCGGGACACCAGGCTCAGGATGGTCCCCAGGCCCTCGAACTCCCAGGTGGTGGCGGGAAGCCCGCCCACCTCGGCCAGGAGCCGGTCCGTTCCGTAGCGCGATCGCTCGGTCTGCGGCGCCACGATCCACGACTCGCCGAGCAGGCGGTCCAGCGCCGCCGGCTCGGCCGGGTCCGCCAGCCTGTGGTCCTCCGGCACGGCCAGCACCAGCGGGTCGCGCAGCAGGTGGATGTGGCGCAGTCCGCCGTCGGGCCCCCGGCCGGGGTGCTGCCCCGACCAGTCGTCGACCAGGGCGATGTCCACCTCCCGCGACCGCACCTTCTGGGGCCCGGTCGACAGCAGTGTCTGCCGGAGGACGAGCTGCATCCCCTCGTGCCGCCGCAGCGGCGGGGCGAGCAGGGGGGCGAACGCCACGGCGGCGGTCGGGAACGCCGTGACGGTCACCATGCCCAGGGCCACGTCCGCCTGCTCGGCGAGCACCGACTCGGTCGCCTCCACCAGGGCCAGGATCTCCTCCGCCTGGGTCACGAGCAGCCGTCCGGCGTCGGTCAGCTCGGCGCCCTTGGGGGAGCGGTCCAGGAGCGCGACGCCCGTCTCCCGTTCGAGTCTGGCCAGTTGCTGGGAGACCGCGGAAGGCGTGTAGCCGAGGGCGTTCGCAGTGGCCGCGATGGTGCCCCGGACGCTGAACTCGCGGAGGACGTGCAGGCGACGGAGATCTAGCATAAGGAGATCTTACGCTCAGCATCGAAAAGACTCGCTTGTACTGATGGCTGAAGCGGGGCATGGTGAGGCGTGACAGACCGTCGCACCGAGGCGCGGTCGAGCGCCGAACGATGAGCCGGAGATGAGTCGTCCATGACCGTCACTGTGTCCGCCACCCTTGCCGTCAACGAAGCCCTCGCCGAGAAGCGGCGCCAGGGGGTGCGCGTGCTGCCGCTCGGCTTCGGCGAGGCCGGGCTCCCGGTCCACCCGGTCATGCGCGACCAGCTCTCCGCGGGCAACGGCGCCAACGCCTACGGCCCCGTCGCCGGGTCGGCGGCCCTGCGGGAGGCCGCGGCGGGCTACTGGGAACGCCGCGGACTGCCCACCGACCCCGGCCTGGTCATCGCCGGCCCCGGCAGCAAGCCGCTCCTGTACAGCCTCCTGCTGGAGATCGGCGGCGACACCGCGATCGCCGCGCCCAGCTGGGTCAGCTACGCCGCGCAGAGCCGCCTGGTCGGCCAGCGGCCGATCCTGGTCCCCACGGCCACCGGCCAGGGCGGGGTGCCGCAGCCCGACCTCCTGCACGCCGCGGTCACCGCCGCCCGCGAGGAGGGGCGGACGGTCAACGCCGTCATCGTCACCCTGCCGGACAACCCCACCGGGACCGTGGCCGACGCCGACACCGTCCGCAGGCTCTCCGAGGTGGCGCGCGAGCTCGACCTGCTGATCATCTCCGACGAGATCTACCGCGACCTGGTCCATCCGGCGGGCCCGGGCGAGGACCCCGTCCAGATCCACAGCCCCGCCGAGTACGCGCCCGAGCGCACCGTCATCTCCACCGGCCTGAGCAAGAACCTCGCCCTGGGAGGGTGGCGGATCGGCGTGCTGCGCCTTCCCGACTCCGAGGCCGGCCACCGGCTGCGCGGCGGGCTGCTGGGCGTGGCCAGCGAGATCTGGTCCAGTCCCGCCGCCCCCGTCCAGGAGGCGGCCTCCCACGCCTTCACCGAGCCGGCCGAACTCGTCGACCACATCGACCGCAGCCGCCGCCTGCACGGCATCGTGGCCCGCGCGGTCACCGGGGCCTTCGAGCGCGCCGGCGCGACCGTCGCCGCCCCGCGCGCCGCGTTCTACCTCTACCCCGACTTCGAGCCGGTCCGCGAAAGACTGGCCGCCCTGCACGGCGTGACCACCGGCCCGGCGCTGACCGGACTGCTCCTGGACCGCTTCGGCATGGGCGTCCTGCCCGCCCTCGAATTCGGCGAGGGGCCCGGCGCCCTGCGCATGAGGGTCGCCACCAGCCTCCTCTACGGGGAGTCCGAGGAGCGCCGCTACACCGCGCTCGCCGCCACGGACCCGCTGGCCCTGCCCTGGATCCGCGCCCACCTGGACAGGCTCGACGAGGTCCTCGCCATGCTGCTCGACGCCGCTCCCAGCGCCGTCGTCACGAGGGCCCGGGCCACCGCCCAGACCGTCGGCTAGACCATCCCGGCGCCCGTCCCGTGGAAGGGGGCGGGGCGGGCGCACACTCTTCCGGCCTCCCCCGGACGCTCCTTCCGGGGGAGGCCGGAGCCCTGTCCGGCGCCGGACCGCTCCGGTCCCCGCCGACCGGAGCCGCTCAGGCGGACCGCGCGGCGTCGGTCCCCCGCGCCGCCAGTTCGCGGCTGGGCGTGATCACCGCCCGGTAGTGGCCGATGAGCTGGTCGCCGACCGCCTCCCAGCTGCGGTGCGCCACCGAGGCGCGGGCCCGTCCGGCCATCCTCTCCCGCACGGCCCCGTTGTGGGCCAGGCGCCCGACCGCCACGCGCAGCTCGCGGACCGAGTCCGGCGCGAACAGGAGCCCGTTGTGCTCGGGGACGACCAGGTCCAGCGGCCCGCCCGCGGCGGGGGCGACCACCGGCACCCCCGAGGCCAGCGCCTCCTGGACGGCCTGGCAGAACGTCTCGTCGGCCCCCGTGTGGACGAACACGTCCATCGACGCGTACAGCCGGGACAGCTCGGAGCCCGTGCGCTGCCCGGTGAAGACGGCGTCGGGCAGGCGGCGGCGCAGGCGGGAGCGCTCGGGACCGTCCCCGACCACGACCAGCCTGATGTTGCGCAGGCGGGCCACGTGGGCGAGCAGGTCGACCCGCTTGTCCCGGGCCAGCCTCCCCACGTAGCCCACGACGGTCTCGCCGTTCGGCGCGAGCCTGCGGCGCAGGCCGTCGTCGCGGTGGGCGGGGGAGAACCGGCGGGCGTCGACACCGCGCTGCCACAGGTCCAGCCGGGGGAACCCGCGTCCGGCCAGCGCCTCCATGGCGGCAGAGGAGGGGACGAGCGTGCGGTCGACGGCGGAGTGCGTGCGCTTCAGCAGGGACCAGACGCCGTCGCCGCCGGGCAGGCCGTAGCGCGCCGCGAAGCCGGGGAGGTCCGTCTGGAACACCGCCACCGTCGGGAGGGCCCAGCGGCGGGCGGTCTCCACCGCCGCCGATCCGAGCAGGGCGGGCGAGGCCAGGTGCAGCACGTCGGGGGCGAAGGCGCGGACGGCCGCGGTCATCGTGCGCCGGGCGGGGAGGCCCACGGGGAAGTCCCGGTAGAAGGGCAGGGGGAGCGAGGGCATGCGGACCACGGGGAAGCCCGCGTAGGAGGACGGCCCGGGGCCGGGGGCCAGGACGAGGGCCCGGTGCCCGCGCGAGGCGAGCAGTTCGGCGACCCGGCAGACGGAGTTGGTCACCCCGTTGACCTGCGGGAGAAAGGACTCCGTCACGATCGCCACGCGAAGCGGCTGAGAGGGCTCGGTCGGTGGCATGCGGGGGCTCCCAACGCCGGGGGAAGGCTGGTGCCGACACTAGGACCGCCGGATGAACCGCGGTCCGGCACGGGGGGAACCCCTTCCGAAGCGCAGGCGTGGGCCGGGCGATCGGACGGTGACCCGCCCGCGCGCGCCTGTGGCCGCCCGGTGACGCCCGGATGGCTATGATCGCCTGACGTGACCGCCATCCCTCTCCTAGGAGTCGCCCGGTGACCCTCGTCGAATGGGCGGAAGCCGTCCACCGTGAACTGGAGCTGACCGGTACGGAGCCCCTGGGCAAGGAGGACGTCGACCGCGTCCTCGACCTCGCCAGGGACGCCGCCCACTCCGTGGCCCGCCCCGCCGCCCCGCTCACCACCTACCTGCTCGGCGTCGCCGTCGGCCGGGGCGCCGACCCGGCCCGGGCCGCGGAGGTGCTGAGCAGGCTCGCCCTCTCCCACAAGAAGGACGACTCCTGACCGCTGCCCTCCCCCAGGGGCCCCGCGGTGACCGGGGCGTCCGGCGGGCGGGCGCCCCCGGCCGCGGTGCGGCGGGCACGGGGCGCGGCGGGCAAGGCTTCGCCGCGTGTTGCCGTGATTTCCCTGCGTCACCGCCCGGTGTCCACTAGCGTCGGCACGTCCCTCCGGACCGCCGGACCCCGCCTCGCCGTGCCGGTGGCGCCGGGCCGACGCGCGCACCGAGACGGAGACCCCCGTGGACCTGCTGCTCGACATGGCCGGAGTACTGAGCGGCATCATCTGGGGTCCGCTCGTCCTCCTCCCGTTGCTGCTGGTCACCGGGGTCTACCTGACGATCCGGCTCCGGGCGCTCCAGTTCACACGGCTCGCCCACGCCCTGTGGCTCGCCCTCGTCCGGCGGGAGGAGGTCGGCGAGGGCGTCAGGGGCGACATCTCGCACTTCCAGGCCCTCAACACCGCCCTGGCCGCGACGACCGGCGTCGGCAACATCGCCGGGGTGGGGCTGGCCATCGGGCTCGGCGGGCCGGGCGCCCTCTTCTGGATGTGGGTCACCGGCGTCCTCGGCATGGCCACCAAGTACAGCGAGGCCCTGCTCGGGGTGAAGTACAGGGTCACGGACGAGAGGGGCGAGCAGGCCGGCGGCCCGATGTACTACCTGCGCCGGGGCCTTCCCGGGGGCCTCGGCGTCCTCCTCGGCTGCTCGTTCGCCGTCTTCGGGGCGGTGGCCGCCTTCGGCATCGGCAACGGCACCCAGGCCAACGCCGTGGCCGAGGCGGTCAACGACGCCACCGGCGTCGACCGGCCGATCGTCGGCGCGGTCCTGATGCTGCTGACCGCCGTGGTCGTCCTCGGCGGCATCAGGGGGATCGGCCGGGTCGCCTCCGCCGTGGTCCCGTTCATGATCATCGGCTTCGTCCTCATGAACCTTCTGGTCCTGGCGGTGCACCACGACCGGATCGGCCCCGCCTTCGCGCTGGTCCTCGGCGACGCCTTCACCGGCACCTCCGCGGTGGGCGGGTTCGCGGGCGCCACACTGATGCACGTCATCCGCCAGGGCGTCTCCCGCGGCATCTTCTCGAACGAGTCGGGCATGGGCACCGGCGCCATCGCCGCCGCCGCGGCCAGGACCGACCAGCCGGTCCGCCAGGCCCTCGTCGCGATGACGCAGACCTTCGTCGACACCGTGATCATGCTGACCCTGACCGCGATGATGATCATCACGACCGGGGTGTGGCAGGACACCGGCGCCGCAGGAGTGGAGGGCGGCGACAAGGGCATCCTGCTCACCACCTCCGCGATGGAGGTCGGCCTCGGCCGGATCAGCCCGGACCTGGCGGGCCTGGGCCCCGTGTTCGTCACCTGCGCGGTGGTGGTCTTCGCCTACACCACCATCCTCGGCTGGGCCTACTACGGCGAGAGGTGCGTCGTGTACCTGGCGGGGCGCGCGCTCGTCGTGCCCTACCGGCTGCTGTTCATCGCGTTCGTCTACGTCGGCGCCACGGCGCAGATCGACGCGGTGTGGCTGTTCAGCGACATCGCCAACGGGCTCATGGCCCTGCCCAACCTGATCGGGCTGCTCCTGCTGTCCCCGGTGGTCGTCGCGGAGACGAGGAAGTTCTTCGCCCACCCGGACTGGCGGGACCCGGACGCGGTCATGGAGCCCGTACGGGGGTAGCGGTACGGCCGGCGGCCCACCGCGCCCCGGCCGCGGCCCTCGCGGACGGGCCGCACCGCCGGGGCCGGGCCTCACCGGGGAGGGCGCCGGCCGCGCCCTCCCCGGTCGGCGGGCCCTACTTCCACCAGGCGTGAAAGTGGTGCACGGGCCCCTGTCCGCCTCCGGCGTCGATCTCGTCCGCCCGCCGGAGCGCCTCGGTCAGGTAGGCCTTGGCGTCGCCCACGGCGGAGGCCGTGTCCGGCCGCTGCGGGAGCAGGGCCGCGATCGAGGAGGACAGGGTGCACCCCGTGCCGTGCGTGTTGCGGGTGCGGACCCTCGGCGAGCGGAACTCGACCGGGGCGGAGTCCCGGGTCACCAGGATGTCGACGCAGTCCTCGCCGGCCAGGTGGCCTCCCTTGAGCAGGACCCCGCGCGGACCGAACTCCAGCAGGCGGAGGGCCTGGTCGTGCATCGCCGCCAGGTCGGCCGCCTCCGGCTCGTCCAGCAGGTCGGCCGCCTCGGGGAGGTTCGGCGTGACCAGGTCCGCCCGGGGCAGCAGCCGGGTGCGCAGCGCGTCGACGGCGGAGGGTTCCAGCAGCCGGTCGCCGCTCTTGGCCACCATCACCGGGTCCACCACCACGCGGGGCAGTCCGTGGCGCCCGATCGCCTCGGCGACGGCCTCGGTGACCTCGGCCGTGCCGAGCATGCCGACCTTGACCGCGTGCACCGTGGCGTCGGAGAAGAGGGTGTCCATCTGGTGGGCGACGAATTCGGCGGGGATCGGGTGGACCCCGGTGACGCCGCGCGTGGACTGGGCGGTGAGGGCCGCGACCACGGTCATGCCGAAGGCCCCGTGTGCGGAGAAGGCCTTGAGGTCCGCCTGGATCCCGGCGCCCCCGCTGGGGTCGCTGCCGGCGATGGACACGATGTTGTACGCGCTCATGGGCGTTCCTTCGCTAGTACGAACTAGGGCAGGTTCGACGGGTGTGCTCTCAGCCGGTGGACCCACCGGCACCCCGCGCCGTCGGGGCCGCCGCGTGGGCGGCCCCGCTCAGTGTGCGGCCGACCCGAGGGGGTCGGCGTATGTGTTCCGGGCGTGCGGGCCCGAGGGGCCCGTACGGCTGCCGGCGCCGTTCAGAGGGTGGGTGCGTTGTCCGCGGACCGGGCCTTGAGCAGCTTGCGGACGCGGGCGATGACGAACCACAGGAACAGCAGGGCGATGATGACGAGCACGATGTTGCTGATGAGGCCGCTCCACTGCACCAGGATCGGCTTGATGGCCGGGCCGAAGGCGTAGCCGAGGCCGATCCAGATCGAGTTCCAGACGGCGGAGCCGATCACGGTGTACACGGAGAACTTGAGGATGGGCATCCGCTCGATGCCCGCGGGGACCGAGATGAAGCTGCGCACCAGTGGCACGCACCGGCCCAGGAGCACGGCGAGGCCGCCGAAGCGGGCGAAGAAGCGCTCGGCCTTGTAGAAGTCCTCGACCTCCAGCAGGGGGGTCTTCTCCACCAGCCACTTGGTGCGGTCCCGGCCCAGCAGGGCGCCGATCGCGTAGAAGCCCCAGGCGCCGACCAGGCAGCCGATCGTGGCCCACAGGATGGCGAGCCAGACGTTCATGTGCCCGTCGTAGGCCAGGAAGCCCGCACCGGGCAGGACCGCCTCGCTCGGCATCGGGGGGAAGAAGGTCTCGATGAACAGGGCCACGCCGACGCCGGGCTCGCCCAGGGTCGTCATCAGGCTCAGAACCCAGCCGATGAAGCCCTCGTACTCGTGGACGACCTCGCCTTCCATCGCCAGGTTCGACGCCGTCCACAGATTCGCTGTCATGAGAAGTGGCTTTCCGTTCTTTCCGGTCAGACGCCGGTCGGGACGTGGGCGGCCTCGGCCCGCGAGCGCTTGCGGCGCTCCCAGACGATGGCGGCGGTCACGATCACGAAGCCGGCGACGATGAAGACGACTGTCACGGGGACGTCGGTGGGGGTGACGACCTCGCGGGACTCGGTCTGCCACGGCCACAGGGCGCGCAGCGAACCGGCCATGAGGCCGGTGAGTACAACGAGGGTCATGTGGTGAAAGTTCTCCAGGAGGTGCTGGAGCAACTTCACGAACAGGGACAGGCCGGTGAGCATGCCCAGGGCGAAGACCGCCAGGTAGGCGATGTCCAGGTCGCCGACCGCGCTGATCGTCGGCTCGTAGAGCCCGAGGGTGAGCAGGATGAAGGAGCCGGACAACCCCGGCAGGACGAGCGCGCAGACGGCCACCGCGGCGGCGAGGAAGACGACCGCCGGGTGGGTCGGCAGGTTGGCGCCCGGCAGCCCGGTGAGCACGAACGCCGCTACGGCGAACACCAGCGCCACGGCGTAGTGCCCGGCCCTCCAGGGGCGGCCGGCCCCGGAGTAGGGGATCCACAGGCACGCCAGGACGAGCCCGAAGAACAGCGCGTAGGCGTACTGGGTGTAGGCGTCGACGAGCGGGGCCAGGAGGAGGGCGGCCAGGACCAGGAACACGGCCATGCCGACCAGCGCGGGAACCAGAACGCCCCAGTCCACCTGCCGGAACCGCTCCCGCGCGCGCTCCCCGCCGCGCCCCCGGGGGACGTCCGCGACGTACCTCCTGATCCCGCTGACCACGTGGCCGGCGCCCCCGATGAGCTCGTCGTAGAGGCCGACGATGAGGGCGACGGTCCCGCCGCTGATGCCGGGAAGGGCCTCGGAGGCGCCCACGGCGCCGCCGCGCACCGCGTCGAGGAGGTAGGAGCCTGCGGAATGGGCCATCTGGATAGTTGGACGCGGCCCGGGGAACCCGGGAGAAATGCGCCTTCCTCCGTCCTAGGTGTCTCGCCCGTGCACGCGAATGCGCGACGGGAGGGGGATGAGGCGAAAAGGAGACTGTCCGAATCGGCCGGAGAGTGCGGCCGTCGGGTTCTACGGTACAAGGGGCGGAGGCCGCTGTGGGCAGGCGCTGGGGAGAGTTGTGGACGACCGTACCCCGCCCTGAGCCGTCACAGCGAGGTCTGACAGAACCCCTACGTGGCCTTTGTCCTGGAATGTCGTAATTTTCGGCCCTGGGGAAGGGTGACTGGATAGCATCCGAAAACTGTGCTTCGTCTCAGTGACAGGGTGTGGTCTTCCACAGGGCGGACACCGTCCCGGCCCTCGCGCCGAGGGCTCCGCGGACCGCGGCCGTCAGTACCGCAGCGGGCTCGGGCGCGGGGCCCCGCCCTCGTCCCGGGCCACCGACGCCGCCCACCGGTAGTCCTGCTTGCCGACGGCCGTGCGCCGCACCCGGTCCACGAAGTGGACGGTCCTCGGCACCTTGAACCCCGCCAGGCGCACGCGGCAGTGGTCCAGCAGGGCGGACTCCTCCAGGAGGGCCCCCGCGGCGAGGGAGACCAGGGCCGTCACCCTCTGGCCGAGCCGCTCGTCCGAGGCGGGCACCACGATCGCGTCCTCCACCGAGGGGTGCGCCTTCAGGGCGGCCTCCACCTCCTCCGGGTACACCTTCTCCCCGGCGGTGTTGATGACGGCGCTCCCGCGTCCCAGGAGGACGATCGACCCGTCCACGGCCCGCGTCCCGAAGTCGCCGGACAGGGCCCAGCGGCGTCCGTCGGCGTCGGTGGGGAAGGTGCGGGCCGTCGTGATGGGGTCGTTGTAGTAGCCCAGCGGGATCCGGCCGGTCCGCGCGATCCGGCCGACCTCGGGCGAGCCCGGCGGGAGCGGGCGCAGCGCCTGGTCCAGCACCGCGATGCTGCCGCCCATCGTGAAGCTGCGGGCGTCGGCGGCCCCCTCCAGGGACCCGGGGCCGTCCGGCCCGCCGCTCCCCTCCGCGGCGGTCGCCGAACCGCACACGCCCGTCTCCGAGCCCCCGTAGGAGTCGGCCAGGGCGACGTCCTCGCGCCAGGCCCGCCACAGGCCGCGCACCTGCGGGGTGAGCGGTGTGCCGCCGGAGCGGACGGCGGTCAGGTCCGGGCACAGGCCGGGTTCGGTGAGCAGGTGCCGGGCCAGCGGGCGGGCCATGGCGTCGCCCACCAGCTGGACCGTGTGCACGCCCTCCCGGTGCGCCGTCTCCAGCACCCGGTCGGGTTGGAAGCTGCGGTCGGTCGACAGCACCACCTGCTTGCCGCACAGCAGCATGCTCAGGGCGTTCCACTGCCCGGCGGCGTGCATGAGCGGCCCCAGCACCAGCATGCGCTGGGGGAAGCACCGGGCGGCGCGCCCGGCCACGTCGTCCAGGGTCCGGGCCCGGGGCGCCCCGGGGGAGCGCCGCTCCAGGGCGGCGCGGAAGATGTCGGCCTGCCGCCACAGCACCCCCTTGGGGTAGCCGGTGGTGCCCCCGGTGTAGAGCAGGTAGTGGTCCTCGCCGCTGGTCGGAGGAAGGGCCGTGCCCTCCGGCGCGGCGGCCAGCGCCTCCTCGTAGCCGACCCCCTCGGCGGAGCGCACGGAGCCGTCGGCGACGAGCACCACGTGGCGGAGCCGGGGCAGGTCCGGGAGCACCGCCTCGACCGTCGACGCCAGGGAGTCCTCCGCGATCAGCGCGACCGCGTGCGAGTCGGCCAGGACGTGCCGCAGCTCGCCCGCGACGTAGCGGTAGTTGACGTTGACCGGGACCGCTCCCGCGCGCAGGACGCCGAGGAAGGACTCCACCCACTCGGCGCGGTTGAAGGCCAGGATCGCGACGTGCTCGCCGCGGCCCACGCCCGCGCCGACCAGGTGGCGGGCGAGGCGGACGGAGCGGTCGTGCAGGGCCCGGTACGTGAGGCGCCGGGGCCCGGCGACCAGGGCCGTCCGGTCGGGGACGGCGTCGGTGACCGCGGCGAGCAGCGCCGCGAGGGAGAACGGGGCGTCGGCGGACGCCGGGGACACTGCGGTGGGCACGCCCGACCTCCCATCGGTCGACGGGCCGTCCACGGCGGAGGGGCTCGCGGCGGCACTGTGGCTCGTTGGTGCGACGGTACCCCTCGGGGGAGGAGCCGATCGCCGTCGGGGCTGTGGAGCGCGTCACCCAGGGTGTCGTACCAGGTCAC
Source organism: Nocardiopsis sp. NPDC101807 (assembly GCF_044766605.1). Classification (NCBI taxonomy): domain Bacteria; kingdom Bacillati; phylum Actinomycetota; class Actinomycetes; order Streptosporangiales; family Nocardiopsidaceae; genus Nocardiopsis; species Nocardiopsis sp. NPDC101807. The sequence goes on along the minus strand of NZ_JBIWMK010000001.1, from coordinate 1,063,675 downwards.
CACGGATGGAAGGGGGGCCGCTCAGGGGGTCCGGAGGGGATTTTCCGGACGGGTTCCGGACCCCGCCGGAGATCTGTGATACGCCTCACCCCTTGTGGGGTCGCCGGATCATCTGCTCAACTCGTGGGGACCTCCGCCGGAGGGCTCTACAGGGCCGTCCGGTGGGTATCTACTGTCTGACATCGGTCAATGGTGATCGGAGCGGCTAGATGGACACCACCCAGAACCTGGGCCAGCAGGACTCTGCCGGAAACCCCGGCGGACAGGGATTCTCCAGCGCCGAGCACATCGCGCTGGCACAGGCGCGATCCGCGCACAACTACTCACCCCTCCCCGTCGTGATCGCCGAGGGCCGCGGCGCCTGGGTCACGGACGTCGAGGGAAGGAAGTACCTGGACTGCCTGGCCGGATACTCGGCCATGAACTTCGGCCACCACAACCCCGAGCTGCTGGCGGCGGCGCACCGGCAGCTGGACCGGGTCACGCTCACCAGCCGCGCCTTCTACAACGACCAGTTCGGCCCCTGGGTGAGCGCCCTCGCCGACATGGTCGGCAAGGAGAAGGTCCTGCCGATGAACACCGGCGCCGAGGCGGTGGAGACCGGCATCAAGGTGGCCCGCAAGTGGGGCTACGAGGTCAAGGGCATCCCGGAGAACCGGGCGACCATCGTCGTGGCGGGGGCCAACTTCCACGGCCGCACCACCACGGTCATCTCGTTCTCGTCCGACCCGGAGGCCAGGACGGGCTTCGGTCCCTACACCCCGGGCTTCCGGTCGGTGCCGTACGGCGACGCCGCGGCCGTCGAGGAGGCCGTCGACGACACCACGGCGGCGGTCCTCATCGAGCCGGTCCAGGGCGAGGCGGGCGTGATCGTGCCCCCTGCGGACTACCTCCCCCGGGTCCGGGAGATCTGCGACGCCAACCGGGTGCTGTTCATCGCGGACGAGGTGCAGTCCGGTCTCGGCCGCACCGGCACCGTCCGCGCCTGCGAGCACAGCGGGGTGGTCCCCGACGCCTACCTGTTCGGCAAGGCGCTGGGCGGGGGCATCCTGCCCGTGTCGGCGATGGTCGCCGACGAGGACGTGCTCGGCGTGATCCAGCCGGGCCAGCACGGGAGCACGTTCGGCGGCAACCCGATGGCCGGCGCGGTGGGGTCCGCGGTCGTCCGCATGCTCACCGAGGGGCCCTACCTGGACGACGCGCGCCGCCTCGGCGAGGTGCTCAAGCGCCGCCTGAAGGAGTTCGTCGGCAACGGGGTGGTGTCCGCGCGCAGCATCGGCCTGTGGGCGGGCATCGACGTCGACCCCGGGCTCGCCTCCGGCAAGGAGCTGTGCAAGCGCCTCGCCGAGCACGGCGTCCTGGTCAAGGACACCCACGGTTCCACGGTGCGCATGTCGCCGCCCCTCGTGATCAGCGAGGAGGACCTCAACTGGGGTCTGGACCGGTTCGGCGAGGTCTTGGAGGAGCTCAGGGCGGAGCGGTAGCGGACCGGCCGTGGGGGGCTCCGCCGTGACGAGGCCCCCTCCGGCCGGCGCCCGCCGTGCCCGGTGCGGTGACCGGCGGTCGCCCGGCCCCGGGCCGACGGCAGGGACGGGCCCGTCGACCGGACCCGGCCCCACGCCCCCTGCCGGTCCGAGGCCGAGGGGCGGGAGGGGGCACAGGGCGGCCGCACCACCGGTTCCGCCCCGCCGTCGACGGCCCTCCCGCGTCACCAACCCCCGGACCGGTACGGCTAGGGCGCGTCGGCCTCGTTGGCCGGCGACCCGGAGGGCTCCGGGACGCGGGCCGGGTCCAGGGGACCGCCCAGCTCCGTCATCAGCTGTTCCGGGTCGACGTCCTCCAGGGTCTCCCGGGACACGTACAGGGTGCGTTCGGGCCCTTCCAGGATCTGGAGGCGCACGCGTTCGGCGATGGACATCTGGCCCTGGGCGGTGGGGTGGAAGCTGGCCCGGTCCACGCGCAGGCCCTCTCCCAGCTGGCCGAGCACGATGCCGTTCAACCAGGACTCCTCCGCGCTCACCTCGTACCCGTTGAGGGCGGAGAAGGTGTTCACGTACTCGACGCTGCCGGTGCTGCGACCGCCGTACACCTCGCCGTCCACCGCGTAGACCCCGTCGCGGATACGCTCGTTGAAGCGCTGGGCCAGGGAGTTCAACCAGACCTGGTCGCTCACGGTCAGCGTGTAGTACATGCCCGGGGGCTCCTCGGGGAACAGCCGGGGGTACCCCAGCACGAGGACGCGGGCGTCGGGCGCGCGGTCGCGGATCTCGCCGAGCACCTCGGCGAGGGTCTCCTCGAAGGCGTCCATCCGGCGCTCCAGGTCCTCCTCCTGCTCGACGCAGACGCTGCTCTCCAGCAGCGGCATCCGCACGATGCAGGTGCGCAGGACGGGGGTGAACCCCAGGTCGTTGCCGCCGATGCCGAGGGTGACCAGGGACGTGTTCTCGGTGACCCGCTCGATCTGGGACTCGGGCGTCCCGATCTGGCCGAGCATGTCCTCGCCCTTGTGGGTGCTGCACGCGTAGAAGGCCAGCGAGCCCGCGAAGTCGAACTCCTCACCGATGACCTTGGGGTAGGCGTTCTCGGAGCGCCAGCAGCCGCCCGGCTCGGCGGTGGCCGGGTCGTAGTCCCCCGCGCCGTCCCCCGAGGAGTAGGAGTCGCCCAGGGCCACGTAGTTCCCCCACAGCGCGGCGTCCTCCGGTTCCATCCGGACCCGCCAGTCGGACTCCTCGTCCTCGGTGATCGGGGGGAGCTCCTCCCCGGGGCACACGCCGCCGGTGGCGTCGCACCAGAGCCCCATCAGCCCCTCGCGCGTGGCGGGCACGGTGAGGGCGACGACCAGGGCGAGGACGAGCACGAGGGAGACGGCGACCGCGGCGCGGGCCCCGCGCCGCCGTGCGCGCGGACCCGAGGGGCCCCCGCCGCCCGCGCCCGGGGAAGCGTCGCCGGAGCCGTCGGGGGAGTCGCCGTCCCGGGGGTCCGGGCCCCCCGCGGGGCCGGTCCCCCCGACGGCGGAGGGATCGTCGGACACAGGTTCCGGCGTCTGCGGGTCCTCACCACGTGCTGACACGGCCGATACCGCCTCCCGCCTACCGGACGGCTCCTGATTCCCTCCGCCAGGGTACCGGGGGGCGGGTGGATCCGACGACCGCCAGCACGCGGTCGAGGTCGCCGTCGCCGAGTGTCGCGCGGGCGGTCAGCCGCAGCCTGGACCTGCCGTCGGGGACCGACGGCGGGCGGAAGCACCCCACCCGCACCCCCTCGGCGAGGCACGCGTCCCGCCACGCCACCGCGGCCTCGGGAGAGGGGGCCCCGACCGACACCACGGCGGCGTCGGGGCGGCTCGCGTCGAGGCCCCGCTCGCGCAGCCCCTCGGACAGCCGCCGGGCCCGGTCACGGACCGCGGCGGCCCTCCCGGGCTCCGCGACCAGCACCCGCAGGGCCGCCAGCGCCGCTCCCGCCGAGGCCGGGGCGAGACCGGTGTCGAAGACGAAGGTGCGGGCGGTCTCGACCAGGTGCCGGACCACGCGCCGGGGTCCGAGGACCGCCCCGCCCTGCGCGCCGAGGGACTTGGAGAGGGTCACCGACACCGCCACGTCGTCCGCGCCCCGCAGGCCGGCGGCGGTCGGCGTCCCCCGGCCGCCCGGCCCCACCACGCCCAGCCCGTGCGCGTCGTCCAGCAGGAGCGCAGCGCCGTGCCGGCGCGCCGTCCGGGCGAGCGCCGCCGCGTCGGCGAGGTCGCCGTCCACCGAGAACACGGTGTCGCTCAGCACCAGCGCGCGGCCCCGCGTCCGGGCGAGCGCCTCCGCCGCCCGGTCCGGGTCGGCGTGGTCGAAGAGGGCGACCCGCGCTCCGGAGGCCTTCGCCAGCCGCGCCGCGTCGACGAGGGAGGCGTGGTTGTACCGGTCGCACACCAGCAGGGGCGGGTCGCCGCCGCCGTCGCGGGAGGCCAGAGCGGTGACCATCGCCAGGTTCGCCGTGTACCCGGAGGAGAACACGAGGGCGGACTCCGTGCCGTAGAAGGCGGCGAGCCCGCGCTCCAGCTCCTGGTGGAGCTCGGTGTCGCCGGAGACCAGGCGCGAGCCCCCGGAGCCCGCGCCCCACGCACGGGCCGCGTCGGACGCCGCGCCGACCACGTCGGGATGGCGGAGCAGGCCCAGGTAGTCGTTGCCCGCCAGGTCCAGGAGGCCGTCGTCGGCGGCCCTGGGGGAGGTGCGCCGGGACAGCCCGGCGGCCGAGCGGAGCCGGGCCGCGCCGTCCAGCCAGCCGAAGGGGTGCCGGGGGGACGCGGCGGAGGAGGGTCCGGAGCCCGTGCGCACCGGGGCCCCGGCCGGGGAGGGCGGGCGCCTGGCGCGCAGGGTCCAGGGGCGGCGGTGCGGTGCGGCGGCGGTGCGTTGCATGCGCGCGGGCTCCTCGGTGCGGTGGTCGGTGCGGGTCACACTCCGGTGGGGGCGGGGGGAGGCGGACGGGCGGTCCCGGGGCGGGTCGCGCGCCCCGGGGCCGTCGTGCCGGGCGGTGCGGCCGGGCCGCGGCCCGGCCGGGACGGCGGAAGGGCCTCCCGGGAGGGACCGGCCCAGCGGCGGCCAATTCCGCTGGGGCGGTCCGGTCCTGCGTGCCAGGGAGGCGTCTACGACTCTGCCCGTCCTCGGGTCCGACCGTCACCGGCGGAAGCCCACAAAGTTCCGCGCGGATTCCTGGCGGGACGGCACGGGGGCGCCCGCCCGACCCGGGTGAACAATGGGGCACCATGAAGCGCACGGACACAGGAGCGGTCCGCCCGCGGACCGGGTTCGGCCCCCGCCGGGTCAGGGACGCCGACACGGCGCACCTGTGGCACCCCTACTCCGCGGTGCCCCCGGCCGAACCGCCGTACGTGGTCACCGCGGCGGAGGGGACCCGGCTGACCCTGTGGGCGGACGGGAGGACCCACCGGGTGGTCGACGGGATGGCGTCCTGGTGGTCGGCGATCCACGGGTACCGCCACCCCGTGCTCGACGCGGCGGTGCGGCGGCAGGTGGACGCGTTCAGCCACGTCATGTTCGGGGGGCTCACGCACGGCCCGGCCGCCGAGCTCGCCGAGGCGCTCGTGGGGATCGCGCCGGAGCCCCTGGAGCACGTCTTCCTCGCCGACTCCGGGTCGGTGTCGGTGGAGGTCGCCATGAAGATGTGCCTCCAGTACCACCGCTCGTCGGGGAGCCCGGAGAGGCGGCGGTTCCTCACCTGGAGGGGCGGGTACCACGGGGACACGTTCCACGCGATGAGCGTGTGCGACCCCGACGGGGGCATGCACTCCCTGTGGGGCGACCTCCTGCCCGCCCAGGTGCACGCGCCCGCGCCGCCCGGCGGGTTCGACACCCCTCCCGACCCCGGCTACGTGGAGGAGTTCGAGCGGATGGCCGCCGAGCACGCCCGCGAGCTGGCCGCGATCATCGTGGAGCCCGTGGTGCAGGGCGCCGGGGGGATGCGCTTCCACCACCCGGGCTACCTGCGTGAGCTGCGCAGGATCGCGGACGAGCACGGGCTCCTGCTGGTGTTCGACGAGATCGCCACGGGCTTCGGCCGCACGGGCGAGCTGTTCGCCGCGGACCACGCGGGGGTGGCCCCCGACGTGATGTGCCTGGGCAAGGCGCTGACGGGCGGTTACCTGACCCTCGCCGCCACTCTGTGCACGGGGCGCGTGGCCCGGGGGATCGCCGAGGGGGAGGTGCCCGTCCTCGCCCACGGCCCGACCTTCATGGGCAACCCGCTGGCCTGCGCGACGGCCGCGGCCTCGGTGGACCTGCTGACCGGGGGCGGCTGGAGGGGTGACGTGGCACGGATCGGGGCCGGTCTGCGCGCGGGCCTCGCCCCGCTCGCGGGGGTGCCCGGTGTGCGGGAGGTGCGGGTGCTCGGCGCGATCGGGGTGGTGGAGCTGGAGGCTCCCGTGCGGGTGCGTGAGGCCACGCGCGCCGCGGTGGAGGCAGGGGTGTGGCTGCGGCCCTTCCGCGAGCTCGTGTACGCCATGCCCCCCTACACCTGCACCGCCGGGGACGTGGCCGTGGTCGCCGCGGGGATGGTCGCCGCCGCGGAGGCCTCCGCCGCCGGCGGGGCGTGAGCGGAGGCCGGCCCCGGCGCGCCGGGCGGGGGCCGTGCTTGGGCTCCTCCTCTCGGGGAAGAGAGCGGGTTCAGGATGATCGGGGACGGGAGGAAGGGTGAGGGGTCGCGTGGGCCGAGACGGGGAGAGAGCGTGGTGCCGGTGAGCGTCCTGATGGTGACAGGAACCGGTACGGAGGTCGGCAAGACCGTGGTCACGGCCGCCGTGGCCGCGCTGGCGCGGGCCGCCGGGCGTCGGGTGGCCGTGCTCAAGCCCGCCCAGACCGGGGTGGGGCCGGCCGAACGGGGTGACGTGGACGTGGTCGCCGGCCTCGTGCCCGGAGTGACCACCGTCGAGCTGGCCCGCTACCCCGACCCCCTGGCGCCCGCCACGGCCGCCGCGCGCTGCGGGGCGCCCGCCGTCCGGGCCGAACACGTGGCGGACGCGGTGTGGGAACTGCTGGGGGACCACGAACTGGTGCTGGTCGAGGGGGCCGGCGGGCTCCTGGTCCGGCTGAACGCCGAGGGCCAGACCCTCGCCGACGCAGCCGTGCTGCTGTCCGCGCCCGTGCTCGTGGTCGCCCGGCCGGACCTGGGAACGCTGAACGCGACCGCGCTGACCGGCGAGGCGCTGCGCACGCGGGGGCTGCACCCGGCGGGCGTCGTGGTGGGGTCCTGGCCGGAGCGGCCGGACCTGGCGATGCGGTGCAACCTCACCGATCTGCCCGGGATGGGGGCGGGGCCGCTGGAGGGGGCGGTGCCGGAGAGCACCGGCGGCCTGGACCCGGCCGGGTTCGCCGAGGTGGCGAGCCGCTCCCTTGCGCCAGGACTGGGCGGGACCTGGACGGTGGAGGGGGTGCGCTGACCGCGCAGGGCCCTCCCGCCGCCGCAGGCCCGCGCCGGTCCGTGCGACGCGGGCCGTCAGGCCGGGGCGGGGACCGGGGAGGCGAGTGTGAACGCGTGCGGACGCGGACCGTGCTCGCGCAGGTGCTCCGCGCGGGCCGCGGCCTCCTCCGCGGTCACCGCGGCGCCGTCCGCCGCCCACCACAGCACGCGTCCGACCCGGGGGAAGCCGCCGGTCAGCGCGCGGAAGTCCAGGAGGTCGCCGTGGGACGCCTCCACGAACTCCCGCAGGTCCGTCGGTGAGCGCCACAGCGCGATGACGTGTATGCGGTCCCCTCCGTCGGAGAAGTGGACCTCTTGCGGGGCGCCGCTTCCCTCGGCGGCCCGCTTCCGCATGGCGGCGGCGAGCGGGGCGAGGTACCGGCGGTCGCCCCGGATCGTGCGCGACTCGGCCAGGAGCGGCCGTCCCTCACGGAGACCCCGTGCTATCGGGGTTCGGTGCGGTGTACGCGGGTGGTCGGCGACGGTGCGGGGGCGCTGGGCGAGGAGGTTCACGACGACTCCGATCGAGAAGTGGACCTCGATGAAGCGGTCCACTTTGGCTCTGGTGGTGCTCTGTTCTCCAATGCCATTATGGAAGTCCCGGGGCCTTCCCCACAGATCCAATGGAGCGGAAAATGGACTCTTCGCGGAAGCCCGCCGAACTCGCCGACATCCTCGGCGCCTGGTCCCGGGGGGAGGGCCCCCTCTACCGGCGCCTCGCGGACTCCCTGCGCGATCTCGTGGCCCAGGGCACCCTGGCGCCGAACGAGCGCCTTCCCTCGGAGCGGGTCCTCGCCGCCGGGCTCAGGGTCAGCCGTACGACGGTGGTCTCCGCCTACGACTCCCTGCGCTCGGAGGGACTGCTCGAGAGCAGGCAGGGCAGCGGCACCCGGATCAGCGGCAGGGTCGCGCCCGTGCGCCCGGACGGCTGGAGCCGCACCGGCAGCGTCAACGCCATGTACCGCAACCTCTTCCACAGCGACGAGGGGCTCATCTCGGCCGCCTGCCTCCACACCCCCGCCCTGGGCGGGGTGGAGACGGCCGTCCGCCGGGTCGTCGCCGAGGACCTGCCGTCGCTCATGGCCGAGAGCACGTACCACCCGCGCGGGCTGCCCGCGCTGCGCCAGGCCGTCGCCGACCACTACTGCCGCCTGGACCTGCCGACGACCCCGGACCAGATCGTGGTCACCACCGGCGCCCACCAGGCCGTCAACCTGGTCTCGCAGCTCTACCTCCGCGAGGGGTCGCCCGTGGTGGTGGAGGACCCCAGCTTCGCGGGCTGCCTGGACCTGATGGCGGACCGGGGCGCCGAGTTCCTGCCGGTGCCCCTGGACGACCAGGGCATCGACGGGGCGGGCGTGCGCCGGGCGGTGGCCGAGCACGCGCCCCACCTGGTCTACGTCATGCCCTCGTACCACAACCCCACGGGCACGATGATGTCCGTGGCGCGCCGCCGGGAGCTGGGCGAGCTGTCCGCCCGCCACGGGGTGCCGATCCTGGAGGACGCCGCCTACACCGGACTGCGCGCCCCCGACGAGCCCTCCCCCCTGGCCGCGTACGCCCCGCGGGGGGCCGAGGTCATCAGCGTCGACTCCCTGTCCAAGGTCTCCTGGGCGGGGCTCCGGGTGGGCTGGCTGCGCGCCCCGGCCGAGATGGCGCTGCGCCTCAGCCGCCGCAAGGTCCTCGCGGACCTTGCCAGCCCCCTCCTGGACCAGGCGGTGGCCGTGCGTCTGCTGGAGGACTACGCCGGCCTCGCCCGTGAGCGCTCGGAGATGGTGCGCGGGGCCCTCGACCACATGGAGGGGCTGCTCCGCGAGGCCCTGCCCGACTGGGAGTGGAGGCGTCCGGACGGGGGCGCCGCCCTGTGGGTGCGCCTGCCCGGCGAGGACTCCCGCGCCTACGCCCAGGTCGCGCTCTGCCACGACGTGGAGCTGGTGCCGGGCCCCACCATGTCGGCGTCCCGCGAGGGCCGGCACGCGGAGTACTTCCGGCTCCCCGTGGCCTTCGACGCCGGGACCCGGGAGGAACTGGTCTGGCGGCTCTCCCGGGCCTGGCGGGAGTTCCGCCGGCACGGTCCGGTGGCGAAGGACCCCGTACGGCTCGTGGTCTGACCGCGGCCCGGCCCGGGCGCACGCGGGGGCGGCACCACCGGTGTGGTGCCGCCCCTCGCACTGCCCCGGCCGCGCCGCGGAGGAGGCCCTAGCCCAGCTGGACCTTGCGGGCGGCGTCGAAGCGCTCCTGGACGTCGGCCCAGTTGACCACGTTCCAGAACGCCTTGACGTACTCGGCCTTCACGTTCTTGTACTGGAGGTAGAAGGCGTGCTCCCACATGTCCAGCATCAGCAGCGGCTGGGTGGTGACCGGGCTGTTCGCCTGCTGGTCGTACAGCTGCTCGACGATCAGCCGCTGACCCAGGGTGTCCCAGGCCAGGATCGCCCAGCCCGAGCCCTGGAGGCCGGAGGCCGCGGCGCCGAAGTGCGCGCGGAAGGCGTCGAACGAGCCGAACTGGTCGGCGATGGCCGCGCCCAGCTCGCCCTCGGGCTTGTCGCCGCCCTCGGCGGACAGGTTCTTCCAGAAGATGCTGTGGTTGACGTGGCCGCCCAGGTGGAACGCCAGGTTCTTCTCGTGCAGGTTCACGGTGGCGTAGTCACCGGACTCGCGAACCTCCGCCAGCTTCTCCAGAGCGGTGTTGGCACCGGTGACGTAGGCAGCGTGGTGCTTGTCGTGGTGCAGCTCCATGATCTGGCCGGAGATCCACGGCTCCAGGGCCGCGTAGTCGTAGGGCAGTTCGGGAAGCGTGTATGGCGCAGACATCTCTGACGCACCTTTCCAGGAACGGGGCTCGTCGTGTTCAGCAGCGATGGGATCGCCTAGGCAGCAAGCTATCAGCCGGGCGGCAGGACACCGGGTGTCAGGCTCTTTACACTCCGGCCGGGGAATAAACCGCGCTCCGCGCCCCCGCGCGACACCGCCGCGCCGCGGTCCGCCGGTGCTGCCCGCGGCGGATCCCCTACCGCCCTTCCCCACGAGACCCGTCCACAATCATCGCCTTCGTGGCGGAAACGCCCGTCCAGTCCGCTCCGGCCGACGCAGAGGGGTTCCCTCCCGGGTTTCCGCGCCCACGGCCGGGAGCCGCCACGAGTGTCGGCGGGCCGTTGGCCGCGCGTTCTCCGTCCATTCACCGGAGGGGTGTCAAAATCGGCGATGATTCAGCGCCGAATTCGAGGGACCGAACCCGCTCCGCGTCTCGTTCGGTGAAAACCTTCCTATTCTCCGAGGCCGTTCACCACTCATGTCCGTCTCAGCGGCTGGGGCCTCCGCGCCCGCCACCACGAACACGTTCTCCAGCGAGCCGTCGGGCACGCGAAAGGGCGTAGGATTCCGCCCCGAGATCGAGGGGCTGCGCGCCGTCGCGGTACTCCTCGTGGCCTTCTACCACGTCTGGTTCGGCCGGGTCTCCGGCGGTGTGGACGTGTTCCTGCTCCTCACGGGCTTCCTCATCACGGGGTCGCTGGTCAGGGGGCTGGAGCGCGACGGCCGCATCCGGCTCGCCGCCTTCTGGACCAGACTGGCGCGCAGACTCACCCCGGCGGCGGCCGTCGTGCTCGCCGCGACCCTCGCCGCCACCTGGCTGTGGCTGCCGCGCTCGCGGTGGACCGACGTGATCGCGCAGGTCAGAGCCGCCGCGCTCTACCACGAGAACTGGGCCCTGGCCCGGGCCGCGGTGGACTACCTCGCCCGGGAGGCCGCGGTCAGCCCGGTCCAGCACTTCTGGTCGCTGTCGATCCAGGGCCAGTTCTACCTGCTCTGGCCGCTCCTGCTGGGGCTGACCGCCCTGGTCGCGGCCCGGCTCCGCGTACGGCCGGACCTGGCCTTCACCGCGGTCGTGGGCCTGGTGTTCGCCGCCTCCCTGGCCTACTCGGTGTGGATCACCGGGACCAACCAGGCCTGGGCGTACTTCGACACCGGCGCCCGCCTGTGGGAGCCCGCCCTGGGCGGGCTGCTCGCCCTCGTCGTCCACCGGATCGACCTGCCCGTGCGCCTGCGGGTCGTCCTGGGGTGGGCGGGCCTGCTCGCGCTCGTCTCCTGCGGGGTCCTCCTCCAGGTCTCCACGCTCTTCCCCGGCTACGTCGCCCTGTGGCCGACCGGCGCCGCGGTCATGGTGGTCCTGGCCGGCTCCGGGACGCGGTTCGGCGCGGACCGGCTGCTCACCTGGAGGCCGCTCACGGCCCTGGGCGCGCTGTCCTACCCCTTCTACCTCTGGCACTGGCCGGTCCTGGTCTGCTACCTGGCCGTGACCGACCGCTCCCTGGCGACCCCCCTCGGAGGGGCGTTCGTGCTCGTGTCGTCCCTGCTCCTGGCCCTGGTCACCTCCAAGGCCGTCGAGGGTGGGGTCGAACGCCTGACCAGGGCGCCCGGACGGCGCTCCCCGGCCTGGTCCCTGGGGGTGGCCGCGGCCCTGCTCGCCCCCGTGCTGGCCGCGACGGCACTGTGGTCGGGCCGGATCGAGGAGGAGCAGCAGGCCCGCGCGGAGGAGGTGCGCACACCCGCCTACTACCCCGGGGCCCGGCTGGCGGTCGACCCGTCCCTGGTGCTCCAGGAGATGCCGGTGCGCCCCGACCCCGCGGACGCGAGCCAGGACCTGTCCCCCCACCACGCCCGGGGCTGCCACGTGCCGCTCACGCGGAGCGAGGTCACGGTGTGCGACGTCGGACCGGCCGACGCCGAGCACACCCTGGCCCTGGTGGGCGCGTCCCGGGTCGCGCACTGGTACCCGTCGGTCCTGGAGGCGGCCGCGGACAACGGGTGGAGGCTGCTGTCCTTCACCAAGAGCGGCTGCCAGTTCAGCACCGGCCCCCACAGCCGGGGCGGGGAGCCCTTCCCCGAGTGCGAGGCGTGGAACGCCGAGGCCATGGAGATCCTGGAACGGGAGCGGCCCGACGCCGTGTTCACCTCCTCCACCCGGGCCAGCCCGGCGGGGGAGCGGGTCCACGAGGGGTTCGTGGAGCGCTGGCGGCAGCTGGACGCGCTCGGCATCGACGTCATCGGCATGCGCGACCTGCCCCGCCGCGACACCGCGGGGGCCGAGTGCGTGGAGAGCCGCCCCCTGGAGGAGTGCGTGTCCCCGGCCGCCCACAGCCAGGCCGCCGCCGACCCGGCCGCGGCCGCGGACCTGCCGGGCAACGTCACGACCGTGGACCTCACCGAGTACGTGTGCCCGGCAGGGCGGTGCGAAGCCGTCATCGGGAACGTCCTGGTGTTCTGGGACCACTCCCACATGACCGCCACCTACTCCGCGACCCTCGCCCCGGTGATGGACGAGGCCCTGCGCGGCGCCACCGGATGGTGACCGCCCCTCCGGCGAGAAGGGTACAGATACGCAGGAATGAGGAAATGGTGATGGAAAGGTGAACAGGAGGAGAATTGAGCGTCCTGCGGGTTTCGATTCGACTCACGGGCATCTCGCCGTCGACGTGAAGGGCTAGTCTCGAAAACGCTTGATCCGTTTGTCGATCCTCCTCCCGTAACAGCGTTCGGAACCGGTCGTTCCGTGTGGAGAAAGCCGATCGTCCCCCTCTGTGTCCCCCTCGGTTCACCCTTGCGGTGCCGGGCCGCCAACTCCCGTGGAGGTACCCGCCCATGCGGTCGCTTCGCAGCCGTCTCCGTCCGATCCTGGCCATCGGCGCGGTCGGCGGTGCCGCCGTCCTCGCCGTCCCCGTGGTCCTGGGGTTCCTCGGCCTGATCCGGTGGGTGGACGCGGCCGTCCTCGTGCTCCTCGGCGCGCTCGGCGGCGCGGTCGCGCTCATGGCCCTGCTCCTCCTCCTGCTGCGCCGCACCGTCAAGGGCCTGTCCGGCTCCGTGTCCACGGCGATGGACACCCACAGCCGCAGGGTCGCGGAGGCGCTGGGCCACGACCGCCTGGAGGCCGCGCACGCGATGGACGGGGTCAAGGAGCGGCTCACGCACCTGCGGGACCACTCCCTCCCCAAGCTGGCGCGCGAGGTCACCCACGCGGTCACCGTGCAGGGACGCAACGACTACGAGCAGCAGGTCGCCTGGACCGAGCTGCGCGAACACCTCGACACCCCGACGTTCATGCCGCCCCTGCGCGGCTGGGCGGCCTCGCCCGACGTCATGCGGCTGCTCGTCCGCGACATCGACCGGCGCCGTCCCGGGCTCGTGGTCGAGTGCGGCAGCGGGTCGTCCAGCGTGTGGATCGGTCACGCGCTGCGGCGCGCGGGCGCGGGCCGCCTCGTGGCCATCGAGCACGACGCCCGCTACGCGGAGCTCAGCCGCGCCCTCGTGGCCTCGCACGGCCTGGAGGACGTGGTGGAGATCCGCACCGCCCCGCTCACCGGGTTCGAGCCCGGTGACGGCGAGGCCGGCGAGGCCGGCGAGGGGGCGGACGGCGGAGTCCGCCGGTGGTACGACACCTCCGTCCTCGCCGACCTGGAGGACATCGGCCTGCTGTTCGTCGACGGGCCGCCGGAGGCCACGGGCTCCCAGGCCCGCTACCCGGCCGTTCCCGTCCTGCTGCCCCGCTGCGCCGAGGACGCCGTGATCGTCCTGGACGACGCCTCCCGCCCCGATGAGCGCGCGCTGGGCGACCGCTGGCTCGCCGAGAACCCCGGTCTGCGCCGCACCGAGGAGGCGGCCGAGAAGGGCGCCCACGTGTTCACCCGCGCCTGAGCCCGCCCCGGCGCCAGACCCACGTCCCCCGAACCGAGGTCGCCAGATGATCACCACCGCCCTCCGCGAGGCCCTGCGTGCCCGCGGGGACGAAACCGCCGTGCTGTGCCACACGGGCGCCGGCGCCCGGGCCGGGCTGGCCGGGCTGCCCACGCGCCCCTCCGACCTCGTCCTCGACCTGGACGCCCACCCCCTGGGCGCGCCGGTGGACCTTCCGGACGGGGAGCGGCCGGAGGCCGGCCTGGTCGCGGTCGTCGCGGCCACCACCACCGACCTGCGCCGCGCGCTGACCACGGCAGTGCACCTGCCCCGGACCGCCCACGTCCTCGTGGCGCTCGTCGCGGTCCCCGGACACCAGGACCCGCCGCTGCCCGCCTCCCCGGGCATGGGGCAGTGGCGGGACCTGGAGGAGGTCCGGGTGCGCAGGGCCGACCGGCAGGGCTGGCTGTGCGAGCTGTACTTCCCCAACGGGGTGGACACCGCCGAGGTCCTCGACGCGGTCCTGCACGGGACCCGGGGACGCCGCCGGGGGCCCGCGGTCGCCCCCCTGGCCGCGCTCTCCGGACCGGAGGGGGCCCTGTGGAGGCCGGGTGACACCGGCGCCGCCGGGGTCCCCGCGTCCGGGCCGGTCCCGCTGCGCCGCGTCACCCCCGTCGCCGACCTCGCCCTGCGGACGACCGCCGGACGCGGACGCGCCGGCTGGGAGGACGCGGCCGTGCCCGCCCTGGACCGCGCCACCACCGGTGCGGACGCCTGGGCGGACCTGGCGGGCGAGAACGGCCACGCCCGCCTGCGCGAGGCGCGCTCGGCCGCCGGGCCGGACCCCGTGTCCGCGATCGCCCCCGTGGACGAGCTGTCCGTCAACCCCGTCGGCTTCACCAAGGCCGAGAAGGGCCCCCTCGGCGACCTCACCGCCCACGGCGACCGCGCGGTCGTGCGCGCCGGGGACAAGGTCCTGGTCGACGTCGCGCCGGACGGCACCGTCACCGACGTCGACCTGGCCCGCCTGCGCCACCTGCGCGGGGTCCGGGTGGACTGGTCCGGGCACACCGGCCCCTCGGCGGCCGTGCGCGCCGTCGCCTCGCTGGCCGCCGGAGGGGTCCCCCTGCTCAGCGGGCCCGTGCCCGCGTGGGCGGCCGGTCTGGGCCGGCCGCTCGGCGACCTCCTCCGGGGAGCCGCCGACGCCGACCTCACCGACCGGCTCCGGCGGGAGGAGCACAGCGTCCGGCTGCGCCGCGCCGCGCTGCGCACCCACGGCCTGCGCACCCGCTGGAGGTCGCTGGCGGCCGAGGCGGGCGTGCCCGTCCCGCCCGACCCCCGGATCTCGGTCATCCTGTGCACCCGCCGACCCGAGATGGTCGGTTTCGCCCTCGCCCAGATCGCCCGGCAGCGCGGTGTGGACCTGGAGGTGGTGCTGACCCTGCACGGCTTCCCCGCCGACCTGCCGGGGGTGGCCGCCGCCGTAGCCGAGGCCGCCGCGACCGGCCTGCGGATCGTGGTGCACGAGGCCGCCGCCGACCAGGTGTTCGGCTCGGTGCTCAACGACTCCGCCGCCCGCGCCTCGGGCGACCTGCTCGCCAAGTGGGACGACGACGACTGGTACGGACCCGACCACCTGGCGGACCTGGCCCTGGCCCGCGCCTACTCCGGCGCGGAGCTGGTCGGGACCGGCCAGGACTTCGTCTACCTCCAGGAGGTGGACGTCACCGTGTGGCGCAGCCGCGAGTCGGAGACGGCAACCAGGTTCATCGCCGGGGGCACCATCCTCACGGACCGGGTGGTGCTGGAGGAGACGGGCGGTTTCCGCCCGCTGCCCCGGGCGATCGACACCCAGCTCCTCCTCGCCGTCACCCGGGGCGGCGGCCGCATCCACCGCACCCACGGACTGGGCTACGTGCTGCGCCGCACGGGCGGCGGACACACCTGGTCCGAGGACATGGCCTACTTCCTGCACAACTACGCCCGGCAGTGGGCCGGCTGGCGGCCCAGCTCCCTCCTGGAGGGCGAGCCCGCGGAGTTCGGCCGGTCCATCACCGAGAACACAGGGGGACAGCGTTGACCACCACAGAGACCGGACACGAACCCGCCGTCGGCGCCGCGGTCGCGGACACCCGCGTGCCACCGCGGCCGGAGGCCGACTTCACGCGGCAGCCCCGCGTCCTGCGCAACGACCACGGCGTCCTCGTTCCGCCGGTTCTGGGGGGGTGGGAGCCGGTGCTGTCGGTGTCGGTGGTGGTTCCGGCGCACGGTCATCCGGAGAAGTTGGCGATGGTGTTGGCGTCGTTGTCGGCGCAGAGTTATCCGTCGCATCTGATGGAGGTGGTGGTGGTGGACGACGGTTCTACGGAGCCGTTGGAGCTGCCGCGGGTGCGTCCGGAGAACACGCGGCTGCTGGTGTCGGCTCCGGGCGGGTGGGGGTCGGGGCACGCCTTCAACACCGGCGTCGCCGCCTCGTCCGGCCAGGTGGTCCTCAGACTCGACGCGGACATGCTGGTGTACCGGGAGCACGTCGAGTCGCAGATGCGGTGGCACCACCTCCTCGACTACGGGGTCGCGATGGGCCACAAGCTGTTCGTGGACTTCGACCCGGAGGCACTGAGCCCGGAGTACGTGGCCGAGCAGGTGCGGGCGGGGCGGGCGGCCGACCTGTTCGACCGGGAGACCGCCGACACGCACTGGGTCGAGCGCCTGATCAACAAGCACGACCGGCTGCGCACCGCCGACCGGCTCTCGTACAAGGTGTTCATCGGGGCCACGGGCTCGCTGCACCGCACCCTGTTCGAGGCGGCGGGCGGGATGGACGCCGACCTGATCCTGGGCGGCGACAGCGAGTTCGCCTACCGGGTGTCGCAGCAGGGCGCCGTGTTCGTCCCCGACCTGGACACCAGCAGCTGGCACCTGGGCCGCTCCCAGATGCAGACCCGCCGCGACGCGGGCACCCGGTACCGCATGCCCTTCGTGGCCAACCGGGTCCCGGACTTCCACCTGCGTCGCAAGCGGCCGGACCGCCAGTGGGAGGTGCCCTTCGCGGACGTCCTCCTGGACGTCGGGGCGCACACGCTGGAGGACGTCGACACCACCGTCTCGGCCCTGCTCGACGGCACGACGCCGGACGTGCGGCTGTGGCTGTGCGGTCCGTGGGGCGTGTTGGACGAGGGGCGGCGGTCCCCGTTGGACGACGAGCGGTTGGACCTGCGCCTGATCCGGGAGACGTTCCGGGGCGATCCGCGGGTGCGCTTCACGGAGGGAGACCCGGAGGAGGACCCGCGGGTGCCCTTCCGGCTCCACGTCCCGGTGGGCGCCGTCCCCACGCCCACGATGGTGGCGGACCTGGTGCGGACCGTGAACGACAAGAAGGCCGGCCTGCTCTGCGCGCCCCTTCCGGGCGCCACGCGGGCGGGGGACGGGGTGCTGCGCCTGGAGCGCACCTCCGCCTTCGCCCGCGCCCGCCACCTGGAGCCCGGAGCGACCGGCGGCGACCTCGACCGGGTGGTCGAGGAGGTCCACACCACCCACTGGATGCCGGGGGAGCCGTTCGTCGTCCGGGAGGCGGAGGAGGAGGCCGGGGCGTCCGACGCCGACGCACTGCGCCGCGAGCTCGCGGAGGCCCGCGCCGAGGTCGGGCGCCAGACGGCCCGGGCCAAGCGCGCGGAGCGCAAGCTCCGCTGGTCGAAGCCGGGGGCGGTGGAGAGGGTGTTGCGCAGGTTCGCGCGCTGACGCCGGGACGGCCCGCGGGGCCGGGAGCCAAACAGTCACGACACGCAGTCATATTTGCACCCAGAGTGATTGTATTGGTTAGTCTGGGACGCAGTGACCGACACGCGTCCGACGGGCTCCCGCCCCGCGCACCCAACCCACCGAGGTCGTCCGATGATCACCTCCGCCATCAGCCAGGCCCTGCGCACACGCGGTGACGAGCGCGCCGTACTCTGCCGGATCGGAGCCGGGGGCGGCCTCCTCGACGAACTCGCCTCCCTGCGGTTGCGGCCCGGAGACCTCCTCCTCGACCTGGGGTCCCACCCGGTGGGGGAGCCGGTGCTCCCCGGCGGAGAGGCCGGTGGGGACGGGGTCCGGCCCGCGGTCGGCCTGGTCGCCGTCGTCGCCGCCAGCCTCACCGACCTGCGCAGGGCGGTGACCCTCGCCGCACACCTGCCCCGGGCCGTCCACCTCCTCGTGGCCGTGGCGCACATCCCCGGCCACCACGGGGTCCTGGCCCCCTCGCCGCCCGGCATCGAGGAGTGGAGCGACCTCCACGAGCTGCGGGTGCGCAGGGCGGAGAAGGGCGGCTGGGTGTGCGAGCTCTTCTTCCCCAGCGGGACCGACGTCGCGCCGGCGCTCGCGGCGGTCTTCCACGGCGGGCGAGGACGCCGGAGAGGCCCCGGGAGCGGGATACGGGCCGGGCTCCACGGACCGCAGGCGCACCTGTGGAGTCCGGGCGACCCGGAGGCCACGCCGGTCGGTCCGGTGGGACCGGTCCCGCTGATCCGGGTCACGCCCGCCGCCGACCTGGTCCTGCGCACGGAGGAGGGCGCCTCCCTGCCGCTGTGGGAGGACGTGGCCGTCCCCGCGCTGGACCGCACCACCACCGGGGCGGACTCGTGGGAGTCCCGGGTCGACACCGACGGACCGGCCGCGTCGCTCAGGGTCCGGGGCCCCGACCCGGTGAGCGCCGTCGCCCCGATCGACGAGCGCCTCGTCAACCCCATGGGTTTCAACAAGAAGACCAAGGGGCCCGTCGCGGACCTGACCGTCGACGGGTCGCGCGCCGTCATCCGCGCCGACGGGGACGTCCTGGTGACCGTGCCCGCCGACGGGGGCCTCACCGACGTCGACCTGCACCGGATCCGTGACCTGCGCGTCGTCCGGGTGGACTGGTCCGGACACGCCGGGCCGGCGGCGGCGGTGAGGGCGGTCGCCTCCCTCGCCGCGGGCGGCGTCCCGCTGGTGAGCGGCCCCGTGCCCGCGTGGGCCGCCGGACTCGGGCAGCCCCTCACCGACCTCCTCACCTCCGTCGCGGAGGAGGACACGCTCGACGGCCTGGCGCGGGAGGAGCACAGCATCCGGTTGCGCCGCGCCGCGCTGCGCGCCCACGGGCGGCGGACCAGGTGGCGCGCACTGGCCGAGGAGGCGGGCATCCCCGTCGTCCCGGACCCGCTGGTCTCCGTGGTCCTGTGCACCCGGCGCCCCGACCTGGTGGGGTTCGCCCTCGCACAGGTGGCCAGGCAGCGCCACGTCAGGTTCGAGGTGGTCCTCGCCCTGCACGGGTTCCCCGCCTCCCTGCCCCCGGTGGAGGAGGCCGTGCGCGGGTTCTCCGCCCTCGGCCACGCGATCACCGTGCACGAGGCGGACGGGGACAAGGTCTTCGGCGCGGTGATGAACGAGGCGGTGGACCGGGCCTCCGGCACGGTCATCGCCAAGTGGGACGACGACGACTGGTACGGCCCCGAACACCTCTCCGACCTGATGCTGTCCAGGGCCTACTCCGGGGCCGACGTCGTGGGCATCAGCCAGAACTTCACCTACCTCCAGGAGCTCGACCTGACCGTGTGGCGCAGCTACCGGTCGGAGTTCCCCAACGCCCAGGTGGTCGGCAGCACGATCCTCACCGACCGCGTGGTGCTGGAGGACGTCGGGGGCTTCCGTCCGCTGCCCCGGGCGATCGACAGCCAGTTCCTGCTCGCCGTACGACAGGTCGGCGGCCGCATCTACCGCACCCACGGTCTCGGGTACCTCCTGCGCAGGGCGGGAGCCGGGCACACGTGGGAGGTGGACCTGGGCTACTTCCTGCGCAACCACACCAAGCAGTGGTCGGGCTGGCGGCCCAACTCCCTCATGGAGGGGGAGGCGGAGCCGCTCGGCCGGGCGGCCCCGCACACCGAGCACTCGGGGGGACAAAGTTGACCACCTCAGACAGCGCCTCCAGCAAGGAGGTACCCGCCGGGCGCAGCGCCGGCGGACCGGAAGGCCAGGGGGCGGCGCCGACCGACCCGGCGCCCGCGGTGCAGCCCAGGCTGTACCGCAACGACTACTCGCCGCTCGTTCCGCCGGTTCTGGGGGGGTGGGAGCCGGTGCTGTCGGTGTCGGTGGTGGTTCCGGCGCACGGTCATCCGGAGAAGTTGGCGATGGTGTTGGCGTCGTTGTCGGCGCAGAGTTATCCGTCGCGCCTGATGGAGGTGGTGGTGGTGGACGACGGTTCCGCGGAGCCGTTGGAGCTGCCGCGGGTGCGTCCGGAGAACACGCGGCTGCTGGTGTCGGCTCCGGGCGGGTGGGGGTCGGGGCACGCCTTCAACACCGGCGTCGCGGCGTCCGAGGGAGCGGTCGTGCTGCGCCTGGACGCGGACATGCTGGTGTACCGGGAGCACGTCGAGTCGCAGATGCGGTGGCACCACCTCCTCGACTACGCCGTGGTCCTGGGGCACAAGCTGTTCGTGGACTTCGACCCGGAGGCACTGGATCCGGAGTACGTGGCCGAGCAGGTGCGGGCGGGGCGGGCGGCCGACCTGTTCGACCGGGAGACCGCCGACACGCACTGGATCGAGGAGGTCGTCGAGCGCACCGACGGCCTGCGCACGGCGCACCACGGGGCCTTCAAGGTGTTCGTCGGGGCCACGGGCTCGCTGCACCGCACCCTGTTCGAGGCGGCGGGCGGGATGGACGCCGACCTCATCCTGGGCGGCGACAGCGAACTGGGGCACCGCCTGGCCCAGCGGGGGGCCGTGTTCGTCCCCGACCCGGACACCAGCAGCTGGCACCTGGGCCGCTCCCAGATGCAGCAGGAGAAGGAGAGGGGCACGCGGTACCGGGGGCCCTACGTCTCCAACCGGGTTCCGGACTTCCACCTGCGCAACAAGCGCCCCGACCGGCAGTGGGAGGTTCCCCGGGCCGACATCGTCCTCGACGTGGCCGAGGCCACCCTGGAGGAGGCGGACACCACCGCCTCCGGCCTGCTGCGGGGCACGACGCCGGACGTACGGCTGTGGCTGCGCGGTCCGTGGGGGGAGTTGGACGAGGGGCGGCGGTCCCCGCTGGACGACGAGCGGTTGGACCTGCGCCTGATCCGGGAGACGTTCCGGGGCGATCCGCGGGTGCGCTTCACCGAGGGAGACCCGGAGGAGGACCCGCGGGTGCCCTTCCGGCTCCACGTCCCCGCCGGGGCGGAACCGCGCGACAACGCCGTCGCGAACCTGGTGGCCCTGCTGGACCGGAGCGGCGACGGCCTGTTCTGCGCGCCCCTTCCGGGCGCCACGCGGGCGGGGGACGGGGTGCTGCGCCTGGAGCGCACCTCCGCCTTCGCCCGCGCCCGCCACCTGGAGCCCGAGGCGGAGCCGAAGGAGCTGGACCAGCTGGTCGAGGAGCTGTTCGGCGTCCAGTGGGCGTCCGCGCAGGCCTTCGTGGTGGCGGACGGGGCCGGTCCCGCGGACGAGGAGCGGACGGAGGACTCCGCCGAGGCGCTCCGCCACCAGCTGAACCAGGCGCGTGCCGAGGCGCAGAGGCTCCGCAGGCGGGCGGAGCGGGCCGAGCGCAAGCTGCGCTGGTTCACCCCCGGCCTGGGGCGCCGCCTCCTGCGCAGGATCGCCCGCTGAGGGTCGCCCGCCGCGCCGGACGCGCCCCGGGCCCCGGGGCGCGTCCGGTCGGACCCCGGGGCCCGCGGGGTCAGGGAACCCAGAGGCCGAGGGACTCGGCGACGAGCGCGGGGCGCTCGGAGCCCTCGATCTCCACGGTGTGCCGGGTGCAGACCAGGTAGCCCTTGGGCGTCTCCTTGACGGAGACGATCTCCACGCCGTCGCGGACGCGGGAGCCGGACGCCACGGGCTGGAGGAACCGCACCTTGTTCAGGCCGTAGTTGACGGACATGCTCGGCTTCTCGGTGACCGAGATGATCGACTGGGAGAAGTGGGCCAGCATCGACAGGGTCAGGAACCCGTGCGCGATGGTGGTGCCGAAGGGGCCGTCGGCCGCCCTCTCCTGGTCGACGTGGATCCACTGGTGGTCCTCGGTCGCGTCGGCGAAGAGGGAGATCCGGTCCTGGCCGATGGTCACCCAGTCGGTGTGTCCCAGGTGCTCGCCCTCGGCTGAGAGCACCTCGTTGATGTCGGCGAATACGCGCACCGCGCCTCCACTGTCACGTCGGGTCCGGGGGTCGGGGCCGGACGGTGCCGCAACTCTACCTAACAGTGTTCGGTTATAGGCGTGCGCCCCTCCGCCGCAGGGCCCCGCCGCGAGCGGAGGGACGGAGGGGGACCGCGGGCCCGCCCGTCCGGCGCGCGTTCAGCGGCGCCGGCCGCGGGCCTCGCGCCCCCGCCCGGCGCGGACCTCGCGCGGTCCGTCGGCGTCCACCACCAGGGAGCGCGCGGTCCGGTCGGCCACCGCGGTCCGGTCCACCCCGTGTCCCAGCCCGCTCTCCGCCAAGGGGATCGGCACGACGCCGTCATGGGCGCGCACCGGCGGTACCACCAGGTCGCGGCTGCGGTTCCCGGCGCCGGGCATCTCCACCGGGAGGGCCACCCCGGTCAGGGACGCCAGCGCCACCACGGCCGCACGGCCGATCCCCGTCACCGCCGACGAGCCGCACCACACCTGCCAGCCCGCGTCCACGGCGCGGTCCACCGCACGCCGGGCGGCCGTCAGTCCGCCCAGCCGGGTCGGGTCCACGTTGACGGCCCCGCCCGCCTCGGCGCGGATCGCGTCGTCCAGGTCCTCCACCGACGACAGCGACCGGCCCAGGGCGACAGGGGTGCGCAGCTCCGAGGCCAGTCGCGCGTGGGCGGCCAGGTCGTCCGCGGCGAAGGGGTCCTCGACGGCCAGGAGCCCCAGCCCGTCCATGGCGCGCAGTGAGTCCAGGTCGGCGGGCGACTCCGTGTAGCGGCCGCCGCAGTCCACCTGGAGGACCAGGAACGGGAAACTGGCCTGCACGGCCCGGACCACGTCGGCGTCCCACCCCGGCTCCACCTCCAGCCTGATGCGCCGGAAACCCGAACCGACCTGCCGGTTCACCTCCGTGACCACCGACTCCAGGGTGACCTGGCGGGCCAGGGTCACCCCCGCGGTGAGCGCGGTGCGCTCACCGCCGAGGGCGTGCGACAGCGGCGTCCCGCGCTGGCGGCTCCACAGGTCCCAGCAGGCGGTGTCCAGGGCGTTCGCCACGGCGGAATCCCGGGGGAGGTCGGCCCAGGCGTCGCCCGCCTCGGTGGGGCGCCTCCACGTGTGCCGGAGCAGGGCCGGGGCGAACTCGGCGGTCAGGGCCTCCCACTGGGCCCCGGTGGCGGCGGGGAGCTCTCCCCAGCCGCCGACCCCCTCGCCGTCGGCCACTCTGACGAGGACGGGGCCGTCGGTGTCGGCGCTCCGTCCGCCGGGCGCGGGCCGCAGTCGGATCAGCTCGAGTTCGACGATCCGTGTCGCGGTCGCCGAGCCGGTGTGTGCCACGCTGTCCCCACCTCGGTGTTCGTCCTCCCGCAGGTCGTCCGTCCCAGTCGGGCGGACGCGGGCCTTCCACCCGACCGTACCCGCGCCCGACCTGCCCGACCACCCCGAACCGCGTGGTCCTTCCCATCGGGCGGACCCGGCCGGTGCGCCGCCCGGTCCCCGGTCAGCGGCGCGCGCCCGCTCCGTCCACAGGCCGACGGCCGGCCTGGCGCCGCGGCGGGTTTCCGGGTTTCCTTGAATACGGGGGGTCCCCGGGGGCCGCCGACACCGGCGTGCGCTCCCGCGTACGGCCCCGCGCCGCTCCCGCCTTCGCGCACGGCACCGCTCCCGCGCACGGCACCGCTCCCGCGCACGGCACCGCCCCGCCCCCGCCCCCGCCCCCGCCCCCGCCCCCGGGTACGGGTTCGGGGGTCGCCCGGGGAGACCGGGGAGACCAGGGCCGCCCCCGCGCACGGGTCCGGGCCGCCCCCGGCCTGGCGGGGACGGCCCGGAAGGCCGGGGGTGGGAGCGCTCAGCCGGCGGCGAGGACCTCCTCCAGCATCCGGTGCTTGAGACCGTGCGCCTCCGCGACCGGCGCGTACACCACCTCGCCGCCGAAGGTGTTGAGCCCACCGGCGAGCGCGTCGTCCTCGCGCAGGGCCCGGCGCCAGCCCTTGTCCGCCAGCGCCGCCGCGTACCGCAGGGTGTCCTTGGTCAGCGCGTGGGTCGAGGTGTTGGGCACCGCGCCCGGCATGTTCGCCACGCAGTAGAACACCGTGTCGTGCACCCGGAACGTCGGGTCGTCGTGCGTCGTCGGCCGGGAGTCCTCGAAGCAGCCGCCCTGGTCGATCGCGATGTCCACCAGCACCGCCCCGGGCCGCATCCGCGACACCAGTTCGTTGGACACCAGCTTGGGCGCCCGGGCGCCCGGCACCAGCACCGCGCCGATCACCATGTCGGACTCCAGGACGGAGTGCTCCAGCTCGAACGCGTTCGAGACCACGGTCCTGATCCTGCCCCGGTACAGCGCGTCCACGTGCCGCAGCCTGTTCACGTTCAGGTCCAGCACGGTGACGTCGGCGCCCATGCCCACCGCGATCTGCGCCGCGTTGAGGCCGGAGACGCCTCCGCCGATCACGGTCACCCGCGCCGGGCGCACGCCCGGGACGCCGCCCATCAGGACCCCGCGGCCGCCGTTGGGCCGCTGGAGCGTCACCGCCCCCATCTGGGGCGCCAGCCGCCCCGCCACCTCGGACATCGGGGCCAGCAGCGGCAGGGCTCCGTCCGGCAGCTGCACGGTCTCGTACGCGATGCCCGTCACCCCCCGCTCCAGCAGGGCCTCGGTGCACTCACGGGACGCGGCCAGGTGCAGGTAGGTGAAGAGGACCTGCCCCTCGCGCATCCGGTGGTACTCCTCCCGGATCGGCTCCTTGACCTTCAGGACGAGGTCGCCCGCCGCCCACACCTCGTCGGCGGTGTCCAGGATGCGGGCCCCCGCAGCGGAGTACTCCTCGTCGGAGATGGAGGAGCCGAGGCCGGCGCCGCGTTCGACGACCACCTCGTGGCCCCGGCCGGCCAGCTCGTGGACTCCCGCGGGAGTGATGGCCACCCGGTACTCGTGGTTCTTGATCTCACGGGGCACGCCGATGCGCACGGTTCCTCCACTGGTATCTCCGT
This sequence comes from Nocardiopsis sp. NPDC101807, assembly GCF_044766605.1. NCBI lineage: Bacteria > Bacillati > Actinomycetota > Actinomycetes > Streptosporangiales > Nocardiopsidaceae > Nocardiopsis > Nocardiopsis sp. NPDC101807. Next base: position 1,038,949 of record NZ_JBIWMK010000001.1, on the reverse strand, counting down.
TGATAGCCCCACTGTGAACTGCGAAGGCGTCCTGGCGCTATCGCCAACATGCATGTCTCTCGGCGTCCTTGTTGACACCGTGTAAGGACGATGTGTGGGGTGTGACACGAGTGCGCGCCAGTGCCGTCCAGGACCCGCGGCGGTCTCCCCGGGGGAGGGCTACCGGTCGTCCCCGGCCGCCGCCTCGCGTCCCGACACCCACACCCGCCCTACCCGGCCGGTCAGCTCCCTACCCGCGTACGGGCTCGGGTCGGCCGGGGGGACCGCCACCCCGCGAGAGTGGTCGAAGGCGACCAGGTCAGCGTCGAACCCCACCGCGATCCGGCCCTTGCCGTCCAGCCCCAGGAGTTCCGCCGGGGCCCGCGACGTCCAGCGGGCCAGGTCGGTCAGGCCCAGTCCGCGCCGGTGCGCCGCCGTCCACAGCGCCGACAGGCTCCACTCCAGGGTGTACAGGCCGTGGGAGGGGAGGTGCCCCGAGCCGATCGTGGAGATCGCCGAGCCCTGCGAGAGCAGGGCGCTCCACAGCGCCCGGCGGTTGGCGTCGGAGCGCAGCGGTGGGCGGCAGCCGTGCGCGGGCGAGGACGCGTCCAGCCCCTCCGAGGGCAGGCAGAGGTAGTGCGGGCAGGTGTGGGCCGTCATCGCCACGCCGATCGACTCCGCCGCGGCCAGCAGGGCCGCGCAGTCCGCCGCCGTGAACGGGCACACGTGCGTGCGCGCCCCCGCCACGCGTGCCGCCGCGATCACCCGCTCCATCCCCCGGCGCTCGGCCCGCGGCGGCCGCTGCGCCGCGGACACCGGCGGGGTCCCCAGCTCGCGGGCGTCCTCGGTGTGCACGAGGAGCACCGCGTCCGACGCGGTGAGCTCGGCCATCGTCTTGCGCAGCAGGGCGTCGCTCATCGCCGCCATGTCCGGAGACCCCCCGTCCGACAGGGAGCAGTGGAACGCCACCGCTCCCGCCGCCTGGAGGTCGGCCAGGTCCAGCGGACTGGTGCCGCGCGTCACCCCTCCCAGGAAGCGCACGGACACCGCGGAGCCCGCGGCCGCCAGCTGGTGGGCGTGCAGCGCCTCGGCGCACGTGATCGCCGGGCTGGAGGGCGCCGGGGCGGCGACCACACAGGTCACACCGCCCCTCAGCGCCGCCTGCCCCACCAGGCGGTAGGACTCGGCCAGCCCCCGGCCCGGCACGTGTACGCCGGTGCCGATGTCCACGGCCCCGGGCAGCAGGGCCACGTCACCGAGATCGGTCACCCGGCGCGCGCGCAGGCGCGCACCGTGGTCCGCGACGGCCTCGATGCGGCCGTCGCGGACGGCGACGGAGGCGGGCACGACCCCCGCGGGGGTGACCACCCGCCTTGAGCGGACCACACTGTCGAACTCGGCCATCGCCGTCTCCTTCGTACGCTCGCGACGAGAGAGTGCTGCTGGGACACGGGATCCGCAGGGGGATCGTGGGAGCGGGGGACGAACGCGAGAAGGAGGGAGACCGTCGTCACGACTGGTTCACGAGAGTAGCGCGAAGACCCCGGCCGGAAGGGGAGAACCCGACAACAGGGGCTCGCGCGCGGCAAGGACCGGCCCGGGGGACGGCGCCCCGCGGCGCGGGCGTGCCGCGCGGTCACGGGAGCCGTCCGGGCGCACCCGAGTCCGACGCCGTGTAGTAGACCGTTTAACCTTGGGCGAGGTGCTCCTCCGTGCACAGCCCCTGCCGGAGCCGACCGGGCGGCGGCGAGGCGGCCACAGCCGAGGACGCTGACCAGCCAACCGAACGACATCGACGACGGAGTGCCGCGTGGCTCCACTCGCACACAATGCGACATCCTCCTCCCCGGAGCACCATGACGACGCTCCGGGCACAGGGCGGGTGCCCCTGTTCGCTGCGGCCGCCGCCGTCCTGGGACTCACGGGGCTGAGCCTCACCCTGGTCCTCGGCGGCGCCGCCTTCCCCGAGGTCATCCCGGGCCTCCCCGACGCGGGCGAGGCCGTGCGGTGGGGCATGCCGCTGGCCAAGGTCGCCATGGACGGCTCGGCCGTGGTCGCGATCGGGCTCCTCCTGCTCGCCGCCGTCCTGCTGCCCTCGCACACGGGCAGGCTCACCCCGCAGGCGGCCTCCTACGTGCGCGGGGCCACCTGGGCGGCCCTCGTCTGGGCCGTCGCGGCCGTGGCCACCCTCTACTTCCAGGCCTCCGAGTTCCTGGCCAGGACCATCGGCCAGGTCAGCGTCGACGAGGTCACCGCGTACGCCGGGGCGGTCTCGGGCGGCATCGCGCTCATGTTCGTCATCCTGCTGACGACCGGCATCGCCCTCTTCGGCCGCACGGCGACCACGGCGACGGGGGGCCTGTGGCTCCTCGTCCTCGCCCTGGTCGCCACCACGCCGCCCGCCCTGACCGGCCACTCCGCCTCCTCCGGCGCCCACGAACTCGCCGTGACCGGGCTCGCCATGCACGTCGTCTCCATCAGCGTGTGGGTGGGCGGGCTGGCGGCCGTCACGTACCACGCGGTGCGCCGGGACGCCCAGGAGCCGGCGGTCGCCGCCCAACGGTTCAGCCGCCTGGCCCTGTGGGCCTACATCGGCGTCGCCGTCAGCGGGGCGGCCAGCGCCCTGGCCCGCCTCTCCTCGCCGGCCGAGCTCGTCACCACCGAGTACGGGCTGATCATCCTGGTGAAGATCATCCTGTTCGGCGTCCTGGGGGCGTTCGGGTACATGCACCGCGAGTTCGCCCTCAAGGGGGCCGACGGCCCGGAGTTCCGGCGCGGCTCGTTCCTGCGCATCGCCCTGGTCGAGGTGCTCGTCATGGCCACCGTCATCGGGGTCTCCGTCGGCCTGGGGCGCACCGCCCCGCCCCCGCCGCTGGAGGGCACCGTCGACCCCGCCGCCGCCATCCTCGGCTTCCCCGTCCCGCCGCCCATGAGCGTGCAGACGCTGCTCACCCTGTGGCGTCCGGACCTGTTCTTCATCATGCTCGTGGTCATCGCCGGAGGACTGTACGCGGCGGGGGTGGCCCGGCTGCTGCGCCGCGGCGACAGCTGGCCCGTCGGGCGCACGGTCGCGTTCGGGGCGGGCCTGCTGTCGATCGTCGTCATCCAGCTCAGCGGTTTCGCGACCTACGCGATGGTGCTGTTCTCGACGCACATGATCCAGCACATGACCCTGTCGATGCTCACGCCGATCCTGCTGGTGCTGGGAGCGCCCGTCACGCTCGCGCTGCGTGCGCTCAAGCCCGCCCGGCAGCGCGGCGACCGGGGTCCGCGCGAGTGGCTGAACCTGTTCCTGAACAGCCGCTTCTCCAAGGTGGTCACCCACCCGGCGGTGGCGGCGCCGCTGTTCGTGTTCAGCCCCTACGCCCTGTACTTCACCCCGCTCTTCCCGACGCTGATGAACGACCACCTCGGTCACCTGTTCATGGGCGCGCACTTCCTCATCACCGGTTTCCTCTTCTACTGGGTCATCGTGGGGGTCGACCCGGCGCCGAGGAAGATGCCCTACCTGCTGCGCATCCTGCTCCTGCTGCTCGCGATGGGCTTCCACGCCTTCTTCGGCATCTCGATCATGATGCAGTCGGCCCCGATGGCCATGGACTTCTACAGCCAGTTCGACGTGCCGTGGCTGGACGGCCTGGCCGAGGACCAGTACGCGGGCGGCGGGGTCGCCTGGGCGCTCGGGGAGATCCCCACGCTCCTGGTGATGCTCACGCTCGTGGTGCAGTGGTCCCGCGACGACGAGAAGCAGGAGCGCCGCAGGGAGCGCCACAGCCGCCGCGGGGGCTCGGACGACGCCGACATGGACGACTACAACGCCTACCTGGCCGAGCTGGACCGCCGCTCGCGCGGCCCGGCCGCCACGGGGGCCGTGGCGGCGCCGGCCGAGGAGCCGGACGCCGCCGGTCCCGCCGACCGTGCGGAGCAGGACGGGCGGGACGGTGAGGGCGAGCGGGGGGCGCCGGGGTCCGCCGGAGAAGGCGCCGCGGACGACGACCCGGCCGCCGCGAACGGACGCTGACCCGGCAGGAGGCGGGGGCGCACCACCCGGTGCGCCCCCGTCGCCGTGTCCGGGGGCGCGACGGGGGCCGCGGCCGGCCCGGGAGCCCCGCCGCGGGGCCGGGCCCCGGACGACGAGTGCCCCGCGCCTACGGGCGCGGGGCACGGGGTGTCAGGAGGGGTGGGCCGGGGCTCAGACGACGAGGGCGGCCACGGCCGTGCCCAGCAGCCCCAGCGCCAGGCAGATCAGGAGGCCCGCCGCCAGGACCGGCGGCGACGGCCGCAGCGACGCGAGGGCGGTCTCGCCCGTGGCCGCGGCCCGGCGGCGCGCCACCACCGGCAGCATCGCCACGTTCACCGCGTACACGACGGCCACCACACAGGTGGCCGTGGCGAACGCCACCCAGAAACCGGAGCCCGAGGACAGCGTGTTGGCGGCGGTGAGCGTCGGCAGCGCCACCAGCAGCACCACGGAGGCGACCCCGAACGCCACCCGTACCCGGGGCGATGCCCCGCGAGCGCTCCCCGAGACCACGAGGAGCAGACCGATGAGGGCCGCCATCATGATGGCGCCCACGATTCCGAACACAGCGATGTCCACCAGCGAATTCACGCTGGTCATTGTCGCACCGCCGCGCGGGCGCCCCGACCCGGGGTGGGTGCGCGGCCCGTACCCGCCGGCCGACGCGCGGCGGCGGAGCGGTGACCGGGAGGCGCGTAGCCCCGCCGGCCGGCGCGCGTGGGCGGAGCAGCCCCCGGGCGGGGCCGGTCGGCGTGCGCACGGGGTGCGGCCTCCGCCCCGCACCCGGCCGCCGGAACGGGCGCCCCCGCCCGGGGCGGAACCGGGGCCGCCCGGGCGCCCGGTCAGCCGGTGTGCTCCACCCGCGAGCCGGAGGGCCCCTTGACCACCTTCAGCCGGGTGGTGACCCGGTGCTTGAGGTCGGCGACGTGGCTGACCACGCCCACGGCCCGTCCGCCGTCCCGCAGGCGGTCCAGCACGTCCAACACCTCCTCCAGGGTGTCCTCGTCGAGGGTGCCGAAGCCCTCGTCCACGAACAGGGTGTCGATGTCGGCGCCGCCCGCCTCGGCGGCGGCCACGTCGCCCAGCCCCAGCGCCAGCGCCAGGGAGCTGAAGAACGTCTCGCCGCCCGACAGGGTGGCCGGGTCGCGCTCCACCCCCGTCCACGCGTCGACCACCCGCATGCCCAGGCCGCCCGCCGACCGCGCACGGCCGTCCCCCGCGGCCTTGTCCACCGTGTAGCGGAGTTCGTACCGGCCGTCCGACATCGTCAGCAGCCGGTCGTTGGCCGCCGCCACCACCTGTTCCAGGCGGGCGGCCAGCACGTACGCCGACAGGCGGACGTTGTCGGTGTTGTCCCCGGAGGTGCCCGCGGCCAGGCCGCGCAGACCCTCGGCCACCGCGTAGCGGCGCAGGACCGGTTCGCTGCCCTCCATCCGGCTCCGCAGCTCCCGGCGGAGGGCGGCCAGGCGCCGGGCCCGCTCCTCCAGCATGCTCCGCCAGGCGACCGCGCGGTCGGCCGCGGCGGAGGCCCGCTCGGCCCCGGCGGCCAGCGCGGCGAGGTCGGGGGCCGGGCCGTCGGCGGCGAGGAGCTCCGGATCGGCCAGCGCGGCCCGGGCCGCGGCCAGCTCGTCGTCGAAGGCGCGGGCGCGCTCGCGCAGGGCGCGCCGCTGCGGCTCGTCCACGGCCGCCTCCCACACCCCGGCCTCGTCGGCGAAGCGGGCCTCGGCCCGGTACCGCTCGGCCTCGGCGACGGCGGACCGGTACTCCTCGGCGGCGCCGTCGCGGGCGTTCGCGGCCTCGGAGGCGGCGCGCAGCAGGTCGGCCTCACCGGACAGCCTGGCGATCCGCTCCTCCAACCCGGGGTCGTCGCCGCGCGCCGCGTCCAGCAGGGCTGTCAGCCTCCCGTGCTCCCGGACCGCGCTGTCCAGCTCGGTCCCGGCCTCCGCCTCCAGCCGGGTCAGCTCCCCCTCCCGGGTGCGGATCCGCTCCACCTCGGCCTCGAGCTGTTCGAGCGCCTCCTCCACCCGGCGGACCTCGCCGGCGGCGGCGCGGGCCTCGGCCAGCGCCCTCGCGCGCTCCCCGACCTCCTCCCGGGCGGACTCCGTGGTGAGGCCCTCGGCACGTTCGAGTGCCGCGGCCCGGCGCTCGCCCAGCGCCACCACGGCGCCCTCCGCCGCCGTGCGGCGGGAGGCGGCGTCGTCCGCGGCGGCCTGCGCCGCACGCTCCTCCTCCGCGGAGACCAGGTCCCCGTCCGACGGGAGGGCGGGGCGCGGGTGCTCGGCGGACCCGCACACCGGGCACGGGACCCCCTCGGCCAGGTCCGACGCCAGTTCGGCGGCCATGTGGGTGATCCGCCGCTCGCGCAGCGCGAGGGCCCGCCCGCGTGCGTCCTGCGCGGCGTCCACGGCGCGGCGGCGCCGGTCCTCGGCCTCCTCCAGCTCGCGGCCGAGCCGTTCGTACGCGGCGGCCGCCTCCCGGCGGCGCTCCGCGGCGGCCAGGGCGGTCCCGGCGGACTCCACCTGCCCGGCCAGGTCCCGGACCCGGCGCAGTTCGCCCGTCAGGGTCTCGACCCTGGGAGGCAGGGAGAGGGCCCGCTCGCGCAGGCGCGCCGACTCCTCGCGTGTGCGGTCCAGGCGCGCGGTGAGCTCCTCGACGGAGCGGCCCAGGGCCCGGCGGCGCCCGGCGTCCCCGCGGAGGTGGTCGAGGCGGGCCAGTTCGGCGCGGCGCTCCTGCTCGGCGGCGCGCAGCGCCTCCTGGGGGCGGAGCGGCCCCGGGGCAGGGGCGTCCGCGCCGGCGGTCCCCGGCCCGGACGGCGGGGAGGACAGGGCCGGGACGGTCCCGGGGAGCCCGGCGACCAGGGACAGGTGGTCGGCGACGGCCAGTTCGGCCTTGTCCAGGTCGGCGCGCCGGTTGTCGCGGGCGCGGAGGAACGGCAGCACCGACTCGGCGCGCTCGGCGGCGTCGAGCCGGACGTCGAGCCCGGCCCGCCGGTCGGCGTGCCCGTCGAGCCGGGCCGCCCGGTCCCGGGCGGCGGCCAACCGCTCCTGGCGGGCGCGGAGCTCCCGCCCGTCGGCCAGGGCGCGCAGGGCGGCGTCACGCGCGGCGGTGAACTCCGCGGCCACGGGGGCGGCGTCCAGCGCGGTGGCACCGGTGACGGCGGCCAGTTCGGCGGCCCACGCCGTCAGCTCCTCGGGCAGTTCGGGCGCGGTGGAGCGGCCGACCTCGGCGATCCGCCCGGCGATCGAGCGCACCTCGCGGTCGGCGGACTCCACCTCGTGGCGCAGCTTGTTGGCGTGCCCCTTGAACCACTCCTCGACGTCGCGGAACACGCGGGTGTTGAAGATCCGCTCCAGGGAGTCGCGCCGCTCGTCCGACTTGGCGCGCAGGAACCGTGCGAAGTCGCCCTGGGGGAGCATGGCGACCTGGCAGAACTGGTCGAGGGTGAGCCCGACCAGGTCGCCCACGAACTGGCCCGCCTCGTCGGGGCGGGTGGTGACGTCCGTCCAACGGCCGCCGGAGTGCTCCAGGACCACGACCTTGGCGTTCTCGACCCTGGTGCCGGTGCCGCGCTTCTTGGGCCGTTCCCAGCGGGGGCTGCGCTCGATGCGGACGCGGCGCCCCCCGACGGTGAACTCCAGGGTGACCAGGGGGCGCCGGTCCGGCGGGGCGTGGTCGCTCCTGGGGGAGCGGTCCCTGCCCCGGGCGCCGGGGACGCTGCCGTACAGGGCGAAGCACACCGCGTCCAGCACGGAGGTCTTGCCCGCGCCGGTGGGGCCGTGGACGAGGAAGAGGCCGCCCGCGCCGAGCCGGTCGAAGTCCACCTCCTCGGTGCCCGCGAACGGGCCGAACGCCTGGAGGGTGAGGGTGTGCAGGCGCATCAGCGCATCCCCTCCTGGAGACGGACCTGCTCGACGGCGGTGTTCACGAGGGCCTCCTCCTCGGGGGTGGCGGGGGTGCCCCGGGCCCACTCGACGAAGTCGGCGACCACCTCGCGCTCACTGCGGTCGGCGACGGAGGCGGCGACCGGGCGGGTGTCGGGGGCGCCGCCCTCGGGGGCGAACTCCAGGACCAGGGTGTGGGGGAAGCGCTCGCGCAGCCGGTCCATCGGGTGGGCCGGACGGCGCGGGTCGGTGAGGGTGACCTGGAGCCAGTGGCCGGTGTACCCCTCCCATTCGGGCCGGGTGAGCAGGTCCTCGATCCTGCCCCTGATCCTGGCCAGCGGCCGGGGGACGGGCGCCTCCGCGAACTCGGCCCCCGCCAGGCCGTCGGCGTCCAGGTCCACCACCCAGTAGCCCTTGACGTGGTGCTCCTCGGAGAAGGAGTAGGCGAGGGGGCTGCCCGGGTAGCGCACCGAGGGGGTGATGGTCTGCCTCCCGTGCAGGTGGCCGAGGGCGACGTAGTCCACCCCCGAGTAGACCGGCGCCGGGACGTGGGAGGCGCCTCCGACGGAGATGTCGCGCTCGCTGTCGGAGGGCTCCCCGCCGGTGACGAAGGCGTGCGAGAGCACCACCGAGCGGGTCCCGGGGCGCTCCGCGAGGTCGGCCCGGACGAGGTCCATGGCGTGTCCCACGGCCGCCGCGTGCCCGCGCTCGGGCAGGTCCCAGTGGTGGCGGGCGACCTCCGGCTCCAGGTAGGGGATGCCGTAGAAGGCGACGGGGCCGTGCTCGTCGTCGATCAGGACGGGGGACCCCACACCGTCCAGGGAGCTGCGCAGGTGGACGCCGGAGGCGTCGATGAGACCGGTGGCGAACGACATCCGCGCGAGGGAGTCGTGGTTGCCGCTGATGAGGACGGCGCGGGCGCCGGTGGCGCGGATGCGGCCGAGCGCCCGGTCGAAGAGGCGGACGGCGTCGACCGGCGGAAGCGCGCGGTCGTAGAGGTCGCCGGCCACGACCACCACGTCGATCCCGCGTTCGCGGATGGTGCCGACGAGGTGGTCGAGGAAGGCGGACTGGGCGTCGATGAGGTTCTCCCGGTGGAAGGAGCGGCCCAGGTGCCAGTCCGATGTGTGCAGCAGGCGCATGGGACTGGACATTACCGAAGGTGCGCGCGATCCGCCGGGGGCCCTGCCGTCCCGGAGGGGAGGCAGGGGGCGTGTCAGTTCCTGCGCGCGAGCGTGAGCCCGTCCCCGACGGGCAGCAGCACCTGCGTGACGCGGTCGTCGGCGACCAGGCGGTCGTTGAAGTCGCGGATGCCCTGGACGTGGGCGGACGTGTCGCCGTGGTCCACGACGCGTCCGTGGGAGAGCGTGTTGTCGGCCAGGACCAGGCCGCCCGGACGCAGCCGGGGGATCAGCTCCTCCCAGTAGGCGACGTAGCCCTCCTTGTCGGCGTCCAGGAAGGCCAGGTCGAAGAGGGGCTCGCGGGGGAGGGCGCGCAGGGAGTCCAGCGCGGGCCCGAGCGTGAGCGTGATCTTGTCGGCGACCCCGGCGCGCTCCCAGTAGCGGCGGGCCACGGACGTCCACTCGTCGCTGATGTCGAGGGCCAGCAGGGTGCCGTCGTCGGGGAGGCCGCGGGCGAGGCAGATCGAGGAGTAGCCGGTGAAGGTGCCGACCTCCACGACGTCCCGCGCCCCGCTGATACGGGTGAGGAGCGTGGTGAACACCCCCTGCTCCGGGCCGATCTGCATGCCCTGGTACGAGGGGAAGAGCTCCGCCGTCTCCTCGGCGAGGTCGGCGAGGACGTCGTCGACGGGCTCGCTGTGGGCGACGACGTAGGCGTGGAGTTCCGGGCCGAGGCCCTCTGTGGTTCGTGTCACGGAGGCCAGCCTAGGCCAGGGGGGCCGCGCGGCCCAGTACCCGCCCGCGCCTGTGGACGCCGCCCCCGCGTCCGGCGCGCGGGGCCGGGGGAAGAGGGCCGCGGCCTCCGGGCGTGCGGCCCCGGCGGGCGGGGACCGGCGTCCGGCCTAGTACTCGGGGAGGATGGCGGGCCAGTCGAAGAGGTAGACCGAGCCCACGATGACGCCCACCGTCAGCAGCGGGGTCACCACCTTCTGCTCGACGGGGCCGTCGGTGACGAACCCCTTGCCCTGGCCGATGCGCTTCTTCCACAGGGGCCAGAAGATCGGCACGCCCATCTTGGTGATCATGTCGCCGAAGAAGTGCAGGGTCACGCCGAACGCCACGGCCAGGCCCAGCCAGGTGTAGTTGACCCCCGCGGTGAACAGGGCCAGGGTGATCCCCGCCGTCGCCAGGGCGTTGATGACCCCGGACGCGACCCGGTTCTTGTCCAGGCCGAAACCCAGTCCCTGGAGAGCGATGCCGATGAGCAGGAACACGAAGACCTGGACGGCCATCTCGGACCACAGCGCCAGCAGCTGGACGATCACGCCCATGAGGATCGCGAAGAAGAACGAGTGCGTCCCCATCCGGTGACCGCCGAAGAGGAACCCGAGCATGCCGCCCAGGACCTCGGTGACCTTGCCGTAGGTCTTGGTCACCGTGGCGCTCTTGTGGTCGAGGTCGGGCAGCAGGGCCGCCCCCGCGCACACGAGAGAACCGGCGATGATCTCTCCCGGGCCCAGCTCGAAACTGAGCCCCAGGAATTCCGCGCCTTGGACCAGCGGAACGACCGCCATCCAGCCGACCACGCCACTCAGTGCGTGCGAGTGCCCCATCATGGCGGGAACCGTAGCGGAGTATCCCAAGCACCGCGAATCCGAAGTCATTGCGGTCCGGCCCATTCGTCACCCGGTGCACCTGAAACCCCGCTGCGCCGGAGCTCGGCCGCGAATGTATTTCGATGTCACGGCGCTCCTCGGAGGTCATTGACGTTAATCCACGTCCGTTGGTAGACAACCAACAACCCCCGGGTGGCGTGACACCGACCCGGCACCGTCGACCTCCCCGCGCCACCGACCCCACGAAACCGACAGGGGCAGACATGTACTCCCACCGCCCTCCCCCCACCCCCTCCCCGCGCCTCCCGTGGCGCGTGGCGACCACGGGCGCGGCACTGCTCCTCGTCGGCGCCGCCGCGGTCGCCCCGGCCGCCGCGGAGCCGGCCGACGAGGCGAACACGCTCACCGTCGCCATCTCCCAGCAGGTCGACTCCTTCAACCCCTTCACCGCCCAGCTGGCCGTCACCACCAACATCCTCGACCACGTCTACGACTCCCTGGTCACGGTCGACGCCGTGACCAACGAGCCCGCGCCGGCCCTGGCCGAGGAGTGGGAGACCAGCGAGGACGGCCTCACCTGGACCTTCCACCTGCGCGAGGGCGTCACCTTCAGCGACGACGAACCCCTCACCGCCGACGACGTCGCGTGGACCTTCACCACCATCATGGAGAACGAGTCCGCGGCGATCGCCAACGGCAACTACGTGTCGGGCTTCGACACGGTCACGGCCGAGGACGACCACACGGTGGTGATCGAGCTGGAGGAGCCCCAGGCGACGATGACCTCCCTCAACGTGCCGATCGTGCCGCGCCACGTCTGGGAGCCCGTCCTGGAGGAGCAGGGCGACGACTTCGCCGACTACACCGGCGAGGACCTGCCCGCCGTCGGCAGCGGCCCCTTCGTCCTCACCGAGCACCAGCGCGGCGAGCACATCGCCCTGGAGGCCAACCCCGACCACTGGAGAGGGGCCCCGGGGTTCTCCGACCTGGTCTTCCGGTACTACTCCGAGAAGGACGCCGCCGTCGAGGCCCTGCGCAGCGGCGAGGTCTCCCTCGTCTACGAGCTGACCGAGGCCCAGGCCAACGCCCTGGACGGCGCCGACGACATCGCCGTCAACTTCGCCGACGGCAAGCGGTTCCAGGCCTTCACCGTCAACCCCGGCGCCCGCACCCAGGACGGGGAGGAGTTCGGCGACGGGCACCCCGCGCTGGCCGACGCCACCCTGCGCCGGGCCATCGTCAGGGCCATCGACAACGAGGAGATCGTCGAGAAGGCGCACGGCGGCCGCGCCACCGCCGCCGGGGGCTACATCCCGGCCCGCTACAGCGACTACCACTGGTCGCCCGAGGGCGACGAGGCCACGCTCTCCTTCGACCCGGAGGCCGCCAACGCGATGCTCGACGAGGCGGGCTACGACAGGGGCGAGGACGGCGTGCGGGTCTCGCCCGACGGCGACCGCCTCGAACTGCGCATGCACGTCCACCAGGACCGTCCGGACAACGTCAACGCCGGGCTGGTCATCGTCGAGCGCCTCGCCGACATCGGCATCGAGGTCGAGAACCTCACGGTCGACCCGGGCGTCCTCAGCGACGCCCTCTTCGCGGCCGAGTACGACCTGATCTTCACCGGGTGGACGGTCAACCCCGACCCCGACTACGTGTTCAGCATCCACACCTGCGACGCGCTCCCCGAGGAGCCGGGCAGCATGCAGGGCGACGCCTACTTCTGCGACGAGGAGTACGACGAGCTCTACCGGGCCCAGCTCGCCGAGTACGACCGCACCGCCCGCGCGGAGATCATCCACGACCTCCAGCGGGTGCTCTACGAGGAGGCCGTCGTGAACGTCCTGGCCTACCCGGACATCCGGGAGGCGTACCGCACCGACCAGATCGCCGACATGCAGATCCAGCCGGACCCCGGGGGCAACATCTGGGGCCAGGACGGCTACTGGGCCTTCTGGTCCGCCCAGCCGGCCGCCGCGGACGGGGACGGCCCCTCCGGGCCCCCGACCTGGGTCTGGATCGGCGTCGGGGCGGCCGTGCTGGTGCTCCTGGCCGCGGGCGGGTTCGTCCTGTTCCGCCGACGCGCCACCGTGGAGGACCGCGAGTGACCAGCGACCCCGTCACCCCGGGAGCCCCGGCCGGGGCGGAGGCGCCCGGCGCCCCCGCCCCGGCGGGCCCCGCCGGGCAAGGCCGTGCCGGCAGGATCGCGCGCTACGTCGCCGGACGCCTGGCGACCGCCGCGTTCTCGCTCCTGGCCGTGGTCGTGGCCGGGTTCTTCCTCTTCCGCATCCTGCCCGGCGACCCGGTCCGCGCCATGACCGAGGGCCGCGAGGTCACCGCGGAGCAGCGCGAGGAGCTCCGCCGCCAGTTCGGGCTCGACCAGCCCCTCTGGCAGCAGTTCCTCGACTACCTGACGGGCCTGCTCCGACTCGACCTCGGCACGTCCTTCCAGTTCCGCGAGCCGGTCACCGAGCTCATCCTCGAACGCCTCGGTCCCACGGTCCTGCTCGCGGGGACCGGCACGGTCATCGCCGCGCTCCTCGGCCTCCTCCTCGGCGTCCGGGCCGGGTGGAGGCCCGGCGGCCGGTCCGACCGGGCCAACAGCGCCGTCGCCCTGTTCTTCTGGTCGGTGCCCACGTTCTGGCTCGGACTGCTGCTCATCGTGGCCCTCGCCTCGGGGCGCGGGTTCATGCCCGGCCTGTTCCCCACCGGCGGCATGGTGGACCCCGCGGCGACGGGCCCCGTGGAGACCGCGCTGAGCACGGCCTGGCACATGGTGCTGCCCATCACCACCATGGTCGCCGTGATCTACGCCCAGTACCTCATGATCATGCGCTCCTCCCTCATGGACGAGAGGGGCGCCGACTACCTCACCACGGCGCGGGCCAAGGGGCTGCGGGACGCCCTCGTGCGCCGCAGGCACGCGGTCCCCAACGCCCTCCTGCCCACGGTGACCCTGATCTTCCTCAACCTCGGCCAGGTCGTGTCCGGGGTGATCCTCGTGGAGACGGTGTTCTCCTGGCCCGGACTCGGCCAGCTCTTCTACTCCGGCCTGCGCGTCCCCGACCTCGGCCTCGTCCAGGGCCTGTTCGTGGTCTTCGCGGCCTCGGTGATCCTCATGAACCTCCTCGCCGACCTGGTCTACCCGCTGCTCGACCCCAGGGTGCGCCCATGAGCGCGGACACCGAGGAACACGGAGCCGGCGCACCGGGCGAAGACGCCGCCGGGACGAACGGCGCGGGCGGCGCGCCCGTGTCGCCCCGGGCCCTGGCCCGCCGCCGCCGCGCGGAGGCCCTGCGCCGGTTCGCCCGCGAGTACACCCGCAACCGCGCCGGCCTGGCGGGCCTCGCCGCCCTCTCGGCCATCGTCCTCCTGGCGCTGTTCGCACCCCTGCTGGTGGACCAGGCCGAGCTGACGGTCACCGGCGCCCCCGGAGCCGCCTACGAACCGCCCAGCGCCGAGTTCCCCCTGGGCACCGACAACTTCGGCCGGTCCGTCCTCGACCTCATCATCTGGGGCTCCCGGGTCTCCCTCACGGTGGGCTTCCTGGCGACGGTCGTCTCCGTGGTCCTGGGCACGCTGGTCGGGGTGACCGCCGGGCACTTCGGCGCGTCCGGGGGGCCGGCCGGCCGGGTCGTGTCGTCCGTGCTCATGCGGGTCACCGACTGGTTCCTGGTGCTGCCCACCCTGGTCCTGGCCGTGGCGCTGGCCGCGGTGCTGCCGCGCGGCACCGGCACCATCATCGTCGCCATCGGCCTCACCGTCTGGCCCGCGACGGCCCGCCTGGTGCGGGCGCAGACCCTGGCGGTGGAGGCGCGCCCCTACGTGGAGCGCGCCCGCGCCCTGGGCGGGGGGCACACCCACGTCATGGCCTGGCACGTGCTGCCCAACGTGATGCCGGTGGTGCTCGCCCAGACCACCCTCCTCGTGGCCACGTCGATCATCGCCGAGTCCACGCTGGCGTTCCTGGGGGTGGGGGACCCCACCACCATCTCCTGGGGCGGCATCCTGGAGGCCGCCCGCACCGCGGGGGCCATCAGCTCCGGGATCTGGTGGTACATGATCCCGCCGGGCCTGGCCATCGCGGCCGTCGCCCTGTCCTTCACCCTGTGCGGACGCGCTCTGGAGTCCGTCATCAACCCCCGACTCCGGGAGCAGCGTTGACCTCCCTCCTCGACGTCCGAGAACTGCACGTCACCTACCGAACCGGGCAGGGCGAGGTCCCGGCCGTCCGGGGCGTCGACCTGTCCCTGGACCCCGGGGGCACCCTGGGGCTGGCGGGTGAGTCGGGGAGCGGCAAGTCGACCGTCGCCCTGGCCCTGCTGCGCCTGCTGCCCGAGGGCACACGCATCGGGGGAGAGGTCCTGCTGGAGGGGGAGAACGTCCTCGACATGCGGTGGGGCCGCCTGCGCGCGGTCCGCTGGGTGGGCGCGGCGATCGTCTTCCAGGGCGCCATGCACTCCCTCAACCCGGTCAAGCGGATCGGCGACCAGATCGCGGAGCCCATGGCGATCCACGGCACCGTGCCGGCGAACCGGATCCCCGGGCGCGTGGCCGAGCTCCTGGGACAGGTGGGCCTCCCGGCCTCCCGCACCCGCGACTACCCCCACCAGCTGTCCGGCGGACAGCGCCAGCGGGTCATGATCGCGATGGCCCTGGCCTGTGAGCCCCGCCTGGTCATCGCGGACGAGGCCACCACCGCCCTGGACGTGATGATCCAGGCGCAGATCCTCGCCCTGCTCAAGCGCCTGGTCGCCGAGCAGGGCATCGGCATGCTGATGATCAGCCACGACCTGTCCGTCCTGGCGGCCACCTGCGACCGGGTCGCGGTGATGTACGCGGGCCGCGTCGTGGAGCAGGGCCCCGCCCGCGAGGTCGTGCACGAACCCGCCCACCCCTACGCGAGCGCCCTCAGCGCGGCCTTCCCCCGCATCGGCGACCCGGCCTCGCGCCTGGCGCCCCGGGGCCTGCCGGGGGACCCGCCGGACCCGGCCGACCCCCCTCCGGGCTGCGTCTTCCGACCCCGCTGCGCGGTGGCCGAGACGGTCTGCGCCACGGTCGACCCGCCCCTGTGGCCGGTGGACCCCGACCCCGCCGGGAACTCCGCGCGCCATGCGGCGTGCGTGCACGTGGGCCCCGCGAGACCCCTGACGACCGCCCGGGACGGGGGCACCCCGTGAACCCGACCGCCGACCCCACCGAGGAGACGCGCCCTTGAGCACCACCGAGACCGACCCCCGCGACGCCCCCCGCGCCTCCGGGGGAGGGGAGTCGGCCGAGCCGATCCTGAGCGCCAGGGACGTGGAGGTCGCCTTCGCCGCCGGGTTCGCCCCGGGCGGGGGCAGGGGCACGGCGCGCGCCGTCGACGGCGTCAACCTCGACGTGTCGGCGGGTGAGATCGTGGCGCTGGTGGGGGAGTCGGGCTGCGGCAAGACCACCTTGGCCCGGGTCCTGCTGGGCCTGGAACGGCCCACCGGGGGCGTCGTGGTGTTCGAGGGCAGGCCGATGCGGTACGGCTCCCGCGACCTGCGCGCCTACCGGCGCCGGGTCCAGCTCGTGCAGCAGGACCCCACCGGCTCGCTCAACCCGCGCCGCACCGTCTACGAGTCCGTGGCCGAGGGGCTGCGCATCCACGAGGGCACCACGGCGGACGAGGCCGCACGGGTCGCCGGAGCGCTCTCCAGGGCCGGCCTGCGCCCGCCGGAGCGCTTCCTCGCCCGCTATCCGCACGAGCTGTCCGGCGGACAGCGCCAGCGCGTGGTGATCGCCGGGGCCCTGGTCCTGGACCCCGAGGTGCTGGTGGCGGACGAGCCGGTCGCGTCCCTGGACGCGTCGGTGCGCGGCGAGATCCTCCGCCTGCTCCTGGACCTGCGGGACGAACTGGGGCTGTCCGCCCTGGTGGCCACGCACGACCTGGGTCTGGCGTGGAACATCGCGGACCGCGTCGCGGTGATGTACCTCGGACGCGTGGTGGAGCTGGGCACCGTGGAGGAGGTCCTGGCCGAACCCGCCCACCCGTACACCCGCGCGCTGCTGTCGGTGCTGCCCGACGCGGGAGAGGGCGAGCCGGTGGTCCTGGCGGGCGAGCCGCCGGACCCCAAGCAGGTGCCGCCGGGGTGCCGGTTCCACCCGCGCTGCCCGGTGCTCGCCTCGGGCGAGGCCGAACGGGCGGGCGTCGCCGACCTGTGCCGCACCGTGGACCCCGCGGTCCTGGGGGGCGGGGCCGAGCGCCGGGTGGCCTGCCACTGGGCGGCCGCCGACGGGGCCGGCCGGGTCCGGGCGGAGGTGCGGGGCGCGGGCTGAGGGCGCCGCGCGCGGGAACTGCGCCGCCGTCGGTGCGCCCCGGGAGCGGGGCACGCCGCCCCTGCCGGGGGGGACACGGCGGACCCCGGGGACCGGGCCGAAGCGCGGGCGGCCGACGCCTGCCGGGGCGCTTCCCGGTGGGGGAGGGCGGCGCCCGGCTGAGCGCGGACGTGCGCCGGCGTCCCGCCGCGGAATGGCCGCGCCCTTCCTCCGGTTGGCCGGGGCATGGCAGACGAAACATCCCGTGACCGGGCCGGGGCGCCACCGGCGCCCCGCCCCGCGCGCTTCTTCACCGACCGGGACCTCTGGCACGGGGACGAGGTCGACCTGGACGCCTACCGGGCCCGGGTGGGCCTGGAGGGCGACCTGCCGCCCACCCCCGACACGCTGCGGGCCGTGCAGCGGGCCCATCTGGCCGCCATCCCCTTCGAGAACCTCCGGCTGCTCACGGGGGAGCCGGTGCGGCTGGACGTGCCCGCCCTCGTGGACAGGATGGTCCGCGCCCGGCGGGGCGGCTACTGCTACGAGCAGAACCTGCTCCTGGCCGCCGTGCTCGACCGGCTCGGGTTCTCCGTGACCGGGCTCGCGGCCCGGGTGCTGTCCGGCCGCCCGGGGCGCCCCCGCCCGTCCACGCACTGCCTGCTGCGGGTGGACCTGGAGGGGCGCCCGTGGCTGGTGGACGCCGGCTTCGGCGGGGGCGGGCCGCTGGAGCCCCTGCCGCTGTCCGACGGGCACCAGGAGGTCCAGGGCGGCTGGGGCCTGCGCCTGGACCGGGTGTCGGAGCTGGGCGGCGACGAGTGGCTGCTGCGCTCGTTCGACGGCCGTGCGTGGCGTCCGCTGTACCTCCTCACGACGGCCGCGACGGCGCCCCAGGACTACGAGATCTTCAGCCGCCACCTCTCCAGCCATCCCCGTTCGCCCTTCCTGACGCGGTTGACGGTGCAGCGGATCGGGCCGGGCGTCCAACACGTGCTCACGGACACCACCCTCACGACCCTGACCCCGGACGGGACGCGTGAGGAGCACCGGGTGCCTGTGAGTGAGGTGGGGCGTGTGCTGCACGAGGTGTTCGGTATCGAACTCCACGCGCGTGAGCGGGCGGCGGTCGAGGCCCGCGTCGAGGAGTTCACCAGAGTGTGACGGTGGTCACTTTTTCCGGGGCTCGTCCCCCTCCGTCGGCCCCCGCCGTCGAATCCACCTGGCGTGTCGTCGGAGCGAACCAGGGCGAAGGGTGCTTGTGTTGACACATCCTGTGATTTCCGGTCGCCGCAGACGTTCGGCGCACCGGACCCCGGGGCAGGACCCTGGGGTGTCACACCCCGGAGGGGTGTCGTTCCGAGGGAGCCTCGCATGGCGCACCACATGACCACGGAAGACGTTCACGAGTACATCAACGGGGTCTGTTTCAAGACCGGCCCGCCCGGCAAGGTCGGCACCGAGACCGAGTGGCTGGTCGCGGACTCCGCGCATCCGACCGCACCCGTCGCCGTCGACCGCCTCGCGTCGCTGCTGGAGGCCGGCGGGCCCCCGCCCGCGGGAAGCGCGGTCACCTTCGAGCCCGGCGGGCAGATCGAGCTCAGCTCCCCCGCGCTGCCGGGCCCGGCGCGGGCGCACGAGGCCCTCGCCGCCGACCTGGACCACGTCTCCAAGGTCCTCGCGGGGGGCGGACTCCGCCTGGTCGAGACCGCGCTCGACCCGCTCCGGCCCCCCGTGCGCCAGCTGCGCCTGCCCCGCTACACGGCCATGGAGCGGTTCTTCGCCGGCCGCCGCCAGCCCAGCGGACACACCATGATGTGCAGCACCGCCTCCCTCCAGGTGTGCCTGGACACCGGGGCCGACGGCGCCGACGGCCGTGCCCGCTGGGAGCTCCTCCACCGGCTCGGGCCGGTCCTCGTCGCCGCGTTCGCCAACTCCGCCGTCTGGCGGGGCCGCCCCACCGGATGGAAGTCCACCCGGTGGGCGATCTGGGCGGCCACCGACGCCGGCCGCACGCGCCCCGTCCTGGACGCCGGCAGCCATCCCGACCCGGCCACGGCGTGGACGGACTACGCCCTCGCCGCCGACGTCATGGCGGTCCCCGAGATCCCCGGCGGCGGCGGGACCTGGACCCCGGACCCCGGCATCACCCTGGCCGAGTGGGTCGGGGGCCGCGGGCCCCGCCCCCTCACCCCCGCGGACCTGGAGTTCCACCTCAGCACCCTCTTCCCGCCCGTCCGCCCGCGCGGCTGGTGGGAACTGCGCATGATCGACGCGGTCCCCCACCGCTGGTGGCCCGTCCCCATGGCGCTCTGCGCCGCCCTCGCCGACGACCCCCGCGCCCGCGCCGCGGCCGAGGAGGCCACGGAGAAGCTCTGCCGCGGCCCCTTCCCCGACCGCCGCCTGTGGCTGCGCTCCGCCCGGCTCGGCCCCGGCGACCCCGCCGTCGCCGAGTGCGCCCGCTCCTGCTTCGACGCGGCCGTCGAGGCCCTGCCCCGCATGGGCGCCGCCGGACTCTCCTCCCTCGTCGACGACTACGCCGACCGCCACGTCCGGCGCGGGCTGTGCCCCGCCGACGCGCGGCCGAGCGTGCCTGCCCCGCGCCCGGGGCGCGTCGGTACCCGGGCGGGACGGACAGGGACCCACCGACACAGCGGAGGAGCACGGTGAACCACGATCCTGAAGACCAGGAACACGCCAAGGAGCGCATCGCCACCGAACTCGAACGGAGCCGGCGGCGCAGCAACGGACTCACGATCGACGCCCTCGACGACGAGGGCCTGCTCGCCCAGCACTCGCCGCTCATGTCGCCGCTCGTCTGGGACCTGGCGCACATCGGCAACTACGAGGAGCAGTGGCTGCTGAGGGCGGCCGGGGGGCGCGAGGCGCTGCGCCCCGACATCGACGGCCTCTACGACGCCTTCGAGAACCCGCGCGCCGACCGCGTCACCCTGCCGCTCCTGCGGCCCGAGGAGGCACGCGAGTACAACGACCGGGTCCGCAAGGAGGTGCTCGACGCCCTCGACTCCGCCGACCTCGGAATCCCGGAGCAGCGCGGGGAGCCCGACGGGCAGCGGTCGCTGCTGAGCGCCGGGTTCGTCTTCCATATGGTGATCCAGCACGAGCACCAGCACGACGAGACCATGCTCGCCACCCACCAGCTCCGGGAGGGCGTCCCCGTCCTGCTGGAGGACACCGGCGCCGTCGCGGCCCTGCGCCCGCCCGTGGAGGAGGAGGCGTACGTCCCCGGGGGCCCGTTCACGATGGGCGTCGACGACGACCCCTGGGCCTACGACAACGAGCGCCCCTCCCGCGAGGTCGTCCTCGACCCCTACTGGATCGACACCAGGCCCGTCACCAACGCCGCCTACCAGCGGTTCATGGAGGACGGCGGCTACCGGGACCACCGCTGGTGGACCCTGGAGGGCTGGGAGTGGCGGGAGAGGACCGGCGCGTCCGCCCCGGCCTTCTGGAGCCCCGAGGGCGATGAGTGGTCCCGCCGCAGGTTCGGCCGCCAGGAGATGGTGCCGCCCGAGGAACCCGTGCAGCACGTCAACTTCCACGAGGCCTCCGCGTACGCCTCGTGGGCGGGCAAGCGCCTGCCCAGCGAGGCGGAGTGGGAGAAGGCCGCCAGGTTCGACCCCGCGACCGGCCGGTCCCGCCGGTACCCGTGGGGCGACGAGGAGCCCCGGCCCCGGCACGCCAACCTGGGCCAGCGCAAGCTGGGGCCCTCCCCGGCGGGACGCCACCCCGACGGCGCGTCGCCGCTGGGGGTGCAGCAGCTGATCGGCGACGTGTGGGAGTGGACCTCCACCACCTTCACGGGCTACCCGGGGTTCCGCGCCTTCCCGTACCGCGAGTACTCGGAGGTGTTCTTTGACCAGGGCTACAAGGTGCTGCGGGGCGGCTCCTGGGCCACCCACCCCACGGCCGTCCGCTCCACCTTCCGCAACTGGGACCACGCGGTCCGCCGGCAGATCTTCAGCGGCTTCCGCTGCGCGCGGGACGGGGACCCCGCCTGATGTGCCGTCACCTCGCCTACCTGGGGCCGCCGCGTACGCTGCACGAGCTGCTGTACGCGGCGCCCCACTCGCTGCACGTCCAGTCCTGGGCGCCGCGCATGCAGCGGCACGGCACCGTCAACGCCGACGGCTTCGGCGTCGGCTGGTACCCGCCGCACGGTGCGCCGGGGACGGGGGCGCCCGCGGACCCGTCGGCGTCCGACCTGCCGTCGGCCCATCCCCCGGGGCCGCTGCGCTACCGCCGGGCCATGCCCATCTGGAGCGACTCGTCCTTCGCCGACGCGGCGCGCGCCATCACCTCCGGGTGCGTGGTGGCCGCGGTCCGCGACGCCACCGTCGGGTTCGGCTCCGAGGAGTCGGGCGCGCAGCCCTTCCGGGCCGACCGGCTGCTGTTCAGCCACAACGGCGCGGTCAAGGACGACGAGGCGCTCGCCGCGGCCTTCGTCCCGCCCCCGGGCGTGCTGGACGCGCGCTCCCCGGTGGACTCCGCGCCCCTGTTCGCCCACACCGTGCGGCTGTGGAGGGCCTCCGGCGACCTCGCCGGGGCGCTGGCCGGCGTGGTCCGCCACGCCCGCGAGCACTCCGACGGCCGCTACAACCTGCTGGCCTCCGACGGGGAGGGCATCGTCGCCACCGCCGCCGGGGACACCCTCTTCACCCTCAGGGAGCCCGGGGGAGGGGTCTTCCTGGCCTCGGAGCCCTTCGACGACGCGCGCGGCTGGCGCGAGGTGCCCGAGGGCTCCGTCGCCGTCGCGACGCGGGAGCGCACCGAGATCCACCCGATCGCCTGACGCCCGGGGCACCGCCCCCGCGGCACCGGCACGCCCATGGGCACCCACCAAGGGACACAGGAGGCACCATGTTCCGGATCGACCGAAACCTGACGGCCGACGACCTCGACAAGGCCCTGCGCAGCGACGTCGCCGCCGGGCTCACCGCAGTGCCCAAGCAGCTCCCGCCCAAGTGGTTCTACGACGAACGCGGCAGCGCCCTGTTCGAGGAGATCACCGGGCTGCCCGAGTACTACCCCACCCGCGCGGAGCGGAGCATCCTCGAGGCCCGGTCCGACGAGATCGCCGCCGCGGCCGACGCGGAGACGCTGATCGAGCTCGGCTCCGGATCGGGGGTCAAGACCCGGCTCCTCCTCGACGCCATGCTCCGCCACGGCCGCCTCACCGGCTTCGTCCCCGTGGACGTCAGCGGCGACTTCCTCGCCGCCTCCGCGCGCGGCGTCGTCGACGACTACCCCGGGCTCGACGTCCACGGCGTCGTCGGCGACTTCGAGGAGCACCTCGGGCTCCTCCCGGTCGGCGAGAACGGCGGACGCCGGCTCCTGGCCGTCCTGGGCTCCACCATCGGCAACCAGGAGCCGGGGCCGCGCGCCGCCTTCCTCCGCGACATCCGCGCCGTGCTCGACGCCGGGGACTCGCTCCTGCTCGGCGCGGACCTGGTCAAGGACCCGGCCCGCCTGGTCGCGGCCTACGACGACGCCCAGGGGGTCACCGCGGCGTTCAACCGCAACGTCCTCGGCGTCGTCAACCGCAGGCTCGGCGCCGACTTCGACCCCGCGGCCTTCGACCACATCGCCCGCTGGAACGCCGGGGAGGAGTGGATCGAGATGCGCCTGCGCGCCCGCTCCGCCCAGCGCGTGCGGGTCGCCGACCTGGACCTGGAGGTCGGCTTCGCCCCGGGGGAGGAGATGCGCACCGAGGTATCCGCCAAGTTCCGCCGCGAAGGGCTGGCCGCCGAACTCGACGCCGCCGGGTTCGAGCCCACCCACTGGTGGACCGACCCCGCCGGGGACTTCGCGCTCACCCTCGCCGCCGCGCGCTGACCGCGCCCGCCCGAGGGGGCCGCCCGTCCGCTCCGCCGGCGGCGGCGGATCACCGCACGTCGGCCGTCTCGGCGCGGGCGGCGCCACACCGGTGCCGTCCGTGACTCCGGTACGCTCATGGCGTGTTCAAGGTAGGAGTTTTCGGCGCCGATGGGCGTATGGGGTCAGAGGTCGTCCGCGCGGTTCAGGCCGCCGACGGCATGGAACTCGTGGCGGGCGTGGACAGCGCCGACGACCGGAGCGCGGTGCTGGGCGCCGACTGCGTCGTCGACTTCACCCACCCCGACGCGGTGATGGACAACCTGGAGTGGCTCATCGGCCACGGGATCCACGCCGTCGTCGGGACCAGCGGCTTCGACGAGGCCAGGCTGGAGCGGGTGCGCGCCATGCAGGCCGCCGCGCCCGGGGCGAAGGTGCTGATCGCCCCCAACTTCGGCATCGCCGCCGTGCTGATGATGCACTTCGCGCGCAAGGCCGCGCCGTACTTCGAGTCCACCGAGATCATCGAGCTGCACCACCCCAACAAGGCCGACGCCCCCAGCGGCACCGCCTACCGGACCGCGGAGCTCGTCGCCGAGGCGCGCCGCGGGGCCGGGGCCGCGCCGATGCCCGACGCCACGACCTCGGAGATCCCCGGCGCCCGCGGCGCCGACGTGGACGGGGTCCGGGTGCACGCCCTGCGCATCACCGGGCTCATCGCCCACCAGGAGGTCGTGTTCGGCACCGACGGGGAGACCCTGAAGATCCGGCACGACTCGATGAACCGCACCTCGTTCATGCCCGGGGTGCTCCTGGGCGTCCGCGGTGTCGCCGGCCTCGCCGACCCGCTCACCGTGGGCCTGGACGCCCTCCTGGACCTCGACTAGACACGGCCGTGAGGGGGGAGGCGCCCGCCCGGGGCGCCTCCCCCGCCGCCGCGGTGCGCGCCGCTCAGGCGCCCCGGCGGCAGGTCAGGAAGACCTGGGTCTCGGGGTGCGCGCCGGAGTCCTCCGGCTCGTAGGACACGACCCGCTCGTCCTCGACGAGCAGCCCCGCCTCCCGCACCACCCGGCGCAGCTCCTCGCGCGGATAGCCCGACACGCGGACGTCCGAGCCGAGGAAGGGGATCGGCGCGTCGTCCATGTCGGCCTCCACCATGGCCAGGCACAGCAGGCCCTCCGGGACCAGCGACGCCCGGATCCGGCTGAGCGCCTCGGGGATGCGCGACTTGGGCAGGCACAGCAGGGAGAAGAACGCCACGATGGCGTCGTAGGAGGACTCGACCGGTTTCAGGTCGAGGATGTCGGCTTGGACGAAGGTCGCCTGCGGCACGTTGCGGCGCGCGATCTCGATCATCCGCCCGGAGATCTCGTAGCCGGTGACGCGGACGCCCGCGGAGGCGAACTGGCGGGCGGTCGGCAGCCCGGTGCCCGACCCCAGGTCGAGCACGTGCGCTCCGGGCGGCAGCAGGTCCAGCAACCGCCGGACCCGCTCCTCCTGCCCCTCCTTGCGCGGAAAGGCCTCGTCGTAGCGTTCTCCGATCGTGTCGAACGCGGCGGCCTGCTGGGCCGAGCGCTCCGCCCACGCTTCCGGGTCCGGAGCGAGGTCGAGGGGGTCGGGGGCGGTGTTCTCGCTGGGCACGGTGTCGTCTTCTCCCTACCGTGGCTGAACGCGTGTCTGGGGGACCGGCCCGCATACTAGCCCCACGGGGGCGCGCACCGGAGCCCGGACCGCGTCCTCGCAGGCCGGACGGAGTGTCCCGGCCGCCACGGCGCCCGGACGCCGCCCCCCGAGCCGGCCCTCCGGAGGAGGGCGCGGGCCCCGCGGTGACCGCGTCGCCGCGGAGAGGACCGGGGCGGGCCGTCGAGGGCCCGCCCCGGAACGGCGCCCCCACACACCTCTCGGACGGGGCCGCGCCGCTCGCGGCGACCTAAAGCGCGTCCCGCGGACGCTCGCCCCGCTGCGCGTCGCCCCGGCACGCCCTTCGCGGCGTTCTCCTCCGTCGACAGGGCCCCGCCCCGACCCCTTCTCCGGCCTTGCGGTGAACGCACCGGATGCGCCGCTCGCGGCGACCTAGCCCAGGGCGAGCGCGGCCGAGAACAGGACGCCGAACGCCATCTGCAGCCTGCCCGTCTCGCCCAGGCCCAGGACCAGGTCGCGGCCCGCCTGCCCGCCCAGCACACGCCTCAGCGGGGGCACCGCGAGCGGCGCCGTCAGCAGCACGAGCGGGGTCCACCAGAACACCGGGGTCAGCACCAGAGCGACCGCGTAGGAGGCGCCGATCGCGCCCGCGAACAGCCGCCGGGTACCCGCGTCGCCGAGCCGGACCGCGAGGGTGACCTTCCCGGTCTCCCGGTCCGTCGGGATGTCCCGCAGGTTGTTGATGACCAGAACGGAGCAGGACAGCAGGCCGACCGGCACGGAGGCCACCCAGGCCTGCCACGGCGCCGAGCCCAGCTGCACGAACACCGTGCCCACCACGGCCACCACGCCGAAGAAGACGAACACCGACACCTCGCCCAGGCCCCGGTAGCCGTACGGTGCGCGGCCGCCGGTGTAGTACCAGGCCGCGGCGATCGCCAGGGCGCCCACCAGGAGCAGCCACCACGACGACGTCGCCACCAGCACCAGGCCGACCGCGCCCGCGAACGCGAAGCTGCCCAGGGCCGCGGCGAGCACGTGTCCCGGCTTCGCCAGGCCCGACGCCGTCAACCGGGTCGGACCGGTGCGCTCCTCGGTGTCGGTGCCCTTCACGCCGTCGCTGTAGTCGTTGGCGAAGTTCACCCCGACCTGGAGGGCCATGGACACCACCAGGGCCAGGAGGGCCTTCCACCAGACGAACCCGTCCAGGGCGAGGGCCAGCGCCGTGCCGACCGCCACCGGGACGACCGAATTCGGAAGCGTGCGGGGACGCAGCCCCGAGACCCATTCACTGACCGTGGCCACGCGGCGGTCCTCCACCCTCGACGACTCTGCGCCGCACCTGGTGCGCGACGCGGACAACCACCCAACGGTAGTCCCTGTCCGCGTCCGGCCCCAACCGGCCGCGGGCGGGGGCGCCCCTACGCGGAGACCGCCGCGTGCAGGCGCACCATCGGCAGCGGCGAACCCAGGTCGATCTCCCGGCGGGCGCCGTCCGCGCGCCACCCCGACGCCTCGAAGAACGAGCGCAGCGCGTTGCCGGCCTCCGGAACCCACACGTGCACCGTGCCGAAGCCGTCGTCCACCAGGTGGTCCACGCAGGCGTTGACGAGGCGGCTGCCGTGCCCCTCCCCGGCCCGCTCCGGGTCCACGTGCAGCGCGAACACCTCCGCGTCCGTGGCCGGCCACAGGTCCGGGTCGCCCGCGGGGCCGAACGCGGCGAACCCCGTCACGGTCCGCACCCCCCCGACCTCGTCGGTGGCCACCACCAGCCGGTGCCGGGAGGTCGGCGGGGACTCCAGCGCGGCCGTCCACTGCTCGTGGAACTGCCTGCGGGCGTCGGCGCCGCCGATCTCGGCGACCACCGCGTCGGGCAGCAGCGCCCCGTACACCGCCCGCCACGAGGCCACCTGGACGTCCACGACGGTGTCCACATCGGACGCGCGGGCGGGGCGGACGAACTGGGCGCTGGACACGAGGGGGCCTCCTGGGGAGCGGGCCGCGGCAAGATCACCTACGCCGGAGTTTCCGGACCTTGCCTCGGCATGGGAACATCTACAGTTGTGAGCCTCATTATCAGAGTTATCGTGAACGCGCTCGCCCTTTGGGCGGCTGTCTTCCTGATCGACGGGATCGACGTCACAGCCCAGACCACCGCTGGTCAGATCGGCGTCTACCTCGCGGTCGGCGCCATCTTCGGTGTGGTCAACGCGATCATCAAACCGATCGTCAAGGCTGTCGGGTGCCTGTTCTACGCGCTGACCCTCGGGCTGATCGGCCTGGTGGTGAACGCGCTGCTGCTCATGCTCACGAACTGGATCGCGAGCCTGTTCGCCCTCCCGTTCCACATCGAGGGGTTCTGGCCCGCGTTCTGGGGTGCGATCGTCGTCACCATCGTCAGCTGGCTTCTGAGCATGTTCCTTCCGGACGGACAGGACGACTGAGACCGGGGCGCCAGACGCCCGACCAACCCCCTTCCGCGGCCCTGACCTGCACGCGGTTCCCGGGCCCGGCCGGATGGCACGGGCCCGGGACGGGTAGGTTCACATGAGCCGGTCCGTCAACCTCGACCCACGAGGACGGCGGCCGAGCAGGGCACGACCCCGCGCCCGACCCAAGACGGGGCACCACAGGAACTTTCCCGCGACCGGATCGCGTACCGCCGGTCGCGGTGGCGGACACGCAGCGCCGCACACCCGTGCACGCGTCATGCGCACGGGACACATCCAGCTGTCGACGCACACCGAGAGGAGGAGGGGCACCTTCGGACCCACCGCCCGGCGGAGGCGGTCCGGAGGCCTTTCACACACGATGACGGACACCAAGAACCGCCCGTTCGGCAAGATGCTGACCGCGATGGTCACGCCCATGCTCGACGACGGCGAGCTCGACTACGAGGGCGCGGCCAGACTGGCCACGTACCTCGTCGACGAGCAGAACAACGACGGCCTCATCATCAGCGGCACCACGGGTGAGTCGCCGACCACCAGCGACGACGAGAAGGACCGCCTGCTCAGGGCGGTCCTGGAGGCGGTCGGCGACCGCGCCAGGGTCATCGCCGGGGTCGGGACCAACGACACCCGCCACAGCGTGAGGCTCGCCAAGGCCGCGGAGAAGGCGGGCGCGCACGGTCTGCTGACCGTCACGCCCTACTACAACAAGCCGCCTCAGGAAGGCCTGATCAGGCACTTCACCGAGATCGCGGACACCACCGAGCTGCCGGTCATGCTCTACGACATCCCGCACCGCACCGGCACGCCGATCGCCTCGGAGACCCTCGTCCGCCTGGCCGAGCACCCCCGCATCGTCGCGAACAAGGACGCCAAGGACAACATCGGCGCCAGCTCCTGGGTGATGGAGCGGACCGACCTGGCCTTCTACTGCGGCACCGACATCCTCAACCTGCCGCTGCTGTCCGTCGGCGCGGCCGGTTTCGTCAGCGTGGTCGGCCACATCGTCGGCTCCGACCTGCGCGAGATGATCGACGCCTTCGAGAAGGGCGAGGTCGGGCAGGCGCTGGCCATCCACCGCCGCCTCACCCCGGTCTACACCGGTATGTTCCGCACCCAGGGCGTCATCACGACCAAGGCGATCCTGAACCAGTTCGGACTGCCCTCCGGTCCCGTGCGCACCCCGCTCACCGACGCGTCGGTCGAGCTCCAGGCACTGCTGCGCGAAGACCTTGCCGCCGCCGGCGTCAAGGGCCCCATCGGACTGGCCCCGCACCAGGCCGTCCCCGCCAGCGCCGTGCGCGTCGAGCGCCTCACGGAGGGATCTGTATGAGCCACCCGCACCCCGAACTGACCTCGCCCCCGCCCCTGGGCAAGGGCGCGCTGCGCGTCGTCGCCCTGGGCGGCCTCGGCGAGATCGGCCGCAACATGACGGTCTTCGAGTACGACGGCCGCCTGCTCGTCGTCGACTGCGGCGTGCTCTTCCCCGAGGAGGAGCAGCCCGGTGTCGACCTGATCCTGCCGGACTTCGACTACATCCGGGACCGGCTCGACGACATCGAGGCGGTCGTGCTCACCCACGGGCACGAGGACCACATCGGCGGCATCCCGTTCCTGCTGCGCGAGCGGGCCGACATCCCGATCGTCGGCTCCCGCCTGACCCTGGCGCTGATCACCGCCAAGCTCGGCGAGCACCGCATCAAGCCGGAGACCGTCCAGGTGGAGGAGGGCGAGCGGCACCGGTTCGGCTCCTTCGACCTGGAGTTCTTCGCGGTCAACCACTCCATCCCGGACGCGCTGGCCGTCGGCATCCGCACCCCCGGCGGGTCGGTGCTGCACACCGGTGACTTCAAGATGGACCAGCTGCCGCTGGACGGCCGCCTCACCGACCTGGCCGGGTTCGCCCGGTTCGGCGACGAGGGCGTGGACCTGCTGCTGTCGGACTCCACCAACGCCGAGCAGCCCGGGTTCATCGTCAACGAGCGCAACCTGTCCGAGGCCATCGACAAGGTGTTCCGGCAGGCCGAGAAGCGCATCGTGGTGGCCTGCTTCGCCTCGCACGTGCACCGCGTCCAGCAGGTCATCGACGCCGCGTCCAAGCACGGCCGCAAGATCGCGTTCGTGGGCCGCTCGATGGTCCGCAACATGAACATCGCGCGCGACCTGGGCTACCTGAGCATCCCCGGCGACACGATCATCGACGTCAAGCAGCTCGACCAGATGCGGCCGAACGAGGCCGTGCTGATCTGCACGGGCTCGCAGGGCGAGCCCATGTCGGCGCTGAGCCGGATGGCCAACCGCGACCACCAGATCCGCATCGAGGAGGACGACACCGTCCTGCTCGCCTCCTCGCTGATCCCCGGCAACGAGAACTCCGTCAACCGGGTGATCAACGGCCTGACCCGCTGGGGCGCCAAGGTCGTGCACAAGGGCAACGCCCTCGTGCACGTGTCCGGGCACGCGTCCGCCGGCGAGCTGCTGTACGTGCTCAACATGGTGCGTCCGCGCAACTTCATGCCGGTGCACGGCGAGTGGCGGCACATGCGCGCCCACGCCGACCTGGCCAAGCTCACGGGCGTTCCCTCGGACCGGATCATCATCGCCGAGGACGGCGTGGTGGTGGACCTGTACAAGAAGCGGGCCAAGATCGTGGGCGCGGTCCAGGCCGGATACGTGTACGTGGACGGCGCCTCGGTCGGCGACGTCACCGACGCCTCGCTCAAGGACCGCCGCATCCTCGGCGAGGAGGGGTTCATCTCCGTCGTCGTCGCGGTGGACTCCGGGACCGGCAAGATCCTCGGGGAGCCCGAGATCCACACCCGGGGCGCGGGCATCGGCGCCGCCGCCTTCGACGACGTCATCGACAAGATCCAGGACTCCCTGGACAAGGCGGCCAGGGACGGGGTCAACGACCCGCACCAGCTGCGGCAGCTCATCCGCCGCAACACAGGCCGCTGGGTCAACGACACGTACCGTCGTCGTCCCATGATCATCCCTGTCCTGGTCGAGGTCTGACCGACCGGTCCGGGGACGCCCCGGACCGGAGCACGGGAACGGCCCGAGGCGCGCGCCCCGGGCCGTTCCCGTGCTCCGTGCCGCCCCGGGGGAGCCGCGGGCGGGACACCGCCGGCCGATTCGGACGACACGCCGTCCCGGTACGGGCCAAGGGGGTGGACGCTTCAGTAGGCTGCCCGCCGTGACGGGCCGTCCTGCCCGGCCGTCCGACCGACCCCGTCCCCCGTGGAGGTGACCCCGATGGCCACGCGTGCCTCCTCCGGTGGTTCCGGACGCAAGAAGCCCGCCGCCCGCAAGCCCGCGCCGAAGAAGCGCATGCCCGACGGGCCCATCGCCTTCGCGTTCACCATGTTCGGCCAGTTCCTGCTCGTGCTGTGGAAGCTGATCGCGCACACCGTGGGCGGCGCCGCGCGCGCCGTCGGCCGCAGCGCGCGCGACCTCGACCCCGACCTGCGCCGCGACGGCATCGGACTGGTCCTGCTGGCCGCGGGCGTCCTCGTCGCCGCCGCCGTGTGGTGGCGGAGCGAGGGGCCTCTGCTGGAGTACACCCGCATGATCGTGACCGGCGGCTTCGGCACGTTCTCGCCGATCCTGCCGCTGCTGTTCCTGCCGGTCTCGGTCAAGCTCATGCGCACCCCCGGTTCGGGCCGTGAGGGGGACGGCGGCCGGCTGTTCATCGGCACCGTCTCGATCATGCTGGGGCTGCTCGGGCTGATCCACATCGCCAACGGCCTCCCGGAGCCCTCCGACGGCCTGGAGGCGCTCCAGGGGTCGGGAGGGCTCATCGGCTTCGTCGCGGCGGGCCCCCTGAGCGCCGTCGTCACCCCGTGGCTGACCGGCGTCCTGCTCGCCCTCGTGCTGGTCTTCGGCATCCTGGTGGTCACCGCCACCCCCATCCGGCGCGTCCCCGAACGCCTCCAGACGCTGTTCAACGCCCTGATGGAGCGGGACACCGGACCCGACTCGGGCATCGGCATCCTCGGCGCGGACCCCGCGCCCAAGGCCGCCAGGCCCCGCAAGCGCAAGCCGAAGAAGGAGCCCGCGGCGGAGACCGGGACGGTGGCGGGCGACCACGAGCGCCCCTACGACAGCCCGGTGGTGCCCGAGGAGCCCGTCGCCCCCGCCCTCACCGACGAGGAGGAGGCCGCCGCGGCGGCCGTGACCGCGGCCGGGAGGAAGAGGCCCGGCCGCAAGAAGGTCGACGTCCCCGACCCCACGCCGCCCCCCGCCGTGACCGAGCAGCTGACCATCCCCTCCCGGGTGGTCGAGGGCGACTACGAGCTGCCGGCGCCGGCGATGCTCAAGCCGGGCAGCCCGGTCAAGCCCCGCACCAAGGCCAACGACGACGTCGTCGCCGCTCTGTCGGGGGTGCTGACCCAGTTCGGCATCGACGCCGAGGTCACCGGGTTCACACGCGGCCCCACCGTCACCCGCTACGAGATCGAGCTGGGCCCGGCCGTCAAGGTCGAGAAGGTCACCGCGCTGGCCAAGAACATCTCCCTGGCGGTCAAGAGCGCCGACGTGCGGATCCAGTCGCCCATCCCCGGCAAGTCCGCGATCGGCATCGAGATCCCCAACACCGACAAGGACATCGTCAGCCTGGGCGACGTCCTGGGCTCGACGGCCGCCACCTCCGACGACCACCCCATGCTGGTGGGCCTGGGCAAGGACGTCGAGGGCTCCAACGTGGTGGCCAACCTGGCCAAGATGCCGCACGTGCTGGTGGCCGGCGCGACCGGCGCCGGCAAGTCCACCTGCATCAACGGGCTGATCACCTCGCTGATGATGCGGGCGACCCCCGACGAGGTGCGGATGATCCTGGTCGACCCCAAGCGGGTCGAGCTGACCATGTACGAGGGCATCCCGCACCTGATCACGCCCATCATCACCAACCCCAAGCGGGCCGCGGAGGCCCTGCAGTGGGTGGTGGGGGAGATGGACCGCCGCTACGACGACCTGGCGGCCTCGGGGTACCGGCACGTGGACGACTTCAACGCCGCCGTGCGCGCCGGGCAGCTGACCGCCCCGCCGGGCAGCGAGCGGGTGTACGAGGCCTACCCGTACCTGCTGGTCATCGTGGACGAGCTGGCCGACCTCATGATGGTCGCCCCGCGCGACGTCGAGGACGCGGTCGTGCGCATCACGCAGCTGGCCCGCGCCGCCGGGATCCACCTGGTGCTCGCGACCCAGCGTCCCAGCGTCGACGTCGTCACCGGGCTGATCAAGGCCAACGTGCCCTCCCGGCTCGCGTTCGCCACCTCCAGCCTCGCCGACAGCCGCGTCATCCTCGACCAGCCCGGCGCCGAGAAGCTGGTGGGCAAGGGCGACGCCCTCTTCCTGCCGATGGGCGCGGGCAAGTCCATCCGCCTCCAGAACGCCTGGGTCAGCGAGAAGGAGATCCGGGCGATCGTCGAGCACTGCAAGAAGCAGTCCGAGCCCAGCTACCGCGAGGACGTCGCGGCCCCCGAGGGCAAGAAGAAGGAGATCGACGAGGACATCGGCGACGACCTCGACCTCCTCCTCCAGGCCGTCGAACTGGTGGTCACCACCCAGTTCGGGTCGACGTCCATGCTCCAGCGCAAACTGCGCGTCGGCTTCGCGAAGGCGGGCCGCCTGATGGACCTGATGGAGAGCCGTGACGTCGTGGGACCCAGCGAGGGCTCCAAGGCGCGCGACGTCCTCGTCACGCCGGACGAGCTCCCGGGCGTCCTGACGGAGATCCGCGGGGGCTGAGCCGACCCGCGGGCGGGTCGCCGGAGCACGCTCCGGCCGCGCGGAGGCGGCGACATTCTGTGCACCGGTGCCCTCTTTGGCGTGTTCTTGAGAGCTTCATGGGGCGTGGTGAACTGCGTCGGCGAGCCCCGGGCGGCAGAGTGGGAACCAGTCAGTCACACACAGTCGCGGAAGGAGTGCGCATGGCGACGATCGGTCAGGCCCTGTCCGGCGCCCGAATCGCGGCGGGGTACACGGTCGCGGACCTCAGCGCCCGTACGCGCATACGGCAGTCGGTCCTCAAGGGCATCGAGGAGGAGGACTTCGTCCCCTGCGGCGGGGACTTCTACGCACGCGGCCACATCCGCGGCCTCAGCAGGGCGCTCGGCCTGGACCCGGAGCCGCTGCTGGCCGAGTACGACCGCGAGCACGCGTCGTCGGACGCCCCGGCCTTCGTCCCCCTGCCGCGCCACCCGGCGGCCTCGCCCGCCGCGGTCAGGGCGGCGGTGGCCGCCGAGCGGGGCGAGGCGTACGCGGCCGAGGACGAGGAGCCGATGGCGGGCCCGCTCCCGAGCTTCGGCGAGGACGACCCCGGCGCCGGCGCCGAGCGGTGGGGCCACTTCGAGCGGGACCAGCGCCTGCGCCCGGGCGCGCGCCGGGGCCGCTCCCGCGCGGAGGCGGAGGACGCCGGCCCCGGACCGCGGGAGGCCGGCGCCCGGCGGGGCACCAGGGGCGTCCCGCGGCAGAGGGAGGACGGCGGCACCCGGCCCGGGGACACGAGGCCCGCGCCGCGGCCCCCGGTCACAGCCGCGCGGATACGGCGGGGCGAGGCGGTCCGCCGCCACTGGCCCTGGGCCGTGGTCGGCATCATCGTCCTCCTGGGGGTCGTCGTCGGCGTCCGCACCTGGCAGGACTGGGACGGGGGCAACCCGCTCCGCACCGCGTTCGAGTCCAACGGGGGCGGCGAGACCGTGGACTCCGCCGTCCTCCCCGGGGAGGGGCGGGCGGGCGCGGAGGACGCGGCCGTCGTGCCCGCGGCGGAACAGGCCGCGGAGCCCGCCGGGTTCACCCTCGGGCTGGAGTCCGCCGGACGCAGCTGGATCAAGGTCACCGCCCCCGACGGCAGCGACCTGTTCACCGGCTTCCTCCTCAAGGACGAGCCGCAGGAGTACGCGACGCAGGAGGGCGTCAGCCTGTGGGTCGGCGACGCCGGCTCGGTCGAGGTCTCCGTCGACGGCGAGGTCCTCGGACCCGCCGGGGAGATCGGTGAGGTCAAGGAGGTCGCCATCGGCCCCGACGGCTTCGACCGGTGACGTCACGGCCCGCTGCCTGGGGGAAGACGGGCCGGGGTACGGGCGGGTGAGCCGACCAAGGTAATGTGGGGGGCTGCGGGCGGCGCCCACCGGCGCCGCGCCGTGCGCGCGGTCCGACCGGTCCGCCCCGGCCCCGCATCACACTCGAAGCTCTCCCACACGCTTGGAAGCCATGTCATCGCGCCGTACTGTCTCTCTCGTCACCCTGGGGTGTGCGCGTAACGAGGTCGACTCCGAAGAGCTGGCCGGGCGTCTGTCCGCGGGCGGCTGGGACCTCGTCGACGGCGACACCAAGGCCGACGTCACCGTGGTCAACACCTGCGGGTTCATCGACGCGGCCAAACAGGACTCCATCGAGACCCTCCTCGAAGCGGCCGAGAACGGCGGCAAGGTCGTCGCCGCGGGGTGCATGGCAGAACGGTACGGCTCCGAGCTGGCCGACGCCCTCCCCGAAGCCCAGGTCATCGGTTTCGACGACTACTCCGCCATCACCGACCGGCTCGACGACGTCGTGGCCGGCCGCAAGCTGGTCCCGCACGACCCCCGCGACCGGCGCACGCTCCTGCCCATCAGCCCCGCCGACCGCGACGCCTCCCAGGTGCACGTCCCCGGCCACGCGGGCTTCGCCGAGGCGCCCGGGGCCGACGGCACCGAGCTGCCCTACCGCGCGGCGGTCCCGCGCCGCCGCCTCACCGGCGGGCCGGTCGCCAACCTCAAGATCGCCTCCGGCTGCGACCGCCGCTGCACCTTCTGCGCCATCCCGACCTTCCGTGGGGCCTACCTCTCCAGGCGCCCCGACGAGATCGTGCGCGAGGCCGAGTGGCTGGCGGGGGAGGGCGTCCGCGAGGTCTTCCTGGTCAGCGAGAACTCCACGTCCTACGGCAAGGACCTGGGCGACGTGCGCGCCCTGGAGAAGCTGCTGCCCCGGCTCGCCGCCGTGGAGGGCCTGGAGCGCGTGCGCGTCAGCTACCTCCAGCCCGCCGAGGTCCGGCCCGGCCTGGTGGACGTCCTCACCGGCACCCCCGGAGTCGTCCCCTACTTCGACCTGTCCTTCCAGCACGCCAGCGGCACCCTGCTGCGCCGCATGCGCCGCTTCGGCGACCGCGAGCGCTTCCTGGAGCTCCTGGACACCGTGCGCAAGCGGACCCCCGAGGCCGGGGCGCGCTCGAACTTCATCGTCGGCTTCCCCGGCGAGACCGAGGCCGAGTTCGAGGAGCTGGTCTCCTTCCTCTCCGAGGCCCGCCTCGACGCCATCGGCATCTTCGGCTACTCCGACGAGGACGGGACCGAGGCCCTCTCCCACGAGGGCAAGCTCCCGGCCGAGGTGGTCCAGGAGCGCGTGGACCGGCTCAACCGGCTCTCCGAGGAGCTGATGGTCCAGCGGGCGGAGGAGCGGATCGGCACCGAGGTCACCGTCCTCGTGGAGAGCGTGCTGGAGGACGGCGCCTACGAGGGCCGGGCCGACCACCAGGCCCCCGAGGTGGACGGCAGCACCATCCTGTACGGGGAGGGCCTCGCCGTCGGCGACCTGGTGCCCGCCACGGTCGTCCAGTCGGCCGGGGCCGACCTCGTCGCCGAGCAGGACGAGACCCGGCCGGGCGGGGAAGCCGGGGACAGATGAGCACCCACGACGCGGCGACGCCCGCCCCCCACGTTCCGCTGTGGAACATCGCGAACATCCTCACCATGAGCCGCCTGCTCATGGTCCCGGTCTTCGTGTGGTTCATGTTCCTGGACGGCTCATGGTGGCGGTTCGCCGCCTTCGCCGTCTTCGTGATCGCCGCCATCACCGACCGGATCGACGGCGAGCTCGCCCGCCGCCACAACCTGGTCACCGACTTCGGCAAGATCGTCGACCCCATCGCGGACAAGGCGCTCACCGGGTCCGCGCTCGTCGTGCTGTCCCTCCAGGGCGACCTGTGGTGGTGGGTGACCGTCGCGATCCTGGTCCGCGAGTGGGGCGTCACCGCCCTGCGCTTCGCGGTCCTGCGCTACGTCGTCATGCCGGCGAGCAGGGGCGGCAAGCTCAAGACGGTCCTCCAGATCGTGGCCATCAGCGTCTACCTGTTCCCGCTCCAGGTCCTGCCGTTCAGCGACCTCTTCGTGTGGTTCGCGCACATCGTGATGGGCGCGGCCCTGTTCGTGACCCTGTGGACCGGTGGGTCCTACGTGCTGGACGCCGTGCGCGCCGTGCGCGCGAGGAGGGACGCCCGGGGATGAACCAGCAGGAGGACCGGGTGGGACTGGGCTCCGAGGTCAGGGAGTTCCCCGTCGAGTCGCTGACGGCGGCCGGGGCGGTCCACCGCGCCCTGCTGGAGGGCGGTGGGACCTGCGCCACCGCCGAGTCCCTGACGGGCGGCCTGATCGGCGCCCACCTGACCGCCGTCCCCGGCTCCTCCCGCACCTACCGCGGCGGCGTGGTGACCTACGCCACCGACGCCAAGGCGGCCGTCCTGGGGGTCCCCGAGGACCTCCTGGCCGAGCACGGCGCCGTGCACCCCGACGTGGCCGCCCACATGGCCCGCGGCGCCAGGCGCCTGTTCGGGGCCGACCACGGGGTCGCGGTGACCGGTGTCGCCGGACCCGAACCCCAGGACGGGCAGCCCGTCGGGACCGTCTATGCGGCCGTCGCCACCTGGGACGACCGGACCCTCGTCCGCCGGTTCAGTTTCACCGGGGACCGTGCGGGTATCCGATACCGCACGGTCGAGGGCGCGCTGTCGCTCCTGGACTCGGTTGTTCGCGGGAGCACGGTGGGAAACACCCGGACCTGAACCATTCGGGCGGTCCTCCCTCTCCCGGCACTCGGGAACAAAACCACCCCCGAGTGAGGTTCCCCCTCCAGCGAACAGGACGGCAAGAGGTGCCCGAATCGGGCGTGGGGCAGGTACGGTGTTGTATATGAAGGTCGCTACCGGTGGGAGGGAGCGCGAATGATGGTCCTGCTTCGTCACCTACTGGGTGACGTGCTCAGGCGGCTGAGGCAGCGCCAGGGCCGCACCCTCCGCGAGGTGTCGGCCGATGCGCGTGTATCCCTCGGATACCTGTCCGAGGTCGAGCGCGGGCAGAAGGAAGCCTCTTCCGAACTGCTCTCGTCGATCTGCGGGGCCCTGGGGGTCCCGCTTTCGCAGGTTCTGAGGGAGGTCTCCGACCAGCTCGCCCTCGCCGAGCTCCAGGAGGCCGCTCTGCTGGGTGACGCGGTCACGACCGACCCCGTCCCCGCCCAGGACCTCGGCATCGAGCCGGTGCCGGATCGTGTTCCCCAGGTCGCCGACATGGTCGGGGTCTGACCCCGGCCGGGAACTGTCCGTACAGCCGCACCCTGACCACGTGAAGGAGCCGGCCACCCTCGGGTGGCCGGCTCCTTCACGTGTGGGACGGTGCGAGGACGCCCCGGCGCCGCCGCGGTCAGCGGTGGGTGTGGTTCACCCAGGCCTCGGGGTCCTCCGCCAGCGTACGCACCGCCTCGGGCAGCTCGTTCGTCACCAGGTGCTGGAGGTTGACCCCCTCCAGGATGGCGCGTTCGCTGGCGCGCAGGGCGATCCACACCTGTTGCAGGCTGCGGGCCGCGCCGTCGTAGTCCACGTGCTCGGGGCGTTCCCCGCGCACGTTGGCGAGCGGCCCGTCGACCGCTCGGATGATGTCGGCGAGAGAGATCTCCGCCGCTGGTCGGGCCAGCCAGTAACCGCCGACGGGGCCGCGTTGGCTGCGCACCAGCCCGGCACGGCGTAGCTGGGTGAGGATGTTCTCTAGGAATTTTCCGGGGATGGCCTGAGCGCGTGCTAGCTGCTCGGCCGTCACCGGCCCGTCGCCGGCGACAGCGAGTTCCGCTGCCGCGCGAAGCGCGTAATCGACCCGGGCTGAAAGGCGCATGCTGTGATTATGCCGTGGTTAGAAGGGCGAATGGGGCACCGGACGCCGACGGGTGTGCCGACGGACCGGGATGCTACAGGCCAAGGGTACTTCTCCTACCGGGTTTCGGGGACACCGGCGGCGTCCCTCCCCGGCGCCCGCGCTCCGCGTTCCCGCGCCTTCGGGGGCGGGACGCGGCGGACCGCGTGAACGGATCCGGCCCGGCCCCGCCGTGCGGCGGGGCCGGGCCGGGGGCGCCGGGCCCTAGGGGGGCGGGGCCTCAGCTCATGCCGGGGGCGGGTGCGCCCACGGCGCCCCCCAGCAGTTCGGCCGCGCTCAGGCCGTTCACGTGCGCGGCCCCGTAGGTGCTCACGTAGGCGCCGCAGTCGGGCCGCCAGATGGGAAGGCCCATCTCCACCACCACGGCCCCGGGCCGGGCGTCGAGCAGGCGGCTCACGAGCGCCCGGGCCTCCGGGTAGCGGTGCGCGTCCCTCACGACGACCACCAGGTCGCGTCCCCGGGCGCCGGCGATGAGCCGGTCCGCCTGGGCGGGGTCGGGGACGACGCGCTCCGAGCCGGGGAACCAGGGGGCCAGCCCCCAGGGGACCTCGCCCACGGCCATGCCGGCGGGGGCGTCCACCTCGACCACGAACGGGTCGCTCAGGGGCGGCAGGTCGCCGTCCACGCGCACGGCGCGGCGGGCCCCGGCCAGCCCGACGGGCTCGCCGGCGGGGACGGCCGCCCCGGGGGCGGACGTCTCGCGGATCCAGGTGCGCAGGCGCGCGTTCCGCTCGGCGGCCTCCTCCAGGCGCTGCCCGGGGAGGCGGCCCTCGCGCACCGCGGTGACCAGGGCGGCGCGGATCAGTTCGATCTGGTCCTCGTACACCCGGCGTCCCAGGCACAGCAGGTCGACCCCGGCGGCCACGGCGAGCACGCTCGCCTCCGGGATGCCGATCCGGCCGCTGACGCCGTCCATGTCCATGGCGTCGCTGACCACGGTGCCCCGGAAGCCCAGCTCGTCGCGGAGGAGGTCGTTGAGGATGTGCGGCGCGAGCGTGGCCGGTCCCTCGCCGCCCAGGCCGGGAAGCTCGATGTGCGCGGTCAGGATCGACTGCACGCCGGCCTCCACGGCCGCGCGGAAGGGGAGCAGCTCGCGGCGGTGCAGGAGGTCGGCGTCGGCCTCCACCCGGGGCAGCGTGTGGTGGGAGTCCTGCGAGGTGGCGCCGTGGCCGGGGAAGTGCTTGGCGCAGGCGGCCACGCCGGCGGACTGGAGGCCGATCACGGCGGCCGCCGCGTGGCGGGCCACCAGTTCGGCGTCGGAGCCGAAGGAGCGGGTGCCGATCACGGGGTTGTCGTCGGCGACGTTGACGTCCACCGAGGGCGCCAGGTCCAGGTTGAAGCCCAGGGCGGCGAGGCGGTCGCCCATCGAGCGGTGGGTGTCGCGGGTCAGGTCCGGGTCGTCCACCGCGCCCAGGGCCGCGTTGCCCGGGTAGTCGCTGCCGCGCGCCTGGCCGATGCGGGTGACGTCGCCGCCCTCCTCGTCCAGCGAGATCAGCGGGGTGTCCGTGGCCTCGGACAGGGCCGCGTTCAGGGCGGTCACCTGTTCGGGTGTGTCCAGGTTGTTGTGGAACAGGCAGACGCCGGAGATGCCGTCCGCCAGACCCTCCAGGACCCAGCGAGGGGCGTGGTAGGACTCGAAGGGCACCAGCAGCGTGGCGTTGGCCAGACGCGCCAGGGTCGGGTCGTACGGCATGACGAGCTCCGTTCGGTGAGCATAGGGGTGCCCGGGAGGTCACCACTGGAGCCGGCGGCTCCCCATCGGGGTGGTGAGGGCGACATTCGGGCAGACGGGTGGCGGGAACACGGGTACGGAAGCGGTGCGGCGGGCGTGCCCGGGGCGGGGGCCGCGGCGCCGGCCGCGGTCCCGCCCGAGGTGGGGAGCCCTGTCAGCCCTTGACGGCTCCCATGGTCAGACCGGAGACCATGCGCCGCTGGACGAACAGGAAGAAGATCATCACGGGGATGGTCAGCAGGGTGGAGGCCGCCATGATCGGTCCCCACTCGGTGCCGAACCGGCCGAAGTAGTACGACAGGGTCAGCGGCAGCGTGTAGTGGTCCGTGCTGCGGCCCAGGAACGTCAGCGCGACGATGAACTCGTTCCAGGCGGTGATGAACGCGAAGATGCTCGCGGCGACCAGGCCCGGCGCGACCAGCGGCATCAGGATGCGCCAGAAGATGGTCCAGGCGCTGGCGCCGTCGATGGCCGCGGCCTCCTCCAGCTCCTTGGGCACCGCCGCGACGAACCCGCGCAGCATCATGATCGTGATCGGCAGGGAGACGGCCGTGTAGACGACGAGCAGGCCGGACAGGTTGCCGAGCAGCTGCACGCCGCTGGCGTCGGACAGCTGGCGGAAGTTGAGGAAGATCGAGATGATCATCGCTTCCATCGGCACCATCTGGATGATCATCAGCAGGATGATGAACGCGGTGCGCAGCTTGAACCTGAAGCGGGCCACGGCCACCGCCGCGAGCAGCGACAGGAACGCTCCCATGCCCACGGCGAAGAGCGTGACGACGAGGCTGTTGCCCAGGAACTGCCAGAAGTTCACACCCGGGATGAGCTGGCCGTTGACGACCCGGTCGAAGTGCGCCAGGGTCGGCGCGCTCGGGAACAGGGTCTGGTTCCGGGTGAAGATCTCGCCCACCGGCTTGAAGGCCGTGACGACCATCCAGTACACCGGGAAGACCGAGAAGAGGAACACCGCGATCCCGGCCAGGTACAGCGGCAGGGAGCGCAGGCGGCGCAGCGGGCTGCGGCGGTAGACGCGCTCGGCGCCCCGGCGGCGTCCGGCCCCGGAACCGCCGGTCGCGGTGGTGGCGGCCCGGGCGGCGGGGCCGGCGGTGTTGTCGATCGCGGTCATCGGGTCTCCCCCTGGCGGATCATGATGCGCAGGTAGTACGCGGTGACTCCGAGGATCATCACGGTCATGACCACCGCGATCGCCGAGCCCATGCCGTAGTTGGCCGGGCTGGCGCTGAACCCCTGCTGGTAGATGTAGTACGAGAGCAGGTAGACGTCCTGGTTCTGGAAGCTGTTCGCCAGGATGTACAGCTGGGTGAACACCCTCAGGTCCCAGATGATCTGGAGGACGAGCAGCAGGGCGAACAGCGGGCGCAGCATCGGGAACGTGACGTTCCAGAAGGCCTTCCAGGCGCTCGCGCCGTCCATCCGCGCGGCCTCGTACAGCTCGTTCGGGATGCTCTTGAGCCCGGCGAGGACGGAGACGGCCACGAACGGGAAGGACTGCCAGACGATCACCATGATCAGGACCGAGAACAGCGAGCCCGGTTCGAGGAACCAGTTGTACTCGAGCCATCCGCTGCCCACCAGCCAGTCCGGCATCCGGTCGAGGACGACGTTGACGAGGCCGCGCTCGGGCAGGAACAGCCAGCGGAAGACCAGCGACGCGCTCAGCGCGGGGGTGGCCCAGGCGAGCATCATGCCGATGGACACGAACCCGGCGAACCACTTGGGCATCTTGTGGAGCAGCAGACCCACGAGGGTGCCCAGCACCATCGTGATGCCGACCATCAGCACGCAGACCACGACCGTGTTGCGCAGGATCGTCCAGAACGTGGGGTCGGTCAGCAGCTGCTGGTAATGCGCGAAGCCGTTCCATTCCGGGCCGGGCTGGTTCGGCAGGAGGTTGCGCGTGGTGAAGCTCGTGAGCGAGTACCACACCATCTGCACGATCGGCCAGAGCAGCACGACCGCGAGGAGGATCAGTGCCGGGGTGATGAGCAGGTACGGGGTGGGATTTCTGCGGCGGCGCGGCGCGGTCTCGTCGGAGGCCGGTGCGACGGCCTCCTCGTCCCCGCGCGGGTTCGCCGGTTCGACGGTGTGTGCCATGGTCTTCTCAATCGAGGCGTGGGCCGACCGCGGCGGGCGGGGTCCGGGAGGGACCCCGCCCGCGCACGGCTCTGCACAGTGGGGTGGAGAGGACTACTCGACCGGCTCGTTGAGGATCGAGGCCAGTTCCTCGTTGGCGGCGCCCAGGACCTCCTCGGCGTCACCGCCGCGGACGATGTCCAGGACGGCGCCGGGCAGGATCTTGCTGTCCTGGTCGGCCGCGGTCCAGCGCGGGGTGGTCGGGAAGAAGCGGGTGTTCTGCATCTGCGTGGCGGCCGCGGCGCGCTCCGGGTCCTCCTGGTACTCGGGGGTCTCCAGGAGAGCCGGGTAGGCGGGGAAGAAGCCGGCGACGTCGGCGTAGGCCTTGCCGCCCTCCTCGTCACCGAGGACGGTGAGGAGGTCGAAGGCCTCGTCGGGGTGCTCGGTGGTGGTGAAGACCGTCAGGGCGGAACCGCCCGCGAAGACGGGGGCGATGCCGTCGGCGCCGGGGATCGGGGCGGAGGCGATGTTCTCCAGGACCGCCGGGTCCTCGGCCTGCTCCTCCATGGAGCCCAGGGCCCAGCCGCCGTCGATGTACATGCCCAGCTCGCTGTTGGCCATGTCGGCCAGGGCGACGAGCTCGTTCTCGCCGACGTAGCCCTGCGGGGAGATGCCGTCGGTGGTCAGGCTTGCGTAGAACTCGACGGCCTCGACGGTGGCGGGGTCGGTGAGGTTGCCCTCCCACGTGTCGCCGTTCTGGGTCGCGATCTCGCCGCCGTTGCTCCAGATGAAGCTGGCGATGCCGTTGGTGAAGTCGGTCGGCGCGGCGAAGCCGGGGACGTCGTACTCCTCCTGGATGGCCTCGGAGACCTCGACGAGCTCGTCCCAGGTGGTGGGGGGCTCGTGGCCGAGCTCCCGCAGCCAGTCGGCGCGGTAGTAGAGGGTGCGGACGCCGGAGAACCACGGGACGCCGTACTGCACGCCCTCGTAGGTGCCGTACTCCAGGGCGTTCTCGTCGATGCCCGCGGCGGCGTCCCAGCCGCCGACCTGCTCGCTGATGTCGAGGAGGGCGCCCTGCGCGGCCCAGCCGGCCACCTGGTCGTTGCCGACCTCCAGGACGTCGGGGGCGTCGCCGCCG
This sequence comes from Nocardiopsis sp. NPDC101807, assembly GCF_044766605.1. NCBI lineage: Bacteria > Bacillati > Actinomycetota > Actinomycetes > Streptosporangiales > Nocardiopsidaceae > Nocardiopsis > Nocardiopsis sp. NPDC101807. The sequence continues at coordinate 996,204 of NZ_JBIWMK010000001.1, read as the reverse complement.
GCGAGGGCGTTGGTGATGGACTCCTGCGCGTCGGGCCAGGGGATGAACTCGACGTCGACCTCGACGCCGGGGTGGGTCTCCTGGAAGCGGGCCTCGGCGTTGTCGAAGTACTCGACGAGGGGGTCCTGCGAGGTGCCCATGACCCAGACGGTCAGGCTCTCGGCCTCACCGCCGCTGGAGTCGTCGGAACCGCCGCCGCAGGCGGCGGCGAGCAGGACTACGGCCGTGGCCGCTGCGATCTTGGGGAACCTCATGTGTACCTATTCTCCCTTCGCACCACGCGCCGGGGATGCGACGCCTGTGCTCAAGCCGGGCTGGGATGATGGAACGATCACCCACCGACTCGACGTCTTCGTGGGGGTTGTGCTGGGATAGCACGTTGGCCGCCCCGCCGGCGCGGGTACCGGAGGGCCCGAAATTAACGCGGACCTGCCAGGACGTGACCTCCTGTGAGGTTGTGAGCTAAATTAACAGGAAACTTTCCTAATAAAAACAGGGTGAGGTGTCACGGTTATGTCTCAACGTCCGGGGACTCCCCGGCTGCTACGCCAGCTCAACGACCGCGCGGCACTGGAGCTACTCCTGTCCGCGGGGCCCTTGACCAGGACGCAGCTGGGCACGAGGACCGGCCTGTCCAAGGTGACCGCCTCCCAGCTGCTCGCGCGGCTGGAGGAACGGGACCTGGTACGCGTCGTCGGCAGTCAGGCGGGGGGCCGGGGCCCCAACGCCGCCCTCTACGCGGTGGTTCCGGAGAGCGCTTACGTGGCGGCCCTCGACGTGAGCGCCCACTCGGTGACCGCGACGATCGCCGACATCACGGGCCGGGTGATGAGCGAGGTGACCGTCGACCCGAGCGCCTCCGACGACCCGGTGTCCCTCGTCCACACCGCCGTCATGCGGTTGGCGGACACGGCCGGGGTCCCCCTCGACAGGGTGCGCGCGTGCGTCATCGGCACACCGGGCGTCGTCGACCCGCGCACCGGCGACATCCGCTTCTCCTTCGACCTGATCTCCTGGCACGAGGGCATCCTGGAGGCGCTGCGGGCCGACCTCAAGCGCTCGGTCATGATCGAGAACGACGTCAACCTGGCGGCCCTGGCCGAGCACGCCGAGGGGGCCGCCGCGGGGGTCGACGAGTTCGTCCTCATCTGGCTCAGCGCGGCGGGCGGCGTGGGCATGTCCACCATGATCGACGGCCGCATCCACCGGGGCCGCTCCGGCGGCGCGGGGGAGATCGGCTACCTGCCGGTCCCCGGTGCGCCGATGCCGGTCGACGTCGGGCTGTCCGGCGGCTACGAGTCCCTGCGGGACGGTGCGACCAGGGAACTGCCCCACGGGTTCCAGGCACTGGTCAAGGCGGGACAGGTGGTGCAGCTCGCGGCGGAGTACGGGATCGACGGCGCCGACGTCGTGGACGTGGTGGAGAAGGCCTCGGCGGCCGGATCGCCCGAGGGCGACGCGTTCCTGGACGCCTTCGCCGAGCGCCTGGCACGGGGGGTGGCGGCGGTCAGCGTCATCCTCGACCCCGGGCTCGTGGTCCTGGGCGGCGACGTCGCCCGGGCCGGAGGCCCCAAACTGGCCGAGAGGGTCCAGGAGGCCGCCGCCCGCATCGCCCCCAACGCCACCGAGGTCGGCCTGGGCCTGGTCGAGGGCAGCCCCGTGGTGCGCGGCGCCCTGCTGCACGCGCTCGAACGCGCCCGCGACGACGTGTTCTCCTCGACCGTCTGACCCGCGCTCCGCCGGCCGCCGTGTCCCCGGCCCTCCTCACCCGTCGGGGACACGGCGGCCGACGCGTGTCCGGGGCCGGTTCGGCCCCGGCACGGCCCCGCCCGTGACCCGGTGTCAGAGCACGGGCTCGAACGAGTCCAGCACCGCGTCCACGAGGTCCCCGTGCACGGGCAGGTCCGCCGCGGGGATGTCGGCCTGAATGAGGTATCCGCGGCCCTCCTCCTCGATGACGGTGTACTGCCAGACGGTCCACCGGTCGGGTTCGTCCCAGCCGATGTGGGTGTAGGTCAGCTCCAGGCGGGTCGTGTCCCACCCGGGCGGGGCCGACGCGTCCTCCTCCAGGGCGACCCTGCGCACGGTACTTCCCCCCGAGGCGAGGAAGTCCGCCTCCCACTCCTCCACCTGCTCCCGTGAGGTGGGCACGTCGGCGCCGTACCTGTGGACGTCGAAGCAGAACGTGTGTGCACCGCCCGGCGCCGTGATGGTCCGGAAGACGAGGGTCGGCGACCTCTCGTCCGTGGACTCGACGCTCGGTCCCGCGACCTCCCACCCCTCGGGGTACCGGAGGGTCGCGTACTCCCCGGTGAGCTCGACGAGGGCGGGGGCCTCGGCCGCGGCGGAGGGGGAGCCGGTCGCGGCCGGGGCCGCCGCCTGGGCGAGGGGAGCCCCCGGACCGAACGCGAGCAGGGAGCCCGCGACCGCCGTGACGGCCACCAGGCTCAGGCCGATCACCACCGCGCCCTGCACCCGGCCGCCGGGGGGATGGGGAGGGCGGTCCCCTTCCGGCCCGGTCGTCGCGGGCTCCTGGGCCGGGGGCCGGTGGGGGGAGGGAACGGCGTCGGGACGCGGCACGGGGGCCTCCGGTGCGAGGGGGGACACGGGATCGTGAGTCTACGGCGTGTCCCGCTGACGCCCCCGGCCGACACGGCGCCCGCGCCGTCCGGCCCGGGGGCCGCGGCGGGCCGCCGCGCGGCTGCCCGGAGCATCAGGGCCGCTCAGGGGCCGGGGGAGAGGGGGCGCTCCATCACCACGCGCGGCAGGACGCCGATCCCGGCCCGCTCCTCCGCCTCCCACACCTGCTCCAGCGCCGGGCCCCAGGCTGCACGGGGCACGACGGAGAACCCCCGCGCCGCGTACCAGGGGCCGTTCCACGGCAGGTCGCGGAACGTGGTGAGGGTGAGGCGCGCGTGTCCGGCGGACGCGGCCCCGCCGCACACCGCCTCCAGCAGAGCCGAGCCCGCGCCGCGCCGCCCGTGGGCGGGGTGGACGGCGAGCTGTTCCAGGTGGGGGCCCGCGCCGACGGTCACGGTCGCGGCCAGGCCGACGACCGGCCCGCCCCCCGGCGCGCACGCCACCAGGACCTCCTCCACGTGAGCGAGCATCTCCCGCGGGTCGTCCGGCGGGAGCACCACGCCGGCGTCGGCGAAGACCGTGTCCGCCGCCAGGGACACCTCCACCGCGCGCGGTTCGTCCTCCGGCCGCATCGGCCGGATCTCCAGGTCCACGAGCGCCTCCCCTCCGCCTCGGCCGGGCCCCTGCCGGCCGGGGGCCATTGTGGACCCGCCCCCGCCGTGCGGCAACAAGTTTCCGCCTTGTCAGGGCCGCAGGCGCAGACCCTTGGGGGTGACGTGGAACCCGGCCGCCACCAGGGCGGCGTCCACAGGGGTCCCGAAGACCTCCGTCCCGTCCGAGCGCTCCACGGTCAGCGCGCCCAGGGCGCCCTCGCGCACCACCCCGGCCAGGGCCCGCGCCGCCCGCTCCAGCAGGTCCGGGGGCGAGCCGAACGTGAGGACGGAGCGCCCTCCCCTTCCCACGTAGAGGGTCGGGCGGCCGCCGTCGAGCACCACCACCGCGCCCGGGTTCCGGCCCGGACGCGACGCCGGGTCCTCGGCCCCCCTCGGCCACGGCAGGTCCGTGCCGAACGGGTTGGCCGGGTCGGTCGCCGCCAGCACCACCGGCGCGAGCGCCCCGCCGGGGGCGTCCCCGGACAGCGCGCGCAAGCGGTCCACCGCCCCCGCCAGCGCGAACTGGGCCCCGCCCAACCCCTCCACGAAGTAGCCGCGGCGCGCCCGCCCGGACTCCTCCATGGACCGCAGCACCCGGTACTCCTCCTGGGAGACGTTGCGTCCCTGCCACCCCCTCACCAGCAGGCCCGCGCGCTCCAGCCTGGCCTCCACCCGGGCCAGCGCGCGCCGGGTGGGGTCGGGTTCGCGCTCGGGCAGCACCCACCAGCGGCCCGCCGCCGAGGGAGGCCCCGACCGGGTCGGCAGCGTCGGCCGCCGCACGCGCCCCGCGCGCGAGGGGGCCCTGCGCGGCGCGGGCCCCGCGCCCAGCCGGGCGCGCAGCGGGGCGAGCGTGTCGTTGGTGACCAGCCCGTTCCACACCAGCGTCCACAGCGCGTCCACCAGGTCCCCGTCGGTGACCGCCGCGGCGCCCAGGACGCGGGCGGCCCGGTCGGCCACGTCCCGGAAGAACAGGGCCCCGCCCTCCCGCAGCACCTCCAGCACGGTGTGCGGCAGGGTCCCCTCGTCGGGGGTCAGGGGGTCGGGCAGCAGCACCGCCGCCTCGTCCGCGGGGACCAGCGTCAGCCACCCGTCCTCGCCGGGCAGGGTCCCGACCCCGGCCCAGACCACCTCGCCCGCCTGGGTCAGCTCGTCCAGGCGGTTGGGGGCGTACCCCTCGACCCGGGCGGGCAGCACCAGCGACTCCAGGGACGAGGCCGCGACCGGAGCGCCCCGCAGCGACTCCACCGCCTCGAACACGGCGTCCGGCCCGCGCCACCGCTCCGAGGGGGTCGCACGCTGCCACATCGGCGCGAACCTGGCCAGGACCGCCGGGTCCACGGGCTCCACCTCCCGGCGCAGGCGCGCGATCGACCCGCGCCGCAGCCTCCGGAGCACGTCGGCGTCGCACCACTCGGTGGCGGCCCTCCCCGCCCGCGGGGCCCCGCCGCCGACGGAGGCCGGGGGGCCGGTCCCCTCAGGCCGGAACCCGCCCCGGGACACCCTGCCCTCGCGCGCCAGGACGCGCAGCACGCCCAGGACCCCGTCCTCGGGCAGGCCGAGCCGCTCCGCGGCCTCGGCGGCGGTGAACGGGCCGTGCGTGCGGGCGTACCGGGACACGAGGTCGCGCCGGGCGTCCGCCACCGGTTCGAGCAGGGCGGCGGGCACCCCCGCCGGGGGTTCGGCGCCCAGGGCGTCGCGGAGCCGCGCCACGTCCTCCACCGCGCACCAGCGCCCGGTCGCGCCGGGCCGCTCGCCCGGAAAACGCATCCGCACGATCCGGCCCTCGGCCTCCAACCCCTCCAGCCACGCCTCCTCCACGCCCCGCCCGGCCGCCTCCTCCGTCGTCAGCGGCCCCACCTCGCGCAGCAGGTCCGCCGCGCCCTCCGCGTCCCGCACCGGGGCGGCGGTCCGCTGGAGCAGGGCACCGACGTGCTCCACGACGTCGGGGTCGAGCAGGTCCCTCAGGTCGGCGTGGCCCAGGAGGTCGGCCAGCAGGGACGGGTCCAGGGTGAGGGCCTGCGCGCGCACCTCGGCGGCCGGGGCGTCGCCCTCGTAGAGGAACGCCGCCGTGTACTCCATCAGCAGGGACTGCGCGAACGGCGACGCGCGCTCCGTGCGCACCTCCACCACCCGTGTCCGCCTCGCACGGAGGTCGCCGAGCACCTCCACCAGCGCGGGCACGTCGAACACGTCCCGAAGGCACTCGCGCACCGTCTCCAGCACGATCGGGAACGACCCGTACCGCCCCGCCACCGACAGCAGGTGCGAGGCCCGCAGCCTCTGCTGCCACAGCGGCATCCGCCGGTCCGGGCGCTGGCGGGGGAGCAGCAGGGCCCGCGCCGCGCACTCCCGGAACCGGGAGGCGAACAGGGCCGAACCGGTCAGCTCCTCGGTGACGACCCCCTCCACCGTCTCGGGGTCCAGCGCCACCAGGTCGGCCAGGCCGCCCGCCCGGTCGAGCGACTCGGAGTCGGGCAGCCGCAGCACGATCCCGTCGTCGCCGTGCACCACCTGGGCGTCCGCCCCGAACCGCTCCCGCACCCGGGCCGCGATCGCCAGCGCCCACGGCGCGTGGACCCGGGCCCCGAGCGGCGAGTGGACCACCGCGCGCCAGTCGCCGACCTGGTCGCGGAAGCGCTCGACCACGACCGTCCGCTCGTCCGGCACCTGGCCGGTGGCCCACCGCTGGTCCGCGACGTAGGCCACCAGGTTCCGGGCGGCCCAGCGGTCCAGCCCGGCGCCCTCGGCCAGGGCCAGCGCCTCCTCCGGGCCGGAGTCGGCGAGCTCCCTGGTCATGGCGCCGATCGCGCGGCCCAGCTCCACCGGGCGGCCCTGGGCGTCGGCCTTCCAGAACGGCATCCGGCCCGGCCTGCCGGGCGCCGGGGAGACCAGGACCCGGTCGGCGGTGATCGCCTCGATCCGCCACGACGTGGAGCCCAGCACGAACACGTCGCCGACGCGCGACTCGTAGACCATCTCCTCGTCCAGCTCGCCGACCCTGGTGGGCGCCCTGCCCCCGTCCCGCCCCGCGAGGTGCACGCCGTACAGGCCGCGGTCGGGGATGGTGCCGCCGCTGATCACGGCCAGCCGCTGCGCTCCCGGCCGCGCGCGCAGGACGTCCGCGTCCCGGTCCCACACGACGCGCGGGCGCAGCTCGGCGAACTCGTCCGAGGGGTAGCGGCCCGAGAGCATGTCCAGGACCGACTCCAGCACGGAGTCGGCCAGGTCGGCGAACGGGGCCGCCCGCCGCACCAGGGCGGCCAGTTCGGCCACCGGCCAGTCGTCCATGGCCACCATCGCCACGATGTGCTGGGACAGCACGTCCAGCGGGTTGAGCGGCATCTCCAGCCGTTCGATGCCGCCCGCGCGCATGCGCTCGGCGACCACGGTCGTCGCCAGCAGGTCCCCCCGGAACTGGGGGAGGAACACGCCCTGCGAGGTCTCGCCGACCCGGTGCCCGGCCCGCCCGACCCTCTGCAGCCCGCTGGCCACCGACGGCGGCGCGGCCACCTGGACCACGAGGTCGACCGCGCCCATGTCCACGCCCAGCTCCAGGCTGGAGGTGGCCACCACGCAGCGCAGGCGTCCCGCCTTGAGGTCGTCCTCGATCAGCGCCCGCTCGGCCTTGGACATCGAGCCGTGGTGGGCGCGCGCCACCACGGCCTCCCCGCCCCTGCTCTGCCCGGACTGGGCCATGACCTGCGCGGCCGGGGCCTCCGACGGGAGCTCGGATCCGTGCCGCTCCGCGTACAGGTCGTTGACGCGGGCGCACAGCTTCTCGGCCGTGCGCCTCCCGTTGGTGAAGACGATCGTGGACCGGTGGGACTCGACGAGGTCCAGGACCCGGCGCTCGACGTGCGGCCAGATGGATCCGCCCCGACGGGCGCCGGCGCCGCGCGGGTCGGGCTCCGGACGCGCCCCGACGCCGTCGGCGTGGGGCCGGGGGACGAGGGCCCCGGCACGGTCGGGGATAGCGTCCCCGCCGTGCCCCTCCGCGTCCGGGCCCACGGGGAGCGGAACGGGCTCCGCGCCCGTCTCCTCCGGGGCGCCGGGCGGCAGGGCCGCCGCCTCGGGGGCGTCGGGCTCCTCCATGTCGGGGACGGGCACCACCACGCGCAGGTCCAGACCGGGGGAGTCGGGCGGGGAGACGATCGCGGCTCCGCCGAGGAACCCGGCGACGAGCTCGGGCGGGCGCACGGTCGCCGACAGGCCGATCCGCTGCGCGGGCCGGTCCAGCAGGGCCTCCAGCCGTTCCAGGCTCAGCGCCAGGTGGGCCCCGCGCTTGGTGCCCGCCAGGGCGTGCACCTCGTCCACGATCACCGTCTCCACCCCCGAGAGCCCCTCGCGGGCGCGCGAGGTGAGCACGAGGAACAGCGACTCGGGTGTCGTGATGAGGACGTCCGGGGGCCGGGTGGCGAGCCTGCGCCGCTCGTCGGAGGGGGTGTCCCCGGTGCGCACGCCCACGGTGACCGGGGACAGGTCCCGGCCCGCGGCGCCGGCCGCGGCCGCTATCCCCGCGAGGGGGACGCGCAGGTTGCGCTCCACGTCCGCGGCCAGCGCCTTGAGCGGGGAGACGTAGAGCACGCGGCACCGCCTGGAGCGGTCCTCGGGAGGGGGAGAGGTGAGCAGGCGGTCCAGGGACCACAGGAACGCGGAGAGGGTCTTGCCCGACCCCGTGGGGGCCACGACGAGCGTGTTGCTCCCCCCGGCGACGGACTCCCAGGCGCCCGCCTGCGCCGGGGTCGGGCCGGCGGGGAAGGCCTGGTCGAACCAGGTCCGCGTGGCCGGTCCGAAGCGTTCGAGGGGATGCGACACACGACTCATCCCGCCAGTGTGCCCGCCGTCGGGGACAGAACGGCGGAAGGGGCGCGGCGGGCGCGCCGATCCCCGATACTGGGGCCGATGAGACTCACTGCTTTCTGGAACAACATGCACCAGCAGTTTGGCGAGGCGTACGCGCAGAGCCTGGCCAAGGACTACGTCATCGAGGGTCTCGGCTCCAGGACGGTCCAGCAGGCGCTCGCCGACGGGGCGAGCCCGAAGGAGGTGTGGCGGGCGGTGTGCGACGCGTTCGACCTCCCGCTCTCCGCGCGGTGACGGAGCGGGCCGCCGGCGCGCCGCGACGACGGTTCGTCCACGGGTCGCCCACGAAATCGAACAGAGGTTCGGGTAGTGTGGGTTGTCCACAGGCGAACGTCGGACGTCGCGATTGTCGTATCGACCGCGTAGCGTCGTGCGCATCATGAAGAAGAAGGCATCCACCCAACAACAGGGGTATCCCGTGGCATCTGGAGACCGAGACAAGGCTCTCGACACAGCGCTCGCGCAGATCGAGCGGCAGTTCGGCAAGGGCTCCATCATGCGCCTGGGCGACGATGATCGCCCGCCGATCGAGTCGATCCCCACCGGGGCGATCGCCCTCGACGTGGCGCTCGGCATCGGCGGTCTGCCCCGGGGGCGGATCATCGAGGTCTACGGCCCCGAGTCGAGCGGTAAGACCACCGTCGCCCTGCACGCGGTGGCCAGCGCGCAGAGGATGGGCGGCATCGCCGCCTTCGTCGACGCCGAGCACGCGCTCGACCCCGAGTACGCCAAGAAGATCGGCGTCGACACCGACAACCTCCTGCTCTCCCAGCCGGACACCGGCGAGCAGGCCCTGGAGATCGTCGACATGCTGGTGCGCTCCGGCGCTGTCTCCATCGTCGTGATCGACTCGGTGGCCGCCCTGGTCCCCCGGGCCGAGATCGAGGGCGAGATGGGCGACAGCCACGTCGGCCTGCAGGCCCGCCTGATGTCGCAGGCGCTGCGCAAGATGGCCGGTGTGCTGCACCAGACGGGCACCACCGCGATCTTCATCAACCAGCTGCGCGACAAGATCGGCGTCATGTTCGGCTCCCCGGAGACGACCACCGGCGGCAAGGCGCTCAAGTTCTACGCGTCGGTCCGCCTGGACGTCCGCCGTATCGAGACGCTCAAGGACGGCACGGACGCGGTCGGCAACCGCACCCGGGTCAAGGTGGTCAAGAACAAGATCGCGCCGCCGTTCAAGCAGGCGGAGTTCGACATCATCTACGGCGTCGGCGTCTCCCGCGAGGGCAGCCTCATCGACCTGGGCGTGGAGCACGGCATCGTGCGCAAGTCCGGCGCCTGGTACACGTACGAGGGCACCCAGCTGGGCCAGGGCAAGGAGAACGCGCGCACGTTCATGCGCGAGAACGTCGACCTGGCCAACGAGATCGAGAAGAAGATCAAGGAGAAGCTGGGCGTGCCCGTCAAGGGCGACGACAGCGCCTCCGGCTCCGCGGCCGAGAGCGGCAAGGAGACCGCGAAGGACTCGGCGGACACCGCGGCCAAGGCGCCCGCCAAGCGCGCCCCGGCCAAGACCGCCAAGGCGCCCGCGCCGGATGCGTGACCGGGGCCGGCCCGGGGGGCGGCGCCCCTCCGGCGGTGCACGCCCCGAGGACGTCTCCGAGGACACCTCCCCGGGCGGGTCGACACCGCCCGGGGACGACCCCGAGGCACGGGCCCGCGCCCTGTGCCTGCGGATGCTCACCCACTCCCCGCGCACCCGCGCCCAGCTCGAACGGGCGCTGCACCGCAGGGAGTTCCCGGAGGAGGTCGTCGACGCGGTCCTGGGGGCGTTCGGCGACGCAGGGCTGATCGACGACGCCGCCTTCTCCCACGCCTGGGTCTCCTCCCGCCACCACGGCAGGCGGCTGTCCCGACGCGCCCTCGCCCAGGAGCTGCGCACCCGGGGCGTGGAGGAGGACACCGTCAAGGAGGCGGTCGCGGAACTGAGCGACCAGGACGAGGAGGAGGCCGCCCGCGACCTGGCCCGCCGCCGCCTCGCCACGACCCGGGGCAAGGACCGGGAGGTCCGCATCAGGCGGGCCCTGGGCGTCCTCGCCCGCAAGGGCTACTCCTCGGGCCTGGCCTACCGGGTCGTCCGCGAGGAACTCGAACGCGAGGGCGTCGAAGCCGACCTGTACGACCCCGACCTCTGACCGGGACGCGACTCACGGCCGCCCGCGCGCTCCGCGACACCGATGACCATGGGAGGTCCCGTGCACGAGGAAGCCGTCCCGATCCTCCGCGTCGCCGACGCCGAAGCGGCCTCGGCCTGGTACCGGCGCCTGGGCTTCACCCGCGAGTGGGAGCACCGGTTCGAGCCGGGCCTCCCCGCCTTCGTCGGGGTCGCGCGCGGGCAGGTCCGGCTGTTCCTGTCCGAGCACGAGGGCGACGCCCGCCCCGACACCCTGGTCTACCTGCGGGTACGCGACGTCGACGCGGTCGCCGCCGAGTTCGGGGTCCCGGTGCGGGACGTCCCCTGGGCCCGCGAGACCGAGCTGCGCGACCCCGACGGCAACCGCCTGCGAGTGGGCACCCCGAAGGACTGACCCGCCCCGCGCCCCGGAGCGGGGCGCGGGGCCGACGCCCCGCTCACGCCGACCGCCTCACTCGGAGGCGGACGCCCCGGCCGTTCCGGCGGGGTGCGGCGCCTGTTCGCCGGGTCCCCCGCCCCCGGCAGGGGCCCCCGCGGGGGCGTCGGCGCCCTCGTCGCCGGTCGCGGCGGACCCCGGCTCCGCCGCCGCGTCCGCCTCGGGCGGTCCGGCGGGCTCCGGAGCGGGGCGCGGCTCCGGCGGATCGGTCACGAGCTCCAGCGGGGCGACGTCTGCCGTGAACCCGAACACCCTCGCGTAGAAGGCCAGCTCGGCCTCCAGCGCCCGGACGCGGACGTCCTCCGCCGTGAACCCGTGCGCCTCGCCCTCGAACTCCAGCAGGGCGTACGGGGTCCCGTGGCGCCCCAGCGCGGTCGCCATCGAGAAGGCCTGGTCCGGGGTGACGACGGGGTCGTCCAGCCCCTGCAGCAGGAGCACCGGGGCATCGATGTCCCCGGCCCGGTTGACCGGCGAGCGCTCACGGTACCGCTCCACGAACCCCGGCAGCGTGCCGACGAGGGAGTCCAGGAACCGCGACTCGAAGTCGTGCGTGCTCTCCGCGAACCCCAGCAGGTCGGTCACACCGAACAGCGACACCCCGCAGGCGAAGGTGTCACCGGTCAGCGCCATCAGCGCCGTGTACCCGCCGGCGCTCGGGCCGCGGATCGCCAGCCGCTCGGGGTCGGCCACCCCCTGCTCCACGAGGGCCCGCGCGGCGGCCGAGCAGTCCTCCACGTCCACCACGCCCCACTCCTTGTGCAGGCGCTTGCGGTACGAGCGGCCGTACCCGGTGGAACCCCCGTAGTTGACGTCCACCACGCCGATCCCGCGGCTCGTGAAGTACGCCTTGGCCAGGTCGAACTCCAGCGTGCTGACCGACACCGGGCCCCCGTGCGCCCACACCACGTACGGCGCGGGCCCCCGGGCCCCGGCGCCGGGGTTGGTCGGCGGGTACACGTTGGCGTACACGGGCGCCCCGTAGCGCCCGGGGAGCCGTTCCTGCCGGGGGACGGGGAGGTAGGCGGGGTCGGGCAGCTCCTCGGCGGCCCGGCGCAGCACCTCCACCCGTCCTGAGGCCGGGTCCAGCCGCACCAGGCACGGGGGCTCGGTCGGGGACGAGGCCACCGCCACCACCGAGCGGCCGTCCGTGTCCAGCATCCCCCACGTGGTCAGGTCGGTCGCCACGGGCGTCAGGTCGAGGGTGTCGGGGTCGTACACGCTCGGCGTCAGGTCGGCGTGCCCGTGCAGCGCCACGACCTTCCCCGACTCCAGCACGCAGAAGGACCGGTTGCCCAGCCGGCCCGGCGAGGCGTGGAACTCCTCCTCCGCCGGGTAGAGGGCGATCGGCTGCCCGGTCGTCCCCGCCTGGTACAGGTTCCACCAGCCGGGCCAGTCCGAGGCCACGTACAGGGTCGCGTCGTCCACCCAGGCGGGGGACACCACCGACTCGTCCACGCCCCCCTTGATCGTGTACTCGGCGGACAGGCCGGTCTCGCCCAGCGCGCCCACGCGCAGCTCACTGCCGTCCCAGGGCATGCGCGGGTGGTTCCAGCGCACGTAGGCCAGGTGGCCGCCACCGGGGGAGGGGGTGGGCGAGGCGTAGAAGTCCGCCCCCGACACCAGCTCGCGCACCGCCGACGGGTCCCCGGCCCCCCGCCCGGAGAGGGGCACGGCCACGATCGACCGGCGCACCTCGCCCCGCGCGTGCTGCTCGCGCACGCACAGCACGCTGCGCCCGTCGGGGCTCAGCGCGGGGTCGGCGTAGCGCAGCGCCGCGGGCTCCTCGGGCTCGGGTGTGAGGGGGACCGGCTCCCTCGTACCGCGTTCCAGCAGGTAGAGGCGCTGGTCGGAGGACCGGGAGAACACGACGCCTACACGGGCGATGGCCTTGTCGTCACGGCGGGGGACGGGCAGGAAGGCACGTCCCCCGTACTCGTGGACCCGCGTGCCCGCGCTCCAGGGCGCGGAAAGCAGGTCGGTCACCGTCCCGTCGGCGTCCCGCCGCATGAGGGTGGTCCGTCCCTCCTCCGGTCGGCTCTCCTCCCACCAGACCTCGTCGCCCACGACGGAGGGGAACGCCATCCGGCGTACTCCTCGGGCGACGTCGCCGGCGCTGATGGGCGATGGCCAGGAGCCGTAGGGGCTCGACAGTTCAGACATGTCCCGCTCAGGATGGGTCGTGGGTTCGATCAGATGACATGTCGACCTTAGTCCTCACACGCGTCCCTGTGCAGTCCCGTGGGGACCTGTCTCCCGGCGGGGAACGGCGACGGCCCCGCGTACGCCGTCGTGGCGTGCGCGGGGCCGTGGCGGCCGGGGCGGGGGATCAGTCCCGCCGGTTCTCCGGGCCTTCGCCGTCCTTGTCGGAGCCCTCGTCCGGCGCGGTCGCGCCGGACGGGCCGGCGGCGGTCGCTCCGCCCTCGGCGGGCTCCTGGGCGGTGGCGTCCGGGGCCGCCGGTCCGGGCTGTACCGCCACGGGGGCGCCGCCGGCGGCCGTCGGCTTGGTGGAGGGCCTGCCGCGGCGGGAGTTGCGGCGCTCCAGCCAGATCGCGAACCGGCTCAGGGACAGGTTGATGACGATGTAGATGATCGCGCAGATGATCGCCGCGGGGATGACGTTGCTCTCGCGGGTCGCCACCAGGGTGAAGCTGCGCAGCAGCTCCGGGAAGGCGACGATGTAGCCCAGCGCGGAGTCCTTGAGCAGGACCACCAGCTGGGCGACGATCGCGGGCATCATCGAGGTGATCGCCTGCGGGATGAGGATCAGCCACATGTTCTGGGTCTTCGTCATGCCGATGGCCTGCGCCGCCTCGGACTGCCCCTTGGGCACGGCGAGCACGCCGGCGCGGAACACCTCCGCCAGCACCGACCCGTTGTACAGGGTCAGACCCGTGACGACGGCGACCAGCGCCGTCACCTGGAACGTGCCGGTGGGGATGTCGAACACCTGGTACGCCACGATGGGCAGCGCCATCGTGAAGAAGATCAGCATCAGCAGCGGGATGCCGCGGAAGAACTCCACGACGGCCCCGGCCGGGACGCGGATCCACCAGTGGTCCGACATGCGGCCGATACCGAACACGAGGCCGAACGCGATGGCGAGCACCGCGGCGGTCAGGGCGGCCGTCAGGGTGTTCTGGAGGCCCGGGACGACGTAGTCGGTCCAGGTGTCGGGCCGCAGGAACGGCTCCCACTTCTCGGCCGTCCACTGCCCGGCCGGGTTGACCGCCCAGGTGGCGGGGTCGAACAACCCCGTCTCCCGCTCGGTCAGGGTGCGGTTGAAGCCCAGGTACAGGATCGCCAGGCCGATCGCGAAGAGGATCAGCGTGCCGACGGTGTAGACCACGTTGCGAGCACGGGCCTTGGGACCCGGCGCGTCGAAGAGGACGCTCTGCGCACTCATCGGACCACCGCCATGCGCTTGGAGAGCCAGCCGAAGAAGTAGCCCGTCGGCAGGGTCAGGATCAGGAAGCCGATCGCGAAGCCGACGAAGGTCGGCAGGACCGGCGCGATGCCCTGGTCGAACATGAGCTTCATCTCCCTGGACGCCTCCTGAACGCCCAGCCCCGCGACGGAGGCGACGGTCGTGTTCTTGGTCAGCGCGATGAGCACGCTGCCCAGCGGGCCGACGACGGTGCGCAGAGCCTGCGGGATGACGATCAGCCGCAGGTTCTGGGTGAAGGTCAGACCCAGGGAACGGGCCGCCTCCACCTGGCCGAGGGGGATGGTGTTGATGCCCGAGCGCAGCGACTCGGAGACGAAGCAGGCGGTGTAGGCGGAGAGGCCGATGACCGCCCACCAGAACACGTCCCACGCGACGGTGCCGGACAGGCTCAGCCCGAGGGCGCTGTTGAGGCCCAGCCCGCAGAACAGCAGAACCAGGGTCAGGGGGGTGTTCCTGACGCCCTCCACGTAGGCCGTGGAGATGGCGCGCAGCAGCGGGACGGGGGAGACCCGCATCGCGGTGAGCAGGATGCCCAGAACGAAGGAGAAGAGAGCGCTGAGGAGGGTGAGCCGGACGGTCCATGAGAAACCGTCGACAACCCTGTCGATATTGCTGAGAAAGGCTTCCATGGGTCCCAGCTGGTCAAGGGCCGCGCGGCGGAACGGGAGTCCGGTTCCGCCGCGGGCGCGCGGTCAGTACGGGGTGGACTTAGGCGCAGTCCTCGAGCGCGGGGACCTCCTCCTCGAAGGCGAAGTCGGTGGCGCCGAAGGCGGTCTCGAGGGCGTCGGTCGCGGCGCCCTCCTCCCACATCTTGGTGATGGCGGCGTTGACCTCCTCGCAGCGCTCGGTGGAGCCGGCGGGCAGGCCCACGCCGTACTTCTCCTCGCCGAATGGGTTGTTGACCATCCGGTAGGTGTCCGGGTTCTGCGCGGCGAAGCCCGCGAGGATGGTGTTGTCCGTGGTCACCGCGTCGACGGTGCCGTTGCCGAGGAGCTCCAGGCACTCGGAGTAGTTGCCGGCCTCGCGCAGCTCGGCGTCGATGCCCATGTCGTCGACGATGTTGTTGGCCGACCGCGAACCGGAGGCGGAGCACAGCACCTGGCCGGACAGGTCCTCCGGCCCCTCGATGTCGGTGTTGTCGGCGGCCACCAGGATGTCCTGCTGGGCGACGTAGTACGGGCCCGCGAAGTCGACGACCTGGCGGCGCTCGTCGGTGATCGAGTAGGTGGCGATCACCATGTCGACGGTGCCCTGCTGGAGGAAGGACTCGCGGTTCGCGGAGGCCGCCTCCTCCCAGTTGATCTGCTCCGGGGAGTAGCCGAGCTCACCGGCGATGTAGGTGGCGACGTCGACGTCGAAGCCCACGGGGGTGTCCCCCTCGAGGAGGCCCAGACCCGGCTGGTCGTACTTGACGCCGATGGTGATGGTGTCGCCGCCGCCCTCGCCGCCGTCGCCGCCGCCCTCGCCGCCACCGCCGACGTCGGCGGTGCCACAGGCGGTGAGAGCGAAGGCCAGAGCCGCGGTGCCGCCCAGGATGCTGCTGATGCGTCCGACTCGCATGTCGGATACCTCTTCCTTGAGTTCGGGAGAAGGGGAAGGAAAGGGGAGATCTAGTGGGTCAGGATCTTGGAGAGGAAGTCCTGGGCCCGCTCGGAGCGGGGGTTCGTGAAGAACTCGTCCGGAGTGTTCTCCTCGACGATCTGGCCGTCGGCCATGAACACGACGCGGTTGGCGGCGCGACGGGCGAAGCCCATCTCATGGGTGACGACGACCATGGTCATGCCTTCGGTCGCCAGGTCGGTCATGACGTCCAGGACCTCCTGGACCATCTCCGGGTCGAGCGCGGAGGTGGGCTCGTCGAAGAGGAGCACCTTGGGGTTCATCGCCAGGGCCCGGGCGATGGCCACACGCTGCTGCTGCCCGCCGGAGAGCTGGGCCGGGTACTTGTTCGCCTGGTTGCCGATCCGGACCCGGTCCAGGAGCTCCATGCCGCGCTTCTCGGCATCGGCCTTGGACTGGCGAAGGACCTTGGTGGGCCCCAGGGTCACGTTCTGCAGCACGGTCTTGTGCGCGAACAGGTTGAAGGACTGGAACACCATGCCGACGTCGCTGCGGAGTTTGGCGAGACCGCGTCCCTCCGCCGGCAGGGGCTGGCCGTCCAGGGTGATAACCCCGGAGTCGATGGTCTCCAAGCGGTTGATCGCTCGGCACAGAGTCGACTTTCCGGACCCGGACGGTCCGATGACGACTACCACCTCGCCGGAGTTAACCGTCAGATTGATGTCTTGGAGCACGTGCAGGTCGCCGAAGTGCTTGTTGACGTTCTCCAGCACGACGAGAGGAGTTGATGTCATGTGGGGAACTTAGTGGGTTCGACGAGCACTGTCACCCTGAAAACGCCGCCCGAATTCGCGGTGGCGCACTTGTTACAGACTCACGACTGGAAACGTTACCAGTGAACGTTGTTCGGTTTGATATCGCCACTCTGGGTGTTTGTCCGGTGGCGTTTCCGATTCGGGGCGTCGACTATCGGTCGCCCGGAAAACGCCGCAGAACCGGGTCGATAACGCGACGCGCCGGTACGCCCCGGAGGACGGGCCGCGGCGCGCGCCCGGGCGGGGCGGCCGGGGGCCCTCGGCCGTCCCCGGGCGGTGCGCCGCACCGGATAGCCTGGTCCCGTGAGCCAGAGTCGTACCTACCAAGTGCGGACCTACGGCTGCCAGATGAACGTCCACGACTCCGAGCGCCTCTCCGGTCTGCTGGAGGACGCTGGGTACGCGCGCGCAGCCGAGGACACCACCGCAGACATCGTCGTGTTCAACACCTGTGCGGTCAGGGAGAACGCCGACAACCGCCTCTACGGCAACCTCGGGCACCTGCGCCCGGTCAAGGATGCCAACCCGGGGATGCAGATCGCCGTCGGCGGCTGCCTCGCCCAGAAGGACCGCGGCGAGATCGTGCGCCGCGCGCCCTGGGTCGACGTCGTCTTCGGCACCCACAACATCGGCTCCCTGCCCACGCTGCTGGAGCGCGCCCGCGTCCAGCGCGAGGCGCAGGTGGAGATCGCCGAGTCCCTGGAGCACTTCCCGTCCACGCTGCCCAGCCGCCGGGAGTCCGCGTACGCGGCGTGGGTGTCGATCTCCGTCGGCTGCAACAACACCTGCACCTTCTGCATCGTGCCCGCGCTGCGGGGCAAGGAGCAGGACCGCCGCCCCGGCGACGTGCTCGCCGAGGTGCGCGCCCTGGTCGCCGAGGGCGTCAGCGAGATCACCCTGCTCGGCCAGAACGTCAACGCCTACGGCAGCGGCTTCGGCGACCGGCAGGCCTTCTCCAAGCTGCTGCGCGCCTGCGGCGGGATCGAGGGGCTGGAGCGCGTGCGCTTCACCTCCCCGCACCCGAGGGACTTCACCGACGACGTCATCGAGGCCATGGCCGAGACGCCCAACGTCATGCCGCAGCTCCACATGCCGCTGCAGTCCGGGTCCAGCAAGGTCCTCAAGGACATGCGCCGCTCCTACCGCCAGGAGCGCTTCCTCGGCATCGTGGAGAAGGTGCGCGCCGCCATGCCGCACGCCGCGATCACCACGGACATCATCGTGGGCTTCCCCGGGGAGACGGAGGAGGACTTCCAGGAGACCCTCCACGTGGTCCGCGAGGCCCGCTTCTCCATGGCGTACACCTTCCAGTACTCCAAGCGCCCGGGAACCCCGGCGGCCACCATGGACGGACAGGTGCCGCCGGACGTGGTCAAGGACCGCTACCAGCGGCTGGTGGAGCTCCAGGACGGGATCTCCTGGGAGGAGAACAAGAAGCTCGTCGGCCGGGAGGTCGACCTGCTGGTGTCGGAGGGCGAGGGCAAGAAGGACGGCGAGCACCGCCGCCTGTCCGGCCGCGCCCCGGACAACCGCCTGGTCCACTTCGCGGTGGGCGAGGGCGAGGAGCCGCGCCCCGGCGACGTGGTGACCGTCGAGGTCACCTACGCCGCACCGCACCACCTGGTGTCCGACTCGGGGATCCGCGGACTGCGCCGTACCCGTTCGGGCGACGCCTGGGCGGCCCGCAACGGCCGCCCGGCCGCGGACGCCAAGCCGGACGTCCTGCTGGGCATGCCCGGGATCGGCGCCCCGGCCCAGCAGCCCGCCGCCGTCGGCGGGTGCTGCGACGCCTGAGGCCTGCGACCGGGAGGGCTCCGGACGTGTGAGCCCGTGACGAGCACGCACGCCCCCCTGCGCCGCGGCGCAGGGGGGCGGCGCCGTTCCGGGGCCGGGCCCCGGGGACGACGGACCGGCCTCAGAGCCGGACCGGGAGGCTGTCCAGGCGCAGGGCGCCGGGGACGGCCCCCGGGCGGGGATCGCGCCCGGGGACCAGGGACAGGTCCGGATGGGCGGAGACCAGCGCGCCGACGCCGACCTCCCCCTCCTGGCGGGCCAGGGCGGCGCCCAGGCAGTAGTGGACGCCGTGCCCGAAGCCGACGTGCGCCTCCCCCGGCCTGCCGTGGTGGCGTGTGATGTCGAACCGCTGGGGTTCCGGGTGGACCCGCGGGTCGCGGTTGGCACCGCCGATGACCGCGATCGCCCGCGTCCCGGCGGCCACGCGGCCGGAGCGCAGTTCGACGTCCTCGACGGCGTACCTCGCCTTGGCGATCACCGCGGTGCCGCCGTAGCGGAGCATCTCGTGCACGGCCGCGGGCAGCAGCCCCGGGTCCCCGCGGAGTATCCCCCACTGGTCCGGGTGCCCGAGCAGGGCGCGGACGCCGTTGCCGAGCAGGTGCGCGGTCGTCTCGTGGCCGGCGATGACCAGCGTGAACACCAGGGTGATCAGCTCGTTCTCGCTGAGGCGTCCGCCGTCCTCGTCGCGTGCCCGGACCAGGGCGCCGAGCAGGTCGTCGGTCGGCTCGGCGCGCCGGGCGGCCAGCATCCCCCTGATGTGCTCGACCATCTCCCCGAGGGCGCTGTTCATGAGTTCGGGCCGGGTCGGGTCGAAGGCGGACAGCCGCTCGCTCCAGGACCGCCAGGCGGAGCGCTCCTCGACGGGGACCCCGACCAGGTCGCAGATGACCGCGATGGGCAGCGGGTAGGCGAAGTGCGGCATGAGGTCCACGACCCCGTCGCCGTCGGCGAGCTCCGGGAGCCGCGCGATCAGCTCGTCGGCGATCCGCTGGACGGCGGGGCGCATCGCGTTGACGCGCCGCACGGTGAACGTGCGCGAGACGAGCTTGCGCAGCCGGGTGTGGTCCTCGGCGTCCTTGTCGAGGAGGGACTCGGTCAGATAGGTGACCAGGTCGGGGCTGATGCCCAGCCCGGCGAGGGCGTCGGAGCGCCTGGCGGTGACCTCTCCGGCGACGTTGGCGGGGTCGAGGACGAACCGCCGGTCGCCCAGGATGGTGCGCACGTCCTCGTCGTCCACGAAGAGCGTGGCCTCCAGCGTGTCGACGAACAGGGCCGGCGCCGACCCGCCCGCCGCTCGGACCCGCTCGATCACCGGGAAGGGGTCGGTGGCGAACCCGGGTGCGCGCAGGTCGATGAGGTCGTCTCGGGCGGACGGGGGGTTGGCTGTCATGGGCCCTCCTCGGGAGGTGTCAGGTGGTGCCTGGTGTCTGCTTCAGCCGTGCGATCTCGGCGCGCATGCTCCGGTCCAGGGCGGAGAAGATCTCCAGGACCCTGGCCTGGGCCTTGCGCGTGTTCTCCGGTGGTGCGTCCTGCTCCAGGAGCAGCCGGACGCTCTGTGCCATGAGGTCGGCGCGCGTGCCGTGGTCGGGCACGTGCATCCCCTGCTCCTCCAGTACGGGCGGGGTGACCAGGTGGCCGAGGACGAGCGCGTTGTAGGCGTACAGCTGGTCGTCCACGGGGAGGTCCGGGCTCAGGAGCCCGAGGTCGCGCAGCACGTCCCAGTAGGCCCTCATGGCCCTCTGGCGCTCGCGGACCGTCCCCCCGACGAGGGCGGCCGCGTCCCGGGAGAGGTCCCCCAGGGACTCGGTGCCCCCGGTGAGGACGGCCCGCATCAGCGGTGAGTCGAGGTGGTGCAGGTACAGGGAGCGGGCGACCTCGCTGGGCCGCACGTTCTCCGGCGACCTGCCCATGACCTCCAGGACCTGCCCCATCAGGCCGAGCTGCGCCCGCATGACCACCGCGAGCAGCAGCGCCTCCTTGGTGGCGAAGTGGAGGTAGACGGTGCCCTTGCCGACCTTCGCCCTCCTGGCGACGTCCTCGACGGTGATCTTGCGGCGCCCCCAGGCCACCAGCAGCTCCTCCGCGGCGTCCAGGATGCGGTCGGCCCTCAGTTCCCTTTCGGCCACGGCAGGGTCCGCGGCCGGGGAGGGGGTGGTGGAGGCGCCCGGGGGCGTGTCGGTCGACGGGCTCACGATGTGCTCCTGCGAGTCGGGGACGGACGGGATGCGGCTTGACCACGCGTATTGACGCGACGACCATATCCCCCACCCCTTCTCCCTGACTCCGTGACCAGTTTTGAAAACTGGTCACGCAGTCAACATAGGCGAAGGCGTCCCCCGGGGCAAGGGGCGCACGACACAGAGGACCGGGCCCCGCGGGGCCCGGTCCTCGGAACGGCAGGGGGAGCGGGAGGCGCTACCCGGGTGAGCGCTGCCCGTGCGGGACCAGCGTCGCCACGTCCACCAGGGCCTCGCCGGGCTCCTCCGGAGAACCGGACAGGGCCGCCTCCACCTGGGCCAGCGCGCGCTCGACCAGGTCGGGGGCGTCGTAGGGCAGCCAGCGGACCCGGGGGTCGCGGCGGAACCACGACTCCTGGCGGCGGGCGAAGCGCCGGGTCGCCTGGGCGGTGGCCGCCTTCGCCTCCTCCTCGGACATCTCGCCGTCGAGCTGGGCCAGGGCCTGGGCGTACCCGAGGGCGCGGGACGCGGTACGGCCCTCGCGCAGCCCCAGCCCGTCCAGGGCGCGGACCTCGTCCAGCAGGCCCTGATCCCACATGCGCTCCACCCGGGCGTCGATGCGCTCGTCCAGCGAGGGGCGGGGGGAGGCCAGGCCGATCTGCGTGCACGGGTAGAAGGACGTGTGGTCCGGCAGGTTCGCGGTGAACGGCTGCCCGGTCAGCTCGATGACCTCCAGGGCCCGCACGATCCGCCGCCCGTTCCCGGGCAGGATGGTGCGCGCCGCCGCCGGATCGGCCTCCGCCAGCCGGGCGTGGAGCACCCCCGGGCCGACGTCGCCGAGCTCCGCCTCCAGGCGGGCCCGCACGCCGGGGTCCGTGCCGGGGAACTCCAGGTGGTCCAGGACGGCGCGGACGTAGAGCCCGGACCCGCCCACGAGGACGGGGATGACGTCCCGGTCGGCGCAGTCCTCCACGCGCTCACGGGCCATGTCCTGGTAACTGGCCACGTCCGCGGGCTCGCTGACCTCCCAGACGTCCAGCAGGTGGTGGGGGACCTCGCGTCTGTCGGCCTCGCCGAGCTTGGCGGTGCCGATGTCCATGCCGCGGTAGAGCTGCATGGAGTCGGCGTTGATGACCTCGCCCCGGCGCCCCGTGCGCTCTTCGAGTCGCAGGGCCACCTCGACGGCGAGATCGGACTTGCCCACAGCGGTCGGGCCGACAACCGCGATCACCTTGATCATTCCTCCAGCGTAGTCAGTGCGCGGCCTGCCCCGGCCTGCCCCGGCCGGTACCGGGCGCCGGAGCTCCCGCCGCCGCCGGGGCCACGGGGCCCCGGAGGGCGGTCGGGGACACGCGGTGACCACGCCTAGGATGGTCGGCATGCGATTCGCCAAGGGCCACGGAACAGAGAACGACTTCGTGATCCTCCCCGACCCCGACGGGGAGCTCGACCTCACGGAGGAGGCCGTCCGCCTGCTGTGCGACCGCCGCGCGGGCATCGGCGGCGACGGCATCCTGCGGGTGGTGCGCACACGCGCCCTGGGCGAGGCGCTCGCGCCGTCCGCGCGCACCGCGGAGCGCGCCGAGTGGTTCATGGACTACCGCAACTCCGACGGGACCGTCGCGGAGATGTGCGGCAACGGCGTGCGGGTGTTCGCCCGCTACCTGGTGCACGCCGGCCTGGTCGGCGGCGACGTCTTCGAGGTGGGCACCAGGGACGGCGCCAAGGAGGTCCGGATCGGGCCCGGGGGCGACGTCACCGTCGACATGGGCCGGGTCGAGAGGCAGGGCACGTCCTCGGCGAAGCTCGCCCGGCAGGTGGTGCACGGCGCGCAGATCTCGGTGGGCAACCCCCACCTGGCCTGTGAGGTGCCCGGCCCCGTCGCGGACGTGGACCTGACCGAGCCGCCGCTGCTGGACCGCGAGGCCTTCCCCGCGGGCGCCAACGTGGAGGTGTACACCGAGGTCGAACCCGGTGTCCTCGACATGCGCGTCTTCGAGCGCGGCTCGGGCGAGACCCGCTCCTGCGGCACCGGGATCGTCGCCGCGGCGGCCGCCGCCACCCCTGCCGGCGAGGGCGCCACCTGGCGTGTGAGGGTCCTCGGCGGGGAGTGCACCGTGTTCCTGGACTCCGACGGCGCGAGGATGAGCGGCCCGGCCGTCATCGTGGCGGAGGGCGAGACCTCCCTCCTCTCCTGAGGACCGCACCACGGGGGCGGGGCTGCGGGCCCCGCACCCGTGGCAGGCTGTGCCCGGTCCGCGCGCCGGACCGGGCACAGCCTGGTTCACGGGCGGCCCCTCACGGGTGCGGGGCCCGCAGCCCGTCCCGGGTCAGGGGCGGTCCCCGATGCCCGGAACCCAGCCGGACCACAGGAAGGTCCGGTACGAGACGGTCACCGGGAGTTCGAGGCCGTGCCGTGCGAGGGCGGACTCGCCGGGCTCCTCCTCGATCAGGGTGACGTCCCGGTGGAGGAGCACACCGCTCTCGGGGTCGAAGACGTACCGGTACTCGTTGGTCTGCGACCCCTCCTCGATCCGCACCTGGAAGAGCTCGCCGTCGCGGGCGAGGGGGTCCTGGGTCCGGCCGGCGTACTCGACGCCGGAGAGGCCGGAGAGCACGCGCAGGGAGGCGGCCCTCTCGTCGGCGTCCAGCGGACGGTTCTCGTAGAGGTGGTTCAGGGCGTTGACGAGGGCTCCGTCCGCTTCGGGACTGTCGGCCGGGACGTCGTCCTGCCCCCACCCGAGGAGGGCCCGCGCCAGGGCGTCCGCGTCGGTGGGCAGGTCCCGCGGGAGCACGAGGCTCTCGTGCAGGGTGCTCTCGAAGTCGTCCGACCGGTCGTCGAGGAACTCTTGGTGGTCCTCGACGTCGCCCCGGGTGTCCTCGGCCTCTCCGGCGACGCGGATCTCGCGCGTGTCACCCCCCGGCCCCTGCCAGTACTGCCAGTCGTAGGGGATGAATCCGGCGCTGCGCAGGTCGTCGTCGCTGGGCTCCTCACCGGCGAAGCTGGTGACGGTCAGCAGCTCCTGCCCGGTCGAGGAGACATGGGCGACGTCGCCGTCGCCGGGGGCGTCCTCGCCGGCCCCGGCCGACTCCGCGAGGGCGAGGAGCCGCTCCGCGCCGGGCTCGGGCGCGCCCCCGGTGACCTCGATCGGGTCCGGCGGCGCCGCGTACGCGGCGGGGATGCCCCCGGGGCCGTCGCCGGCGGTGCCGATCACGAGCGCGGCGGCGGTGGTGGCGGCGACCAGGGTCGCGGCTCCGGCGAGGACGGGGATCCGGCGCCACAGGGGGCGTCGGGCGGGTGCTGCGTCGAGCATGGCGAGGGCCTTCGTACGTGCGCGCTGGCGGTCGGGGAAGGAGGTGGTCGCCCCGGCACGGGGGTCGCTGTCGTTCAGGAGCGCGCGAAGCGCGGTGACGTCGTCCACGACGCGTCCTCTCTGTCAGGGGTGTCGGAAGCGGGTCGGACGGTGTCGTCCATGAGGGCCTGGAGCCGTCGGCGGGCGCGGTGGAGGCGGCCCCGCGCGGTCACGGGGGCGCAGCCCACCACCCGGGCCGCCTCGCGGCTGCTCAGCCCCTCCCAGGTCACGAGCATCACGAGCTCGCGGTCGGTGTCGGAGAGCCCGGCCAGCGCGGTGAGCGCCGACTGGCGCCGGATGACCTGCTCCGTGTCGTCCTGTGAGTCCCGCCAGAGCTGTTCCGGGGGAGTGGGGACCTCGCCGCGTCCGCGGATCTCCCGCAACGTGGCGAGGGTGATGCGGCGGGCGCAGGCGTACAGCCAGGGGAGCTCCCTGTCCGCGGGTACCCTGTCGCGCCGCCGCCAGGCGACGACGAACGCCTCGGAGGCGACGTCGTCGGCCAGGTCGGGGCCGACCCTGCGGCGCGCGTAGTCGTACACCGCGTCGTAGTGCCTCTCGAACACCGCGTTGAACTCCGCGTGTCCGGGCGGGTCGCCGTCGTGGCTCGTCACCATCGGCAACTCCTCTCTGTCACCCTCTTGTGTCGCCCGGGCGGTCGTTGTTCGAGGGGGAGAGGGAGAAATCGTGCGGATGGGTGTGATGTGGGACACGTAAGGGTGTCGGGGTGAGACGGGGGCGGAGGACGGTGGGGCCGGGAACCGGCGGGATCGGAGGGGCCGGTGCGGAGGCGGCAGACGCGGAGGCGGCAGGCGCGGCCCCGGGCGTGGCGGGGCGCGGGCACGCCGGAGCGGCCGGGGGAGGGACCCCCCTGGTTCAAGGAAAGCACCTGTTCACCGGTCGGGGACAGCCCCGTCCCGGTCCTGTGGACGGGGCCCGCCCCGGGTCAGCGCCCCAGCAGCTGGTCGACGGTGAGCCCGCGCAGCGACGCGTCGAGGACGCGCGCGGTGTGGGTCACCGCGACCCGCCTCCCCGCGCGCTCCATCGCCGACGCGATCTGGAGTGCGCACCCGGGGTTGCCCGACACCAGCGCGTCGGCGCCGGTGGAGGCCACGTCCCGGCCCTTGCGGTCGCCGAGTTCCCGTGCGGCGTCGGGCTTGAGCAGGTTGTAGACGCCCGCCGAACCGCAGCAGACCTCCTTGTCGGGCAGGTCGGACACGCGCAGCCCCGGAATCCCCGCGAGGAGGGCGCGGGGGGCCTGTGTGATCCCCTGGCCGTGGGAGAGGTGGCACGCGTCGTGGTACGCCGCGTGCAGCGGGAGGGGATGGCGCTCGGCCCGCGGGCCCAGGTCCACCAGGAACTCGGTGAGGTCCACGACCCTCGCCGACATGTCGCGCGCACGGCGCACCCACGCGTCGTCCGCGCCCGCCTCGGCCAGGGTGCGGTCGAAGTGCTTCATGCTGGAGCCGCATCCGGCGGAGTTGACCACGACCCGGTCGACGCGCGCCCGCTCGAACACCTCCACGAGGCGCCGGGCGAAGGCAGCGGACTCCTCCGACCGCCCGGAGTGCCCGGACAGGGCGCCGCAGCACCCCTGGGAGCGGGGGACGACCACGTCGCAGCCCTCCATCGCCAGCACGCGCGCGGTCGCGGTGTTGACCTCGGGGAAGAAGGCGCCCTGGACGCACCCCACGAGCATCCCCACCCTGGCCCGCGCCCTCCCCACCGCGGGGACCACGGGCGGGAGCGGGGGAGGGGGCGAGGACAGCGGCGGCGCGATGCGCTCCATGGCCGCCAGGGCCGGGGAGATCCGCTCCAGCAGGCCCGAGCGCCGGACGAGGGCGGACGCACCGGTGGCCCCGTAGGCCCGCAGCGGTCCGCGCATGAGGCGCAGCCTGCGCCGGTACGGGAACAGGGAGAAGATCGCCCCCCGCAGCACCCGCTCCCCCCGGGGCCGCTCGTGCTCCCTCTCCACCCTGTTCCGCGTGTGCTCGATGAGGGCGTCGTAGGCCACCCCCGACGGGCACGAGGAGACGCAGGCCAGGCACCCCAGGCAGTTGTCGAAGTGGCCGACCGCCGTCTCCGTGAGGACGTCCTCGGCGTGCATCTGGGACATCAGGTGGATGCGGCCGCGCGGCGAGTCCATCTCCTGCCCCCACAGCACGTTCGTGGGACAGGTGGGGAGGCAGAACCCGCAGTGGACGCAGTCGTTCAACAGGTCGCCGAACACCTGGTCCCGTTCGCGTGGAGCCTCCGGCGGCTGGTCGGTCACGTGCACTCCCTCAGGTTCTGGAAGGTTCGGGCGCCGGGTTCAGGCGCCGTCGGCGAAGCGTCCCGGTGCCAGGCGGCGGCCGGGGTCGAAGGAGTCCCTGACGGCCCGCATCAGCGGCAGGCCGGGGATCTCGCCCCACGGGTCCACCCCGGCTGCGTGGACGTGCGGTTCCGCCCGCAGCAGGGTGGCCGACCAGCCGGGACGGGAGCGGGCCCCCGCCACCGTGTCCGCCACGGCCCCCGCGGGCGCGCCCGGGTCGAACGAGACGAAGAGGGCGCCGCGCGGCGCCGAACCGGTGACCACCGCCCCGTGCGCGGGGCCGGCCAGGGCGCACAGCGCCTCGGCGGCCTCCGCCGACTCGGCGGGCGGCACGGACACCCGGACGACCGTGCCCTCGGAGGGGAGCAGCCCCCACCCCGCCGGCAGTTCCCGCTCCACCCGGGGATCGGGCGGCACGGCGCCCTCCCGCGGCGCGGCCCCGCGCAGGACCGAGAGCACGGTGGCGGTCCTGGCCTCCAGCCCCTCCGGCGTCCCCTCCAGTACGACGCGCAGGCAGGGGCCGTGGTGGGGGGCGGCCGGAGGCGGCGGGGCCGGGGCCGTGCGGTCGTCGTCGGTCGGGGGTGGTGGGGGGAGACGGGTGGGTGGGGTTGCGCCGGAGGCGTCGGTTGAGGGTGGTGGAGGGAGACGGGCGGGCGGGGTTGCGCCGGAGGCGTCGGTTGAGGGTGGTGGAGGGAGACGGGCGGGCCAGTGGAGCTCCACCGCCGCAGGCACGACCGTGGTCGCGCGCAGGGCCGCCGTGATCCGCTCCGCGTGAGCTCGGGAGGCCAGGGGGACGGTCACCACCCGCAGGGCGGGCGGCAGCGGATGCAGGCGGAAGGCCACCGAAGCGATCACGCCGAGGGTGCCGAGACCGCCCGTGTGCAGTTTCGCCAGGTCGTACCCGGCCACGTTCTTGACCACCCGGCCGCCGCTGCGGGCCACCACCCCGTCGGCCCGCACGACGGTCATGCCGATGACCAGGTCGCGCAGGGCCCCGGTGAGCAGGCGGCGCGGGCCGGACACTCCTGTGGCGACCATGCCGCCGACGGTTCCGCCCTCGCGCACGGGGTCGACGGACAGGCGCTGTCCGGCGGCCTCCAGCACGGCGAAGAGTTCGCAGACGGGGGTCCCGGCCCCGGCCTCGACGACGAGGTCGCCCGCGATGTGGTCGATCCACGACAGGCCGCCGGTGTCGACGACCAGGTCGGCGGAGCGCGGGACCCCGCCCCAGTCCATGGCGGTGCCGTGGCCGCGCGCGACGACGGTGAGCCCCTGCCTCCCGGACACGGCCATGATCCGGGCGAGGGCGTCGGTGTCGGCGGGCCGCGCCACGTACCCGGGGACGAGGGCGCCCACGGCGTCGTCGGCGGTCCCCCTCCGCAGGGCGCAGCCCTCGGCCTCCAGCTTCTCCGCGGGTGTCACGCGTCCTCCCTCGTCGTCGGAGCCGTCGCTCAGAACTGTTCGGCCCGCCCGGACTCCACGAGCGGGTGCACGCCCCTGCGCACGCCCGGCCGTTCGCCGCACAGCCGCGGCGTGGGGAGCAGCTTGTCCGGGTTGGCGATGCCGTCCGGGTCGAAGGACCGGCGGAACAGGTCGAACGTCGCCAGGTCGTCGGGACCGTACATGCGCGGCATCTTGCACGCCTTGTCCACGCCGACGCCGTGTTCCCCGGTGATGGAGCCGCCGTGTTCGATGCACAGGTCGAGGATGGCCCCGGAGACCTCCTCGGCCCTGTCCGCCGCGCCGGGCTCGTCGTCGTCGAACAGCACCAGGGGGTGGAGGTTGCCGTCACCGGCGTGGAAGACGTTGGCGACGCGGATACCGCTGGACTCCGACAGCTCGGTGATGCGGCGCAGCACCTCGGGCAGGGCGGTGCGGGGGACGACGCCGTCCTGGACGATGTAGGCGGGGCTGATCCTCCCCACCGCGGCGAACGCCGACTTGCGCCCCTTCCAGATGCGGGCGCGCTCCTCGGCGCCGTCGGCGGTGCGGGTCTCGAAGGAGCCCGCCTCGCCGCACAGCCGGGTGACCTCGGCGAGCTGGGCGTCCACCTCCGCCGCGGGGCCGTCCAGCTCCACGACCAGCACGGCCGCCGCGCCCTCCGGGTAGTCGCAGGCGACGGCCTTCTCGGCGGCCTCGATGGCGAGCGCGTCCATCATCTCCATGGCGGAGGGCAGCACCCCGGCGGCGATCACCGAGCTGACCGCCCGCCCGCCCGCGTCCATCGACGTGAACGCGGACAGCAGGGTCACGGTCTTCTGCGGGGCACGGGTCAGGTTGACGGTGATGCGGGTGGCGATGCCGAGCGTGCCCTCGGAGCCGACGAACGCGCCGATGAGGTCGTAGCCGGGGGCGTCGGGGCTCCGGCCGCCGAGGCTAACGAGTTCGCCGGAGGGGGTGACGATGTCGAGGCCGCGCACGTGGTTGACGGTGAACCCGTACTTGAGGCAGTGGGCGCCGCCGGAGTTCTCGGCGACGTTGCCGCCCACCGAGCACACCTGCTGGCTGGAGGGGTCGGGCGCGTAGTAGTACCCGTGGGGGGCCGCGGCGCGGGTGACGTCGAGGTTGGCCACCCCCGGCTCGACGACGGCGCACTCGTTCTCGACGTCGATCTCGATGATGCGGCGCATGCGCGAGGTGACGACCAGGACGCCCTCGGGGTGGGGGAGCGCCCCCGCGGAGAGGCCCGTGCCCGCGCCCCGCGGCACGAAGGGGACGCCGCGGTCGGAACAGAGCCGGACGACGGCGGCGACCTGCTCGGCGGTGGTGGGGAGCACGACGACGCCGGGGACGGACGTGTGGTGGGTGAGCCCGTCGCTCTCGTAGGTGCGTCTCCGGGAGGCGTCGGTCAGGACCCCGTCCCCACCGCAGATGTCGCGCAGCACGGGGACGAGGGCGGCCAGGGCCGCCGGGGTCCGTGTGACGGGTGCGGTCTCGGTCATGGCGCCTCCCGGGCTGGTCCGGAGAAGTGGGCCCGGGAGCCTTCCTCCGGCTGCGACCTCGCAAGGGGAACGTACGACCGCACCCCCTGCCGTAGCAAGGGGTGCGATGGAAACTCTCTTCCGTTTTATGGAATCAAGCCCGGGCTACGGCATGCGCTCGTAGGCCGGCAGCGTCAGGAAGTCCACGTACTCGTCGGCGAGGGCCACCTCGGAGAACAGCTCCTTGGCCTGCCGGTACAGGCTCTCGTCGTACGCCTCGCCCAGGGATTCCCGGATGGCCGCCAGCTCCTCGTCGATGAGCTGCCTGACGAGCTCGGCGGTGACCTTCTCACCGCCGTCGAGGGTGACGTCGTTGTGCAGCCACTGCCAGATCTGGGACCGGGAGATCTCGGCGGTGGCGGCGTCCTCCATGAGGTTGTGGATGGCGACCGCGCCGTTGCCGCCCATCCAGGCCGCCAGGTACTGGAGGGCGACGTTGATGTTGCCGCTCAGGCCGGCGAGGGTGACGCCGCCCGGGGTCCGGTCGACGGAGAGCAGGTCCGCGGCGGTCGCCTCGACCTCGGGACGCTGCTTGTCGATCTGGTGGGGGCGCTCGCCGAGGACGCCGTCGAAGACCTCCATGGCGACCGGGACCAGGTCGGGGTGGGCCACCCACGAACCGTCGAAACCGTCGCCGGATTCGCGGGACTTGTCGTCGCGGACCTTGGCGAAGGCGACCTCGTTCACCTCGGCGTCGCGGCGGGATGGGATGAACGCGGCCATGCCGCCGATGGCGTGGGCGCCGCGCTTGTGGCAGGTCTTGACCAGCAGTTCGGTGTAGGCGCGCATGAACGGGGCGGTCATCGTCACGGCGTTGCGCTCGGGCAGCAGGAACCGGCGGCCCCGGGTGCGGTGCGTCTTGATGATGCTGAACAGGTAGTCCCAGCGCCCCGCGTTGAGCCCCGCGGAGTGCTCCCGCAGCTCGTAGAGGATCTCCTCCATCTCGAAGGCGGCCGGGATGGTCTCGATGAGGCAGGTGGCGCGGATGGTGCCGCGCGGGATCCCCAGGCGCTCCTGGGCCAGGACGAAGATGTCGTTCCAGAGGCGGGCCTCGAGGTGGCTCTGCATCTTGGGCAGGTAGAAGTACGGCCCCTTGCCCTTGGCGATCTGCCGCCGGGCGCTGTGGAAGAGGTAGAGCGCGAAGTCGACGATGCCGCCGCTCGTCCGGCGGCCGTCGACGAGGATGTGCTTCTCGTCCAGGTGCCAGCCGCGCGGCCGCACGACCACGGTGGCGAGCTCGCCGTCCTCCTTCAGGGCGTAGGTCTTGCCCTGCGGGGAGGTGAAGTCGATCTGCCGGTCGAGGGCGTCGCGCAGGTTGAGCTGCCCGCCGATCATGTTCTCCCACAGCGGGGTGTTCGCGTCCTCGAAGTCGGCGAGCCAGACCTTCGCGCCGGAGTTGAGCGCGTTGACGGTCATCTTGCGGTCGGTGGGGCCGGTGATCTCGACCCGGCGGTCGGTGATGCCGGGCGCGGGCGGGGCGACCTGCCAGCTGTCGTCCTCGCGGATGTGCTTGGTCTCGGGGAGGAAGTCGAGGTCGGCGCCCGCGGCGATCTGCTCCTCGCGGGTCCTGCGGGCGGCGAGGAGCTCCTGGCGGCGCCCCTCGAAGGTGCGGTGGAGTTCGGCGACGAGGGCCAGGGCCTCATCCGTGAGGATCTCGTCGAACCGGTCGTGGAGGGGGCCGGTGATCTCGACCCCGTGCGTGGCGCCCATGGAAACCTTCCGCAATACGAAAATAGCTTTTGGTATGTGGAAAACGACGCTACCGTCAGTGCCTCCGCGCGGTCAACGCCGCGGTCCGCGCACATGATCGTGAAGTTTCCCGGCGTGTGAAGGTCCGGAAAACTTCCGCCCGGAAGAACGGGGCTTCTTTGGCCAGTATCGACGGAGGGTCACCGGGCGACACCGCACGGCGCAATGTCGCGTGTCGCACGGCCTGCGATAATTCAGATGCCCTGGAGGCGGCGACCTGCCACCATCGACAGGGCGCCCGCCGCGGCCCGCCCACGGGAAGAATCACGACGGCGACCGCGTTGACCCACCTGGAGGGATATGAATACAGCTGACACCCGCGGAATCTCCGAGTCCGGCCACGAGGCCGCAGGCGAGGACGTCTTCCGCGAGGCGATCACCGTCGGGGACGGGGACGACGCGACCCGTGGGGCCGAGGCCGACGGCGGAGACCGCTGGAACGAGCCGAGGAACGCTCCCGACCAGGGAGAGATGGAACTCGCCGAACGCCACGCGCTCCGTCGCGTGCAGGGGCTTTCCACCGAACTCACCGACATCACCGAGGTCGAGTACCGGTCACTGCGGCTGGAACGCGTCGTCCTCATCGGCGTGTGGACCAGCGGCACCCAGACCGACGCAGACAACTCGCTCACCGAACTCGCGGCCCTGTCCGAGACCGCCGGGGCACTCGTCCTCGAAGGGCTCACCCAGCGCCGCTCCAAGCCGGACCCGGCCACCTACGTCGGCAAGGGCAAGGCGGCCGAACTGCGCGACATCGTCGAGGCGACCGGCGCCGACACCGTCATCTGCGACGGTGAGCTCACCCCCGGCCAGCTGCGGCAGCTGGAGGACGTCGTCAAGGTCAAGGTGGTGGACCGCACCGCCCTGATCCTGGACATCTTCGCCCAGCACGCCAGCAGCAGCGAGGGCAAGGCGCAGGTCGAACTCGCCCAGCTCAGCTACCTGCTGCCGCGACTGCGCGGCTGGGGCGACTCCCTGTCCCGGCAGGCGGGCGGCTCCGGCGGCGGAGGCGCGGGCGGAGGCGTGGGCCTGCGCGGCCCCGGTGAGACCAAGATCGAGACCGACCGCCGGCGCATCAACGACAAGATGGCCAAGCTGCGCCGCCAGCTCGCCCACATGCGGACCGCGCGCGACGTCAAGCGCGACGTCCGGCGCACCCGCGAGGTGCCGTCGGTGGCCATCGCCGGGTACACCAACGCCGGCAAGTCGAGCCTGCTCAACCGGTTGACGGGGGCCGGCGTCCTGGTGGAGAACGCCCTGTTCGCCACCCTGGACCCGACCGTCCGCCAGGCGCGCACGCCCGACGGCCGCGGCTTCACCCTCAGCGACACCGTCGGGTTCGTCCGGCACCTGCCGCACCAGCTGGTGGAGGCGTTCCGCTCCACCCTGGAGGAGGTCGCCGACTCCGACCTGATCCTGCACGTGATCGACGGGTCGCACCCCGACCCCGAGAGCCAGATCCGCGCGGTCCACGAGGTGTTCGCCGACATCGAGGCCGCGGAGGTGCCCGAGCTCATCGTGGTCAACAAGGTGGACGCCGCCGACCCGGACGTGCTCAAGGTGCTGCGGACCCGCTACCCGAACATGGTCGAGGTCTCGGCCCGCACCGGCGAGGGCGTCCCCGAGCTGGTCGCGGCGCTCGCCGACGCGCTCCCCGAGCTCGCGCACGAGGTCAACGCGCTCGTCCCGTACTCGCGGGGCGACCTCATCGCCAAGGTGCACCAGGAGGGACGCATCATCAGCGAGGAGCACACCGGAGACGGAACGGCGATCCACGCCTTCGTCCCCGAGCTGCTCGCGGCGAAGCTCAACGAGTACGCGCCCAGCAGGGCCTGAGCACCGGGCGGCCCCCAGGGGGCCGCACCCGCCACCGGCTGTGACCGGGGCGCCCCGACCGGGGCGCCCCGGTTCTCGCGTGTCGGAGGCCGTCGCACGCCTGCGGGACCGGGCGGGGCCGGGGCGCGCGGTCCGGGACCGGACCGGCGGCGCAGGGGCGCCGGTGCCCTTCGTCCCGCCGCCCACTCGCGAGTTCTGCTCCGCGACGCTCGCATTCCTCCGCCAGGAGAGGTGTACACGGAGTCCGCGGATGGACTACGGTTTTGGAGCACTGGCCGCCAGCGGCCCGCTGTCCCCCGACAGCCGACTCTCCTTCCCGCTGTCACGGCACCGCGGCGGCCCCACGGCCGCCTCCTGCCGACCCTGTCGGATCGTTCCAGATACGAGGTCGTTATGTCCGCCCGTGCATCCCGCGACCGTGTACCGCACTCGCGCCGGCGGATCTGACCGACGAGGGCGGAAAACCCCATGACGGTAGTACTCCTCAGCAACATCGGTCGGCTGTGGACCGGGAACGAGATGCTCACCAAGGCCGCGCTCCTCATGGACGAGGACCGCGTGGCCTGGGTCGGGCCCGCCGCCGAGCTGCCCCAGCGCATCCCCGGAGTGGTGGACGACCTCACCGACGTCGACGACGTCGTCAACATCGGCGGCGGACTCATCACGCCCGGCCTGGTCGACGCCCACTGCCACCCGGTCTACGCGGGGGACCGCTACGCCGAGGTCAACATGTGGGCGAAGGGCGCCTCCAAGGGCGACATCTTCGCGGCGGGCGGCGGCGTCTCCACCACCGTCACCATCACCCGCGGGACCGACCCCTGGACCCTGTGCAACGCGGTCCGCGAACGCCTGCGGCACTGGGTGCTGACGGGCAGCACCACCGTCGAGGCCAAGACCGGATACCACCTCACGCGGGACGGCGAACTGGCCGACGTGCGCCTGCTGCGCTCCCTGGAGGAGGAACCGGGGATGCCGCGCCTGCACGTGACCTTCTTCCCCGCGCACGGGGTGCCGCCCGAGTTCTTCGGACGGCCCAAGGACTACGTGGCCACGGCCGCCTCGTGGCTCAGCGACGCCGCCCTGGCCGGTGCTGACGGGGTGGACGTGTACTGCGACAACGAGCAGTTCACCACCGAGGACGCCCGCCTGCTGCTGGGCGTCGGCCAGTCGGTGGGGCTGCGCACCACCCTGCACGCCTGCTCCCGCCCCCGGCACGGCGCCGTGCGGATGGCCACCGAGCTCGGCTGCTCGTCGGTGGACCTCCTGCACGAGACCGACGACCGGGACATCCTGGCACTGGCCACCACGCGGACCCCCGTGGTGGCCTGTCCGACCACGTCCCTGCACGAGCGCCGCACCCCGCCGGTACGGTCCCTGCTCGACCACGGTGTGCCGATCGGCCTGGGCACCGACCACAACCCGGGCCTGGCCGGGACCACGTCGATGCCGCTGGTGATCTCCCTCGCCATCTCCATGTTCGAGATGACCGTCCACGAGGCGCTGCACGCCGCCACCGTGGGAAGCGCCCACTCCCTGGGGCTCCGCGACCGGGGCATGCTGACGCCGGGCAGCCTGGCGGACCTGGTCCAGTGGGACGCCGACCACGAGGGCGCGTTCGCCTGGTCGATGGGCCTGAACACCCTGCGCGTCTGGCAGGGCGGCAAGACCATCCGCTGACGCCCGCTCCGGCGACCGCTCGGGGCGAACCCGGTCAGCGGACCCCTCTGGCACGGGCGATCTCGATCACGGCGCGTTCCAGCGCGTACTCGGGGTCGCGGCCGGCGCCCTTGATGAGCGCGTCGGTCTCGGCGACCACCGCCATCGCCCGTGTGACGCCCGCGGCGCTCCATCCCCGGGCCTGCTGGCGCAGCGTGCGCAGTTTCCACGGCGGCACCTTGGCGCGCTTGGCGAGATCCGCCTCGGACATCCCGCGCGGGGGCTGCGCGGCCACGGCGATGCCGCGCACCGCTCCTGCCAGGGCGCTGTTGATCAGCACCGGGGCGGTGCCCACCGCCAGCGACCAGCGCAACTGCTCCAACGCCTCGGGCAGCCGGCCCTCGACCGCGCGGTCCGCGACGCTGAACCCGGAGGCCTCCGCCTTGCCGGAGTGGTAGCGGGCCACCGCCGCGCCGTCCACCCGGCCCTCGGTGTCGGCCACCAGCTGCGTGCACGCCGCGGCGATCTCCCTCAGGTCGGTGCCCACCGCGTCCACCAGGGCCTGGGCGGCGTCCGGGGTGATCTGGCGACCGGCGGCGGTGAACTCGCCCCTGACGAACGCCACCCTCTCGGGGCCCTTCGTCGGCCCCTTGCAGTCCACGCGCTCGGCGCCCGCCTTGACCGCGGCCTGCAGCAGTGCCTTGCCCTTGTTGCCGCCCGCGTGCGTGAGCACCAGGTGGACGTCGTCGGCCGGGTCCTTCAGGTAGTCGGTGACAGTCGCCGCCAGATCCTTGACGAGGTCCTGGGACGAGCGCAGCACCACCACCCGCCGGTCGCCGAACAGGGAGGGGGAGGTGACCTCCACGACCGTGTTCGCGGTCACCTGGGAGGGCGTCAGGTCGTGGACGTCCACGCCGGGGTCGTTCTCGCGGGCCGCCGCGACGACGGCGGCGACGGCCCGGTCGACGAGGAGCTCCTCGTCGCCGACGATGATCGTGAGCGGGGCGGGTGCAGGCATACAACGAGGATGCCACGAGCCGGGGACGGTTCCCGCCCGGTTCCCGCGGCCGGTCGGCGGGGCGCCGGTCCGTCCCTCCCGGCCCCTCGCGCCACCACGTGTGGTGGGCCCGGTTCGGGACGGTTCGGAGAGGATATGTGGTCGGATGGCGACAGAAGGTACGCTTCGGTAACTGTGTGACCTCTGGGCACGTCTGTTACAGTGCACGACACATACCAGCACAGAGGGTGAGGTGTGCGAATATTCGCCTTTCCGCCCCCCTCGACATATGGTCTCCGGGACTGTCCCGGCTCCCAGGGGAGACCTGAGACCGGAAATGGCAAGGCAGCGTTGAGGGATCCCGCAATCTCGATACTGTCGGACGCCCGTCGCGTCGGTTCGCCCCGGACCGGGGGCCGCGCGCACGGGAGGCTCCCGGAGCCGGCGACGGACCGTCGTTCCGGGACCGGGGGCGGCACGCGCGCCGACCGCTCCGGAGCACCACCCCCGTTCCGGCGCCGAGGCTGAGACGCCCCTGGCGCACAGAGGCCCCCGCACCGCCGGATCCGTCCGGGCCCGGGGGCGCGCAACCCGAACAAGTGAGCACCGACCGGTCCGCGTTCGCCCGGAACCGTGGTCGGGCCGCAGCGAGGTATCCCGGAGGTCCGTGGGCCGCGCCGACCGCGCGGACCCCTTCGTGGGCCACCGCCCTGCCGCGCCCCCGCCACCCGAACACCTGGAACCGCCCTTGCAACCCCGCCGTATCACCGAAGTCCCTCTGCCCAACGCCTCGGTCATCGAGGCGGTACGGGAGTCGTGCGCGTCCCTGCCCGCCGGCTCGACGCGGCTCTCCGAGAGCTTCTACGCGAACCTCTTCGTCATGGCGCCCGAGGTCCGCGCCATGTTCCCCGACGACATCCGGCCCCAGCAGAGACGTATGGCCGACGCCCTGGTGGAGGTCGTCCGCTATCTCGACGCGCCGGACCACGTGGCGCAGTTCCTCCGGGAACTGGGCGGCCGGCACTACCGGGAGCTCGGGGTCAGGCCCGAGCACTACCCCTTCGTGGGCCGGGCCCTCGTCCGTGCCGTCAGCGAGGTGTCACCGACCTGGTCGTCCTCCATGAGCTCGGCGTGGGTGCTGGTCTACGAGTGGATCACCGCCACCATGCTCGCGGGCGCGGAGGACGCCATCTCCAGGGAGGAGGGCGCCCGGCGCTCCCCCGGGGAAGCCGCGCCCCGGGGCGACGGCCGTCCGTACGGGGGCCGGGACGGCTCCGGCGCGCACTCCTCCCCGGGGGAGCAGCGCCCCTCCGGCGCCCGGCACCAGTACGACGCACCGCGTCCGTCCGGCGCCCGGCACGCCTACGACACACCTGGTCCGTACGGCGCCTCCCAGCCGACCCGCTGACCGTGCCCGGCCGCCCAGGAGCCCCCCACCCCTGTCCCGTCCC
Source organism: Nocardiopsis sp. NPDC101807 (assembly GCF_044766605.1). NCBI lineage: Bacteria > Bacillati > Actinomycetota > Actinomycetes > Streptosporangiales > Nocardiopsidaceae > Nocardiopsis > Nocardiopsis sp. NPDC101807. The sequence continues at coordinate 959,410 of NZ_JBIWMK010000001.1, read as the reverse complement.
CGTCCCCCTCGAAAGTCCATTGTGATGAGTGAGACCGACCAGAGCCGAACGCCGGGTACCGAGGGCGAGCGCTACGTCCAGACGGTCACGGGCACGACCGAGCGGGCCGACCGCTTCTACCGGGACCAGATGCTGGACCGGCTCAACCCCCGGATGCGCGAGTTCATCGCCCATCAGGAGATGCTGTTCATCGCCACCTCGGACAGCAAGGGCGAGTGCGACTCCAGTTTCCGGGCAGGGCCGCCCGGGTTCGTCCACGTCGTCGACGAGCAGACCCTGGTCTACCCCGAGTACCGGGGGAACGGCGTGTTCGCCAGCGCCGGGAACATCATGGAGAACCCGCACATCGGGCTGATGTTCCTCGACTTCCAGCGCGAGAGGATCGGCCTGCACGTCAACGGCCGGGCCCGTCTCCTGGAGGACGAGAAGCTGCGGGGCCACGTCCGCGGGCTTCCCCACCCGGAGGTGCCGGGGCAGAAGGCGATGCTGTGGACCATGGTCCACATCGAGGAGGCCTACATCCACTGCCGCAAGCACATCCCCCACCTGCGCACCGTCGGCAGGGACGAGGTCTGGGGCACGGACGACGCCCAGCGCAAGGGCGGCGACTACTTCGCCGCCAAGCAGTCCCCCTCGCCGTGGAGCACGCCCCGGGCCCCGGTCGCCGGCCGCCACGCCTGAGCGGCCCGGCACGGGGCGCCGGGGAGGCCCCGCCGCGGCGGGACGGGCGGGCGGAGCCCGTCCGTGCCCCGGCCCCGCGTCCGGGCCCGGACGGCGGGACCCGTCGCCCGGGGCCGGGCCCCCGGATCACGGCGATGCCCGAGCCGGACACGCCGTCGCCCAGGACCGCCACGTCGCCGTCGCGGTCCGTGCGCAGGTTGACCTCCGCGACCCGCTCCAGCACGCCCCACGTGAACGGCGCCGGGTGCCCGTACGGGTTGTCCGCGCCCACCGAGGTCACCGACACCACCGGGTCGGCCGCCTCCAGGAACGCCGGTTCCTGGGTCCCCGCGCCGTGGTGCGGCGTGGCCAGGACGGTCACCGCCAGCAGGTCCGCGTCCGGCCCCGCCAGCAGCCGGCGCTGGGCCGCCTCCTCGACGTCGCCGGTCAGCAGCACGGAGGGCCCCGTGCCGTCCGCGCGCACCACCATCGATGTGTCGTTGAGCGAACCGGAGAACGCCGGGTCGGGCCACAGCACCCGGAACAGCCACGGCCCGACCCGCAGGGCCCGTCCCGGCTCCGCCTCCGCCAGTTCGACGCCGGACCCCCTCAGCAGCCGTCCGACGGGGGTGTCCCCGAACCCCGGCGGCGCCATGGCCGAGTGCACCCTGCGGTTTCGCAGCACGCCGGGGGTCCCGTCCACGTGGTCGGCGTGGTCGTGGCTGAGGAGCAGCAGCGGGACCTCGCGCACGCCGAGGCGCCGCAGACAGTCGTCCACGAGGTCCGGGTGCTCGCCCGTGTCGGCCACCACCGCGGAGCCGGGAGCCGCGGACAGCACCAGCGCGGTGCCCTGCCCCACGTCGCACGCGACCAGCGCCCACCCCGCGGGCGGCCATCCGCCCGGCAGGCACCGCGCTGCCAGGGCGAGGACCAGTGCGGCCGCCAGCGCCGCCGCGACCGCCCGCCGCACACGCCCGCGGGACAGCACGACGGCCGCCAGGACGGCCGCCAGGAACACCCCGCCCACCAGGTCGGCCCGCCACGGCAGAGCCCCGTACGGCACACGGGCGCCGCCCCCGGCGACCGCCGCTATCCAGGACACCCCCAACGCGGGCAGGTGCACCGCCACGGAGGCCGCGCCCGGCCACACCGCGGCCAGGGCCGCCACCGCGGAACCCGCCACGGTGACCGCGGCGACCAGCGGCGCGGCCAGCACGTTCGCCGGGATCGCGATCCACGACAGCTCCCCCGAGAGCACCACCAGCACGGGAGCGACGGCCACGTGTGCGGCCACGGCCACGGCGAACGCCTCCGCCACCGGGGGCGGCACGTGCTCCGACCACGCCCGCGTCCAGACGGGCACCAGCAGCAGGATGCCCGCGGTGGCCAGGACGGAGAGGGCGAAGCCGTAGGAGGCCGCCAGCCCGGGGGAGACGAACAGGACCCCGACCACGGTGGCGCTCAGGGCGCCGAGCCCGGCGTGCGCGCGTCCGGTCGCCAGCGCCAGCAACCCGAGCGATCCCATGAAGGCGGCCCGCACCACGCTCGGCTCCGGGCGGCACACCAGCACGAAGAGCCAGATCATCACCGCACCGCCGGCGACCGCGCACCAGGGCGGGGCACGGAGCAGCCCGGCCACCGCCAGGACGAAACCGGTCAGGATCGCCAGGTTGGCGCCGGAGACGGTGAGGAGGTGCGTCATGCCGGTGGCCCGGAACTCCTCCTCGGTGTCGGGCCGGAGCAGGGAGGAGTCGCCGACGATCAGTGCCGGGAGCAGGCCGCGCTCCGGCTGAGGCAGGTCCGCCGAGGCCTCGCGCAGGCCTTCCCGCACCCGGCCGGCGAAGGCCTGGGCCCGCCCCGGGGAGGCGACCCCCTCCGGCGGCCCGCGCACCAGGACCAGGGCCGCCGTCAGGGGGTCGTCCTCCGCCTCCAGGAAGACGCCCCTCGCACGGAAGGACTGGCCGGGCAGGAGGCCGCTCCACTCCGGGCCGGAGGCGAGGACCACCACCGGGGCCCGGGAGGCACGGGGGTCGCCCCCGAGCCGGACCCAGGCGGTGCGGGAGCGCACCACCCACTCGGCCCTCCCCGGGCGGTGCGTGCCCGCCCGGGACACGGGGTCGTCGGCCACCACCGCCCCGAACTCCACCGTCCGGCCGTGCAGGGCCGCCTCCGCCGCGGCGCTCCCGGCCACACGGTGCACGTGGACCCCGGACACCGACGCCACGGTGGCCGCGCAGACCAGTGCCGCCGCCACGGTGAGCACGGCGGCCTCCGACGGTGGCCGCGAGACGGCGAACAGCGCCAGCGCCGTGCAGCCGGCGACGCCGCCGAACACCCACGCCGCCCACGCGGGAGCCGCGAGGGCGCCCAGGGCGGCGGCCCACGCCGCCACGGCGGGTGCGAGCAGCCGGAGGTCGCTGGGCCTCCCCAGACCGTACGCGTCGCTTCCCAGCCATGTCACCATGCTCCCGGCACCCCCGGTCCGGGGGCGGGCGAGCAGGGGAGGTCCGGCACGGCCCTCACCCCGCCGTCGCGTGGGGGGCGAGGTCGGCGAGCACCTTCTCGCCGATCCTGTCCACGTCGAGCAGCTCGTCGACGCTGGCGAACGGCCCGTGGGCCTCCCGGTGCTCGATGATGTTGCGCGCGATCACCGGCCCCACCCCGGGCAGGGTCTCCAACAGCGCGCTGTCGGCCCGGTTGACGTCGACCAGGGCCTCCGCGCCCGACGCCGCCCCGCCGCCCGCGGTTCCCGCCCCGGCGGCGCCCGGAGGCTGCGGGACGCCCACGAGGACCTGTTCGCCGTCGACCAGGGCGCGGGCCAGGTTGAGCAGGTCGAGGTCGGCGTCCGGCAGGGCACCGCCCGCCTCCTCGACGGCGTCGGCGACGCGCGACCCGGCCGGCAGGGTGTACAGGCCCGGATCGGCCACCTCGCCGCCCACGTGCACGACCAGGTCGGCGTCCGTGCCGGCCTGCGTCGGCCCGTCCGGGGGGACGGCCCCGGCGGGATCGTCCCCGCCCACGGGGTCGCCCGCGTCCCCACCGGCGGGGTCGCCCGCGGCGGGTGCGGAAGCGGCCTGGGCGACCATCTCCGGCGCCCGCACGGTCGCGGGACGGTCGTGCAGCACCACGACCGCGGTGACGGCCAGGGCCCCGACCGCGACCAGGGCGAGCACCGAGCGGCGGGACAGGGTCGCGTGGGGCGGCCAGCGCCGCGCCAGGCGCTCCAGGAACGCGCCCGGGGGCTCGGGGACGAACTCGGTGTACCCGGACGGGGGCCGTGACTCCCGCCGGTGCCGTCCGCGCTCCCCGTCCGGCCCCGCCCACGGTCCGGTCGGGTCACGGAGGCGGTCCGCCGGATCCGGTCCGGGCGCTTCCGCCCCGTGTTCCTCCCGGTCGGCGGGGACGACCCGGACCGCGGCCCGCGACCGGCGGTCCGCCGGGGCCGAATCGTCCGGGGCGCCTCGGACGGGCCCGCCCGACGCGCGGGGCGCCGGTCCCCGGTACGCCCGTCCGGCCCCCGGGTCTCGCGAGGCGCCGGAGCCCTCCCACCCCGCGCCCTCCCCGGGGGCGGGCCCCTCCCGGCGCGGCTCGCGCACCGGGCTCCTGCGGCGGGAGCCCTCCTCCCAGCCGGCCCCCTCCCCGCGGGGGGCGGCGGTCCCGGTGCTCCGGGAGCCCTCCTCCCGGTCCGCGCCCTCACGGCGACGGTCGGACACCGCGGCCCCGCGGCGGGGGGCCGCCTTCCCCGGCGGCCCGTCCCCGAACGGGCCGGCCGTCAGGGGGCCGGGCCGGCCCCCGCCGTCGACGCCCGGCGCGGGCCTGCCGCAGGCGGGCGGGACCGGCGGAGCCGGGGACACGGCCACCGTGTCGTCGTGGTGCCTCTCCGGCCACACCCGGGCGGTCGCCCCCCGGCCGGGGGGCGACCGGTGTCCGGGCGGCGCCTCCCTCCCGGGGGCCTGCGGACGGTACGGCGCCTCCGAGCCGGCCCCGCGTACCGCGTAGGGGGCGCTCGGGACGGCCGGGCCGCCGGGTCGCGCGTCCGCGGTCGCGGCGTGCCGGGGAGCGTCCGGCCGGGGCGGGGACGCGTTTCGTTCCGGGGAGGTGGGGACGCCCGCGGCGGGACCGTCGGCGCCGGGCGGGGCCGCACCGCCTCCCGCCCGGGCGGCGGGCGCCGGGGGCGGGGACCCGGTCGGCAGGGGGTCGAGGGGAGGCCGGGGGATACGGGCCCGCAGCCTCCGGGCCGCGGGGGAGGAGTCCAGGGTGAGCGCCCGGAGCCGGGCCTGCTGGTCCGGCACGGAAGGGTGACGCCGGGGACGGCGCGGAGCGGTCATACGTCAACGGTAGGAAGCCGCCGACCCCCTGTCACCGGCCGATTCCACCCTGTGGACAACTCCGCGGGAGCGGCCGCCGGAAACGACGAAACCGGCCCGGTGCGGACACCGGGCCGGTCAGCGCAGATCGGTCCTCAGGCGGACTGAAGCTCGTGCAGGCGCTTGGCGATCGCGCTCTTGCGGTTCGCGGCCTGGTTCTTGTGGATGACGCCCTTGCTCTGGGCCTTGTCCAGCGCGCGCGCGGCGTCGCGCTGCGCGACGGTGGCCTTCTCGACGTCCCCGGCCTCGGAAGCCTCACGGAACTTGCGGACGGCGGTCTTCAGCGAGGAGCGCACCGCCTGGTTGCGGACACGGGCCTTCTCGTTCTGCCGAATGCGCTTCTTCTGCGACTTGATGTTCGCCATGCGAAAACGTGCTCCAGTTACTCTGATGATCGCGTCGGTCGAACAAGCGGCTCAACTCGCGGGCAGCCGTTCCGCGAGAGGCCAGGGTGGGCGCCGACGCCGGGTGTGTGAGTCCACGGGGCTCATATTGAAACGTGGAAGTCCGAGACACGGACTTCCAGTATGCAGCACACCGCCACCACTCGCGCACACCGGTCCCCGTGCGGACGCTCCCGGTCCCCGCGCGGGACGCACGGCTAGGACAGCAGCCACCCGGCGGTGTACGCGGCCACGTCCGCCTCGCCCGCCTCGTCCCCGAGGTGGAACGCCACACCGAGCGTCCTCCCCTCCGGGGGCTCCGCCCGTGTGAGACCGAGCCTGATCCCGGCGAGCGCGGTCGCGGCCGACTCGTTCCCCGCTCGCGGCCCCCCTTCCCCTCCGCTGCGGGTCGGCAGGCCGAAGCGCACCGCGACGTCCTCGCGGGCGCTCAGGGCGGACAGGGACTCGGTCACCTGCCGCACCATGAAGCCCCCGTACATCGCCTCCGCGGGCATGTCCGCGCCCACGCCCGGGAGCACGACCTCGTCGGCGTGCTCGGCCATCCGGTCCAGGTAGCCCTTGGACCAGTACTTCTCCCCTCCGTCCGAGACGAACGAGGGGACCCGGCCGCCGGGCACCAGCTCCACGTGGTGCGCCTGCAGCGAGAGCACGGGGTCCTCGCCCAGCTCCTCGCGCACCAGCTCCATCAGCGCGGGCATCGACGGGTCGTTCACGGTCACCGGCCGGATGTCCAGGTGGACGCCGGCGAACCCGTCCGAGGCCACCTCGGCGACGGCCGGGGCCAGGGCCTCACGCGCCTCCTCCCCGAACCGGTCGCGGATCAGCGACGACCCGTCCGCCCCGTGCCGGAGCCACGCCAGCGGCCGCACGTCGGGGTACTCCGAGCCGAGCCACGACAGCAGGGCCGCGGTGTCCTCCACCCGCTCCACGGAGCCCTCGGCGTCGATGTTGCCCGCGTACACGTACACCGTGTCCACCCCGCCGGTGTCGAGCACCCGCGCCAGGTTCCCGGTGTCCTCCCACGAGCCCACCCACGCGGCGTCGGCCCCCTGGGACGCCGCCCACGGGGCCGGGTCGCCCGAGAACTGGTAGGCCAGCAGCGCGCCCGCGCCGACCAGGACCACCGCGATCGCGGCCAGCCCGGCGAACACCCGTGTCAACAGCCACTTCACCCGATCGCTCCTCGCACGCTCCGGCCGGGCCCGGGACCCGTGCGCGAACGGCGCGTTCCCGGTGCCGGGTCACATAATCTGGACACGAACCCCGCTCCCGGACCCCATACTGCCGCACGGGCGGCGGCCGTCACCGGGGAGGGCGACCCCGTCGCCATGGGATGATTGACGATGCCGTGGACCCACGCCGCGGCGGGGCGGTGACGCCGCAGGCGCACACGCGACCCGGACCCCAACCTGTGAACGGAGCACGGTGGCACAGCCGAACTGGACCGATCCCGCGCTGATCCGCAACTTCTGCATCATCGCGCACATCGACCATGGCAAGTCGACGCTGGCCGACCGGATGCTCCAGATCACCGGGGTCGTCGAGGACCGCCAGATGCGCGCCCAGTACCTGGACCGCATGGACATCGAGCGCGAGCGCGGCATCACCATCAAGTCGCAGGCCGTGCGGATCCCGTTCACGGCGCTCGACGACAAGACGTACACGCTGGACCTCATCGACACCCCCGGGCACGTCGACTTCACCTACGAGGTCTCGCGCTCGCTCGCCGCCTGCGAGGGCGCGGTCCTGCTGGTGGACGCCGCCCAGGGCATCGAGGCGCAGACCCTCGCCAACCTGTACATGGCGCTGGAGAACGACCTCACCATCATCCCCGTGCTCAACAAGATCGACCTCCCGGCCGCCCAGCCGGAGAAGTACGCGGAGGAGATCGCCGGCATCATCGGCTGCGACCCCTCCGACGTGCTCAAGGTCAGCGCCAAGACGGGGCAGGGCGTCGAGGAGCTCCTCAACGAGATCGTCAACCAGATCCCCGCGCCCGTCGGCGACGCCGACGCGCCCGCCCGCGCGATGATCTTCGACTCGGTCTACGACACCTACCGGGGCGTCGTCACCTACGTCCGCGTGGTCGACGGCAAGCTCAGCCCGCGCGAGCGCATCCAGATGATGTCGACCCGGGCCTCGCACGAGATCCTGGAGATCGGCGTCAGCTCGCCCGAGCCCACCAAGGCCGGGGGCCTGGGCGTGGGCGAGGTGGGCTACATCATCACCGGTGTCAAGGACGTGCGCCAGTCCAAGGTCGGCGACACCATCACCGCCCTGAACAGGCCGGCGACCGAGATGCTCGGCGGGTACCAGGAACCCAAGCCCATGGTGTTCTCGGGCCTCTACCCGATCGAGGGCACCGACTACCCGGTGCTGCGCGACGCCCTGGAGAAGCTCCAGCTCAACGACGCCGCCCTGGTGTTCGAGCCGGAGACCTCCGCGGCCCTGGGCTTCGGCTTCCGCTGCGGTTTCCTCGGACTGCTGCACCTGGAGATCACCCGGGCCCGCCTGGAGCGCGAGTTCAACCTCGACCTCATCTCCACGGCGCCCAACGTGGTCTACCGGGTGGACATGGAGGACGGCACCGAGCACGTCGTGACCAACCCCAGCGAGTTCCCGTCCGGCAAGATCGCCGCGATCTACGAGCCGATGGTCAAGGCGACGGTGCTCAGCCCCTCCGACCACATCGGCCAGATCATGGAGCTGTGCCAGGAGCGGCGCGGCGACCTCCAGGGCATGGACTACCTGTCCGAGGACCGCGTGGAGATGCGCTACACGCTGCCCATGGCCGAGATCGTGTTCGACTTCTTCGACCACCTCAAGTCGCGGACCAAGGGCTACGCCTCCCTGGACTACGAGCCCACCGGCGAGCAGCAGGCCGACCTGGTCAAGGTCGACATCCTGCTCCAGGGCGAGGCCGTCGACGCGTTCTCCGCGATCGTGCACAAGGACAAGGCCTACACGTACGGCGTGGACATGACCAAGAAGCTGCGCGAGCTGATCCCGAGGCAGCAGTTCGAGGTCCCCATCCAGGCGGCCATCGGCGCCCGGGTCATCGCGCGCGAGAACATCCGCGCCATCCGCAAGGACGTGCTCGCCAAGTGCTACGGCGGCGACATCAGCCGTAAGCGCAAGCTGCTGGAGAAGCAGAAGGAGGGCAAGAAGCGGATGAAGATGGTCGGCCGGGTCGAGGTGCCCCAGGAGGCCTTCATCTCCGCCCTGTCCACCGACGGCGGCGGTGGCGAGGACAAGAAGAAGAAGTAGTCACCGGCCCGGAGGGCCGGCGGGCGGGGGGGGGGGGGGGGGGGGGGGGCGCCCCCCCGCCCCCCCCCCCCCCCCCCTCGTCCGTGCACGCCCGGTTCCGGCACGCTCCCGGTGTCCTCGTTCCGCTCGACCGGCCCCCGTCCGTGCACGCCCGGTTCCGGGGAGCCCGCTCTTCGGGCGCCCCGGAACCGGGCCGCTGGGCCTCAGCCCTTGACGGCCCCCGCGGTCAGACCCTCGGTGATGTAGCGCTGGAGGAACCAGAACACCGCCAGGGTGGGTAGGGACAGCATGATGGCGCCGACCGCGAACATCCCGAAGTTCGCGTTCCGCTGGGAGGACACCAGCTGGTAGAGCCCGAGCCCCAGGGTCTTGGCGTCGGTGTCGCGCAGGAACACGCTCGCCATCAGGAACTCGTTGATGGTGGAGATGAACACCAGCAGGCCCACGATCGCCAGCACGGGCGTGACCAGCGGCAGCATGATCCGGAAGAACACCTGGGCGTGCGAGGCCCCGTCGATCTGCGCGGACTCGTCCAGCTCCTTCGGCACGGTGTCGAAGAAGCCCTTCATCAGCCACGTGTTGATGCTGAGCGCACCGCCCAGGTACACCAGCAGCAGCCCCCACCGGGTGTCGAAACCGATCCCCGGGTAGTACTCGCCCAGCGTGGTGAACATCAGGTAGATCGCCACGATCGCCAGGAACTGCGGGAACATCTGGATGACCAGGAGGCCGATCAGCCCCACCCTGCGCCCCCTGAACCGCATGCGGCTGAAGGCGTACGCGGCGAGCGCGGACAGCATCACCGTCGCGGCCGCGTTGGTGACCGCGAAGAACAGCGAGTTCGCGTACCAGGTGGTGAACGGCGTGTTCGTGAAGAGGTCCCGGGCGTTGGCCAGACTGGCCCCGGTCGGCCACAGCTGCGCACTGGACAGGGTGCCCAGCGGGTTGAGGGCGGCCGAGACGACGAACAGGACCGGGAAGATCGCGAAGGCCACGACCGCCAGCATCACCAGGTGGCGCCAGCCGAGCCGGACGGCCCACAGGGAGAACCGGGTTCCCGCGCTGCGCCGGTAGGGCGTGCGCGCGGTACCGGTGGCGTGCACCGCCATCAGTCCACCTCCTCGAGGGCCTTGCTGCGGCTGAGGCTGAGCACGGACATCCCGGCCACGATCAGGAAGATCATCACCGACAGCGCGGCCGCGTACCCGTACTCCGCGGTGGCCTCGTTGAAGGCGAGGCGGTAGGTGTAGGTGATGAGCAGGTCCGTGGCGCCGGCCGTCGGGTTGTCCGGGGAGAACGGGCCGCCCCGGCTGATCAGCCACACAGCGTTGAAGTTGTTGAAGTTGAACGCGAACGTCGCGATCAGGATCGGTGTCATCGCGACCATCAGCAGGGGCAGGGTGACGTTGCGGAACGCCTGCCAGGGGCCCGCCCCGTCGATCTGCGCCGCCTGCCCCAGTTCGCGGGGGATGGCCTGGAGCGCCCCGGTGGCCACCAGGAACATGTACGGGTAGCCCAGCCACACGTTGGCGAGGATCACCGCGGCCCGGGCGCTCCATCGGTCCCCCAGCCAGTCGACCTGCAGCCCCAGCATCCTGTTGAACAGCCCGAAGTCCGTGTTGAACATGTCCCGCCACAGCAGGAACATCGCCAGGGAGCTCATGGCGTACGGCAGGACCACCAGGATCCGGTACACGACCTTGCCGCGCAGTTTCGGTACGTGCAGGGTGAGGGCGACCGCCAGGCCCACCACGAACACCAGGAAGGTGACCGAGACGGCGAAGGCGATGTTCCACACCAGGATGCCGAAGAACGAGGACGCGAAGGTGGGGTTGAACAGGAACCGGGCGAAGTTGTCGAAGCCGACGCCGACCTGCCAGCCCTGCGCCAGTCGCTGCCCCTCCTCGTCGTAGAACGCGCCTCGCTCGTCGTCGGCGTGGTAGACCGCGCCGGTCTCGGAGTCGGTGACGCAGTCGCACCCCTCGTCGTAGACGCGGGTGGCCGTGCCCTCGAACGCGCTCGACAGGCCGCTGGAGCGGATGCCGGAGCCGTTGCCGGAGGGCACCGCGAACTCCGACAGCTCCTCGCTGCGGGCGTTGACCTCGGCGGGGGTCAGGATCGAGTAGCCGAAGGCCTCGGTGACCTTGCCCGACGGCTCGACGGTCGCCCCGGTGAGCTCCGTGAGCCCCTCCGCGTCGCCGGCATAGGCGGAGCCCTCGCCGTCGACCAGGAGGAAGACCAGGTCACCGGTCTCGGGAGAGCCGGTGACCGCCACGGTGAGCGTGTACTCCCGAGCGCCGTCGGGGCTGCTCACGGAGTACGCCTCGATGGCGGCGATCGCCTGCTGCTTGTCGCCGCGGTGGCCGTCGCTGAGGTTCGTGACGGACGTGCTCATCGTGTAGAGCACGGGCAGGATCTGGAAGGCGAGCAGGAACAGCACGCCCGGGACCAGGTACTTGACCGGGACGGCGCGCTTGGACAGGTAGACCGCGTAGACGAGTGCGACGACGCCGGCGACCAGGGCGATGCCCAGCCAGTTGCCCGCCACGTAGAGGGGGAGGGCCGCCCACACGCCGAGGGCGGTGAACAGGCCGAGGAGGGAGATCTTGACGAGCTGCCCGCCGAGTGAGCCGTTGCCGGCGAACCGGCCTCCGGGGAGTCCCGGGCGGGCGGGCGCCCCCGTGCCGGGGGCGCCCGCGGTGTCGGTTTTCCTGGACGCCACCGCTACTCGCCGATCTGGCCGGCGATCGTCTCGTGGGCGGCCTCCATGGCCTCACGGACGTCGGCCCCGCCGATGATGGCGGCCTGGGCGATGCCCAGCGGTTCCCAGGTCTCGCCCATCTCGGGGATGGAGGGCATCGGCATGCCCTCGGCGCCGGCCTCGGCGATCGCCGCGATGTTGGGGTCGTCGGCGGACACCGTCTCGAGGGCGTCCAGCTGGACCGGGGTGCGCGGGTCGGCCTCGTAGAGGCTGAGGATGAAGTCGGTGTCCGTGACGTAGTTGGTCACGAACTCCTGGGCGAGGGCGCTGTTGGAGCTGCCCTCGGTGACGAAGAACGCCTGGTAGCCGATGTAGGGGGTGGCGGGACCCTCGCCCTCGAAACCGGGGATGGGGCTGATCGCGTAGTCGACCCCGGCCGCGTCGGCGTCGGCGATGTTCCACGGGCCGGCGACGAAGAAGGGGGCGTCGCCCTCGTAGAACAGGACGGCGTCGTTCTCCAGGTCGATGGAGCGCCGCAGCACCCCCTCGCCCCCCTCGCCGTACTCGGCGATCCGCTCCATGGCGGCGATGGACTCGTCCGAGCCCACGCCGAGGTCGGCCGGGTCCCAGTTGCCCTCGTCGTCCTGGCCGAAGAGGTATCCGCCCGCGGAGCCGAACAGGGCGTTCATCCGGAAGGGGTCGCCCTCCTGGGTGACGGCCATGGAGAGGACCTCGCTGGTGTCACCGGCGTCCTTGAGCTCGGTCCCGACCTCGACCATCTCCTCGAAGGTCTCGGGGGCGTCGGGAACGAGTTCGGTGTTGCGCATCAGGAAGATGTTCTCCTGCGAGTACGGCACACCGAAGAGCTGTCCGTCGTAGTTGAGCGCCTGGACCGAGGTCTCGTCCAGGCCCGCGGCGCTGTCGCCGGTCAGCTCGATGGGCTGGACGGCGCCGTTGCGCACCAGGTTGCCCGTCCAGTCGTGGGCGCCGATGAAGACGTCGGGCGCGTTCCCGGCCTGGTGGGCGTTGAGCAGGTCGCCCTGGATGTCGCCGAAGGTCAGGCTCTGGACGTCGACCTCGATGCCGTTGGCCTCGGCGAACTCCGCGGCGGCCCCCTGGATGGCGTCGGCGCGTTCGGGGTCGGACCAGATGACGAGGGTGCCCTCGGCCGACGCGTCGTCGCCCCCGTCCTCACCGCCGCCACCGCACGCGGTCGCCATCAGGGCGATCGCGGCGATGCCTGTCACCACTGGTGCGCTGCGGAATCTCATGGTGTGTTCCTTCCGGGAGGCCGTGCTGAGGAGGTCGCGCATGCGGTTCGCCGGTGGCCCCGGGTCCGTCGCGGGCATGCGTGGTGATGTGACGTTAGCAATAACTTGCAAGCTTTGAAAGGGTTTGCAGACTTGCTGCATAAAGATGTGGAAACACCGCGGAAACGGACGCGTGACCGCCTGCCGGGGGTAGCCGTGCAGTGACCGCCTGATGATGATATCTGTGATTAACGCTCATTTAGTCACACCATTGGGTGTGACGTGGCCGTGAGCAGCGGCGTCCGGCGGCCCCGACCGGGGACGCGGGGGCCGCTCGGCGTGCTCCGCCGGGGCGGCGGGGCGGAAGCCGCTTCGGGAGGAGCGCGGCGGTCCGGGGCCGCGGGCCGGCGGGACCCGTGCGCGGGGGACTCCGCGCACCGGGCGCACCGGGGGAGGGGGAAGGGCGGCGCCGGTGTCCGGCACCGCCCGCACGGCGTCAGCCGCGCAGCCAGACCGCCGTCTCGGCCGGCAGGGAAAGGGAGCCGTCGGCCGGTGCGGCCACCGGGCCGCTGGCCACGAGCACCTCGCCCGAGGCCGCGATCTCCGCGGTCTCCCCGCCGAGGTTCACCGCGACGCGCACGCCGGGCTCGCGCTCGAAGTACAGCACGCCCTCGGGGGCGTCCAGCCAGGTCATCGCGCCGTCGCCCAGGGCGTCCAGCTCACGGCGCAGCCCGAGCGCCCTGGTGTACAGCTCCAGGGTCGAGCCCTCCACGCCCCGCTGGGACGCGCGCGACAGGGCGCCCCAGCCCTCGGGGACGGGCAGCCACGGGGTGCTTCCCTGCGGGCCGAACCCGAACGGCGCGCTCCCGTCCTCCCAGGGCAGCGGCACCCGGCAGCCGTCCCGGCCGCGCTCGGTACGGCCCGAACGCTCCCAGGTCGGGTCCTGGAGCGCGTCGTCCGGCAGGTCGGTGACCTCCGGCAGGCCCAGCTCCTCGCCCTGGTACAGGTAGACCGAGCCGGGCAGGGCCAGCATGAGCAGCGTCGCGGCGCGCGCCCGGCGCAGCCCCTGCTCCCCGCCGCCGAACCGCGTCACGTGACGGGTCACGTCGTGGTTGGACAGCACCCAGGTGGTGGTCGCGCCCACCGCGCCGTTGGCGGCCAGGGAACCGTCGATGACCGCCTTCAGGCGGGCCGGGTCCCAGGGGGCGGTCAGGTACTCGAAGTTGAACGCCTGGTGCAGCTCGTCCGGGCGCAGGTAGCGGGCCACCCGGTCCGCGTCCTCGACCCACGCCTCGGCCACCAGCGCGCGCTCGCCCGGGTAGGAGGCGGCGATCGCCGACCAGCGGCGGTAGATGTCGTGCACGCCGTCCTGGTCGAAGTACGGCAGCGTGGTGCTGCCGTCGAGCAGGTCGGCCTTGGCCCCCTCGGCGATGTCGGGCAGGCCCGGGTCCTTGACCATGCCGTGCGCGACGTCGATGCGGAAGCCGTCCACGCCCCGGTCGAGCCAGAAGCGGAGCACGTCGTCGAACTCGTCGTGCACCTCCTGGTGGGTCCAGTCGAAGTCGGGCTGCTCCGGGTCGAACAGGTGCAGGTACCACTGCTCGGGGGTGCCGTCGGGGCGCTTGAGGCGCGTCCAGGCGGGGCCGCCGAAGATCGACTTCCAGTTGTTCGGGGGCTGCTCCCCCTCGGGGCCCTTGCCGTCCCGGAAGACGTACCGGGACCGTGCCGGGTCGCCCGGCTCGGCGGCGACGGCCTCGCGGAACCACGCGTGGGCGGAGGAGGAGTGGTTGGGCACCACGTCGATGATCAGGCGGATGCCCAGGTCGTGGGCTGCGCCGAGGAGGGCGTCGAAGTCCTCCAGCGTGCCGAAGCGGGGGTCGACGTCGCGGTAGTCGGCGACGTCGTAGCCGCCGTCGGCGAGGGGGGAGACGTAGAACGGGGTCAGCCAGATCGCGTCCACGCCGAGCTCCGCCAGGTGGGGGAGGCGCTCCCGGATGCCGGTGAGGTCGCCCTCCCCGTCACCGTTGGAGTCGGCGAAGCTGCGCACGTAGATCTGGTAGATGGCCGCTTCACGCCACCAGCGAGACTGAGGCTCCATCTTCGAGGGTCCTTCCCTGTGGCGACTGCAAGTTCTTGCGCAAGATTACCCCGAACTTTCGGCCATGTGACGACGATCTCGACTAGAGTTACGCTCATGGGTCCACGACTTGCCGACATCGCGCGGCACGCAGGCGTCAGCGAGGCCACCGTCTCGCGGGTGCTCAATGACAAGCCGGGGGTCGGCACCGAAACCCGCAAGGCCGTCCTGACCGCCCTCGACGTCCTCGGCTACGAGCGTCCCGCGCGGTTGCGGCAGCGCTCGGCCGGGCTGGTCGGCATGGTCATCCCCGAACTGGAGAACCCGGTCTTCCCGATGTTCGCCCAGGCGGCCGAGGGAGCTCTGGCCCAGCGCGGGTACACGCCGGTGCTGTGCACCCAGACCCCGGGCGGAATAACCGAGGACGAGTACGTGGAGCTGCTCCTGGAGCGCAACGTCTCCGGCATCCTCTTCGTCTCCGGCAAGCACGCCGACACCACCGCGCCGCACGAGCGCTACCACGCCCTGGTCTCACGAAGACTCCCGATCGTCCTGGTCAACGGGTTCGCCGAGGCCATCCCCTCGGCGTTCGTCTCCGCGGACGACCGGGAGGCCGGAAGGCTCGCGGTCGACCACCTGGTGGCCCTCGGCCACACCCGCATCGGCTTCACCAGCGGCCCCGAGCGCTACGTCCCGGTCCGCCGCAAGCTGGAGGGCTACCACCAGGCCCTCGCCAGGCACGGCCTCGACGGCAACGACCTCGTGGAACTGTCCCTGTTCGGCGTCGAGGGCGGCCACGCGGCCGCCGTCCGCCTGATCGAGCGCGGCGTCACCGCCATGGTCTGCGGATCCGACATGATGGCGCTCGGCGCCATCCGGGCCGCCCGCCAGCGGGGCCTGCGCGTCCCCCAGGACTTCTCCGTCGTCGGGTACGACGACTCCCAGCTCATCGCCTTCACCGACCCCCCGCTGACGACCGTCCGCCAACCGGTCAACGCGATGGCGCTGGCCGCGGCGCGCGCCCTGTGCGACGAGATCGCCGGGCACCCCGTCTCCCACACGGAGTTCATGTTCGACCCGGAGCTGGTCGTGCGCGGCTCCACCGCCATCGCCCCCGATCGGCAGAGCGCGACCGGGCACGTGGACCCTCCCCGCGGCCCCCTCCCGCAGCGGGCCGCCTCCCCGGCCCCCGCCCACCCCTGACCCGGCCGGGGCGGGCCCCTCCTCCGGTCCGGTGGGGCGAGCGCCCGCGGTCCCCGGACGAGGCAGGGCCCCGGACGCAGCGGTGTCGACCCCGCCCCGCGCGGGCCGTCCGCGTCGCCCCGGAGACCGCCTCCGCCCTCCGCCCGGCCCGCACGGGCCGGAGGAGCCCCCGGAACCGGGCCCTGTGTCCCATCTCTCCGTGCCCCGAGCCCCGGCCGTGGCGGGTCCCGGCGACGGCCCGGCCGGGGCACGCCGCGGCGTCGGTGACACTGGAGGCATGCCTTCCGTTGCCCTCGACGGCGACCCCGTACCGCGTACCGGGGAACTGCCCGAAGCCTCCCTCGCCGAACTCGGCGGGCAGCCGCTCGGGTTCTACGTCCACGTGCCCTTCTGCGTCACGCGCTGCGGCTACTGCGACTTCAACACCTACACCGCCGAGGAGCTCGTCTCCAGGGACGGGACCGCCACGGCCTCGCGCGCCACGTACGCCGACCAGGCCGTCGCCGAGGTCGCGCTGGCGGACCGGGTCCTGTCCGGTGCGAGGCCCCCGGTCAGCACCGTGTTCGTCGGCGGCGGCACGCCGACCCTGCTGTCGGCCGAGGACCTGGGCCGGATCGTCGCCGAGGTCCGAGACCGGTTCGGGTTCACCCCCGGGGCCGAGGTCACCACCGAGGCCAACCCCGAGACCGTCACGCCCGAGTACCTGGCCCGGCTGCGCGAGGCAGGGTTCACACGGATCTCCTTCGGCATGCAGAGCGCACGCCCGCACGTGCTGAAGGTCCTGGAGCGGGGCCACACCCCCGGACGCCCCGAACAGTGCGTGGGATGGGCCCGCGAGGCCGGGTTCGACCACGTCAACCTCGACCTGATCTACGGCACGCCGGGCGAGACGGACGACGACTGGAGGGCCTCCCTCGACGCCGCGGTCTCCGCCGGCCCCGACCACGTCTCCGCCTACTCGCTGATCGTCGAGGAGGGCACCCGCCTCGCCGCCCGGGTGCGCAGGGGCGAACTCACCGAGCCCGACGACGACACGATGGCCGACCGCTACCTGATGGCCGACGACGCCCTCGCCAGGGCCGGGTTCACGGCCTACGAGGTGTCCAACTGGGCGCGCACGCCCGAGGGGCGCAGCGCCCACAACCTCCTCTACTGGACCGGCGGCCACTGGTGGGGCGTGGGGCCCGGCGCGCACAGCCACGTCGGCGGCACCCGCTGGTGGAACGTCAAGCACCCAGCCGCCTACGCCGCCCGCCTGAACTCGGGCGACAGCCCGGGCCAGGCCCGCGAGGTGCTCACATCGGAGGAGCGGCGCTTCGAGCGGATCCTGCTCGAACTGCGTGTGGAGCAGGGGTGCCCGCTGGACCTGCTGGAGCCGCACGGGCGCGCCGCGGCCGAGCGCGCCGTCGCCGAGGGCCTGCTGGAGGCCGGCGCCCACGGCGCGGGCCGCGCCGTCCTGACCCGGCGGGGGCGCCTGCTCGCCGACGCCGTGGTGCGCGACCTCACCTGAGGGTCCGCGCGCACGCCGAGGGGGCCGGGCCCCGGCCCGGCCCCCTCGGGCGTTCCCGCGGCGCGCGCCGCGCCGTTACTTGACCCAGTCGACGTTGACCGGGTAGCGGTACCACTCGCCGCGGTTGGCCGCGGTGCCCGCCAGGATGCCGAACACCACGGCCAGCACCCACAGGACCAGGCTCAGGAGCCCGCCGATGAGGATGAACGACAGCGGGATCGAGATGACGTAGCCGATGGTCAGCAGGATCTGGAAGTTCAGCGCCTGAGCCGACTGGTGGCGGAGGAAGGGCGACTCGTCCTTCTTCACCAGATACATGATCAGCGGGACGAGGAAGCCCAGCACGATCCCGCTGAGGTGGGTCAGGAGCGCCATCGTGCGCTCCTCGGAGTTGGGCTGGCCGGTCGTCGCCGACGACTGGCCGTAGCCCCCCTGGGGCGGGTAGCCGGGGGGCGGATAGCCGCCCTGCTGGTAACCCTGGTAGCCGCCCTGCTGGTAGCCGCCGGTCTGCTCCTGGTATCCGGGCTGCCCGGGGTAGCCGTGCGGGCCCTGGTAGCCGCTCTGCTCCTGGTGTCCGGGGTAGCCGGGCGGCGGGTACCCGCCGCCCGGGTGTCCCGAGGGGTCCTGCGGCGGCGGGTATCCGGCGGGCCCGCCGGGGGGCGGGTAGCCGCCCGACCGGTGACCGGAGCCGTCGTCGCGGCCGGTCGGGTCTCCCTGGCCGTAGGGGTCCTCTGGCGGGTTGTTCGGGTACGACATGGTGTTCCTTCGGGTGGACTCGCTCGGACCGTGCTTCGGGACGGCCTCACTTCAGCAGGCGGATGCTGACCGGGTAGCGGTACCAGGTCCCCTTGTTGGCGCCGTTGGCGCCCATGACCCCGAACACGATCGACACGATCCAGACGACCGCGATGAGGAGGGATCCGATCCAGGACAGTCCTGGGAAGAAGATACCCAGACCGATGAAGACGACCCAGGCGAAGACGTACGGGATCAGCAGCGTGATCTGGAAGTTCGCCGCCTCCGAGGCGTGGTGCCGGACGAACGGCGACTGGTTGCGCTTGGCGAGGTAGACCGCGAGGGGCGGGATCCAGCCGAAGCAGGCGATCACGAAGCCCGAGAGGTGGGCGAGCATGGCCACCAGCGTGCTGTTGTCGGTCCCCTGGGCGGGCGGCTGCGGTCGGCCGTGGGCCGCCAGCGCCCCGGGGTACTGCGGCTGCTGGGGATGTCCGTAGGCCTGCGGATGCTGCGCGTGGTCGGACGGGGGTGCGTACCCCTGCGGGCCGCCGAACTGCTGGCCGTAGGGCTGCTGCGGCTGTGCCTGAGGCTGCTGCGCCTGGTGGGGATGTCCGTAGGTCTGCCGGCCCTGGTCGGGCTGTGGGACGTAGGGGGGCTGGCCGCCGGCCGGCTGTCCGTACGCGGGCTGTTCGCCGGAGGGCTGTCCGTACGGGGGCTGTGCCTGGTCGGGCTGCGGGGCGTAGGGGGACTGTCCGCCGGAGGGCTGTCCGTACCCGGGCTGGGGCTGCTGTCCGTACCCGGGGTGGGCCCCCGAGGGCAGGCCGTACGCGGGCACGCCGTAGGGCTGCTGGGGCTGGTACCCGTGGGCCTGGGGCCCGCCGCCGGGAGGCGCGAAATCGGGCTGCGCCTGGGGCCCGCCGTAGGGCTGCTGGGGCTGCTGTCCGTACGCGGGCTGTTCGCCGGAGGGCTGTCCGTACGGGGGCTGTGCCTGGTCGGGCTGCGGGGCGTAGGGGGACTGTCCGCCGGTCGGCTGTCCGTACCCGGGCTGGGGCTGCTGTCCGTACGCGGGCTGTTCGCCGGAGGGCTGTCCGTACGGGGGCTGTGCCTGGTCGGGCTGCGGGGCGTACGGGGACTGTCCGCCGGTCGGCTGTCCGTGGCCGTACTCCTGCTGTCCGCCGTCCGGCTGCCCGGGCTGCCGGTCCTGGTCGGGGTCCTCCGGGAACGGGGGGTTCGTCGGGGTCTCGCTCATGCTCTTCCTCAGCTCCGCTGATGAGTGGCGGTTCTCGTACTCTGGCTGCGTACCGACGACCGCGCAGGGCCGGAGGCGGGCGACCGGGGCGCCGGACACCGGGTGTCCGGACCGCGCCCTGGGCAGAATCCTAGGTCCTGGGGCCGTGCCGACGCGAAAACGGCCCGGTCACGGGCGGGCGCCCCTGCCTGGCGACGGGTCCCGGGGCTCGTCCGGGTGGGGCCCCGTGACGAAGTCGATGAGCTCCTCCACGCGTCCGAGCAGCGAGGGCTCCAGATCAGCGTAGGTACGGACCGATCCGAGGATCCTGCGCCACGCCTCACCGGTCTCCGACCGCCACCCGAGGGCCTCGACGACACCCTCCTTCCAGGGCCGCCCGCGCGGAACCTCGGGCCAGGCCCCGATCCCCACGGCGCCCGGCCGCACCGCCTGCCAGACGTCGACGTAGGGGTGGCCGGTGACCAGCACGTGCTCCCCGCGCACCCGCTCGGCGATCCGGCTCTCCTTGGACCCGGGGACCAGGTGGTCGACGAGGACCCCCAGGCGGCGGCCCGGGCCGGGGGAGAAGTCGGCCACGATCGAGGGCAGGTCGTCGACGCCCTCCAGGAACTCGACGGCGATCCCCTCGATGCGGAGGTCGTGGCCCCAGACCTTCTCCACGAGCTCGGCGTCGTGCGCGCCCTCCACGTAGATCCTGCTCCCGCGCGCCGTGCGCGCGGCGGCCCCGGGCACCGCCACCGAGCCGGACGCGCTCCGCAGGGGACCCCGCGGCGCGGGCGCGGGGCGCACCAGGGTCACGGGTCTCCCGTCGAGCAGGAAGGCGGCCGGGCCGAGGTCGAACACCCTGCGGCGCCCCGCACGGTCCTCCAGGGTCACGGTGGACCTGTCCCACGTCACGACCGCTCCGCAGAAGGCCTCGTCGGCGTCCTCCACGACCAGGTCCCGACTCAGGGCGACCTCGCGCACGGCCCCCTTGCGGGGCAGCCGCCAGTCTCCTGCGAGTACGTCGCGGCCGTAGCGGCCGGTTCCCTTGGTAGCCACGGTCGTGCAGTCTACTGGGGGAGGGTGTCGGTTCGTCCGCGCCGTGGCGCACGTCGCCGCGCCGGAGGGAAGATCCGGCGCCTCCGCCGGTGTTACTGCCGACGGGTACCCGTCCGGGTTTGCGGCCGGGCATAGAATTAGCACTGAGGACCCCGGAGTGCCAGGAGGTGGCGAGTTGCTGGACGAGCGCAAGCTCGCTGTCCTGCGAGCGGTCGTGGAGGACTTCGTCAACACGAACGAGCCCGTCGGCTCCAGGGCGCTGGCCGACCGGCACAGGCTCGGGGTCTCCCCCGCGACCATCCGCAACGACATGGTCGCGCTGGAGGAGGACGGGTACATCGCCCAGCCCCACACCAGCGCGGGACGCGTGCCCACGGACAAGGGATACCGGCTCTTCGTCGACCGGCTCTCCTCCGTCAAGCCCCTGTCGGCGCCGGAGCGCCGCGCCATCGAGTCCTTCCTCGCCGGAGCGGTGGACCTGGACGAGATCGTCGCGCGGACCGTGCGGCTCCTCGCCCAGCTCACCCGCCAGGTCGCGATCGTGCAGTACCCGTCGCTGACCCGTTCCTCGGTCCAGCACGTCGAGCTGGTCCCCCTGGGGGGCCAGCGGGTCATGATGGTCGTGATCACCGATACGGGCAGGGTCGAGCAGCGCGTCATCGACGGCCTCGGCGAGGTCAACGGGACCGCGGTCAACGACCTGCGCTCCATGCTCAACCGCGCCATCTCCGGTCTCCACCTCGGAGAGGTGCCCGACGCGGTGGAGGACCTGCCCGCGCAGGTCCCGCCCGAACACCGCCAGATGGCGGTGGCCGTCCTCTCCGTCCTGCTGGAGAGCCTCGTCGAACGGCACGAGGAGAAGATCGTCCTCGCGGGGACGGCCAACCTCGCCGCCGTGGACTTCGCCGCCAGCCTGCGGGACGTCCTGGAGGCGCTGGAAGAGAACATGGTCCTCATCCGTTTGCTAGGTGAGGCGAAGGACCCGTCAATGCTCACGGTGCGCATCGGCGCGGAGAACTTCCACGAGGGTCTCCGGTCCACCTCCATCGTCTCGGCCGACTACGGTGTGGGAAACCAGTCGCTCGCCAAGATCGGTGTCGTGGGGCCCACCCGGATGGACTATCCGGGAACAATGGGAGCGGTACGCGCCGTGGCTCGGTATGTCGGACAGATTTTGGCAGGACAGTAACTCAGTGGCCAGAGACTATTACCAGGTTCTCGGGGTGCGTCGCGACGCGTCCAAGGACGAGATCAAGAAGGCGTACCGGAGGCTCGCGCGCGAGCTCCATCCGGACATCAACCCCGACCCCGCGACCCAGGAGCGCTTCAAGGAGGTGACCCAGGCCTACGAGGTCCTCTCCGACGAGAACAAGCGCCGGATGTTCGACATGGGCCAGGACCCCTACGCTCCCGGCGGTGGCGGCGCGGGAGGCTTCGGCGGCGGGGGCGGGTTCGCCTTCGACGACATCATGAACGCCTTCTTCGGCGGCGGCCAGCCCGGCGGGCGCGGCCCCCGGGAGCGGGTCCGGCGCGGGCGCAGCATCAAGATCCGGGTCGAACTGGACCTGGTGGAGACCGCGTTCGGGGTCAGCAAGGAGATCACCTTCCCCACCGCGATCCTGTGTGAGACGTGCCAGGGCGAGGGGACCGCGGCCGGTTCGCACCGCACCACGTGCGAGATGTGCCACGGCCAGGGCGAGGTCTCCCAGGTGACGCGGTCCTTCCTGGGCCAGGTCATGACCTCCCGCCCCTGCCCGCAGTGCTCGGGCCAGGGCTCGGTCATCACCAACCCCTGCGGCGACTGCGCGGGGGAGGGCCGGGTGCGCGAGAAGGTCACCCGTACCGTCAAGATCCCGGCCGGCGTCGACGACGGCACCCGCATCCAGCTCGCCGGAGAGGGCGAGGTCGGCCCCAACGGCGGCCCGCGCGGCGACATCATCCTGGAGATCATCCAGCGTCCCCACCCGACCTTCGAGCGGCGCGGCGACGACCTGCACTGCACGGTGACCGTCCCCATGACGGCCGCCGCGCTGGGCGCGTCCTTCGCCTTCGACACCCTGGACGGGACCGAGAACATCGATCTGCGGCCGGGCACCAATTCCGGCCACGTCATCACCCTGTCCAACAAGGGCGTCACGCACCTGGACGGGGGAGGCAGGGGCGACCTGCGCATCCGCGTCGACGTGGAGACCCCGGCCAAGCTCGACGAGGAGCAGGAGAACCTGCTCCGCAAGTTCGCCGAGCTGCGCGGCGAGGACCAGTCCCCGGGGCGGTTCAGCCCCGGGCACGGCGGCCTCTTCGCCAAGCTCCGCGACGCCTTCGGCGCGAAGTGACACCCCCCGTCTTCCTGGTCGGGACCGCCGCCCTGGCGGCCGACCGGGTGACGGTGGGCGGCCCCGAGGGGCACCACGCCGCGGTCGTGCGGCGCATCAGGGAGGGCGAGACCGTCGACCTGTCCGACGGTCTCGGCCTGCGTGCCCGGTGCACGGTGTCCGCCGTGGGCAGGGACCACGTCGTCTGCACGGTGGTGGAGCGCCGGGAGGAACCCGCGCCGAGCCCCCGCCTGACCGTGGTCCAGGCGCTGCCCAAGGGCGACCGCGGCGAACTGGCCGTGGAGATGATGACCGAGGCCGGGGTGGACGCGATCGTGCCCTGGGCCGCGGAGCGGTCCGTCACCCGCTGGAAGGGCGACCGGGCGGCCAAGGCGCTGGCCAAGTGGCGCGCCACCGCGAGGGAGTCGGCCAAGCAGGCGCGGCGGGGGCGGCTGCCCCTGGTCGAGGACCTCGCGGACCGGTCCGCCGTGGCCGGGCTGCTGGCCGGGGCCGACCTGGGCGTGGTCCTGCACGAGGACGGGGCCGGGCGCCTGGCCGAACTGGACCTGCCCTCGGGCGACGGTCCGGGGGTCGTCGTGGTGGTCGGTCCCGAGGGCGGGTTCTCCGACGCCGAGCTGGACGCGTTCACCGAGGCGGGCGCCGTGCGGGCCCTGCTGGGACCGAGCGTGCTGCGCACCTCCACCGCGGGGGTCGCCGCCCTGGCGGTGCTCCAGGCGCGCACCGGGCGCTGGTAGCGGCCCGGGCAGGGGAACGGGAACCGTACCGGCCGGGGGTGGGCACACCGCCGACGCGACGACGGAGGCGGCCGGGGGATCCCTCCCCCGGCCGCCTCCGTCGTCGGACCCGGCACGACCGGGCCCGTGCGTCATTCCCCGGGCACGGCCCGGTTGCTGGTGGCGTCGCCGCCGGTGCCGCCGGAACCGCCGCCGGAGGTCTCCTCACCGCCGCCGGCCCCCTCGTCCCCGCTGCCGGCGCCGGGGGCCTCCCCGCCACCGCCGCCGCTGCTCTCGTCACCGCCGCCGGCCTCGCCGTCGGTCGGCTCCGCGCTCGGGTCGCACTCCTCCTCGGAGGCCGAGGCGCTGTCGTCCTTCTCCTCCGGTGAGGCGCTGGGGGAGGGCGCCGGCCCGTCCGCCGGGGGAGCGCAGGTGGACGTGGTCTCGACGCCCTCCTCGGCCGGGTCCTCGTCGTCGTCGGAGCTGGGAGTGCTCTCGGGGTCCCGCGGCGGCTCGGCCGGCTGCTGTGTGCTCCCCTCGGTGGAGTCGGAGGACGGGTCGGGGGCGGCCACGCCGCCGCCGTCCTCGTCGTGCTCGGGAGGGGCGCCGTGGCGGTCGGCCCCCGCCGGGACGAACTCCAGCACCTGGTCGCGGACCTGGGGGCTGGACACGACCACGGAGGCGGCGATCATCACGGCCCCCGCCACCGCCGCCACCGGTCGTAGCCAGGGCAGGCCGAACCAGGCGACACCGCGGTTGCGCTCGGTGCGCTCGCGGATCAGGTTCAGGGCCTCAGGAGAGGGCTGCACCGTGCTCGCCTCGGCCGTGAGGACCTGGCGGAGCCGGTCCTCGAAGGCGTCGTCGGTCGGATCTGTCGGGCCGGTCATGTCGTCTGCTCCAGAACAGAGCGGAGCGAGGAGATGCCACGGGACGTGTGGCTCTTCACCGCGCCCCGGCTGATCCCCATGGCGTCCGCGATCTGAGCCTCTGACAGGTCGCCGTAGTACCGGAGCACGATGGCCTCTCGCTGACGGGTGGGTAGTTTGCGCAGGGCACGGATGACCGCCTCCCGCTCCAACAGGTTCAGGGCGCCGTGTTCGGCGCTGGGGGCGTCGGGGAGGGCCTTGGGGGCGTGCTTCTCCACCACCGCGCGGTGGCGGAGCACGGACCGGGCCTTGTTCACCACCGCCTGGCGGAGGTAGGAGAGGGCCTTGTTCGGATCGCGCAGCCGGCGCCAGGCGCCGTGCATCGCGACGAACGAGTCCTGAACGACTTCCTCCGCGGTCGCGTGGTCGCGGACGAGAAGGGATGCGAGCCGAACGAGCGGACGGTAGTGCTCCCTGTAGAGCTCCGTCACGGCGTGGTCGGCGTCCCACTCCACCGAGAGCGGGGCCGTGGGGGCTCCGGCCACCATGGTTTCTGTCGTCACGTCAGTTCGACGCACACCCTTGTCGCGGGGTTTACGAAAGGGCATACCTCTTCTTTTCCAGGTAGACGCGCGTTTCATTCCGAACACGTGGATACAGGGTCGGGGCGGACGTTTCCGACGACCCGACGCGCACGGGTGGAAAGCCTATCGCGCCTGGGACGGAGGCCGTTGCCGAACGGGCTCCCGGACCGCGGCCGGCGGCCTTCCCGGGAGGGGCCGCCCGGCACCGACCTGCGGCATCATGGTCCCGGACAACCCCCAGACGGCGGCCGTTCCGGCGGCCGCGACCACACCACGGAGGTTCGCGATGGCCCATGAGGACTGCCTCTTCTGCAAGATCGTGAAGGGGGAGGTGCCCGCCGAGATCGTCCGGGAGGGCGAGCGGACCCTCGCCTTCCGCGACATCAACCCCCAGGCCCCCACGCACGTGCTGATCGTCCCGCGCGAGCACCACCCCGACGCCGCCGCCGCTGCCGCGGCCGACGCCGGGCTGCTGGACGAGATCTTCCGGGACGCACACGAGGTCGCCGTGGCAGAGGGCGTCGCCGACACCGGGTACCGGCTGGTGTTCAACACCGGCAGCGGGGCCGGGCAGACGGTCTTCCACCTCCACGGCCACCTCCTGGGCGGCCGCGGCCTCAACTGGCCCCCCGGCTAGGGGCCGGTCCCGGGCCCCGCCCCGCTTGCGGACCGGGCACGGGCCCCGGACGGCCCGGGACCCGTGCCCGGCCGCTGCCGGAACCGCCCCCCCGGCCCCCCGCACGGCCCCGTCCACAGGCGCCGGATAACCCATCGAGCGGGGAGGGGACGCCTTGGTAGACTCGGGGTGTGGGCTTCCGGAGCCCGGTGGGACTCCTGTGGAACACCGGCGCGGAGCCCCGCCCGGCGCCCCGCACGGCGCCGGGGACGTCCAGGAGACGCCGCGCCCGTCCAGGCGGGCGGCGCCCGAGCGAAGGGTAGGACAGCGGCCGCAAGGCCACACCATGGCCGAGACAACGCACACGCACCCGCGACGGGACACTCAGGTCAAGGTCGTGGTGCCCGACGAGCACACGATGATCAGCCTGCTGGGCTCGGGGGACGAACTCCTCAGGGCGTTGGAGCGGGCCTTCGAGAGCGACATCCACGTCCGAGGCAACGAGTTCACCATCAGCGGCACCCCCGAGGAGACCGCCGTGGTGGTCCGCCTCGTCGAGGAGCTGATCGAACTCGCCAAGAGCGGCACGCACGTCACCCCCGACACCATCGAGCGCATGGTCCACATGCTGGCGGCGCCTGGTTCGGAGCGGCCCGCGGACGTGCTCACCACCAACATCCTGTCCAACCGCGGCAAGACCATCCGGCCCAAGACGCTCAACCAGAAGCGCTACGTCGACACCATCGACCGCAGCACCGTGGTGTTCGGCATCGGCCCCGCGGGCACCGGCAAGACCTACCTGGCCATGGCCAAGGCGGTCAAGGCGCTCCAGGACAAAGAGGTCAACCGGATCATCCTCACCCGTCCCGCGGTCGAGGCCGGTGAGCGGCTGGGCTTCCTGCCGGGCACGCTCTACGACAAGATCGACCCCTACCTGCGTCCCCTCTACGACGCCCTGCACGACATGCTCGACCCCGACTCCATCCCCAAGCTGATGGCCGCCGGGACGATCGAGGTCGCGCCCCTGGCGTACATGCGGGGCCGGACCCTGAACGACTCCTTCATCATCCTGGACGAGGCGCAGAACACCTCGCCCGAGCAGATGAAGATGTTCCTGACGCGCCTGGGCTTCGGCTCCAGGATCGTGGTCACCGGTGACGTCACCCAGGTGGACCTGCCCGGCGGACAGGCCAGCGGGCTGCGGACCATCGAGACGATCCTGAGTGACATCGACGACATCGCCTTCTGCCGGCTCACCAGCGAGGACGTCGTCAGACACAAGCTCGTCGGCAAGATCGTCGACGCCTACGGGCGTTACGACGCCGTCCAGAACGACCGTCAGGGCGACCGCAGGGGGGACCGCCGCCGCGCCGGGAACGGCCGCGGCCGGGGCCCGTCCCCGCGCGACGAGCCCTCCGACACCCCGAAGGACCCGGGGACGGGGAGCACCCGCCCCGGGGAGCGGGCAGACTGAGGTAGTACGGCGTTCGCACCGGTGGGTCCGTGAGCATGCGGGCCCACCGGTTCGGGTGTCCCGGGTGAGGGCCGCAGGGCGGCGCACCCACCGGCCGGGCGCGCCGCCCGGCCGCGACGATTCCAAGTGAGGCAGCCGCAACCGATGAGTATCGACGTCGCCAACGAGTCCGGCGTCACCACAGTGGACGAGGAGCGACTCTCCCGCCTGGCCCGGCACGTGCTCGACGCCATGCGCGTCCACCCCCTGGCCGAGCTGTCCGTCGTGCTGGTGGACGAGGGGCCGATGACCGACCTGCACGTGCGGTGGATGGACGAACCGGGCCCCACCGACGTGCTCTCCTTCCCGATGGACGAGCTGCGCCCCGGCGGCCCGGGGCGCACCAGCGAGCCCGGCGTCCTCGGTGACGTGATCATCTGTCCGCAGGTGGCCGAGCGCCAGGCCGAGAAGGCCGGGCACAGCACACGGGCGGAGATCGACCTGCTGTGCACCCACGGCATCCTCCACCTGCTGGGCTACGACCACGCCGAACCGGAGGAGCACAAGGAGATGTTCGGCCTCCAGGGCGAGATCCTCGCCGCCTGGCGTGAGCGGGAGTCCGCCGGGTCCGCGAAGGACGAGAGCTCCTGATGAGACCCCTGATGTGGCCCGACGTCGCCCCCATGACCACGGGGGAGCCCGCCGAGTGGATCACCGCCTTCGTGATCGCGCTGGTGCTGACCGCGGCGGCCGGGTTCCTGGTGGCGGCGGAGGTCGCCGTCACGCGAGTCATGTCCGTGGGCCTTCCCGAGGCGACCGGCTCGGAGCGGGCCGCCAAGGCCGACGGCCGCTGGGGCAGGGTCGCCGCCGATCCGACGCGCCACCTCAACGTGCTGCTGTTCCTGCGCGTGGTGTGCGAGGTGTGCGCGGTCATCGCGGCGGTCATGGGGATGGTGTTCCTCCTCGGACTGGGCTGGCCCGCCCTGCTGCTGACCGCGGTGGCGATGGTCGTCGTGGAGTCCGTGCTGATCGCCATAGCGCCGCGCATCCTCGGCCGGCAGTTCGCCGGGCAGTTCGCCCGCGTGAGCGCGACGGTGGTCTACCCGGTCCAGGTCGTGGTGGGCCCGCTCGCCCAGCTCCTGGTGGGCGCGGGGCGGGCGATCACGCCGCGGGGCAAGGGCGACCGCGAGGGGCCGTTCAGCACCGAGGTGGAGCTGCGGCAGCTGGTCGACCTCGCGGAGCAGGGGGAGGTGATCGACGCCGAGGAGCGGCAGATGATCCACTCCGTCTTCAAACTCGACGACACCTCCGTGCGCGAGGTCATGGTGCCCCGCCCCGACATTGTGTTCACGAGCCGCGAGGCCGACGCCGACGCGGTCCTCACCCTGGCGCTGGGGAGCGGGTACTCGCGGATCCCCGTGACCGGCGAGGACGAGGACGACGTCGTCGGCATCGTCTACCTCAAGGACCTGGTGGACCAGCTCCGCGACCGCTGGGCGGCGTCCGCGGGCAGCGCCGGGGCAGAGGTGCCGCTCACCGCCGGCGACGTGATGCGCACGGCGTCCTACGTGCCCGACACCAAGCCCATCGACGAGCTGCTCCGCGAGATGCAGCAGCAGCGCAACCACGTCGCGGTGGCCATCGACGAGTACGGCGGAACGGCCGGGCTGGTCACGCTGGAGGACATCGTGGAGGAGATCGTCGGGGAGATCACCGACGAGTACGACCACGAGATCCCGCCGGTGGTCTGGCTGGACGACGACAGTGTGCGGGTGACGGCCCGCCTGCCCCTGGGCGAGCTCGACGAGCTCTTCCCCGACCAGGACCTCGACGTGCCCGACGTGGAGACCGTCGGCGGACTCGTGGCGTTCGTGCTGGGCCGGGTGCCGGTCGGCGGGGCCCGGGCCGAATACGCTGGACTGAGGCTCACCCTGGAGGGCAAGAGCAGCCGCCGCAACCGGATGACCACGGTCCTGGTGGAGCGACTGCCCGACGAGGGGGCCGGGGCGCCGGACGGCCGGGGCCGCAACGAGGACGTAAGGAGCACGGACCAGTGACGGAGACGACGGGGCTCGGCCCCGAGGACGGCAAGCTCATCACCCTCGCGCGGGCCTCCCGGGCCCGCAACGCGGCGGCGGAGGGCGCTGCGGTGCGCGACGAGACGGGACGCACGTACGTGGCCACGACGGTGTCGCTGCCCTCCCTCCGGCTGACGGCGCTCCAGGCGGCCGTGGCCGCGGCCGCCTCCAGCGAGGCCTCCGCCCTGGAGGCGGCGGTGGTCGTCACCGAGGCCAAGGAACTGACCGAGGACGACCGCGCGGTGGCGGACGACCTGAAGACCCAGGTGGTGGTGATCGCCGCCCCTGACGGGGTGCCCGCGAGCATCACCCGGCGCTGAGAAGGACCCATGAACGACCTCGACCTCGAGAAGCTGCGCGTCCCGCTGCCGGCCCCCTCCCACCCGGAGGGTTTCCGCAGCGGCTTCGCCTGCTTCGTGGGCCGCCCGAACGTGGGCAAGTCCACGCTGATGAACGCGCTGGTCGGACAGAAGGTGGCGATCACCAGCAACCGGCCGCAGACCACGCGGCGCACGGTGCGCGGTATCGTCCACCGGCCCGGTTCCCAGCTGATCATCGTGGACACCCCGGGCCTGCACAAGCCCCGCACCCTGCTGGGCGAGAGGCTGGACTCGCTGGTGCGGTCCACCCTGGTCGAGGTGGACGTGATCGCCTTCTGCCTGCCCGCGAACGAGCCGATCGGCCGGGGTGACACCTACATCGCCAAGGAGCTGGCGGAACAGCGCAACACCCCGGTGGTCGCCCTGGTCACCAAGACCGACCTGGTCGACAAGGAGGCCGTGGGCAAGCACCTGATGGCGGTGGACGAGCTGGGCGACTGGGCCGACATCGTCCCGGTGTCCGCGCAGGGCGCGTTCCAGCTCGACACCGTCACCGACGTGCTGTCCTCGCACCTGCCGGAGGGGCCGCCGCTGTACCCGGACGGCGACCTGACCGACGAGCCGGACGAGATGCTCGTGGCGGAGCTGGTCCGCGAGGCCGCCCTGGAGGGCGTGCGCGACGAGCTGCCGCACTCCATCGCCGTGGTCGTGGACGAGATGTTCCAGCGGGAGAACACCCGTCCGGGCAAGGAGCTCGTGGACATCTACGCGTCGCTGTACGTGGAGCGCCCCAGCCAGAAGGCCATCGTCATCGGCTCGAAGGGCTCGCGCCTGCGGGACGTGGGCTCACGGGCCCGCAAGCAGATCGAGGGCCTGCTGGGCCAGCGGGTGTTCCTCGACCTGCGCGTGCGCGTGGCCAAGGACTGGCAGCGCGACCCCAAGCAGCTGCGCAAGCTGGGCTTCGACCAGCAGACGTAGCGACCCGTGCGGAAGGGGCGGACCGGCCGGTCCGCCCCTTCCGCCGTTTCCGGGCCGGTTCAGGCCTGGTTGTTGAGGTCCGTGGCGAGCATGGTCGCGCAGCGCTGCACGATGGGCGCGGCGCGCTCCACGAACTCCCAGCTGACGCGGGCCTCCGGCCCGGAGACGGACACGGCCATGCCCGAGGGGGCGCCCGTGACCGGGACCGCCACGCAGCGCACCCCGATCTCCTGTTCGCCGTCGTCGATGGCGAACCCCTGGTCGCGGACCCTGTGCAGCTCGGTGACGAACCGCCCGGGCTCGGTGATGGTGCGGTCGGTGGCCGCGGGCATCCCGGTGCGGCGCACCGTGGCCAGGGCCTCCTCGTCGCTCAGCTGGGAGAGCAGGGCCTTGCCCACCCCGGCGGAGTGCGGCAGCACGCGGCGGCCGACCTCCGTGAACATGCGCATGGCGTGCGGTGAGGGGACCTGCGCCACGTAGATGACCTTGTCGCCGTCCAGCATGGCCAGGTTCGCGGTCTCCCCGAGGTCCTCCACCAGCTGCGCCAGGTGCGGCCTGGCCCAGGTCCCGAGCATCTGGGAGGCCTTGTCGCCCAGGCCGATGAGCCGGGGGCCGAGCGCGTAGCGGCGGGAGGGGAGCTGGCGCACGTACCCGTTGCCCACCAGGGTGCGGATGATGCGGTGGATGGTCGGGAGCGGGAGGCCGGAGGACTCGGCCAGCTGGCTCAGCGAGGTCTCGCCGCCCGCCTCCGCCATGATCTCCAGCAGGGAGAAGGCGCGGTCGAGCGACTGCACACCACCGGAGCGTTCGCGTTTGCCCGCTTCGTCGGTGACTGGAGAGGTCTGTGGGACTGACAACGGACGCGCTCCCATGGGCTGTGGCGTGGGTTGAGGCTCTTGCTTCTGCGATACGAAAAAGGGTTCTCGGTATCAGTGTCTTCTATAGCACGGGCGAAACCGGCTGTCCGGGGGTTCTGGGGCCGCTGTGGTCCGGGCGTCCCGGACTTCCTCATGGTCTCTCTTGTTCTTCCGGATTGCAAAAGTTAGCATCCACGATAGGAAAAACATCGCTTCGGAGAGGACACACACGTGGAAGAGGACCGGTCCGAAAGCCGCCGCCCGGCGCCCGATCTCGCCCTGGACGTGCTCACCGCAGGGCTGAACGCGCGCCTCGCCGACGCGGACGCCCGGCTCGCCCTCGCCTACCCCGGCTCCTCCGGGACCCGGCAGCCGGTGCACACCGTGTACGTCCCCGCGGACCGGGTGCGGCCCGGCCTCGCGGCCGAGTGGGGGAGGGACGCCGCGGCCTCGCTGGCCGAGTACGCGCCGACGGCCGCGGACCTGGCCGAGGCGACGGGGACCGACGGGGCCGCGGTGGCCGAGATCCTCCCCCGGTTGCGGGACAAGCTCGCCACCGAGCCGGTCGAGGACCTGCGCGCCGACCTGGAGGACGGCTACGGGGACCGGGGCGACGAGGCCGAGGACGCCGACGTGGTGTCCGCGGCCCGTGCCCTCTCGGCCGACCTCGCCGCGGGGCAGGCCCCGCCCCACTTCGGCGTCCGCATGAAGGGGATGGAGGCCGCCGGGCGGGCCCGCGGCGCCCGCAGCCTCGCCCTGTTCCTGGTCACGCTCATGGAGGAGAACGGGGGGCTTCCCGCCAACCTGGTCCTCACCCTGCCCAAGATCACCTCGGTGGAGCAGGTCGAGGCGATGGTGTGGCTCACCG
This sequence comes from Nocardiopsis sp. NPDC101807, assembly GCF_044766605.1. Taxonomy (NCBI): domain Bacteria; kingdom Bacillati; phylum Actinomycetota; class Actinomycetes; order Streptosporangiales; family Nocardiopsidaceae; genus Nocardiopsis; species Nocardiopsis sp. NPDC101807. Next base: position 927,280 of record NZ_JBIWMK010000001.1, on the reverse strand, counting down.
ATCAGCTGGAGGAGCGCCTCGGCCTGGAGGCCGGGAGGCTGCGCTTCGAGCTTCAGATCGAGACCCCCCAGTCGATCCTGCTCCCCGACGGGACCGCCGCGGTCGCCCGCATGATCCACGCCGGGCAGGGCCGGGTCAGCGCCCTCCACTACGGGACCTACGACTACAGCGCCGCGTGCGGGGTCACCGCCGCGTACCAGAGCATGGCCCACCCGGTCGCCGACCACGCCAAGGCCGTCATGCAGGTGGCCGCGGCCGGCACGGGCGTGTGGCTGTCGGACGGGTCCACCAACGTGCTGCCCGTCGGCTCCCCGGAGGAGGTGCGCTCCGCGTGGAGACTGCACGCCTCCCTGGTCCGCCGGTCCCTGGAACGCGGGTTCTACCAGGGGTGGGACCTGCACCCGCACCAGCTCGTCACCCGCTACCTGGCCACCTACGCCTTCTACCGGGAGGCCTTCGCCCCCGCCGCCGCCCGCCTGCGCGCCTACCTCGGCGCCGTCGCGGGAGGGGTGCTGGACGAGCCGGCCACCGCGCAGGCCCTCGCCGCGGCCCTGGTCAGCGGAATGCGCTGCGGGGCCCTGGACGAGACCGAGGTCGCCGAGGCGTCCGGAGCCGACACCGCGACCCTGGTCGGCCTGGCCACACGACGCGTCGGACAGGAGTAGGGGCACATGACGCGACACGATCTCGCCGTACGCGCCCGCAGAGCCGTCACCCCCGAGGGGGAGCGGTCCGTCACCGTCGGGGTGCGCGACGGCCGCGTGGTGGATGTCCTCCACGACGACCGGGCGCCGCTGATCGCCCGCAGGGAGATCACCCTCGCCGAGGACGAGGTGCTGCTGCCCGGGCTGGTCGACACCCACGTGCACGTCAACGAACCGGGGCGCACCGAGTGGGAGGGGTTCGCCTCGGCCACCGGGGCCGCCGCCCTGGGCGGTGTCACGACCCTGCTCGACATGCCGCTGAACAGCGTGCCCCCCACCACCACCGTCGCCGGTCTGGACGCCAAGCGGGCCGCGGCCGAGGGCAAGCTCGCCGTGGACGTGGGCTTCTGGGGCGGCGCCGTTCCCGAGAACAGCCGCCCCGGGGCCACGAAGGAGCTGGCCGCGCTCTGGGAGAGGGGGGTCTTCGGCTTCAAGGCCTTCCTGTCCCCGTCCGGCGTGGACGAGTTCGGCCACCTCTCCCCGGAGGAGCTGCTGACGGCCGCGGAGGCCGTCGGGGAGTTCGGCGGCAGGATCATCGTGCACGCCGAGGACCCGGCCGTGCTGGAGACCGCGCCGCCGGCCTCCGGGCGCGACTACGCGGACTTCCTGGCGTCGCGCCCCGACACCGCCGAGCACGCGGCGATCGCCAGGGTGATCGAGGTGGCGCGGCGCACGGGCACCAGGGCGCACGTCCTGCACCTGTCCAGCGCCTCGGCGCTCCCGCTGATCGCGCAGGCCCGGGCGGACGGCGTGCCGCTCACGGTGGAGACCTGTCCGCACTACCTCACCCTGGAGGCCGAGGCGGTGCCCGCCGGGGCCACCCAGTTCAAGTGCTGCCCGCCCATCCGGGACTCCGCCAACAGGGACCTCCTGTGGAGGGCGCTCCAGGACGGGCTGGTCGACTGCGTGGTCAGCGACCACTCGCCGAGCACCCCCGACCTGAAGGACCTGGACACCGGCGACTTCGGGACCGCCTGGGGCGGGGTCTCGGGGCTCCAGGTGGGCTTCGCCGCCGTCTGGACGGAGGCGCGGCGCCGCGGCGTGGACCTGGTGGACGTGGTGCGCTGGATGTCCTCGGCGCCCGCTCGTGTCGCCGGGGTGCGCGACAAGGGCGCGATCGAGGTGGGCCACGACGCCGACTTCGCGGTCGTCGCCCCCGAGGAGCCCTTCCGGGTGGACGTGCGCGAGCTCCGGCACCGCAACCCGGTGAGCCCCTACGACGGCGCCGACCTCGTGGGACGCGTGCGGCGCACCGTCCTGCGCGGCGAGGACGTCGGCCCGTCCGGCGCGGCCGGGCGGATGCTGCTCCGGGACTGAGCAGGTCCCGGGTCCGGCGGTCCGCGGCGGCCGCCCCCGCCCCCTCCCCGTTCCGGGGGCGGGGCGGGGGGCGGCCCCGCTGTCCCGGGAAGGGCCCGGTCCCATGTCGCCGCCCCGGGCCCGCCGGGCACACCGAGGGGCGGGCACGCGGTGGTGTGCCCGCCCCTCGGCGCTGAAACCCTCCCGGCGGTCAGCCCAGGAGGGAGTCCCAGCGGCTGCCGAGGTCGGCGGCGCCGGCCTCGGTCAGCGAGCCGTAGACGTTGAGGCGGGCGATGCCGCCGTCGGGGAACACGTCGGTGCGCACGTGGGTGACCGTGACGGGGGAGTCCAGGACGAAGCGGTGGGCGCTGTCGGGCTGGAGCCGGGTCCGGCCCACGATCTCGAACCAGGCGTCGGGGGCGTCCGATCCGGCGTCCCGCCCCATGACCGTCACCCAGCCCGCGGAGTTGCCCTTGAGGTAGGCGGTGTCGATCTCCAGGGCGCGGACCGTGGCCTGGGCGGTGAGGCGGAAGCGCACCCAGTCGTGCCCGGTGTCACGGCGGCGGCGGTTCTCCCAGCCGTCGTCCATCTTCTGCGAGCGCCCGGGGAGGACGATGTTGTTGGGCGAGGAGTAGAAGCGGTCCGAGGCGTCCTCGACCGTGCCGCCGTTGACCAGGGCCGCCAGGTCGAAGCCGCCCAGGGAGGCGAGCCAGGCGGGGTCGGCGACCGGATCGCCGTACACGCGCAGGCGGGCGACCCCGCCGTCGGGGAACTGCTTGAGGCGCAGGTGGGTCCATCTGCGCTCCAGGGTCACCGCGAAGTCGTTGGCGGCGTGCCCGTGGACGGGTACGCGGGGCACGATCTCGGTCCACTCGGCGGCCAGGAGCTCGTCCGTGGTGGGGGTGCCGGTCAGGTGGGCGGCCTCGACGGAGACCTCGGTCGGGTGGTTGCCGCGGAAGTGCGCGGTGTCGACCACCAGTCCCCGGACGATCCCGGGGAGGCCGAGGCGGACCAGCGCCCAGTCGTGGTCGTCGGCGGCGGGGTGGGGCTGCTCGGCGCTCGCCCCGCGGCGGCGCCTGGTCTCCCAGCCGTCCATGACCTTGCCCTTGTGCCCGAACGCGTGCGGGTCGAACTGCGCCCGGTCGGGCTTGAGGAGGTTCTCGCGCTGGGCGAAGAACTCGTCGTTGGCGGCGACCACGCCGCCCCCCAGCCGGCGGTCGGCGAGGTCGACGAGGCCGGAGAAGTCGTGTTCGCCGTCCCGGTAGTCGGCGTAGGGGTCGCCGCCCGCGTAGGGCTGGGCGTTGTAGTCGCGCGGGTCGAAGGGGCGGCCCTGGCTCATGTCTCTCCCGGGTTGCGAGGTCGTCGGACGCTTCCCAGCGTCCCAGGGAGGACCGGTAACTTCCAGCGAAAGTTTATGACCCCTCTGTTCAGTTGTACTGAACGATTGGTCCGCCGAGCGCTGCGGCGGCGCTCGCCAGGGCGCGCAGCACCACGGCGATCCGCGGATGCTCCCCGGCCCCCGACCGCACCGCGGTCACCACGTGTCGGCGCGGCTGGTCGGAGTGCGGGACCCGCAGGCTGACCCCGGGGGCGTCGCCCGCCGCGGCGAGGCGGGGGATCAGCGCGACGCCCAGCCCCGCGGCGACCATGTCGAGGATGGCCCGCCAGTCGGAGGCGACGTGCGCCTGCTCCGGGACGAACCCCGCCTGGGCGCAGGCGGAGACGGTGATGTCCCGCCAGGGCCCGGACGCCCCGTAGATCCAGGGCTCCCCGGAGAGGTCTCCCAGGCGCAGGGCGCGGCCGGAGGCGAGGCGGTGATGCGCCGGCAGGGCCACGTCCAGGGGGTCGGTGAGGAGCTCCCTCCGGTCGTAGCGGCCGTCGTGGGCGGTCGGAGCCTGCGCGGCCAGGGACAGGCCGACGTCGATCTCGCCCGCCGAGAGGAGGTCGTAGACCTCGGCGGCGTCGGCCTGGTGCACCTTCGTGGTGAGGTCGGGGTACTCGCGGCGCAGGGCGTGGAGCGCCGGGACCACGAGGCTGGGGATGGCGGTCGCGAACGCGCCGACGCGGACGTGCCCGATCTCGCCGCGGACGAAGCCGTCCAGCTCGGCCTCGGCCCGTTCCAGCTGGGCCATCACGATGTCGGTGTGCCGGAGCAGCACGTGGGCCGCGTCGGTGAGGCGGACCCGTCTCCCGTGCGCCTCCAGCAGAGCCACCCCCACCTGGTGCGAGAGGGACGAGAGCTGCTGGGAGACGGCGGACGGCGTCATGCGCAGCGCCTCCGCGGTCGCCCGGACGGTTCCGAACTCCTCCAGGGCGCGGAGGACGCGGAGTTTGCGGAGGTCCCAGTCGGTCACCCCCCAGGCATACCATTCAGTGCTCCTGAACGGAACACGCGGTTCCGTGCGCCCGGTGGGCCGGGGCGCGGCCCCGTGGTGACGCCGGCGTCCCGGTTCCCGCCGGGGCGGGGCGCCCGCCGCCCCCGCCGGAGGGCGGGGGCGGTCCGGGAGGCGGGCGCTACGCTCCCGCCGGGGCCTCGGGTTCGCCGTCGCGGTAGACCGCTCCGGCCTGGTCGGTGTACTTGGCCTCGCCGGGGCCGGCGCTGCCGATCTCCTCCTGGTCGATCCGGGCCGGGGCCTGCGCCCCCGAGCCGCGGCCGAGCACGTTGAAGCAGATGTTCAGCAGGATGGCGGCGACCGCCGCGCCGATGATCCCCGAGTGGGCGACCAGCTCCACGGACTCGGGGAGGAACGCGTAGAAGGTCGGGTAGGCCAGGGGGATGATCGCCACGCCGACGGAGGTGGCCACCAGGACCAGGTTGAGGTTGTTGGTGAAGTCCACCTTGGCCAGGGTCTTGACGCCGCTGGCGGCCACGCTGCCGAAGAGCACGAGCCCGGCGCCGCCCAGGACGGGGGCGGGGATCGCGGCCATGACGCCGCCGAGCACGGGGAACAGGCCGAGCGCGACGAGGATGAGCGCGCCGGTGGCGACCACGTACCGGCTCCGCACCTTGGTCAGGGCCAGCAGGCCGATGTTCTGCGCGAACGAGCTGGTGGGGGTCGCGCTGAAGATCGGGCCGATGAGGGAGCCGCTGACGTCGGCCCGCAGGCCCGCGGAGATGCGCTTGGCGTCCACCTCGGAGCCGGTGATCTCGCCGACCGCGATGATGTGGGAGGCGCCCTCGGTGAGCACCACGAGCATGATGACGCACATGGTGACGATCGCGGCGACCTCGAACCGGGGGGCGCCGAAGTAGAACACCGAGGTGGGGTCGAAGACGATGTCGGCCTCGCCGACGCGGCTGAAGTCGGCCATCCCGAGGGGCAGGGAGACGAGGGTGCCGACGACCAGGCCGATGAGGATGGACAGCCGCCCCCAGATGCCGGGCAGTACCCGGGAGCCGACCAGGATGACCGCCAGCGTGAACCCGGCCAGGGCCAGGTGGGACAGCGGCGCCGCGGGGGCCGCGGTGCCGTCCTCCGTGGTCCGGACGGCGCCGTCGACGATCCAGCCGGCGGCCACCGGCATCAGGCTGACGCCGATGACGGTGATGATGGTGCCGGTCACGATCGGGGGGAAGAAGCGGATCAGCTGCCCGAAGAACGGCGTCAGGACCAGGGCGAAGACCCCGGCCGCGAGGGAGGCGCCGAAGGCGACGGGCAGGTTCTCCCCGTCCTGTCCGGCGGCCAGGGCGGTGACGGCGCTGACGGGGACGAAGGAGCTGGCCACCACGATCGGCATCTGGGCGCCGAAGCGGCGGTGGCCCACGGACTGGAGGAGGGTGGCGATGCCCGCCACCAGGAGTGCGCCGCTGACGAGGATCCCCATGGAGGCGGGGTCGTTCGCGAGCCCAGCGGCGCTGCCGATGACCAGGGCCGGGGCCACCGCGCCGGCGTACATGGTCAGGATGTGCTGGAGCCCGTAGACGAACAGCAGCCGTGCGGGCAGCTTCTCGTCCTCGGGGCGGGTGGGGGGTGTGGCGTTCGTTCTGGCCGAGTCCTTCGCGGACGGACTGTTCGACATGGCCGGTTCCAGCCTTTGCGCTTGGCGGCCGCCTCAGAGGGGGCCTGGTTCTCGGGCGCGTGGCCCGGTGGTGTCGCACCGGTCGGGCGACCCGCCGCCGTGCACGCCGGGGCGCGGCGTGCGGCCCGCAGCGGAGCGCGGGCCGGGGACGGCGGAGCCCCGAGCGGGGCGGGGGCCGGGGCCCGGCCGCACAGACGGGCCCCGGCGCGGGGGTGGCTACAGGAAGCCGGGCACGGTCTTCCAGGCGTTGCCGGGGGCGGGGGCGTCGTCGCGCTCGACGGTGGCCTCGATCTTGCCGTAGGGGCGGTCCGCGGCGAAGAACACCTCGTTGGGGTTGTCCAGGCCGAAGGGCGAGAGGTCCACGAGGAAGTGGTGCTTGTTGGGCATGGAGAAGCGGATCTCCGCGATCTCCGGGTGGCTCTTCAGCACCGAGCGGCCCATCTCGTACAGCGATTGCTGGAGCGCCAGGCTGTGGGTGTTCGCGAACGCCTCCAGCATCAGGGCGCGCACCGACGCGTACACGGCGTCGTAGTCGTGGTCCACGCCGACGTACCGCCAGCGGGCGCTGACGTCGGTCGCGAGGATCCGGTCGGTGGTCTCCTGGAGGGTCGTGTACTTGGTCTTGGGGTAGCCGTGGAACTCCGACCCCGTGGACTTGAGGACGGTGAGCCCCTCCAGGCCGGAGACCACCCACTCGCCCCCGGCGTCCTTGGTGACGACGGTGGTGCGGGTCTCGCCGCCGCGCCGGGAGAAGGCGTGGTCGTGGGGGCCGTCGGCGGTGGTGATGCGGTCCCAGGCGTACTCGTGGATCTCCTGCCGGGCGCCCTCCACGTAGTCGTGCTCGCCGACGAAGTGGCGGGCCAGGCGCAGGGCGAAGTCCTCGATGGCGCCGACGCCGCCCCACTCGCGGGCCTTGGCGTAGACGGTGTTCTTCTGGGTGTCGGTCGGCAGGCAGGTGGTGTTGTCGCCGAGCGTGTGGACCGTTTCCAGGTCGCCCCGCAGCTGCGAGGTGACGTTGACGTCCTTGATCCGGTGGACGTCGGTGTCGCGGTTGACGTGGACGAGGCGTACCTCGGCCTTTCCGTACTGGTTCTCTCCGAGTCGGATGCCCATCAGGGTGAACTCCAGGGTTGTGGATATTCGTCATCGTCGCGCCTGCGCGCAGTACGTACGAGGGAGGACCGCTGTGGTCATGCGGAAGGACCTGTCACGCACTCGAAGAAGCAGGTGTCACACCTTGGCCGGCTGAGGTTCCGTGTCGGTCTCCTTTCCGTTGCGGGGCCGTGTCCGGGGCGTCCGCGGACGAACGCCTCCCGGGGCTAGGAGCCCCGGTAGGTGGAGTAGGAGTAGGGGCTCAGGAGCAGGGGCACGTGGTAGTGGGCCTGCTCCTCGGCGAGGTCGAAGGTGACGGTGACTTCGGGGAAGAAGCCCGTCCGGCCGTCCGCCGCGAAGTAGGCGGCGGTGTCGAAGACGAGGCGGTAGGTCCCGCCGGCCAGCCGCTCGGGGCCCAGGTCGGGGACGCGTCCGTCGTCGTTCGTGCGTCCCTCCGCGACGGTGCGCCAGGACGTCCGGCGCTCGTCGGCGGCGCTCTCCAGGCGGACGGGGACCTCGCGCGCCGGAGCGCCCAGAGCGGTGTCCAGGATGTGGGTGGTCACGTGGCTCATGGGTTCTCCAGGAGTTTGGCCAGGCGGAGCCCGGCGATCCGGCGGAGTTCGTCCGCGACGACGCGGAGCTCGGCGGCGGTGTCGTTGCCGAGGCGGTCGACCAGGTCGGCGAGGAGTTCGCGACTGGAGCGCCCGCTGGCGCAGACGAGGTAGATGTGCCCGAACCTGTCCTCGTACTCACGCTGGGCGTGGGAGAAGATGCGCTGTACGCGGGCCGAGGCGTCGTCGGTGTCGGCGGCGAACGCGGACTGCTCCCCCCGCGACCACCGTGCCTCGGTGCCCGTTCCCTCGGCCTTCTCCCCGATGCGGGGGTGGCGGGCGAGGGCGGTCGCGACCTCCTCGGGCGTGATGTCGCGCGCGTGGTCGTCCGCGCCGCGCATCAGCTCCTCGCGGTCCCGGAAGGGCGCCCCGGCCGCGAGCGCCTCGACCCAGCGGTCCACGTCCAGGCACTGGGCCAGCCGTGCGCGCAGCTCCTCCCCGGTCAGGGCGTTCAGTTGCTCCAGGCCGGGGTCGGAGCCGTGTCCCGGCTCCTCCGGCATGGTCTCGGGCATGTGCTCTCCCGTGGCTCGGCCGGTCGGCGCCCCCGCGGGCGGGGAAGCTGAACCGACCAAGGATTTTCGTAGTGCAGACGGCCAATTCCGTATTGCGGATTGGGGGGACTCTAGTTGATGGCAGTGTGACCTTGTCAACACTCAAAAGGCCCCTATCGCGAAAGGCGACGGAATCTGTACGCCCGCACGAAGGTCCCGCGCCCACCCATGGTGCGTGGGGCGCCTGGGGCTCATGGGGTTGAAGTGGTTGCTCCGCGGCGCATCCGGCGCGCCCGGACGGTTGACAAGCCAGGGTGACCGGCCGCACACTCATGACATTCCTCAAAACGAAAACTACTTTCCACAATGCGGAAGTAGAAGTTGGAGGCAATGCATGAGCCACTCACTCCGCTACACGGTGAACTGCTCCCTGCTGTTCACCGAACTCCCGCTCCTCGAACGACCCCGGGCCGCCCGGGACGCCGGTTTCGACGCCGTCGAGTTCTGGTGGCCGTTCGGGAGCCCGACCCCGCCCCAGGACGAGGTCGACGCCTTCGTCCGCGCCCTCGACGACGCCGGCGTGCGCCTCACCGGCCTCAACTTCTTCGCCGGCGCGCTCCCCGGACCCGACCGGGGCGTGCTCTCGCACCCCGGCCGGGTCGAGGAGTTCCGTGCGAACGTCGACGTGGTCACCCGGATCGCCGAGCGCACGGGCACCACCGGCTTCAACGCCCTCTACGGGCTGCGGCTGCCCGGAGCCGACCCCGCCGAGCAGGACCGGGTGGCCCTGGAGAACACCCTCGCGGCGGCCCGGGCCGTCGCCCGCGTCGGCGGCACCGTGCTCGTCGAGCCCATCAGCGGTTCGGCCGACTACCCCCTCACCACCGCGGCCGAGGGCCTCGGGTTCGTCGCCCGGGCCCGGGAGGCCGGGGCCCCGAACGTCGCCCTCCTCGCGGACCTGTACCACCTCGTGGTCAACCGGGACGACGTCTTCGCCGTGGTCCGCGACCACGCCGCGGAGTTCGGCCACGTACAGATCGCCGACTCCCCGGGGCGGGGCGAGCCCGGCTCCGGACGCCTCCCCTTCGACGACCTCCTCCGGGCGCTCGGGGACGGCGGCTACACCGGGCTGGTCGGCCTGGAGTACAAGCCGACCGTCCCCAGCGCCAAGAGCTTCGACTGGCTGGTCTGAGCCGCCCGCCACCCCTTCGCGGCGACAGCCGCGGCACGAACGAGACACGAGAGGGACAGCGATGCCCGACACCGAGATCGCCTTCATCGGCCTGGGGATCATGGGCCTGCCCATGGCCGTCAACCTGGTCCGCGCCGGCTACACCGTCACCGGCCACAACCTCACCCCCGAGCGCGTCGACGCGCTCGTCGCGGAGGGCGGACGCCGCGGCGGCGGCGTCGCCGGGGCCGTCACCGGGGCCGACGTCGTCATCACGATGGTTCCCGACTCCCCGGACGTGGAGGAGCTCCTCCTCGGCCCCGGGGGCGTGTACGAGAACGCCAAGCCCGGCACCCTCGTCATCGACATGAGCACCATCCGCCCCGACGTCTCCCGCGCGGTCGCCGAGGCAGGGGCCGAACGCGGTCTCCGCGTCCTGGACGCCCCCGTGAGCGGAGGCGAGGCCGGGGCCGTCGAGGCCAAGCTGTCCATCATGGTCGGCGGGGCGCAGGCCGACTTCGAGGCCGCACGCCCGATCTTCGACGTCCTGGGCACCACCCCGGTCCTGGTCGGCCCCAACGGGGCCGGGCAGACCGTGAAGGCCGCCAACCAGCTCATCGTCGCCGGCAACATCCAGCTCCTCGCGGAGGCGCTCGTCTTCCTGGAGGCCCACGGCGTCGACACGGAGTCGGGGCTGGAGGTCCTCGGCGGCGGGCTCGCGGGCAGCACCGTGCTCCAGCGCAAGGGCAGGGCCATGCGCGAGCGCGACTTCGCGCCGGGGTTCCGCATCGCCCTGCACGACAAGGACATGCGCATCGTCACCGACTCCGCGCGCGCCGCGGGCGTCGCGATCCCGCTCGGCGCCCAGGTGGCGCAGTCCGTCGCCGCGCTCAAGAACCAGGGGCACGGCGGACTCGACCACTCCGCGCTCCTCATGATCGTCCAGCAGCTCTCCGGCCGGTCCTAGCCGACCTCCCAGGAAGGCCCCGTGCCGCAGTCCCCGGTGTTGGCCGCACCCGGGACGCCGCGGGCGGAGCCGACCGCACCAGCACCCCTAGCACTGAAGGGTTCACCCGTCATGGCACAGATGCCCGTGATGAACGCCGTCGTCGAGGTCCTCAAGGACGAGGGCGTCGACATCGCCTTCGGCTGCCCCGGCGCCGCGATCCTCCCCCTCTACAAGGCGATGGAGGAGGTGGGCGGGATCGAGCACCTCACCGTCCGCCACGAGGAGGGCGCCACCCACATGGCCGACGGCTGGTCGCGCACCACCGGCAGGGTCGGCGTGGCCATCGGCACCTCCGGGCCCGCCGGCACCAACATGATCACCGGCCTGTACACGGCCATCGCGGACTCCGTCCCGATCGTGTGCATCACCGGCCAGCAGCGCACCGACCTCCTGGACAAGGAGGGCTTCCAGGCGGTCGACATCGTCGAGATCGCCAAGCCGGTCACCAAGTGGGCCGTGCAGGTCAAGGAGGCCGCGACCGCCCCGTGGATCTTCCGCGAGGCGTTCCGGATCGCGCGGGAGGGCCGTCCCGGGCCCGTCCTGATCGACATCCCGGTGGACGTCGCCCAGAAGCTGATCGAGTACGACGCCGCGATCGACGCCCCGCTGAAGGTCAACACGGTCGAGCCGCACCTGCCCCGCGTGGAGCGGGCCCTGGACCTGCTGCTGGCCGCCGAGCGCCCGCTGATCCTCGCCGGGGGCGGGGTGATCCTGGCGGAGGCCTCGGCGGACCTGCGCGAACTCGCCGAGTACCTGCGGGTGCCGGTGCAGGTCACCCTGATGGGCAAGGGCTCGTTCGACGAGGACTCGCCCCTGTACTCCGGTATGACCGGCGTGCAGACCTCCCAGCGCTACGGCAACGCGTCCTTCCTGGAGTCGGACCTGGTCCTGGCGGTCGGGGCGCGGTTCGCCGACCGCCACACGGGCCAGATCGACGTCTACCGGGGAGACCGCAAGTTCATCCACGTGGACATCGAGGCGACCCAGATCGGCCGGGTCTTCGAGCCGGACCTGGGCGTGGTCTCCGACGCGCGGCTGTTCCTCCGGGAGCTGCTGGCCGCGGCCAGGCGCAGGGGGGCCACGGCCCGGGTCGGCGCGTGGATCGACCGGATCGGCGAGCTCAAGGCCACCCTGACGCGCCGCGAGGACTTCGACACGGTCCCGGTCAAGGCGCCGCGCGTCTACAAGGAGATCAACGAGGTCTTCGACGAGGACACCTACTTCGTCACGGCCATCGGCCTCTACCAGATCTGGGGGGGCCAGCACCAGAAGGCGTACAAGCCGCGGCACTACCAGATCTGCGGCCAGGCGGGCCCGCTCGGCTGGGAGATCCCGGCGGCCATCGGCGTCCGGAAGGCACTGGCGGCCACCGAGCCCGACGCCGAGGTCGTCGGCATCGTCGGCGACTACGGCTTCCAGTACATGGTCGAGGAGCTCGCCGTCGCGGCCCAGTACGACGTCCCCTACGTGATCATCATGCTGAACAACGAGTACCTGGGCCTGATCCGCCAGGCGTCGATCCCCTTCGGGATGAACTACCAGGTGGACGTCCACTACGACGAGTACGGCACCGACAACGTCAAGCTGATGGAGGCGTACGGCTGCTCGGGGCGCCGTGTGTGGGAGCCCGGGGAGATCCGCGAGTCCCTGGAGTGGGCCCGCAAGGAGGCCCGCTCGACCTCGCGGCCGGTGCTCGTCGAGATCATGATCGAGCGCGAGGCCAACACCCCGCACGGTCCCTCGATCGACGCCGTCAAGGAGTTCGAGCCGGTTCCCGGCGCCTGACGGCCGGGGCCCCGGGGGATCCCCGGGGCCCCTCCGCGTCCGCCGGGTCAGCCGCAGTACGCGGCCTCCTCGCCGATGATCCGGTACGGGCAGTCCGCGTAGTCGAGCAGGCGCAGCACGGCCTCCTCGTTGCGGGCGGTCTCCCTCTCGATCACCGACGAGGGCGGGTAGAACCCGCCGCCGGCCGCGCTGCGGGGGTACATCTCGTACGTGAAGTTCACGATCCGCTGGTCGCCCCACAGCCAGTCGTTGATCGACCCGTCGGTGACGTACAGGTCACTGGACTGCTGGGGGGTGTAGCCGTTCGCCTCGGCCATGTGCTCGCCGAGCGCCGCGTGGGTGTCGTACTCCTCCTGGGTCATCCCGTCCGCGACGTCGTCGTAGGTGTGGCCGAACGGCCAGAGGATGAGCTCGCTGTAGGTGTGGAAGTCGACGGCGGCGGTGATCTGCTGCTCGCCGCCGACCACCCGGCCGCGCACGAAGTCGGCGACCACCCGGACCTCCGGCGCCGACTCCGGCGCGGGGCCCCGGTAGGTGGCGCTGCCCGGGTTGCCGGACGAGCCGCCGCAGCACCCCCACTCGTAGGCCCAGTTGCGGTTGAGGTCGGTGCCCGGTGACGAGGAGCCCTCGTTGGGCTGGCGGTTCTTGCGCCAGTTCCGCCAGGTGCTGCCCGCCATGTCGTACTCGCTGCCGTCCGGGTTGACGTTGGGCAGGATCCAGATCTCGCGGCCGTCGACCAGGTCGGTGATCCGGGGGTCGCTGCCGTACCCGTCGGTGAGCATGCGCATCAGGTGGACCGCCATCTCGACGGTCAGGTGCTCGCGCGCGTGCTGGGCGTGGACGAACAGCACCTCGGGCTGGTCCTCGTCCACGTCGACGTTGTCGCTGATCTTGACCGCGAGGAGGTCGCGCCCCTCGTGCGACCGGCCGATGACGGACCGTGCGGCGATGTCGGGGTGGGCGGCGACGACCTCGTCGATGACGCCGACCAGTTCCGCGTAGCCGGTGTAGCCGGGGTCGGGGGCGGCGAGGGGGACGGGGAGGTCGAACTCCTCGACGCCGTAGCCCAACCCGCTGATCGCCTCGACGTCGTCGGGGGCGGCGGTGACCAGGACCGAGTCCTCGCCGACGTGGTCGATGGCCGCACCGGTCGCGGCGATCTCCGAGCGGTCCCGGGCCGAGGTCGCGCCGCTGACCTCGTAGAGGCCGTGGACGGGCTCGGCGGCCGCGCCGCTCGTGCCCAGGAGGCCGAGGACGAGTGCTCCCACGGCCGCGGGGACGAGGATTCTTCTGACGGGGGTGCTTCCCACGATGCCTCCAGCGGGGGTGAGGCTGCGGATACGTGGCGTTATTGCAGAAGAATCAGGCACAATCTGTCAATATGGATAACTTTCTGCCACCGGCGTGGCGGATCGCCTTGTTTGCCCGCTCCGCCAGGTGAAGCCCGCTTCGTCCGTGACGGGGGCCGGGTGCCCCCTGGCCGGATGTGGCCACGGCGGTCGCGCCGTCGGACCGCGCTCCGGGGCCACGGGATACAGGCCCTCACTCCTTCGGCGCCACCCGGTAGACCCGCTGCTCCGTCACACGCGCGATCGTCTCGAAGTCGTTGTCGCAGTGGAGCAGGGTGAGGTCCCGGAGTTCGGCGCAGGCGGCGACCAGGAGGTCCACGGGGCCGGCGCTGCGGTGTTCGCCCCGGGAGGTGAGGATCCGTTGGACCTCCCAGGCCCGTCGGTAGTCCCTGTCGTCCAGGTCGACCGGGAGGAGCATTCTGTTGAGCAGGGACACGATGCGGTCGCGATCGCTCACGGACCGGGCGCCGTACAGGAACTCGAGCTCGGTGACGGGGCACACCGCGACCACGCCGTTGGCTATGGCCTCGTCCCACCGGGAGTCCTGTTGCCCGAGGACGCGGGCGAGGGCACTCGTGTCGATGAGGTACCGGGCAGGGCTCACCGGCGATACCGCCGCTTGTCGGAGAGCACGTGCAGGTCCACGCCCTCCTCGGCTGCGAGTTCGCGCATCTCGGCCAGGGCGGCGGAGCGGTCGAGCCTCGTCACCGCGTCACGGAGGGCCGTGTTCACCGTCTCCTTCTTGGTCTTCGTTCCGTAGAGCTCGGATGCTCTGGAGAGCGCCTCGTCGTCGATGTCGATGAGAACCTTGGTCACAGCGGCCTCCGTATATCCCGGTGAGGCAACAGTATATCCGCGGTGGCCGGGCGGGTGGCGGGGTCTGCGCGGACCGCGGTCGCGGCACCGCCCCGCAGGGGCGGGAACGAGAGATCCCGCCGACGGTACCGGTCTCGCCGCCACCGCGGCTTACGCGTACTCGGCGCGGGTGGCGGCGGCCTCGGGTGTTGGCCGCACCCCGGGTCCCGTCGGCGGGACTCGAACAACCCCCCTAGCACTGAAGGGTTCACCTGAAATGGTACAGACCTCTGTGCGATATCTCGAAGTCGAGGTACACGTAGCGGTCGCCCGGCCCGGCGCGTCGGCGGCGTCCCATTCGCGGACACCGTGTCATCGCAGGTAAGTGACCTGCGTCTCGACATGTGGACGCGGGGTACCGGAGATCTTCGGCCGTCTGCTAGCGTGATCACCGATATGCTGCGCGTGCTGCTCCTCCTTAGCGGCCGCGGCGGGGGTCGTTAGACGGTCGGCTCCCTCGCCGCGGGACTTCGGCTTGCTCCTGGTCGACCAGACCACATGCACGAACCACCCCGAGGAGACACCGCGATGGTGCCGCAGCAGCAGACCAGCCCCATGCCCTTCCACCGGTACAAGCCCTTCGCCCCGGTGGACCTGCCGGACCGCACCTGGCCGTCGAAGACCATCGACGCGGCCCCCCGCTGGCTCTCCACCGACCTGCGCGACGGCAACCAGGCGCTGATCGAGCCCATGGACCCCGCGCGCAAGCACGAGATGTTCCGGCTGCTGGTCGGGATGGGCTACAAGGAGATCGAGGTCGGCTTCCCCTCCGCGAGCCAGACCGACTTCGACTTCGTCCGGTCCCTGATCGAGGACGGGCTGATCCCCGACGACGTGCAGATCTCGGTGCTGACCCAGGCCCGCGAGGACCTGATCGAGCGCACCGTGCAGAGCCTGGTCGGCGCGAAGCGCGCCACCGTGCACCTGTACAACGCCACCGCCCCGACCTTCCGCCGCGTGGTCTTCCGGGTCGACCGGGAGGCCTGCAAGGACATCGCCGTCCAGGGCACCCGCCACGTCATGCGCTTCGCGGAGCAGTACCTGGACGGGACCGAGTACTTCGGCTACGAGTACTCGCCCGAGATCTTCATCGACACCGAGCCGGACTTCGCCCTGGAGGTCTGCGAGGCCGTCATGGACGTGTGGAACCCCGGGCCGGGCCGCGAGATCATCCTGAACCTGCCCGCCACCGTCGAGCGCTCCACCCCCAACGTCTACGCCGACCAGATCGAGTGGATGAGCCGCAACCTGTCGCGCCGCGAGCACGTCGTGCTCTCCGTGCACCCGCACAACGACCGGGGCACCGGCGTCGCCTCCGCCGAGCTGGCCGTCATGGCCGGGGCCGACCGGGTCGAGGGCTGCCTGTTCGGGCACGGCGAGCGCACCGGGAACGTCTGCCTGGTCACCCTGGGCATGAACCTGTTCAGCCAGGGCGTCGACCCCCGGATCGACTTCTCCGACATCGACGAGATCCGCCGCACCGTCGAGCACTGCACCCAGCTGCCGGTGGCCCCCCGCCACCCGTACGGCGGCGACCTGGTCTACACCGCCTTCTCCGGCTCCCACCAGGACGCGATCAAGAAGGGCTTCGCCGCGCAGGAGGAGGCCGCCGGGGCCGCCGGCACCCCGGTGGACGAGCACACCTGGGACGTCCCCTACCTGCCCATCGACCCCAAGGACGTGGGCCGCAACTACGAGGCGGTCATCCGCGTCAACAGCCAGTCCGGCAAGGGCGGCGTCTCCTACATCATGCAGCGCGACCACGCCCTGGACCTGCCGCGCCGGCTCCAGATCGAGTTCTCGCAGGTCATCCAGAAGTTCACCGACGCCGAGGGCGGGGAGTTCGCCGCCGACCGGATCTGGGAGATCTTCTCCACGACCTACCTGGCCGACCAGGGCCCGGTCGCGGTCCTGGCCCACCGCTCCTCCACCGACGGCGACGGCACCTACCGGATCGAGGCCGACGCCCGCGTCAACGGTGAGATCCGCGAACTGTCGGGCACCGGCAACGGCCCCATCTCCGCGTTCTGCGACGCCCTGGCCGACGTCGACGTCAAGGTCCGCGTCATGGACTACGTGGAGCACTCCATGGGCGGGGACGGCGACGCCCGCGCCGCCGCCTACGTGGAGGCCGAGATCGACGGCCGGGTCGTGTGGGGCGTCGGCATCCACAGCAGCATCACGACGGCCTCGCTGAAGGCCCTGTGCAGCGCCATCGCCCGCGTCTGACGGACCGGTGCTCCCGGGGCCGGGGCGACGCGGCAGCGCTCGCCCCGGCCCCCGCCCACCGCCGCGCGCGGAGGCGGGCCGCCCCTCAGAGAAGGCCGAACGGTCCGGGGTCGGGCAGGCCCAGGGCGGCGCAGGAATCCCGGTTCGCCGCGGTCAGCTCGCCCAGCGGGACCGCTCTGCGGGAGGCGGCGGCCGGGTCCGTCCGGGACCGCTCGGACCCCGGCCGGGGCCGCACCGCCAACCCCTGCCCGAGGCCGAGGCCCTCCACCTCCTCGCGCCAGCCGGTCCAGCGCAACCCCTCGTAGAACCCCTCCAGGTTGCCCGCCAGCATCCACAGCAGCCACGAGGAGTACGTGGTCTCCATCGGCTCCCACCGCAGGGAGTCGGGGGCGAAGTACACCATCTCGCCGGGTCTGCCCGGGTGCTCCGCGCCCTCGGAGCCCGGTCCGTTCAGGGCGAACACCCCGCCCAGCACGTCGTGCCCCACCACCAGCCGCAGCGGCGGACCGAAGACCACGGCCGCGCTCAGGTCGTTGACCTCGCCCAGCCCCCGCAGGCCGGGGCCGCCCCCGCCGTGCACCCGGAGCCAGCCCCCGTCGAGCACCAGGCCGCCGCACTCCAGCGCCATCGCGCCCAGGAAGGACCGGGCGGTCACCTGGAGCCGGTGCAGGCAGGTCCGGCCCGCTACGGGGTCGACCGGCAGCACGCGCACCGGCGCGGCGCTCCCGGCCAGGTGCTCGCTCAGGACGGGCCAGGCGGGCTCCTCGACCTCGACCAGCTCACTCAGTTCACGCATCGGGGGACCCTCCGTCACACCGCGGGGTAGGCGCGGCGACGGACCAGGTTACAGGGAGGCTCCGACGGTCCAGGAGGGGACGTGCTTGCGGAACCCGTCCGCGCAGGACACGAAGCCGCACGCGCGGTAGAACGCGTGCACGTAGGCGTCGCCGGCGGCGAGCAGCTGGATCCTGTGGCAGCGGGCGCGGCGCGCGAGGCGCTCCGCCGACCGAAGCAGGGAGCGCCCCGCACCCGAGCGCCGGTGCCGTTCGGCGACCACGAGGTTCTCCACGAGCATCACCGGCCGCCCGTCCCGGAACGTCCAGGGCACCACCAGGCAGTCCACCGTCCCGGCGACGAGCCCGTCGCGCTCGTGGACCAGCAGGGTGCGCCCCTCCTGGCCCGAGACCTCGGACCAGATCCGCGCGGCCGAGGCCGCGCCGAGGGGCGGGGCGTCGGGGGGCAGTTCGCCGAGCAGGGACAGCACGGCGTCGAGGTCCTCGGCGGTCGCGGGCCGCGTGACAGGGGGCACCGGGCCAGGGTAGGGCGCGGGGGAGCCGCGGCGGTAGGGTTTCGCGCGGCGCGGTCCCTCCGTGCGCGGAGCGAGGAGCCTGCGCCGGGGCCTCCGACGACGGCGGTCCGCGCCCCGGGGGAGCGCGGACCGCCGTCGTGCCCGGCCTACTCCCAGCCGAACTTCTGGGTCCAGGCGTCGCCGGACTCTCCCACGCCGATCGCCACCAGGTCGCAGTTGAGGATGTTGTCGCGGTGGTCCCGGCTGCCCATCCAGGCGTCCATGACCTGCGCGGCGCTCGTCTGCCCCTTGGCGACGTTCTCCGCGCCCCACGCGTCGTAGCCGTGGCGGAGGGCGCGGTCGCCCGGGCCCTCGCCCTCGGGGTTCTCGTGGCTCATGTAGTCGCGCCGGTCCATGTCCTCGCTGTGCTCCTGGGCGGCGGCGGTGAGCCGCGGGTCCACCTTGAGCGGGTCGCACCCGGCGGAGGCGCGCTCACCGTTGACCATCGTCACGACCTGGTCGGCGGATCCCCCTCCGGAGGAGGATCCGGAACCGCCGCGGCCCCGGCGCTCGCCGTCGCCCTCGTCGTTCCCGCCGCCACCGCCGCCACCGCCCGACGGGCCTTCGTCCTCCCGGGCCTCCTCGGGGACGGAGGAGGCCGTCACGTCGGCGCTCTGAGGCCCTCCCTCGCCGGACGGCGACGGCCGGTCCTGCGGCGACGCGCTGGGCGACGCGAAGAAGTCGTCGTCCGCGGAGGACCCGGGGACGGCGGAGTCGTCGGCGACGGCGTCACCGATCCGACCCGTCGCCAGGGTCTCGTCCGCGGTGTCCCGGAACGGGTTCAGGCTCTCGCCGGCCCCGGTGACCAGCAGTGCTCCGGCCAGGGTCAGGCCGACCGGTATCGCGGCCAGCGCCACCGCGAGGGGGACCGGGCGGCGCCGCCGCCCGTCCTTCCGTGAGCGGTTCTCGCGAGCGCTCATCCGGCGCTTGCCTCGGCGACCACGCGCCATATCGCTCTCCTCCGTGACGGGAATCGGGTGGACGCACCTGCGGACCCGCCGGTCCGTGACCGCGGCCGGGGTGTCAGTCCTTCCCCCGGCCGGTTCTGGCCGTGCCCATGGGCACGTGAGTTCTGTGTGACCCGTGCCCGGCGGGCAGCGCGTGCGCGCGGGGGACTCCGGACGCCGCGGGGGAAGGGCGGCAGGCCCGGTGAGGTGCGTCCTAGCGCGTGAGAGTAGAGCAAAGCGAGCAAAAAGGGAATCCAAAACGTAATAAAGCAGGTCACGTCGGGGCCTACGTGGAGAGGTCGGGCCGCCCGGGTGGTCGGTGGCATCCGCGACAATGGGGGGGTGAGTCTCTACCGCGACGAGGGCGTCGTCCTGCGCAACCAGAAGCTGGGCGAGGCCGACCGCATCGTCACCCTCCTGACCCGGCGCACCGGCCTGGTCCGCGCCGTCGGCAAGGGGGTCCGTCGCACCAAGTCCCGCTTCGGCGCGCGCCTGGAGCCGTGCACCCACGTCGACCTGCAGCTCCACACCGGCCGCACGCTCGACGTCATCACCCAGGCCGAGACCCTCCGCTCCTACGGCGAGGCCGTCGTCTCCGACTACGCCCGCTACACCGCCGCCACCGCGATGCTGGAGACCGCGGAGAAGGTCGTCTCCGTGGAGAAGGACCCCGCGCTGCGCCAGTTCCTGCTGCTGATCGGCGCGCTGCGTACCCTGGGGGAGGGCGTCCACGACTCCAGGCTGGTCCTGGACGCCTACCTGCTCCGGTCGCTCGCCGTCGCCGGGTACGCCCCGGCCCTGGACGGGTGCGCCCGCTGCGGCAGCCGGGGGGAGCACCGCGCCTTCGCGGTCCACGCCGGCGGTATGGTCTGCTCGGTGTGCCGCCCCCACGGTTCCGTGCACCCGTCCCCCGACACGTTCCGGCTGATGTCGGCCCTGCTCGGAGGGGACTGGGGGAGCGCGGACGCCAGCGAGGGCAGGCACCGCTCCGAGTGCAGCGGGTTGGTCGCGGCCTACCTACAGTGGCACCTGGAAAACGGAATCCGATCACTGCGCCATGTGGAGCGTTCTTGAGTCTGTTCAGCTTCGACACCGGTAAACGCCGGGAGTACGCCGCGCCCGTCCCGCACCCCAGCGGCGCGCGGCCCCCCGAGCTTCCCGCCGCCCTCGTGCCCGGGCACGTGGCCGTCGTCATGGACGGCAACGGCCGCTGGGCCAAGGAGCGCGGACTGGCGCGCACCGAGGGGCACAAGGCGGGGGAGTCCTCCCTCTTCGACGTGATCGAGGGCGCCCTGGAGATGGGGGTCTCCCACCTCTCCGCCTACGCCTTCTCCACCGAGAACTGGAAGCGGTCGCCCGACGAGGTCCGCTTCCTCCTCGGCTTCAACCGCGACACCATCCGCAACCGCCGCGACGAGCTGCACGCGCGCGGGGTCCGCGTCAAGTGGGCCGGGCGCGCCGGGCGCCTGTGGAAGAGCGTCATCAAGGAACTCCGCGACGCGGAGGAGATGACCAAGGACAACACCGGCCTGACCCTGCAGTTCTGCGTGAACTACGGAGGCCAGGCGGAGATCGTCGACGCCGCCCGCGCGATGGCCCGCGAGGCGGCGGAGGGGCGGCTCTCCCCGGACAAGATCACCGAGGACACCCTCGCCAGGCACCTCTACGCCCCCGACGTGCCCCCCGTCGACCTGTTCGTGCGCTCCTCCGGGGAGCAGCGGCTGTCCAACTTCCTCCTCTGGCAGTCCGCCTACGCCGAGTTCGTGTTCCTGGACACGCTCTGGCCCGACTTCGACCGCCGCGACCTGTGGCGGGCATGTGAGATCTACGCGAGCAGGGACCGCCGTTACGGAGGCGCCCTGCCCAACGCCGTAGCTGGGGAGGAAAAGTAATGTCGGGTTCCGAAGAACCCCTGGTCAGGCAGGGCATGTCGCTGGTCTCGGTGGGAGACAGCTTCACCGAGGGCGTGGGCGACCCGTACCCGGGCGGGGAGGGGTTCCGCGGCTGGGCCGACCGGCTGGCCGAACACCTCGCCGACCACGTGGGGGAGATCGGGTACGCCAACCTCGCGGTGCGCGGCAAGCTGATGCGCCAGATCGTCACCGACCAGGTCCCGCCGGTCCTGGCGATGGCCCCCGACCTGGTGACGCTGAGCGCCGGCGGCAACGACCTGCTGCGCCCCGGAGGGGACCCCGAGCGGATGGCCCGCATCCTGGACCACACGGTGGGCCGCCTCCGCGCCGCGGGGAGCCAGGTCGTGCTGTTCACGGGGGTGAACATCACCACCGGCTACATGCGCGGCACCATCGGCCTGTTCGCCCGCTACTACCTCCACGTGCGCGCGGTCGCCGACAAGTACGGCTGCTTCCTGGTGGACCAGTGGTCCATGGACGTGCTCACCGACCCCCGCGCCTGGGACGAGGACCGGTTGCACATGTCACCGGAGGGGCACCGCCGCCTCGCGCTGCGCGCGGCCGAGGTCCTGGGCGTGCCGGTCGCCGACCGCTGGGACGAGCCGTGGCCCGAGCAGGGGCCGGTGCCCTGGCGGCAGGCCCGCCGTGAGGACCTGACCTGGGTGAAGGACTCGCTCGGTCCGTGGATCGGGCGCCGTCTGACCGGCCGCTCGTCCGGCGACACGGTCACGGCCAAGCGCCCGGAGCTGACCCCGCTCACGAAGGACCGCTGACCGGCCCGGCCTCCTCCTCCGCCGACGCACCGCTCACGGTGTGACGTGCCACCCAATACGCGCGCGAACGGCAACCTACTGTCGCGTAACCCGGGGGTGGGGATGGATCATCGTGCACTATGAGCGGTTTTGGGACGAAGGATCTGACGAGCGGGGACATCCTGTCCTACGTCGCCCTCGGTGACAGCTTCACCGAGGGCATGAGCGACCCCTACCCGGACAGCGACGCCGTGCCCAACGGCCGCTACCGGGGCTGGGCCGACCGGGTGGCCGAGCACCTCGCCGACCACGTCGCCGAGGTGCGCTACGCCAACCTCGCCGTGCGCGGCAAGGTCATGCACCAGATCATCGACGAGCAGATCCCCCGCGCCGTCGAGCTGTCGCCCGACCTCATCACCCTGTGCGCGGGCGGCAACGACATCATCCGCCCCGGGGCGGACCCCGACGCCGTGGCCGCGGCCTTCGCCGGCGCGGTCGAGGAGCTGAGCCGGACCGGCGCGCGCATCGTCCTCTTCACCGGGTTCGACACCAACTGGCAGCCGGTGATGCGGCACATGCGCGGCAAGATCGCCACCTACAACATGCACCTGCGGGCCATCGCGGACCGCTACGGGTGCGACGTGGTGGACGTGTGGAGCATGCGGGTCCTCGACGACGCCAGGGCCTGGAACTGGGACCGCCTGCACCTGTCCTCGGAGGGTCACCGCCGGCTCGCCCTGCGCGTGTGCGAGGTCCTCGGCCTGCCGACCGGCACGGACTGGAACGAGCCGTGGCCGCCCGCCGCGCCGCGCGACTGGCGGACGGCCCGGCAGGAGGACCTGCACTGGGCGCGCGAGTTCCTGGTGCCGTGGATCCACCGGCGGCTCACCGGCCGTTCGTCCGGTGACCACGTCAGTGCCAAGCGTCCCGGCCTGGAGCCGCTGCGCGTCCACCGCGACTGAGCGGCGGCGCGGACGCCCGCACGATCCGGCGGCGGGCCCCGGAGCGGTCCGGGGCCCGCCGCCGGGCGGTCTCGCGTGAGAGGGCCCCGGCCCGCCCGGTCCGTGGACGCCCGGCGCCCGGGGGACCGGCGGTACGGGGTCCGGCTCAGGAGCAGCGGGCGCAGGTGCCGAAGACCTCGAGAGTGTGCGTCACCCCGGTGAAACCGTGCTTGGCGCCCATCTCGACCGCCCACCTCTCCACGGCCGGGCCCTCGATCTCCACGGCGGTCGAGCACACCCGGCAGACCAGGTGGTGGTGGTGGCTCTCGGTGTCGCACGCCCGGTAGACGGCCTCGCCGTCGTCGGTCCGCAGGACGTCGACCTGACCCGAGTCGCTCAGCGCCTGCAGGGCGCGGTAGACGGTGGTCAACCCGATCTTGGAACCGTCGGCGCGCAGGTCGGCGTACAGGTCCTGGGCGCTGCGAAAGCCTGTGGACTCGGTCAGCGCCTGGCGGACCGCGTCGCGTCGTGTACTCATGGTTTCACCCTCCCCCGATCAGTCTGGGGCATCGTACCGGCCGGAACCCCCGCTCCGGGCCGGTGGGCCCGCGGGGAGCGCGCTCCGGAAGCGCGGCGCAGCACGCCGCCCGCCGCCACCGCCGCGCCGTAGACGGCGAGGGCCAGCAGGACGATTGTCGCACCGGGCGAGAGATCGGCGTAGAACGACGTGGTCAGCCCGCCCAGCGAGGACAGGAGCCCGATCGCCACGGCCAGCAGCATGGTCACCCGGAAGCTCTTGGTCAGCTGCTGCGCGGCGGCGACCGGGACGATCATCAGGGCGCTCACCATGAGGACCCCCACCACGCGCATGGCGATCACCACGGTCAGCGCGGCGGTCACCGCCAGCAGCACGCTCAGGAAGCGCACGGGGAGCCCGTGGGCCCGCGCCACCTCCTCGTCCTGGCACAGCACGAACAGTTCGCGTCCGAACACCGCGACCACGCCGACCACCCCCGCGGCCAGGACGCCCACGACCCACAGGTCGGCCTCCTCCACGGTGCTGACCGAGCCGAACAGGTAGGAGACCAGGGTGGCGTTGCTCGCCCCCGGGGTGAGTCCGATGAGCAGCACGCCGCCCGCGATGCCGCCGTAGAACAGCAGGGCGAGGGCCACGTCGCCGCTGGTGCGGGTGCGCACGCGCACGATCTCGATGAGCACGGCGCCCGCGGTCGCCACCACGGCCGCGGTGAGCACCGGGGAGGTGCTGGTGAGCAGGCCCAGCGCCACGCCGGTCAGCGCGACGTGGCCGATGCCGTCGCCCAGCAGGGCGAGGCGGCGCTGGACGAGGTAGGTGCCGATGATCGGGGCCACGAGGCCGACCAGCACGGCGGCGACCAGGGCGCGCCGCATGAACTCGTACTGGAGCAGTTCAGTCACGGCCGGGGACCTCGAGTCGGATCAGGTTGGCGGGGGCGGTCCCGGTGGCGGCCCTCGCGGGGTCGTTGGGGTCGGGGTGGGGGTGCTGGTGCTCGTGGCCGGGACGGGCGCACTCGCCGGTGGGCTCGGGGGCGCGGCCGTCGTGCGCCACGCGTCCCGACTCCAGGACCACGGCGCGCTCGATCACGTCCTCCAGGGGACCCAGCTCGTGCAGGACCAGCACCACGGTGGAGCCGAGGTCCCGCAGGCGGGCGATGGTGCCGGCGAGCGCGCGCTGGTTCTCGGCGTCCACGCCGGCCATGGGCTCGTCCATGACGAAGGTGTCGGGCCGCCCGGCGAGGGCGCGGGCGATGAGGACGCGCTGCTGCTGGCCGCCGGAGAGCTCCCGCACCGAGTCGCGGGCCCGGTCCGCCAGGCCGACGGTCTCCAGGGCCTCCTCGACGGCGGCGCGGTCGGCCCGTGTGGTGAACGAGAGGCGGCGGCGCGAGGCGACCTGCCCGGAGGCGACGATCTCGCGCACGGTGGCGGGGACGGCGCCCCCGGCGGTGAGCCGCTGGGGGACGTAGCCGATCCTGCGCCAGGAGCGGAAGCGCCGCAGCGGGACGCCGTGCACGAGGACCTGACCCGACGTGAGCGGCACGATGCCCAGCATCGCGCGCATCAGCGTCGACTTGCCGGAGCCGTTGGGGCCCAGGACCGCCATCGTCTGGCCGACGGGCACGTCGATGCTCACGCCGTCGAGCACGGGAACGCCGTCGTAGGCGACATGCGCCCCGACGGTCCGGAAGGCGGGCGGTACGTCGCTTTCGACGTCCGTGAACTGGGCAGACACCTAGTCATTATGGCGAAAACGAAAATGATTGTCAAAATGTGACAGAGGCGACGCGAGGGCGGACCCCGGTCAGAAACCCAGGGTCCTCGCCACCGCCAGCACCAGGACGACGCCCACCATGAGCACGCGCGGCACCTTCTGCTGACCCGTCAGGGAGGGCCAGGTCAAGAACGCCAGCCACACGAAGAACACCGCCACCAGCAGAAGGCAGACCGCGCCCACGAACCCCGGCGCCGCGAGCCCCGCGAGGAACAGCGCTCCCAGCACCAGGGGAGCCAGCCAGCGGGGGCCCTGGTGCAACCACACCAGCGGCACCGCGCTGCGCCCCTCCACCTCCCGCCGCAGGCGTCCCGCACCCGGGGCGCCACCCGTCCGTCCCCCGCCGGGGGGCGGCGGGGAGCCCTCCTCGGGGCGGGGGAGGTCCCCGTCGCCGCGCCGCTTCTCGTCACCGTGCTCAGGAGGGGCCATGCTGTCCGTATCCGCTTCCGGGTCGTGCCGACGACAGGGGGTCCGGGCCGTTCGCCCGGGTCACCCACCCCGCTGTGGTGGGCCCCGGGCTCCCGGGCCTGTGATACTTGTGTCTCTGACCCTAGTGCAGGGCCCCGGCACGCCGCCGGGCTCCGGCTCGGCCCCCGCGGCCGCACGTCTCCCCCCGACCCGCGCAGCGCGCCGCAGATCGGGGCCCCGCACACTTTTGGTCGCGCATCCCCTACGTTCAGTAGTTCATTCGTCGTCTGAGAAACGCGGCCCGCGCCGACGGTTCCCGCGCGTTGCCCACGGCAACGAACCCTCCGGAGGGTGTCAACTTCCGTGCCCGAACCCACTGTCATCGTGACGTTCGACGTCACCGAGCCACATCTGCAGAACTGCCTCGACTCCCTGAGCCGCCAACGGAGCGGTGACCGGGTCGGGGAGGCGGCTCCCGAGCCGCTCACGGACGTCGAGGTCGTCCTCGTCCCGATCCGCGCCGGAAACGGCGACCGCCCCCGCACCGCCGACACCGGGTCCCCCTCCACGGGGGCGGACGCCGACGGCGGCGGTGACGAGGACGCGGCGGAGGACGCCGACCCCGAGGTCCCGGCCGAGGACGGTGATCAGGGGGACGAAGCCGTCGAGTCCGTCAGCGAGGACGGGCTCGCCGCGGCGGTCGCGTTCGCCGAGTCCCCGCCGCCCGGCCTCACGGCCGTACTCCTGGGCGGCGACCCCGCCCCCGACCGGCCGACCGCGCGCGCACGCGGGGCGGAGGCCGCCCGCGGCAGCCACCTGCTCTTCCTGGAGGGCTCCGACGCCCTCACCGGCTACGCCCTGTCCTACCTCGTGAAGAGCGCCGCCGACAGCCGTTCCGACCTGGTCGTCGGCAACGTGTACAAGTTCAACGAGCTCGGCGCCTCCCCCTCCAGGGCGCACAAGCGCTACTGCGGCAAGAACCGCCTGGCCGAGGACCCCCGGAACGTCCCGGGCCTGGCCGCGGACCCCGCACTCGGCAACAAGCTCTGGCGCAGGGGGTTCTGGGAGTCCCTGCCCGACCACGGCCTCCACCCCGACGACGCCGACCTGGGCCTGCGCCGCGCCGTCCTCGCCGCCACCGCCGTCGACGTCCTCCCCGGCCCGGTCCTGCTGATGCGCGAGCGCGAGCACGTCCGGCTCCCGCTGGAGAAGGACGTCCTCGAACGCCGCATCTCCGCCATGGGCGAGCTCGCCGCGGGCCTGGCCACCGCCGACCGCGAACTGTGGGACCGCACCCTCCTCAACGGCGAGCTCCACAGCCTGCTCCTCAGGCTGGACGACGCGGAGGACGACGCCCGCGAGACCGCGGTCGACCTCCTCAACGGCTTCCTGGACCACGTCCCCGCGCAGCAGCTGCGCGGACTCGGCGTCCTCGCGCGCCTCCTCTACCACCTCGTGCGCAAGCGGCGCGTGGCCGACGTCCTGGAGGTGGCCACCTTCGCCAAGAGCGTCGAGATCAAGAAGGCCACCGTCGTCCGGCGCGGTCTCGGCTACTACATCCGGTACCCCTTCTTCGAGTCCGAGGACCCGGAGAGGGCCGTGCCCCGCGAGGTGTACCGGCTCGACGAGGAGATCCGGGTCCGCCAGAAGACCGAGGAGATCCGTTGGGAGGACGGCCGCCTGCACATCAGCGGCAGGGTCGGCATCCGCCACCTCCGGGCCCGCAGGCGCTGGCAGCAGCACGTGGTCGCGTTCGCCGTCAACACCGCCACCCACCGCCGCGTGCGCGTACCGGTACGGACCCGGCTCGCCGCCGAGTTCAAGCTCCCCGACGTCATCGACGCCGCCCGCCACGACTACGGCGGCTTCGACCTCGTCCTGGACCCGCGCAGGCTGCGGTCCGCCGGCGGCTGGGAGCCCGGGGACTGGAAGGTCGAGCTGGTCGTCCTCAACCGCGGCATCACCCGGCGCAAGTTCCTGTCCAGCCCCGTCTCCGGTCCGCCCGAGCGCCCCGGCTACCAGCAGGTCGACGAGGACTTCTGGGTCCGTCCGTACTGGAGCAAGGACCGGCAGCTGGTCGTGGGGGTCGAGCAGGCCCGCGCCCGCGTCACCTCCCACCGCTTCGACCCCCGTACCGGTGAACTGGAGCTGGAGGGCGAGCTGCTGTCCGCGCCCGCCGCCGAGGCCACGGAGCTGCGCCTGACCCGCAGGCCGGGCACGGCGGTGCTCACCCACCCCGTCACCGTGCACGCCGGCCGCTTCGGCGCCCGGATCCGCGCCGACGAGCTGTTCGACCGCAGCGTCAGCGAGTGCGGAGGCGTGATCCGCCAGGAGGAGTGGGACGTCCACCTGGTCACCCCCGACCGCCAGACCATCCCCCTGGTGATGTCCGACGACGTCGCCACCACCGCCTACGCGGCCGAGGACACCCTCCAGGAGCTGGTCGTCCGGCGCGGCGCCACCGGTTACCTGCGACTGCGCGCCGGGCACGCCAGGCCCACCGTGGACGGGGCCCGCTGGGAGGGGCGCGCACTCGTCCTGGAGGGCGAGTTCCCCGCCGGCACCGACCTGCGCCTGGTCGCCAAGGCGCGCGGGCGCGACGAGGAGCACGGGCTGCGGGTGGAGCGCTCCGGGAACCGGTTCGGGGCCAGGTTCTCCCCGGCGGACATCCCCACCCTGTCCGGGGACCTGTCCCTGCCCGCGGGCACCTACCAGCTGTGGGGCCGGGTCCGGGGCGGGGAGGGCTCCGAGGAGGGCCCGACGGACGTGGGAGTGGAGTTCTCCGACGCGCTCATCACGGGACTGCCGCTGGAGATGCAGACGAGCGAGCGCTCCTACAAGCTCTCCTACCAGGGGCGCGGGATCCCCGTCCTCCGGGTCGGCAGCGACCTGCGCCCGGCCGAGCGCGGCAGCTTCGCCCAGCGCGAGCTGAGGGAGACGCTCTACCCGGCCGAGCGGGAGAAGCCGGTCGACGAGGGCATCCTCTTCGACACCTACACCGGCCGCCAGTACTCCGACAGCCCCCAGAGCCTCTACGCGGAGCTCCGGGGCCGCGGGCGCTGGGCGGACTACCCGATGTCGTGGCTGGTGGCCGACGGACAGGTCCGCCTTCCCGACGACCTGGCGCCGGTCCGCCACCGGGGCCGGGAGTACTACGAGGCGCTGGCCCGCACGCGGTACCTGGTCACCAACTCCCGCCAGCCGACCTGGTTCCACCGCCATCCGGACCAGGTGGTCGTGCAGACCTGGCACGGCTCGATGCTCAAGCGGATCGGCTTCGACGTCGAGAACATCCGGGGCAAGTCCCGCGACTACTTCGACAAGCTCGCCTGGGAGACCCGGCAGTGGGACTACCTGGTCTCGCCGAGCCCGTGGGCGACGCCGATCCTGCGCAGCGCCTTCCGCTTCGAGGGGGAGGTCCTGGAGACCGGCTACCCGCGCAACGACATCTTCTTCTCGCCCGACCGCGAGGCGATCGCGGAGCGCACCCGGCGGCGCCTCGGCCTCCCCGAGGGCAAGAAGGTGGTGCTGTACGCGCCGACCTGGCGTGACGACAAGTACTACACGCGCGGCAAGCACAAGCTCGACCTGCACCTGGACCTGCGCCGGATGTACGAGAAGCTCGGCGACGACCACGTGCTCCTGGTGCGGCGCCACCCCCGGGTGGTCGACAGCGTGCCGATCGTCGGCGAGGGCTTCGTCCACGACGTGTCCCTGTACCCGGAGATCATGGAGCTGTTCCTGGTCACCGACGTGCTCGTCACGGACTACTCGTCCATGATGTTCGACTTCGCGAACACCGGCCGTCCGATGCTGTTCTTCACGTACGACCTGGAGGGCTACCGGGACAACCTGCGCGGTTTCTACTTCGACTTCGAGGAGACCGCGCCGGGGCCGCTGCTCACCGGGTCCGACGACGTGATCGAGGCGCTCCTCGACATCGACGAGGTGGCGCGCCGGGCCGAGCCGTCCTACCGGTCGTTCGTCGACCGGTTCTGCCCGCTCGACGACGGGCACGCGGCGGCCCGGGTCGTGGACCGGGTCTTCGGCGAGGGCTGACCCGGGCGGGCGCCGTCCCCGGCGTCCCGGCGGCCCCGGCCGCCGGGACGCCCGTGGCCGCCCCGGGTCGCCGCCCTCCGCCCGCGGGCGGAGGGC
>NZ_JBIWMK010000001.1:758335-897886 GCF_044766605.1 Nocardiopsis sp. NPDC101807 | reverse complement strand
GTGGCGCGCCGGGGGGCGCCGCCCGCCCGGTCGGGCGGCGCCCCGGTCGGCCGGCGCGCCGCCGGGCCCGCGGGGGCCCGGGGCGTGCCCCGGGGGGGGGGGGGGGGGCGACCCGGGCGCTCCCCGGGTGGGACACAATGGTGCCGTGATCGTCATCACCCGCTACTCCGTTCCCGAGGCCGACCTCGACGCCTTCCGCGCCGACGCCGAGGCCGCCGTCGAGGCGCTCTCCCGCCGCCCCGGATTCCGGGGCCACCGCCTCGGCCGCGCCGCCGACGACCCCGGCCTGTGGACGGTGGTCACCGAGTGGGACGGCGCGGGCTTCTACCGCAGGGCGCTGTCCGACTTCGACGTCAAGGTCAACGCCGTCCCCCTGCTCTCCCGCGCCATCGACGAGCCGAGCGCGTACGAGATCGTCGCCGGAGGCGGCGCCCCCGCCTGAGAGGCGCGCCCGTGCCCGTGCACGTACGGTGTGCGAGGGCTTGCCGGGTGCTCTAGCCTGGGTGGACGCGGACGTCCGACGGTGCCACTCCCCGGTTTCGGCGCACGTACCGCTTCCCACACGACGATGTATCGCGAACCGCGATCCACCGACTGCCAGCCGGATGGAGAGTCACCCATGGCCGCCAAGTCAGAGGCAATGGACGCACTGGTCAACCTCGCCAAGCGCCGAGGTCTGGTCTACCCCTCCAGTGAGATCTACGGAGGTCTGCGCGCGGCCTGGGACTACGGCCCCCTCGGCGTCGAGCTGAAGAACAACGTCAAGCGCCAGTGGTGGCGCTCGATGGTGCAGGAGCGGGAGGACATCGTCGGCCTGGACTCCAGCGTCATCCTGGCCCGCGAGGTCTGGGAGGCGTCCGGCCACGTGTCGACGTTCGTCGACCCGCTGACCGAGTGCCAGTCCTGCCACAAGCGCTTCCGTGCGGACCACCTCGTCGAGGCGTACGAGGAGAAGCACGGCCACGAGCCCGCCGACGGCCTCGCCGCCATCGCGTGCCCCAACTGCGGCGCCAAGTCCTCCTTCAGCGAGCCGCGCATGTTCAACGGGCTCCTGCGCACCTACCTGGGCCCGGTGCAGGACGAGAAGGGCCTGGCCTACCTACGCCCGGAGACCGCGCAGGGCATCTTCATCAACTACAAGAACGTCGAGCAGAGCGCACGCCGCAAGGTGCCCTTCGGCATCGGCCAGATCGGCAAGTCGTTCCGCAACGAGATCACGCCCGGCAACTTCATCTTCCGGACCCGTGAGTTCGAGCAGATGGAGATGGAGTTCTTCGTCAAGCCCGGCACCGACGCCGACTGGCACCAGTACTGGATCGACACCCGCTTCCAGTGGTACGTCGACCTGGGCATCGCCAAGGACAACCTGCGCCTGTTCGAGCACCCCGCGGAGAAGCTGTCCCACTACTCCACGCGCACCGTGGACGTGGAGTACCGCTTCAACTTCGTGGGCAGCGAGTGGGGCGAGCTGGAGGGCATCGCCAACCGGACCGACTTCGACCTGAAGACGCACGCGGAGTCGTCCGGCGTCGACCTGTCGTACTTCGACCAGGAGAGCAACGAGCGCTACATCCCCTACGTCATCGAGCCCGCGGCCGGTGTCGACCGGGCGGTGCTCACGTTCATGCTGGACGCGTACAACGTGGACGAGGCGCCCAACGCCAAGGGCAAGCTGGAGAAGCGCGCCGTCATGCGCCTGGACCCGCGCCTGTCCCCGGTGAAGGCCGCGGTCCTGCCGCTCTCGCGCAACGCCGACCTGTCTCCGAAGGCCCGCGACCTGGCCGCCGCGCTGCGCAAGCGCTGGAACGTGGAGTTCGACGACGCCGGCGCGATCGGCCGCCGCTACCGCCGCCAGGACGAGATCGGCACCCCGTTCTGCGTGACGGTGGACTTCGACACCCTGGAGGACGACGCGGTGACCGTGCGCGAGCGCGACACCATGTCCCAGGAGCGGGTCTCGCTCGACAGGGTGGAGACCTACCTGTTCGAGCGCCTGCCCGGCTGCTGACCGCCGCACGCCCGTCCCGGACGCCGGGACGGGCGTGCGAGCACGTGGGACGCGAGGTGCGCGGCGGGTTCCGCGGGAGGAGCCGGGCCGCGGGCGAGGGCGGCGGCCGAGAGCCCGCCTCCGTCCACGCCGAGCCCTTCGCGGATCCGCGAGCACGTGGGAGCACTGCGCCCGCTCCCCTCGCGAGGGGAGCGGGCGCAGTGCTCTCACGGGTACGGGAGGCGGTGAGACGGCCGGACCCGGGGGGATGTGGTCTCCGGCCGTCTCGTCGGTTCCTCCGGCCGCACACGGCTGGGGAACCGGCTCTCAACGTAGCGCCAGGCGGTCGGAGATAAAGGCGCATTTCATCCTGCTTGTCCTACCGCGTGAGCGAATCGTGACGTGGATATGGTCCGACTGGCGCTCCCACGGGCCGCAGGGGCCGGAACCCCCTCCACCGGTCCGTACCGCGGCGGCGGCCCCGTCACCCCCGGGGCGGGCCTCAGGTCGTGTAGACGACGAAGGACACCGCGATGTAGTGGCAGACGAACGCCGCGATGGTCAGCGAGTGGAAGATCTCGTGGAAGCCGAACCAGCGCGGCGCCGGGTTGGGCCGCTTGAGCCCGTAGACGACCGCGCCGACGCTGTACAGGACCCCGCCGACGAGGATGAGGATCCACGTGGCCGGATGGGTCCCGTGGACCAGGTCGGGGATGAACAGCACCGCCACCCAGCCGATGGCCAGGTACAGGGCCGTGGACAGCCAGCGCGGGGCGTTGAGCCACAGGAGCTTGAAGCCGACCCCGGCGATGGCCCCGCCCCAGACCAGCGCCAGCATCGCCGTGCGCAGGGCGCCGTCGAGGACGAGCACGATGAACGGCGTGTACGTGCCCGCGATGATCAGGTAGATGTTCGAGTGGTCCATGCGCCGCAGCACCTTCTGCGCGCGGGGCGACCACCGGCCCACGTGGTAGACGGCCGAGGTGCTGAACAGCAGTACCGAGCTGAGCGCGTACACGGCGCTGGCGAGCAGGGCCGGCACGGTGGGGGAGAGCGCCACCAGGACGATGCCGGCGGCGAGGGCGAGCGGCGCCGTCCCCAGGTGGAGCCAGCCCCGGAGCCGGGGCTTGACCGCCTCGAGGAAGTCTCCGGCCGCGGCGGCGGCCCTCTCCGGCACGGACGCGTCCCCCCGGGGGTCCCCGCCGTCCTGCGCGGTCCCGGCGCCGTGTCCGGCCTCCCCGGCCCCCGCGCCGCCGTTGCTCCGCGTCCGTTCCTCCGACACGTTGTTCCCCTCCGTCCCGCGGTCCGCGCCGCTGCGGGCCTCTTGCCCAGCCTAACTTACGGAGGCGTAGGTTACTTGCCGGTAAACCTGTGTCGCGCGGCACAGCGGTCCCCGGCGGGGGTGTTGCGCGAGATTGGTCGGGTGCGGCCGTGGGGCGGCAGGGGCGGGAGAGAAGCTCCTCCGCCCACGCATGCGAGGCTGTGACCAGGGAGTCTGTGGAGGCCGGGGTGTTCGGTCCCTGCTGTGGAGGGTCGGGTCGGCATTCCTGGACTGAACCATTGGTATAGACCTCTTTAACGCCCTTGACCTGCTGGGATGTCGCCAAATGGTGGTTCATGAAGAGGTGATGATGCGCAGTGTGGATAGAGTCGCGCCCATCCGGGCACAGGCGCCGATCCACCGCGGAGCCGTCGAGAATCGAGGGAGACCCCCGTGGCCAAGTACGTCTACACCTTCACCGAGGGCAACAAGGACCTGAAGGATCTCCTCGGCGGCAAGGGGGCCAACCTCGCCGAGATGACCAACCTCGGACTCCCCGTGCCCCCCGGCTTCACGATCACCACCGAGGCGTGCCGCCACTACCTCGCGCGCGGCAGCGTCCCCGAGGGCCTGGACGCCGAGATCGAGGCCAACCTCGCCGAGCTGGAGAGGACGATGGGGCGCCGCCTCGGCCAGGCCGACGACCCGCTCCTGGTGAGCGTCCGCTCGGGCGCGAGGTTCTCCATGCCCGGCATGATGGAGACGGTCCTCAACATCGGCCTCAACGACGAGTCCGTCGCCGGCCTGGCCGCCCGGGGCGGGAACGAGCGCTTCGCTTGGGACTCCTACCGCCGCCTCGTCCAGATGTTCGGCAGGACCGTCCAGGGCATCGACGGCGACCTCTTCGAGGAGGCCGTCGAGGAGGTCAAGGCCGCCAAGGGCACCACCGACGACCTGGACCTCGACGCCGCCGACTTCCGCGAGCTCGTCGTGCGCTTCAAGGACATCGTCCTGGAGCGGACCGGGCGGCCGTTCCCCTCCGACCCCCGGGAGCAGATGTCCCTCGCCGTCAAGGCGGTCTTCGACTCCTGGGACGCCCCCCGGGCGGCCCTCTACCGCCGGCAGGAGCGCATCCCCGCCGACCTCGGCACCGCCGTCAACGTCTGCGCCATGGTCTTCGGCAACCTCGGGATGGACTCCGGCACCGGCGTCGCGTTCACCCGCGACCCCGCCTCCGGCCAGCCGGGCGTCTACGGCGACTACCTCCAGAACGCCCAGGGGGAGGACGTGGTGGCCGGCATCCGCAACACCGTGCCCCTCGCCGACCTGGAGAAGATCGACGCCCGCAGCCACGCGGAGCTGATGGGCGTCATGGACACCCTGGAGAACCACTACCGCGACCTGTGCGACATCGAGTTCACGATCGAGCGCGGCAAGCTCTGGATGCTCCAGACCCGGGTGGGCAAGCGCACCGCCGCGGCCGCCTTCCGCATCGCCGACCAGCTCGTCGACCAGGGCATGATCTCCCTGGACGAGGCCGTCCAGCGGGTCACCGGGGACCAGCTCGCCCAGCTGATGTTCCCCCGCTTCGACGAGACGGCCCTGGCGGGGGACGGCGTCCGCCGCATCGGCCGCGGCATGAACGCCTCTCCCGGCGCCGCCGTCGGCAAGGCCGTCTTCGACTCCTACACCGCCGTCAAGTGGTCGCGCAGCGGCGAGAGGGTCATCCTCTGCCGCAGGGAGACCAACCCCGACGACCTGGAGGGCATGATCGCCGCCGAGGGCATCCTCACCAGCCGCGGCGGCAAGACCTCACACGCGGCCGTCGTCGCCCGGGGCATGGGCAAGACCTGTGTCTGCGGCGCCGAGGAGATCGACGTGGACACCAAGAACCGCAGGCTGACCGCCCCCGGCGGCGAGGTGGTCGAGGAGGGCGACGTCATCTCCATCGACGGCGCCAGCGGCGAGGTGTACCTCGGCGAGGTGCCCGTCGTGGACTCGCCCGTCGTGCGCTACTTCGAGGGAGAGATCGACCCCGCCTCCGACCAGGCCGACGACCTCGTGCGCTCCGTCGACCGGCTCATGCACTACGTCGACGCGGCCCGCCGCATGCGGGTGCGCGCCAACGCCGACACCGCCGAGGACGCCGCCCGCGCGCGGCGCATGGGCGCCCAGGGCATCGGCCTGTGCCGCACCGAGCACATGTTCCTCGGCGACCGCCGCCAGCTGGTGGAGCGGCTCATCCTCGCCGACACCGCGGACGAGCAGCGCGACGCGCTCGCGGAGCTGCTGCCCCTCCAGCGCGAGGACTTCGCCGGGATCCTGGAAGCCATGGACGGGCTGCCCGTGACGGTCCGCCTGCTGGACCCGCCGCTGCACGAGTTCCTCCCGGACATCACCGAGCTGTCGGTGCGCGTGGCCGTCGCCGAGGCGCGCGGAGAGAGCCACGAGAACGACCTGAGGGTGCTCCAGGCGGTGCACAGGCTGCACGAGCAGAACCCGATGCTGGGCCTGCGCGGCGTGCGCCTCGGCCTGGTCGTCCCCGGGCTGTTCTCCATGCAGGTGCGTGCCATCGCCCAGGCCGCCGTCGACCGGATGGCCGCGGGGGGCCGTCCCCGGCCCGAGATCATGATCCCGCTCGTCGGCACGGTGCAGGAGCTGGAGATCATCCGCGAGGACGCGCTGGGGGTGCTGCGGGAGGTGGGACGGGAGAACGGGGTCGAGCTCGACTTCCCGGTCGGCACGATGATCGAGCTTCCGCGCGCGGCGCTGACCGCCGGTGAGATCGCGCAGAACGCCGAGTTCTTCTCCTTCGGGACCAACGACCTCACCCAGACCGTGTGGGGCTTCTCCCGCGACGACGTCGAGGCCTCGTTCTTCTCCGCCTACCTGGAGAAGGGCGTGTTCGGGGTCTCGCCGTTCGAGTCCCTGGACGTGGACGGCGTCGGCCGCCTGATCCGCATCGCGGTGGAGGAGGGCCGCGCGGCGCGGCCCGGCATCAAGCTCGGCGTGTGCGGCGAGCACGGCGGGGACCCCGCCTCGGTGCACTTCTTCCACCGTGTGGGCCTGGACTACGTCTCCTGCTCCCCGTTCCGGGTCCCCGTCGCCCGCCTGGAGGCGGGCCGCGCGGCCGGGCGTTCCGCGGGCTGAGGATCCGGGCCGGACGCCGTCCCCGCGGGGTGGGGCGTCGCCCGCCCCCCGCGGGGAGCGGCCGGCGCCGCGCCCCGGTCGGGTGGGGCGCCGGCGACGACCCGGCGGCGGAGGGAGGGCCGTCCGGCGCCGGCTCGGGAACCGGCCGGGGGCCACCCTCCCCGGAGGGCCGTCGGCCACGGAGAACGCCCTAGAATCGACCCGGCCGACGGCGGGGTCCCGAGGCGCTCGCTGTGACCTCTTCGTGATGTATTCTGGCCGCCGGTAAGGCCACCGCTCCCGGCCTGCCCCCACACGCGGAGGCGGGACGCGCCGACACCACCCCCGCTCCCGCTCGCACGTCTCCGCGCCGCCGCGAACCGCCGGCCGGTACGGACCGTCCCAGCGGGTAGCAGGATCCCTGTTCAGAGAAGTTGTGCGGAGGTGAGCCGGTGCGAACGGCGAACGACGGCCGCGGCGACGAGCCGTGGGAGGAGCCGGTCACGGCCCCCTCCTCAGACGACGAGTCGACCAGGGTCTTCTCCCGTGACGACTTCACCGCTGTTCCCGCCCCTCCCGGGGAGGGGGCCGGGGACCGCTCCGGCGGCGCGGACGGCGAGGCCACCCGCGAGTTCACCAGGACGGGGCCCGCCGCGTCCGGCGACTCCGCCACCCGCGAGTTCGCCCGCCCCGGGCCCTCCGCCCCCGGGGGCGAGCCCGACGACGGGGGCACCCGCGCGTTCGACCGGCCCGACCCGGCCTTCGACGACCTCTACGGCGCTCCGGCGGAGGACGCCCCCACCGGAGCGGTCTTCACCCGGCGCTTCGTCAGGGACCGGCCGCAGCCCCGGGGCCCCGGCCGGCGCGCCCCCGCGGCCGAACCCTCCGGCGGCGGCCCCTTCGACGACGGGCCCTTCGACGACGGGCCCCCTCCCCGGGACGGACGCCCCGCGCGCCCCGCTCCCCGGCCGCGCCGCCGCAGACGGCGTCCCGTCCGCCTGCGCTGGATCGTCACGCTCCTGCTGCTCGTGGCACTGGCCGTCCCGCCGGGCACCTGGGGCTGGGTCTGGTACACGGCCCGCCAGGACGACCGCGTCGCCTCCGACGCCATCGTCGTGCTCGGGGCCAGCCAGTACAACGGCGTCCCCTCGCCCGTGTTCGAGGCCCGGCTGAGGCACGCACAGGTCCTCTACCTGGAAGGCGTCGCCCCCGTCATCGTCACCGTCGGAGGCAAGCAGCCGGGCGACAACTTCACCGAGGCGGCCGCGGGCAAGAACTGGCTGGTCGAGGTCGGCATCCCCGCCGACCAGATCATCGCCGTGGAGGAGGGCAGGGACACCCTCCAGAGCATCGGCGCCGTCTCCCTGGTGTTCGAGGACCGTGCCTGGGAGACGGCGGTCCTGGTCTCCGACCCCTGGCACAGCCTGCGCTCCAAGCGGATGGCCGCCGACTTCGGGATCGAGGCGGGCACCTCGCCCTCCCGCTCCGGGCCGGCCGTCATCGAGCGGCGCACCCAGCTCTGGTACATCACCAGGGAAACCGCGTCGCTCTGGTACTACTGGATCTTCAACGACAGCAGCGACATCCGCGTCAACGCTGCCTGACCAGCGCGGAAGGCGTGTTTGGTCCCTGCTGGGAAGTAGGGTCGCACACGATGACGAACCACCCCCGCGACGAGGGCGGAGCCGACGGCTACACGCCGGCGGACACCGAGCGCAAGGCGCGCGAGAACCGGAAGAACCGGGCCCGCGGCCCTTTCGAGCGCGACCGGGCCCGGGTGCTGCACAGCGCCGCCCTGCGGCGCCTGGCCGCCAAGACCCAGGTGGTCCAGCCGGGGGTGAGCGACTTCCCCCGCACCCGCCTCACCCACTCGCTGGAGTGCGCGCAGATCGGCCGTGAACTCGGCCAGGCGCTGGGCTGCGACCCGGACCTGGTCGAGGCGGCCTGCCTCTCCCACGACCTCGGGCACCCCCCGTTCGGGCACAACGGCGAACGGGCCCTGGACGAGGCCGCGGCCGCCTGCGGCGGGTTCGAGGGCAACGCCCAGAGCCTGCGCCTGCTCGTCCGCCTGGAGGGCAAGGTCATCGACCCCGACGGGCTCAGCGCGGGGCTCAACCTCACCCGTGCCACCCTGGACGCCACCGTCAAGTACCCGTGGCTCCGGGGCGAGGGCCCCGACACCCACAAGTTCAACTGCTACCCCGACGACACGGAGACCTTCGCCTGGCTGCGCCGGGGGGCGCCCGCCGGCCGCACCTGCTTCGAGGCGCAGGTCATGGACTGGGCCGACGACGTGGCCTACTCCGTCCACGACGTCGAGGACGCCCTGCACGCCGGACTCGTCGACATGGCCGCCTTGCACGGCGCCGACGAGCGCGCCGAGGTCGTCCGGATCGCCGCGGCCTACTACTGCGACGCCGACCCCGCCGAACTGCACCACGTGTTCGCCGAACTCCTCGCGGCGCCCGTGTGGCCCAGCAAGTTCACCGGGGACCTCGCCTCGCTCGCCGCCCTCAAGAACCTCACCAGCGAGCTCATCGGCCGTTTCTGCCGGGCGGCCGAGCACGCCACCCGCGCCGCCCACGGCCAGGGACGGCTCACGCGCTACGGCGCCGACCTGGTCGTGCCCCGCCGGGCCCTCCTGGAGTGCGCGCTGCTCAAGGCGGTCGCCGCCCACTTCGTGATGTCCCGCGTCGAGGCCATCGCCTACCAGGCGGAGGAGCGCCGCCTCATCACCGAGCTCGTCGGCGCCCTCTGGAAGAGCGCCCCCGACGGCCTCGACCCGCAGTTTCGCGCGGCCTTCGCCGGGGCGCCCGGCGACGCGGCCGCGCTGCGCGTGGTCGTCGACCAGGTCGCCTCGCTCACCGACACCTCCGCCACGGCGCTGCACGCCCGTCTGGTGGGCTGACGGGAGGGGGTTCCCGGGGGTTCCGGGGCCCGAAGGGTCGGGGGCTCCCGCGGGGGCCGCACCGACGATTCGGTCGGGCAGGGGGGTTGACGCCTCGCATGTTAACGCTAACAATGTTGTCCGCGTCACATTTCCCCTGAAATTCCCGGAGGTGTCGTTCAGGTGAACCCCCCCGGTGGCCGCACCCCCGTCATGGCGGACGTCGCCAGGCTGGCCGGTGTCTCCCACCAGACGGTGTCCCGTGTCATCAACGGCCACCCCAACGTCCGCCAGGAGACCGTCCTGCGGGTGCAGAGGGCGATCGACGAACTCGGCTACCACCGCAACTCCACGGCTCGGGCCCTGGTCACCCGCCGCACCAACGTGCTCGGCGTCCTCGCCTTCGACACCACCCTCTTCGGCCCGGCGCAGACCCTGGCGGGGATCGAGCGGGCCGCGCGCGAGGCCGGCTACTTCCTGAGCATGGTCAGCCTCGACGACGTGTCGCCGGCCGGCGTCGTCGCCGCGGCCGACTTCCTGATCCAGCAGTCCGTCGAGGGCTGCATCGCCATCGCCCCGCAGAGGGGCCTGGTCGACGCCCTCGCCGCGCTGCCCGGCCCCCTGCCGCTGGTCGCCGTCGAGGGCGGCGAGGGCTCCGGCCTCCCCGTCGTCTGCGTCGACCAGGTCCAGGGGGCGGAGGAGGCCGTCCGCCACCTCCTGGCGCTCGGCCACCACACGGTCCACCACATCGAGGGGGACCCGCTCTGGCTGGAGTCCGAGGCACGCGTGTTCGGATGGCGCCGGGCCCTGGAGGAGGCGGGCGCGCCGGTCCCGGAGCCGCTCCAGGGCGATTGGAGCCCGCGGTCCGGCTACGACCTCGGCCGCGTCCTGGTGGAGCGGCGGGCCGCGGGGGAGCGGGTGACCGCGATCTTCGTGGGCAACGACCA
This sequence comes from Nocardiopsis sp. NPDC101807, assembly GCF_044766605.1. Lineage (NCBI taxonomy): Bacteria > Bacillati > Actinomycetota > Actinomycetes > Streptosporangiales > Nocardiopsidaceae > Nocardiopsis > Nocardiopsis sp. NPDC101807. The sequence continues at coordinate 887,675 of NZ_JBIWMK010000001.1, read as the reverse complement.
GATGGCCATAGGGGTCCTGCGCGCCCTGCACGAGGCGGGACTGGGCGTGCCGGGGGACGTCAGCGTCGTCGGCTTCGACGACATCCCCGAGGCGGAGTACCTCACGCCGTCCCTGTCCACCGTGTACCAGGACTTCGCCCAGGTCGGCCGGGAGAGCCTGGAGCTGCTCCTCGGCGAGATCGGGGCGGGCCGCACCGGATCGGCCGACCCCGCCGGGGCCGGGAGACGCGTGGTCCCGGCGGAACTGAGGCACCGGGGCAGCAGCGGGCCACCGCCCCCCTGACCGCCCGTCCCACGCGCCTCCTCCACGGAAGGAACCCCCTGTGCGCGAGAATGTTAACGCTAACAACAAGCCGTCCCCCGACGCGGTCGTCATCGGCGTCGACTTCGGGACCCTCTCCGGCCGCGCCGTCGTCGTCCGGGTGGCCGACGGGACCGAGCTCGGCTCCGCCGCCCACACCTACCGGCACGGCGTCATCACGGAGCGCCTGCCCGCCTCCTCCGAGCCGCTGACCCCCGAGACCGCCCTCCAGTGCCCCGAGGACTACCGCGAGGTCCTGCGCACGGCCGTGCCGGAGGCGCTGCGGGCCTCCGGGGCCGACCCCGGTCAGGTGGTCGGCATCGGCACCGACTTCACCTCCTGCACGGTCCTGCCCGTGACCGCGGACGGGACCCCGCTGTGCGAGCTCCCCGACCTCGCCGGACGCCCGCACGCGTGGCCCAAGCTGTGGCGCCACCACGCCGCCCAGCCGGAGGCGGACGAGATCAACGCCCTCGCGGAGAAGAGGGGGGAGACGTGGCTCGCCCGCTACGGCGGCCGGATCTCCTCGGAGTGGCAGTTCGCCAAGGCGCTCCAGGTCCTGCGGGAGGACCCCGAGGCGTACGGGCGCGCCGACCGCTGGATCGAGGCCGCCGACTGGATCGTCTGGGAACTGTGCGGACGCGAGACCCGCAACGTCGCCACCGCCGGGTACAAGGGCATCCACCAGGACGGCGCCTGGCCCTCCGCGGAGTTCCTGGCCGCACTCGACCCGCGCTTCGCCGGCTTCGTCCGGGACAAGCTCGCCCACCCCCTCTCCCAGCTGGGCGAGCGCGCGGGCGGCCTCACCGCCCGGGCCGCGGCCTGGACGGGCCTGCCCGAGGGGCTGCCCGTCGCGGTCGGCAACATCGACGCGCACGTCACCGCGGCCACGGCCCGGACGACCGGCAACGGCCGGATGCTCGCCATCATGGGCACCAGCACCTGCCACGTCATGAACTCCGACGTCCTCGCCGAGGTCCCCGGCATGTGCGGGCTGGCCCTCGGCGGCATCACCCCCGGGGCCTGGGGCTACGAGGCGGGCCAGAGCGGCGTCGGCGACATCTTCGCCTGGTTCGCCGACTCCCACGTGCCGCCCGCCTACCACGAGGAGGCCCGCGAACGCGGCCTCTCCGTCCACGACCTGCTCTCCGACCGGGCCTCGGGGGCTCCGGTCGGGGGCCACGGCCTCGTCGCCCTGGACTGGCACAGCGGCAACCGCTCGGTCCTGGTCGACCACGACCTGTCCGGCGTGCTCGTCGGGATGACCCTGGCCACCCGGCCGGAGGAGGTCTACCGGGCCCTGGTCGAGGCCACGGCCTTCGGCACGCGCACGATCATCGGGGCCTTCGAGGCCGCCGGGGTCCCGGTCGAGGACTTCACGGTGGGCGGCGGCATGGTCCGCAACCCGTTCGTGCTCCAGGTCTACGCCGACGTGCTCGACCGCCCGATCCGGCTGGTCGCCTCCGAGTACAGCTGCGCCGTGGGGGCCGCCATCCACGCGGCCGTCGCGGCCGGCGCCCACCCCGACGTCCACGCGGCGTCGGCCGCCATGGGCCGGGTCCGGGAGGAGACCGTCGACCCCGATCCCGCGAGGGCGGCGGCCTACGACGACCTCTTCGAGGTCTACACCGAGCTCCACGACCACTTCGGCCGGGGCGGCAGCCAGAGCCTGCGCCGCCTCCGGGCCATCCGCAACGCCACCCTGGCCACCGCGGGGGACGGCACCGAGGAGGGAACACGATGACCGCCGACACGGCCCGCACCGTCCCCGAGGAGCACCGGGCGGAGGTGGAGCGCCTGCGCGAGCACCTGTGCGCGCTGCACGCCGAACTGCCCCGCTGGAAACTGGTCACCTGGACCAGCGGCAACGTCTCCGCCCGCGTCCCCGGCGCCGACCTCATGGTGATCAAGCCCAGCGGGGTCTCCTACGACGACCTGGTCCCCGCCGACATGGTCGTCTGCGACCTGGACGGCCGGGTGGTCGAGGGGGGCCGGTCCCCCTCCAGCGACACCGCCTCCCACGCCCACGTCTACCGCGCGCGCCCCGACGTCGGCGGGGTCGCCCACACCCACAGCGCGTACGCGACGGCCTGGGCCGCCCGGGGGGAGTCCATCCCGTGCGTCCTCACGGCGATGGCCGACGAGTTCGGCGGCGACATCCCCGTGGGACCGTTCGCCCTCATCGGCGGCGACGAGATCGGCAGGGCGGTGGTCGACACCCTCCGGGGCCACCGCTCCCCGGCCGTCCTCATGCGCGGCCACGGCGTGTTCACGGTCGGCGCCTCCGCCCGCGCCGCGGTCAAGGCCGCGGTGATGTGCGAGGACGTCGCCCGCACCGTCCACATCGCCCGCCAGGGCGGCCCCCTCGAACGCCTGCCCCAGGAGCACATCGACGCGCTCCACGACCGGTACCAGAACGTCTACGGCCAGTAAGGAACGATCGTGCCCCTCCCCACGCCCCCGGCCACCGCGCACGCGCCCGTCGGGACCCGTGCGCCCCGTATCGGCCTCCTCGGCATCATGCAGCCCCTCTACGACGACATGATCCCCGGCATCACCGAGCACCAGGCCGCGTACGCGGGCCGTGTCGCCGAGAAGCTCTCCGGCGTCGCCGAGTGGACCGTGGCCCCCCCGGTGCGCGGGCGCGCGGACGCCGAGCGCGCGATGCGCGCGTTCGAGGACGCGGAACTCGACGGGGTCCTCGTGGTCATGCTCACCTACGGGCCCTCCCTCCGCGTCACCCGCATGTTCAGCGGGGCCCGGCTGCCGATCGCCCTGGCCAACATCCAGCCCGACCCCGCGGTCTCCCCGTCCTGGGACATGGACGACATGACCTACAACCAGGGCATCCACGGCGCCCAGGACACCGCCAATGCGATGGTGCGCGCGGGACTCCCCTTCGAGGTCGTCACCGGCGAGTGGCAGAGCCCCGAGTTCGCCGGGAGGATCGACCGCTGGGCCAGGGCGGCCCGCGCGGTCACGGCGCTGCGCGGTCTCCGGGTCGGCGTGTTCGGCTACCCCATGAACGGCATGGGCGACGCCCGGGTGGACGAGAGCTCGCTGCTGCGCAAGCTCGGACCGGAGGTCGAGGTCATCGCGCCGGGCTCCCTCCACCGGACGATGGCCGACCTCCCGGGGGAGGAGGTCGCGGACCTCATGGCCTGGGAGGACGGGGCCTTCGAGGTGGACGGGCGCCTCTCGAAGGAGGAACGCGAGGACCACGCCCGCATGCAGCTGGGCATCGAGAGGCTGCTGGAGGAGCGGGGGGCCGGCGCCTACTCCACCCACTTCGACGCCATCGGCGAGGACGGCCGCTTCGCGAGGCTGCCGATGGCCGCGGCCTCCACCCTGATGGCCAAGGGGTACGGGTTCGCGGGCGAGGGCGACGTGCTGGCCGCCTCGATCGTCTACGCCGGGCACCAGCTCGCCGGGGACGGACACTTCACCGAGATGTACGCCATGGACTTCCCCAGCGACTCCATCCTCATGAGCCACATGGGGGAGGGGAACTGGCGGGTCGCGCGCGAGGACGAGCCCGTCCGGCTGATCAAGCGCCCGCTGGGGATCGGCGGCCTCGACGACCCGCCCACCATCGTCTTCCGCTACCGGCCGGGCCCCGCGACCCTCGCCTCCCTGGTCTTCCTCGGCGGTGAGGACTTCCGCCTGGTGGTCGCGGAGGGCGAGGTGATCGACGCGCCCGGACTGCCCTCGCTGGAGATGCCCTACGGACAGTTCCGCCCCGAGACGGGCGTGCGGTCGTGCATGGACGCCTGGCTCAGGTCCGGCGGCACCCACCACATGGTCATGAACACCGGCGCGAGGGCCGAGGACTGGAAGGTCCTCTGCTCGCTCGCCGGCATCGAGTACGTCCGGGTCTGACCCGGAACCCGCGGCGCCGAGGCGCCCGCATCCCGGGGAGGGCCCGCGGGCCCTCCCCACCCCCCCGGCGCAAGGAGAACACCATGCGCGTCCGACCCCCCGAACCCCCCGCTTCCCCCGACCTCCCGGCCCCGGTCCCGCGCGGCCCCGGCCGCCGGGCCTTCGCCGCCGGAGCCCTCGCCGCCGCGGGCCTGGCCGCAGCCGGGTGCGCCCCCTCACCGGCCCTGCTCTCCGGCAGGACCCGCCTGCGCCAGTGGAACCTGTTCGCGGGCGGGGACGGCATGCGGATGATCGAGATGCACGACGCCTATGAGCGCGAGCACCCCGGAGTCGACTTCCGGGCCACCACCTTCAACTGGGGCTCCCCCTTCTACACCAAGGTCGCGATGGGCGCCGCGGGCGGGCGCGGCGCGGACATCGCCACCGTGCACGTGTCCCGGCTGGAGAGCCTGGCGCCCGGGCGGCTCCTCGACCCGATCGACCCCGTGATGCTCGCGGAGGCGGGGATCGACGACACGGTGGTGCTCCCGCGGATCTGGGAGAAGTGCTTCTTCGACGGGGAGCTGTACGCGATCCCCATCGACACCCACGTGCTCATCCAGTTCGTCAACCTCGACGTGTGCCGCAGGGCGGGCGTGCTCGACGCCGACGACCGGCTCGTCGAGGTCTCCGGGCTGGACGGCTACCTCGACCTGCTCCGCGAGATCCAGGGCGCCACCGGGGAGTACGGCCTGTCCGTCGACACCTGGGCCCCCTGGCCCAACTTCTGGGCGCTCTACCGCCAGCAGGACGGCGACCTCCTCATCGGCGAGGACGACTTCGAGCTGGACGACGACAAGGCGCTGACCGCCATGGAGGTCATGTACCGGCTCTCCGAGGAGGGGCTGTCGCCGAGGCACTCGATGCTCGCCGACACGGCGGCCAACCTCGCCAACGGCCAGGCCGGGCTGATGATCCACGGCAACTGGGAGATCCCCACCCTGGAGGCCGCGGGCACGGAGTTCACCGCGACCCAGTTCCCGGCGGTGTTCGGCAACAACCGCACCCGCGGCGACTCGCACTGCTACGTGTTCCCGCACCAGCGCGACAGGGACCCCGAGCGCACCCGCGCCGCCGTCGGGTACGCCGCCTGGATGCTGCGCCACAGCATCACCTGGGCGGCCGGAGGGCACATCCCCGCCTACCTGCCGGTGGTGGAGAGCGACGAGTACGACGCACTGCACCCGCAGTCGGAGTACGCCGAGGCCGCCGAGAACGTCCAGTTCGAGCCGCAGGCCTGGTTCAGCGGTTCGGCCGGGCGCCTCCAGGAGGAGGCCACCGGCCCGCTGACCACCCTCCACCAGGGCACCCAGACCCCCGAACAGGCCCTGGACCAGCTCAAGGGGGCCATCCGCACCCTGATCGCCGTCCCCTCACCGGTGTAGGGAGGAACCCCGTGACCACTCGTGCCCCGGCGCCCCCTCCGGGCGGCCGGACGGACCTCCCCGACGTGCGGCGCCGTCCACCCGCTCCGACCGGGCTCTGGTTCGTGCTGCCCTTCCTCGCCTTCTACCTGGTGTTCCTGCTCTGGCCCGCGATCGTCGGGTTCGGCTACACCTTCACCGACCGCAGCCTGGCCGGCGGGCCGACCTCCTTCGTCGGCCTGGAGAACTGGGCGGAGAGCCTCACCGACCCCGCGATGTGGGAGTCGCTGTGGAACACGCTGGTCTTCACCGTGCTCAGCGTGCCGCTGATGGTGGCGCTCGCCCTGGCCCTGGCCCTGCTGACCGACCACGCCCGCAAACTGGGCTGGTTCCTGCGGTTCGGCTTCTTCGCCCCGTTCGTGCTCCCCGTCGCGGTCATGACGCTCATCTGGGGCTGGATGTACAACCCCAGCCTCGGCCTGTTCAACGGCATGCTGGACCGGATCGGCGTGCAGGGCCCCGAGTGGCTCTTCGGCGAGGGCACCGCGATGGTCTCCGTGGTCATCGCCACCGCCTGGTGGCAGGTCGGGTTCAACTACCTGCTCTACCTGGCCGCCATGCAGTCGATCCCCGGGGAGGTCTACGAGGCGGCGGCCATCGACGGGGCCGGGGCCTGGCAGCGGATCGGCCGCATCACGCTCCCGCTGCTGAAGCGCACCACCGCACTGATCACGGTCCTCCAGCTGCTCGGGTCGCTCCGCGTGTTCGAGCAGATCTACCTGATGACGGCGGGCGGCCCGAACTTCGCCACCCGCACCGCCATCCAGTACATCTACGACTCCGGGTTCGTCGGGCTCCGCATCGGCCTGGCCTCGTCGATGGCCTACGTCTTCATGGTCATCGTCATCGCGGCCTCCGTCGCCCAGTTCCGCCTCTTCTCCCGGAAGGAGGCCTGACGCCATGGCCGCAGCTCGACCCCCCGCCGAACGGCCGCGCACCGGCGGCCCCGCCCCCGGCAGGCGCTCCCCCCGCGCCACCGTCGGTTCCGCCGCCCTGTACACGGTCGCCGCCCTGGCGGCGCTCGCCTGGCTCCTCCCGCTGCTGTGGGCGATCGACACCTCGCTCAAGCCCGAGGGGGAGACGACGCTCCTCCCGGTCACCTGGTCGATCTCCGAGCCCACGCTGGAGGCCTACCGGCTGGTGCTGGCCCGGGGAGACCTCGTCCGCTGGGCCGTTAACTCCACCGTGATCACCGTGATCGTCACGGTGCTCACCCTGGTCCTGTGCGTGCTGGCCGCCTACGGGTTCAGCCGGTTCGACTTCCGGGGCCGGGGCTGGCTGTTCGCACTGGTCGTCGGGGGCATCCTCATCCCGCCGCAGACCCTGATCGTGCCGCAGTTCGTCCTGATGACCCAGCTCGGCCTGGTGGACACCCACTGGGGCGTCGCCCTGCCGCAGGTGGTCGCGCCGGTGTTCGTGTTCATCCTCAAGCGGTTCTTCGACGCCGTCCCCCGCGAGTACGAGGACGCGGCGCGGATGGACGGGGCCGGCCCGGCGCGCATCCTGTGGAGCGTCGTCCTGCCCCTGTCCCGGCCGGTCCTCACCGCGGTCGGCATCTTCACCTTCATCGGCGCCTGGAACAACTTCCTGTGGCCGTTCATCGTGACGACCGACCCGGAGATGATGACGCTCCCCGTGGGGCTCGGCACCGTGGCCGGGCAGTACGGGGTGCAGTACGCCCAGATCATGGCCTCGGCCGTCCTGGGAGCGGTCCCGCTCCTCCTCGTGTTCCTGCTCTTCCAGAAGAACATCGTCACCGGCGTCGCCGGCGCCGGGATCAAGGGATGACCCCCCACCTCCGAAGGAAGCCCATGCTCCACGCCTCCCTGACCGCCGACCCGGCCCAGACCGTCGCCCCGGTCCACCGGCGGACCTTCGGCTCGTTCGTCGAGCACATGGGACGCTGCGTCTACACCGGCCTCTACGAACCCGGCCACCCCACCGCCGACGCGGACGGCTTCCGCGGCGACGTCGCCGACCTCGTTCGCGAGCTGGGCGTCACCACCGTGCGCTACCCCGGCGGCAACTTCGTCTCCGGCTACCGGTGGGAGGACGGGGTCGGCCCCAAGGACCGCAGGCCCGTCCGCCGCGACCTCGCCTGGCACAGCCTGGAGACCAACCAGTTCGGGCTGAACGAGTTCGCGACGTGGTGCGGACGGCTCGGCGTCGAACCCATGATGGCGGTCAACCTCGGCACCCGGGGGCTCCAGGAGGCCCTGGACCTGCTGGAGTACGCCAACCACCCCGGCGGCACCCACCTGTCCGACCTGCGGGCCGAGCACGGACACCCCGACCCCCACGACATCCGCATGTGGTGCCTGGGCAACGAGATGGACGGGCCCTGGCAGATCGGCCACCTGGACGCCCGCTCCTACGGGCGCAAGGCCGCGCAGGTCGCCCGCGCCATGAGGATGGCCGACCGCGACCTCGAACTCGTCGTGTGCGGCAGCTCCGGTTCGGGCATGGCGACCTTCGGGGCGTGGGAGGCCACCGTCCTGGAGGAGACCTACGACGCCGTCGACCACATCTCCCTGCACGCCTACTACGAGCAGCACGACGACGACCTGGCCAGCTTCCTCGGCTCCGTCGCCGACATGGACCACTTCATCGACTCGGTCGCCTCCACCGCCGACGCCGTCGGGGCCAGGCTGCGCGACACGAAGCGCATCCAGCTCTCCTTCGACGAGTGGAACGTCTGGTACCTCAGCCGCCACCGGGCGCTGGCCGAGGCCCAGCCCGCCGACGACTGGAGAACCGCCCCCCGCGTCATCGAGGACCGGTACAACGTCGCCGACGCCGTCGTGGTCGGCAACATGCTCATCAGCCTCCTCCGGCACAGCGACCGCGTCACCGCCGCCAGCCAGGCGCAGCTCGCCAACGTCATCGCCCCGATCATGACGGAGCCCGGCGGGCCGGCCTGGCGGCAGACCGTCTTCCACCCCTTCGCGCTCACCGCCGCGTCCGCCTCCGGCCGGGTGTTGCGCGCCGAGGTCGAGGCGCCCCTCCAGGACACCGCCAGGTACGGCGGGGTGCCCGTGGTCGACGCCGCCGTCACCCACGACGAGGAGACCGGCGACACCGCGCTGTTCGTCGTCAACCGCTCCGTCGACCAGCCGGTCGCCCTCGACGCCGACCTGCGCGGGCTCGCCCCGTCCGGCGTCACCGCGGCGCTCACCCTCGCCGACGCCGACGTCCACGCGGCCAACAGCATGGCCGACCCGGACCGGGTCACCCCCTCGCCCAACGAGGACGCGCGCCTGGAGGGCGGGCGGCTCGGCCTCACGCTGCCCCCCGTCTCCTGGTCCGTCGTCACCCTGTCCACCGGCCGCCGCTGAACGGCGACCACCCCCCACCGGAAGGAAAGAGGAACCAGCACATGCGAGACCACCGGAGGGCCCTCCCGGCCCTGGCAGTCATAGGGGCGTCGCTCCTGCTCACCGCCTGCGGCGGGGTAGGGGACGCCGCCCGCCCCGAGGGGGAGGCCGGAACCATCGGCATCTCCATGCCCACCCAGTCGTCGGAGCGCTGGATCGCCGACGGCGCCAACATGGTCGAGGAGTTCGAGGAGCGCGGCTTCGGCACCGACCTCCAGTTCGCCGAGGACGTGGTGCAGGACCAGATCTCCCAGATCGAGAACATGATCACCCGGGGCGTCGACGTCCTGGTGATCGCCGCGATCGACGGCGCCGCCCTGGGCGACGTCCTCGACATGGCGGCGGACAACGACATCCCCGTGATCGCCTACGACCGCCTCATCCTCGACAGCGAGCACGTCGACTACTACGCCACCTTCGACAACCTCCGGGTCGGCGAGCTCCAGGGCGACTACATCGTCGACGCCCTGGACCTGGAGAACGAGGAGGGGCCCTTCGACATCGAGCTGTTCGGCGGCCCGCTCAACGACAACAACTCCTTCTTCTTCAACGACGGCGCGATGAACGTGCTCCAGCCCTACATCGACGACGAGACGCTGGTCGTCCGCAGCGGGCAGACCTCCATGAACCAGATCTCCACCGAGCGCTGGGACGGCGCCGTCGCCCAGGCCCGGATGGACAACCTCCTCAGCGCCCACTACTCCGACGAGGAGGTGGACGCCGTCCTGTCGCCCTTCGACGGCATCAGCCTCGGCGTGATCGAGTCCCTGAGGGCGGTCGGCTACGGGAGCGGGGACAGGCCCCTGCCCGTCATCACCGGCCAGGACGCCGAGGTGTCCTCGGTCAAGTCGATCATCGCGGGCGAGCAGACCCAGACCGTCTTCAAGGACACCCGGGCCCTGGCAGCCCAGACGGTCGACATGGTCGAGTCCCTCCTCGCCGAGGAGGACGTCGAGGTCAACGACACCGAGAGCTACGACAACGGGGTCAAGGTGGTCCCCGCCTTCCTGCTCGAGCCGGTGTCGGTGGACATCGACAACTACGAGGAGGAACTGGTCGGCAGCGGCTACTACGAGGAGTCCGACCTCGAATGAGCGAGACGCAGACACGACCGGTACCCACCGGCAGGCCACTGCTGCTGATGCGCGACATCCGCAAGGAGTTCCCCGGCGTGCGCGCCCTGGACGGCGTGTCGCTGAGCGTCGGACACGGGAGCGTCCACGCCCTCATGGGCGAGAACGGCGCCGGGAAGTCCACGCTGATGAAGGTGCTCAGCGGGGTCCACCCGGCGGGCTCCTACGACGGCGAGATCCTCGTCGACGGCGACCCCTGCGCCTTCGCGGGGGTCGCCGACAGCGAGCGCGCCGGCATCGCCATCATCCACCAGGAGCTGGCGCTCGTCCCCCAGCTGTCGGTCGGCGAGAACATCTTCCTCGGCCACGAGAGGGCCCGGCGCGGCATCGTCGACTGGGGGGCCACCCACGCCGAGGCGCGCGCGCTCCTGCGGCGGGTCGGCCTGGACGAGGCCCCCACCACGCCCGTGTCGGCCCTCAGCGTGGGCGCCCAGCAGCTCGTGGAGATCGCCAAGGCGCTCGCCAAGCGGGTGCGGCTGCTCATCCTCGACGAGCCGACCTCGGCCCTGACCGAGGTGGAGAGCGACCGGCTCCTGGACCTGCTCCTCGGGCTCCGGGACGAGGGGGTGACCTGCATCCTCATCTCGCACAAGCTCGGCGAGGTCGTCCGGGTCAGCGACGAGATCACCATCCTGAGGGACGGCCGCGCCGTGGAGACCCTGGCGGTGGAGCGGGGCGAGGACGGGACGCCCTCCGTCGACGAGGACCGCATCATCCGGGGGATGGTCGGCCGCGACCTGGACCAGCGCTACCCCGAGCGGGTCGGCGAGATCGGGGGGACGCGCTTCGAGGTCCGCGACTGGACGGTGGCGCACCCGACCCAGCCGGGGCGGCTCATGGTCGACGGGGTCGGCCTCACCGTGCGGCGCGGGGAGGTGGTCGGGCTCGCCGGGCTCATGGGCGCGGGGCGCACCGAGTTCGCCATGAACCTGTTCGGCCGCTCCTACGGGCGCCGTGTCAGGGGCAGCCTGACCAAGGACGGGGAGGAGCTGGACACCGGCACCGTGGCCGCCGCGATCCGCGGCGGCGTCGCCTACGTCCCCGAGGACCGCAAGACGCTCGGTCTCATCCTGGACGACGACATCCGCCACAACACCACCATGGCGGCCCTGGACCGGGTCTCCTCCCGCGGGGTCCTCGACCCCGGGCTGGAGGCGGTGGAGGCGGCGCGCATGAGCGAGCGGATGCGCGTCCGCAGCCACGGCGCCACCCAGACGGTGCGCACCCTCAGCGGCGGCAACCAGCAGAAGGTCGTGCTCGGCAAGTGGCTGTTCACGCGGCCCGACCTGCTCATCCTCGACGAGCCCACCCGGGGCATCGACGTCGGGGCCAAGTACGAGATCTACCTGATCGTGCGCAGGCTCGCCGCCGAGGGCGCGTGCGTGCTGTTCATCTCCTCGGAGCTCCCCGAGCTCCTCGGCATGTGCGACCGGATCCTCACCCTGTGCGAGGGCCGGATCACCGGCGAGGTCCCGGGCGAGGAGGCCGACCAGGAGACCCTCATGAGACTCATGACACGGACCGGCGACCAGGACCGGACCGACCCGAGGAGCCCGCGATGACCACCCGTCCGTTGACACTCGCCACGACCCTGATGCGGGCCAACGCGCGGCAGTACGGCATGGCCGTCGCCCTGGTGGCGATCATCGTGCTGTTCCAGGTCCTCACCGGGGGCCTGCTGCTGACCCCGCTCAACGTCACCAACCTGATCATGCAGAACTCCTACATCCTGATCCTGGCGATCGGGATGATGCTGGTCATCGTCACCGGGCACATCGACCTGTCGGTCGGCTCGGTGGTGGCGTTCACGGGCGCGGTCTCGGCCATCATGCTCACGTCGTGGGGGCTGCCCACGGTCGTGGTCGTCCCCGCGGCCCTGCTCCTGGGCGCCCTCATCGGCGCCTGGCAGGGGTTCTGGATCGCGTACGTGCGCGTGCCCGCGTTCATCGTGACCCTCGCCGGGATGCTCGTCTTCCGCGGGGCGACCCTGGCCGTGCTGGGCGGGGAGTCCATCGCCCCGCTGCCCACCTCGCTGCGGAACATGGCGAGCGGCTTCCTGCCGGACGTCGAGGTCCTGGGCCTGCACCTGCCGACCCTCCTGCTGGGCGCGGCCGGCGCCGCGGCCGTGGTGTGGATCCAGTGGCGTTCGCGGGCGCGCGACCTCAGGCACGAGCTGCCCACGGCGCCGCGCGCGGTCACGGTGCTGGTCTCGGCGGTGACCGCCGTGGTCATCATGGTGTTCGCCTACGTTCTGGCCCAGTACAACGGGCTCCCCCTCGTGGGACTGCTGCTGGTCGCCCTCATCGCCTGCTACTCGTTCGTCATGCGGTCCACGACCGCCGGCCGCCGCGTGTACGCCGTCGGGGGCAGCGAACAGGCCGCGGCGCTGTCGGGGATCAGGACGCGCCGCACCACGTTCTGGGTGTTCGTCAACATGGGCGTGCTCTCCGCCCTCGCCGGCCTCGTGTTCACGGGACGGCTCAACGCGGCCACCCCGGGCGCGGGGACCATGTTCGAGCTGGACGCGATCGCCGCGGCCTTCATCGGCGGGGCGTCCGCCGCCGGGGGCGTGGGCACCGTCGTCGGGGCCGTGGTCGGAGCCCTGGTCATGGGCGTGCTCAACAACGGCATGTCGCTGATCGGCCTCGGCGTGGACTGGCAGCAGCTCATCAAGGGCCTGGTTCTGCTGCTCGCGGTGGCGTTCGACATCTACAACAAGCGCCGCGTCACCGTGGGGCGCACCCTCGATGTGAGGCCCCCGGGCGGGACGGCCCGGGGAGCCGGCCCGAAGGCGGAGGACCCGTCCCCGTCCGGGGAGGGAGGTGTCCGCGCGGGGCCCTGAGGACCGCGCCGTGCGGGGGAGCGGACCGCTTCCCCGCACGGCGCCGCCGGGCCGCCGCGGACGGCGGCCGAGGGCGCCGCCCCGCGAGCCCTACTGGTAGCCGCGGATCTCCCGGAAGATCTGTTCGAGGTCCTGCTCGCGGGCGTCGAAGACCCGGCCGCCCGTCACCTCGGCGACGCTCGACATCTCCGACTCGTCCGACTCGCCGAACAGCACCGTGAAGACGGGCGCGGCCGCCGCCTCCGGCGACAGCCCCTCCAGGGAGAGCCGGAAGTCCTCCAGGTCCGAACCCAGGTTCACCTCGCCGTCGGTCATCAGCACCACCGACGTCAGGTGGTCGCCGGAACCGCCCTCCAGCAGCGCGTACGCCTCCCGCAGCGCGTCGTAGGTGGCCGTCTCGCCGTCGGCCTCCAGGGACCGGACCTCCTCCGCCACGTCCTCCGCGACCGCGTCCGCGGACCCGGGCTCCATCACGAACGTGCGCGGCTCGCCGGGCTCGGTGGCGAACGGCAGCAGCGTGATCTCCTCCCGCTCCTGGAACGCCTGCGTCCGCCGGGCCAGGGACCCGCCGTCCGCGCCCGTCAGGGCCACCAGGGCCGACCGCAGCTCCCGGATGCGCCCGCCCTCCATCGACCCCGACACGTCCAGCACGTACACGGTGCGCGCCGGACGGCGCAGGACGCCGACGTAGTCGGCGACCAGGTCGTCCACCACCTGCCTGTGGGCGGGGAAGGGCAGCTCCACCAGGGGCGGGGCCTGCGCCCGCAGCACCGCGTCCGGGGAGACCGGGCGGCGCCACGTGTCGTCGGCGATCCGCTGCTGGGTCGGGCCCGACAGCAGGTCCTCGACCAGGCGCCCGTACGCGGACTCGGCGTCCTCCGAGGGGTCCGCCAGCAGTGTCAGCGGGTAGTCGGCCGTCACCGCGCCGTCCGCGGGGTGCACCAGAGCCAGAGGCTCCTCCAGCGCGCCGGAGGCGTTCAGCGACAGCAGCACCGACTCGTAGTTGATCAGGCCGTCCACCGGCCGCCCCTCGCGGGCGCGCCGCTCGAACGCCTCCGACAGCCATCCGGACGAGCCCGCGGTGACCTCCTGGCCCCCGAAGAACTCCTCCAGCTCCGGGCGGACCCTCTCCACGTCCCGGCTCTCCAGGGCGGCGCCCGTGTCGGCCAGGGCCGAGGCGACGCCGATCAGCGCCGAGAAGCCGGAGTTGGAGGCGCCGGGGTGGGTCATCCCGTAGGTCAGCCCCTCCTCCGCGACGGCCCCGCTCACGTCCGCCCAGGTCACCTCCGCGCCGCCGGTCCACCCCAGCTCGTCCGCGCGCGACTCGGTCACGCCCAGGACCACGGGGGAGACCATGACGGGGGTCTCGGTGTGCACGGCCGTCCTGCCGCCCCCGTCCAGGTGCAGGTAGCGGTTCGAGCCGAACCAGACGGCGTCGTACCCGTCGGTGTCGCCCCCGGCCACCCGGGCGAGTCCGTCCAGGGTGCCGGTGTAGTCCAGCTCCACGGTCACGCCGGTCCGCCCGGAGACCTCCTCCAGCAGGGGTTCCAGGTCGGCGATCTCGCTGCCCGCCAGCACCCTCAGGGTGGCCGCGGACCCGCCCGGGACCGTGCACGCCCCCGCCGCCAGGGCCAGGGCCAGGGCCGCGGCGCCCGCCGCGGAAGCCGTCGGGGACCTCATCCCGCCCCTCCCGCCGCCGCGCCGCCGCCGGCGCGGCCCGTGCCCTCCCCGTCGTCCGCGGGCGGACGCATCCCGCTGCTCGTGTAGGCGTCCTCGATACCGGTCAGCAGGGCCTCCAGGGCCTCGTAGGCGGGCGGGTGGACCACGTCGGCGACCTGTGCGCGGAGGGGGAGGCCGTGCTCGTCCACCAGGGCCCGGAAGTGCCGGGTGTCCTCGGTGCGGAACCCGTGGCCGGCGGCCAGCGCCTGGAGCTCCGCGTCCCCGGTCAGCAGGCGCCCGACCTCGTCGCCCGCCCCGGTGAGGGGGACGACGGTGTGCTCGGCGTACACGGTCGGCCCCGGGTAGAGCACCACCACGCCGTCCGCCGGGGCGGGGCCCTCCACCATGGCGTGGACGTACTGGGACTCGTAGACCCACACCAGCGGCGTGTGGCCCGCGCCCAGGTCCCGGAACTGCTCGAAGGGCTGCTGCGAGGACTCGGGCGGCTGGCCCTGGGCGAGGAAGAGCCGGGAGAGCGTGTCGACGATCTCCCGGTCCGCCGGACCCGGGGACACGGTCTCCTCACCGTTGAGCAGGTAGGAGAGGACGGCCACGTACATGGCGGCCGAGTTGGAGGTGCGCGGGTCGGTGGTCCGGATCAGGACCTCGTTGCGGTTGCTGGAGCTCACCGAGTCGCCGGGCAGGTCGCGCCAGCGGGTCCGCTCCTCCGCCAGCTCCAGGTAGGCCGCCATGTCGAACTCCCACGCGCCGTCCTCGGCCCGCCGGGCGACCCCGGCCCCTTCCAGGGCCCGGACCATCGGCTCGTAGGCGAGGAGGACCATCGGGGTGCTGAACGGCTGGTACTCGGCGGTGACCCCGTTGAGCTCCCTGGCGCGCTCGGCCAGGTGCCGGGAGCCGGGGGAGACGAAGTCCGCGTCGCCGGGCTCCTCCGCCAGCAGGCGCGATCCGCGCGGACGCACCCGCACCTCGTACCCCAGCTCGCCGAACCTCTCCACGACGCGCTCGTCCTCGAAGAACGCGACCTTCTCCGATCCGACGATCCCCTCGACCGGTCGCCGGTCCCCGAGGAAGCGGTCGACCAGGACCACGCCGATGGCCGCGAGCAGCGCCGCGATGACTGTTCCGGCGGCCACGACGAACAACGTCCTGGTGCGGCCGGGCCGGTGGGGGATGCCAGGCACCGCGTCGTCCCTCCTCGGTTGGACCGGTGGTGGTCGCACCCTCCCAGGCCCGGCCGGCGGGGAGCCGACCCGCCGGTGTCAGGGGCGTGGACGGCGGGAGAACCCGCGGCGTCCCGGACGGCGGTCGGAACGTCCCGGGGGAGAACTACCCTGGGGACCGTGGCAGGCCGGATCAGAGACGAAGACATCGCGCTCGTACGCGAACGCGCGCCCATCGCGGACGTGATCGGCGAGTACCTCCAGCTCCGCAACGCGGGAGGCGGCTCGCTGAAGGGACTGTGCCCCTTCCACGACGAGAAGTCCCCCTCCTTCAACGTCACCCCCTCCAAGAACCTCTGGTACTGCTTCGGCTGCGGGGAGGGCGGGGACACCATCTCCTTCCTGCAGAAGATCGACAGCCTCAGCTTCGCCGAGGCCGTCGAGTCGCTCGCCCGCCAGGTCGGCGTCACACTGCGCTACGAGGAGGGCGGCCGCAGCACGGCGCGGCACGACTCGGGCAAACGGCAGCGCCTCCTCGACGCGCACCGCGCCGCCGCGGAGTACTTCGCCGAGCAGCTCCTCACCGCCGGGGCCGTGACCGCCCGCCGCTTCCTCGACGAGCGCGGCTTCAACCGCGTCCACGCCGAGCACTTCGGCCTGGGCTACGCGCCCGCCGGATGGGAGAACCTCACCGCGCACCTGCGCCGCAAGGGCTTCACCGACCAGGAGCTGATCGAGGGCGGGCTGGCCAGCCAGGGGCGGCGGGGGGCCTACGACCGCTTCCGCAACCGGCTCCTGTGGCCCATCCGCGAGGTCACCGGGGAGGTCGTCGGCTTCGGCGCGCGCAAGCTCGACCCGGCCGAGGACGGGCCCAAGTACCTCAACTCGCCGGAGAGCCCCATCTTCCACAAGGGGCGGCTGCTGTACGGCCTCGACCTGGCCAAGCGCGACATCTCCCAGAAGAGCCAGGCGGTCATCGTCGAGGGCTACACCGACGTCATGGCCTGCCACCTGGCGGGGGTGACCACCGCGGTCGCCACGTGCGGCACCTCCTTCGGCGAGGACCACCTCAAGATCCTGCGCCGCATGCTCCTGGGCCGCTCCAACCAGGGCGGCCGGGTCGTGTTCACGTTCGACGGCGACGCGGCCGGCCAGAAGGCCGCCGTGCGCGCCTTCGCCGAGGAGCACGGCTTCGCCTCCGAGACCTTCGTCGCCGTCCAGCCCGACGGGCTCGACCCCTGCGACCTGCGGCTCCGCCACGGGGACCAGGCGGTGGCCGACCTCGTCGACAACCCCGCGCCCCTGTACGAGTTCATGATCCGCAAGGTCATCGAGGACTACGACCTCTCCGCGCCCGAGGGCCGCATCGCCGCGCTGGACGCCGCCGCGCCGGTGGTCGCCAGCATCCGCAACGCGGGGGTGCGCAGGCTCTACGGCACCAACCTGGACCGCTGGCTCGGCATCCTGGACGAGTCCTTCGTGCTGCGCCGCGTCAACCAGCACATCCGCAGGGGAGGCGCGCAGGAGGGGCGGACGGCCGCGCCCGCGGCGCGCCCCGTCCCCACCCCCGACGCGCAGGACGCCCCGTACAACCTGAACGACCAGTCCCTGCTCCGCGAGCGCCAGGCGCTCAAGATCGCCCTCCAGTACCCGTCCCTGGCCGTCGGCTTCGACAAGTTCACCGACGAGGACTTCACCGTCCCCCAGCACAAGGCGGTGCTCCAGCTCATCATCGCCGCGGGGGGAGTGGCCGCCGCGCACGACCCCGCCGCGTGGGTGAGCGCCCTGCGGGAGGCCGCCCCCAACGAGACCCAGCGGGACTTCCTCACCCGGCTGGCGGTCGAGCAGGTGGAGTTCTACGGAGAACTCGACGAGCATTACGCGCGGCAAATGCTGAGCACAATCAGAACTCATTCCATCAACCGGCGCGAGTCAAACCTGAGATCAGAGCTGTCCCGCCTGGGATCGGGTTCCCAGGTCGAGGAACAACAGCGGGTATTGACCGAACTCATGGCGCTCCAGCAGGAAAAACGTGCCTTCCAGGACGAGTTGGCGGACGGTATGTAGCACCGGGGTGACAATAGTAGTTCTCCCTTTTCCTGTGCCCGAAAGGGCACAATGGGATGGTGTCTCCCACGGTTGCGACCAACGAAATGCCGCCCATTCGCCAGGTGGCCGGACTGCTCCCCGACACCGGTGGCGGGGCGGTCAGCCGGAGCGAGGTCGCCTCGGCCCTGGAGCGGTTGGACGCGCCGCCGGAGTCGCTGGACCGGACGGTCGCCCACCTCACCCGGATCGGCATCGAGGTCTCCGACCCCGACGAGGCCGCCCAGCCCCCCGACGGCGCGCGCCGCTCCGGATCGGACCTGGTGCGCCTGTACCTGCGCGAGATCGGCCGGGTGCCGCTGCTCACCGCCGAACAGGAGGTCGAGCTCGCCAGGGCCGTCGAGGTCGGCCTGTACGCGCAGCGCCGGTCGTGCGCCGACGGCGCGTGCTCGCCGGAGGAGCTCGCCGTCCTCGTGGAGGAGGGAGGGCGGGCCAAGAGACGCCTGATCGAGTCCAACCTCCGACTGGTCGTGTCGATCGCCAAGCGGTACATGGGGAGGGGCCTGCTCTTCCTCGACCTCGTCCAGGAGGGCAACCTCGGACTGATCCGCGCCGTCGAGAAGTTCGACTACGCCAAGGGGTTCAAGTTCTCCACCTACGCGACGTGGTGGATCAGGCAGGCCATCACCCGGGCGATAGCGGACCAGGCGCGCACGATCCGCATCCCCGTCCACATGGTCGAGACGATCAACAAACTCGTCCGGGTGCAGCACCAGCTCCACCAGCAGCTCGGGCGCGAACCGAGCACCGCGGAGGTCTCCTCTGCCGCCGGATGCGTCGGGGCCCGGGTCGTGGAGATCCAGCGGATCGCCCGGGAGCCCGTGTCGCTCCAGGCGCCGATCGGCGACGAGGACTCCGACTTCGGCGACTTCATCGAGGACTCCGACGCGGTCGTCCCGGTCGAGGCGGTGGCCTTCACCCTGCTCCAGGAGCAGCTGCACGCCATCCTCGGCGACCTGTCCGACCGTGAGCGGCGCATCATCCGACTGCGCTTCGGGATGGCCGACGGGCACCCGCACACCCTGGAGGAGGTCGGCCGCGAGTTCGGGGTGACCCGCGAACGCATCCGCCAGATCGAGGCCAAGACCCTGGCCAAGCTCCGGCACCCCTCCCGGGCCGGCGCCCTGCGCGACTACATCACGGGCGACTGACCGCCGCGCGCCTCCTGCCCGTCCACGCCCGGGACCCGGAGATCAACGCACGGGCCGCCCCCAGGGTTCCCCGCCGCGGCGGGAACGGCCTCATGTGGCCGACATGGGCCGAACCTCCGGTGCCCGCCGCCCCCGGCCCCTAACGTCGAGGGGTGACCGCCACCCCGAACCAGCCGCACACCCCGGACCTCTCCGGGCGGCGCTCCCCGCTCCTCGCCCTGGGGGCCGTCGTCACCGCCGGAGCACTGGTCACGGGGCTCTTCGCGGTCGCGACCGCGAAGAACCCCGAGCGCATCGGGTACTTCGCCGACTGGAACGTGGCCAACCGCGGATACACCCTCAAGGAGTTCGAGGACAGCGGCTCCGCCGACCGCCTGACCCGGCTCATGTGGGCGTTCGGGGCGGTCAGCCCGGAGGGGCTCTGCCACGTCCCCGACACCCACGACCAGCCGTGGGAGCTGTACCAGCGCAGGTACGAGGGGGACGAGAGCGTCGGCGGCGAGCCCGACGAGTACGAGCAGGAGCTCGCGGGCGGGCTCAACCAGCTGCGCCGGCTGCGCGAGCGCCACCCGGACCTGGGGGCCAGCCTCTCCCTGGGCGGCTGGAACTGGTCGACCCACTTCTCGGTCGCGGCGCGCACCGAGGAGTCCCGCGAGGCCTTCGCGGCCTCCTGCGTGGACCTGTGGCTGCGGGGCGACCTCCCGGTCCGCGGCGGCGAGCCCCAAGGCGGCGACGGAGTGGCCGCCGGGGTCTTCGACGGCATCGACCTGGACTGGGAGTGGCCCGGGGGAGCCGGGCACCCGGACAACGTCGAGCATCCCGACGACGCCGCCAACTTCACCCTGCTGGTCGCCGAGTTCCGCCGCCAACTCGACGAGCTGTCCGCGGAGACGGGGGAGGAGTACGTCCTGTCGGTGTCCCTGTCCGGCGCGGCGGGGACCAGCGGGACCTACGACCCCGCGATCTTCGGGGAGGTGGACTTCGCCACCGTGCAGGGCTACGACTTCGCCGGGCCGTGGAGCGACGGGACCGCCCACCACTCGAACCTGTTCGCGCCCGCCTCCCAGCCGGACGCCAACAGCGTCGACGCCGCGATCCGGCGCTACCTCGACATGGGGGCGCCCCCGGAGAAGCTGGTGATGGGCGTCCCCGCCTTCGGCCGGGGCTGGCAGGGCGTGCGCTCCGACCGGGACGGAGGGCGCGGCCAGACGGCCTCGGGGCCCGCCGACGACCACTACGACGGCCCCACCATGGCCTTCGGCGACCTGGAGGAACTGGAGGGGCGCCGCCACCTGGACGAGGAGGCCGGCGCCTACTGGGTCCACGACGGCGACGAGTGGTGGACCTACGACAACCCCGACGTGATCGCCCTCAAGGGCGAGTACGTGCTCGACCGGGGCCTGGGCGGGCTCATGGTGTGGAACCTCGACATGGACCCCGACGGAGCCCTGGTGCGCGCCATGGACGCCTCGCTCGGGGGCTGACCGCCGGCCCGGACGAAGGCCCCGCCCGCCCGGGCCCGCGCCCTGTCCTCCGCCCGTGTACCCTTCCCGCTCTCCTGGGCCCGCGCCCTGTCCTCCGCCCCCGGCCCCCGCGGCCCCCGCCCGCCCCGCCGGCACGGATCCGCGCGGCACGGTTGCGGGGCCGCCGCCGGCCGCGCCACCCTGGGCACCATGGCCGACCCGCACAGCAGTACCAGCGCCCGAACCGACGTCGCCGGACTCCGCCTCGACCTGGAGAGCAGCATCCGGGGCACGGTCTCCTTCGACGCGGGCGCCCGCGCCCTCTACACGTCCGACGCCTCCAACTACCGGCGCGTCCCCCTCGCGGTGGTCGTGCCCGAGACCGTCGACGACTGCGTGGCCGCCGTCCGGGCCTGCGCGGCGCACGGAGTACCCGTCATCCCCAGGGGCGGCGGCACGTCCATCGCGGGCAACGCCATCGGCACCGGCGTCGTCATCGACACCTCCCGCCACCTACGCGCCATCGAGCGCATCGACCCGGGGGCCCGCACCGCCACCGTGCAGCCCGGCGTCATCCTCGACGACCTGCGCGCCGCCGCCGCCGAACACGGGCTGACCTTCGCGCCCGACCCCTCCACCCACAGCCGCTGCACCATCGGCGGCATGGTCGGCAACAACGCCTGCGGCTCCCACTCCGTGGCCTGGGGGACCACCGCCGACAACATCGTCTCCCTCGACCTGCTGCTCAGCGACGGCACCCGCCTCACCGTCGGCTCCTCCGACACCGCGGAGGAGTTCGAGGCCCTCACCCGGCGCCCCGGGCGCGAGGGAGAGATCCACGCCGCCCTGGCCCGCCTCGTCGACGCGCACCGGGCCGAGCTGCGCACCGCCATGCCCGAGTTCCGGCGCCGCGTCTCCGGCTACGCCCTGGACCGGCTGCTCCCGGAGAAGGGCCGCAACGTCGCCGCCGCGCTCGTCGGCACCGAGGGCACCTGCGCGTTCGTCCTCGGCGCCACGGTCCGCCTCGTCGAGTCGCCGCCGGCCCGGGCCCTGGCGGTCCTCGGCTACCCGGACGCCGCCTCGGCCGCGGACGCGGTCCCCGACCTCCTCGGCCACGCCCCCCTCACCGTCGAGGGCATCAACGACCGCATGGTCGCGGCCCTGGACCTGCACGGGACCCGCGCCAGGGTCCCCCTCCCCGAGGGCGGCGCCTGGCTCCTGGTGGAGATCGCCGGGCAGGACCCCGCCGGAGCCGCCGAGGCCGCCGAACGCATGCTCGCCGGCCTTCCCCCCGCCTCCCGACCCCAGGACGCCGGCGTCGTCTCCGACCCGGCCCACCAGAGGGCGCTCTGGCGCATCCGCGAGGAGGGCGCCGGGCTCACCCAGCGCACCCCCGCCGGGGCGGACGCCTGGTCGGGCTGGGAGGACGCGGCGGTCCCGCCGGAGAACCTCGGCGCCTACCTGCGCGACTTCGACGCCCTCATGGAGCGCCACGGCCGCTTCGGGGTGGTCTACGGGCACTTCGGCGACGGCTGCCTCCACGTGCGCATCGACTTCGAGCTCACCCACGAGCGCGGCCGGCGGGAGTACCGGGCGTTCATGGAGGAGGCCGCCGACACGGTGGTCCGGCACGGCGGCTCCCTGTCCGGCGAGCACGGCGACGGCCAGGCCCGGTCCGAGCTCCTGGCCCGCATGTACCCCGAGGGGCTGATCCGCGCCTTCGGGGAGTTCAAGCGCGTCTGGGACCCCGCCGGCCTCATGAACCCCGGCATCATCGTCGACCCCCTCCCGCTCGACGCCGACATCAGGGTGGCCGCCGACACCGCCCCGCCCCGGCAGGCACCCCCGGAACGGGGCGCGACACCGCTGCCGCTCCTGTCGCGGGCGACCCTGGCCTACGGCGACGACGGCGGCGATCCCGCCGGTGCGCTGCGCCGCTGCTCCGGGATCGGCAAGTGCCGCCGCCAGTCCGGGCCGGGCGTCATGTGCCCCAGCTACCAGGTCACCCAGGAGGAGAAGCACTCCACGCGGGGCCGCGCCCACCTGCTGTTCGAGATGGCCAGGGGTGAGGTCGTCACGGACGGGTGGCGCTCGGAGGAGGTGCGCGAGAGCCTCGACCTGTGCCTGTCCTGCAAGGGGTGCCTGAGCGACTGCCCCGTCAACGTGGACATGGCGAGCTACAAGGCCGAGTTCCTCCACCAGCACTACCGCAACCGGGTGCGCCCGGCGGCCCACTACTCGATGGGCTGGCTGCCGCTCTGGGCGCGGATGGCGGCCCTGGCCCCGGCCGAGGCCGACCGCGCCGCCCGGCTGCCGGGGGTCTCCCGCCTGGCGAAGAGGGTCGCCGGCGTGGCGGCCGAGCGCGACCTGCCGTCGTTCGCCCGCACCACCTTCACCCGCGCCTTCCGCCGCCGGGCCGCCCGGGGGGAGGCGCGCCGCGGGGGGCCGAGGGTGGTGCTGTGGCCGGACACCTTCGGCAACCACATGAACCCGGGCGTGCCCGCCGCCGCCGTGCGGGTCCTGGAGGACGCCGGGTTCACCGTCGTCCTGCCCCGGGGACAGGTGTGCTGCGGACTGACATGGGTGTCCACGGGGCAGCTCGACGTGGCGCGCGCCGTCATGCGCCGCGCGGTGCGCGCCCTGGCCCCGCTGGTCGAGGAGGGGCTGCCGGTGGTGGGCCTGGAGCCCAGCTGCACCGCGGCGCTCCGCCACGACCTGCTGGAGCTGCTGCCGGGCCCGGAGAGCGAGCGCGTGGCCGCGTCCGTGCACACCCTGGCGGGCTTCCTGGAGGAGTACGCGCCCGACTGGCGGCCGCCCCGGATACCGGCCTCCGCGCTGGCCCAGGTGCACTGCCACCAGCACGCGGTCATCGGGTTCGACGCCGACCGCGCGCTCATCGCCAGGGCCGGGATCGACGGGGAGGTCCTGGACTCGGGCTGCTGCGGGCTCGCGGGGGACTTCGGGTTCACGGAGGGCCGCTACGAGGTCTCCAGGGCCATCGGGGAGCGCGAGCTGCTGCCCCGGGTGCGGGAGGCCTCCCCGGAGACCCTGGTGCTCGCCGACGGCTACAGCTGCCGCACCCAGATCGCGCAGGGGACGGGGCGCAGGGCGCTGCACCTGGCGGAGGTCCTCGCCCGAGGGCTCGACCGGCGCCCGTCCCGCCCCGGCGGCACGTCTTAGGGCGTGTTCCGTGGATGCTGTCCGTCGCGAGCGGCGCATCCGGTGCGTTCATCGCAAGGCCGACGAGGGAGTCAGGGTGGGGTCCTGTCGACGGAGGAGAACGCCGCGAGGGGCGTGCCGGGGCGACGCGCAGCAGGGCGAGTGTCCGCGGAACACGTCCTAGACGCCCATCTGGTCGTGCAGGGCCGACAGCGCCCGGGAGACGGCGTCGGACAGGCGCGGGTCGTCCGGGTCGACGCCCTCGCCCAGGTGGACGCGCCAGTCCACGTCGGCGCCGCCGGGCGGACGGCGCGCCACCAGCCGGAAACCGGTGGTGGAGCCGGCGCCGGGGAACGGCACGAAGCGGTTGACCAGGATGGTCGCGGTGACGCGCTCGGCGACGGTCTCCGCCAGGCGGCGGTAGTCGACGCCGTCGGCGGCCGGGTCGGAGCGCAGGCGGACCGTGTGCTCGCCCGCCCCCTCCTCCGTGAACCTGAAGGTGTCGGGGGTCCAGCTCGCCCGGTCGATGTCCTCCCAGGGCACGGCCCGCCCGCCGGGCAGGTACAGGGCGCGCGTGGTGGTGACGAGCACCTGCTCGCCGGCGTCCCGCCCGGCCGGAACGGCGACGGGCGCGTGCGCCAGCACGCGCTCGCCCCGCTCCAGCCCGGCGCGGACCCCCGCGGGGACGCCGCGGCGGAACAGCGTCACGGGCGGTCCGCCCCGTCGTCGGAGCGCCCGTTCTCGGGCTGGGCGCCGTTGGACGCCCGGGTCTCCCACTCGACGAGTTCGATCTCCTCGTCGGTGGGCCGGGCGAGGAAGTCGCGCAAAGACGTGATCGGCATCTTGTCCACCGTCTTGTCGTAGACGGTGCGACCCGCGTTGCCGACCTGGGCGCCGACGAGTCCGGCGACCTCCTGGACGACGGGGCTGTCCGCGACCCTGCGGGCCGTCCGGGCGAGCTGCTCGTAGCGGGCCCTGCCCGCCTTGGCGCCCAGGACGTATCCGATGGCGAGTCCGGCGACGAACGTGATCCGGTAGCGCATGGGTCCCTCTTCAGACCTTGGAGACGATCGGCGTGTTCCGTGCCTGGCACGTTACCCTGTCGTCGCTCCGCCACACGTGCCGACACCGGTCACGAGCACTCTCCGGGGGCGCTACGCTAGTGGTGTCGCCACGGCCCGGGTCGCGGGGGCGCACGATCCCGCGTAGCTCAATTGGCAGAGCAGCCGGCTGTTAACCGGCAGGTTATTGGTTCGAGTCCAATCGCGGGAGCGTACCGGGAAGGGCCCGTCGGAGAGATCCGGCGGGCCCTTCCCGCGTGTCCGGGCCCCGCGGACCGCTCCCCACGGTGCGGGCCCCGGAAAACACGTCGCGAGCACCCCGGGGGAGGCGCTAGGCTTGTCCTGTCGCCACGGCCCCCGGGTCGCGGGGGCGCACGATCCCGCGTAGCTCAATTGGCAGAGCAGCCGGCTGTTAACCGGCAGGTCATTGGTTCGAGTCCAATCGCGGGAGCCCACACGAAGAGGGCCTCTCCCACGGAGAGGCCCTCTTCGTCTCGTTCCACGGACCGTTGCGGGGGACCGCCGCGACGCGGTCCCCGCGGACACCCGCCGCGCGGTGTCGGGGTCGACCAAACACACGGGTCCGTCCTGGCGCTCCGGCGCCTCCCGCCCTGTGGGGCGGCCCCCTCCCGCTGCCGGGCCGACGGCTCCAGCGCGGGCCAGGGGGAGCGGAGGCGGTCAGATCCTGCCGATGCCGCCGATGATGAGCCGCCGGTTGCGCTGCGGCATCTGGTAGCAGCCCGGGACCGGCGGGGCCACGGGGAGCGTGCGCCAGCGCTGGACCTCGATCAGACCGGGTTCGGGGATCCGCCAGCCCTCGAAGAAGACCTCGATCTCCTTGCGCGTGCGCCAGCGGCCCGAGCCGAGCCGGTCCAGGAACACCCTCTCCAGCTGTTCGGCCCGCGCGTGGTCCTTGGGGAAGAAGGACTGGTCGGGGCGGCAGTAGTGGCTGAGGACCATGTGGCTGCCGGGCGCGAGGGAGTCCCGCAGGGCCGCGATGTGCTCGGCCGGGGAGTCGGCGTCGGACGTGTGCGAGACCACCCCGGTGAGCAGCAGCCCCACGGGTCGCTCCAGGTCGAGGAACGCCCGGGTCTCGGGGTCGTCCAGGAGCCTGCGCGGGGTGGTCAGGCCGGCCCGCACGGCGGTGGTGGTGTGTCCGTCGCGGAGCAGGGCCAGGTGGTGGGTCAGCACCACGGGGTCGTCGGTGGCGTAGAGGACGCGTGCGCCCGGCGCGTGCTCCTGAGCGATCTGGTGGGGGTCGCCGGGGGCGGGCAGGCCCGCGCCGACCTGGATGAACTGCCGGATGCCCTCGCTCTCGGCCAGGTGGCGGACGGCCCGTTGGAGGAAGGCGCGTTCGCCCAGGACCAGGTCCTGGAAACCGGGTGCGGTGCGTTCGGCCATGCTCGCCAGGTCGCGATCGACCTCGAAGTGGTCCTTGCCCTTGAGGTGGAAGGAGCGGAGCCGCGCCAGGCTCGGACGAGCCAGGTCGACGGCGGGCGGAGGGTTGGCCCGGACGTTTTTGCCCCCCGCCTGCCTCAGGAAATCGGGGGAAGTGAATCGAGACATCGCCGTCCTCTTGTCTGAGGTGGGGAAGTTTGGTCGACCCCTGGATTCTATTCGCGGTTGACGTGGTTGTTAACCGAGTCACGGACTCGGGTGGTAAAAAACGGCGTCCGCGCGGTCCCGGGCAGACCCGGCGTGTACGTTACGGCACACTTGGGTTGGCTAGGACGTATATGCGTAATGTCCTTTATGTGAGGAATCAAGGCGGATGCTCGGTCCCTGCAACGCCTGCCACGGTGGGCTGCGGGGAGGCTTCCGAGCCCTGATGGTGCTCCGGTGGCGTGCGGGAAGGGTTCACGGGAAGCGCCCGTCGCAGGTGGCCCGGGCCCCGTCCGGGATAAGGGATGAGTACTACGAATCGAACGCCAATTTATCGTGCGTGCCCACTGCCTGCGGAAATCAACGGAGGCGGAGAGGAATGCGGCACACTTCGCAAACGGATTGCGCCGTCGAAAGGCACGGTGGCCGGGGGGCGTCTTCCTCCGGCGCGGGTCCCGCACCCCGATCCGCCGCCGGACGGCCTCCTCCGGCCCCGTCGAAGGCGCCGCCGCCACCGCCGCGGCGGTGCGCCCCGGGCTCCGGAGCCTCGCTAGCCTGGGGGCATGGACCGTCCCCACACCATCCTGAGCTGCGCCATGTCGGTCGACGGGCGCATCGACGACACCACCCCGGACCGGCTCCGCCTCTCCAACGAGGCCGACTTCGCCGAGGTGGACGAGTTGCGCGCGGGATGCGACGCGATCCTCGTGGGGGCCGGCACCCTGCGTGCGGACAACCCGCGGCTCCTCGTGCGCTCCCCGGCCCTGCGCGCGCGCAGGCGCGGGGAGGGCCGCACCGAGGCCCCGCTCAAGGTCCTGGTCACCCGCAGCGGAAGGTTCGACCCCCGGGCCCGGTTCTTCTCCACCGGCGACGCCGGCGCGGTCGTCTACACCGGCGGGCCCGGGGTGGACGCCGCCAGGGCCGTCCTGTCCGGCAGACCCTCCTCGGACCCGCCGGCCGAGGTCGTCGACGCCGGGAGCCCCCCCACCGCCGAGTCCGTCCTGGCGGACCTGGCGAACCGCGGGGTGGGCCGGCTGCTGGTGGAGGGCGGCGGCCACATCCACACCATGTTCCTCACGTCGGGCCTGGTGGACGAGATCCGACTGGCGGTCGCGCCGTTCTTCGTGGGGGAGGAGGACGCGCCGCGCTTCGTCCTGCCCGGCGCCTACCCGTACTCCTCCGCCGCGCCGATGCGCCTCGTGGAGGCCAGGGCCCTGGGGGACGTCGCGGTCCTGCGCTACCGCCCCGACAACCGCGGCCCGCAGGAGCGGGAGGCCGGGGGCGGGAGCGCCGTGACGGGCGCGCCCCGGACCCGCGGGGAGGACCGGTGACCCCCGGGCCGCCGCCCGCCGAGGGCGGCGCGGACGCGCACTGGCTCCGCCGGACCGTGGAGCTGTCCCGGTCGTGCCCGCCCTCCGACACGGCCTTCTCGGTCGGCTGTGTCGTGGTCGCCGCGGACGGCACGGTCCTGGGCGAGGGCTACTCACGCAGGGACGACCCGCGCGACCACGCGGAGGAGGTCGCGCTGCGCGGGACCGATCCCGGCGACCCCCGCCTGCGCGGGGCCACCCTCTACTCGTCGCTGGAGCCGTGCAGCTCCCGGGCCTCCCGGCCGGCGGCGTGCAGCGCGCTCGTCCTCGCCACGCCGATCCCGCGCGTGGTGTTCGCCTGGCGGGAGCCCGCCGTGTTCGTCGACTGCGACGGAGCCGAGCGGCTCCGGGCGGCGGGCAGGACCGTCGTCGAGCGCCCCGACCTCGCCCGGGGGGTCCAGGAGGTCAACGCCCACCTGCTCGGCTGACCGGGGCCGTCCCCGGGCGGGGAGAGGGGCCGGTGCGGCGGTGCGTCTCCCCTGGCCCGGGAGGGCCCGGCGCCGGCCGGCCCGGGCGTGCCCGACGGCCCCGTGCCGACCCCGCCCGGGCCCCGGCGGTCACAGCCGGTTGACGTCCACCACGTGCACGACCGCGTAACCCTCCGCGTCGGACGCGGCCAGGTCCACCTCCGCGCTGATGCCCCAGTCGTGGTCCCCGGCCGGGTCGGCGAAGATCTGGCGCACGCGCCACAGCCCGGTCTCCTCCTCGATGAGCAGCATCTTCGGTCCGCGCGCGTCGGGTCCGGTCCCGATCTCGTCGTGCTCGGCGAAGTACTCCTCCACGGCCTCGGCCCACTCCTCGCCGCTCCACTCGCCGTCCTGGGACAGCTTGCCCAGGTCCCCGTAGCGGCGGCGGGAGGCCAGCTCGACGCGGCGGAACATCTCGTTGCGCACCAGCACCCGGAAGGCCCGCGCGTTGGCCGTGACCGGCCGCACCTTCTCCTCGGCGGGCTCCTGCCCCTCCGGGGCCTCCTCCTCGGGGTTGGTCAGCTGCTCCCACTCGTCCAGCAGGCTGGAGTCGACCTGGCGGACCAGCTCGCCCAGCCACTCGATGAGGTCGCGCAGCTCCTCGGTCTTGGCGTCGTCGGGCACCGTCTGGTTGAGCGCCTTGTACGCGCTGGCCAGGTAGCGCAGGACCAGGCCCTCCGAGCGCGCCAGCTCGTAGTAGCCGACGTACTCGACGAAGTTCATCGCCCGCTCGTACATGTCGCGGGCCACGGTCTTGGGCCGGAGCGGGTGGTCGCCCACCCAGGGGTGGCCGCGCCGGTACACCTCGTAGGCGTGGTGGAGGAGTTCCTCCAGCGGCTTGGGGTAGTCGACCTCCTCCAGCAGCTCCATGCGCTCGTCGTACTCGACGCCGTCCATCTTCATCTGCTGGACGGCCTCGCCGCGGGCCTTGTTGAGCTGGGCGCCGAGGATCTGCCGGGGGTCGTCCAGGGTCGACTCCACGACGGTGAGCACGTCGAGCGGGTAGGTCGGCGACTCCTTGTCCAGCAGCTCCAGCGAGGCCAGCGCGAACGTCGAGAGCGGCTGGTTGAGCGCGAAGTCCGCCTGGAGGTCCACCGTGAGCCGGGCGGTGCGGCCCTGGTCGTCGGGTTCGGGCAGGGTCTCCACGATGCCGCCGTCGAGCAGCGACCGGTAGATGGCGATCGCCTCGTGGATGTGGCGGCGCTGCGAGGGCCGGTCGTCGTGGTTCTCGGTGAGCAGGTGGCGCATCGCGGTGAAGCAGTTGCCCGGCCGGGCGATCACGCTGAGCAGCATGGCGTTGCTCACCCGGAAGCGCGAGGCCAGCGGCTCGGGGTCGGCGTCGATGAGCTTGGTGAAGGTCGCCTCGTCCCAGGAGACGAACCCCTCGGGCGCCTTCTTGCGCACCACCTTGCGGCGCTTCTTGGTGTCGTCGCCCGCCTTGGCCAGGGCCTTCTCGTTCTCGACGACGTGCTCGGGGGCCTGCGCCACCACGTGGCCGACCGTGTCGAACCCGGCGCGCCCCGCCCGGCCGGCGATCTGGTGGAACTCGCGGGCGCGCAGGCGGCGCACGCGCACCCCGTCGTACTTGCTGAGGGCGGTGAACAGCACGGTGCGGATGGGGACGTTCACCCCGACCCCCAGGGTGTCGGTGCCGCAGATGACCTTGAGCAGGCCCGCCTGGGCCAGCCGCTCGACCAGGCGCCGGTACTTGGGCAGCATGCCGGCGTGGTGCACGCCGATACCGTGCCGCACGTACCGGGAGAGGTTGCGGCCGAACTTGGTCGTGAAGCGGAAGTTGCCGATCTCCGCCGCGATCGCCGCCTTCTCCTCCTTGGTGGACATGTTGATGCTGGTCAGCGACTGGGCGCGCTCGACGGCCTGCGCCTGCGTGAAGTGCACGATGTACACGGGCGCGTTGCCGTCGCGGAGCAGCTCCTCCAGCGTCTCGTGCAGCGGGGTCACCCGGTAGTCGTAGTAGAGGGGGACGGGGCGCTCGGCGGAGGCGACCACGGCCGTGGTGCGCCCGGTGCGCTTCTCCAGGTCCTCCTCGAACCGGCTGACGTCGCCCAGGGTGGCGGACATCAGCAGGAACTGCGCCTGCGGCATCTCCAGCAGGGGCACCTGCCACGCCCAACCCCGGTCGGGCTCGGCGTAGAAGTGGAACTCGTCCATGACGACGGTGTTGATGTCGGCGTTCGCGCCCTCGGCGAGCGCGATCTGGGCGAGGACCTCGGCGGTGCAGCACACGATGGGGGCGTCGGCGTTGACGCTGGCGTCGCCGGTCATCATGCCGACGTTCTCGGTGCCGAAGATCTTGCACAGGTCGAAGAACTTCTCCGACACCAGCGCCTTGATGGGCGCGGTGTAGAACGCGCACTCGTCGCGGGCCAGGGCGGCGAAGAGCGCCCCCGTGGCGACCATGCTCTTGCCGGAGCCGGTGGGGGTGTTGAGGATGACGTTCGACCCGGAGACGACCTCGATGAGGGCCTCCTCCTGGTGCGGGTAGAGGGTGAGGCCCCGCTCCTCGGCCCACAAAGCGAACGCCTCGAAGAGGGAGTCGGGTTCTGGTTCGGCCGGAAGCACATCGATGAGACTCACAGTCTCTATACTGCCCGCTCCCGAGCCCCCTTCGGGACGCGGCGGGCGACCACCGACCCGCCGAGGCGCTCCGGGCGCCCGGTCCCGCCCGCGCACGGCGACGGGCACGCCCCCGTGGGAAGCGTGCCCGTCAGCGGCCCTGCGGCCCCTCGCCGGTCCTACACGAGGCCGAGCTTGCGGACGGTGTCGCGCTCCTCGACGAGCTCGGCGACCGAGGCGTCGATGCGGGAGCGGGAGAACTCGTCGATCTCCAGGCCCTGGACGATCTCCCACTTGCCGTCGCGGGACACGACCGGGAAGGAGGAGATGAGGCCCTCGGGCACGCCGTAGGAGCCGTCGGACGGGATGGCGGCGGAGGTCCAGTCGCCCTCCGGGGTGCCGTTCACCCAGTCGAAGACGTGGTCGACGGCGGCGTTGGCGGCGGAGGCGGCCGAGGACGCGCCACGGGCCTCGATGATCGCGGCGCCGCGCTTGGCGACGGTGGGGATGAAGTCGTTCTCCAGCCAGGCCTGGTCGCCGACGGCCTTGGCGGCGTTGCCGCCGTTGACCTCGGCGTTGAACAGGTCCGGGTACTGGGTGGCGGAGTGGTTGCCCCAGATGGTGAGCTTCTTGATGTCGTTGATCGACACGCCGAGCTTCTTGGCGAGCTGGGTGAGCGCGCGGTTGTGGTCGAGGCGGGTCATCGCGGTGAAGCGCTCGGCCGGGACGTCCGGGGCGTGGCTCTGGGCGATGAGGGCGTTGGTGTTGGCCGGGTTGCCGACCACGAGTACACGGATGTCGTCGGCGGCGCCGGCGTTGATCGCCTCGCCCTGGGGCTTGAAGATGCCGCCGTTGGCCTGGAGCAGGTCGCCGCGCTCCATGCCCTTGCCGCGCGGTCGGGCGCCGACCAGCAGGCCGACGTTGGCGCCCTCGAAGGCCTTGGTGGCGTCGTCGAAGATGTCGATGCCCTGGAGCAGGGGGAAGGCGCAGTCGTCGAGCTCCATCGCGGTGCCCTCGGCGGCCTTGACGGCCTGCGGGATCTCCAGCAGACGCAGCTTCACCGGGGTGTCGGCGCCGAGCAGCTGGCCGGACGCGATCCGGAACAGGAGGGCGTAGCCGATCTGGCCGGCGGCGCCGGTGACGGTGACGTTGACGGGTGCTTTGGACATGACGTGAACTCTCCTGACGACGATGTGCGACCCGCGATGTTACCAACGGGTCATACGCGGCGTCGGTGCCGGGCGCTGGGGTCCGTCCAGTCGCGCGCCGCACTCCACCACCCTAGACCGAGCCCCCTCGGGGCCCGGGACCCAGGTGCGGTGTTCGCGACGCGCCTGCGCACCCGGTTCCGGCAACGCCTGTCCTGTAACGGATTTACGGCGCGGAAACGCCGGACACACCCTGTTAGGATGACGTTTGCCGACGACGGCGGGCCGGTAGCTCAGTTGGTTAGAGCAGGGGACTCATAATCCCTGGGTCGCGGGTTCGAGTCCTGCCCGGCCTACCCCCTCCAGGCACACCAAAAGCGCCGCCGACCTGCGTACACAGGCCAGCGGCGCTTTCTCGTGCCCTGCGGTCGGCCACGGGCTTCCACGGTTCCGTCCGGGGGTCTGCGGGGAATACACGTTGAAGTTTCAGAAGCCCTCGAACCCGGCCCCGGCCCGGCGCCGGGATTCCGCTTCGCCCCGGTCCGAGCACCTCGCGCCAATCCGAAGTGGGACATCGAGGTCTCGTAAGACCCATTCTGTAACTTTTGGGGGATTAGTCCTTGAATCGGATGGTCGCTCCACCGTGCCCCTCGGAGGGGGAGTGCGGCGGGCGGGCCGGGGCCTCCTGTCGGGGAGGGGGCCGGTGGGAGGGGGCCCGGCCCCTTCCGTCCCCGTGTGCGCCGGAACCCGTCCCGGGCTCTCGCGGGCCCCGCGGCCGGGAGGCGTCCGGTGGCGGCGGGTTCCGTGGGATAAGCGCCGAAGATCCCGGTATCCTCGGTGGCGGTAACGCCGAGGTGCGGTCTGCGGGGCGCTCGTCGGGGTCGGCCGGTCCGTGACCCGCCGGTCCCCGGTCACGGGTTCGGGCCCCTCCGTCCTCGGCCGGTGGAGAACCCCTTCGTCCGCAGGGGGTGGGGGCGGACCCGTGTCCGCCCTGGTGAACTTCGTGGACTTCCGGCGCTCATGTCTTTTTTCGCGCTGATTCCTCCACGTGCCGTTCGGGGAGGGACCGCTCGGTCCCGCCGTCCGTCCGGCCGCCGGGCAGGTGTCGTGTGAGACGGGGAACCCCTGTGTCCTCCGGACTCCGGACCGCCCGGAAGTGCCCACAGGCGCGGTCCGGAACATGCTCCGAACGGCCGTGTCAGCGGGGGCGGCTCGTCTAAACTGGCGGCCGTCCGGGGCGCAGTGGTGTCCCACGTCTCACAACCACCGTGCTCCCGGCGTCGTCCGACACGTCGGTGGAACTTCATCGGGAAGGGCGAGCGTTGGGCGCTGATGGGACCGGGGGGCGCGGCGCGCACCGCCGCAGACGTGACGACCTCGCCCCGCACCTGCTCCGCGGTGCGGCGGCCGCCCTCGTGGCGACGGTCCTCGTGGCCGCCTTCTACGTCGTGACCTCGCGCGACGGGGACGCGGGCGTCCAGGACCGGCAGGAGCAGGCGGCGCCGCGGGCCGTCGGCACCCCCTTCGCCAGCCTCGTGGACGAGATCGGCATCTCCCGGGACAACTCCGCCGCCAACGTCGACCTCGACGGGGCGGGCAACAGCCTCTCCTCGCAGGCCCTGGCGGCCGCCGGGTGGACGCCCGGCCGCGAGGTGGTCCTCCTGGGCACCGAGCTCGAACTCCCCGACTACGCCCCCGGGCGCCCCGACCACGTGGTCTCCGACGGCCAGCTGCTCCGGTTGGACGAGGACCGCTACGGATCGCTCACCTTCCTGGCCACCGCCACGCGGACCGGCGGAGCCGGGGGCGGCCCCGCGGTCCACGGAACGGGCCGCGTGGTCTACACGGACGGCGCGGAGCAGGAGTTCGTCCTCTCCGTCCCCGACTGGGTCGAGGGGCCCGCGGGGGACGCGGCGCTCTCGCTGCCCTACGCCAACTCCGCCGGCGTCGGCGGACCGAGTCCCGTCCTCGGCTCCGTGCGCCTGTACGCGCGCAGCGTGCCCGTCGACCCGGCCCGGGAGGTCTCCCACGTGGTCCTGCCGCGGGTGGACGGGAACGAGGGCCGCCTGCACCTGTTCTCCGTGGACGGCCGCCCCTCCTCCGGCTGGACCGGCTCCTGGGCGCGGGCCACCTCCGGATACCTGGAGGTCGGCCCCTGGCAGGACCAGACCCTGCGCCTGTCGGTCCGCACCACCGCCGGAGGGCACGTCGCCAGGATCCGGCTCGACAACACCTTCGCCGCGGAGCCCGTCACGGTGGGCGCCGCCTCGCTGGCGCTCCAGGGGGACGCCGCCGGCACGCGCGGGTCCGCGATCCCCCTCACCTTCGACGGACGCGCCGACACCGTCATCCCGGCGGGCGGACAGGTGTTCAGCGACCCGGTGGAGATCCTCCTGCCGCCGCACACCGACGTCCTGGTGAGCTTCCACCTCCCCGAACTGGTGACCGCGGCCCCCGTGCACTACGCCGCGGTGGACACCAACTACAGCAGCGCACCGGGCAGCGGCGACCAGACGCTCGACACCACCGGGGCGCCGTTCACCGGGCGCGTGGCGCAGTGGCCGTTCCTGACCGGTATCGAGGTCGCCGACGGCCCCGGCGCGATCGTGGCCTTCGGCGACTCCCTCACCGACGGGACGCGGTCCACCCGCGACGCCCACAGCCGCTGGCCGGACGTGCTGAGCACACGCCTCGCGGCCCAGCCCGGCGTGCTCAACCCCGGTGTGCTCAACGTCGGCGTGGCCGGGAACCACGTGGTCAGCGACGGGTACCCCGGGGAGGGGGTCTCCACCAACCCCAGCGGTGTCGCCATGGTCCACCGGGTCCAGAGGGACGTGTTCGCGCAGAGCGGCGTGGAGACCGCGGTCGTCTTCGCGGGGATCAACGACCTGCGCTGGGGCACCTCACCGGACGCGGTGATCAGCGGGCTCGGCCAGATCGCCCGGCTGGCCGAGGCGCACGGCGTCCGGGTGTTCGTGGCCACGCTCGGTCCCTGCGGGGGGGAGCGGCGCTGCACCCCGGAGGTCGAGCAGGCACGGCAGCAGGTCAACGCCTACCTGCGCACGCAGATCGGTGATCCGGCGTCGCCGTTCGACGGGGTGTGGGACTTCGACGCGGTCCTGCGCGACCCGGCCGACCCCGCCCGCCTCCTGCCCGCCTACGACTCCGGTGACCACATCCATCCCGGGGACGCGGGGCTGCGGGCGCTGGCCGAGTCCGTGGACCTCCAGCAGCTCGTCGGCGGGTGACCTCCGACCCCCGCCGGGGGAGCCCGCGCGGGGGCGGACGACCGGGCCCGCGCGGACGGCGCCGAGGCCGTCCGGGCCAGGACCCGCCTACGGGCCGTACCGGTACGGGAGCGGGTCGAGGGGCTCCGGCGCCTCGACGGCGGACCGGCGGGGCCGCGGGCGCCGAACCCCGCGGGCGCGGCGGCCCCGCGCCGGAACGGCCCCCGTCGGGCCCCGGGAACGCGCCCTCCCGCCCGTGACCGGGGCCCGGGGCTCAGACGGCCCCGACCGCCGTCGCCCCTCCCCGGCCCCGGCCGCTCGTCAGCGACACGAGGTCGGTGATCCGCTCCGTGGCGAGCGCGTCGACGCCCATGCCGATCAGGCGCGCCATCTCCGGGAACTCGTTCACGGTCCAGGCCGTGACGCGATACCCGAGGCGGTGCATCTCGTCGACCGCTTCCCGGGTCACGAGCGTGTGGTGCGCGCCCAGGAACTCCGGCCCCAGGGCGCGGACGGCCTCGTCCGGAGGCATGTCCGGCTGCTCCCAGGCCGCCAGGAGCCGTGCGCGCGGGCTCTTGGCCCGGAGCGCGCCGAGGGTCTCGGTCGAACCGGTGAAGAGCACCTGGTCGCCGAACCCGCGTTCGCGCAGGAGCGTGTCCGCGGCCAGCGCGGCCCTCGGCGTGTCCGCGCCGACGAGCAGGGGCGGGGGCCCGTGGACGCCGAACTCGGCCA
Organism: Nocardiopsis sp. NPDC101807; assembly: GCF_044766605.1. Classification (NCBI taxonomy): domain Bacteria; kingdom Bacillati; phylum Actinomycetota; class Actinomycetes; order Streptosporangiales; family Nocardiopsidaceae; genus Nocardiopsis; species Nocardiopsis sp. NPDC101807. The sequence goes on along the minus strand of NZ_JBIWMK010000001.1, from coordinate 851,780 downwards.
GGACCTCCATCAGGGTGGGTATGCGCCGTTCCACGTCCTCGCGCGCGCCGGCGAGGTCGGCCAGGGTGAGTCCGTCCACGGGACGGGGCGGGAAACCGGGGAGGGCCACGAGCCGTTCGTCGACCAGGACGGAGTAGCCGTCCGAGGTCAGGTGGACGTCGACCTTGACCAGATCGGCCCCGGCGCGCCAGGCTGAGCGCAGGGCCGGGAGCGTGTTGCCCGGGAAGCGGGCGGTGTCTCCGCGCAGTGCGATGGACAGCGTCATACGGTCAAGGGTGGCAAATTCCGCCGCCCCACGTGGCGCAAACAGGAAAAACATCCACCCAGAAGGTCCACGGCGGTGGCGGTCCGGGTCGGCGCCGGCCGGAGCGGCCGGGCCCCTTCGCCGCGATTGCGAGAGGACTCACGTCCGGAGAGCACCGTTCCGGGCGCGATGAGCTGGGAAACTTTGTTACATGGCGTCGTGATCGCACGGTGTCCCCATGGCCGGCCCCCGAGTGTGAGGCGAACGATGATCCCGGACCAGCGACGAGAGCACATCCTGAAGCTCCTCCAGGAGCGTCACGTGCTGAGTATCAACGAGCTCACGTCGATGCTGTCCGTGTCCCACATGACGGTCCGGCGCGACATCCAGGCGCTGGAGAACGACGGCAAGGTCCTGTCCGTCACCGGTGGGGTACGGCTCGCGGCGCGGCTCAAGAGCGAACCCTCCTACCTGGCCAAGGCCCAGCTGGAGGTCCCGGCCAAGCGCGCCATCGCGCGCGCCGCCGCGGAGCTGGTCAGGGAGAACTTCACCATCTACCTGGACGCGGGGACGACCACGCTCCAGATGGTGCCGCTGCTCACCGACAAGGTCGGCCTGACGGTCATCACCAGCGACTTCAACGTCGTCGGGCACCTGATGGAGTACCCGGGGATCGAGCTGATCCACACCGGCGGCGTCGTCTCGCACTCCGACCACTCCTCGGTCGGCCGGTTCACCGCCGACTTCCTGCGGCAGGTGAACGTGGACCTGGCCTTCATCGCCAGCAGTTCGTGGGACGTCGACCGCGGCTCGACCACGCCCTCCGAGGCCAAGGTGGTCGCCAAGCAGGCGCTGCTGCGGATCGCCTCCAAGAGCGTGCTCACCGTCGACAGCACCAAGTACGGCAAGTTCGGCACCTTCAGGGTGGCCAGCCTGGAGGAGTTCGACCTGATCATCACGGACGACCGGCTCCCGCGCTCGGCCGTGGACGAGCTGGGCGACCGCGACGTGCGCCTCAAACTGGTCGAGACCGACTGACAGGGGCCCTCCCGGCCACCGGGGGAGCGGAGCCGGCGGGGGCCGGGTCAGCCCTCGTCGGCGTCCGGCTCCGCGGGGCAGAACAGCCCGAGCTCGGTGCCGTCCGGGTCGTAGAACAGCAGCGTCGACCCCTCCTCGCGGTGCATGACCGGGGAGTGCTCCACGTCCATGTCCGCGAAACGCTCCTCCCACGCCTCCAGCTCGCCGAGGTTGTCGACGCCCAGGGTGAGCCGGTCCAGGCCGCAGTGCCTGCGGTCGAACCGGTTCTTGAAGTTGTCGCGGTGTTGGATGAGGGCGACCATCAGGCCCGACGCGGGGTGTCGGCACTCGCTGCGCAGCGTGCCGTCGTGGTCGCGTCGTCCGAGCACCTTGAAACCCAGGACGGAGCGGTAGAAGCGCACGCTCTCGTCGCGGTCCCGTACGGAGAGGGTGACGCGGGCGAGCCCGTTGAGCTGTGGCACGGGCACCTCTTTGCGCCGGGGATTGATGCTGGTCAGTAGTTCGAGCACGGTCCACAAGCCTAGGTGGGTGTGTAGGGGGACGGGTCCCTCTTTAACGCGGGCTTAACGCCCGATGTTCCCAGGATCACCCGGCTCCGCGAGCGGCGCCGCCCGGGTCCCCGCCGAGGGGGCGACGGGGGGTTCCACGCCCTCCTGCGGCTCGTCCCGTGCCCCGCCGGTCCGCGTGTACCAGCGGGCCCGCATCACCAGGACGGCGACGGCGAACGAGACCAGCCCGCCGAGCGTGGCCAGGGCGAACGCCCCCTGGTGGCCGTACGCGTCGGCGACGGCGCCCGAGACCACGGACCCCAGGGCCTGGCCGAGGATCAGGCTGCTCAGGACGACGGCCATCGACTGGGAGAGGCGGCTGGGCGGGGCGGCCCGCTCGATGAGCCCGAAGAGGCTCACGATGTGCGGGCCGATCGCCGCTCCCAGCACGAAGACGGCCGCCGCGAGCGTGGCCGGCCCGTGGTCCAGGTACAGGGGCAGGCTGAGCACGAACAGGCCCCCGGCCGCGACCCGTGTCCGGGCGGTCAGGGAGAACCCGGCGGGCAGGGAGGCCATGAGCAGCCCGGCCGCCGCGCTGCTGGCGCCCATCACCGCGTACATCAGGCCGGACAGGTCCCCGTACCCCGAGGCCGCGGCGAACGCGGTCACGCCGGTGGACATGCCGCCGAAGAACAGCCCCTGGCAGAACATGGGGGCGGTGAGCACGAGCAGGGCGGGCGTGGCGATCCGCCCCTCCGAGCCGCGCGCCGGCGGGGTCCCGGCCGGGGCGGTCCGGTGGAGGGCGAACACGGCCCCGAACACGCCGATGAGCGCGGCGGCGCCCAGCACGCCGGCCGACGGGGAGAGGGCCACGGTGAGCACGCCCACGAGGGCGGGGCCGAGGACGAACGCGGCCTCGTCGAGCACGCCCTCGACCGACATGGCGGCCGACACCGAGCGCTCCCGTTCCGCGCCCCGGTCGGGGCCCCGGCGGATCAGCACCACCCACCGGGTCCTGGCCATGGGCCCCATCTGGGGCAGGCACATGCCGGTGACCGCGGCCAGCGCCGCGAGGGCGGGGGCCGGGGCCCCGGACCGGACCGCGAGGACCAGCAGGACGATCAGGACGGCGTCGACCAGGGCCATGACGAGCACGGGGGTCCGCTGCCCGTACCGGTCGGCGAAGCGGGCGATGACCGGGCCGCCGACGGCCTCGCCGAGGGCGAAGGCACCGGCCACCGCACCGGCGACCGCCACGCTGCCGGTCGTGGCGGTGACGAGGGTGAGCATGCCGATCAGGGCCATGGAGATGGGCAGGCGGGCCAGGAAACTGGCGAGGAGCAGCGGCCATCCGGCGATCCGGTGCATCCGCCGCAGTGTCTCGATGGGTGACATCCCGACCCCGTCCCGCTCGTGGTTCCCGCTCCCCGGATTCCAGCACGGCGGTCCTGCGCGGGCCATCAGTGGAGACGACAAAATTCATCCCATGATATGGCTGGGAATCGTCGCGATGTCCGGTTGCGCACCGGACGTCCGCGGGGCGCGGCCTCCGCCCCCCTTCCACGGGGCGGGAACGGCGGGCACCTCCGACACGTGATCCGGCCGGGTGGCGAAGCGCCCGGGTGGGAAGGACTGTGGACGTCCGAGGTACCCACGCGAACGGTGACGAGACCTTGCCACTGAACGAGGACGAGGCGGTCCTGCTGGCCGCCGCCTGGCGGAGGCTGGCCGGGGACGGGCCCGAGGCCGCAGCGGTCGGGGTGGAGCTCCTGGACCGCTGGAACGAGCCGCACCGGCGCTACCACACGCTCCTGCACCTGTGGGAGACGCTCCGCGCCGTCGACGTCCTCCAGGGGGAGGCGCGCGACGCCGACTGCGTCCGCTACGCGGTCTGGTTCCACGACGCGGTGTACGAGGGGCGCCCCGGACGGGACGAGGAGGAGAGCGCCGAGCTCGCCGGGCGCCTGCTGTCACTGGTCGGCGTGGATCCCGAGCGGGTCGGCGAGGTGGTGCGCCTGGTGGGTGTGACCGCGGCGCACCGCCCCGAGGAGGGGGACGCGGACGGCGCGGTCGTCTGCGACGCCGACCTGTCGGTCCTGGGCGCGCCGGCCGACGAGTACCTCGCCTACACGGCGGCGGTCAGGGCCGAGTACCGCCACGTCCCCGACCGGGCGTTCCGGGAGGGCCGCACCGCGGTTCTCCGGTCCCTGCTGGAGGGTCCCCACCTGTTCCACACCGCGTTCGGCCGCGAGCACTGGGAGGCCGGGGCCCGGGCCAACATGCTCGCCGAACTCGACCGGCTGGCGTCGCCGGCGCCCCTGGACGACCCGCCGCCCTGACCCTCCGCCGGGGGAAAGCCGTGCGCCTCCCCGGGCGGGCCCTCACGGCGGCCCGGCGACCCGGGGGGCCTTGCGCCGCCGCAGGCCCGCCGCGCGCAGACGGGTGACCAGCTCGCGCCCGGTCACGTGCTCGGCGCCCAGTGCCAGGGCGTGGGCGTGCAGGTGGCCGGGGATGTCGTAGTGGTCGCGGTCGAACGCCCGCGGGTCCACCCCCATGGCGCGGGCGAAGGCGTGCAGCTCCTCGAAGGAGCGGTCGCTCACCAGGTGCGCGAAGAGCAGGCCGCGCGGCCCGGGCCAGACCGCGGAGTCGATGAGGACGCTCATGGCGTGCGGGGCGCGCTGACGGCCCGCCACGGGACCGGGCTGGACATGACCATGGTGCTGGAGGGGCGACCGTGCTCGGCGAGCTTGTCGATGACCTCCTCGAAGTGCTCCATCGAGCGGACCGCGATGAGCAGGACGCAGCAGTCGTCACCGGTCACCCGGTGCACCTGGAGGATCTCGGGCAGCTCCAGCGAGGAGCGCTCCCGCAGCAGGCAGTGCGCACCGAAGCACTCCATCCGGACCAGGGCGGTCACCGGGAGCCCGGCGGCGGCCGGGTCGACGTGCGCGTGGTAGCCGGTGATCACCCCGCGGTCGGTCAGGCGGCGGACGCGGTCGGCGACGGCGGGCGCCGACAGGTTGACCCTGCGGGACAGCTCGTTGAAGGACAGCCGCCCGTCCTGCTGCAGTTCGGAGAGGATGCGCTGGTCGACGCCGTCCAGCGGGGTTGCCAGTCGTGAGGCCATGCTTTGCGTTCCCAAAGTCGAAGCTCGTTACCCATGACGAATGCTAGGCCAATGCCCGACTTGCGTGTTCGTCGGCCCTTCCTTCCGTGGTTGCCTCTGTCCGATGATGTGACCTCACGTACGCGGGGCCGTGTGCCGGGGCGGTCCCCCGCGCCGCGCGGCGCCCGCGCAGCCGCTCACGCAGTACCGACAAGGGGTCGTCATGCTCTCCACCACCGCCCAGCAGTGTCCGTTCGCCCCCGGCGAGGACGCGGACGGGGCCGAGGCGGCCCGGGCGCGCCGGGCCGCGGCCGACGGTGGGCGGCCGACGCTCTCCTTCGAGAAGAACACCCCCTACGTCGACTACGTCGGGGTCGACACCCTGCTCGGCCTCAGCAGACCGCGCACCGCCGAGCCGGCCGAGTCCGCGTTCATCATCGCCACCCAGGTGATGGAGCTGCTCTTCGCACTGGTCCAGGAGCGCTGGGAGGCGGCCCGCGACGCGCTGGAGGAGGACGACGTGCCCGGTGCGCTGGCGTGGCTGCGCAGGGCGTGCAACGCTCAGGACGTGCTCAACGACTCCTGGGGCCTGCTCGGGGACATGACCCCCACCGAGTTCAACCGGTTCCGCGACTCCTTCGGCGAGGCCTCCGGCTTCCAGTCCTACGGCTACCGCAAGCTGGAGTTCCTGCTCGGCAACAAGTCGGCCGCCATGATCCGCCCGCACAAGGCCATGGCCGGGGTGGCGGACCAGCTCAGGGCCGTGCTGGAGAGCCCCGGCCTCTACGACGCCGCGCTGCGCCTGCTCCACCGCCGCGGCCTCCCGGTCCCCGCCGACCGCGTCGAGCGGGACTGGACACAGGACTACGAGCCCAGCGACGGGGTCGAGGCGGCGTGGAGGGCCGTCTACGCCGACGACGTGCCCGGGAACGACCTGTTCCTGCTGGCCGAGGCGCTTCTCGACGTCGCCGAGAGGGTGACGCGGTGGCGCCACCGCCACCTCGTGGCCGTCAAGCGGACGATGGGCGGCAAGCCCGGCAGCGGAGGCTCCAGCGGTCTCACCTGGCTGGCACGCAACGCCGAGCAGGACGTCTTCCCCGAGCTGTGGTCCCTCCGCAGCACCGTCTGACCAGTACGCCGCACCCCGCGCACGACCAGGAAGCAGGAACCGATGACGCCCACCACCCGTGAGGACTGCGTCGCGCTCGACGCCGCCGACCCCCTCGCCGCGTTCCGTGAGGAGTTCGTCCTCCCCGAGGGCGTGATCTACCTGGACGGCAACTCCCTGGGCGCGCTGCCGCGCTCCACCCCGGGCCGGGTGGCCGACATGATCGAGCGCGAGTGGGGCCAGGACCTCATCCGCAGCTGGAACGACGCGGGCTGGTGGGACAAGCCGCGCACCCTGGGCGCCAAGGTCGCGCCGCTGGTCGGCGCCGCCGCGGACGAGGTCGTCGTCGGCGACGGCACCTCCGCCAACCTCTTCAAGGTCCTGGTCGCGGCGCTGCGGATGTCCGACCGCTCCGTCGTGCTGGGCGAGGCCGGCAACTTCCCCACCGACCTGTACGTGGCCGAGGGCGCGGTCGCGCTGGCCGGGGCCGTCCAGCGCAGGGTGGACCCCGACGGTCCCGGGCTGGAGGCCGCCCTGGCCGGGGGCGACGTCGCCGTCCTGCTGCTCAGCCACGTGGACTACCGCAGCGGAACCCTGCGCGACATGCCCGGCATCACCCGTCTGGCCCACGAGCACGGGGCCTTGGTGGTGTGGGACCTGTGCCACAGCGTCGGCGCGGTCCCGGTGGACCTGTCGGGCAGCGGGGCCGACTTCGCGGTCGGGTGCACCTACAAGTACCTCAACGCCGGTCCGGGCGCCCCCGCGTTCCTGTACGCGGCCCGGCGCCACCACGCGGCGGCCGAGCAGCCCGTCAGCGGATGGCACGGGCACGCCCGCCCGTTCGACTTCTCGGGCGACTACGAGCCCGCGCCGGGGGTCTCGCGCTTCCTCAGCGGGTCGCAGCCGCTGGTCGCGGACGCGGCGCTGGAGGCCTCCCTGGACGTGTGGGCCGGGGCCGACCTGGCCCAGGTGCGCGCCAAGAGCCTGGCCATGACCGACCTGTTCCTCTCCCGGGCGGCGCAGGCGGGGATCTCCTCCATCACCCCGTCCGAGCACGCCCGGCGCGGGAGCCAGGTGGCGCTGGTGGAGCCCGAGGAGGGCGCGGGGTACGCGATCGTGCAGGCGCTCATCGCGCGCGGGGTGATCGGTGACTTCCGCGCCCCCGACGTCATGAGGTTCGGGTTCACGCCCCTGTACCTGCGCCACGTCGACGTGTGGGACGCCGCGACGGCCCTGGTCGAGGTCGTCGGGACGGGCGAGTGGCGCCAGGAGCGCTTCGCCAGGCGCGGCCAGGTCACGTGACCCCTTCTTGACGCTCCGGACGGGCAACCGTCCGGAGTTCTCTTTGCCCGGGACGGGGGGACCCCCGCCGCCGCTGACCCCCGCCCGGGGAGGGCATTGCGCGGCCTTGACCGAGCCGCCCCCTGCCGCGCGGCGGGGCCGAGGTGCGTGGACCGTGACCTCTTCGGCCCGTACACGGCCCCCCGTCCCACCTCTCGCGCCCCGTGTCAACTCGGGCGAGTGTATGACGCGGGCCACGGAACGGCCCCTCCGCCTTCTCCGTATGCGTTCGGGATTCCCTGCCCGGCAGGGGTTCCCGCCTTTCGGGAACCCTTTTTCGGGGCGATGCGATCGGTGCACGGGTCGACACGTGCGGTCATTTTACCTGGAAGGCTTGCACACTTTGCTTAAACCTGGGTTAGTGTCCTCGTGATCGCTTCGTTATGAGTCTTTAGCGAGTCGATGCCGAGCCCTTGACCGGCCGAGTGCCGCAAGGGAGTCGAGACCCTCACCGGGAATCGGGCGGCGCGTATCCACGCGCTCACGCCGGAGGACCACCGAATTCCATCGGTGCTCCCGTTCCCGCCCGCCACTCGCCGCCAGCGACGCGGGAGATCCCTGACATGACGCCCTCGCGGGGCGCACCGAGCGTTCCCGCGTGTTCTGGAGCGTCGTGCCCACGGTCTTCTCGGCCCTGTCGTCAACCTGGCCTTTACTTTATGAGCAACGAAACTCCCATTCAGCACGGCGAAGTCACCGCGACCTACTTCTGGGACGACGGTTCCGGCATCAACGGGGACACCGGTGCGCCCGCGGGCGGAGAGCCCATGCAGAAGGGGCTGTTCTCCAGCCCCAGCTGGCCGCTCGGAACCGAGGGCTACATCGTCTACGAGGGCGAGGAGTACGAGTTCTTCATCGGTGACCGCGGTCCCGGGGAGCCCTCTCAGGACTGCGACGTGCTGCTCGACATCGACGGCAAGACCTTCGCCGACATGATGGGCACGAGCTTCGACGAGACCACCCTGACCGTCGGCGGCGGCAACGGCCACGCCGATGTCGAGTACTACATCACCGAGTGGGGCGACGGGAACGGCACCGAGGGCGCCCCGCACCCCTTCCAGGAGCCCGGCAACAAGTGTGAGGACGCCGTCTCCCCCCTCCCCGAGGAGAAGACCGAGGAGGAGCCGGAGGAGGAGACCGCCAAGGAGACCTCCGAGGACGGCGCGGACCAGGCCGCCAAGGAGGAGGAGCAGGCGCAGGAGCAGCCCGAGGACGCGGCCGCGGCCGAGGGCCAGGACGGGAACGGCGACGGCGGCGTGACCGCCGAGACCGCCGCGAACGACCTCTCCGGAACCGAGCTCACCGGTGCGGACGGCGTGATGAGCGGCACGGGTCTGCTGACCCTGGCCATCATCCCGGCGATCCTGATCGCGCTGTTCTTCGCCTGGACCCGTCGTCCGGCCGGCCAGCACGCCGGTGCGGCGGACGGCGAGGGCAAGGGTCTGATGGCCGAGAGCGACGGGCGCCACAGCCTGGGCTCCACGCTCAGCACCCTGTTCGACAAGCTGCGCGGCAACAAGTAGCGCGCGGGGCGTCCTCCGGGACCTCCCGGTCCCCCGACCGGCGCCGGCCCGAGGCCGGACGCCCCCGCAGGAGCGGTCCCCGAAGGGCCGCGGCCGACAGGCCGCGGCCCTTCGGCGTGTCCGCACCGGGACGCCCCTGGGGCGCGGGACGCGGGCGCGCCGCCGGTCGCCGTCGACCGCCGCGGCCCGCCCGCCCCTCGGGCGCGCCGACACGGGGTCCGCGCGCCCTGTTCCGCGCCTCGGAGGGCGGGGCGGCTCCCGGACCCGCGCCGGTGGCGACGACGTCGTCGCCGACGGGTCCGGACCCTCCCCGCGCGCCCGGCGCGGAGGTTCGTGCGGAGGCGGTCGGGGGCCCCGACCGGGGCGTGCCGTTCAGGGAGTCCGGGCTCCGTCGGCAGGCTCCCTGCGCCGTCCCGCCAGGGGCGGGACTGCGGGTCGGACGTCCCCGGACGGCGGACACGGGTCGCGGGCGCCCGGCGGCGCCATGCGCTCGCGCACGGAGGCGGCGAACTCCTCCGCCTCGGAGCCGAGGGCGGCCAGGGCCCGGTCGGTCTCCCCGGGGTCCCCCAGCAGGCCCTCCGCCCGCAGAAGGGCCTCCAGGCGGGTGATCGGGTCGCCCTCGCACCCGTGCTCGGCCTCCGGAACCTCCCGGCGGGGCGGCGCGCAGCCGGACCGCGGGTCCTCCCGGTACGCGACCGCCTCGACGACGGCCGGACCTCCGCCGTCCCGGGCCTCGGCCAGGGCCCGGGAGACGACCGCGTACACGGCGGCGGCGTCGCCGCCGTCGACGCGGTAGCCCTTCCTGGAGTGCCCGGGGGCCCCGTGCACGGGTGCGGGGCCACGCGGGTACGGGGTCGCGCCGGCGGCCCGGTGGTCGACGCGCACGAGGAAGACGACGGGGGCGTTCCACACGGCGGCGAAGCCGTAGGCCTCGTCGGTGTCGCCCCCGTCGCCCAACAGGGCCAGGGCCGCCACGTCCCGCCCCTCGCGCCGGGCCGCGTAGGTGAGGCCGACCGCGTGGGAGGCGTTCGCGGCCACGGGGGTGCACTGCGGAGCGCACCGGTGGCGGCGGGGGTCGTATCCCGGACGCCAGTCGCCGCGGAAGAGCGTGAGGGCCTCCACCGGGTCCACCCCGTGCGCGACCAGGGCGACGCTGTCGCGGTACCCGGGGAAGAGCCAGTCCTGGTCCGACAGGGCGAGCACGCCGCCGACCTGGGACGCCTCCTGTCCCGCCGAGGACGGGTACACGGCGAGGCGGCCCTGGCCGGCGAGCGCGCGGGCCTGCCGGTCGAAGCTGCGCCCGATGACCATGGCGCGGTGGAGCCCGGCCAGCCGGGCGCCGTCGGGAGCGGTGAACCCCGGGTGCTCCACGCGCAGCCCGTCCCGGTCGACGAGTCGCACGGGCCCCGCCGGCGGGGGAGCGGGGCGAGGTCGCTCATCGGTGCGCTTCATGTCTTGAATATGCGGTGAATCACCCCATATTGTCGATGTCCCCAGGCTGATGCTGGACAAAATGGCCGGTCGTTCGCCAGAGCGCCACGGATGGTCTCACGCGGGTAGCGTGTGAGCGGTATGAGGTGAGACACATGGCCGTGCGGCTGGACGACACCGACCGTCGCATCATCGCCCTCCTGCGGGAGGACGGGCGCATGTCCATCCGCGCGGTCGCGGAGCAGGCCCACATCTCCAGGGCCAACGCCTACTCCCGGCTCGAACGGCTGCGGGACGAGGGCGTCATCCGCGGGTTCACCGCCGTCATCGACCCCGAGAAGTACGGCACCGCCCTCTCCGCGTACGTGTCCGTACGCATCGAGCAGCACTCCTGGGAGAGGTTCCGGGGCTACCTGCGCGACATCCCCGAGGTGGACCACGCGGCGCTGGTCTCCGGTGACGTCGACCTGCTCCTCCTCGTCCGCGTCACCGACGCGGCCGCGCTGCGCACCTTCGTCCTCGAACGGCTCCAGCGCATCCCCGAGGTCAAGAGCACCCAGACCATGTTCATCCTCGACGAGCCGCCCCTGTGAGGGCCCGGCCGTCGCAGGGGGGTGCGCCGCGACCGGACCTCGGGACGGCCCCGGCCGGCCCCTAGCCTGGACCCATGCCCGAGTACCGCGTCGTCGACGCCTTCACCGACCGGCCCCTGGCCGGGAACCCCGCCGCCGTCCTGGTCATGGACGACGCCTACCCCGACGCCTGGGCGCAGGGGGTCGCGGCCGAGTTCAACCTGTCCGAGACGGCGTTCGCGCGTCCCGTGGACGACCCCGGCGCCGACTACGAACTGCGGTGGTTCACGCCCACCGTCGAGATCGACCTCTGCGGACACGCCACCCTGGCCACCGCGCACGCGCTCACCGAGCGCGGCGAGCCCGGACCGTTCCGCTTCACCACCCGCAGCGGCGTCCTCACCGTCACGGGGGAGGACGGGCTGCTGTGGATGGACTTCCCGGCCAAACCGCCGAAACCGGTCGAGGCCCCGGAGGGGCTGGCCGAGGCCCTGGGGGCCCGGCCCCTGCGGGTGGGCCTGGGCGGCGCGGACGACCTCCTCGTCGAACTCGCCGACGAGGGGGCCGTCCGGGACCTGGCCCCCGACATGGCGGCGGTCGCGGCCCTGCCCTTCCAGCTGGTCATCGTCACGGCCCGGGCCCGGCAGGGGCACGACTTCGTCTCCCGGGTCTTCGCCCCGGCGGTGGGGGTGCCCGAGGACCCGGTGACCGGCAGGGCGCACACGGTCCTCACGCCGTTCTGGGCCGACAGGCTGGGACGGACGGAGCTGACCGCCCACCAGGCCTCCGCGCGCGGAGGCGACCTCCTGCTGGAGGACCGGGGCGACCGTGTGCTGATCGGCGGCCGGGCGGTGACGGTCGCCACCGGGACCCTGCACCTCTGACCGTGTCCGGGGGCGGGCCCGGCCCACGTCGTCCGGCGCGGGAGCCGGGCCCGCCGGGGCGTCCGCCGCACACGTCCCGGGTCCGTGCCCCTAGGGTTCGACGGGGGCCGGACCGGCCCCGGGAACAGGCAGCCGAGAGGAGCACCCCGTGGAGAAGTGGGCCACCAGGGAAGAGATCATCGCGGTCCGGGAGCGGCTGGAGGCCGCCGACCCGCGCTGGCGGCGCCCGGCCGCCTACGCCGTCGGCGTCATCCGCGACGACCGGACCTCGTTCACCCTGACCAACCGGGGCGGCAACCACCTTCCGGCGGTGATCCTGGCCAGGGCGGTCGGCCACTCCTCCGGCAGCGGTTCCTACCCCCTGTCGGTCGAGCAGCTGGAGACGGCGGAGGCCGAGCTGGCCCCGGCGGAGGCGTGCCCGGACTTCGAGCACCCGAACCTCCACCACTGGCGGGACCTCATCGCCGAGGTCACCGGGGAGGGGGGCCAGCTGGTCGCCGTGTTCGTGGGAGACCTGGCCGACGAGCCCGTCGACGAGCACGACCGGGCCCTGCGCGCCGCCCTGGAGGGGTAGGGCCCGCCCCGGGCGCGGGCCGGCCGGACCGGACCCGGAACAACGAGCGCCTTCCGGGTCCGGAAGGCCGTCGATGGGGAACTGGGGGCCGACGGAATCACGGTTTCCCCCTCGCGGAACCCGGACTTCCGGTAGAACTGAACGCGAGGCACCTCCCCACCCCTCCCGGGGAGGTGCCCGCCACACTCCGGCCCGGGACACCCCCTTGGTACCGGGAGGACGTGTGGCCCCCCGAGAGATCGGCCCCGGCGCCCCCCGGGGCCGATCTCCACCTCCGGGCGGAGCGGCCGGGCCCGGCGCCCGCCGGCGCCGCGGAGGCCCGGCGCACCCGTCACCCCCTCCCCGGATCCTCCCGCCTACCGGCGAGGCTCACCAGACCGCAGCCGTACCCGCGCCCACGGCCGATCCCGCGGGTGAGCGTCCGCCGGAACAGATCCGCGTCGGTGACCCGCAACCGTCCCTCCAGGGTGACGGTTCGCAGCACGACCTGGCCCGACCCGCCCCCCTTGCGGAACCGCAGCCCCTGCGACGCCCGGGTCTCCACGGCCCACGCGGTTCCGCCCTTCGGGGGCTGCACCCCGCTGAGAGGCACCTCGAACCCCCACCTGGGAGCCCGGTCCACGAACCACTCGACCCGGGCCGCCGCGCCGGCGAGCGGCACGATCTTCCCCCTGCCCCGCTTCCCCTCCTCGTCGGGGGTTCCGGCTTGGGCCTTGACGGGGTTCACGGTGGTGCGGAACACGTACTCCTGTCCCGGGGCCAGGCGCTCCAGGAGTGCGTCCATGGAGCGCGTCTCGAAGGGCAGGTCCGAGGAGGGCCAGCCGTAGTCGTCCGTGATGTGCTCGAACGACGGCTTGCCGGGGGAGGTCACCCAGAGGACGGGGCGGCGCCAGTCGTCGGTGTCCAACCGCCACAGCACCCTGGGCCCCTCCGTGGCCCCCGTGGGCGGATCGTGCGGGAACGAGGCCAGGACGGCCGCGTGGAGCCTCTGCGGGCTGCCGATGAAGAGGGTGGTGCCCTGGCGCCGTGGGTTGAGGAAGACACGGCTGAGGTACATCAGAGGTCCCCTTCTTCGAGCAGGGCCATCGAGGAGTCTCCGGAGAAGAGGGAGCCGCTGCCGAGGGGCGCGGTGTCCGCAACCGGTCCGGATGGCGGGGCCAGCCCCGGAGTGGGCACGTCCGTGTGCCGGACAGGCCGGTCCGCGAACGACCGCTGAAAGGCCGGGCTGGATACCGGCAGGTCCGGGAGGAGCTCACCGCCAGACGGGTCGTCCACGACGACCGGCAGCACGCGGGGTGCGTGCCGCTTCGAGCGGCCCTGCCATGGGAGGACGGCCAGAGTCTCGATGATGGTGGTGTCCCGGTACAGGCCCAAGAGCACTTTCCGGTCGGGAGGACAGGATCTCCGACCGAGGAAGAGAGGGTAGCGGGGGCGCTCGAGGGCCGCCTCCACCTGTTCCAGCAAGTTGCTCTGTGCTACCTGGTCTGCTTCGAGAACGGCGACGAAGACGGCGTCCTGGAGGTAGGACCTCCGGGAGACCTTCCCCTCACCTGCTTTCAGCCGGCCTCCTCCGGACGTCGGCAGCCTCTGTTCCCGGGGGTCGAGTGGAGCGTGGGAAGCGGCGGAGACGGTGTGGAAGTCGATCAGCAGGGTGCCCGGCCGGTCGATCCGCACGCCGAACCCCAGGGAGGACAGGTCGCCGAGGTCCGATCCGCGTGGCCTGCCGAGAGCGGACGCGCACAGACCCACCACCCCGGACTTGGTGGGGTGGGTGAGGGTTCCGCGTGTGGTGTGCCGGGAGTGCCCGCCCCAGGACTGGAGCGGAGCACCGAGCCGGAGCGCCAGTACGTCAGGCATCGTCGCCGCCGATCACCGCGCGGACCTTCTTCCGGGTCTCGGTCAGGACCGTGTCGAGGGGGGTGGATGAGGGAAGCTCGAGACCCTCGCCTTCTTCGACGGTCTCGGCGACCCAGGCGGGGTACACAGCCCTGTTCAGCAGGGGTTCGGTGCCGTAGCAGGTGTCCTGCTCCCGCTGGTGCGTCACCAGGCGCTTCACCGACTTGCCCAGGTAGCCGTCATCGCTGGACACGGGGCGCTCGAACGCGGCCGCCAGGCTCACCGGCTGGTCCTCGCGCAATGCCACCAGGGAGAAGTCCGGTCGGGTGTTGTTGGCGAAGGTGTTCCGCTTGCCGGTGGGCATGCTCAGCAGGAAGGCTCGGACGAATGCCACCGCGACGTCGGCCGCCGTGTCGATGTCGCCGCCCAAGTTCTCCACCAGTGAGCGCAGGTCCACGGTGGCGTAGCGGTACATGGTGGCGGCGTTGAACTCGACGGTGCCGATCATTCCGGCTCCGGTCTCGTCCGCCTCGTTGTCCACGTCGTCGACGGCGGTGTAGTAGTCGAACTCCGAGTCCACACGGTGTGTGGACAGCGCGTGCGCGACCTGGGTGGCCGCGTCCACGTTGAGGGTGGGGTCGGTGGCCACCATCCGGCCGAACAACGCCACCGCCGGCGGGTGGGCGGTGGCGACGGTGTCCCGGAGCCTCAGCTCTTTGAGGGCCGCGGCGAGCTTCTTCGCGGAGTCCTTCGGGCTGTTGACGGCCTCGGCCAGGGACGCCTCGTTCTTGACGAGGGCGTCGATCAGCCGGTTCCGCTGGTCGTGGCCGAGAAAGAGCAGGTATTCGGTGGTGAGGCGCTCCTTGCCCGACTCCTTCTCCTTCTTGGACTTGGTCTTGACCTTGAACACGTCCGAGACCGCGGCTTGGGCGACCTCGGAAGCCTTGTCCGCCAGATCCGGGGCGCGATCCGCGAGGGAGGCGGCGATCTGCTCGGGCAACCGCTTGGTGCGCTCCGACGGTGCGATCGAGGCCGAATCGGCCTCCAGGGCCTTGCGGGCTGCCCGTTTCCAGGCCTGGGAGGAGACCCGGAGGCGACGTGTGCCGCCGTAGACGGCCGTCTTGGGACTGCCGCTCTCGTCGCGGTTCATGTTGGCGGGGGGAACCGCCTGAATCGCGTGGATGTCCAGGAAAGCCATCACTGCTCCTCGTGGGGGTTGTCGGGATCGTCGGCGCCGTCGCCGGCGAAGACAGGGGTGTAGAAATCCATCGCCCACCGGTTCGCGGCTCGTCCGCGCCACGGTGTGGACCAGCTGTGGATGTCACGCGCCAGGCGTACGTAGTCGAGGGGAATCGTCTCCTTGCGCAGCAGGGAGACGACGTGCCGCAGGTGGCCGACCAGCTCGGGTACGGAGTGGGCGGTGACCGCGGCCTCCATGAGCCGGACGGCGCCCTTGTTGTCCTTGTGCTTCCACGGATCGGGCACCCCGGGCGCGTTGTGCGAGCACAGGTCGCGCATCGCGCGTCCGACCGAGGTATCCCAGTTGTCCCGCTGCTTGCCGGTGTGCATGGGGGTGGAGGTCGACTGCTGGTGCGCGGAGTAGAGAGTCAGTGCGTGGAACACGGCCGCTTGAACCTCGCGGCGGACGTCGGCACGGTCCTGAAGGATCTCGGCGACCTCCATGCTCAGGAACGGGCTCTCCTCGTGGCTACGACCCAGCCCCTTGCGCCAGCGGGCGAGCGTGGCAGGAGCCTCACGTGTCAGCTCCCGGCCGTCCCAGAGCCCCATGATGAGCCGGGTCAGACGGCTGTTCTCGGGGGATCCCACGCCGAAGGGGGCCGTGGCTGCGGTTGCGGTGCGGCCAGCCATCACACCTCCCCGGCGCCCAGGTGCTGACGCAGCCTGCGGTTGAAGGACTGCTGTGCGATGACCAGGTTCACGGTGATCGGCTCTCCCTTTTTGGTCGTCACTGTGCGAGTGCGGGTTCGTAATGCTCCCGGGCCGGTCCTGGAGACCAGCTCGGCCGCGAGGATCCGGGCCTCCCTGCGGGCGAAACCGTGCCACTCCGCGCGGTACTCCTCTTCGAGGTCCGGGTCGGTGGCCTTGCTGATCCAGGCGCGGAAGCGATGGTCGAGATTGGCGAAGTACTGCCTGGTGACACGGTCTCGGGCGTTCTGCTCTGTATCCGGGGCGCCGCCCTCGGCGAAGGCCAGGTCGGCGGCGAGGTGCCCCAGGGCCCGGGCAGCCTCCTCCGTGTCGGCAACCCACTGGACCACGCGTTTCCCCAGGTCCCGGGTCCCTCCTTCGAGGAGGAGAACCAC
Source organism: Nocardiopsis sp. NPDC101807 (assembly GCF_044766605.1). Taxonomy (NCBI): domain Bacteria; kingdom Bacillati; phylum Actinomycetota; class Actinomycetes; order Streptosporangiales; family Nocardiopsidaceae; genus Nocardiopsis; species Nocardiopsis sp. NPDC101807. Next base: position 835,314 of record NZ_JBIWMK010000001.1, on the reverse strand, counting down.
CGGAAGGGGAAGGGTGTCGAAGTAGGTGTCGCTGATGACCGCGTTCTGGAGCCCGTAGCTGATGCCGTATGCGCGGAGTTGGATGACCGGGAGGTTCCTGCCCCTGGCGAAGTGCTTCGACAGCCGGTGGAGCACCTGAGGCTTGAGCGAGTCATCGTGATCCAGGTAGCGGTCCCACCCGAGGAGGCCGCCGAGCCCGCGCCACAGTTCCTGTCCGGGGGTGTGGCGGTTGGGCCGATACAGCGAGGTCGGCTTGCCGGGGGTTTCCTCCTCCGGCTTCGGCCGGTTCTTCAACCAAGCGGTGTGCGGTTCCCTGGTCTGCGGTTTCGCGAGGGGTTCGAACCGGTCACCGGCACAGACGACCGCCTTGCGCACGACCACCCCGCCGTCGTTCTCGGGTATCAACCGGATTCGGCGGCCGACCCAGGTGTAGCGGTCCAGCAGCCCGACCGGGACACGTGTGACCCATGCGGCGGAGAGGGGTCCCCGCTCCCATGCCGGCAGGTCTCGGGCGGAGGTGAGTTCCCCGTCCAGAACGAGGAGGTTGAACAGCAGGGTCTCCTTCAGCGTGTTCCCAGCGGGCATCAGTACCCCCAGGTCACCGAGGGGGCCGGTATGGTTGCCGGTCGTCTTGCCCGCCTTGGCGCGCGGGTCCTCCTTGGCGCCGGTCTTGATCCCCGCCGTGTCCCAGGCGTGGACGTGGAGCAGCCAGCGTGCGGCCTGGGCCGGTGTCAGCGGGCTGGGGGAGTCGTCCCGGCCGGCCGAGAAGAGGGGGACGTTGTTGCCGGAGGACGCATCGGAGACCAGCAGCGCCACCGTCTTGTCCTCAACGGTCGTGAGTTTTCCCTCCGGAACCTGAAGGAACGGCTCTTCCCTGTCGAAGAGGCCGAAGACGTTCCGCCAGGTGTCCGCGTAGAGGGCGATTTTGTCTTCGGGGAGCCTTTCCTGCTGGTGCAGGGTCTTCCACTGACCGGTGCTCCAGGGGAAGGTCCCGGGAGAAGCGCTTTTGTCGGCCAGCGCGCGGTGGAGCACCGCCACCAGCATGCGCAGGACCGGCGGGTACTGGGTGGGCACGTCCACCGTGAGGTCGCGGATCTCGTGGGCATGCGTCAGGACATACCTGATCGAGCCTGTCCCGCTGCTTCCTCCGGTGGTGATGAAGGGCAACCAGGGGTCGTCCATGAGGTTGAAGTCGACCGGAGTACTCAATTCTGAGGAGTCCAACCTGTGTCGGGGGAGTAGAGGTACGTCCGGCCGCGCTGGCGGCTGGAGGACGTGGGATCCAGCAGCAGGACGCGGAGGTGTTTGGCCCAGGGAGCCTTCTCCCAGCCCTTTGGGCATGAGGGCAGGGTCTTGTCCAGCAGCCACAGGGGGAGCCGAACCGCCTGGTTGCCGATGTGGGGGACCAGTTTCTTCGGGGGCGTGCGGTCGAGGGGGACGGTGAGAGGGCTTGTTCCGGTACGGGAGACTGTGACCGCCTGGTCGCCGCCGGTTCGTCGTAGCAGGATCACCTCGACGCTGTCCGCCCCGTGGCGGACGGGCAGCATGTGCGCCGCCTCCTCCTCGTCCTCGGGGACCTGGTGGTCGTTGCCGAAGGGGTGGATGCCCGCGAGCGCGAGTTCCTCCGGGTCGCCCTCCGCGAGTAGCACGGAGTGGGCGTGGCTTTCCAGCTGGGCCCGGTGTTCCTCGCAGTCCTTGCGGGCGTCAGCCATCACGGGCAGCCAGCTCTGCGGGCCGATCTCCGAGTCGCCGTAGACCGACTCGATCAACGAGGGGACGTCGCCAGGGACTTCTACGACCGTCCGCCGTTCCGGGTGGGTCAGCACCGCGAGAGTGCGGTAGAGCAGGTGGTGGTCGTAGGGGCGGCGGGTGCGCCCCAGCAGCCGGGGCGGCTCGTCGCCGTTCTGGTGGTAGCCGGTGATGACCAGCGTCGGTGTGGTGAGGGTCCCGCGCTCCGCCAACGACCGCTTCTGGTGACGGTGGCAGCGCCCCGCGCGCTGCAACAACAGGTCGATGGGGGCCAGGTCGGAGACGACCAGGTCGAAATCCACGTCGAGGGACTGTTCGGCGACCTGGGTGGCCACGACGATGCTGCGGCCGGGACGCTGCCGGCCCTCCCCGGGCGGGCCGTACAGGTCCATGAGTTCGCGGTCGACGCGTTCCCGGTCCTCGGCGGTGAACCGCGCGTGGGCGAGGCGGACCTCGAAGTCGGGGAACGCCTCGCGCAGCCGCCCGTAGGTGTCCTGGGCCCGCTGCACGGTGTTGCGCAGAACGAGGACGTTGGCCTTCGGGCTCTCCTTGAGGCGCTGTTCGAGGATACCTCCGAGGTCGCCGTCTCCAGCTTCCGGGGCGAACTCCAGACGTACTGGGGAACCGCGCCCCGTGGTACCGGGCCTGGAGGACAGGACGGGTTCGGTGCCGTCCCCCTCCTTCCATGCCAGGCGCTGCTCCGTGGTCGGTGCCTCGACCCAGGTGACCCGGGGGTACCCGCGGCCTTCGGCGGGGAGCGCCGGTGCGCCGGAGTAGGCGTGCAGGAGTTTCCGCCGCTGCTCGGGTGGCAGCGTCGCTGAGAGCAGGACGACCGGGACGCCGTGCCAGCCCAGCCAGTGCAGCACGCGGTGGAGGATCTCGGACATATAGGTGTCATAGGCGTGGACCTCGTCGATGACCACGACCTTGTTGGCCAGACCCAGGTGGCGGAGTTGCACGTAGCGTGCCGCCACACCGGAGAACAGCAGTTGGTCGATGGTGCCGACCGCGACGGGATTGAGCAGGGCCTTCTTGGAACCGCGCATCCAGGAGGAAGCGGTCAGCGAGTCGCAGCCGCCGTCGGCGACCGCGCCGGAGGGCAGCTCGGCGAACTCCTTCTTCAACCGGGCCTTGCCGTGGACCAGCGAGACGGTCGGCTTACGCTGTTGGGACTCCGCCCACGTCTTCAGCAGCCGGTCGAAGATGCTGTTGCTCGTGGCCTGGGTCGGCAGCGCGAAGAACAGGCCGTTGAACCCGAACCGCCCGGCGAGAACCTCGGCTGCGGCCAGCGCGGCCTCGGTCTTGCCCTCACCGGTGGGGGCCTCGATCACCATCAGGCCCGGACCGGCGGCAGCCCTGGCGGTCTCGTCGACCACGACCTGGGTGTCGCGCGGATCGTCGATTCCGAAACGGTCCAGGTACAGCTTCCGGACGTCGTCGCCGGGTTCGGGGCACCAGACCTCTTTCAGCCCGGTGATCTCCTGGAACCGGTCTTTCGCGAGCCGTTCCGACGCCTTCGCGTACTTTTCGGCGGTGGTTTTCTCCTCGGTGTCGTCGTAACCGAAATACCTGCTGTTGCTGGCGAGCCAGTCGGCCATGACCACGGCCCCGGAGAAGGACAGCTGTGCACCGATGCCGGGGATGCGGTCCCGCAGGTCGTCGAGGTCCACGCCGCAGTACCCGGTGACCGTGTCGAACAGGAATCGCTGGGCCTGCCGGTAGGCCTCGCCGCCCACTGTCCTCCGTGCTGGAGCGTAGGTGTCGGAGCCGCTGGGAAAGGTGCCGTGGTGTCCCCCGAGGACGTCGGCGACCCACCGTGCGGCCTCGAACGACCAGCCCTCCTCCTCTTCGAGGATCCTCATGACCATGTGCGCGCTCAACCGCGCGTGCCCGAAGCCCTTCTCGCACTCGGCCGTGTGCGGTACCACCGCGTGGACGCGCTGGTAGTGGTGGGTGCTGAGCTGTTGGTGGACCGGCGAGGCCTTGCCGAGGTCGTGGAGCGCGGCCAGCCACGTGTACAGCGCTCCACCGGACTCGGAGGAGGGGCCGAACGCCTTCCGCATCGCCGCAGAGAGGTAGCGATTCCATATCTGGCCGGCCACGTTGGCCGAGTCGATCATGTGGAAGAGCAGCGGGTGCCAGGCGTCGTCGGGCATGTCCCGATCGACCTCACCGGTCTTGCCCCACAGGACGGGCACGAGCGGAGGAACGACCGTGGTGGAGGGAGTGTCAGCCATGGGCACAGGTCTATCTCCAGCCAGTGACATTCCGTGTTCGGATGACCGGCTTCGGTCACTGGTCGCGTTTCATGTCCCGGGATCCTTCGATGTGCTAGGGAGAAGGGAGCGAGTCCGACCTCGCCGTCTACTCCTCGGGCCGGCGAGCGTTCTTCAGTAGTAGGAGTGATACCTGACGTGCGGCGCTCTCGGCGGCGGCTCGTTGCATCCTGGGTAGTCGTGTGGTTGCCAGCGAGAGTGTGTTGGTCGACAAGGCCGCGGCTGGCACACTCCTCCGAACCCTCCTCTCCACTCGTGGGAAAGGTGGACCGGTGTAGGAGAAGACACGCCGCCTCCGGGACTTGTCTTCGCGAAGAGGTTTTTCGGGGGCGGCGACATGGAGGGTGCTTGGGAGCGCCGACTTCATCCGGCGAAGACCAGGAGAGCGATCACCACGGGAAGGTTGATCACGGAAGTGACCACTGCGACTGCAAGCACGAGAGCCACAGGGTTCCGTGTTGCCTTCTGTGCTTCTTCCGGAGCCTCGGTACTGCGGACGTGGTTGCGGATCCGGTGGCACGCCGCAGATGTCTGACGGGTCTTCGATCCTCGGAGCCTGTTCCAGCCGAGCGGACACGGACGACCTTGCCGCGCCTTCGACGACGTGGATGAGGTCGAGGAGGTATGTGCGGAGGGTTTCGTGTATTCCGAGCGGAGCGGACGAGTTCGCCGCCCTCCTCGCCGACGTGCTCCCGGAACCGGCGGGGGCGGATCCGGCCCCGGGACCGCGAGACCTCCCCTGAGCGGCGCGGACGCCGTCGTCCACAGGCCCTCTGCGGCGCTGTCCCGAAACGCCTAACCTGGCCCGGAGGATCATCCGAACCCAGGGAGGACACCGATGGCGGGACGGCACGGGGGCGGCGGCCAGGGGCGCCGGTACGGCGGCGGGGGAGGCGGCCGGGGCGGCGGGCGCCGACCCGAGCCCGAGCCCCTCCGGGGGGTGCGGGACGACGCACGCCTCTCGGCGGAGCTGCTCCGCATGGACGGCGACTCCTACGGCCGCTACAAGTCCCTGCGGGGCGACTGGGACTTCGGCGACTTCACCCTGACGGTGCAGCGCGTGCAGGCCGACCCGTTCGCCCCGCCCTCGCGCGTGCGCGTGCTCGTGCCGGACGCCGGCATCCCCAGAAGCGCGTGGGGCGATCCGGTGCGCCGCCGTGCCACCGCCGACTACCTGGGCCGTCGCGCCCGCGGGCTGCTCCGGGGCTCCCTGCTCGAGATCGACACCGGGGGGCAGGAGGTCATCGAGCGCTCCTCCTGCCGCCTCACCGACGGCGGCCTCGAACTGCGCATCGGTATCGACCTCCCCGGCCACGGGCGCCGCATCGACGGCCGCACCGCCGAGCGCGAGCTGTGCACGACCCTGCCCGCGCTGGTCGACGGCCTCGACTGGGAGGAGGTCGACGCGGCCGAGGCCGCGGCCTTCGCCGACAGCGTCGCCGACACGGTCGCGCTGCGCGCCGGCCTGGAGGACATGGGGCTGGTCGCCTTCGTCGCCGACGGGGCGGTCCTCCCGCGCCTGAGCGGCGTCAGCGACGAGCCCATGGCCGACGGGGCGGTGCCCTTCGAGGCGCCGGAGAGCCTGCGGGTGGGCGTGGACCTGCCGCACCGGGGCGCCGTGACCGGCATGGGCGTGCCGGAGGGCATCACGCTCATCGTCGGCGGCGGCTTCCACGGCAAGTCCACCCTGCTGCACGCGCTGGAGAGGGGGGTCTACGACCACGTTCCGGGGGACGGCCGGGAGCTGGTGGTGACCAGGGACGACGCCGTCAAGATCCGGGCGGAGGAGGGGCGGCGGGTCGAGCGCGTGGACGTGAGCCCGTTCGTGCGCAACCTCCCCACCGGCGCGGACACGAGCGACTTCCGCACGGAGAACGCCTCCGGATCCACCTCCCAGGCCGCCAACATCTGCGAGGCCGTCGAGGCCGGTTCGCGCACCCTGCTGGTGGACGAGGACTCCACCGCCACCAACCTGATGATCCGCGACGAGCGGATGCAGGCGCTCGTCCACGGCGACCGCGAGCCCCTCGTGCCCTTCATCGACCTGGTCCGCCCCCTGCGCCGCGACCACGGGGTGTCCACGGTCCTGGTCATGGGCGGCAGCGGTGACTACTTCGACGTCGCGGACCAGGTGGTCATGCTGGACGCCTACCACCCCCACGACGTCACCGAACGGGCGGCGGAGCTGGCCCGCGAGCGCACCGACGCCCGCTTCGGCGCGCCGCGGGCGCGGGTGGTCGCCCCCGACTCGGTGGACGACACCGCGCGGGGCCGGGGGAGGATCAAGCGCCGCGACATGGACGTCCTCGTGTTCGGGGAGAGCGACGTCGACGTGCGGTCCGTGGAGCAGTTCGTGGACCCGGGGCAGATCATCGGCGCCGGGCTCGCCCTGCGCGAGCTCGTCGCGGGCCGCCACCTGGACGGGGCGCGTACCCTGGCCGAGGCGCTCGACTCCCTGGAGGGGGCGCTGGAGGCCGAGGGCGTCACCCTGCTCGGCGACGACTTCGGGGGCGACTACGTCCTGCCGCGCCGGTTCGAGGTCGCCGCGGTCCTCAACAGGCTGCGCACGCTCCGCGTCGCCGCCCAGCGCCCGGGCGGGTGAGCGCGGCCGGTTCGGCCCGGTGCCGCGTTCCGGCCCCGGCCGGGGCCGGAACGCGGCACCGGGGCGGGAGCCGCGGGGGACGCGCCCCCTCGCGGGCCGCTCCGGGGGGCGCACCCGAGGGGCCGCTCCGGCGGCCGGGTGTGACAGCCGTCCCATCGCAGGCCTGAGGGGGATCCGGTCGGTATTGTGGGAAAGCAGGGCACAGCCTCCCAGGAGGTGCGATGCCGGGCCCTCCCCGGTCGTGCCCCGGCGGTCGGACCGCCGTGAGGACGCCGCCCTGCGAATCCGACCAGTCTTGGAGAAGAGAACCCGGTGCGTGACCCCGCAGATCTGTACGAACTCCATCCCGGCTTCGACGACATCGCCGGGCTGGCGATGCTGGTCTGTCTGGACGGCTTCGTGGACGCCGGACACGCCGGACGCCAGGTCGCCGCGGCCCTTTTCGAGCGCTTCGAGGCCGAGGAGGTCGCGACGTTCGACACCGACCGGCTCGTGGACTACCGGTCCCGCCGCCCGTCGATGACCTTCGTGGAGAACACCTGGACGGACTACGAGCCGCCCAAGCTCGCCCTGTACCGGATGCACGACGAGGAGAACGCCCCGTTCCTGGTCCTGCACGGCCTGGAGCCGGACCGGGAGTGGGAGGCCTTCGCCGCCGCCGTCGTCCAGCTGGTCGAGCGGTTCTCGGTGTCGCTGTCCATCAGCACGCACGGCGTGCCGATGGCGGTGCCGCACACCCGTCCGGTCACGGTCACACCGCACTCCACCCGCCCCGAGCTGGTGGAGGGCCACACCCCGTGGATCGGCCGGATCGAGGTGCCCGCCAGCGCCGCGGCGATGCTGGAGTACCGCCTGGGGGAGCGCGGCCACGACTTCGTCGGCTACGCCGTCCACGTGCCCAGCTACCTGGCCCAGTCCCAGTACCCGCGGGCGGCCATCGCCGCCGCCGGGTACGTGGCCGGGGCGACCGGGCTCGCGCTGCCCACCAGCGGGTTGGAGGAGATCGCGGGGGCGACCGACGTCGACATCGCCGAGCAGGTGGCGGCCTCCGAGGAGGTCCAGCGTGTCGTGGCCAACCTGGAGCGGCAGTACGACGACATCATGTCCTCGCGGACCGATCCCGAGGAACGCCCCACACTTCCGCTGGCCGACGACGAGGCCGGCCTGCCCACCGCCGACGAACTCGGCGCGGAACTCGAACGCTACCTCGCCGAGCGCGAGGGCGACGGAAACGGATGACCGTGTTCTACCAGATTGTCTTCCGCTCGGTCCTGCGCCACATGGACGCCGAGAAGGTCCACAGGATCAGCTTCGCCGCGCTGCGCGGCGTGACCGCGATCCCCGGTGTGGCCCCGGCCATGGAAAGGGTCCTCGGTCCGCGCGAGCCCGAGCTCACCGTGCGCGCCCTGGGGCAGGAGTTCCCGGGGCCGCTGGGCATGGCGGCGGGTTTCGACAAGAACGCGGAGAGCCCCTCCGGTCTGGCCGCGCTCGGCTTCGGTTTCGTCGAGATCGGCACCGTCACCGCCCAGCCGCAGCCGGGCAACCCCGCACCGCGCCTGTTCCGGCTGGTCGAGGACCGCGCGATCGTCAACAGGATGGGCTTCAACAACGAGGGCTCCGCCCTGGTCGCCGAGCGCCTGCACCACCGGCGGGGCGGACGCCGCCCCGTACTGGGGGTGAACATCGGCAAGACCAAGGTGACGCCCGAGGCGGACGCGCCCGCGGACTACGCCCTCAGCGCCCGGCGCCTGGCCCGCTACGCCGACTACCTCGTGGTGAACGTCAGCTCGCCCAACACCCCCGGGCTGCGCAACCTCCAGGGCGTGGAGCAGCTGCGGCCCCTGCTCGCCGCCGTTCGCGAGGCGCTCTCCGAGGCCGGACGCCCCACCCTGCCGCTGCTGGTCAAGATCGCACCCGACCTGGCCGACGAGGACGTCGACGCGGTCGCCGACCTGGCCCTGGCCGAGGGGCTGGACGGCATCATCGCCACCAACACCACCATCTCCCGTGAGGGGCTGGCCGCCTCCGCGGAGGAGGTGGAGGCCGCCGGGGCCGGAGGGCTGTCCGGCGCCCCGCTCAGGGAGCGGTCGCTGGAGGTTCTCCGCCGCCTCCGCGCCCGCGTCGGCGACCGCGTCACCCTGGTCGCCGTGGGCGGCATCGAGACGCCCGAGGACGCGTGGGCCCGCATCCGCGCCGGTGCGGCCCTCGTCCAGGGCTACACGGGTCTGATCTACGGCGGCCCCCTCTGGCCGCGCCGCATCCACCGCGGTCTGGCCAGGCTGGTCCGCGAGGCCGGATACCGCTCGATCGGCGAGGCGGTCGGCGCCGACGTCCACGGGGCCGGCCGCCCCCAGGAGTCCACCGCCGTCTGAGCGCCGCCGCGTCCCGCGGGGCCGGGAACCCCTCCCCGGGGCTCCCGGCCCCGCGGTGCTTCCGGGGCGGTCCCGGCGCGCTCCCGATCCGCGCGCTACCAGTACTCGGGGACGGTGACGCCCGCTGCCGGGTAGGACTCGCCGGGCTCGGGGGCGCCGATGACCTGGCTGACGGTCGCGAACTCGTAGCCCTCCTCACGCAGCCGCTCGATGAGCCGCGGTGCGGCGGCCAGGGTCGGCGCGAGCGTGTCGTGCATGAGCACCACCGAGCCGGGCTCGACGTCGTCCATGACGCGGTCCACGATCTCCTCCGGGGACAGGCCGGTCCAGTCCTCGCTGTCCAGGTTCCAGAGGACCTGGGCCATCCCCTGCCTGCCGATCTCCTCGATCACCGGTCCCGAGGTGTCGCCGAACGGCGGCCGGAACAGCTCGACGTCCTGCCCCGTCTGCCGCCGGACCATCGCGCTGACCGCCGCGATCTGCGCGGGGAGCTCCCGGTCGTCGAAGTACTCCGTCATGTGCTCGTGCAGGTCGTTGTGGCTGGCGATCTCGTGCCCCTCCGCGTAGGCGCGCCGGAGCACGCCGGGGCGGGTCAGCGCGGGGTCGCCGTTGAGGAAGAACGTCGCCGTCGCCCCCTCCTCGGCCAGCAGGTCCAGGAGGGCCGCGGTCCCCTCCGCGGGCCCGTCGTCGTAGGTGAGCGCGACGCACTTGGTCCCCGGGGCCCCGCAGTCCAGGTCCGGATCGCCGGCGGCGACCACCCCCGGCGCGGTCGGGAGGGGATCCGGGGCGGCCCCGGGCGGGTCCACCGCCAGCACGGGCTCCTCCGCCATCGACGCCGCCCGGGCGCGTTCTCCCAGGTCGGACAGGAGGGGCGCGGCCTCCTCCGACGGCACCACGGCGACGATCCGGCCCGGCTCCGACGAGGGCGGGTGGCCGACCACCACCGGGGAGAGGTGGCCGTCGTCGAACTCCACGAGCAGGTCGCCGTCGGAGTTGAACCCCATGGAGTCGTAGGTGCGCACGACGGGGTGCAGCCCTCCCGGGTCCACGTCCCGGTTCCCGGCCAGCTCCTCGCGCACGATCCCGTCGAGCCTTCCCAGGGCGTCGTCGTCCGCCAGGAGCTCCGTCGAGTACGCGGTGTGCCCGGTCTCCGCGTCGTACCAGTACGTTCCGTAGCCCTGGCGCCGACCGTGCAGGTCCTCCTCGGTGCGGACCAGGCGCACGCCCAGGACGCCGCTCCCGGCGCCCACGACCTCCCAGTCGACCGCCAGGCGCACGGGGTCGCGGCTGGCCCCGCGGAAGTCCTGGACCTCGCGGTCCACCTGCTCCGCCAGCCAGGAGGCGAACCCGTCGGCCCCCTCGAACAGCGGGTAGGAGACGTCGATCTCCACCCCGTCCGGCCGGTGGGGGTGGTCGCCGAAGTCCGCGGCGCCGCCGGTCCGCTCGGCGACCTCTTCGCCGGGTTCGTCCAGGAGTACGGTCATCAGCTCCGGGTCGTCGCCCTCCGCCGCGCCGCCCGTGCCGCAGGCGGTGGACAGCAGCAGCGCCGCCGCCGCCGAGCCGGCCCGGAGCGCCGCGCCTCGTGCGGCCTCTCCGGGGCGCCGGGGTCCCGAGCCCCGGTCGGGGCCCCGACGGGGACCGGTCTGGCCAGGACGGACTCGGCTCGTCGACAACACCGGTCTCCCTCATCCCTGCGCGCATGCTTGCGCGGTTGATGGGAGCAACATAGGGGACGGCGTCCGTGCGCCTGTGGCGGTGACCACATGTGGTCACCGCCACAACAGGGGGTGCGGTCCGTGCCCGCCCGGAGCGTCGCGGCCGGGGTCCCCGGGGACCCGTCGGCCCCGGGAGCGGGCCGGCCTCAGGCCGCCTCGCTCCCCTCCGTCTCCCCGCCGTCCCCTTCGGTGTCGGCGGGGGACTCGGGGGCCCCGTCGAGGTAGGTCCGGCCCGGCTCGGTGGCGCCGAGCAGCTGGGAGACGGTGACCATGGTGTAGCCGCGCTCGTCCAGTTCCCGGACGATCGCGCGGGAGGCGTCGACCGTCGTGTCGTGGATGTCGTGCATGAGGATGATCGCCCCGGGGGAGGCGCCGTCGACGGCGCGGTCCGCGACCACCGACGCCTTGCGGTCCTTCCAGTCGTTGGTGTCGATGCTCCACAGGATCTGGGCCAGGCCCATGTCCGCGGTCACCGAGGCGACCCCCTCGTCGGTGGAACCGTAGGGGGGCCTCATGAGGTCCATGGTGTACCCGGTCTCGCGGTACACCAGGGCCTGCACGGTTTCGAGGTCCGAGCGGATCCCGCCCGCGCCGAGCCCGGCCAGGTCGGGGTGGGAGAGGGTGTGGTTGGCCAGTTCGTGGCCCTCCGCGTAGGTGCGCCTCACGGTGCGCGGATCCTCCATGACCGGGTAGCCGGTGACGAAGAACGTCGCGCGGGCGTCGTACTCGGCCAGGATGTCCAGCAGTTCGGGCGTGCGCCCGCCCGGGCCGTCGTCGTAGGTCAGGGCCACGCACTTGGACCCGGGGGCGGAGCAGTCGACGTCCTCGTCCGCGGGGGGCAGGATCCCGGGGGCGGCCGTCTCCCGGCCGCCCTCCTCCTCCCGGGGCGGGGCCGCGACGGCGAAGTCACGGACGCCCCGGGTCGCCGAGCGCAGCGCGCGCTCTCCCAGGTCCGACAGCAGGGGGGCGGCCTCCGAGGCGGCGACCACGGCGTGGGTCCTGCCCTCTCCCACGGGGGCGACCTGTCCCGCGTCGAACTCCACGACGAGGTCGCCGGCGGGGTTGAACCCCACGGAGTCGTACAGCGAGGCGACCGGGTGCACCGCGTCCGGGGCCGCGCTCCCGGGGAGGGCGTCCCGCACGAGGCCGTTCAGCTCCTCCAGTTCGTGCTGGCCGGCGATCAGGGCGGTGGAGGGGTGGGTCGAGCCGGCGAGGGCGTCGTACCAGTAGGTGGTGTATCCCTCACGGGTCCCCTCGGAGTCGGTCTCCTCGCGGGTCACGCGGACCCCGACGATGTCGTCGTTGGCCGCCGTCAGGTTCCACGCGGACTCGAAGGAGACCGCACCGGGGTTGGCCGCCTCGAAGGCGTCCACCTCTGCGGCCAGCGCGCGGTCCAGGAAGTCGCTCAGGGGGGCGGCGTTGGGGACGACCGGGTAGGAGACCTCCACGGCCACCCCGCCCTCGCGGGCGAGCTCGGCCTCGCCCAGGTCCACCACGTCGTCGGGGTCGACCACCGTCAGCCCGTCGGGCTCGCCGGCGGCGGGCGGGTCCGCCTCGGGCCCGCCGTCCGCCGAGTCGGGGCCCGTGTCGCCCACGGGCGCGGAGGCGAGCACGCCGGGCGGGGCGGCGGTCAGCCAGACCAGCCCCGCGACGACCGCCAGCGCGACCGCGATCGTGGACAGGGGGTGATCGGGGGCCATGGTCGGATGGGACTGCTTGTTCACCAGGGGTTCTCCACGTACATCTTCAGACGAACGATCGCGGGGAGCGCGGGGGAGGGCTCGGCCGCGCGACGTTTCATGTCGGTTGTGACGCCGACCGCGCAACAGGGGTTCGCGCCGTTTCCGGCCGGTGGCACAGGGCAGCACGCCGGGTACAGGGGCGGAGGGGTGCTCCCTATACTTGCAGGCGTGGAAGGTACATGCTCCACCCCAGAGCCCGGGCCGCGCCCGGAAGGGGAGGGGTGTGTCGCAAGAGGGAACCCGGTGGGACTCCGGGACTGCCCCGCAGCGGTATGAGGGAACGAACGTCGCCATAAGCACTGGTAATCCGGTCGGAAAGGTCGGAAACCGGGAAGCGGCGGCCAGTAGGAGGACGGCGTCCGCGCCGTCCGCGCCCCCGAGTCCGAAGACCTGCCTCCACCCGGCGGCGCACCCGTGCCGCCGGTGGTCCCGTGCCCCGAGGGAGGGCCGAGGAGCGGCGGCAGGCGACACGCCCACGGCGTGGTCCCCGCGCATGCCCGCGTCCTCGCTCACCCCCGCGGCCGGTACCCGGCTTTCGACGAGGGAGAGAAGCTCATGCCCGTCACCCCCGAGGCCTCCCGGCCGTCCGTGCGCTCCACCGTGCACGGCTACCCCAGGATCGGCCCGAACCGAGAACTCAAGCGCGCCTGCGAGTCGTACTGGAAGGGCGAGACCACCGCGGAGGAGCTGGACGGCATCGCCGCCGACCTGCGCCTGGGCGTCTACGCCCAGCTGCGCGAGGCGGGCGTCGACGACATCCCGTCCAACACGTTCTCGTACTACGACCACGTCCTGGACACCGCGGTCCTGTTCGACCTGGTGCCCTCCCGGTTCACCTCGCCGGCCGCCGCCGGCGACCGCGACGAGGAGCTGCGCCGCTACTTCGCCCTCGCCCGCGGCGAGCAGGGGGCCCCGCCGCTGGAGATGACCAAGTGGTTCGACACCAACTACCACTACCTGGTCCCCGAGCTGTCGCCGAGCACCCGCCCGCGCCTGGTCGGCGACAAGCCCGTCGCCGAGTTCCGTGAGGCGGCCGAGGCGGGTTTCCCGACCCGCCCGGTCCTGGTGGGTCCGCTCACCTTCCTCCTGCTGGCCAAGGCCGCGGACGACGCCCCCGAGGGCTGGCGCCCCGTCGAGCTGCTCGACCAGCTCCTGGACGCCTACGCCCAGCTCCTCGCCGGCCTCTCGGCCGCCGGGGCCGCCGAGGTGCAGCTGGACGAGCCGATCCTCGCCACCGACGAGGGGCGCGCCGCCGTCGGGCTCCTGGAGCGCGTCTACCAGCGCCTGGGCTCCCTCGCCGAGCGTCCCTCGCTCCTGGTCTCGACCTACTTCGGCTCCATCGGGGCTCCCGCCCTGCGGATCCTGAAGGACTCCCCGGTGGAGGCCGTCGGCCTGGACCTGGTCACCGACGGCGAGGGCGTCGACGACCTCGTCAAGGTCTCGGGCCTCGGCGGCACCCGCCTGGTCGCAGGGGTGGTGGAGGGCCGCAACGTCTGGCGGACCGATGTCCCGGCGGCCGTGGCCACGCTGGGCACCCTGCTCGCCCTCACGGACGAGCTGACGGTGAGCACGTCCTGCTCGCTCCTGCACGTGCCGATCGACCTCGACGCGGAGACCTCCCTCGCCCCCGAGCTGCGCGGGGCCCTGGCCTTCGCCAAGCAGAAGGCGTACGAGACGGCCCTCCTCGGCCGCGTCCTCTCGGAGGGGGCCGAGGCCGAGTACGCGGCGGGCGGCGCCGGCGGCGGCCCGGCCTTCACGGACGCCCGCGTGCGCGCCCGCCTGGACGCCCTGGGCCCGGACGCCTATGAGCGCCCCCAGGACAGGGGCGCCCCCACGGACACGCCGTTGACCACGACCACCATCGGGTCGTTCCCCCAGACCGCGGAACTGCGCCGCGCCCGCGCCGCGCACCGGCGGGGCGCGCTGGCGGAGGACGCCTACACGCGGATCCTCCGCACGGAGATCGACCGGGTCGTCGCGCTCCAGGAGGAGATCGGGCTGGACGTGCTCGTGCACGGCGAGCCCGAGCGCAACGACATGGTCCAGTACTTCGCCGAGCAGCTGGAGGGCTACGCCACCACCGAGAACGGCTGGGTGCAGTCCTACGGTTCGCGGTGCGTCCGCCCGCCGATCCTGTTCGGCGACGTCTCGCGCCCCGAGCCGATGACCGTCGAGTGGATCACCTACGCCCAGTCGCGCACCGACAAGCCGGTCAAGGGCATGCTGACCGGTCCCGTGACCATGCTCGCCTGGTCGTTCGTGCGCACCGACCAGCCGCTGGGCGACACCGCCCGCCAGGTGGGCCTGGCCCTGAGGGACGAGGTCGCCGACCTGGAGCGCGCGGGCATCCGCCACATCCAGGTGGACGAGGCGGCCCTGCGCGAGCTCCTGCCGCTGCGCGAGGAGCAGCGCGCCGCCTACCTGGACTGGGCGGTGAACTCCTTCCGCCTGGCCACGTCCGGTGTGTCGCCGTCCACGACGATCCACACGCACATGTGCTACTCGGAGTTCGGCCTCATCGTCGGCGGCATCGAGGCGCTGGACGCCGACGTGACCAGCGTCGAGGCCGCCCGCTCCCGGATGGAGCTGGTGGAGGACCTGGGCCGCCGCGGCTACAAGCGGGGGATCGGGCCCGGCGTGTACGACATCCACTCACCCAGGGTGCCGTCCGTGGAGGAGATCGAGGGCTCGCTGCGGCTGGCCGTCGCGCACATCGACGCCGGGAGCCTGTGGGTCAACCCCGACTGCGGTCTCAAGACGCGCGGCTACGCCGAGGCGGAGCAGGCCCTGCGCAACATGGTGGAGGCCGCCCGCCGGGTGCGCGCCGACCTGACCGGCGCCCGCTAGCGGGGCGCCCCGTGCCCGGGCCGGGCAGCTCGGGGCCGAGGCGGCCGACGGTCTCCGCGCGCGGGCGCCCGGGGCCTCCGGCCGGGCACGGGACGACGCGGACGGGGAGGGGACGCGGCGACGCCGCGTCCCCTCCCCGCTCCTGCGGTGGACCGGTCAGGTGCCGACCACGGCCAGCGCGTCGGCGCCGGCGTTGAGCATGATCTCCTCGAGGTTGTCGGGGAGGACCAGGTCCTCGGCGGAGTCGTCGCCCGTGAGGGACGGGTGGAGCTGGTAGGTGATCTGGATGTTCAGGTTCGCGGTCCTGACCAGCAGCACGGCCTCCGGGACGAGGTCGCCGAGGAAGTCGTACTTCGTGACGATGTAGTGGGCCTCATCGCCGAGCTCCACCTCCTTGCTCTCCTCCACGTCGCCGGCGTCGTACAGGGTGCTGTACTCGCTCTCGCCGGTGATCTGGGCGACCGTGTCCTGGAACTGGCTCGTGGCGGCCTCGACGGAGTCGGCGGCGGAGTAGGGGGTCTGGTACACGATCTCGAAGGAGGCGTAGCCGCCGGGGGCGTTGCCCTCCGGCAGGGTGGCGTCCAGGGTGTCGCAGTACGAGTTCTCGTCGCGGACGGACTTGTTGCCGCCGTCGGTGACGAGGAAGTCGGCCACGACCTGCTCGGTGAAGGCGTCGCAGGGCTCGGCGGGGACCGAGTAGGGGGGCTCGCCGGCGGGGGCGGCGTCGGGGTCCGGCTCCGGGGCCGGCTCGTCGCCGCCGGTCGCCTCCTCCGCGCTCGCGGAGGGCTCGCCCTCGGGCGGGGAGGCGACGGTCGTCCCGCCGTTGCCGTTGGTGACCAGCATGACCAGGACCGCGACCACGAGGACGACGATGACCACGCCGCCGCCGACGACGACCCAGAGCCTGGCCTTGCCGCCGCCCTGGGGCGGCTGGGGCTGGGGGTGGGGGTAGCCGGGACCGCCGCCGTAGGGCGGCTGGCCGCCCGCGTACATCTGCTGCTCCGGGCCGGGGAAGCCCTGGCCGGGACCCGTGGGGGCGCCGTAGCCGGGCTGGCCGCCCGTGCCCGGGTCGCCGTAGGGGGCGCCGTAGGGGGGCTGGCCCCCGCTGTTGTCCCCGCCACCGTAGGGGTTCTGCGGTGGTTGGTTGTAAGGTCCGTTTTCGCTCATGGCTCCCCTCGCCCGTGATGTGCTGGCCGTGTTGTCTGGGACGCGTGTGCGTGCCGGTGGGTTCTCACGACTTCCGGGACCGCGGGGCCGCGCCGGAGCGCGGTCGGAGCGGGACGGGAGCCGTGCGAGGGGAGGCGCACCTACCGCCACCGCCTTCCCGCGGGCGAGGGCGGAGGCGTGGGGCCGGGCGTTCCCCGTCTCCGTGAGGAGGATCCCGGGGGACCGGGGCTGCCGATCGTGGCCGGCTCCGGGGGGCTCCCCGGGCCGAGGTCGGGACCTGTGCATAGTAGCCGCGGGGTATGTCCCCGCGGCAGGCCAGACCAGGGGTAACAGGGTGAATCGTCACTGTTTTGTGTCGGTTGCGTGCGAGATCATGGTTCGCGTGACGCAATCGTGACGCCGATGTCGGGATTCCGCGTCCGGGCCCGGGTAGTGGGACCGGGCGCGTCCAGGGGCCTTTCGGCGCCGCGGCCCGTCCGCGGCCACCGCGTCCGGACCGGACCGGCGCGGCGCGCGGCCTCAGAACATCGAGATGTGCACGTGGTCGAAGTGGTTCTCGGTGAGGTTGCCCCGGTCCGACATCGCTCGCCAGTCGGTGTCGCCGCGGCGCACGTCCCAGATCTGCTGGCGGTAGATGACGTACATGATCCCGTAGTCGTCCGCGTGCTCCATCGCCCACTCGGAGATCGCCCAGCCGCGGTCGACCTCCTCCTGCGAGGGCATGCCTCCGTTCGGGTCCAGCATGAAGTCGCAGGCCCGCCCCAGCGGGTGCTCCCCGACGACCCAGCCGCCGACCGCCCGGTAGCAGCCCACGCCGCCCACGTCCCGGCCCTCGCCGAACTCGTCGATGACCCGCTGGCGCATCAGCTCGGTGCGCGGGGTGATGTTGTACTGGCCGCCCATCGGCTGCTCGGGGTGGTCGGCGATCAGCCGGTCCACCTCGGTGCGGCGCTCCTCCAGCTCCTCCAGGTCGGCCTCGACCTCGGCCAGCCGCTCCTCCGCGGCCTCCTGCGCGGTCTCGTCGCGGGAGAGGGCCTGGTCGAGCTGGTCGATCTTGTCCTGGTTGCTGGTGGCGAGGTAGTCGATGACCACGGCCCGGTCGATGACCGTGTCGGCCTCGTCCCCCACGAACAGCGACATCGACGGGTCGATGCCGCCGCTGGTGTAGGTGGCGACCGCCAGGGCGCGCACCTGCTCGCGCGCGGCGTCCACCTCCTCCCGGGTGCCCTCGGCGCGGTTCTCCGCGCGCTCGGCCTCCGCGATGACGCCCTCCATGTCGCGGAGCTCGCCGTTGTAGTCCTCGCTGAGGCTGTCCGCGCGCTCCCGCAGGGAGCTCATGCTCTCGGGGTCCATGGGCGCAGCCGTGACGGCGGCCTGGGGAAGGACGAGGAGGCTCCCGACCAGGCTCGCGGCGAGCGCGGCCACGCGGGCGCGGCCGGGGCGGACGATCGCCGGGAGTACCCGTGCGCAACCCTCGCCCCGGGCGCGGTCGGTGGGATCGGGAGCCCAGAAGTCGGCGAAATCGTCCACTCGGCTCAGGTCGTCGGACTGCACTGTGTGGTCGCTCCTCGAGCCCGCGCGCACTCCCGTCGGGCACGGGAGAGGGGCGGGCGCTGCTTCTCGTCTGTTCCCGTACGGGGCCGGGCCGCCCTCGCGGCCCCGCCCCCGACTCCTCGCGCGTGCCGCGGAGGGGGAGTGGGAGTCACGGGATGGTCATGAGTGTAGGCACTCGCACGGGGATGGGGGAAAGACGGGACGATTCCACCGGTGGACAAAGGTTGTCAATGTGGTCTAAATAACCTGAATTCGGATGATGATTCAGGTGAAGTGGCTGGTCCGCCATGGTTGGCTTGGGACCGTGAAGGCTCCTGAGCGCGACCAAGCGACCACCATTCCCGCCCGGGCGGACGGCGCCGCGGGGTGTCCGGCCTCCCTGCCGGGTCCGTGTCGCGCCCGCACGGGCCCGCGGGCCCGCTCCTAAGGAGCCGCCCGCCCGCCGCGCCGATCCGGGCCGCCCCGCGGCGCGGGGGTGTCGGACCCTCCCGACCACACGGGGGCGCCCGCCCGCCGACCCGCCGTGCGCACCCGTACCGGCGCGTCGCCGCCGCCCGCTCGCGGGGCTCTCCGTACGCTCGGACGTGGGCGTCAACCCCACGCCGAGTCCAGCCCCCCGCGCTCCCGTACAGGGCGCCGTGAGACCACCGCTGAGACGTCGATGGGATAACCGTGATTGACGCAGTGGGCCTGCACAAGGCCTACAGGTTGAAGAAACACCAGGTGACCGCCCTGGACGGGGTCGACCTGCATGTCGAACCCGGGGAGATCTTCGGGGTGGTCGGCCAGAGCGGCGCGGGCAAGAGCACCCTCCTGCGCTCGGTGAACCTCCTGGAGCGCCCCGACGCCGGGACGGTCGAGGTCGCGGGCGAGGAGCTCACCTCGCTGCGCGGGGCCCGGCTGCGCGCGGCGAGGCGCAACATCGGCATGGTGCACCAGCACTTCGCCCTGCTGTCCTCGCGCACCGTCGCCGGGAACGTGGGCTTCCCCCTGGAGGTCTCCGGCGTCGACAGGACCCGCAGGCGGGCCCGGGTCGGCGAGCTCCTCGAACTCGTGGGCCTCGGCGACAAGGCGCGGGCCTACCCCGCGCAGCTCTCCGGCGGCCAGAAGCAGAGGGTCGGCATCGCCCGGGCCCTCGCCTCGGCCCCCCAGGTGCTGCTCAGCGACGAGGCGACGTCCGCGCTCGACCCCGCCACCACCGACTCGATCCTCGCCCTGCTGCGACGCCTGCGCGACGAGCTCGGCCTCACCATCCTCCTCATCACGCACGAGATGGACGTGATCAAGCGGATCTGCGACTCCGCGGCGATCATGGAGAAGGGCGTGTTCCTGGAGTCGGGCCGGGTCCTCGACCTGATCGGAACCCCGGGGTCGCTGCTCGCGCGCTCCCTCTTCCCGCTGCCCGCCAACGGCGGCCCGGAGACGGTGTTCATCACCTACCCGCGCTCCTTCGACGAGCCGTTCATGTCCGAGCTCACCCGCCGCTTCGACGTCGACGTCAACATCCTGGGCGGCGGCGTGGAGCAGGTGGCCGGGCAGTCCGTCGGCCGCCTGAGCGTCGACATGCGCGGTGCCCGCCGCACCGAGGCGCTCGCCTACCTGTCCGAGCACGGCCTGCTGGTCGAGGAGGCCGGAAAGTGATGACCAACCCCACCGACGCCCTCGCCCTCGCGGCGTCCGCGGCCGAGGGCGGCAACGCCTGGGACGCGATCGTCGCGTTCGTCCAAGACTGGCCGAACATGTGGCCCAGCCTGTGGCTGGGCACCCAGGACACCGTCTACATGGTGGTGTGGGCGACGCTCATCAGCGTGCTGGTCGGCCTGCCGCTGGGCGTTCTGCTGGTGTCCACGGACCGGGGAGGGCTGACCCCGGCGCCGGCCGTGCGCGCCGTCCTCAGCGCGGTCGTCAACGTCGGACGCTCGCTCCCGTTCATCGTCCTGATGGTGGCGGTGCTCTCCCTGACCCGCTTCCTGGTGGGCACCACCCTGGGCCCGACCGCGGCGATCGTGCCCCTGAGCATCGGCGCCATCCCGTTCTTCGCCCGCCTGGTGGAGACCTCCCTGAGGGAGGTCGACCGCGGCGTCGTCGAGGCCGCGCACGCGATGGGCACCCGCCGCTTCACGATCGTGGGCAAGGTGATGCTGCCCGAGGCCCTGCCCGGCCTGATCGCGGGCCTGGTGATGACCGTGGTCGCCCTCATCTCCTACTCCGCCATGGCGGGCGCCATCGGCGGCGGGGGACTGGGCGACCTGGCCATCCGGGAGGGCTACCAGCGGTTCAACGACCACTACCTGTGGGCCACCGTCATCCTGCTGATCGTGATCGTCCAGATCGCCCAGAGCATCGGCGACCTGTTGGTGCGCCGCCTGTCACGGCGCTGACCGGCCCCGCCCGACGGCCGGGAGCCCCGGGGACGGGCCACGAGCCCGCCCCCGGCCCGCACGCCCCCCACCCCACCCCCCGATTTTTCTGTCCGACGAGGAAGGAGACAGCGATGACCGGGAGTACCAGGGCACGAGTGGCGCGGGGGGCCGTCGCCGCGGGGGTGGCCGCGGCCGTGCTGGCGGCCTGCGGCAGCCCAAGCGAGCGGGCCCAGGAGGGCACCGACGCCGAGGGGCTGACGACGCTGAGGATCGGCGCCACGCCGATGCCGCACGCGGAGATCCTGGAGTTCGTCGACGAGAACCTGGCGGCGGACGCGGGCCTGAGCCTGGACGTGGTGGTGTACACCGACTACAACCAGCCCAACGCCGCCCTGTCGGAGGGCGAGCTGGACGTGAACTACTACCAGACGGCGCCCTTCCTGGACGAGTACCTGGAGGGCAACCCCGACGCGGACCTGAGCTACGTGTCGGACGTGCACCTGGAGGCGTTCGGCGTCTACTCGCAGGAGCTCACGGACCTGGCCGACCTGCCCGAGGGCGGAGAGGTGGGCGTCCCCAACGACACCTCGAACATGGGGCGCGCCCTGGAGCTCCTGGCCGCCGAGGACGTGATCACGCTCGCCGACACCGGCGGGCGCGCCCCCTCGGTCGACGACATCGAGGAGAACCCCCTCGACCTCACCGTCACCCCGGTGGAGGCCGCCCAGCTGCCGCGCTCGCTCCAGGACCTGGACGCGGCCGTCGTGAACGGCAACTACGCCCTGGAGGCGGACCTGCCCGCGACGGCCAACGCCCTCGCCTGGGAGGGCACCGAGGACAACCAGTACGCCAACGGCCTGGTCGTACGGTCCGAGGACGCCGGCGCCGAGGACGTGGTCAGGCTCGACGAGCTGCTGCACAGCGACGAGGTGCGCCAGTTCATGGAGGAGCGCTGGGAGGGCATCGTGCTCCCCGTCGGCGGCGGGGCCTCCGAGGACTGAGCCCTGCGGGGGCGCCCGCGCAGCGGCGCCGGCGCCCCCGCGTAACGGTTGGGTTTCGGCCTGTATCCCGTCGATTGACATCGGGGTACTACTCTGTTTGTTTTATGGGAGCGCTCCCACAACGATGTCCCCTCGTCACGGAAGGTGCGTACCGAAGAAGTGAGCAACCGCAAGGATTTCCCCGAGGGCTTCCTCTGGGGGGCGGCGACCGCCTCGTTCCAGATCGAAGGCGCCACCACCGAGGACGGCCGGGGCCGCAGCATCTGGGACACCTTCGCCGAGACACCCGGCAAGGTCCTGGGCGGCGACACCGGTGAACCCGCCGACGACCACTACCACCGCTACGCCGAAGACGTCGCGCTCATGAAGGAGATGAACCTCGGGGCGTACCGCTTCTCCGTGGCCTGGCCGCGGATCGTCCCCGAGGGCTCCGGCGCCGTCAACCAGGCCGGGATCGACTTCTACGACCGCCTCGTCGACTCCCTCCTCGAGGCCGGGGTCCAGCCCTGGGCGACCCTGTACCACTGGGACCTGCCCCAGCCGCTGGAGGACGCCGGCGGCTGGCCCGTGCGCGACACCGCCTACCGCTTCCGCGACTACGCCCAGATCGTCGCCGAGGCCCTCGGCGACCGCGTCGGCCACTGGATGACCATCAACGAGCCCTGGTGCTCGGCCTTCCTCGGCTACCACAACGGCCACCACGCGCCCGGCCACAAGGACGCGGCCCAGGCCGTGGCCGCCACCCACCACCTGCTGCTCGGCCACGGCCTGGCGGTGGAGGCCATCCGCTCCACGGGGCACCCGGCCAAGGTCGGTCTGGCCCACAACCAGGCCGTCATCCGCCCCCACGGTCCCACCGCGGCCGACGCCCGCGCCGCGCGCCGCGCGGACGGGGTGCGCAACCGGATCTTCACCGACCCGCTCTTCAAGGGGCGCTACCCGGCGGACGTCCTGGAGGACCTCGCCGAGATCAGCGACTTCTCCTTCGTCTCCGACGGGGACCTGGAGACCATCTCCGCGCCGCTGGACTTCCTCGGCGTGAACTACTACTCGCCGGAGTTCGTCGCCGCCTCCGCCAAGGGGCTGGACCCCGAGCTGGTCAGCGGCGAGGGCGGGAACGCCTGGCTGGCCTCGGACCCGGAGGAGGTGCACGTCTCCCAGGGGCTCCCCGTCACCCACATGGGATGGGAGATCGACCCCACCGGGCTGTACGACGTGCTCCAGCGCCTGGCCGGGGAGAGCGGCGGCATCGACCTCTACGTCACCGAGAACGGCTGTGCCTTCGAGGACACCGTGACCGAGGACGGGCGGGTCCACGACACCGACCGCACCGACTACTACGAGGGCCACCTGAGGGCCGCGGGGGAGGCCGTCCGCGCCGGGATCCCCCTGCGCGGGTACTTCGCGTGGTCGCTCCTGGACAACTTCGAGTGGGCGTGGGGGTACTCCCGCCGGTTCGGGATCGTGCACGTCGACTACGAGACCCAGCGCAGGACCGTCAAGGACAGCGGGCTCTGGTACGCCACACTTGCTGGGACGGGCCGGTTCCCCGAACGGTAGACGCGGGCGTACAGGCGCCGGCGGCCCGGTGGGCCGCGGACGGCGGTGGGGTGTCCTCCGGGGCGCCCCACACCGTCGTTCCCGGCGGGACGACACCATGAGAGCGTCCGTCTAACACACCGCCGTCCCGGGGCCCGTCCCGGGACGGCGGAACACGAACCCCAGAGGGAGCCTCGAAGTGGCCAAGAGCGGTGGCGGTCGGCAGCGTCCGACCCTGGAGATGGTGGCGGAGCGGGCCGGCGTCGGCCGCGGTACCGTCTCCCGTGTGATCAACGGCTCCGCCCAGGTGAGCCCGCACACCCGGGAGGCCGTGCACAACGCGATCGCCGAACTGGGCTACAGCCCGAACCAGGCCGCGCGCACCCTGGTCACCCGGCGCACGGACACGATCGCGCTGGTCGTCTCCGAACCGCGCGACCGGCTGTTCGCCGACCCCTTCTTCGCCGACATCATCCGCGGCGTCAGCTCGGTCCTGCACGAGCGCGACCTCCAGCTGATGCTGACCACGGCCCGTACCGAGGCCGAGCACAAGCGCGTGGGCGACTACCTCAGCGGGTTCCACGTGGACGGGGCGCTCCTGGTGTCCCAGCACCGCGACGACCCGCTCTCCACGCGCCTGGCCGAGGCGGGCGTGCCGGTCGTGCACGGCGGCCGTCCCCACTCCCCGGACCAGCCCGCCCCGTACTGCGTGGACATCGACAACTACGGCGGCGCCCGCGCGGCCACCCGGTACCTGCTGGACCGCGGTCACCGCAGGGTGGCCACCATCACCGGGTCGCTGGACATGAACGCCGGCCAGGAGCGCCTCCGCGGCTACCACGACGTCATGGCCGAGGCCGGGATCGAGGTGGACGAGCGCCTCGTGGTCCACGGGGACTTCAGCGTGGAGGGGGGAGCCGAGTCCATGGCACGCCTCCTGGACACCGGTCCGGCGCCGGACGCCGTGTTCGCGGGCTCCGACATGATGGCCATCGGCGGCCTGCGCGTGCTGCGCGAGCGCGGGCTGCGGGTGCCCGACGACGTGGCCCTGGTGGGCTACGACGACACGGTCATGGCCCAGCACAGCGACCCGCCGCTCAGCACCATCCACCAGCCCACGGTCCAGATGGGCCGGGAGATGGCGCGACTGCTCGTCGACGTGGCGATCCCCCGCACGGTCGAGGCCGAGACGGTCACCCTCGACACCCACCTGGTGGTGCGCGAGTCCGGCTGACCCGGCGCCGCGACGCCCCGCGAAGCGCCTCTGACCCGGCGGTTCGCCCCCGCCCGGCTGGACTCCCGTACCACCGCTGTGCAAGGCTGGTCGCGATTTCGCTGGAGACGGTGGGAGCGCATGGAGCCGATGCGGGGACCGACACACACCCGGTGCGCGATTTCGTCGTGCGGGTGGTGCGACCAGGACGGCGTCGAGTGCCGGTTCTGTTCCGGAACGGGGTGGTGGCGGCCCGAGCGGCCGCACCGGGACGGGAACGGCGTGATCGTCTGGCACAGGGTCGACGAGCCGTGCCGTGGGTGCGCCGGGACGGGCAAGGAGCACAGCCCTACCGCTGTCCTCTGAGGCGCTTCCGCTCCCGTGTGGAAAAGGAGAGGCGCATGCGCTGGGTGACCTATCTCTCGCCGAGTGGCGGGGGCGAGCGCGTCGGGGTCCTGGAGGACGGGGACGTGCTGGGCAGCCCCGACCCCGGCGGCCTGGCGGAGCTGCTGGCGGCGGGCGGCGACGCCCTGGCCGCGGCCGGCGGGCGGGCCGCCGCCGCGCCGGTCGAGATCATCGTCGAACCGGAGGCGCGCATGTGCGCGCCGGTGACCCCCACGGCCCTGGTGCCCGCCATGGTCGGCGGCGAGGTGTGGGAGATCCACCCGGAGCTCGTACGGGGCTCGGACGACGCGGTCCTGCCCGCCGCGCGGACGGCGCTGGTGGGCGTGGCGGCCGTCGCCGGCGGCGACGGCCCGGCGAGCGCCTACACGCCCGCCTGCCTGTGGCTGGACGAGCGGGGAGCCGCGGTGCAGCTGAGCCTGGGGCCCGTCCTGACCACCGCCGACGAGGTGCCGGGGGCGCCGCTGGAGCTGAGCGCCTCGGTGGACGACAGGGAGGTCGGCCGGGGGATCGCGGACCCGGCCGACGCCTGGCTGGTGTCGGGCCCCTCCGGCGCGGGCCGGATGCGCGTCCTCCTGCCCGTCTCCACCCCGCGCCTGGAGGAGGACGACGAGCTGTTCGTGGACGCGGGCGTCCTGGGGACCTTCGAGGTCCGGGTCGGCTCCCAGGTCTGAGCGGCGCCGGGGAGGGGGCCGCCGTCAGGGGGTGAACTCCCAGTGCCAGGGCTCGAACCCGCCGCGCGCCCAGGGCGGGTTGTCCCAGCCGTACCCGGGGGCGCGGGCCAGCATCCACTCGTGTTCGGGGGACCCCTCCTCGTGCACGCCCCCGCACAGGTCCACGGCCACCCCCAGCCCGTGCCGGCTGGTCCCCGGGCGCGCGGCCATGCCGGGCAGCATCTCGCGGAACAGGCTCACCTGCTCGTGGTAGGGGCGGTAGGAGTCGGTCACGCACATGGGGCGGCCGAACGCCTCGCGGTAGGCGCCGTCGAGCTCGATGAAGGCCTCGGCGGCGTCGGCCCGCAGCCTCTCGCCGGGCTGGGGGAGGGGGCACAGCAACGACTCCGGCATGCGGCCGTTGGCGTGGGCCGCGGCCTCCCCCCGAGCGCACCCCGTGTCCGCGGAGGGCGTTCGCCCCGCTTCCCGGCCGCGGCCGCCGTCCCTGTCGGTCGACGACAGCGCCGCGCGCGCGTCGTGCAGGGCCTCCTCCCGGCGCCGCTCCCGGTCCCCCGGGTCGCCGACCTCCGCGAGCCGGGCCTCCAGGCGGGTCTGCTCCTCCAGGAGCCATACCGTCCGCTCCTCCTGGGCCGTGACGGCCTCCACGGCCTCCTCGCGGGCCGCCGCCGCTGCCTCCACCGCCTCCGCCTGCTCCCGCTCGGCGGCCTCGGCCAGGCCGTCGACGGTCTCGGCCACGACCCGCGCCGCCCCCGCGCGGTCCAGTTCGGCGGCCCTGTGCTCCCCCAGCACGTGCAGGAGGGCTCCGCGCTCGAGCATGCCCGAGGGGCCCTCGGGCCCGCCCCACGCGTGCACCGGCCCCACGTCGGCGCCCATGTAGACGGCCGCCGCCTGGCGGGCGGCGGCGATCCTGGCCTCCTCGCCGCGCTCGCCGGCGGCGCCCGCGCGCTCGGCCGCCTCGGCGCTCCGTTCGGCCAGCTCCTCCAGGCGCCCGCTCTCCTCCTCGTAGCGCTCGATCCTGCCGAGGGCCTCCTGTCGTAGGACCTCCGTGCCCGCGCGCAGTTCGGCCAGCTCGACGCGCACGTCCCCGAGGGTGGCCGCCCCGGTGGTGTCGTCGGCCGCGGCCCCCGGGGCCGCGGCCAGGGAGAGGAGGGTCAGGAGGCCCAGCGGAAGTGCGGCGGTGACCGAAATGGATCGGTTCCGGAAGGCGGGATCCCTTCCGGGGGGCGGACCGTCCGAATGCGTTTTGCTACGCACGGTAGTCGCACGGGGGCAAGGCGATGCACGCATCTCCGCTTCCTCCTCAGGACCTGCGTATACGTCTTGTCACGATGTCATGTCGGGGGAGTCTTGGTGGGGAAGCTGGTGGTGTGTCCAAAAAGTTACCTGGCCACTTGAGTGGGTTTCGGTCGCTATGTCTGACCTGGGGGATTAGCCATAATGCCGACATCGAGGGCATTGTGCTGCTAGGTGGACGAAGATGATCTTGTCGATCGCCGTCAAACGGCGGAAGCGATACCTTCGCACGCATTGGTACGCTATCCACCGCACGCGCACTTCCTGAAGCTTTTGGGTGCGCGTAGCCTCTCCTCCCAGGCGAGTCCGGCGGACAGTCTTCACATCTCCCCACATTCCCCACCGCTCCTGGTTCGGTGGCCCACGTGGTCCCCACCGTTTTTCCCCGAAGAGTCTTCGGCCGGAGTGGTCGGCCCCTGGGGTCCAACCAACCGCTCGAGGCGGTGACACGAAAGGTTGCGAGGGTCCGTGTCGACACGAGCGACAAAAGACGGGGCCAGCGCTCAGAGCGCGGCGGCGCAGGCCGAAAACGCCGACGCCGCGCCCCAGCGCAGAGCCAAACGGTGGCAGCCACGCAACTGGCGGGTGCGCTCCCGGCTGGTGGCCCTCATCGTCATCCCCACCGCCGTGGCGCTCGCGCTCGGCGGGCTGAGGGTCTACGAGGCCGCGGTCTCCACCGTCACCCACGCGCACATCGAGGACCGCGCCGAGATCGGCGTCCTCATCGTGCAGCTGGCCAACCAGCTGGGCCGCGAGCGCACCGCGAGCGCGGTGTACATCTCCGACAACGCCGACCCCGCGCGGCGGTCGGACGACCTCCGGCAGGAGATGGAGGACCAGCGCAACGCGACCCGCGACCTCCAGCAGAGCCTCACTGCCCGGCTCGACGACATCGGCGAGGTCGAGGGCTCCATCGCCAACAACCGGCTCACCGGGATGCGGAGCCAGATCGCGACCCTGGACGCCCTGCGCACCGAGGTCGACGAGACCCGCATCACGGTCCTCCCCGTCGTCACCAAGTACCGCACCGTCTCCCGCGCGCTGACCGAGTTCAACCAGACGATCGCGGACGACACCGGCGACACCGACCTGCGTGAGAGCGTCCGGACGCTCACCGCGCTCTCCAACGCG
Organism: Nocardiopsis sp. NPDC101807; assembly: GCF_044766605.1. Taxonomy (NCBI): domain Bacteria; kingdom Bacillati; phylum Actinomycetota; class Actinomycetes; order Streptosporangiales; family Nocardiopsidaceae; genus Nocardiopsis; species Nocardiopsis sp. NPDC101807. The sequence continues at coordinate 807,674 of NZ_JBIWMK010000001.1, read as the reverse complement.
CGCGACCAGCTCTCGTACGAGACGGCGCTGATGAGCCACTCGCTGGCCCGCGACTCGATGACCGGCGGCATCTCCGAGGCCATCGACTCCAGCCGCGCCCGCTACGAGAACGAGATCTCGAACTTCGTCCAGGCCGCCTCCACCGAGCAGCGCGCCGTCTTCGACGAGCACTTCACCGGCCTGGAGGTCAGCCAGGTCTCCACCATGCGCATGCGCGTCATGTACCGCGCCGAGCGCGACGACCCGCTGACCGGTGTGACCGCCAACGACGGTCCCGAGGCGTACAAGGACATCGCCGACGTCGCCCTGGAGCGCCTCCAGACGGTCGAGGAGGAGATCGCCGAGGGCATCGCCGCCGAGGCCAACGACCTGCGGGCCGGCGCCATGATGCGCGCCCTCACCGACCTCCTCGTCGTCGCCCTGGTGCTTCTCGCCGTCTTCGTCCTCACCTCCCTGGTGGTCCGCTCCCTGGTGCGCCCGCTGCGCACCCTGGAGGACGGCGCGCGCCGCGTCGCCGAGCGCGACCTGCCCGACGCGATCAACCGGATGCAGGAGGCCGGCTCGGTCCCCGAGGCGGTCAAGGTCACCCCGATCGAGGTCGAGAGCAACGACGAGATCGGCGAGGTCGCCCGCGCCTTCGACGACGTCCACCGCGTGGCCCTGACCCTGGCCTCCGACGAGGCGGCCCTGCGCAGCAACGTCAACGCGATGTTCGTCAACCTGTCCCGCCGGAGCCAGACCCTGGTGGAGCGGCAGCTGCGCCTGATCGACGGCCTGGAGCAGTCCGAGCAGGACTCCGACCGGCTCTCCGACCTGTTCCAGCTGGACCACCTCGCCACGCGCATGCGCCGCAACAACGAGAACCTGCTGGTCCTCTCCGGTCAGGACAACACCCGCAAGTGGGCCCAGCCCGTCCCGCTGGTCGACGTCCTGCGCGGCGCGGTCTCCGAGGTCGAGCAGTACGAGCGCGTCAACGTGCGCGCCCCCTCCCACATCTCGGTGCTCGGCCGCCCGGTCAACGACGTCATCCACCTCGTCGCCGAGCTGGTGGAGAACGCCACCTCGTTCTCCCCGCACGACACCGAGGTCCTGGTCAGCGCCAAGACCCTCGACAACGGCGGCGTGCAGGTCGACGTCACCGACAGCGGCATCGGCATGGCCCCCGAGGACCTGGCGGCGATCAACGCCCGTCTGGCCGCCCCGCCGGTCATCGACGTCGCCGTCTCGCGCCGCATGGGCCTGTTCGTGGTCTCCCGCCTGGCCCACCGCCACGGCGTCAAGCTCCGACTCCAGGAGGCGCACGGCGGCGGCACCACCGCCCACGTCACCTTCCCGCCGGACCTGCTGATCACCCCCGTCGAGGGGCAGCACGCCCTGGGCGTGGCCGACAGCCGTCCCGAGCTCACCTCCGGGGCCCCGGACACCTTCGCCGAGGCCCAGGCGGCCTTCGCCTCCAGCCCGGCGGCGAGCGAGCCCGGCGACCCCTGGCAGACCCACGAGGCCGACTCCGGCGCGGGCGACTTCGGCGGACTGCCCAAGCGCCAGCCCGGCAACGTCCGCTCCGACGAGCACCCGCCCAGCGGCCAGGACCTCTGGCAGAGCAGCGGCTCCGACGTCTGGGGCACCGCCAAGGGCTCCGGGGCCACCGGGGCGGGCGCCGCCTCCAACGGCCGGCCGGTCGTGGACCCCTACGACACGCCCGAGGACGACGACCGGAACCCGAAGCCGGAGACCGGCGGACGCAGCCTCTTCGACCCGGCCCCCCGCTCCGACGCGGGGAGCGACTCGCCCTTCCGCGACAACGGGTCCGCCGACCGCTCCTCCGACACCGGATCGTTCGGCCGTCCCGCCGACACCGGGTCCTTCCGCCGCCCCGTCACCGACACCAGCGCCTTCCGGCGCCCGGCCGGGGCCGCCGACTCCTACGACGCCTTCGGCAACACCGGGTCGGCGTCCCAGAGCGGCGGACAGCCCGACCGGGGCGCCTTCGGCAGGGACGAGGGCGCGGGCCGCGACGCGGGGGCCCACGAGCGCCCCGCGGCCCCGGCGCGAGGGGACGACACCGAGACCTTCCCGGCCGTCGCCTCCGACTGGAACACCGGAACCCAGCAGCCCCAGGCCCCCTCGTCCAACGAGACCGGGAACTGGCGCTCGGGGGGCGGCGACACGCGCGAGGGCTACGGCTCCACCGCCTACCTCTCCCGCCGCTACGGGGGGACACAGGGGCCGAACAACACCGTCGTGCCGCCGAGCCCCTCGGGCGAGGACAACGACTCGCTGCCGATCTTCGACGCGATCGAGTCCAACTGGTTCAAGCGCCGCACCGGCGGGCCCACCGTCGACACGACCGAGACCGGTCCGATCCAGCAGGTCGACCCGAACCAGGACCGCCAGGCGCAGCCGACCCGGTCGGCCCAGCGCCCCCAGCCCGCGGCGAACGGCCAGGACACCCGTTCCGAGCAGGAGTGGAACTCCGCGGCCGACCGCGGCTGGAAGGCCGCGCGCACCGCCGCCGAGCCGCTCGCGGGCGGCCTCACCACGTCGGGCTTGCCAAAACGGGTTCCCAAGGCAAACCTTGTCCCAGGAACAGCCCCCAAGCCGGAGAACTTCAAGCAGATGCCCACTCGTAGTGCGGACCGTGTCCGAAACCGCTTCTCTGGTTTCCAGAAGGGTGTCCGCGACGGCCGGAACCAGCTCGGCGAAGGTACGGAGGAGTGACCCCAGTGCAACCTGGTGGGACGGGGTCCCCCTTATTCGGGGAAGCAGGATGCAATAGCATCTACCGAGCTTCTCGGACGCGCCGCACCCACGGCTTGACCAGAGCAGAACACCAGACTCCCGGCCACCCCCACGGGAGGGGCCGGGCAGTTCCTAGAGGCAGTGCTGTCACATGCCGTGCCGGCGGTAGCAGTGCCGAGAGACCAAGCCGGCGAATTGGACAGGAGATCAGATGAGTCGACAGGTGAATGAACTCAACTGGTTGATCACTGACTTTGCCGACCGGGTCCCTGACGTCGCCCACGCGATCGTCGTCTCCTCAGACGGCCTTCCGTTGGCCTCGTCGGCGGGGTTCCCGGCTGACAGGGCCGACCAGCTGGCGGCGATCGCCTCCGGCCTGTCGAGCCTCACGCAGGGCGCGGCCCGGGTGTTCGAAGGTGGGGCGGTCGCCCAGACCGTGGTGGAGATGGAGCGGGGGCTGATGCTCATCATGGCCATCAGCGACGGCTCCTGCCTCGCGGTCCTGGCGGCGGCGGAGAGCGACCTCGGCCTGGTCGCGTACGAGATGACCCTGCTCGTCGAGCGGGCGGGGCGGGCGCTGACACCAACGGCGCGCACCTCGGGAATCCACTGATCCACCACCGACAGGAGGAAGTGGTGGCACCTCACAGTAGAGATGCCGGGAGCGCCTCGTGGTTCGGACAACAGCCGGGCGGACCCCCCACCGGGGGGACGCCGGCCGTGCCGGGCGGCGGAGATGTTCCTCGACCAATCCAACAACAGTACGAACAACGATCCGCGGCGGGGAGCGCGCCCAGTTCGCTGGTCCGCCCCTACGCGGTCACCAAGGGACGCACCAAGCCGAAGTCGCAGCTTCCCCTGGAAGCTCTGATCTCGGCGACCGCCGCGGCCCGTAACGAGTCTGGGACGCTGACGCCCGAATGGCAGGCGATCAGCGACCTGTGCCGGGAATGGCGTTCCGTGGCGGAGATCTCCGCGCTGTTGCGGATGCCGCTCGGCGTGGCGCGGGTGCTTGTGGCGGACATGTCCGAGCAGGGACTGGTCCAGATCAGGTCCTCGCTCAACAACGAAGCCCGTCCCAACACCAACCTGCTTGAAAGGGTGCTCAGTGGACTTCGCAAGCTCTAGCCCAGCCGAGGAAGGCGGTGCTGGGGGGAACGCGATGACGTCGGTCAAGATCGTCGTCGCCGGGGGCTTCGGTGTCGGGAAGACGACATTCGTTGGCTCCGTCTCCGAGATCGTGCCGCTGACCACCGAGGCGGTCATGACCAGCGCCAGCGTCGGGGTGGACGACCTCGCCAAGACGCCGGACAAGCAGACCACCACCGTGGCGATGGACTTCGGCCGCGTCTCCCTCGACTCCGACCTGATCCTGTACCTGTTCGGCACACCCGGACAGCACCGGTTCTGGTTCATGTGGGACGACCTGGTCAAGGGCGCGATCGGCGCCGTCGTGCTGGTGGACACCCGCCGCCTGGCGGACTGCTTCCCGGCGATCGACTACTTCGAGGAGGCGCGCCTGCCGTTCATCGTGGGGATCAACGGCTTCGACGGCTACTACCCCCACGCCGCGGACGAGGTCCGGGACGCTCTGACGCTCAGCCCGGAGATCCCCATCGTCCAGGTGGACGCCCGTGACAAGGCCTCCACCAAGTCGACGCTCATCACCCTCGTCGAGCACGCCATCACGGTGGGGGACCCCGAGGGCGCCGCAGGACAGCCCACTTCCACGGGCGGTCAGAACTCCTGGCGTTAGCCCCCAGGCTTCTGGGCCAACCCGGGCCGGGGTCCCGCACAGAGCACGGCCCGGTTCCCGCGACGCGGGAACCGGGCGTCCGTGCTGGCATCATGGCGGGATGAGCTCTTCCTCCCAGCCCGACGCAGAGGCGATGACACGGCGGTTCCGCGAGGTGGCCGAGCGGGTGCTCGACTTCCTTCTCGACGACGCCCCCGAGTGGGCGCTCGACCTGGGCGACGCCCGGGGCGCGGCCCGCCTCTCCGACCTGTCGGCGCAGGCCGACGCGCACCGCGTCGAGGTGCTCACCGACGCCCTCGGCTCCCTGGACGAGATCGACGGCGACCTGATCCCCGCGGGCGACCTGGTCGACCTGGAGGTCCTGCGGTCGAGGATCAGCGCGGACCTGTGGCACACCACCGAGCTGAGGCCCCGCACGTGGGACCCGCTCCTGTACTCGCCGGGAGAGGCCCTCTACGCCCTCCTGGAGCGCGACACCCTCCCCCTCCCCGAGCGGCTGGCGGCCCTGGCCTCGCGCTGCGCCGCACTGCCCGACTACCTCTCCACCGCGCGCGCCCGACTGTCCGAGGGGCCGGGCATGCCCCGTGTGCACGTCGAGACGGCCCTGGCGCAGCTCGACGGGGCCAGGGCCATGCTCGCCTCGGGCGTGCCCGCGCTGGCCGCGCAGGAGCCGTCCGCGCCCTCCCGGCTCGAACAGGAGCGCCTGACCGCCCTGGCCGCGGTGGAGGAGTACGCCGACTGGCTCCGCGGCCGGGTGGAGGGGGCCGCCGCGGACCCGCGGCTGGGCGCCCGGGACTTCGCCGCCCAGCTCTGGTACACGCTCGACTCCGAGCTGTCGCCCGACGCGCTCCTGGTGCGCGCCGAGAGCGACCTGCTGGCCACGGAGGAGGCGATCGCCGAGGTGGCCGCCGAGTACGAGGGCCGGCCCCGCCGCGAGGGCCAGGTGGCGGACGTGCTGGCGGCGCTCGCCGCGGAGAACGCCACGGACGCCGACACCGTGCGCCCGGCCTGCGCCGACGCGCTCATGCACCTCGACGGGCGTGTGCGCGGACTCGACCTGGTGACGGTGTACGACGACCCCGTCCGGATCATCCCGATGCCCGAGTCGCGCAGGGGCGTGGCCGTGGCCTACTGCGACCCGCCCGCCCGGCTCCCCGCGCCCCCGGCCAGGGACGCCTTCGGCGCGGTCGTCCCCTCCCCGCTGGACCCCGCGGTCCTGGAGCGGCCGACGCTGGTGGCGGTCGCCCCGCCGCCCGCCGACTGGCCGGCCGAGCGCCGGGAGTCCTTCTTCCGCGAGTACAACGCGAGCATGCTGCGCAACCTCATGGTCCACGAGGCGGTGCCGGGGCACGCGCTCCAGCTCGCCCACGCGGCGCGCCACACCGGCGGCACCCGGGTCGGCAACGTCCTGTGGAGCGGAACCTTCATCGAGGGGTGGGCGGTCTACGCGGAGGAGCTCATGGCCCGGCACGGCTGGGCCGAGGACCCCCGGGAGAACCTGGCGCTGCGCCTGGTACAGCTCAAGATGCGCCTGCGGATGATCCTCAACGCGATCCTGGACGTGCGCCTGCACACGGGCGACCTGGCCGAGTCCGAGGCGATCTCCCTGCTGACGCGGCGCGGCCACCAGGAGGAGGGCGAGGCGGTGGGCAAGTGGCGCCGGGCCCAGCTCACCAGCGCGCAGCTGTCCACCTACTACGTGGGCTACGCGGAGGTGTCCGACATCGCCCGGGACCTCGCCGCCTCGCGCCCCTCGCTCAGCGAGCGCGAGCGGCACGACGCGATGCTCGCCCACGGCTCCCCGCCCCCGCGCCACCTGCGCACGCTGCTCGGGCTGTAGGGGCGCGGGCGGGGGAGGACGCGCAGGACACGGCCCGCCGGTCCGGCGGCGCGACCGGGGCCGGGAGGCGGGCGGGCCGTGGGCGCCCCCCGGCGGTACGGCGGCACGCCCGCGCGCGGGCCCTCCTATGCTGGGGAACGCGGAGAGCACGGGCAGGCGACGGAAACGGACGACCCATGAACGGTGCCGAGAACGGACTGGACGACCAGCGGGGCGCCCCCGGAGCGGGGACCGGCTCCCCCGACGGCTGGGACCGCCTGTGGACCCCGCACCGGATGGCCTACATCAAGGGCGAGGGCAAGCCGACCGGCTCCCGCCCCGAGGACGGCTGCCCCTTCTGCCGCGCTCCCGGTCTCCCCGACCCCGAGGGACTCGTGGTCGCCCGCGGCAAGAGCGCCTACGTGGTCCTCAACCTCTACCCGTACAACAGCGGCCACCTGCTGGTGTGCCCCTACCGCCACGTCTCGGACTACACCGGCCTGGACGAGGACGAGACCGCGGACGTCGCCGCCCTCACCCGCGCCGGCATCCGCGCCCTCACCGGGGCCTACGGGCCGCAGGGCTTCAACGTCGGCATGAACCTCGGCGCCGCGGCGGGCGCGGGCATCGCCGCCCACCTGCACCAGCACATCGTTCCGCGCTGGGGCGGCGACGCCAACTTCATGCCCGTCGTCGGCCACACCAAGGTGCTGCCCGAGATGCTGGAGCAGACCCGGGAGAAGCTGGCCGACCACTGGCCCCGCGACTAGACGGCCCACGAGCACCGACCGCGCGGCGGCCCCAGGGCCGCGACACCGCACGGACGCGGCGCCGCCCCCGGCCCGGCACCGGGCGGTCCGGTGGCGCGCCACCCCCACCGGACGCGGTTCCCACCCCCGGGGCCGTTCCCGCCCTACGATCACAAGAAGCCATGCTGAGAATCCTTCGCCCCATCACTTCCCGGGTCACCGCTCCGCTCGGACGGAGCCTCGCCCGGATCGGCCTCACACCGAACCTCGTGACCATCATCGGCGCCACCGGCGTCGTCATCAGCGCGCTCTACTTCTACCCCCGCGGCCAGCTGTACGCGGGCTCGGTCGTCATCACCGTGTTCGCGCTCTTCGACATGCTCGACGGCGCGGTGGCGCGCGCCAACGACAGCAGCAGCGCGTTCGGAGCCTTCCTGGACTCCACCCTCGACCGCGTGGCCGACGCCTCCATCCTCGCCGGGCTGCTCTGGTGGTTCATCGGCGACGGCGACGACCCGCTGCTCGCCGGACTGACGCTCTTCTGCCTGATCAGCGGTTTCATGGTGTCCTACATCAAGGCGCGGGCCGAGGGGCTGGGCGTCAACTGCGACGTCGGCGTCGCCGAGCGCACCGAACGCCTGGTGATCATCCTGGTGGCCGTGGGGCTCAGCGAGCTCGGCGTGCCCTACGTCCTGGCCGGCGGCCTGTGGCTGCTCGCCGGGATGAGCCTGCTCACGGTCCTCCAGCGCCTGGTCGAGACCAGGGCCCGCCTCAACGACCCCTCCTACGTCGACGTCACCCGGAGCCCGGACGGCGCGGCGGAGGACACCGACGACACCGTCGGCGGGGCCTGAGGGAAGGACGGGGAGCACGACGTGGACGAACGCTGGGCCGACCTGGCCTACTCCGCCGGCTGGGAGCTGGTCCGACGCGCACCCGAGGGGGTGGGCCGGGCGGCCTTCCGGCACCTGGCCGACCGCTCCTGGCGCGCCCACGACGGCGGGACGCGCGGCCTGGAGCGCAACCTGCGCCGCCTGCTCGGCCCGGGGGCCACCGACGCCCGGCTGCGCGCGCTGTCCCGGGCGGGCATGCGCTCCTACATGCGCTACTACTACGAGATGTTCCGGCTGCCGGCGATGGACGAGCGGTACATCCTCGGCCACACCCGGGCCACCGGCATCGAGGTCCTGGAGAAGCACGTCGGGTCGGGCCGGGGCGTGGTCGCCGCCCTTCCCCACATGGGCAACTGGGACCACGCCGGGGCCTGGATCACCCTCCGGGGCACCCCCCTGACCACCGTCGCCCAGCGGCTGAGGCCGGAGAGCCTGTTCGAGCGGTTCACGGCCTACCGCGAGTCCCTGGGGATGGAGGTGCTCCCGCTGACCGGCGGGGGCAACACGGTCGCGACCCTGGCACGGCGGCTGCGCGACGGCGGGCTGGTCTGCCTGCTCGCCGACCGCGACATCCACGGCACGGGCCTGGAGGTGGACTTCTTCGGGGAGCGCGCCCGCGTGCCCTCGGGGCCCGCCGCGCTCGCCCTCAACACCGGGGCCGCCCTCATGCCGGTCTCGCTCTGGTACGACGGCCCGTACTGGAACATCCGCGTCCACGACGAGATCCCCGTCGCGGAGGGGCCCACGCGCTCCGCGCGGATCCAGGCCACCGCGCAGGAGCTGGCCCGGGTCTTCGAGGGCGCCATCGCCGAGCACCCCGAGGACTGGCACATGCTCCAGCCGGTGTTCAGCCTCGACCACGAGCAGGACCGCCTGCGGCGCCCGGGGGCCGGAGCCGCCGACCTCCGTCCCCCCGGGCACCGGGACAGGTGAGGCGCGCATGCGGATCGGCCTGGTCTGCCCCTACGCCTGGGACGTCCCGGGCGGGGTGCAGCAGCACGTCGGGGACCTCGCCGAGGCCCTGACCGGCATGGGGCACGAGGTGTCGGTGCTCGCCCCGGTGGGCGACGCCGGGACGGCCGTGCTCCCCGACCACCTCGTCCCCGCGGGGCGGCCGGTCCCGGTCCCCTACAACGGGTCGGTGGCCAGGCTCAGCTTCGGTCCGCGCACGGCGACACGGGTCCGCCGCTGGATCTCCGAGGGCGGGTTCGACGTGCTGCACGTCCACGAGCCGTCGGCTCCCAGCGTCTCCCTGCTGGCCTGCTGGGCGGCGGACGGCCCCCTGGTCGCCACGTTCCACACGTCCAACCCACGCTCGCGGGCGATGGCCGCGAGCTCCCGGGCCCTGCGCTCGGCGACGGAGAAGATCAACGGACGCATCGCCGTCTCCGAGGCCGCCCGGCGGACCCTGGTCGAGCACGTCGGCGGCGACGCCGTGCTCATCCCCAACGGCGTCGCGGTGCGGGCCTTCGAGCACGCCGACCCCCTGCCGGGCTGGCCCGGGGAGGGCGGCTCCCTCGGTTTCCTCGGCAGGCTGGACGAACCGCGCAAGGGCCTGTCCGTGCTGCTGGACGCCTTCGCCCTGATGGCGCCCGCGCGCCCGGGCCTGCGGCTGCTGGTCGCGGGCCCCGGGGACCAGGAGGCGGCGCTGGCCAGCGTCCCCGCCGGGATCCGGGCGCGCGTCGTCCCGCTCGGCCGCCTGGACGACGCCGACAAGGCGCGCGCGTACCGCTCCGCGGACGTCTTCTGCGCCCCCAACCTGGGAGGGGAGAGCTTCGGCATCGTCCTGACCGAGGCGATGGCGTCCGGAGCGGCGATCGTCGCCAGTGACATCCCCGCCTTCTCCGCGGTGCTGGAGGGGGGCGGCGCCGGAGACCTGTTCTCCGCCGGCGACCCCGCCGACCTGGCGGAGCGGGCGGGAGCCCTCCTGGACGACCCGGAACGGCGCCGCGCCCTCTCGGCGGCCGCCCGCAGGGCGGTGCGCGCCTACGACTGGGAGACCGTCGCCGCCGACGTCGTCCACGTGTACGAGACGGTGCTCGCCGGGGCGGGGGCCGGCGACGGGCGCCGCCCGGGGGTGCGCCTGGACACCGGGCCCCGCGCCACGGCGCTGCTGCGGAGGGGGTCGGTGTGAGCGGGACCGGAGTCGCGGAACGGGGTGACCGGCCCTGATCGAGGACGTCCTCTTCGCCGCGGTGGTCGCCTGGGCGGTCCTGGCCCTGGCGCTGTTCGGGTTCTACCTGTCCTGGAGGGCCACGCGCCTGCACCGCCTGCACCACCGGGTCGACGTGGCCCGCGCGGGGCTGGAGGGCGCCCTGGCGCGCCGCCGGTCCGCCGCGCTCGCCCTGGCGGGGGCCGGGTGTGTCCCGCGGGCGGGGGCCCGCGCGCTGGAGGAGGCGGTCGCGGCGGCCCGCGAGGCGGGGGAGCGGCACATCGACCTCGCGGAGAGCAGGCTCTCCCGGGTCCTGCGGGAGGTCGTCGAGGGCACGGGGGACGGGGACGCGGCGTCGGCGCCCGCCGTGCCGGCCGAGGTGGAGGCGGCGGCCAAGGGCGTCCACATCGCCCGCACCTTCTACAACGACGCCGTCTCCGACACCCGCCGGGCGCGACGCTCCAGGATCGTCCGCGTGTTCCGCCTCGCGGGCGCCGCGCCCCTGCCGGACTACTTCGAGATCGACGACCGACCGCCCCGGACCGCGCCCCCGACCGTCCGCCCCGACACCCTGTAGAACCCCGGTCCGGGAAACCACCTATCTGGCCAAAGCCCCCGAAAGGGGGTGGAACTAGGATGGGGGGCTGGTCGACCCAGGGTGCGCGGCACCGACGGTGCCCGCGTGCCACCGCGCGCGGCCGCCGACTCCGCTGCCCCGCGACCGCAGGCCCCCAGCGGCAACTCGACGAACGGGAGTCCACAACCGTGGCCAACAACGCATCGAACAGCACCGAGGCAGTGGTCGGTACCCAGCGCGTCAAGCGAGGCATGGCCGAGCAGCTCAAGAACGGCGTCATCATGGACGTCGTCACGCCCGAGCAGGCCAAGATCGCCGAGGACGCCGGCGCCGTCGCCGTCATGGCCCTGGAGCGCGTCCCCGCCGACATCCGCAAGGACGGCGGCGTCGCCCGCATGTCCGACCCGGACATGATCGACGGCATCACCGCCGCCGTCTCCATCCCGGTCATGGCCAAGGTCCGCATCGGGCACTTCGTCGAGGCGCAGGTCCTGGAGTCCCTCGGCGTCGACTTCGTCGACGAGTCCGAGGTGCTCACCCCCGCCGACGAGGCGTACCACATCGACAAGTGGGCGTTCACCGTCCCCTTCGTGTGCGGAGCGACCAACCTCGGCGAGGCGCTGCGCCGCATCGCCGAGGGCGCGGCCATGATCCGCTCCAAGGGGGAGGCCGGGACCGGCAACGTGGTCGAGGCGACCCGGCACATGCGGTCCATCCGCTCCGAGATCAAGCGCCTGGGCACGCTGGACGAGGCGGAGCTCTTCGGCGCCGCCAAGGAGCTGCGCGCCCCGTTCGAGATCGTCAAGGAGGTCGCCGGCCTGGGCAGGCTCCCCGTTCCGCTGTTCTCCGCGGGCGGTGTGGCCACCCCGGCCGACGCCGCCCTCATGCGCCAGCTCGGGGCGGAGAGCGTGTTCGTGGGCTCGGGCATCTTCAAGTCCGGCGACCCGGCCCGGCGCGCCGACGCCATCGTGCAGGCGACCCTGCACTACGAGGACCCCGCCGTGATCGCCCGCGTCTCCCGCGGTCTGGGCGAGGCCATGGTCGGCATCAACCTCGACGAGCTCTCCGACGCCCAGCGCTACGCCGGACGCGGCTGGTAGCCCCCGACGGGAGGCGGTCCCGCGCCGGCACCGCCTCCCGCCCCCCGCCCCCGCTCCACCTCAGCCGACGAGTGAGGCCGTTCGTGACCAGCAGACCCACCATCGGAGTCCTCGCCCTCCAGGGCGACGTCGCCGAGCACCTGCGCGTCCTCGACACGCTGGACGTGCACACCGCCAAGGTGCTCTCCCCCGACCAGCTCGACACCGTGGACGGCCTGGTCCTCCCCGGCGGTGAGTCCACCACGATGTCCAAGCTGGCCGTCAGGTACGGTCTGCTGGAACCGCTGCGCAAGAGGGTCCGGGCGGGGATGCCCGCCTACGGCACGTGCGCCGGCATGATCATGCTGGCGGACCGCGTCGAGGGCGCCGTCGAGGGCCAGGAGACCGTCGGGGGGATCGACATGACGGTCCGCCGCAACGCGTTCGGGCGCCAGACCGAGTCCTTCGAGGCGCCCGTGGAGGTCGACGGGCTGGACGGCGCGCCGTTCGACGCGCTGTTCATCCGTGCGCCCTGGGTGGAGCGGACGGGCCCCGAGGTCACGGTGCTCGGCAGCGTACCGGGCCCCGACGGGGCCGGTAGGATCGTCGCCGTACGACAGGGCGGCCTGATGGCCACGTCCTTCCATCCCGAACTGACCGGCGACGCGCGCATCCACCGCCTCTTCGTCGACCTCGTGAAAGGACATGCATGAGCGGCCACTCCAAGTGGGCCACCACCAAGCACAAGAAAGCCGTCATCGATGCCAAGCGCGGCAAACTCTTCGCCAAGCTGATCAAGAACATCGAGGTGGCCGCGCGTACCGGTGGTGGGGACCCCGACGGGAACCCGACGCTCTACGACGCCATCCAGAAGGCGCGCAAGAACTCGGTGCCGCTCGACAACATCGAGCGCGCCCGCAAGCGGGGCTCCGGTGAGGAGGCCGGCGGCGCCGAGTGGCAGACCATCATGTACGAGGGCTACGCCCCCGGCGGCGTGGCGCTGCTCGTGGAGTGCCTGACCGACAACCGCAACCGCGCCGCGTCCGAGGTGCGCGTGGCGGTCACCCGCAACGGCGGGAACATGGCCGACGCCGGATCGGTGTCGTACATGTTCAACCGCAAGGGCGTCGTGATCGTCCCCAAGGAGGGGACGACCGAGGACGACGTCACCCTCGCCGTGCTGGACGCCGGGGCCGAGGAGGTCGAGGACCTGGGCGAGGCGTTCGAGATCGTCTGCGAGGCCACCGACCTGGTGCAGGTGCGCACCGCGCTCCAGGAGGCCGGCATCGACTACGAGTCCGCCGACTCCAGCTTCCTGCCGACCATGGAGGTCCCGGTCGACGCCGAGACCGCCAAGAAGGTCATGCGGTGCGTGGACGCGCTGGAGGACTCCGACGACGTGCAGAACGTCTTCACCAACGCGGACATCCCCGACGAGGTCATGGCCGAACTCGGCTAGTGCGCCGGCCCCGATGATCCCGTGCCCGTGGCCGGTCCCGGCGGCCGACCCGCCACGGGCACGGGACCACGGCGGCGGGGGCGGGTACCCGGACCGTCGCACCGGGGCCCCGGGCGGGTCTCGTGGCGGTGGCCGCCCGTACCCCGCCGCCCTGCCGGCCCCGGGCCGCTCCCCGCCGCACGTGACCCGTCGCGCGCGGCGCGCCCGTCGCGCAGGGGCACGGGGCCGGGCACGGGCGCCGTGGCCGTGCCGCTCCGCGCGGTCGCGCCGCGGGTTCAGCCGCCGCCCCTCCGGAGCAGTTCGCGGACCTGCTCCGGCGCCTCGTGGAGCACCAGGTGTCCCGCGTCCGCGACCTCGTGGACGCCGGTGTCCAGGAGCCGCCGGGCCGCTCCGCGCAGGAGCGCGGGGGAGACGACGCGGTCGCGCGCCCCCGTCGCCACGGTCACCGGCACCCCGCGCCAGTCGCGGAACTCCTCGCCGCGCAGCAGTCCGGGCACCGTGTCCGCCCGGCAGTGGCGGCCCACCAGCGTCATCCACTCGGCGAGCGGCCCCGGCCCGGCGGGCCCGCCCCACGCCCCGATCAGCCGGGCGCTGGTGTCCTCACCGGGGCGGAGCCGCCACGCGCACGTCGCGCGCAGGCGCGAGCGGTCCCTCACCGGGGCGGCCAGGCCGGCCGGGTTGACCAGCAGCAGGCGGTCCACCAGCGGCGAGGGCAGCGAGGACAGCACGGCGGCGGCCCCCAGGGCGTGTCCGAGGAGGACCACCGGACGGTCCGTGACCTGGGGCAGCAGGGCGTCCAGCCACGCGCCGTAGGCGGCGGCCCGGCCTCCGAGGGGGCGCAGGGGCGAGCTCAGCCCCGGCTGCCCCGGCAGGTCGGCGATGATCACGGTGCGGTCCGGGGCCAGGAGCCGCGCGGTGCCGGTGAGGGTCGCCGCGCCCAGACCCGCACCGGGCAGGACCAGGACGGGGACCCCGTCCCCGCCGCCGAGCACGTGGACCCGGGTGCCGCGGCCGTCCGCCACGATCCGGGGCAGCGGGCGCATCCCCGGGCAGGCGGCCAGCTCCCTCTCGCACCACGAGCGCACGGCGGCCTCGCCGGATCTGGAACGGTACACGCGCACGTGTGCCGGGAACGGGGTCGACATCTCTCACCTTCGGACGGCAGGCCGCGGCGCGCACGGGACCCGGAGCGGCGGGAGCCGTCCGGGGCGCGCCGGGACACGGGAAGCGGCCCGGCCCCGGGACGGGGCGCGGGCCGGACAGGAGGGGGCGGGACGGGAGGGGCGGTACAGCGGCGGCGCCCACACGCGCCGCGGGCCGGGGGTCAGCGCAGCGGATCGAGGAGGCGCAGCTCCTCGGGGCGCTTCCCGGTGGCGACCTGCTCGGCGAGCAGCCGCCCCGTGACGGGACCGTGGGTGAGCCCCCACATCCCGTGGCCCCCCGCCACGTACACGCCGGGCGTGCGGGTCGCCCCGACCAGGGGCGCGCCGTCCGGGGTGACCGGACGCGGGCCGACCCACTCGTCGGTACGGCCCTCCCAGTCCACCCCGGCCAGGTGGGTGCGGGCCGAGGCGACGATCGCCTTGACGCGCCGCCCCTCCATGGCCGCGTCCGGCGGGCGGAACTCCATCGTCCCCGCCACACGCATCGCGCCCCGGTAGGGCGTGCACGCCACCCGTGCCTCGGGGAGGTAGACGGGGCCGGGGACCGGGACGTCGGTGGGGACGGTGAACGAGTAGCCGCGGCCGGCGCGGACCCCGACCCGGACACCGTGGGCGCGGACGAGGCGGTCGAACCACGCCCCCGTCGCCACGACCGCGGCGTCGGCGGTCAGCCCCTCCCCGCCGGAGGCGGCCCGGGAACCGGCGAGGTCCGCGACGACCCCGCCTCCGTCGGGGCGGACGCCGACGGCCTCCACGCCGCCCCGGACCTCGCCCCCGCGCTCGCGCACGGACGCGGCCAGGGCCCGGACCAGGGCGCCCGGGTCCACGTGGCGCTGCCCCTCCAGGCGCACCGCCGCGGCCACACGGCCGGAGACCTGGGGGACCGCCTCGCGCGCCTGGTCCCCGGTGAGCACGGAGCGGTCCACGGACAGTCCCGAACGGGCCACGCGGTCGAGCTCGCGCAGCAGTGCCACGGCGGCGCCGGGCGAACGGAACACCGCCGTGACGGGCGAGCGGACCTCGGTCGTCCCGACGCCCCCCTCGGCCAGGTGGTCGAAGGCCTCCAGGCACGCGGAGTTCAGGGGCAGGTTGGCGCGGACCGCGCGCTCCCACGCGCTCCAGCGGCAGTGCGCGGCGAAGCGGACGAGGAAGGACCACAGGCCGGGGTCGGGGGAGAGGGGGACCGACAGCGGCGCGGACGGGTCCAGGAGGGCGCGTGCGCCGTAGCGGAGGACGCCGGGCTCGTTCAGGGGCAGCGCGAGAGCGGGCGAGAGCCATCCGGCGTTGCCCCAGGACGCGCCGGAGCCGACGTCGCCGCGGTCGATGACGACGACACGGGCGCCGTGCTCCTGGAGGAACCAGGCCGTGGACAGCCCGACGACCCCCGCGCCGACGACCAGCACCCTCCGTGCCCTGCCGCCGAGACCCCTGCCCGCCATGTCCGCGTCCTCCTTCGTCCGTGTACCCGCTCCCCACACTGGGGCCTCGCCCGCACCCGGGTGTTGTCCCCAGAGCACAACACAGGGGGCTTGCGATGTCACGGCGGCACAAGGGCCGAGGCCGTGACGGCGGAGTTCCGGTGTCACCCGGTGCCGTCCGCGCTGTGCCCGGAGGCGTCGCGGGCGCGGCGAGCGGGGAACCGGTCCCGACGGCCCCGTGCCTACGGCGGGACCGGGCCCCCGGCCCCGGTGCGGGCCCCGGTGCTCCCGGCGCGCCGGCCGGACCGGTGCCGGCGCCGGTCGGGTCCCGTGCCCCTCCGGCGGTCGCCGCGGCCCTGTGCCCCGGGGGGCGGGTCCCCGTGGGGCCCGCCCCGGCGCCTCTCGCCACAACATGTTGAACCATGGTACAAGTAGTACGTTAGTTCAACTACTTGTAGGGGGGTGTGGCGAGCATGGGACAGCCAGAGCGCGCCGGGCGGCGCGAGTGGATCGGTCTCGCGCTGTTGGCGCTGCCGACCATGCTGCTGGGGCTCGACGTGACGGCGCTCTACCTCGTCGTTCCGAGCCTGGCCGCGGACCTCGACCCGACCGCGGCGGAGACACTGTGGATCATGGACGCCTACGGCTTCCTCATCGCGGGCTTCCTGATCACGATGGGGACGCTGGGCGACCGGATCGGGCGGCGCCGACTGCTGATGATCGGGGCGGCGGCGTTCGGCGCGGCCTCGGTCCTCGCGGCGTTCGCCCCCAGCGCCCTGTGGCTGATCGTGGCGCGGGCACTGCTCGGAGTGGCCGGCGCGACGCTCATGCCCTCGACGCTCTCGCTGGTCAGCACGATGTTCACCGACGTCCGGCAACGGGCGCTGGCGATCGGCGTGTGGGCGACGATGTTCGCCCTGGGGATGGCGGCGGGCCCGGTCGCGGGCGGGGCGCTGGTCGCCGACTTCTGGTGGGGCGCGGTCTTCCTCATCGCCGTGCCGGTCGCCGCGCTGGTGCTGGTCGCCGCGCCGGCGCTCCTGCCGGAGCACCGGACCTCCGCGGGCCCCCTCGACCTGCTGAGCGTCGGGCTGTCCCTCGCGGCGATACTGCCGCTCGTCTACGCGGTCAAGCACGCGGCCGCCCACGGCGTCGACGCCCGAGCGGCGGTCGCGGTCCTCGTCGGCGGTGGCGCCGCGGTCGCGTTCGTCCGTCGCCAGCTGCGCCTGAGCGAGCCGCTGCTGGACATGAAGCTCTTCACCGGCCGGGCCTTCTCCGCCGCCCTGGCCGTCCTGTTGGTCGGCCTGGCCGGCTTCGGCGGAGCGATGTACCTCGTCACCCAGTACCTGCAGCTCGTCGCGGGCCTCTCGCCGGCGACGGCCGGGCTGTGGATGGGGCCGCCCGCGCTGGCCATGCTCGTCGGCGCCATCGGCGCCCCGCTCGTGGCCGTTCGCGTGTCACCCGGCGTCGTCATGTCGGCCACCCTGGCGCTGTCGCTGACCGGATACGCCCTGCTCGCGGTCGCGGGGACCGACAGCGCACCGGGCGTGATCACCGGATTCGCGTTCGTCTACCTCGGCCTCGGGGTCATCGCCGCGCTCGGCACCGACATCGTCGTGGGCGCGGCGCCGCCGGAGAGGTCCGGATCGGCGGCCGCGCTCTCCGAGACCGTCCAGGAACTCGGCATCGCGGCGGGGGTCGCGCTCCTGGGAAGCCTCTCCACCGTGGTCTACCGGAGCCGGGTCGAGGCCCCGGCCGGGCTGTCCCCCTCCGAGGCCGACGCCTACGGTGACAGCCTCTTCGGAGCCTCCTCCCTCGCGGACCGGTTGCCGGCCTGGGCCCTCGACCCTGCACGAACCGCGTTCACCGGCGGGCTCAACACCGCCGCCGCGGTGGTCGGCCTCGCCGTGGCGGCCGCCGCGCTGGTCTGCTTCACGATGCTGCGCCACCTCCGGCCCCTGGGCGACACCGCCCGTGGGGCGGAGCCGATAGCCTCGTCGGCAGGAACGGCGACGACCGATGAGCGGGAAGATGGCGGCTGAAGGAAAACCTGTCGACGGGCGCAGGCTGCGCGGTGAACGCCGCCGGGCCCAGATCATCGAGGCGACGCTCGCGATCGTCCGCCGCGACGGTGCCTCCGGTGTCACCCACCGCACCGTGGCCAAGGAGGCGGGCATCACCACCAGCCTGACCCTCTACTACTTCGCGACCCTGGACGACCTGTTGGTGGCCGCCCTGACCAGCGTCACGGACGAGTACACCCGCCGCATCCGCCGGCTCATCGGGTCCGAGGACGACCCGCTCACCGGCCTCGCCCACCTCATCGCCGAATCCGCCGGCCCCGGCCGGGAACGCGCGCTCGCCGAACGGGAGCTGTCGACCCTGGCGGCCCGCCGCCCCGCCCTGCGGCCGGCGGCACGGCACTGGCGCGACAACGTCGCGGAGCTCGCCCGGACACAGACCGACGACCCCGACGCGGTCGAAGCCGTCGTCGCGCTGTCCGACGGCCTGTGCGCGGCCATCCTCCTCGACGACCGCGAGGCCGACCCGGACCACATCCGGGGCGTCCTCCGCAAGGCGCTGGGGCCGACCCGCCCAGGGGCCGCCGACGGCATCGGCGGGTCCTGACCGGGGTCGCGGCCGCCCCGCCGCGTGACGTCCGGGGTCGCGGCCGCACCCGCCCTCCGCCCCGTGGGGGGCGGGGCCCGGTGACCGGCGTCGCGCGTCCCTCCGCACCGCGGACCCGTGCCCCGCGACGGGTCCGCCACGGGGACCGGACCGGTGGGGGAGGGGCGCCGGTCCCGGGCGGGCTCAGGGCAGGCGGCTGAGCACCTCGCCCGTGAACTCGTCCGTGCCCGCGGTCCCGCCCAGGTCGGCCGTGCGCACCGGCGAGGACGCCAGGACGTCCCGGACCGCGTCCATCACCTGCGCGCCCGCCTCCGGGTGGCCCAGGTGGTCGAGCATCATCGACGCCGACCAGATCGCGCCGAGCGGGTTGGCCAGCCCCCGGCCCGCGATGTCGGGGGCCGACCCGTGCACCGGCTCGAACATCGACGGGAACTCGCGCTCC
The DNA here is from genome assembly GCF_044766605.1 of Nocardiopsis sp. NPDC101807. NCBI lineage: Bacteria > Bacillati > Actinomycetota > Actinomycetes > Streptosporangiales > Nocardiopsidaceae > Nocardiopsis > Nocardiopsis sp. NPDC101807. The sequence goes on along the minus strand of NZ_JBIWMK010000001.1, from coordinate 788,803 downwards.
GGGTTGAGGTTCGCGGACGGGGCCACCCCGATACCGCCCGCGACCGCGGCGGCGAGGTCGCTGAGGATGTCCCCGAACAGGTTGGAGCCGACGATCACGTCGAACCGGGCCGGGTCCAGGACGATCTTGGCGGCCAGGGCGTCGATGTGCTCCTGGTCCCACGACACGTCCGGGTGCCCGGCCGCGCGCTCCGCCACCAGCTCGTCCCAGAACGGCATGGTGTGCACGATCCCGTTGGACTTGGTGGCGGAGGTCAGCCGTCCGCCGCGCCGGCCGGCCAGGTCGAAGGCGTACTCCAGCACCCGTTCGACGCCCCTGCGGGTGAACACCGACTCCTGGACGGCCGCCTCCTCCGGGGTCCCCTCGAAGAGGCGCCCGCCGACCTGCGAGTACTCGCCCTCGTTGTTCTCGCGCACGACCACGAAGTCGACCTCTCCGGGGAGCGCCCGGGAGATCGGGCTCGGCACCCCCTCCAGGACGGTGATCGGGCGCAGGTTGACGTACTGCCGGAACCCCCGGCGGATGGGGATGAGCAGTCCCCACAGCGAGACGTGGTCGGGCACCCCGGGCCGGCCCACGGCGCCCAGCAGCACGGAGTCGTGGTGCCTGATCCGGTCGAGGCCGTCCTCGGGCATCATCGAGCCCTCGGCCAGGTAGCGCTCGCAGGACCAGTCGAACTCGTCGTAGGCCAGCGAGAGGCCGTGGTGGACGCCGATCCGGTCCAGGACGGCGCGGGCGGCGGGCAGGACCTCCTTGCCGATCCCGTCGCCGGGGATCGTGGCGATGCGGTAGTGCTTCATGTCGTCTCCCGTGGGTGAGGGCCGGTGTGTCCGGCGGGGATGCCGGGCGCCCGGCGGAGGGGGAGCCGTGGGCCCGGGGGCACGCGGGCCCCGCGGCGCGCGCGGGAGCCCGGCGGGCGGCGGCTCTCTCCTGCACCGATCCCAGCAGCCGCAGGGGCGCGCGTCCAAGACCGTCTGCCGATACCTTTGATAGGCCAGGCCTATAAGGGGACGGGAGTTCGCGGTGGACGTCCGGCAGTTGGAGTACTTCCTGGCCGTGGTCGACCACGGCGGCGTGAACCGCGCGGCCACCGCCCTCCACCTGGCCCAGCCCTCGCTCTCCCAGGCGCTCCGGTCGCTGGAGCGGGACCTGGGCAGCGACCTCTTCCACCGGATCGGCCGCAGGGTCGTCCTGACCGGGGCCGGGCACGCGCTGGTCGGACCGGCCCGCGAGGCCGTGCGCGGCCTGGACCTGGCCCGCTCCGCCGTCGAGGCGGCCCAGGGGCTGAGGCGCGGCAGGGTGGACGTGGCGACCCTGCCCACCCAGGCGATCCAGCCGCTGACCGACCTGGTCTCGGGGTTCACGGCGCTGCACCCGGAGATGTCGGTGTCGGTCAGGGTGGCGCTGACCGCGCGCGACGCGGTCGACATGGTCCGGACCGGGGCGTGCGAGCTCGGCGTGGTGGCCACGGCGGGGCCGCTTCCCGAGGCCGGGGTCCGCGTGCGTCCGCTGGTCCGGCAGGCCTTCGTGCTCCTGGCCCCGCGGGACGGCCCCTTCCGCGAGGGGGAGCCCGTGCCCGTCGAGCGGCTGGCGGGCCGGAGGCTGATCGTGGGCCAGCAGGGGTCGGGCATGCGCCGGTTCGTCGACGACCTGGTCGCCGGCGGGCTGGAGGCCCACATCGCCGTGGAGACGGAGGACCGCCTCTCCGTCCTGCCGCTGGTGCTGGCCGGCTCGGGGCTGGCCGTGGTGACCGACGCCTGGCGCGACCTCGCCGAGAGGGCGGGCGCGCTGGTCCTGGACCTGGTCCCCACCGGTCACCTGGACGTGGCGCTGATCAGCAGGCGCGGACCCCTCACCGCGGGGGCGGAGGCCTTCGTCGCCCACGCGGTCGGCTGAAGGCCCCGGGACCTCAGCCGGTCATGTCGAAGGCGGCGAGCACCTTCGTGGGGCGCACGCGCACCACGAGTTCGCCCGGGGCCCCGTTGCGCCGGCCGAACTCCTCCGCCTTGTCGGGCCCCATGTAGCGCCGTGCGATCACCGTCGCGGTCCGGACGAGTTCGCCGGGGTCCTCGGACACGGTGGCCTCGCCCTGGACCTGGACGAAGCCGAACGGCGCCTCCTCCAGGTCCACGACCAGCGTCACCCGCGGGTCGCGGGCGATGGCCCGCCCCTTCGCGGTCTCCTTGCCGGTGTTGAGGACGAGCTCGTCGCCCTCGACGGTGAACCACACCGGCGCCGCCAGGGGGCGGCCGTCGGCGGCGACGTAGGCGAGCTTGCCCGTGCGGGTGCCTTCGAGCAGGAAGTCGCGGACCCGGGGATCGGAGATGGAAGTCACGGCGCAACGCTAACCCCGGCCCGTCCTGGACCGTGGTCGCGACACGTCCACGGGTGTGCCCGCGTGCTGACGCCATCACCGATATCTGTACGATCCACGCGAAGAGGGCGCCCGCGGTGGGCGGTCGGGCAGCGGAGAGAGGTCGTCATGAGCGAGGTCGTGCCGGACGGCGGGGCGTGGCGGATCGGGGCCCGCGAGGGCGTCGCGCTCTCGGCCCGCTGGTGGAAGTGGGTGTGGTCCGCGCCGGAGGGGTGCGATCCCGTCAGGGACGCCACCGGCAGGCACGCCGCGCTCAACCAGCCGGAGGACCTGTGGTTCCTCGCCGGCACCTACGGGGGCAGGGTCGTGCGCCGGTGCGAGGTGCCCTCGGGCCGCCCCCTGTTCTTCCCGGTGCTCAACCGGCAGCACACCTTCGAGTACTCCCCGGAGCCGGCGGCCATGCCGGTCGCCCGGGCCGAGGCGCACCTCAACGGCGTGCCGCTGCCGCTGGAGGAGTTCCAGGGGGTGTTCCGCAGCCCGCTGTGGGTCCGCAGGCACTGCTGGGGGCTGTGGGGCGCGGTCGCCCCCCTGAGCCCCGGAGGGTACGTGCTGGAGATCAGGGCGGACACCGGCCAGGGCTTCCGGGTGGACACCACCTACCACCTGACCGTCGTCTGAGGCGCGGCGGCCGGCGGGTTCCGTTCCGCCCAGGGGCCGCCGGGCCCCGCCCCGCCCCGGCCGGCGCCGCGGTCCGGGCGGGGGTCCGCCGGCGTCCTCCGGACGCCGGTCCGCCCCGGCCCCGTCGGGAGGCCGGTCAGACGCCCGACGGGACGAGGGCGTCGGTCCGGGTGGGGCCGGAGAACACCGCCTCCAGCGGAGGGCCCAGCGCCTCGGCGAGCGCCTCCGGTGCGGCGGGCGCGGCGGAGAGGACCGGGGCGGCGGACTCCAGGGCCAGGGTGAGACGCTCCTGCCGGGCCAGGCGCTCCGCGGCGCGGGCGGCGTCCGAGGGACCCGCGCGGTGGTCGCCGGGCCCCCGGGGGGCGGGGCGGGCCGGCTCGGGCGCGTCGCCCGGGGCGATCTCCAGCGGGGCCCCGTCCGGGCCCGTGTAGGCGGTGCACCAGCGCAGCCGGCCACCGGCACGGGCGGGGGCGTCGGCGTGCGTGACCACCAGCGAGTCCACCCCGCCGGTGGCCGCGAGCGCGTACCGGTGCGCCACGAGGTCGAGGTGGCCCACCCGGAACGGCCCCTGCCAGGGGTGTGTGCCGTTGTGCCGCTCCACGAGCCGCTCGCCCAGCGCGGGGTCCTCCGCCACCAGCGGTCCGGCGCCGTGCCGGGTGGTGAAGGTGCGCACCACGCCGATCCGGCGGGCGTCACCCGGCCGCCCGGCCTCGGCCAGCAGCGCGAGCGGGTTCGCGGTGGTCGTGGTCGACCAGGTGGTGTAGGGGTGGAACCCGTGCCACTCGTCGAGGAGCACGCCCTGGGCCCCCTCGAACACCACGGGGGAGCGGGCCAGCAGACCGGGCAGGTACGCCTCGTCCACCAGCCGCACCCGCCGCGCGAACGCCAGGTACGCGGACACGCACTCCTCGACGTCCGGTACCGGCCCGGCCTCCTGCGGGTCGCCGCCCGAGCGGGCGGCCTCCCTCCGCACCGCGTCGAGGTGGTCGGCCAGGCGCCGCAGCTTGCGGCGCAGCCGCTCGGGGCGGTCGCAGTCGCCGGCGGTCGGCGCGTCCTCGGGGCGGGCCAGGGCGTAGGCCATGGCCTCGCCCACGCCCATCCCGCAGGAGCCGTGGCGGCCGGCGCCGCGCGCCCGCTCCCGCACCCGGTTGGCCTCCTGGTGCCAGGGGGTGCTGACCAGAGCCCGGCGGTCCACCGTGACCAGCGAGAACGGATCGGGGACCCCGAGCTCCGCGAGGTGCCGGGCCTCGGCGGCCAGCGCGAAGGGGTCCACGACCACGAACCGCGACAGGTGGGTGGGGACCGGCCCGTCCGGGGCGAGGGTCCCCGCCCCGAACTGCGCGAACGTGTGGTGCCGGCCGTCGGGGGCGACGACGTTGTGCGCCGCCTGCGCGCCCCCGTTGGCGCGCACGACGGCGCCGAAGCGCCGCCGCGCGCACAGCAGGTCCACCGTCACGCCCTTGCCCGCGTCACCGAACCCCAGGTCGACGACGACCGCGTTCCCGTCGGACCACCGCGGAGGGTTTCCCGTCACAGCCGACCGACCCCGGCCTCGCCGGCCCCCGTGGTCAGGCCGCCCGGGGCCGGTGCGACCACCACCGAGCCGCGTGCGAAGGAGAGGGGGCTCAGCGCCTTGCCGACCGCCTCCCCGGCGTCCGACCCGGCCTCGGCCAGGTCCGACAGCCCCTCCTCCAGGTCGATGGCCTCCTCGGCCAGCCCGACGGTGACCGCGATGGTCTCCGACACCGCCTCGAGGTCGTCCAGGTAGATGACGTTCTGGCCCAGGTGGGTGTCCCAGAACCCCCTGACCTTCGGGTCGCCGTAGTAGTGGCTGCCCGTGGGCATGATGAAGAAGACCTCGAAGCTGCGCCGCAGCTCGGCGAGGATCTGCGGGAACGGGATGTTCTCGGTGACGTCGTCGCCGATCACCTCGCGCACCTCGCGCGCCTTGACCGCCCCGTAGGCCATCTCGTCGCCGATGACGAACAGGTAGCCGCGCCGTCCGCGCTTCTCCAGGCAGTCCATCGCGGTGTGCCGCGCCATGAAGTACATGGCCAGCTCGTAGGACTCGGTGGCCTGGCCGCCCCCTCCGCCCTCCAGCAGGATGTTGCCCAGGTCGTCCTCCAGCTCGTTCCCCGACTCGAACTGGCCGACCTGGAGCGGCGCCCGGTCGCAGGTGGCGTCGCCGATCCCGCCGAACAGGATCTGCGGGTCCTCCACGTACCCCTTGCGCAGCAGGAGTCCGAACAGGTCGGGCAGCTTGGTCTGGAGGACGCGGGGCACGGTGCCCATGGAGCCGGTGACGTCGAACAGCACGGAGATGGCGAGCGAGTTGGGGTGTTCGTCGGAGTCGCGGCTCTCCCGGACGACGACGCCCCGGGGGTCCAGGCTCGGGTGGGTCTTCCACTTGCTGCGGGGGGTGGAGGCGAGCACGTCGTCGGTGTAGCCGAAGCTGCTGGACCCGACGGAGGAGTTGTACGCCTGGCGCGCGTGGTAGGCGTCGGTGGACCAGTTGCTGCTTCCCATGGGTGGGTCTCCTTCTGAGGGGAACGGTGCGGCCGCCGGGGAGGGGCCGCGGGGACGGGGCGCCCTAACGGGCGGGGGAGGTGGGGGAGGAGGGTTCCGGCATGTGGAACGGACGGAACCGGCGCGGGCCGAAGATCCGCTCCAGCACGTCGTCGAGTTCGCAGAGCAGGGCGAACCCGTCGCGGGGACGCCGCTCGGGCGCCGGCAGGGTGCATCCGCGCGCGAAGGAGCGCAGTTCCCGGGGCAGGCGCCCCCCGGTGACGAACTCGACGCACCGGGTGGCCATGTGGATGTCGGTCTGGGGCAGGGCGGGGCGGCGCGCGGCCACCTCGGGCGGGTAGAAGTCCTCGCGGCCCGGCACCATGGCCGGGACGTGCGGTGCGGTGCGCGACGCGTGCGAGGTCACCGAGTAGCACCAGTCGACCAGCACGAGCCCGTGGTCGGCGGGGTGGACCAGCACGTGCTCCGGCACGACCGCGCCGTGCACGACCCCCGCCCCCGCCGCGTTGCCGACGGCCACCAGCAGGCGGCGCCACATCCACGCCGCGTCGCGGGGGTCGACGCCGTCGGGGTGGGCGCGGCGCACGTCGGCGAGGGTGTGGAAGCCGTGCAGCCGTCCCAGCACGTTCGCGCGCCGCTCCACCCCGGTCGCGGCGTCGCGGTGCTTGAACGACTCCACCAGTTCGGGGACGAACGCCCGGTAGCGCTCGTGGCCCTTCTCGCGTATGCGGCGCAGGGCGGTCGCCTCGGCCTCCATCAGGTCGTTGTCGCGGGGGGACCGGGGGAGCTTGAGCACGGCGTCGTGCCAGTCCCCGTCGCGGTAGCGGACCGGGTGCAGGTCGGCGACGTCGCCCCGGGCCATGCGCCCCGCCGCGACGCGGTAGGCGCGCGTCCGGGTGGCGATGGTGAGGTCGTCGAAGCGCAGGTTCCCGGCGGCCGTCTCCCGGTACAGGGCCCACAGCCGGGTGAGCCGGGTGAAGGCCTCCGACGCCTCCGCGCGACGGCTCCCGGGCGCCGGGTCGGGGTGGACCAGGCGGGCCAGGCGGCGGTACTCGGCGGTGGCGGCCGGGGGGACGGCGCCGCCGCCGACCGGCACGGGGCCGAACAGCGCGGCGGGGTCCTCGGCCAGGGAGACGGCGCGCAGGGCCGCGTCGAACGCCGCGGTGTCGTGCTGTTCCGTGCTCATCGGTCCCTCCCTTCTCGTGTGTGGCGTGCGGTCCCCTGAGCGGGGGCGGTGCGGCGGGGACGGTCCCGGCGCGGTCGGAGCGCCCCGGTCACTGGGCGCTCCTCAGCAGGGGCGGGTGCAGGAGCGCGGCGCCGCCGGCCCGGTACAGGCGGGCACGGCGCCCGCCGCCGGAGCCGCCGTGCTCGGCGAGTTCCCCGGTGTCCTCCACGAACCCGGGGGTGGCGAGGATCTTGCGGTGGAAGTTGGCGGCGTGCAGGGTGCGCCCCCACACCGCCTGGTACACCTCGCGCAGCGCCGTGATGGTGAAGGCGGACGGCAGGAACGCGGTGGCCAGGGCGGTGTACTCCAGCTTGGAACGGGCCCGCTCGACCGCGTCGGCGAGGATCCGCCCGTGGTCGAAGGCGAGGTCGCGGCCGGCCCGGGAGCCCTCGCCGTGCCCCAGTTCGCTCCACGGGACCCAGGCGGCCTCCTCGGTGTCCCTGCCGCGGTGGGGGTCGGGCAGGTCGGGGGCCAGGAGCATGTGGGCGACGGAGAACACGCGCATGCGGGGGTCGCGCCCCCGAGCCCCGTAGGTGCCCAGCTGCTCCAGGTGCAGTTCGGTGGGCAGCCGGGTCTTCTCCGACAGCACGCGCAGGGCCGCGTCGGGCAGGTCGGGGTCGGCGGGGCCGTCCGGCCCGTCCTCCGCGCGGACGAACCCGCCGGGCAGCGCCCACCGGCCGCGCTGCGGGTGTGCGGCGCGCCGTGTGAGCAGGACGTGGGGGGTCCCCGACCGCCGGGCCCCGGCCTCCGGGCGGATCGTGAGGGCGACGACGTCTACGGTGACCGCGGCGGGGGCGAAGGCGTGGGGGTCGTAGCCGGAGAGGAACCTGCTCTCCGGATCGTCGTGCTGTGGCGTCCTGTCGTCGGTCACGTGCGGGTCCTCGTTATTCTCAACCTGAGTTTTTCTCTTTCTGAGAGGAACTTAGCACGCGGTTCCCGCCCCGTCCACCCCTCTTCCGTCCCCCGCTCCCGGGCCCTTCCGCGCGGTCGGGTGCAGGAGCAGCCATGCCGCGGCCGCGAACCAGGTCAGCCCGACCGTCAGGACGATCCTCTGTCCCAGGCCGTGGAAGCCGTGCTCCGCGGACGCCATGAAGGCCGCGAAGAGCGGGGGGACGAGCGCGCCAGTGACGCAGCAGTACGCCACCCGCGCCCGCCGTCCCGGCCCGGCGGCCAGGCGCCACGCCATCGCCAGGGGCGCCGCGGTGAGGGCGGCGTGGAAGGGCAGCACGTTGAGGGCGTGGACCGTCCCGGCCGGGGTGGCCGCGGCGCTCGCCGGAGGAGGGGACCCCGGTGGCGACGAGGCATTCGAGGACGGCCTGCTCATGATCGTCGACGGCATCGCGGCCGGCCTCGAACGGGACCGGACCGCCTGATCCGCAAGGCGGGCGCGCGGGGAGCGCCGGTCCGGCGGGGAGGCGACACGCCCGGGCGGGCGGACGGCGGGGGTCGGCGCCCACCGCTAGCATGGTGCGAACGGACGTTCGAGGGCATGCGCGAAGACGAGCGAGGGTGGGCGGAGTGCGAGTGTTGGGGATCGACCCCGGGCTGACCCGGTGCGGTGTCGGTGTCGTCGAGGGGGCCATCGGCAAGCCGCTCACCCTCCTCGGGGCCGACGCCGTCCGCACCAGCCCCGACACCGAACTGCCCCAGAGGCTCGTCGGCATCGAGCGCGGGATCGAGGAGTGGCTGGACCGGTTCCGGCCCGACGCGGTCGCCGTCGAACGGGTCTTCGCCCAGCACAACCTCAGCACGGTCATGGGCACGGCCCAGGCCAGCGGCATCGCCCTGGTGTGCGCCGCGCGCCGGGGCCTGCCCGTCGCCCTGCACACACCGAGCGAGGCCAAGGCCGCCATCACCGGCAGCGGCCGCGCGGACAAGGCGCAGGTCGGCACCATGGTGGCGCGTATCCTCGGACTCGACGGTCCTCCCAGGCCCGCGGACGCGGCGGACGCCGTCGCCCTCGCCATCTGCCACATCTGGCGCGGCGGGGCGCAGGCCCGGGTCGCCCAGGCCGCACAGGACTTCGCCCGCAAGGTGGAACTCGCCCGCCGCACCCGCGGCCGCTAGCTCCCCGCCCCCAGGAAGGAGAAGGGCGCCGCCCCCGGCGCCCGCACGAGATGATCGCGTTCCTCACCGGCCGGGTGGCCGCACGCGGCGCCGGCAGCGCCGTGATCGACGTCGGCGGGGTCGGCATGACCGTCCAGTGCACCCCCTCCGCCCTGTCCCGGCTCCACGTCGGCGAGACCGGCACCGTGGCCACCAGCCTCATCGTCCGCGAGGACTCCCTGACCCTGTTCGGGTTCGCCGACGACGACGAGAGGCACCTGTTCGAGCAGTTGCAGACCGCGTCAGGGGTCGGACCGCGACTGGCCCTGGCGATCCTCTCCGTCCACAACCCGGCCGGCCTGCGCCAGGCCGTGGCGACCGAGGACACCGCGGCCCTGACCCGGGTGCCGGGCATCGGGAGGAAGGGCGCGCAGCGCATCGTCCTGGAGCTGGCGGGCAAGCTGGAGTCGCCCGTCCTCACCGACGGCACGCTTCCCCCCGCGGAGGGGGCCGCGGCGGGGGCGTCCGACGCCGCCCGGCGCGCGCAGGTCGTCTCCGGCCTCGTCAACCTCGGCTGGTCGGCCAAGGACGCCGAGGCCGCCGCGGCCGCCGTCACCGCCGAGTCCCAGAGCACCGACGTCGCCGTCCTGCTGCGCACCGCCCTGCGCAGGCTCAGCCGCGCCTAGGAGGAAGGCACCCCATGCACGAACCGTACGAGCCCGGTGAGGCCCACGGGGCCGCCCCGTACGAGCGCGAGGCGGTCTCCTCCGACGCCAGCCTCGACGACCGCCAGGTCGAGGGTGCCCTGCGCCCGCGCGCCCTGGACGAGTTCGTCGGGCAGGAGCGGGTGCGCGAGCAGCTCTCCCTGGTGCTCGACAGCGCCCGGAGGCGCAACCGGGCCCCGGACCACATCCTCATGTCCGGCGGCCCCGGCCTGGGCAAGACCACCCTGGCCATGATCATCGCCGCCGAGATGGGCGCCCCGCTGCGCATCACGTCGGGCCCGGCCATCGAGCGCTCCGGCGACCTGGCGGCCGTCCTCTCCACCCTCCAGGAGGGCGAGGTGCTGTTCCTGGACGAGATCCACCGGATGGCCCGGCCCGCCGAGGAGATGCTCTACGTCGCGATGGAGGACTACCGGGTCGACGTCGTGGTCGGCAAGGGTCCCGGCGCGACCGCCATCCCCCTGGAGATCGCCCCGTTCACCCTGGTCGGGGCCACGACCAGGGCGGGCATGCTGCCCGCCCCGCTGCGCGACCGGTTCGGTTTCACCGCGCACATGGACTTCTACTCCCCGGACGAGCTGGAGCTGATCCTGCACCGCTCGGCGGGCCTGCTCGGGGCGCCCCTCGCCGAGGACGCGGCCCGGGAGATCGCGGGCCGCTCGCGCGGGACGCCCCGTATCGCCAACCGGCTGCTGCGCCGGGTGCGCGACTACGCCGAGGTCCGGGGCGACGGGAGCCTGTCGCTGCGGACCGCCCGTGCCGCGCTCGAACTGTACGAGGTCGACGGCCTCGGCCTGGACCGGCTGGACCGCGCCATCCTCGACGTCCTCATGCACCGCTTCCGCGGGGGCCCCGTGGGCCTGTCCACGCTCGCGGTGTCGGTGGGGGAGGAGGCGGAGACCGTGGAGGTCGTCGCCGAGCCGTTCCTCGTCCGGTCCGGGTTCCTGGCGCGCACCCCGCGCGGCCGGGTGGCCACGCCGCAGGCCTGGGCGCACATGGGCCTCACCCCGCCGCCGGACGCCGCGTTCGGCGCGGCGTCCGCCGCCCCGGGCACCGCCGCGGGAGCCGGCGCCTCCGGGACCACACCCTGACCGGGCGGTCCGCGGCGCCTCCTGACCGGGCGGGCTGACAGAGGGCGTCGCACCGGGCACAATGGGTTCCGCGTGTGTGAAACGGGGCTGAACCGTTAACACTCCGATCTCCGGCGGTGGGGGATCGGTGACCGGCGCCACGTAAACTTTGGACGGATCAGCCGATACGGGGCAGGGCTCCGTACGTGTTGTTCGACACCGGCGGAACGAGTCGGCCGCCCCGCGCGTTGTACGTGCCGGATGTGGTCCGGATCGTTCCGGGTCCGGGCGACACGAAGAAGGTGGCCGCCGGGGTGCCCCCACCGGCACCCGCGGACCACATGACGAAACGTCAGGAAGGACGCCCCCGTGCAGGGCCTTTACCATCTCGCCGACGCAGCAGAGCCCACGGGCGGGCTTCTCGGCATGCTCTTCCCGTTCCTGATGATCATCCTGGTCTTCTGGCTGCTGTTCTGGCGCCCGAACCAGAAGCGCCGCCAGCAGGAGGCGCAGATGCACAGCGCGCTGGCCCCGGGCGTCGAGGTGATGACCAAGGCGGGCATCTTCGCGACCATCGTCGAGATCCACGAGCAGGACGTCCTACTGGAGATCGCCCCCGGCACGCGGATCCGCATGCTCAAGGCCGGTGTGGGCGAGGTCATCACCCCCGCCGCGGACGACACCCCGGTCGAGGACCGTCCCGACTTCGGCGACGACGACAAGCCCAAGGGCTGACGGCCCCAGGCCCCGGCGGGGTCCACAGACTCCGGTACCGGCCCCCCTCCGGGGCCGGTACCGCCGTGTCCGGCCCGGACGCGACCGCCCCGACACCACAGCAGAAGGTTTCACCGCACATGCCCCACGACACCGCGACCGCGGACGGCGCCCCGACGAGCACGGAGCTCATCGAGGCGCAGATCCGCGACATCCCGGACTTCCCGCACGCCGGCATCCTGTTCAAGGACATCACGCCGCTGCTCAACCACCGGGAGGCCTTCGCGGCAGCCGTGGACGGCCTCTGCTCGCCCTACCGCGGGCTCGGGGTGGACCACGTGGTCGGACTGGAGGCGCGCGGCTTCATCTTCGGGGCTCCGGTCGCCATGGAACTGGGCGCGGGCTTCGTCCCCGCCCGCAAAGCGGGGAAACTGCCCGCGCAGACCATCGACCAGTCCTATGATCTGGAGTACGGGACCGCGACCGTGGAGATCCACGCCGACGCGATCGTCCCCGGCAGCCGCGTGCTCATCGTCGACGACGTCCTCGCCACCGGGGGGACCGGCAGGGCCGCGGTGGACCTGGTCCGCAAGGCGGGTGGTACGGTCGTGGGATTCTCCGTCCTGATGGAGCTCTCAGCGCTCCACGGCCGCGAGAAGTTGCCCGACGTGGAGCTGCACGCCCTCCTCTCGGTCTGACCCCGACCCGCGCCGAGCCCGGCGCCGCCGCCGCGGGAATGCGCGGCGGTTCGTCATCGTTGACGTACTCCACCACGGGGTGTGACGCGCTTGGTGACCCGGGTCACCCGTCGTCGTACCTGGTGGGGTGGGGTCGAGGGGCCGAACACTAGACTGGTGGGAGAGGTACCGCGGCGACCATGTCACGACTGGCCCTGATGACACGCACGTGCACCGGTGGAGCCGGGCGGCGCTGACGGCGCCCGCCCCCGGGCGGATCCGCGGGAGGTAGGCATGCCAAACGAAGTGGTTTCGACCGGGACGGTATCCGCGAGCGAGCCGCGGCGGCCCACTGCGCCGGGAGGGCACGCGGACGGCACCGGTGTGCCGTCCGCGGACGCAGGACCACAGGAGGACCGCCCGGAGGGCGCCGCGACCGGAGCGGCGCCCTCCGAGGTCTTCGGGGAGGGGGCGCCGAGGCATCCGGCACCCTCCGCGACGCCCTCCACCGTGCGAGTACGCAGAAGGCTCGCCCGACTCGGCGCCCAGCGGGGAGTGACGATGAACCCGGTGCTCGAACCACTGATCAAGACCGTGCGGGCCACCCATCCCAAGGTGGACGTGCGGCTGATCGAGCGCGCCTACGAGGTGGCGGCCCACCACCACCGCGAACAGAAGCGCAAGAGCGGCGACCCCTACATCACCCACCCGCTCGCGGTCGCCACGATCCTCGCCGAGCTGGGGATGCAGGAGGCCACCCTCGCCGCCGCGCTGCTGCACGACACCGTCGAGGACACCGACTACTCGCTGGACGAGCTGCGCGCCGACTTCGGCGACGAGATCGCCGAGCTCGTCGACGGCGTCACCAAGCTCGACAAGGTCAAGTACGGCGAGGCCACCCAGGCCGAGACGGTGCGCAAGATGGTCGTGGCGATGGCCCGAGACATCCGCGTCCTGGTCATCAAGCTGTGCGACCGGCTCCACAACATGCGCACCCTGCGCTACCTGCCGTCCAAGGCGAAGAGGGAGAAGAAGGCCCGCGAGACCCTGGAGATCTTCGCCCCGCTGGCCCACCGGCTGGGCATGAACACCATCAAGTGGGAGCTGGAGGACCTGGCGTTCGCCACCCTCTACCCCAAGCGCTTCGACGAGATCGCCCGGCTGGTGTCCGAGCGCGCCCCCCGGCGCGACGTCTACCTCCAGGAGGTCATCGAGGCGGTCTCGGGCGACCTGCGCGAGTCCAAGCTCAAGGCGACCGTGCGCGGGCGCCCCAAGCACTACTACTCGATCTACCAGAAGATGATCGCCCGCAACTGCGGCTTCGACGAGATCTACGACCTCATCGCCGTGCGGGTCCTGGTGGACAGCGTCCGCGACTGCTACGCGGCCCTCGGGACCATCCACGCGCGGTGGAACCCCGTGCCCGGGCGGTTCAAGGACTACATCGCGATGCCCAAGTTCAACATGTACCAGTCGCTGCACACGACGGTGATAGGGCCCTCGGGCAACCCGGTCGAGCTCCAGATCCGCACCAGGGCGATGCACCGCCGGGCCGAGTACGGCATCGCCGCGCACTGGAAGTACAAGGAGGACCGCAACAGCGGCCCCGAGGCCCGGCCCAAGGGCAGCACGGACATGCAGTGGCTGCGCCAGCTCATCGACTGGCAGCAGGAGACCAAGGACCCGGGCGAGTTCCTGGAGTCGCTGCGGTTCGACCTGTCGGTGCAGGAGGTGTTCGTCTTCACCCCCGACGGCGACGTCATCCCTCTGCCGCAGGGCGCCACCGCCGTCGACTTCGCCTACGCGGTCCACACCGAGGTCGGCCACCGCACGGTCGGGGCCAGGATCAACGGCCGGCTCGTCCCGCTGGAGAACGAGCTGCACAACGGCGAGACCGTGGAGATCCTCACCTCCAAGACGCCCGACGCCGGCCCCAGCCGGGACTGGCTGAACTTCGTCAAGAGCGCGCGCGCCCGCAACAAGATCCGGCACTGGTTCACGAAGGAGCGCCGCGAGGCGGCGATCGACCAGGGCAAGGACGAGATCGCCAAGGTGATGCGCAAGCAGGAGCTCCCGGTCAAGCGCCTGTTCAGCGGCGAGGCGCTCATCGCCCTGGCCGGCGACCTGCGCTATCCGGACGTGGACTCCCTCTACGCGGCCGTGGGCGAGCACCAGGTCAGCGCGCAGAGCGTGGTGGCCAAGCTCGTCGACTCGATGGGCGGGCTGGAGAGCCACACCGAGGACATCGCGGAGTCGTCCCTGCCCACCAAGGCGCCGCGCCAGCGCCAGGCGGGCAACCCCGGCGTGGTCGTGGAGGGCGACGCCGACGTGTGGGCGCGCCTGTCCAAGTGCTGTACGCCGGTCCCCGGCGACGAGATCATCGGTTTCGTCACCCGGGGGAACGGCGTGTCCGTGCACCGCGAGGACTGCGTGAACGCCGCGACCCTGGACACCGAGCGCATGGTCAAGGTGGACTGGTCGCCCACCGAGGACTCGATGTTCCTGGTGGCGTTGCAGGTGGAGGCGCTGGACCGGTCCCGCCTGCTCTCCGACATCACCCGGGTGCTGTCCGACCAGCACGTCAACATCCTGTCCGCGACCGTCCAGACGAGTCGCGACCGGGTCGCCCAGAGCCGGTTCACGTTCGAGATGGCCGACCCCGCCCACCTGGGCAGCGTGCTCCGCGCCGTCCGCGGCGTGGACGGCGTCTACGACGTCTACCGGGTCCGCAACTAGGGCCGCCGGGGCAGACGGCCCGCGGGTCCCCGTGGGCCGAGGCGGTCCCGGACGGGGGGAGGCCCCGGACGTGCCCGCGAGGGCACGGCCGGGGCCCCGTGTTCCCGCGCCCGGTGTCAGATCCGGATCGTCGTGGAACGCACGATCTCGAAGACCGGGTGCCGGTCGGCCTCCTCCGCGAACGCCTCGTCCGGGGCGTCCGGCGGCGCGTCGAAGTACGGTCCCACGACGGCGGCCCGCGGGTGGTTGACGTACTCCTTGAGCAGGGGGCCCGCCTCCTCGTGCCCGATTTCGCGCACGCTCACCAGCTCGATCCAGCCGCCCTGGCGCAGGGTCGCGAACCCGTCCTTGCGGATGTTGCGCACCCAGTCGACCTCGCCGTACGGGGAGACCAGGAACCTGCCCCGGTCGCTGTCCAGCACGTCGAGCGGGACGGTCCGCAGGAAGCCCGACTTGCGCCCGCGCGTGGTGAGCAGGTGGGTCGCGGGCGTCCCCAGGCCGTACTTGACCAAGCCGCTGACGAAGGCGTTGGCGACCCGCCGTACCCGCGTCATCTCGAACCGCTTCGTCGGTTCGTTCACCATCTCGGCAACTCCCTCGATCGGATGCTCCCCATTGTGGTGGTTCCGGGCGGCCGACGACACCGGCCGGGGGCCGGGATCCCGCCTCCGGGCCGCTCCGCCCGTGCTGCGGGCGCCCGCTCCGACCCCTGTCCCGGGGCGCCGGAGGTCCGGTTGTCAGCGGAACGCGGAGACCCCGGTCACCGCCTGGCCGATGCTGAGCGCGTGGATCTCCTCGGTGCCCTCGTAGGTGGCGACCGTCTCCAGGTTCACCATGTGGCGCATCACCGGGTACTCCAGGGTGATGCCGTTCGCGCCGTGGACCCCGCGCGCGGTGCGCGCGACCCGCTGGGCAGCGGCCACGTTCGCGAACTTGCCGAAGCTCACGTGGTTGTGGTGGCAGTTCCCCCCGTCCTTGAGGCGGCCGATCCGCAGCGCCGTCATGCCCGCGTGGTTGACGTCCACGACCATGTCGGCGAGCTTGCGCTGGGTGAGCTGGAACCCGCCGATCGGCTGCCCGAACTGCTCGCGTGTCGCCGCGTACTCCAGGGCCGCCTCGTAGCAGGCGCGCGCGGCGCCGACGGCGCCCCACACGATGCCGTAGCGGGCCTCGTTCAGGCACGACAGGGGCGCCCCCAGGCCCTTCGAGGCGGGCAGCACCGCGTCGGCGGGCAGGCGCACCCCCTCCAGGACGAGTTCGGAGGTGATGGACGCGCGCAGCGACAGCTTCCTGTGGATGACGTTGGCGGAGAACCCGGGGGTGTCGGTGGGCACCACGAACCCGCGGATGCCGTCCCCGGTGGCCGCCCACACCACGGCCACGTCGGCGACGGACCCGTTGGTGATCCACATCTTGGTGCCGTCGAGCACCCAGTCTGTGCCGTCCCTGCGGGCGCGGGTGCGCATGGAGCCCGGGTCGGAGCCGGAGTCGGGCTCGGTCAGCCCGAAGCAGCCGACGGCCTCGCCCGCCGCCATCCTCGGCAGCCACGCGTCCTTCTGCTCCTCGGAGCCGAACTTGTGGATGGCGGCCATGGCCAGCGAGCCCTGCACGGACACGAAACTGCGCAGACCCGAGTCGACGGCCTCCAGCTCGCGGCAGGCCAGCCCGTAGGCCACGGCGCTGGAGCCGCCGCAGCCGTACCCCTCCAGGTGCATGCCCAGGAGCCCGAGGTCCCCGAAGGCCTTGGCGAGCCCGCGCGGGTCGGGCAGGGTGCCGGCGTCGAACCACTCGGCCACGTTCGGCAGCAGTTCGCGCGAGGCGAAGCCGCGCACGGCGTCGCGGACGTCCCGCTCGGTGTCGGACAGCTCGGCGTCCAGGGCCAGGAAGTCGTGCGGGTCCGGTGCGGCGGGCCTGCGGGAGTCGCTCATGGGTGGGTGTCCCTTCGTGGTGCGTCGGCCGGTGCGGCCTGGGGCGGGGTCGCGGGGGCGGTTCGGCGGTCGGACGCCGGTGCGGGTTCGGGCTCCTGGACGGCCCCGCGCCCGACCATCGCGTCCACGCGCGCCGCGTCCACGCCGAGTTCGGCGAGGATCCGGCGGGAGTGCTGTCCGAGGAGCGGCGGGGCCGTGAGCGGCGGCGGGGCGCCCTCCAGCCGGAACCCCGCCCGGACCTGCTCGATCAGCCCCGCCGTGGGGTGCTCCACGGTGCGCAGGACGTCGTCGCCGGCGGCGTCGGACGTGCGCAGCGCGTCCAGCACCCCGCGCACCCGCCCCACCGGGACCCCGGCCCCGACCAGCAGGTCCATCCAGTGGTCGGCCGGCTCGGCGCGCAGGACGGCCGACAGCTCACCCACCAGTGCGTCGCGGTGGGCCACGCGCCCCGGGTTGGTGGCGTAGCGCGGGTCCTCGGCCAGGTCGGGGCGGTCCAGGGCCCGGCACAGCCGCTGGTACAGGGCGTCGTTGCCGGCGGCGACCACGATCTCGGCGTCGGAGGCCGAGAAGACCTGGTAGGGCACGATCGTGGTGTGGGCGTTGCCGACACGGGCCGGCTCCGCCCCCGTCACGAGCGCCTGCTGTGTGAGGTTGACCAGGCCGGACAGCGTGGAGTTGATCAGCGACGCGCTGACGTTCTCGCCGCGGCCGGTCGCGCGGGCCCTCATCAGCGCCCCGAGGATGCCGACGGCGGCGTTGAGCCCGGTCAGCACGTCGGTGAGGGCGACCCCCACCTTGCTCGCCGGTCCGTCGGCCGGGCCGGTGGTCGCCATCAGGCCGCTCTCGGCCTGCACGACGATGTCGAACCCGGGGCGGGTGGCCGGCTCGTGCTCCGGGCCGAAGCCGCTCACGGAGCAGTAGACGACGGCGGGGTTGCGCGCGCTCACCGCCTCGTAGCCGAGCCCGAGCCGGTCGATCACGCCGGGGCGGAAGTTCTGGACGACCACGTCGGAGGACGCGCACAGGTCCTGGACGGCGGCCAGGCCCTCGGGGTCCTTCAGGTCCACGGCCAGGCTGCGCTTGTTGCGGTTCACCGACAGGAAGTAGGCGGCCTCTCCGGGGCCTCCGCCCCCGTCGGCGGGACCCGCCCAGGGCGGGCCCCACGCCCGGGTGTCGTCGCCGCGACCGGGCTGTTCGACCTTGACCACCTCCGCGCCCATGTCGGCGAGGAGCATGGTGGCGTACGGGCCCGCCAGGACGCGGGAGAGGTCGGCCACGCGCACCCCCGCCAGGGGCAGAGGGGCGGCCGGGCCGGCGGAGTCGGGCGCGGGGCCCGCGCCGGATCGGGTGTCTGTCACGGGTGCGTCACTCCTCGGCGTCGGCGCCGCCGGGCAGCTGGTCGCCCTCCCGCAGCTGGTGGTAGGACTCCAGGCAGCGGCGCAGGGCGGTGGTCAGAGCGGCGCCGGACTGGCCGGCGTACCGCGTCTGCACCCGGCTGACCAGCTCGGCGATGTCCTCGGTGACCGAGGCCCCCTCGACCAGGGCGCGGAAGAAGTCCTTGCCCAGGTCGGTGAGCAGGGTGGTGTCCGCGGCGACGATGCGGCCGTCCGCGGTGTCCACGGCGAGGACGACGCCGAGCCGCTGGTACTGGGAATGGCTGGCCACGGAGTCGGGAAGCCGGGCGTAGCCGGAGATGAGGACAACCCTGGGGTTGCGGAGGACCTGCTGGATACGGTCGTCGCCGTGCAACGGACACACCTCTCGCTCGCGGGCATGCGAAAACTCCAACGCTCTGGAGTCTCGCGCCTGGAGGGCGGCCGGGGAAAACCGGGCGCCCGCGGCGTGAGGGCAGGCACCCCAAGTATGTCCTGACCGGTTCGGCGGCTGTCAAGCGGGGCGCGGCCCGTCCGGCGGACCGCCCGGGCCGCGCCGCCCGCCCCTGCCTCCCCGCGCCCTCCGACGCGGCCGCGTGCCCCGCGCGCGGCCCCCGCCGTCCGTGCGGATGGGCCCGCCGGGTCTTCCGCGCCCCGGGCCCGTCGGTGCGTGGCCCGGGCCACAGGGGGGACTCCTGGTCCCCCCTGGGACGTGTGTGCTAGCCTGCCTCGCAGGTCACGAGTACCAGCGCTAAGCCCCGGCTTGCTGGTCGGCAACCCTCCTTCCGCGGTGGGGTGCCCCGGGTGAGGACCAGGTCCCGACACGACCGTGTCGGACAAGCGCGGACCCCTGTGGTGCAGCCGTGACGGCGCCCCGCGGGTCCCACGACCCGCAGAAGAGGTGCCCCATGACCGTCGTCAGCCCCATCCACACCGCGCGCTCGTTCCGTTCCGCCGCCCCGTCCGGACACCCTTCGGGCGGCACCGCCGAGTGCACGGTCGTCGCCTCGGACGAGGGCGTCCCCCTGGTCACCGGCGGGCGCGTGGAGTACGCGAACTTCGACTACGCCGCCAGCGCCCCCTGCCTGACCCCCGTCGCGGACGCCCTGGCCGACGCGCTGCCCTACTACGCGAGCGTGCACCGGGGCGCGGGCCACCACTCCCAGGTGAGCACCGACGCCTACGAGCGTGCCCGCCGCAGCGTCGCCCGCTTCCTCGGGGCCCGCTCGGAACCCGCCGACGCGGTCGTGTTCGTGCGGGGCACCACCGACGCCCTCAACCTCCTGGCCCGGTCCGTGCCGGAGGGATGCACGGTCGTGGTGTTCGAGACCGAGCACCACGCCGCCCTCCTGCCCTGGGAGCACCCCGCCGCGCGGGCCGGGAGAGTGGTCCGCCTGCCGCTGCCCGCCACCCCCGAGGCGGCCGTCGAGGCGGCCCGCACCGCGCTGCGGGAGTCCCCCGAGGGCCCCAGGCTCCTGTGCGTGACCGCCGCCTCCAACGTCACGGGCGAGATCTGGCCGGTCGGGGAGCTGGTCGCGGCCGCGCACGCCGAGGACGCCCGCGTGGTCGTGGACGCCGCCCAGTACGTGCCGCACCTGCCGTTCAGCCTGGAGGAGACCGGCGCCGACTACGTGGCGCTGTCCGCGCACAAGCTCTACGCGCCCTTCGGCTCCGGGGTGCTGGCCGGACGCGCCGACTGGCTGCGCGAGGCCGTCCCGTACCTGTCCGGGGGCGGCGCCACGCGACTGGTCACCGAGCACGACGTGGTGTGGAACGACCTCCCCGCGCGCCACGAGGCGGGCAGCCCCAACGTGCTCGGCGCCGTGGCCCTGGCCGCCGCCTGCGACGCCCTCACCCCCGACGCGCAGGGACTCCTGCACATCCGCGAGTCCGCCCTGCTGGAGCGGCTGCGCTCCGGACTCGCCGACGTGGAGGGCGTCACCGAGCTGACCCTGTGGGGCGACGAGCACCCGAGGGTCGGCATCGTCTCGTTCACGGTGGACGGGCTGCCCGCCGACCTGCTGGCCGCGGCGCTCTCCGCCGAGCACGGCATCGGGGTGCGGGACGGGCTCTTCTGCGCCCACCCGCTCACCCGGCACCTGCTGCCCGAGGGCCACTCCCAGGCGGTCCGGGCGAGCCTGGGGGTCGGGACGACCCCGGAGCACGTGGACCGGCTCGTCGGAGCGATCGCCGCCCTGGTCGCCCACGGGCCGGTCTGGGAGTACGCCGACCGCGACGGCCGCCTGGTCCCGGTTCCGGACCCGCGCGACGTGTTCTGACGCGGGAGCGGCGCCCGGCAGGAGGCGCCCCGGCGGCGGACAGGCCGCCGGGGCGCGCCCGTACCCGGCCCCGCAGGCGCGGGGCACGCGGGGCCGCGATGGTGGTGCTGACTGTAGCTCGCATCGGACAGCGCGCGGCATGGTTCGCCGGCGCCGGGCTCCGTAGCGTCGTCAGGGACGTGGACGGCCCTTGCCGAGTCACGTCCTTCCCCGACGCCGACCCGCGAGGATCCGCCATGCCCGCACCGTTTCGCACCCCCACGAGCACAGCTCCGGGCAGCCGGCCCCCCGCACCGGGCGCCGTGAGCGGCCCCGCCGGGGCCGCGGTCGCCCTCACGGCGGTCCACCGCTCCTACACCGACGGCGACGGCCGCGTGTCCGCCCTGGACGGGGTCACCCTCAGGGTCCCCCGGGGGACCTTCCTCGCCGTCATGGGGCCCTCCGGCTCCGGCAAGAGCACCCTGCTCAACTGCGCCTCCGGCCTGGACCGCGTCACCTCCGGCACGGTCGAGATCGGGGGGAGGGACATCGGCGGACTGCGGGAACCGGACCTCACCGTCTTCCGCCGCGACCACGTGGGGTTCGTCTTCCAGTCCTACAACCTGGTCCCCACCCTCACGGCGGAGGACAACATCACCCTCCCCCTGCGCCTGGCCGGGGTGCGGCCGGACACCGCGTGGATCGACGAGCTCGTCCGCAGGGTGGGTGTGGCGGACCGGTTGGGGCACCGGCCCCCGGAGCTGTCCGGCGGCCAGCAGCAGCGGGTCGCCATCGTGCGCGCACTCGCCGCCCGGCCCGACATCGTCTTCGCGGACGAGCCCACCGGCGCCCTCGACGGCGCCACCGCAGACCGGACGCTGTCCCTGCTCAGGGGGATCGTGGACGACCTCGGCCAGACCGTCGTCATGGTCACCCACGACCCCGCCGCCGCGGCCCGCGCCCACGACACCGCCGTGATGGCCTCGGGGCGGGTCGTGGACCTCCTCCACGCGCCCGCCGCCGCGGACCTCGCCGGACGCCTCGCCTCCCTGGGGGCGGACCGATGACCGGGACGCCCGACGCGCGCGCCGTCCCCGGCCGCCGGGGCCGCGTGCCCCTGGCACTGGAGCTGGCCAGGGGCCGCGCCGCGTCCCTGGCAGCCGTCGCCGTCGCGGTCCTCGGCGGGTCCGCCCTCATCACGGTCGGCGGGGTCGTCGCCGACACCGGTGTCCGCTCCGCCCTCCCGGCGGGCCGCCTCGCGGGCGCCGACGTCGTCGTCACGGCGCCCCAGAGCGTGGAGGTGCCCGAGGACCTCGACATCGCCCTTCCCGAACGGGCGACCGTCCCCGGGACCGTGGTGGACGCACTGGCCGAGCTGCCCGAGGTCGGCCTGGCCGTCGGCGACGTGGGTTTCCAGGCCGCGGTCCTGGGCGGGGACGGGCCCGTGGCAGGCGCCGATCCGCGCACCGCCGGGCACGGATGGGCCTCGGCCTCCCTGGCGGGAGGGGGCGCCCTGACCGGCGAGCCGCCGCGCGGCCCCGGCGAGGTGGTCCTGGACCGCGCCTCGGCGGAGGCGTCGGGCGCGGAGGTCGGCGGGGACGTCCGCCTCGTGGCGGGAGGCCGGACGGGCGCGTACCGGCTGACCGGGGTCCTGGACACCCCGGCGCCCCTGATCCTCGTGGAGGACTCCACCGCCGCGGACCTGGCCGGACGCTCCGAAGGCCCCCGCGAGGGCACCGTCGACCTGGTCGGCCTGCACGCCGCGGAGGGCGTCACCGACGCCGAGCTCCGCTCCGCGGTGGAGGCGAGCGCCGTGTTCGCCGAACACGGCCTCGTCGCCCTCAGCGGCGACCGGCGCGGCGACGCCGAGTCGCCGGGGGCGGCGTCCGCACGGTCGGTGCTGGTCGCGATCGCCGCCTCGCTCGGCGGCACCGTCCTGATCGTCGTCGGTTCCACGGTCGCCGGCGCCCTCTCGGTGTCCGTCGCGGCCCAGCGCCGGGACCTCGCCCTCCTGCGGGCGGTCGGCGCCACCCCGCGCCAGATCCGCCGCCTCTTCGCCGTTCCCCACCTGCTCGCCGCCGCCCTGGCCCTGCCCTTCGGGATCGCCGCGGGCTACCTGCTGGGGGAGGGCGCGCTCCGGGGCCTCGCCGCGCTGGGGACGGCGCCCGCGGGCCTGCCCGCCGTCCTCGGGCCCGTGCCCGGCCCGGCCGCGGCGGCCCTGACCCTCCTCGCGGTGTGGGCGGCCTGCGCGGGAGCGACCCGCCGCACGGCGAGGGCCGCCCCCGTCGACGCCCTCGCTGAGTCCGTCGCCGAACCGCGTGCCCCGGGCCGTGCCCGCACCTGGGCGGGGGCCGTCCTGCTGGCGGTCTCGGTGGCCGTCTCGGCTCCCGCGCTGGTCCTGGACGCCACGGAGGCGGCGGCCGGCGCTGCAGTGGCGTCACTGGTCGCGGCGGTCGGCCTGGCCCTGGCAGGACCGGCCCTGGTCCGCCGGGTGAGCGGGGTGGCCGCCCGTCTGCTGCCCTCCCGGGTCTCGCCGCTGACCTGGCTCGCCGTGCAGAACCTGCACGGGCACTCCGTCCGGGTGGCCGGCGCGGCGAGCGCCCTGGCCATGACGGTGGCCTTCACCCTGGGGCAGACCTACGCGCAGACCTCGCTGTCCGCCGCGGGCGACGCCCAGCGCGCGGCGGGGGAGAGGGCCGACCTCGTGGTGACCGCACCCGGCCTGGGCGGGGTCCCCGCGGACTTCGCGGAGGAGGTCCGCCGGTCGCCCGCGGTGGAGGAGGCCGTCGCGGTCACACCGACCGCGGTGGTGGGCGCCGACCGCTTCGCCCTGCCCGGGGAGGAGCCCGGGACGGCGTACCTGGAGGCGGCCGCCCAGGTCGTCGGCCCGGGGGCGCAGCGGGTCCTGGACCTGGACGTGGTCGAGGGGGACCTGGGCCGTCTGTCCGGGGAGACGGTCGCGGTGAGCGCCTCGGCGGCGCGCCGGTTCGGCACCGGCGCGGGGGAGACGTTCACGTTCCGGACCGGCGACGGCGCGCAGGTCGACGCGGAGGTGGTCGCCGTGTACCGCAGGGACCTGGGATACGGGTCGGTCACCCTGTCGGCGGACCTGGCGCGGGGCCACGTCACCGGCGACGTCGACGCGCGGCTCCTGGTCCTGGCGGCTCCGGGTCAGGAGGACGAGGCGCGCCGCGTGCTGGAGGCGGCGGCCGGGGGCCGTCCCGGGGTGGAGGTCGCGGAGGCGGGCGCCGCGGAGGAGGGCGGTCAGGGGCTGGCCGCCGACGCCGTCCTCAACCTGGTCGTCCTGCTGGCGCTGGTCGGCTACATGGTGCTGGCGGTCGCCAACCGGCTCTCCGCCCAGACCCTGCAGCGGCGGGGCGAGGCGGACGCCCTGCGGGCGATCGGGATGACGCCGGGGCAGACCCGGTCGGTGCTGCGCAGGGAGGCAGCGATGATCGCCCTCGGCGCCAACGCCGCCGGGCTCCTGGCCGTGCTGTTCCCGCTCCTCTGCGTGGGCGCGGCCCTGCTCGGGAGGCCCTTCCCCGCGGGTCCGCTCTGGCCGGTGCCCGTGGCGGTCCTGGGCGTGTCGGCCGTGGCCTGGCTGTGCGTGGCGGTGCCCGCCAGGAAGTTGACCGCCTCCCCGACGCGTCGTTGAGCGGCGGGGGCGGACGGGCGGTGGAGGGGCACGGCGGCGCCGGAAGAGCCGTCGCGCCCCTCCCGCTCGGGGCCACCGGCGGTGCCCGTCAGGGCTTCCGGCACGGATGTTCCGGAACCTTGCGTCGCACGAGGCAACAAACAGTACAACAGGGCATATTTCACTCCAGTGTGTGCCGGGGATCACTTTCCCAACCTGTAGCATCGGGCCCTGACGGCATGGCGCGACGCCGACGGGCCCGACCGGTCCGCTCCTCGGCGCGTCCTGCCTCCCGCGAGCGAACCGGCTGGGGGAGTGTGACCGTGACGGACGTCCGAGGACCCGAGGCAGGTCCGCTCGCGGCCGTGTCCAGGCAGCGGCAACCCGCGCAGGTCCCCGGACGGCGGTCGCGCGTGGTCAGCCTCGGCCCGCGCGGGGCCGAGCCCCCCGCCTCCCGCCAGGGCGAGGCCACCCGCCTGCACCAGGCCTTCCTCGGCAGGGTCATCGACTACCTGCGCGTCGACGCCGGTGTCCGCCAGTTCGTCGACTGGGGGTGTCCGGTGCCCGGCACGGCCGAGCGCGTGCACGCCGGCGACCCCGGGGCCACCGTCGTCCACCTGGTCCCGCACGGGGCGGCGGGCATGCTCCCCACCGCGGGTGCGGCCGTGCTCTCCGGGGACGGTTCCGGCCCCGACGGCCTCCTGCGCCGCCTGGGCGCCTCCGGGCTCGTCGACTTCGACGAGCCCGTCGCCGTCCTGATGACCCGCCCCTTCACCGCCGACGACCCGCCCGGGGGCGTCGCGGGCCTCCACGCCCTCATGCGCGGCGGCGGCTACCTCGCGCTCGCGTCCCCCGCGCCCCGGGCCGTGGTCGAACGCGCCTTCGCCCCCTTCCACCCTGTTGAACCGGGGGTGGCCGACCTGCGATGGTGGCCCTATCCGGACGAGGACGTCTCCGACAGGGGGACCGGGACCCTGGCGGGGCTCGGCCGCGCGCCGGGCAGCGGAAGGGGGGACCGCCGATGGCGGTGAACTGGACGGGTGAGGTCCTGGCACAGCTCCAGTTCTACTGGGAGTACTCGCTGTGGCCGCGGCTGGAGGGGCTGACCGACGCCGAGTACCACTGGCTCCCGGCGCCCGGGGCCTGGACCGTGCGGGAGGGGGAGGACGGGCGGTACCGGCCGGACTCCGCGTTCCCCGAGCCCGAGCCCCCGCCCGTGACCACCCTCGCCTGGCGGCTCGGACACCTCGTCGTGGACGTCCTGGAGACCCGCGTCAACTGGCACTTCGGCGACCGCACCTACACCCGGGAGAGCGTCAACTGGCCCGGTGACGCGGCCGAGGCCAAGCAGCGTCTGCGCCACGCCTACGAGACCTGGTCCGAGAACATCCAGGGCCTCGACGAGGACGGGCTCGCCGCGCAGGTGGGGGGCGCCGAGGCGCGGCAGTGGGAGGACTTCCCGATGGTCGCCCTCGTGCTGCACGTCAACCGGGAGATCATCCACCACGGGGCGGAGGTCGCTCTGCTGCGCGACCTCTACCGCGCCGGGCCCGCCCGGGGCTGAGCCGCGGGCAGGGCCGCCCTCCGGCGTTCCGTCGACGGGTCAGAGCACCTGCAGCGGGTCCACCCGCACCTGGGCCAGGTGCTCGTCCCCGCGGGCGCTGCGCGCCGACGCGGCGGCCTTCAGCGAGCGGGCCAGGGCGCCCACCCCCTCGCGGGGCACCCGGAGCAGCGCGCGCTCCGTGGGCGGCGCGCCCTCGGCGACGGGGCCGCGCTCCGAGGCCACCGGCACGGGCCCGAGCACCTCGGCGCCCTCGGGCAGCTCCACCTGGGCGAGCAGTTCGCGCACGTGGTCCGCGGCACCGGTGATCGACGCCATCGTCACGGCGGGGGGGAAACCCAGCTCCCTGCGCTCGGCCAGCTCCCGTCCGGCGAAACCGCCCGGGTCCCAGCGCACCAGGGCCTGCACCACCGGCAGCGACGCCTCCGCGGACACCACCACGGTGCCGCCCGGCCGCACCAGCGCGGCGGCGTTGAACCAGCGGCGCAGCGTCTCCTCCGAGGCGCGGAGGTCGGCCCTGTTCAGCAGGGCCCAGCCGTCCAGGAGCACCGCCGCCGCGTACCCGCCGTCCCGGACCACCGGTTCGGCCCCGGGGGTGGCCACCACCAGGGACGGCTTGTCCGGGACCTCCGGCAGCACCTCGTCGCGCCCGGACGTGCGCACGGTCAGGGAGGGGAAGGCCCGGCCCAGCTCCTCGGCGGTGCGGCGGGCCCCCACCACCACCGCGCGCATCCGGGCGGCCCCGCAGTCGGGGCACGTCCACTGCCCGGCCACCCGCCCGCACCAGCCGCAGGAGGGCAGGGCGTTCGCCTCGCGGATCGCGAGCGGCCCGCGGCAGCCGTCGCAGCGCGCGGGTTCGCGGCAGCCCGCGCAGGCCAGGGTGTTGAGGTAGCCCCGGCGCGGCACCTGGAACAGCACCGGACCGGTCCTGGCCGCCTCCCGCGCCGACTTGAGGGCCAGGCTCGGCATGCGGGCGGTGCGGGCGGCCTCGTCCCGGGCGAGTTCGCGGTCGTCCCCCGCGGGCTTGACGAGCGGGGCCCGGCGGCGCAGCGTCGCGCGGTCCGCGACCAGCGGGTGCGCCCAGCCGGACTCGACCAAGAGCTGGGCGTCCGTGGTGCGTGTGTGCCCGCCGAACAGAGCCGCCGACCCCGTCTGGTGCGCCCGCATGGCCAGCACGGTGCGGGCGTGCGGATAGGGGGTGTGCGGGTCGGCGTGGACGTCGTCGCCGTCGTCCCAGAGCACGACCAGCCCGAGGTCGCGGACGGGGGCGAAGATCGCGGTGCGGGTCCCCACGACCACCCGGGCCCCTCCGCGCAGGACCGACAGCCAGCGCCGGTAGCGCGGGGTCGGGCCGAGGTCGGCGGGCAGCGCGACGTGTCGTCCCCCGCCCAGGCGCCGGACCATCGCGGCGTCCACCGCCTCGACGTCGCGGCTGTTGGGGAGCACCACCACCGTGCCGCGCCCCGCGGCGAGGGCGGCCCCGGCGGCCACCGCGATCGCGTCCGGCCAGTCGTTCCCGGGGAGGGCGTTCCACACCGCGCGGGCCGCGCGCCCCTCGCGCAGGGCCGCGACGAAGGCGGGCCCCTCGGGGTAGTCCGCCCAGGGGCCGGCGTCGGCCCCCGGGTCCTCGGCGGGGGGCTCCGCGCCCCCGGCCCCGGGCTCCGGCGTCCCGGTCCCGTCCGGGACCTCGGCGGAGGACGCCGCGGCCGGCTCCGCGGGACCGGCCCCGCCGTCCTCCGCCGGGGCGTCCGCGTCACGGACGGCCTCGCGCTCGACCCGCGCCCGGCGCGGCGGCACGGCCAGCTTGACCACGTCGTGCAGGTTGCCCGCGTACCGCCCGGCCACGGCCCGGGCCAGTTCGAGGATCTCCGGCGTGAGGACCGGCTCCGGGGAGACCACCTCGGACAGGTAGGCGAGCCGGCCGCCGAACTCCGAGCGCTCCACCCGCTCCGCGATGAACCCGCCGAGCAGCCGGTGGCGGAAGGCGACCTTCACCCTGCAACCGGGAACGGCGTCCTCGTCCAGGTCGGCGGGGACCCGGTAGTCGAAGAGGCGGTCCAGGTGGGGCAGGGGGGTGTCCACGATGACGCGCGCGACGGACAGCCGCCCGGCGGGTCTCCTCGGCGCCGGACGGGACGCCTCCTCGGCCCTGGCCCTGGCCGCGGCTCTGGGGTCCACCAGCTCCGACACGTCGAAGAGGGCGTCGCTGGGTGGGTCGGACTGCGCTGTCATCACCACTGGTCTACCAGAACGGTCCGACACCGCCGCTCCTCCGCGGCGGGAGCCCCCTCCGTGACTGGTAGAACAGTGTCCCGTACGCGCAGCGGAGGGGGATCCGAACATGAAGCTCGTCTTTGCCGGAACACCGGAGGTGGCCGTGCCCTCGCTCCGGGCGCTGATCGGCTCCGAACACGAGGTCGCGGCCGTGGTCACCCGGCCCGACGCCCGTTCCGGCCGGGGCCGCCGGATCTCCGCGAGCCCGGTGGGCGAGGTGGCCGAGGCCGAGGGCATCGAGGTCCTCAAACCCGCCAGGGCCGGCGATCCCGAGTTCCTCGCGCGGCTGGAGGAGATCGCCCCCGACTGCTGCCCCGTGGTCGCCTACGGCGCGCTGCTGCCGCAGCCGGCCCTGGACATCCCCCGCCACGGCTGGGTCAACCTGCACTTCTCCCTGCTGCCCGCCTGGCGCGGCGCCGCCCCCGTCCAGCACGCGGTGCTGCACGGCGACGACGTCACCGGGGCGTCCACCTTCCGCATCGTCAAGGAGCTCGACGCCGGGCCCGTCTACGGGACCCTGACCGAGGCCGTGCGCCCCACCGACACCAGCGGGGAGCTCCTCGAACGGCTGTCCGTCTCCGGGGCCGAACTCCTGAAGCGCACCGTCGACGGCATCGCGTCCGGTCAGCTCGAACCGGTGGAGCAGCCCGCCGACGGGCTGTCCTACGCCGCCAAGCTCACCCCCTCCGACGCCGAACTCGACTTCACGCTCCCGGCCCTGCGCGTGGACCGGACGGCCCGCGCCTGCACGCCCGCCCCCGGCGCCTGGACGACCTTCCGGGGCACCCGGCTCAAGCTCGGCCCCGTCACCCCCGTCACCGACGCGGACACCCCCGACCTCGCCCCCGGCCGGATCCACGCGGGCAAGAAGCACGTCCTGGTCGGCACCAGCACCCACCCCGTCGCCCTCGGCGAGGTGCAGCCGCAGGGCAAGCGGTCCATGGCCGCAGTGGACTGGGCGCGTGGCGTGCGTCCCACCGAAGATGACCGCCTGGGCGCGTGAGCTGCCGTAGTCTCGACCTGGCGGACCGAACGGACGTCCGCCAGGTCCCGTCCCCGGTTTGTTGAGGCAGCACAGTTGAGCGAGCAGTCCCGATCCCCGTACCGCCGGCCCCGCAGGGGCGCGAAGCCCGTACAGGGCGGTGGACAGGGCGCGTCTGGGCCGCCGGCGCCCCGTGACCCCGCCCGCCGGGTCGCCTACGACGTGCTGTGCGCCGTCGAGCAGCGCGACGCCTACGCCAACCTCCTCCTTCCCGCGCTGCTCACCGAGCGCGGCATCAGCGGGCGCGACGCGGCCCTGGCCACGGAGCTGACCTACGGCACGCTGCGGCTCCAGGGCACCTACGACGCGATCCTGGAGGCGTGCGTGGACCGCACGCTCGCCTCCGTGGACGCCGACGCGCTGCCGGTCCTGCGGCTGGGCGCCCACCAGCTGCTGTCCACGAAGATCCCGCCGCACGCCGCCGTCAGCGCCACCGTGGACCTGGCCCGCCGCGTGGTGGGCCACCACAGGGGCCGTTTCGTCAACGCCGTCCTGCGCAAGGTGTCGGCCCGGGACCTGGACGCGTGGACCGCCGTGGTCGCCCCCGACCGGGACCGCGACCCCAGCGGGTACCTGGCGGTCGTGCGGAGCCACCCGCGCTGGGTGGTCAAGGAGCTCGCCCGCGCACTGGGGGAGCGCTCCTCCACCGGCCTGGTCCGCACCGAGCGCCTGCTGGCCGCCCACAACGAGCGGCCCCGGGTGACCCTCGTGGCCAAGCCCGGCCGCTCGACCGTCGAGGACCTGGTGGCCGCGGGCGCGGAGGAGGGACGCTACTCGCCCTTCGCCGCCTACCTGCCCCAGGGGGATCCGGCGGGGATCCGCGAGGTCCGCCAGAACCGGGCCGCCGTGCAGGACGAGGCCAGCCAGCTGGTCGCCCTCGCCCTGAGCCGGGTCGACGCGCACGGGGACGACGCCCTGTGGCTCGACATGTGCGCGGGCCCCGGCGGCAAGGCCGGCCTGCTGGCCTCCCTCGCCGGGCAGCGCGGGGCCCGCCTGCTGGCGTCCGAGGTCCAGCCGGCCCGCGCGGGGCTGGTCGCCACGGCGGTGCGCCGTGCCCCCCGCGACGCCGGGCGCGTGATCGCCGCCGACGGTACCAGGCCCGCCTGGCGTCCGGGCGTGTTCGACCGGGTGCTGGTGGACGCGCCGTGCACGGGCCTGGGCGCGCTGAGGCGCCGCCCGGAGTCGCGCTGGCGCCGCACCGAGACCTCCGCGGCCGACCTGGCGCCCCTCCAGCACGACCTCCTGGCCCGTGCCGCGGACGCCGTGCGCCCCGGCGGCGTGGTGGCGTACGTGACGTGCTCCCCGCACCTGGACGAGACCGACGGCATCGTCCGCCGGGTCCTCGCGGAGCGGGACGACCTGGCGCTGCTGCGCGCGGCCGACTACCTGGACGGGGTGCCGGACCTGGCAGCTGGCCCGGACGGGAACTACGTCCAGTTCTGGCCGCACGTCCACGGCACGGACGCGATGTTCCTGGCCCTGTTCCGCAAGACGGCCCGGGACTGACCCCGGCCCGTCGCACGCACCCGGGACCCGTGCCCCCCGTGGTCCGCCGGTGAACGCGTGCGGCCGGGGGGGGGGGGGGGGGGGGGCCCCCGGGGGCCCCCCCCCCCCCGCCCGCCCCGCCGGGCGCCCGCCCCCCCCCCCCCCCCCCGCCGGTGACCCCCGCGAAGACCCCCCTGACCCC
>NZ_JBIWMK010000001.1:744029-758325 GCF_044766605.1 Nocardiopsis sp. NPDC101807 | reverse complement strand
CCCGGGCCCGGGCCCCCCCGGGGGGCGGGGGGGGCGGGGGGGCGGGGGGGGCGGGGGGGGGGGCCCCCCCCGGCCGCCCCCGGCCGCGCCCGTCGGTGCGGCGGTCCGGATCCCACCCGGCGCCTGGGCGCCGGTTTCGCGCGTCTCGCCGACGAGGCCGCCGCGGTCTCCCCGTCCGCCGACTGGCTCCACGTGGACGTGATGGACGGGCACTTCGTCCCCGACCCCACGCTCGGCCTGCCGGTGGTGGAGTCGCTGCTCAGGGCGACCGACACCCCGCTGGACTGCCACCTGATGATCGAGGAGCCCGACCGGTGGGCCCCGGCCTGCGCCGAGGCGGGCGCCGGCAGCGTCACGATCCACGCCGGCGCCGCAGGGGGAGGCGGAGCCCGCGCGGGTCAGCGCGCCGGTCCCCCCGGTTCCGGGGCCGGGGAGCCGGAGGGATCGGCGGGCTCCGCCGACGCAGCCGCGGGCGGCAGCGGGGGCATGCTGGCCCTGAGCCGCAGGGTGAGCCGTTCGCCCAGGTCACGGTCGAAACGCCCCCCGTGCCCGACCCCCGCCCGGTCGGCCAGGTCGGTCGCGTACAGCCGGACGGAGGCCTCGACCAGCGCTGCGTAGGCCTCCGCCGCCGCCCTGGTCCGCACCCACGCGATCGCGGCCAGCACCGCGGAGGCGAGCGCGGCGGGATACCACCACGCGGCCATCGGCAGGTACAGCAGCGCCCACGCGGCCAGGCCCGTGGAGCGCGAGAGCGCGTCCCGCGCCTCGGTCACCTCCGTCCTGGCCTCCTCGGGCAGGACCAGCCACAGGTGCGGCCACAGCACGGCGAGGTCGGCGTCGTGGTCGCGGCCCAGGCGCGTCCGCGCCGCCCCGATGCGGTCCCCGGCCCAGGTGGGGCGCTCGGGCCTCTCGGGGGAGAGTCGCGCCATGCGGTCGTAGGCGGCGGCGAAGGCGGCCTCCGCGTCCTGCCCGCCGCCCGGGCCGCCCCCCGCCGCACGGATCCGCTCCACCTCGCCGCGCAGGACGTCCCACCTGCGTCGGCGCGACTCCACCCACCGCCCGGTCCAGCCCCGCAGAGGAGGCGGCCACCGGTGCCAGTCGGCGGCCGTCCACAGGCGCTCGACGAGGCGCCCGGTCCCCCGGGCGAGCAGCCCCGCGGCGGAGCTCCCGGCCAGGATCGCGGCGAACACCAGCGCCTGCCCGCCGAAGGTGTCCACCCGCGGGTCCTCGGCCAGGCGCGTGATCTCCGAGACCAGGTGGCCCACGTCCCAGGCCCGGTCCCGGCCGAGCGCGTAGGCGGCGGTGGCGACCGCCAGGTACAGGGCTCCGGGCAGGGCGAGCGCGGTCACCCACCGCTCGGCGAGCCTGGTGCCCAGCTCCGACAGGAAGGCGCCCACGGCCTACGCCCTCCTGGGAGAGCGGAGCGGGAGGTCGGCGACCAGGCAGGTCGGGGGGTCCTCGGCCGGGTTCGGCTCCCAGGTCCGGTCGCACAGGCCCCGCGGGCAGCGGTACACGGCGGACGCGGGCCTGGGCAGGCCGAGGCCCGAGGGCGCCGGGTCGCGGGCGCCCACGCGGTGGGCGGCGGTGGAGTAGCCGTGCAGCCCCGCCCCGTCGCCGAGGGCGACCAGGGCGCCGTGCAGCTCGTCCAGGGCGGCCGGCGCCCCGCGCCCCTCGGCCGCGGCCCTGAGCACCGCGTCCACGAGGGAGGGGTCTCCCTCCACCGCGGCGAGGCGGCCGCGGATCTCGGCGGCGTGCTCGCAGACGCTTCCCAGACGGGTCTCGGCGCCGTCGCCCATGGGGGTACCTCCGGTCGCTGGGGGGCCGACTGCGGTGAGCGTACCCCCGTGGGGCCCGGTGACGCCGGGCTTTCGGAGCTTCCCTCCCGGGCGTCCGCCAGGGGCCGTCGCGACGTTGCGGATCTACGTCGTAAAGTCACCGGTGGCCGGATCCGGTCCTCGCGGGAGGAGGGGCCACGGGAGGGGGCCGGCCCGCCGGACACCGCATCCGCCCAGCTCCTCCTCCTTCTCCGGGGGGCGAAGCCGCCGGTCCGCCTGGCTACACTGCTGGCGTGGCAATCCAGATCTCACCCAGCATCCTGAGCGCCGATTTCGCGCATCTCGCCGACGAGGCCGCCGCGGTCTCCCCGTCCGCCGACTGGCTCCACGTGGACGTGATGGACGGGCACTTCGTCCCCAACCTCACGCTCGGCCTGCCGGTGGTGGAGTCGCTGCTCAAGGCGACCGACACCCCGCTGGACTGCCACCTGATGATCGAGGAGCCCGACCGGTGGGCCCCGGCCTACGCCGAGGCGGGCGCCGGCAGCGTCACGATCCACGCCCGAGCCGCCGGCGCCCCCGTGCGCACCCTGCGCGAGATCCGCCGCCTCGGCGCGCGGGCGGGCCTGGCCCTCAACCCGGCCGAGCCCGTCGAGCCCTACGCCGACATCGTCGGCGAGATGGACATGCTCCTGCTCATGACGGTGGAGCCCGGCTTCGGCGGCCAGAGCTTCCTCGACGTGGTCCTGCCCAAGATCCGCAGGGCCCGCGAGATCCTCGACACGCGGGAGGCCTCCGTCTGGCTCCAGGTCGACGGCGGTGTCAGCGCCGAGACCATCGGGCGCGCGGCCGAGGCCGGGGCCGACGTCTTCGTGGCGGGATCGGCCGTCTACGGGGCCCAGGACCCCGCCGAGGCCGTCGACCGCCTGCGCGCCCTCGCCGCCGGGGCGGAGTGAGCCGGACCGGGGAGGCATCGGGTCCCGCCCGGCCCGGCCCCGGGGACCGTCGCGCATAACGATCCCGGCCCGGCCCCGCGTGCGCCTGGCCACGCGGAGCCACGGCCCCTATGCTTGCCGGTCCGTAGTCGTCAGTCGAAGTCGAGGATTCCGCTTGGTCGCGGCTCCGTCTTCCCCTTCCGCGTACGCGCGCCCGGGGGAGCGGCGCGGCGTGAGCGCGTTGCCAGGCGCCGACACGTGGAGTGCGCGTTGAACGCTCGGACGGCCGGTCACCTGGCCATGGACGTGCTGTGGGAGCCCGAGTCCACCGCCATCGGGTGGCTCCAGGGGGCGGGGGACTGGCTCGCCTATCCGCTGGTGGCGGTCACCCAGCTCGGCTCGCAGTTCGTCCTGATCCCCCTCACCGCACTCGTCTTCTGGTGCGTGAACCCCGGCTTCGGGGCGCGGCTCTTCGTCACCCTGGCCGCGTCCGGGGTGCTCAACTACCTGGGCAAGGCCGTGTTCTACGGCGCGCGCCCCTACTGGTACAGCGCCCACGTCACCGCCTACGCGAGCGGATCGAGCTTCGGCATCCCCTCCGGGCACGCCCAGTCCTCCACCGTCTTCTGGGGGTATCTGGGGTTCAGGTCGGGACGCCGCACCCGGCTCTGGGCGGCCCTCGCGCTCATCGCCGCGATCTGCGTGTCCCGGATCTACCTGGGCGTGCACTTCTTCAGCGACGTCCTGGCGGGGCTGCTGGTGGGCGGCGCCGTCCTGTGGGCGGCCCTGCGCTGGGAGGACCGGCTCGTGGCCTGGTGGCTCGGCCTGGACACGGCCCGCTGGGTCGGCTGCGCCCTGGCCGTCTCCGTCGTGCCCTGTCTGGTGGCGGCGCTGTGGCAGGCGCTGGCCATGGGGGACTGGTCGGTCCCCGCGGACTGGATCGGCTCCACGCCCACGGATCCGGCCGGGCACACCCTCACCAGTCTGTTCACCGTGGCCGGCGGGCTGCTCGGCGCGCTCGTCGGCTTCACGCTGCTGGCCCGGCGCGGCTGGTACAGCGCGGAGGGGAGCCTGTCCGCCAGGGCCGCCCGCTTCGTCCTCGGTCTCTCGGGGATCGTGGTGGTCCAGGTGGTGGTCCACCTCCTGACCGGAGGTCTCACGGGTCTCGCGGAGGCGCTCGCGGTGTTCGCCGCCTACGCCGGGATCGCCCTCTGGGCGGCCTTCGGCGCACCCGAGCTGTTCATCCGCAGCGGCCTGGCCCACCGGCCAGGGGAGGAGGGCGGCGCCCCGCGCGCGGGCGGCCCCGGGGTCCTTCCCGGAGACGGTCACGCCGGTGACGACGGCAAATGATTCCGATCACACCAACTATGCGGCCGTGCTACCGACGCGTTAAGATCCGAACCGTTGAGACAACAGTCAAACGCGTGCTCCGGGGTCGGTGTAATTCCGAACCGGCGGTGACAGTCCGCGACCCGGCCGAATCCATCGGCCGGTTGAACCGGTGGGATTCCGGTACCGACGGTGAAAGTCCGGATGGGAGGCAGCGCGTGTTGGGCCGGTCTGTCCGCCGCGGCTCCCTGTGACCCCCGGCGTCCAGCCCCGGCCTTGTCGTGG
Organism: Nocardiopsis sp. NPDC101807; assembly: GCF_044766605.1. Classification (NCBI taxonomy): domain Bacteria; kingdom Bacillati; phylum Actinomycetota; class Actinomycetes; order Streptosporangiales; family Nocardiopsidaceae; genus Nocardiopsis; species Nocardiopsis sp. NPDC101807. The sequence goes on along the minus strand of NZ_JBIWMK010000001.1, from coordinate 754,001 downwards.
ACCCGTTCCACACCCCTGCCCCGGAGCCTGTCAGGCGAAGGGAATGCACAGGCGTGTTCACCGGAATCGTGGAAGAACTCGGCAAGGTCGTCTCCATCGAGCCAGCGGGCGCCACGGGGGAATCCCTGCTGCTGACGCTGCGCGGCCCCCTGGTCAGCTCCGACGCGGGGCACGGCGACTCCATCTCCGTCAACGGCGTGTGTCTGACCGTCGTCGGCCGGGGGGAGGACACCTTCACCGCCGACGTGATGAAGGAGTCGCTGGACCGCTCCTCCCTGGGCGGCCTCTCGGTCGGCTCCGAGGTCAACCTCGAACGCGCGGCCCGCGTGGACGGCCGCCTCGGCGGACACATCGTCCAGGGCCACGTCGACGGCACCTCCCGCCTGCTCTCCCGGAATCCCGGTGACAACTGGGACGTTCTACGGTTCAGCCTGCCCGCGGAGCTCTCCCCGTACGTGGTCGAGAAGGGGTCGATCACGGTCGACGGGACCAGCCTCACCGTCTCCGCGGTCAGCGCGCCCGGTGCGGACGAGGAGTTCTTCGAGGTCAGCCTGATCCCCGAGACCCTGAGGGCCACCACTCTGGGGGGCCTTCCCACCGGCGCCACCGTGAACATCGAGGTGGACGTCGTCGCCAAGTACGTCGAGCGCATCGCCTCCGTGGCCGCGATCCGGTCACGGGCCTGACCGCCGGCGCGCGGCGCCACGGGACGGACCCGCACGCGCGGGCCGTCACCACCACACCACCCACACGCACGATCCACCTCAGGGAGCGGTAATGACCGTCACCGACGCCACCCCGTCCACCTCCGACACCGGGAAGGCCGTGGTCCTCGACCGCATCGAGGACGCCATCGCCGAGTTCGCCGCGGGGCGGGCCATCGTGGTGGTGGACGACGAGGACCGCGAGAACGAGGGCGACATCATCTTCGCCGCCGAACTCGCGACGCCCGAACTGCTGGCGTTCATGATCCGCCACACCTCCGGCGTGGTGTGCGTACCCCTGGAGGGGGAGGACCTCGACCGCCTGGACCTGCCGCTGATGACCGCGCGCAACGAGGAGAGCCTGCGCACGGCGTACACGGTCACCGTCGACGCGCGCGAGGGCGTGAGCACCGGCATCTCCGCGGCCGACCGCGCCCGTACCGTGCGCCTGCTGGCCTCCGCCGGGAGCCGGCCCGTCGACTTCGTGCGTCCCGGCCACATCCTTCCGCTGCGCGCCCGTCCGGGCGGCGTCCTCGCCAGACGCGGGCACACCGAGGCGTCGGTGGACTTCGCCCGCCTGGCCGGCCTGCGCCCCGCCGGGGTGCTCGCCGAGGTGGTCAACGACGACGGCACCATGGCCCGCCTGCCCCGGCTGCGCGAGTTCGCCGACGAGCACGGCCTCAAGCTGGTGTCGGTGGAGCAGCTGGCGGCCCACCGGGCGGCCCTCGGCGAGACCCTCACCGAGGAGGAGGCGCACCCGCCCCTGGTCACACGCATGGTCGAGACCCGTATGCCCAACCGGCACGGCGAGTGGCGCGCGATCGGCTTCAAGGGGACCGCCGACGGCGCAGAGCACGTCGCGCTGGTCCTCGGCGACCTGGCGGACGGGGCCGGCGTCCTGGCCCGCCTGCACTCGGAGTGCCTCACCGGGGACGCGTTCGGCTCGCACCGCTGCGACTGCGGGGCCCAGCTGGACGCGGCCATGGCCGACATCGCCGCGGAGGGCCGCGGGGTGGTCGTCTACCTGGGCGGGCACGAGGGCCGCGGGATCGGGCTGCTGCACAAGCTGCGCGCCTACAGCCTCCAGGACCGCGGCGCGGACACGGTCGACGCCAACCTGAGCCTGGGCATGCCCGCCGACGCCCGCGAGTTCGGGGCCGGGGCCCGTATCCTCGCCGACCTGGGCGTGTCCTCGGTACGGCTGCTGTCGAACAACCCCGACAAGGCGGAGAGCCTGGAGCGCCACGGCATCCGGGTCGAGGAGCGCGTCGGCATGCCGTCCTTCGTCACGGAGGACAACATCGACTACCTGCGCACCAAGCGGGACCGCATGGGCCACGACCTGGCGGGCGTGGCCGACTGAGCGCCCGGCCGGGGCCGTCCCGGCGAGAACAAGCCCTGCCACTCCCCGGTCCGGCGCACGCCGGTCCGCGGGAGCCGCACATCTCACACACAGGAGACCCTCATGAGTGGTGAAGGACGTCCCGACCAGCACAGCGTGGACGCCTCCGGGCTCTCGGTCGGCATCGTCGCGACCCGGTGGAACGGGGCCGTGGTGGGCCCGATGCTCGCCAGGGCACTGGAGGTCGTGAAGGCCTCCGGGGCGGCCGACCCGGTGGTGGTCGAGGTCGCGGGCGCCGTCGAGATCCCCGTGGTCGCCCAGGAGCTGGCCCGCAAGCACGACGCGGTGATCGCGCTGGGCGCGGTCATCCGCGGCGGCACCCCGCACTTCGACTACGTGTGCCAGTCGGTCACGCACGGCCTCACGGAGGTGGCCCTGCGCGAATCCACCCCCGTGGGCAACGGTGTGCTCACCTGTGACACCCTGGAACAGGCGCGCGACCGCGCCGGCCTGCCCGGCAGCATCGAGGACAAGGGTGCCGAGGCGGCGCTGGCCGCACTGGACACGGCTGTGGCCCTGAGGGGGCTGCGCCGCTGACCGGACCCCGTCGCGCGCACGGGTGACATCCCGGCCAGGTCTGGTGGAACGGTGGAGCAGTCGGTGCGGACGAAGGAACAGCCGGTGGACGAGGCGTCGAAGCAGCCGGCCCTGCCGAGGACGTGGCGGCCCCGGGCGGTGCGGATGGTCGCCTACGGCCTGGGCCTGCTGATCGTGGCGACCCTGGCGGTGCTCGCCGCGATCCTGCCCGGGGACTGGCGGATCATGGACAGGTTCCTGCTCGTGGGCCTGGGCGTGGCGATCGCCGCGGGCCTGCACCTGATCGCCCGGCCCAGGCTCGTCGCCGCGGACGAAGGCGTGACCGTGGTCAACGGCATCCGCACCCACGTGCTGTCGTGGGCGGAGGTCGTGGACATCCGGATGCCGGTCGGCGAGCCCTGGCCCTCGGTGGACCTGTCGGACGGCACCACCCTGGCGGTGATGGGCATCCAGAGCGCCGACGGCGAGCTCGCCCTGCGCAACCTGGAGGAGTTCCGGTCCCTGCTGCACGACCGCGGTGAGGCGCAGGAGCCCGGCCGGTCGTAGGTACCTCCAACGGGAGTCCTCGTTTCTTGACGGAACGGGGACTCCCGTCGTGTTGCGTGGGGCACATAGTTTGGTACCGAGAGCCACTCGACCGAACAGGAAGAGGTGCCGCGTGCGCGACATCCGAACGGCGGTGTCCGACCTCTACGCCTCAGGAGAGGTGTTCGCCCTGGCCACGGTGGTCGACACCGACAAGAGCGCTCCCCGGGACCCGGGCGCGGCGATGCTGGTGAGCGCCTCCGGCGAGGTCGTCGGCAGCGTGTCCGGCGGTTGCGTGGAGGGCGCCGTCTACGAGGAGGCCCTGGAGGCCATCCGGACGGGTGTCCCCGTGCGCCGCACCTACGGGGTGAGCGACGAGGAGGCCTTCAGCGTCGGCCTGACGTGCGGGGGGACCCTGCACATGTTCGTCGAACCGGTCAGCCGGGCCTCCTACGGGCAGCTCGGCGCGGTGCTCGGGGCCATCGAGGGACACCGGCCGGTCGCCGTCGCGACCGTGGTGTCCGACCCGTCGGGGGCCGGGCGGACGGGGCGGCGCCGCGTGGTCTGGCCGGACCACGCGGAGGGGGACCTGGGCCCCGGGGGCGCACGGCTGTCCGACGCGCTGGACGACGACGTGCGGGGGATGCTCGCCCAGGGCAGCACGGGGCTGCTGCGCTACGGCTCGGACGGGCAGCGGCGCGGCGACGAGCTGGAGGTGTTCGTCCAGTCGTTCGCGCCGGCCCCGCGCATGCTGGTGTTCGGCGCGATCGACTTCGCCGCGGCCGTGGCGGACCTGGGCTCCTACCTCGGCTACCGGGTGACGGTCTGCGACGCCCGGCCGGTGTTCGCGACGGCCAAGCGTTTCCCCACCGCGGACGAGGTGGTGGTGAAGTGGCCGCACGTGTTCCTCGACGAGATCGCCCACGAGATCGACGAGCGGACGGCGGTGTGCGTCCTCACCCACGATCCCAAGTTCGACGTGCCCGTGCTCAAGGCGGCCCTGGGCACCCGCGCCGGGTACATCGGGGCGATGGGCTCGCGGCGCACCCACGAGGACCGGCTGGAGCGGTTGCGCGAGGCCGGTGTGGGGGAGGAGGCGCTGGGGCGCCTGCACTCGCCGATCGGCCTGGACCTGGGCGCCCGCACCCCGGAGGAGACGGCGGTGTCGATCGCCGCCGAGCTGGTGCGGTCCCGCTGGGGCGGGACCGGGCGCGCGCTGAGCGAGACCAGTGGGCGAATTCACCGGGATGTCCCCGGTGCCCCCCTGGTTCCGGCTGGATTCGGTCACGCGGCGCCGTGAACCGAAATGGTGCCCGTGCTGATGTGCCTGGTCACGGCCGGTGCTGTGCGGACGGAGTGAGAGGTCACCCGACCGTCTGCTCCAGGTGACCTGCCCCGTGCCCGCCCGCGTGGCATCATCGCGTCATGGAAACTGGGGACGCGCAGGACAGGGAGCGGGAGCGAGCGGGCCGGGTCGCCGGCCTCCTTCTGGCTGCGGGCTCCGGCAGCAGACTGGGGCGCCCCAAGGCACTGGTGGAGGTGGGCGGCGAGCGCCTGGTGGACCGGGGCGTGCGGACCCTGGGGGACGGCGGGTGCGCGCCGGTCATGGTGGTGCTGGGCGCGGCCGACACGGTCGTCCGCGACGCCCACACGGTGTACAACCCCGACTGGGAGAGCGGGATGGGGTCCTCGGTGCGCGCGGGGATCGACGCCCTGCCCGACTCGGTGGACGCCGTCCTGATCGCCCTGGCCGACCAGCCCCTGGTGACCCCGGAGGCGGTGCACCGGCTGGTGGAGGCCCACGACGAGGGCGTGCGCGCGGCCGTGGCGACGTACAACGGCAACCAGCGCAACCCGGTGATGCTGGGTCGGGAGTACTGGTCGACGGTCTACGGCCTGGCGGTGCACGACGTGGGCGCGCGCCCGTTCCTGCGGGCCTACTCGCACCTGGTGACCGCTGTGGCCTGCGACGACATCGCCAGCCCGGAGGACATCGACACGGCCGAGGACCTGGAGCGGCTCACCGGGCTGCTGGGCGGGGAGCCCTCCGGCCCGGTCTGAGCGCCGGCGCCGCCGTGGGACGCGGGCCGACCGGGCCCCGGAGGCCGGTGCGGAGGGGCCCGCCCGTACAGTCCCGGGCGGCAGGGGTCAGGGCCGGGGGAGGGCCTCGGCGGTGATGCCGAAGGTGTGCCGGGTGGCGCCGCCCGGGGGCAGCACGATCAGGTCGGTGCCGGTCGCGAGCGCGTTCGCGGGGCAGGTCATCGGCTCCGCCGCCAGGTAGGCCCGGCGGTCGGCCCCGCCGAGGGTGTCGGAGCTGAACACCTGCAACCAGTCGAAGCTGCGGTCGCACCACACCGACACCCGGTGCTCCGGGCCGCCGACCCGCACCCACGCGCGTCCGTCGCCGTCGCGCTCCAGGGACGTGAACGCGGTGTCCAGCACCGTGTCGCCCAGCTGCCTGCCCGGAGGCCGGAAGTCGAGGGCGCCGTCCTCCACCGGGACCGGGTCGCCGGAGGGCAGCAGGCGGTCGTCCACGGGCAGCCTGGTTCCGGCGGTGACCTCCAGTGTGAGGTCGCCGCGCTCCGCGAGCGCCGACAGGGGCTCGCCCAGGGTGAGGTAGGGGTGGAAGCCCAGGCCGAAGGGGGCGGGGGTGTCACCGGTGTTGCGTGCCTCGGCGGTGAGCGTCAGGCCGTCGCCGCCCAGTCGGTAGGCGAGGACCAGCTCCAGGGGGAACGGGAAGCCCGGGGCGCCCCCGAACTCCAGGCGCAGGGTGGCCGCGTCGTCCGAGACCTCCTCGACCGACCACTCGCGGTCGTGGACGAGGCCGTGTATCGCGCTGCCCGTCGCCGCGTCGTTGACCTCCAGCCGGTACTCGGTCCCGCCGAACCGGTAGACGCCCCCGCCCACGCGGTTCGGCCACGGGGCCAGGACCTGGCCCTGGAAGGCCCGGGGGCCCTCGTCGCCGTAGGGCCACACGATGTCGCGGTCGCGCCAGGCGAGCGCCCGCAGGCCCGCTCCGGTGCGGTCGACGCGGGCCAGGAACTCCCCGGCGCGCAGCTCGATCACCTCGCCCACGTGTACCCCTGCTTTCCCGTCACGGTCCGGCCGTGCGCCGAACCGGCCGATCATAGCCCACCGGCCGCCGGCCGGCCGCGTTCGCCCGGCCCCGCGGGTTCCCGGCGCGCGGGGCCGGCGGGGCCGGGGGACGGGCCCCGCCCCTCCGGGGCGCGGGCCCGGGCGCCGACCGCGGGGCGTCCGGGAGGGAGGCGGTGCGGTCGGCGACGGTCGTGTGCGCGGCCGGGGCGGTTCCTGGTCCGCGCGCGGGCCGGCGGCGGAGGAACGGCGGGGAGGGTGTGGTGCGGACGGTCAGACGGTGCGCAGGTACCGGGCGGCCACCAGGGAGAGCCACAGCATCGCGGTGACGGCGCCCACGGCCAGGGTCAGGGACCCGCCCTGTCCCCCCGTCATCGCCCAGCCGTTGCCGAGGAGCAGGGCGGTGCCGGCGACACGGGAGGCCGCGGCCGTGCCCCGGAGCCCGCCCCGGGAGAAGTGGTGGCCCAGGACGTAACAGGCGGCGATCAGGGCGGAGAAGGAGACCGTTCCCGCGACCATGTGTCCGATGGCGTGTCCGCTGAGCGCCGCCGGAGCGTCCAGGGGCGTGCCGGAGGGGAAACCCGCGGCCGGGTCCATGACGAACGCGCCGGCGGCGATCATCCCGGTGCCGTACACCAGGACCAGCCCCGGGATCCAGGAGCCCCCGGGGGCGCCGCGCAGGACGCGCCGCAGACCGAACGCCCCGGCGACGGCCAGCGCTCCGGCCAGGGCGAAGTTGGCGATCTGGAGCCAGCCCAGGGAGCCGTTGCTCAGCATGCTCAGAGGGTGCCTGGTCAGGTCGAAGCCCTCACGGGTGGCGGCCTGGGCCAGGGACACCGCCGTCCAGAGGGGGGCCGAGGCGATCACCGCGCCCAACAGGAGGCGGGTGCTCCCCGAGGTGCGTGCGGCGGAGGCGGGGGCGGTTTCCAGGGCGACGGCCATGGTGGTTCCTCTCTCGGTGTGCTGCTCTGTTCTCACCGACACGTCGAAGCGCCGGTGTGACAGGGAACGGACCCGTTCCCTGTCACACCGGCTTGTTCGACGCCTCACCGGAAGCACCGGGAACCCACGAGGGAGAACGACCGCATGCGCTACTTGATGACCACCGGGCCCAGTGACGCCGCCGCCGACGAGAACCTCTACGCCGAGATGGCCGCGTTCGTGGAGGAGCTCACCGCGTCCGGCGTCCTGCTGGCCACGGGCGGCCTGGAGCCCGGCGGCCTCCGGGTGACGTCGGCCGGGGGCGAGATCACGGTGACGGACGGCCCGTTCACCGAGGCCAGAGAGGCGGTGGCCGGGTTCGCCCTGGTCGAGGTCCGCACCAGGGAGGAGGCCCTGGAGGTCGCCCGCCGCTTCCGCCGCATCGTCGGCGACGGCGAGAGCGTGGTCCAGCAGGTCTTCGGTTCCTGAACCGCCGGGCCCGGACACCGCCCCGCGCCCCTCCGCGGGGGGCCGGGCCCGCCCGCACCGCACGGCGCCGCCCCGGTTTGCGTTCACCCCGGGGCGGTGCTGTCATCGTGCCCGTGACCGATACCCACCGCACCGTCGACGCGGTCTGGAAGCTGGAGTCGGCGAGGATCGTCGCCGGGCTCACCCGGATGGTGCACGACGTGGGCGCCGCCGAGGAGCTGGCCCAGGACGCCCTCGTCGCCGCGCTCGAGCAGTGGCCGGAGACGGGGGTGCCCGACAACCCGGGCGCCTGGCTCATGGCGATCGCCAAGCGCCGCGCGGTCGACCGCGTCCGCCGCTCCCGGAACCTGGAGCGCAAGCACGAGCTGATCGCCCATGAGATGGAGCGCGGGACGGGCCCCGTGCCCGGACCGGACGGCGACGACGACGTCCTGCGCCTGCTGTTCGTGACCTGCCACCCCGTACTGGCCACCGAGGAACGGGTCGCGCTGACCCTGCGCCTGGTCGCGGGGCTGACCACGGAGGAGATCGCCCGCGCCTTCCTCACGGGGGAGGCCCGCGTCTCCCGGCGCGTGGCGGCCGCCAAGCGCACGCTCGCCGAGCAGGGGGTGGGGTTCGACCTGCCCTCGGGCGCCGAACTCTCCGAACGGCTCTCGTCCGTGCTCGGCGTCGTCTACCTCGTCTTCAACGAGGGCTACACGGCGACCTCGGGGGAGGGGCTGATGCGTCCCGGCCTGTGCCTGGAGGCGCTGCGCCTGGGCCGGACCCTGGCGGAGCTGGTGCCGGACGAGGCCGAGGCGCACGGCCTGGTGGCGCTGATGGAGCTCCAGCAGGCCCGGGCCGGCGCCCGGACCGGGCCCTCCGGTGAACTCCTCAGGCTTGACGAGCAGAACCGCGGACGCTGGGACCCGCTCCTCATCCGGCGCGGGTTCGCCGCGATGCTCCGCGCCCGCGACGCGGGCGGCCCTCCCGGCCCCTACACGCTCCAGGCGGCCATCGCCGTCTGCCACGCCGGCGCGGCCACGGCGGAGGACACCGACTGGGAGCGGATCGCCCTCCTGTACGGCCTGCTGGCCGAGCGGCTGCCGACGCCGGTCGTCCTCCTCAACCGGGCGGTGGCGGTGGGGCGGGCGCGCGGCCCCGCCGAGGGCCTCGCGCTGGTCGACGCCCTGGCCGACGATCCGGCGCTGCGCGACTACCACCTCCTCCCCGGTGTGCGGGGCGACCTGTTGGCCCAGCTGGGGCGGGAGAGTGAGGCGAGGAGGGAGTTCCTGCGCGCCGCCGCCCTGGCCGGCAACGCCGTCGAACGGGCGTTCCTGCTCGGCCGCGCCGAGGGCATCGCCGCGTCACGGCCCCCGGGCCCGACCCTGGGGAGCCTCTCCCGGGACTTCCTCGGGCGCCCCGACCTGGACGCCGCGACCGTCCGCTCCTACGGGCAGACCCTGGGGCGCCTGTGCCGGTCGCTGGGCGAGGACCTGCCGGCCGCCGACCTGGACGCCGGGGCCGTGGCGCGGGTGTTCGCCGCGGCGTGGGGGGAGGCGGCCCCGCGGACCTGGAACCGCCACCGGTCGGCGGTCCGCTCGTTCGGGGCCTGGGCCGGCCTGGACGGCCTCGACACGGGGCTCGGGCGGCGCGCCGAGGTCCGGACCGGGGCGCCGCCGCTCGACCCCGAGCACCTCGCCCCGCTGTGGGACGGGGAGGGGAGGGCCCTGCGGGAGCGGGTCCTGTGGCGGCTCCTGTACGAGTCCGGCGCGGGGGTGGGCGCCGTGCTGGCGCTGAACGTGGAGGACCTGGACCTGGAGGACCGCCGCGCCCGCTCGGGCGGCTCCTGGGTGCACTGGCGTTCGGGGACGGCCCGGCTGCTGCCCGGGCTGGTGGCGGGACGGGAGCGGGGGCCGCTCTTCCTCGCGGACCGGCGTCCGGGCCCCGCCCGCAGGCCCGCCGAGGCGGACCTGTGCCCGGTGACGGGGCGCGGGCGCCTGTCGTACCCCCGCGCCGAATACCTGTTCAAACAGGCCAGCAGGGAACTGGACCCGGCGGGGGAGGGGTACACCCTGCGCCGGCTCAGGGTGTGAGACCGCTCGCGCGTGCCGGGACCCGTCGGCGGGGCGGGGGCACCCGTGCGCCGGGCGGACCGCGCGTGTGCCGGCGCCGGGGCGGGGGGCGCGGCGGCGGAGCCCCGGGGGGGGGGGGGGGGGGGGGGGCCCCCCCCCCCCCCCCGGGGGGCGGGGCCCCCGGGGGCCCCCGGGGGGCCCCCCCCCCCCCCCCCGCCCCCCCCCCCCGCCCCCCCCCCCCCCCCAC
>NZ_JBIWMK010000001.1:430882-744022 GCF_044766605.1 Nocardiopsis sp. NPDC101807 | reverse complement strand
CGGGGGGGGGGGGGGGGGGGGGGGGGGGGGGGGGGCCCCGGGGGGGGGGGGGGGGGGGGGCCCCCCCCCCACCGCCGGGGTGTCAGCCGAGCAGGCCGTCGAGCGGGATCAGCACGCCCGAGCCCAGGGCGACCAGCCCCGTGGACAGCAGGACCACCAGCATGAACAGGGACCCCGCCACGGCCAGGCGGAACGCCGCCAGACGGCGGCGGGCCCGCGCACTGGGCTTCTTGCTGGCGGCGGACCGGCCCAGCGCCACCAGCACGACCGCCAGCAGCACGGGGAACCACCACGCGTCACCCGCACCGCCGGGCAGCAGGCCGGTCACCGACCCGGTCACCTCGGACAGCCACCCGAGGAGGCCGCCGCCGCCCGCCTCCAGCAGCCCCGTGTACGCACCGGTCACGAACTCGCTCTCGGGGTAGAAGCCGTCCTCGGGGCGCATCACGCGGCCCAGGCCGTCGACCAGGCCCAGGAGCGCGGCGGGGTAGGCGAAGCGGCGGCACCGGCCCGCGGACATCGCCCGCTGGATCTGGCTCATGGTCCGCTCGACCCGGCGGGTGGCCCTCTCCTGGTCGCGGCGGGTGCGTGCCGGCTCCCGGGCGCCCGACGGGTCGTAGGGGCCGGGGACCGCCTGGTCGTCCGGCCTGGTCGGCGCGGTCGCGGCCTCCGCCCGGCGCTGCCGGGCCGTCGCCACCTTCCCGCGGGCCTCGGTCCAGCGGGCCCGGGCCGATCCGGCCAGCGCCGCCCACCGGTCCTGGCGGCGCGCCCTGCCGTCGGCCCGCTCGCGGGCGGCGACGGCTCCGCCGACCCGGACGGCCTCGGGCAGCAGCAGGAGCGCCGTGAGCACGGCGCCCCTGGCGGCGACGGCGTCGCCGCCCGCGCCGTCGCGCAGCGCCTGGCGGCGCAGCTCCGCCCACCACGGGGCGTGCGGGGCGTCGCTGCGCTGTTTGGGGTGCCAGGACTGGCGGCGCAGCAGCGAGCGGTGGCGCGAGGCGGTGTCGGGGACGAGCACCAGTTCGACGGCCCGCGCCCACGCGGTGTCCGTCTCGTGGGCGTCGGGGCGGCGCGGGGCGTCGGGTCCGGAGCCGACCAGGCGGTCCACGTTCTCGGTGACCCGCCGCATGAGCAGCGGCACCTCGTGCTGGACGCGCTCCAGCAGGGCGCACCGGCCCGAACCGCCCGACCGGCAGGACGGGTGCGGGCACCAGTGCTGGGATCCCAGGCCCACCGCGCCCGACTCCACGGCCTCGCGCACCACCGAGTGGCGGCTCGCGTCGCCGGTGGCCAGCGCCAGGAGGCCGTCCGCGCTGATCTCGTGGCCCCGGAAGCGCGGCGGCATGCCGGGCACGTACCGGGCGGCCAGGGCGCTGATCGCCACGTGGGCGAGCTCGGGCCGGGCGTCCAGCCCGGTCAGGTAGGCGCGGTCGAAGGTGTAGTCGTTGACCTCGCGGTCGAGCCAGGTGCGCAGTTCCGGCCAGTGGCTGCGCAGCCACATGGCCCCGGTCTCGGACCGGTCCAGCAGGTCGAAGGCCAGGCTCGGCGGGTCCTCGTGGCTGGCCCCGGCGAAGTTGACGGGCCGCAGGCGGCGGGCGGTGCGAATCTGCGGGCGCTCGCCGGCCAGCCACTGGGCGACCTCGTCGTAGCCCCACCGGGCGGACGGCGCCGGTGCGAGCAGGCCGCGGACGAGCAGCCGCCAGCGCTCGTCGGTGATCGCGGAGATGTCCACCTCGGTGTTGCGGGCGGTCAGCCAGTTGCCGCCGCGCTCGGGGCGGCGCCCGGTCACGAGCTCGTGCACCATCACGCCCAGGGACCACCAGGAGGCGGGGCCCTCCCTGCGGCCCTCGACGACCTCGGGGGCTGCGTAGTCCTCGGTGATGGCGAGTCCGCCGTAGACGCGGCTCATGGTGGCCCGCACGGCCCCGCCGAAGTCGGTCAGGGCCACGACCGGCGGGTCCAGGGAGCGCACCAGCAGGTTCTCGGGCTTGACGTCGGTGTGGTTGTGCTGGAGCTCGTCCTGCCAGTGGTGCAGGCACTCGGCCACGGCGGAGAGCACGGCGCGCGCCCGGTCGTCGTCCAGGGGCGCCTGGTCGATGACCGCGCGCAGCGTCCCCAGGGAGAAGTACTCCTGGGCCTCCCAGGCCAGGTCCTCCCCCCAGGAGCTGGCAGCGGTGCCGTACCCGTGGATGGCCGGGGTGTGCGGCGAGGCGGTGCCGCGGGCCCGGAGCCGGTCCAGGAGTTCGCGGTTGATGTCGTGGCCGGGCCGGTACACCTTGAGGGCGAGGCGGCGCCCGGGGGAGTCGGTGGGCTCGGCCAGGTAGACGACGGCCTCACCGCCCGCGCCGACGTGGTCGAGCACCTGGTACCGGCGCCGCAGCTCGGCGGGCACGGCGTAGTCGAGGTCGCCGGCCGGGCCGACCACCACGCGGGAGACCAGGCGGGCCATCCAGTCCAGGAGCGGGCCGAACAGCGTCCTCCACCACGGGGCGCGGCCGTCGTCGCGGCCGTCCCCGGGGATGGTCCGCGCCGGGCGCCGTCCGCCGGCCCCGGCGGGCGCGGTCGGTCCGGCGGGCGGACCGCCGCCGGGCAGGACGCCGGTGCGGTCCGGCGGGGGAGGGGCGACGCGGGTGGGGGCCGGCCCGCCGTCGCGGTCGTCGGAGCCGGGGCGGAGGACACGCGTGACCCAGCGAGTGGCTCCCGCGCGGTCCGGGCCGTTCCGTGCGGTGGTCGCGGCGGGGTCGATCCGTTGGGTCGGCGCGTTCTCGTCACCGGGGTCGGGCGTGACCATGGAGGTCGGGGCCATCCTTCGGATAGGCGGTGGTGTCGTCGGTGTCCGGGGGGATCGACGGACCCTTCCAGAGTAGGTCCCGTGCGGCACCGTCGCCGGTGCCGCGAAACCCTCCGCGAGCGGGCCCGCTGTCTCCCTCCTACCCCGTTTGACTCCTCACGCCTCCGTGGAGTTCCGCCCGGTTCCCGCCGCCCCGGCGCCGCCCGGGTGCTGTTCCCGCGGGGTGAGGCCGAGTGCGGAGCAGGCCTCCTGGTACAGGCGCACGACCTCGGCGCGGATCTGGGGGCGCTCGGTCAGCGGCCGTCCCCAGGGGACGCGGACGGTCCGCTCGGCGCCGTCCTCCGTCACCGCGTAGTCGCCTCCGTCACCGTCCAGACCGGTCATCCTGGCGGCGGTGGCGCCGGGCGCTCCCCCGTGGGCCCGGCAGATGAGGAGGGTGTCCTCCGGGTGGTCGCCGTTCATGTGCGCGGTGACCGCGGCGACGACGTCGGGGGAGAAGGGGTTGGGCGAGGACAACGTGCCTCCTGGAGGTGGGCGGTGTCACGGCAGGACGGAGCGGGGGAGGGCCGTGGGCCCTCCCCCCCCGACGATATCCGAGATCCCCAGGATGATGACAATGTGTCGTCACCTTCGCCGGGCTGCGTCCGTGTCCCACCGGGGCCCGTCCGGCGCCCCGGGGCCCCGGGGCGCCCTCCGCCGCGCCGGGGCCCGCGGGTCTCAGGCCTGGCGGGTGAACTCGGCGTCGATCTCGATGGTGATCTTGTCGCCGACGACCACGCCGCCGCCGTCCATGGGCATCTCGATGTCCACGCCGAACTCCTTGCGGCTGATCTGCGTGCTGGCGGCGAAGCCGGCGCGGTCCAGGCCGTACGGGTCCAGGGTGGAGCCGTTGAACTCCAGGGCCAGCTCGACCGGGTTGGTCCTGCCCTTGATGCTCAGCTCGCCCTTGAGGACGAAGTCCTCGCCCTTGGCCTCGATGCCGGTGGAGCGGAAGGTGAACTGGGGGTTCTGGTCGACGTCGAAGAAGTCGGCGGACCGGATGTGGTTGTCGCGGTCGCCGTTGTCGGTGTTGATGGAGCCGGCGTCGATGGTGGCCTCGACGGAGGACAGGGCGGGGTCCTCGGGGACCGTCAGCGTCGCCTCGAACTTCTCGAAACGGCCGCGCACCTTGCTGACCATCATGTGGCGCACCGAGAAGCCGATGACGGAGTGGGTCGGGTCGATCGTCCAGGTGCCGGGCTTCAGTTCCTGAGCTGCCATGGTGTGTCTCCCTGTCGGGTTCGGCGGACCCGCGGGCCGGGTCCGGTGTTCTCTACTGAGGAACAAAGTACCTTAGAAGATTCTTCCTGGGAAGGATTCTAGGGTCTCCGCCGGGACCGTGCAAGGGGCGTCCGCCGGCCACGGCCTAGGCTTGGCGCATGGAGAACGCTGCGTGGCTCGACGGAGGCGAACAGCGCGTCTGGCGCGGGTTCCTCAGGATGAACGCCTGGATCTACGACGAGCTGGAGAAGGACCTGCGGGACCGCACCGGGCTCTCGCTCGTGGAGTACGGCATCCTCGTCCACCTCTCCGAGGCCCCCGGCCGCCGTATGCGGATGCGGGTGCTCGCCGACAGCGTCATCGTGTCCAAGAGCAGGCTCTCCCACCAGGTCGCGCGGCTCGAACGCGACGGCTACGTGCGCCGCGAGCACTGCGACGACGACCGGCGCGGGCTCTGGGCGGTGCTGGAGGACGAGGGGGCGGCGGTCCTCGGCCGGGCCGCGCCCGGACACGCCGCGCGGGTCCGCTCCCTGGTCTTCGACAAGCTCTCCGGGGAACAGGTGCGGCAGCTCGCTGCCGTCGTCGACGCGCTCGAAGGTGACGAAGCCGTTTCCCGAGGACAGGACTCCGTGTGACCGGAGCACGGACCGCCCGGGCCCCGGGTAGAGTCGGAGCCCGTGAGCAGACCATCGATCATCGGCGCCCAGAACTTCCGTGACGACGACGGCGGAGCCGACCCGGAGGTCGAGTCCTGCCTGCGCCGGCACGCGGCGGGCGAGATCGGCGACCGCCAGGTCCTCGCCGCCCTCAGCCGGTCCCGCCTGCTCATCCCGGTCGTGGCCGTGGCCACCGAGACCGGGGAGGGGGTCGGCGGACTGACCAAGGACAAGAGCAGCGAGGTCGCCGTCCCCATCATGACGGGAAGGGACGGGCGCCGCGGGGTGCTCGCCTTCACCTCGGTCGACGCGGTGCGGCGCTGGCGGCCGGACGCGCGCCCCGTGCCCTTCACCACCAAGGACGCCTGCCAGGCCGCCGTGGAGGAGGGCGCCGACGCCCTGGTCGTCGACGTCTCCGGCCCGGTGACCCACACCGTCCAGGGCCGTTTCCTCACCCTGCTCGCCGAGACCGGCACGGTTCCCGAACCCAAGGACGACCCGCAGGTCCTCGCCCTCATCTACCGGGTGACCCACGGCGAGTTCGGCATCGAGCGCGTGCGCATCCACCCCTCCGAGCGCGGCGAGATCGGCATCCGCCTCGAACTCGAGGAGCGCGACGACGAGGCGCTGCGCCGCGTGGCCGAGAGGCTCGCCTCCGAGCTCGGGCACGTGCTGCCCGGGGGCATCGAGCTCAGCGCCGTCGTGCGGGCCAGGCGCGACTAGGCGCACCGACCGCGGAGGCCGGTGGCGCCCGCCCCCGCGCACCCCCGCCGCGGGCGGGTTGTCCACAGGGGGGACCGGGTTGTGTCGCGGCGGACGGCGGAAGGGTAACTTCCCACCATGCCCACCCCCGCGGTGCTCGCGTCCTCCCCGTACCTGTGGACGGTCCTCGTCGCCGTCCCCCTCGTCCTGCTCGGCCTGGCGGCCGGCCGGCTCAACGGCCGGGTCGTCCCGCTGTTCGGGCCCGCCCGCCCGCCCCGGCCGAGAGGCGGGGCCGGAGCCGCCCCGGTGCGCGCGGAGGGCCCGCCCGGGACGGACCGCGACGACACGGACAGCGACGACGCCGAGGCGGTGCCCGGGGCCACCGGGGACGGACCCCGCCGCGGCCCCGGGACCGTCGAGGAGGAGGACGAGGGACCGCCGCCGCCGCGGTGCCCCCACTGCCTGGCCGAGATCCGGTTCCTCCCCGGGCTCCCCGCCGTGGAGGCCCGGGCCTTCCGAAGACGCGGGGCCTGCCCCCACTGCGAACGGGTCATCCGCTCCGACCCGGCGGTGATCGCCGCCACCGCCGTCCTCTTCGGGCTCGTGGGAGCCGTGGGCGCCCTCGGCCACCACCTGTCGCCCTTCGGCCTGCTCGCCGTCCTGTGGCTGGTCTCGGTGGGCGTCCCGCTGTCCGTCATCGACCTGCGGGTGATGCGCCTGCCCGACGCCGTCGTCGCCCCCGCCTACCCGGTCGCCGCCGCGCTCCTGGGCGCCTCCGTCCTCCTCCCGCCCAGCGGACCCGACCCGGGGCGGGCCGCCGAGGCGCTCCTCAGTATGGTCTTCGTCACGGTGGTCTACTGGCTGCTGTGGAGGGTCCACCGCGGCGGGATCGGGTTCGGCGACGTCAAGCTCTCCGGCCTCACCGGCCTGTACGCGGGGTGGGCGGCGGGCCCGCTCGGGGCGCTCGTCGCGGTCTTCTGGGCCTTCGCCGCGTTCTCCCTCGTGGGGCTCGCGCTCATGGCGCTGCGCCGACTCACCCGCCGGGACCCCTACCCGCTCGGCCCGTTCATGCTCGCCGCCACCCTGGCGACCGTCCTCGCCGGACAGCCCCTGCTGCCGTAGGCCGTCCCGGCCCGCGTGCGCCCCGAGCGGGGCGGACGCCCTCCCGGGCGGCCGGGCCCCCGCACCGCCCCGGATGCCACCCGGCCCGCGATCCGTGGGAGGATCGTGCACATGTTGCGTTGGCTGACCGCGGGGGAGTCCCACGGACCCGCACTCGTCGCGATTCTGGAGGGCCTCCCGGCCGGTGTGTCCGTCACCTCTGACGACATCGCCGCCGCGCTGCTCCGCCGCCGCGCCGGGTACGGCCGTGGCGCCCGGATGAAGTTCGAGAAGGACCAGGTCTCCGTCATCGGAGGCATTCGCCACGGCCGCACCCAGGGGGGTCCCGTCGCGATCGAGGTCGGGAACACCGAGTGGCCCAAGTGGGAGAAGGTGATGTCGCCCGACCCGGTCCCCGCCGAGGAGCTGGAGGGCCTGGCGCGCAACGCGCCCCTCACCCGCCCCCGCCCGGGGCACGCCGACCTGGTCGGCATGCAGAAGTACGGGCACGTGGAGTCGCGCCCCGTCCTGGAGCGCGCCAGCGCCCGTGAGACGGCGGCCCGCGTCGCGATCGGCGAGGTGGCCCGGCAGTTCTGCCGCCAGGCCCTCGGCGTCGAGATCGTCAGCCACGTGGTGTCCATGGGGCCGGTCGAGGTGCCCGAGGGCTCCCCGCAACCGCGCCCCGAGGACCTGGCCGCCGTCGACGCCGACCCGCTGCGCTGCTTCGACGCCGCGACCAGCGCCCGCATGGTGGCGGAGGTCGACGACACCAAGAAGGCCGGCGACACCCTCGGCGGCGTGGTGGAGGTCCTGGCCTACGGGCTGCCGCCCGGCCTGGGCAGCCACGTCCACTGGGACCGGCGCCTGGACGCCCGGCTGGCCGGGGCCCTCATGGGCATCCAGGCGATCAAGGGCGTCGAGGTCGGCGACGGGTTCCGCACCGCCGCCCGGCGCGGGTCGGCCGCGCACGACGAGATCGAGCCCGGGCCGGACGGCGTGCGCCGCCGCACCAACCGCGCGGGCGGGGTCGAGGGCGGCATGACCACCGGGGACCCCCTGCGCGTGCGCGCGGCGATGAAGCCGATCGCCACCGTCCCCAAGGCACTGGACACCATCGACATCGGGACCGGCGAGCCCGCCCGGGCCGACCACCAGCGCAGCGACGTCACCGCGGTCCCGGCCGCCGGCGTGGTCGCCGAGGCGATGGTCGCCCTGGTGCTCGCCGAGGCCGCCGTCGAGAAGTTCGGCGGCGACTCGGTCGCCGAGACCGCGCGCAACCTCCGCGGCTACATGGAGTCGCTCGACATCCGCTGATCCGACGGCCCGCGTCCCGCCCCGGGAGGGGCGGGACGCGGGCCCCGGCACGTTCCCGGATCCCGGCCCCTGGCGTCCGCCGCCACGGGGCCGGGGCGGCTCCCGCGGGCCCCGCGGGGCCCGCCCTCCCCGGGCGGCGCCCCTCGCGACCCCGCGTCGGGCGGGACCGCCGCGACGCGGCCCCCCGCACCCGGCACGCCCGGTTTCTGCTAGACAGGAGGGCAGACGCACCCGCCGGCGGCCCCACGGGCACGCGGCGGCCGGGTGCGCTGACAGCACTCGCAGGGTCCACCGGACAACCCGCGCACGCGGGCGGTGGCCCGGATCCCACCTAGGCAGGCAGAGCGTGGCAAGAGCGATCGCGGTGCTCATCGGTTCGCCCGGATCGGGCAAGTCCACCGTCGGCGAGGCGCTGGCCCGACGGCTCGGGGCGGACCTGCTGTGCACCGACACCGAGATCGAGCGGCGTGCGGGCAAACCCGTCGGCGACATCTTCATCGAGGACGGCGAGGAGCGCTTCCGCGCCCTGGAGCGCGAGGTCGTCGCCGAGGGCCTGCGGGCCTGGGAGGGCGTGATCGCCGTCGGCGGCGGCGCCGTCCTCGACCAGGACACCCGCACCGACCTGGCGGACCACCACGTGGTCTACCTCCACGTCGAGTTCGGGGAGGCCGCCAAGCGCGTGGGCATGGACGCGGCCCGGCCCCTGCTCGCGGGCAACCCCCGGACGCAGCTGCGCAAGCTGCTCAACGAGCGCCTGCCCGTCTACGAGGGGCTGGCCACCGTCACCGTCCCCACGACCGGGTTCCACCCCGAAGAGATCGTCGACTCCATCCTGCCCACGCTGACCGGGCAGAGCACCGGAAGGGCCCAGCAGTGACCGTGACCCGCATCGGCGTCGGCGACCCCTCGGGCCGCTACGACGTGGTCGTCGGCAGCGGCGTCCTCTCCGAGCTCCCCTCGCTGGTCGGCGACGCCGCCCAGGTCGCCGTCATCCACCCCGGGGGCCTGGACGGGATCGCCCGCCCCGTGGTCGGCGCGCTGGAGGCCGCCGGATACCGCGCCCACTCCCTGCCGGTCCCCGACGGCGAGGCCGCCAAGACCGCGGCCGTCGCCGCCGACCTGTGGTCCCGGCTGGGGCGGCTCAACTTCACCCGCAGCGACGCGGTGGTGGGCGTCGGAGGGGGCGCCGCCACCGACCTGGCCGGGTTCGTCGCCGCCACCTGGCTGCGCGGCGTGCGCTCCGTGCTGGTGCCCACGACCCTGCTCGGCATGGTCGACGCGGCCGTCGGCGGCAAGACGGGCATCAACACCCCCGAGGGCAAGAACCTCGTCGGCGCCTTCCACCCCCCGGCCGGCGTCCTGTGCGACCTCGCCACCCTGCCGAGCCTGCCCAGGGCCGACTACGTGGGCGGCCTCGCCGAGGTCATCAAGGCGGGGTTCATCGACGACCCCGTCATCTGCGACCTGGTGGAGGAGGACCCGGAGGGCGCCGCGAGCCCCGAGGGCGCCCACACGCGCGAACTCATCGAGCGCGCCATCCGGGTCAAGGCCGACGTCGTCTCCGGGGACCTCAGGGAGAGCGGCCGCCGCGAGATCCTCAACTACGGCCACACCCTCGGTCACGCGATCGAGCGGGCCGAGAACTACACCTTCCGGCACGGCTACGCGGTCGCCGTCGGCATGGTGTTCGCCGCGGAGCTGGCCCGCCTGGACGGGCGCATCGGCGCCGGCCTCGTCGAGCGCCACCGCTCCCTGCTCTCGTCGGTGGGCCTGCCCACCTCCTACGCGCAGGAGGCGTGGCCCGAGCTGCGCGCCGCCATGAGCGTGGACAAGAAGGCCCGGGGGGCGACCCTGCGCTTCGTCGTCCTCGACGGCCCGGCCTCCCCCTCCATCCTCAGCGGCCCCGCCCCCGAACTGCTCGACGAGGCGTACCGCGCGGTCACCGGCGACGCCCGGGTCCCGCGCAGCCACTAGACTGCACACAGGTGATGTGCGCACTGGTGCACTCGGGGAGCTCCCCGAGGTGCCCGCGCACCGCCCCACCGACCACCGACCGGGCCCCGCCCGGTCCCCGACGTGTCACACCCCTGGAGAGACGACCGAAGTGGCCTCGACGAACGACATCAAAAACGGCACGACCCTGCGACTCGACGGCGGCGTCCTCTGGAGCGTCCTCGAGTTCCAGCACGTCAAGCCGGGCAAGGGCGGCGCGTTCGTCCGCACCAAGCTGAAGAACGTGCTCACCGGCAAGATCGTCGACAAGACCTTCAACGCGGGCGCCCGGGTCGAGTTCGCCAGCGTGGACCGCCGCGACATGGAGTACCTGTACCACGACGGCGAGTCCTTCATCTTCATGGACACCCAGACCTACGACCAGATCCCGGTCTCCGCGACGGTCGTCGGCGGCAACAGCGACTTCCTGCTGGAGAACACCAAGGTCACCGTCGCCACCAACGAGGGCAACCCGCTCTACGTCGAGCTGCCCGCCGCCGTCGAGCTGAAGATCACCCAGACCGACCCCGGCGTCCAGGGCGACCGCTCCACCGGCGGTACCAAGCCCGCGACCGTCCAGACCGGCGCCACCATCCAGGTGCCCCTGTTCATCACCGAGGGCGAGACCGTCAAGGTCGACACCCGCACGGGCGACTACCTCGGGCGAGTCAACTGATGAGCGGAGCACGGCGCAAGGCGCGGCGGCGCGCGGTCGAGGTCCTCTACGAGGCCGAGGTGCGCGGCACCTCGGTGGAGGACGTCATCGGGCGCCGTCGGGCCCAGCCCGAACCTCCGATCAACGAGTTCACGGAGAACCTGGCCCGCTCGGTCGACGGGCGGCGCGAGCGCATCGACGAGCTCTTGGGCGCCTACGCCATCGGCTGGACGCTGGAGCGCATGCCGGTCGTCGACCGCAACATCCTCCGGATGGGCGCCTACGAGCTGCTCTGGGCCGAGGACATCCCCGACGGCGTCGCGATCGCGGAGGCCGTCGGTGTGGCCAAGGAGCTCTCCACCGACGAGTCGCCCAACTTCATCAGCGGACTTCTGTCACGCTTGATGGAGAACAAGGCGACGCTCTCGCTCTGACACCGCCGAACGGGCGGGACGGTCGGGGCAACGTGCTTGAGGGGACGCAAGTGACTGACAGGACCGGCGTGAGCGCGACCACCGGCAGCGGCTCCGGCGCGGGCTGGGCGACCGGCCCGGCTCGGGCCGCCGGCGCGGCCCGGACGGCGGTCGTGTGGGACGCCCTCTCACGCCTGTTGGAGGGTCTCGCGGACGACGGTCCCCTGGAGATCGTCGACGCGGGCGGGGGCACCGGCGGAGCCGCGGTCCCGCTCGCCGAGCTGGGCCACCGCGTGACGGTGGTCGAACCCAGCCCCGACTCCCTGGCGGCCCTGGAGCGCCGTGCGGCCGAGCAGGGCGTCACCGTGCGCGGCGTGCAGGGGGAGACCCGCGACCTGGCGTCCCTGTTCGCGCCCGGCAGTGCCGACCTCGTGCTGGTGCACAACGTGCTGGAGTACGTGGAGGACCCCGTCGCGGCGCTGCGCGACGTGGTCGGCATCACCCGTACGGGCGGCGCCGTGAGCCTCCTGGTCACCAACGCGGCGGCGGGGGCGCTGCACCGCGCCCTGGCCGGACACATCGCCGAGGCACGGCACCTGCTCGGCGACCCGGACGGGCGCTGGGGCGAGGCCGACCCGATGCCGCGCCGGTTCACCCGGCAGCAGCTCCTCGAACTCGTCGGCGGGGCCGGCCTGACCGGCGGGAGCGTCCGCGGCGTCAGGGTCTTCGCCGACCTGGTGCCCGGGCACGCCTGGGAGGGCGACGCCCAGGCCGGGCAGCACTTGGTGGAGCTGGAGCGCTCCGCCGCCGAGCACCCCGAGCTGACCGGGATCGCCACGCAGTTGCACGCCATCGCCCACCGCCCCTGAGGGCCCGCCCCGGGCCCCGCGGACGCCCTCCCGGGCGCCGCTCGCGGGGACGGGGACCCGCCCCCGTACGCCGGTCCGCGGCCCCGGCCGTGCGGGGCCGCCGGAGCCGGGAACCCGGGGGCGCACACGCTTCGGCAGGGCATAACCTGGTCCTATGAGCCGACGTCAGCTGGAACGCGGTGCCGCACTCCGGGGCATGGTCTCCCCCGACGGCATCGTGCCGTTGGGCGCCGACTTCCCCGCGGACGGGTCCGGTCCCGACGCCGACTGCCACATCCTGCACCTGGACATGGACGCCTTCTTCGCGAGCGTCGAGCAGCTGCGCCACCCCGAGGCGCGCGACCGGCCCGTCATCGTGGGAGGCACGGGTCCGCGCAGCGTCGTCTCCTCCGCCGACTACCTCGCCCGCGCGCGCGGCGTGCACTCGGCCATGCCGATGGCCCGGGCGCTGCGCCTGTGCCCCGACGCCGCCGTCTTCCCGCCCGACGGCGCCGCCTACCGGCAGGCGTCGGAGGCCGTGATGGACATCCTGCGCTCGGTGACACCGCTGGTGCAGCCGCTCTCCCTGGACGAGGCGTTCCTGGACGTGTCCGGGGCCCGCCGCCGTCTGGGCGGGCCGGTGCGGATCGCCGCGATGATCCGTGAGCGGGTGCGCTCCGAGCAGCGGCTGACCTGCTCCGTCGGGGTGGCCGCCAACCGCTTCACCGCCAAGCTCGGCTCCACCCACTGCAAACCCGACGGGCTGCTGCTGGTGCCCACCGCCCACGTGCGGGGGTTCCTGGACCCGCTGCCCGTGGGCGCGCTGCCCGGGGTGGGGGACAGGACCGAGCAGACCCTGGCCAGGCTGGGCCTGCGCACGGTCGGCCAGCTGGCCCGGTACGAGCCGGACCTGCTGCGCATGGAGCTGGGGAACAAGGCCGGAACCCGTCTGGCGGCGCTGGCGCGCGGCGAGGACGACAGCACCGTGGTCGCCGAGACCGCCGACAAGAGCGTTGGCGCCGAGGAGACCTTCGACGACGACGTCGCGGACCCGGACGTGGTGGACAGGGAGCTGTTGAGGCTCGCGGAGAAGGTGGGGCGGCGGCTGAGGGCGTCGGGCCAGGTGGGGCGCACGGTGAGCGTGAAGCTGCGCCGGGCGGATTTCTCCACGATCACCCGCTCCAGGACCCTGGCCGAGAGCACCGACGTGGCCCGCGAGATCAGCGCCGTCGCCCGCGAGCTGTACGCGGCCTCCGGGCTGCGGCGCACGCCGTTGCGCCTGATCGGCGTACGCGTCGAGGGGGTCGCTCCTGCGGACCGGGCCCATCGTCAATTGGCGTTGGGAGAGGAGGACTCCGGTTGGCGGGACGTTGAACGGGTTATGGACCAGGTAACAGCTCGTTTCGGTCCAGGCGCGATACAGTCGGCCGTGTTGGCCAAGCGTGACGAAAACGACGTATGATGCGGCAACTTCCGGGGCCCTCGGAGCGTTCCAAGGGTACGACCGGAGTCAGGGTAGAAGAGAGGCATGGAAGCCGGTGTTTCCGATACAGGGCGAGGGTATCGTGGCCGTTGTGGGCCAGGTGCGCGCGCAGCTTTTCTTTCCACCAGGCGCTAGTGCAACGTATTCTGGGCATACCACTGACCAAGAGACTGTTCATCAGTACCCGTCACCCCAATCGGGGACTGTCGTAGGGAGGCGCCGTGCCGCTCTCTGAACACGAGCAGCGCATGCTCGACCAGATCGAGCGGGCGCTGTATGCCGAGGACCCGAAGTTCGCGAACACAGTTCGGCAGACGAACCCCGCGGTCCATTACAAGCGCTGGATCATCAAGGCCGGGCTCGGTTTCGTCGTCGGCGTGGTGCTGCTGATGACGGGGCTGATGCTCCAGTCCACCGCTGTCCAGGTCACCATCAGCGTCCTCGGTTTCCTCGTCATGCTCTCGTGCTTCCTGTGGGGGGCCAACGCATGGCGCAAGGCGTCCGGCGGGGGTGCCGAGGCCGCGGCCGCCGCGGCGGAGCCCAAGCAGAAGCGCAGGGGCGGCAGTCGCCCCGGCATGATGAACCGCTTCGAGGAGCGCTGGCGCCGTCGCCAGGAGGGCGAGGAGTGACACCGTTCCTCCCCGGCCGCCTCCGGCGACCGGGGGGAACGCGTTAGCAGCCGGTACGCTCCGGTCCCCGGACCGGGGGCGCACCGGCACGTGGTGGGGTCCCGCAGGGTATCGCGGGGCCCCACCACGTCGTTGTGGGGGCATGTACGAATCGCCCGTCGTGGAATAGTTCAGACTTCTCTTTGGTCTGCGCTTGTTACACGCCTTCGAGGCTGGCCGAAACCCCGCCCTCCCGGGGCCCTGCTGCGGGCCCGGAGAGGCCGGGACGGGCCCGTGGACGGTGCGCCGCCGCGGCTCCCGTCGCCCCGTGCCCCCACCCGCGCCGGGACGTCCGGGACGGCGCCGCCCGTCGGCGGGGGAGGGCCCCGCGGAGACACGCGCCGACCGGCGCGAGGCCGAGAAGCGGGGGCGTCCACCGGATGACCGCACCACGACGACCACCACCGGTTCCACACCGCCCCCGGCGGCCCTCCCGCCTCACCGACCCCTCGGGCCGGTACCCCTAGGGCGTCGCGGTCGCGAGGTCCCGAGCAGGCCGGGGACGGCGCCAGGGCGCCAGGGACCGGGGCAGCAGGACCGCGCGGACCCGGGCCCCCCTCCCCGCCGCGGCGGCCAGGCCGGCACAGGCCGCCGCCAGGTCTTCGCGCAGTCCCTCGGCGCCGGTCGGCGCGGGAGCGTAGCGGGCCGACTCCTCGGCCAGGGCCAGCCGCCGGAGCGCCGCGGCGGCCTCTGCGGACAGGGGAGGCGGAACGCCGTCGGTGCGGGCGCCGCCCGTCCCCGCCCCGAAGCGGGACAGCCGCTCGGCCGTGGCACGCGGGCTCTCGGCCGGCACCCACGGGCCGCCCAGGTCCAGGCAGGTGTCCCGGAGCTCCCGCCAGGCGGTGTGCGCGGCCGCGGCCGGGTCGCCGCCCGCCGCCGAAGCCGTCCGGGACCAGCGAAGAAGGATCCGTGCCAGGGCGGGCAGCGCCAGGACCAGCAACGCCCCGACCGCGCCTCCCGCGGCGGGGAGCCAGGACAGGTCCGGTCCGGCGGCGGAGTCGCCGCCGGAGGCCGCGGCGGGCTCGGTCTCCTCGTCCTCGGGCGCCTCGTCCGCCCCGGGGGAGGTCTCGGGCCCGTCGGCGTCCTCGCTCGGCTCCGTGCTCGGGGAGGGCTCCGCGTCGGGGGCGTCGGGCTCCGGGGCGGGCCGTTCCCCGGGGCCGCCGTCGCCGGACGCGTAGTCGGGCACCGTCGCCGAGCCCTGCCCCCCGCCGCCGTCGGCGGCCGGGGTCGGCTCGAACCTCACCCAGCCCGCACCCTCGAAGTACAGCTCCGGCCACGCGTGCGCGTCGCCCACCGTGACCGCCCACCGGCCGTCGCCCATGCGCTCGCCGGCCGTGTAGCCCACGGCCACCCGCGCGGGGATGTCGGCCTGCCGGGCCATGACCGCCATGGCCCCGGCGAACTGCTCGCAGTAGCCCACCCGGTCCTCCAGAAGGAAGTGGGAGAGCGGGTCGGCGCCCTCGGGCACCCCCGGCGGGGACAGGTCGTAGGTGAACAGGCCCCCGGTGAAGTACTCCTGGATCGCGAGGGCCCGCTCGTACGGCGACTCCGCGCCCTCGACGAGGCCGTCCGTCAGCGCCTGGACCGAGGGGTCCAGGCCGCTCGGCAGGTTCCGGTGGTCGCCGGGGAGGGAGACCGGGGCACCGGAGGCGGCCAGTTCGTCGCCCGTGGGGACACGGTCCACCGTCTCCACGGAGAAGTTCAGGCCCGTGGGCGGGCTGTCGGTGGTGAACACCATGAGGCTGTCGGGGTCGGCGTACCACTCACCGGGGGCGTCCACCGAGCGCGCCCAGTACGGCAGCGGCAGGAAGTCCATCCGGGGTGAGTCGGAATCCAGCGAGATCCGCGTCGTCACCGGGCCGTCGTCGGGCTCCCCGTCCCACCCGGTGGGCAGCGGGAGCTCCCCGCCGACCAGGGTGTCGCCCGAGGCGCTGACCGGCGTCATCGTCCAGTTCTCGCCGTCGAACTCGTTCAGCACGTACGTGCGCAGGTAGTCGGGCTGCTCGGCGTCGGTCCGGTAGGTCAGCACGGTGCGGTCGGAGGAGGCCCCCAGTTCTCGGCGGAGGGAGACCAGCGGGTGCGTCGTGGTGAGGACGTCCCCGCCGATGCGGGCCCCGTCGGCCATGGCGTAGAACGCGTCGCTCCGCAGCGAGGGCACCGCCAGCGGCACCGTCAGGGCCAGCAGCACGGCCGCGGCCGAGGCCGCCGACACCGTCGCCGCCCGGAGCACCCGGCCGAGCAGTCGGGCCGAGGGGTCGTGGCCGTCGGGGACGCGCGCGCCCCACTCGCGTCCGCGCACCCACATGTCCACCGCGAGGAGGAACAGGAAGCCGAGGGCGCAGGAGGCCGCGGCCACCGCCCCGACGCCGGCGTCGTCCACCACCAGCGGGACGGCCGCCAGCGCCAGCAGCAGGCCGCCGACCATGCCGGGGCAGCGCGCGGTCACCGCGAGGAAGTCCGAGGCCATCGCGAACACCGCGAACACCAGCGCGATGATCATCCTCACCCCGTAGGAGGCCGCCACCGGCGGCGCGTTGCCGTCGATGCTGGCGACGCCCTCCCCGAACACCTGTGCCAGGTGCTCCAGGGAGTCCCAGGTCGGGATGAGCCCCAGGAGGGCCTCGTGGGGGGCGAAGAGGGGCGTGCTGAGGAACGCGACCGCGAACAGCTGGAGGAACGGCACGGGAAGGGTGTTCCACCCGCTCAGCCGGTACAGCGCGGAGATCCCGCAGACCGCGGCCGTCACGAGGGCCGCGGGGACCCACCACGTGTCGCCGCGCACGACCGTGCCCAGCAGGGGCAGCGCCGACAGCAGGCAGACCAGGGACGCCAGGGGCATCAGTGCTCTCAACGCGGACCCTTTCGGGGGGTGCGGGGCGCGGCGGCCCGGACGGGGCCGTGCGTTCCGGTGCGGACGGCCGCGAGGTTCCACAGCCGGGGCAGGTCCGCGAGGGAGGAGAGGACGAGGACGCGCCATCCGGCGGACGCGAGGACGTCGCGGACGCCGTCCGCGGCGTCCGGACCCGCCCACGCGGCGTGGGCGCACAGCACGGCCACGCGCGCCCCCCGCCCCCCGGTCCGGGCGAGGGCGGCGGCCTCGTCGGGGGACAGCGCCCCCAGGACCGCCACGACCAGGCTGGACGTGCCGCGGGAGTTGCCGAGCAGGCCGATGCCGCCGAGCAGCCCCGGGGTGTCGGAGGGTTCCACGACGGCCAGGCCGTCCAGGACGCCTGCGGCGCTCACGGTCGGCACCCGGCCGCGCTCGGTGTGGAAGCGCAGGTCGTGGCCGCCGTCGAGCAGGCTCAGAGCCACGGAGGCGGCGGCGCTGACCGCCGTCTCCAGGGATCCGGCGGGGCCGTGCCCCCCGTGGGCGGACCACCGGGTGTCCAGCAGGATCGTGCTGTTCTCACGCCAGTGCTGCTCGTCCCGGCGCACCATCAGCTCACCGTGCTTGGCGGTGGAGCGCCAGTGGACCCTGCGCAGTTCGTCCCCGTACTGGTACCCGCGCGGCACCGGGTCCTGCTCACCGGCCCCGGTCACCGAGCGGCGGGGGGTCTCCTCGCCCTGCGAGCCGTCGGCGGACCCCGGCGACGCCAGCGGCACGGTCACGGGGGTCACGAGCAGGTGTGCCGGGGCCCCGACCCGGCGTCCGACGCGCACGCACCCCAGCGGGTCGGTCACCGCCACGCGGAGCGGGCCCACCGGGTAGTTGCCGCGTGTCGCCGGCCTGACCAGGTAGGAGACGTCGCGGACGGAGCGGGGGCCGAGGTGGCCCACGGTGTACCGGGGCTCGGCGCCCAGCGGGACCGGCAGGGTGTCCTCGACCGACAGCGAGGCGACCGGCCAGACGGGGGAGGAGTTGCCGATCCGGACCAGGACCCGGGCGTCGTGGCCGGCCGGCACGCGGAGGGGCGCCACGGTCCGGCTGTGCACGACACGGGAGGCGGCCCCCAGGACCGTGAGGGCGGAGAGCGGCGGCACCGCGGTCAGGAGCACGCCCACGGCGACCAGCTCGCGCTGACCGACGACGAGGCCGGCCACGAGGGCGGCCGCGCCGAAGACGAGCATGAACACCCCGCGCGGGGTGAGGGCCCGGCGGGGGCGCTCCTGCGGGTGGGGGGCGGAGGGCGGCGGCGCGGAGGGGGTCCCGCGGCTGACGCCCGGTGCGGGGGTGTGCGCGGGGGGCGCCTGGTGGCGGACGTCGGGCGGACGCATGGACCCTCTCTCGGAGGCGGCCCGAACCCGGCGGGCGGGACAGGCGGGAAGGCGGGAGGAGCGGGACGCCGCGGCCCCCGCGGGGGCCGCGGCTACTGCGGTCCGGGCACGGGCAGGCGCGCGACCAGCTTGGCGACGATCTGCTCGGGGGAGAGGCGCTCCATCTGCGCCTCGGGAGCGGGCAGCAGGCGGTGGGCGAGCACCGGGACGGCGAGCGCCTGCACGTCGTCGGGGACGACGTAGTGCCGTCCGTCCAGGGCGGCGTACGCGCGTGCCGCCCGCACCAGGTGCAGGGTCGCGCGCGGTGAGGCCCCCAGGCGCAGGTCGGGGCTGGTCCGGGTGGAGTTGACCAGGTCGACGACGTAGCGGCGCATACCGGGGGCGACGTGGACCGCGCGCACGCGGTCGGCGAGGTCGCGGATCTGCGCGGCGTCGGTCACCGGGACGAGGGTGTCCAGGGGGGAGCGGGCACTGTGCGAGTCGATCATGTCGAGTTCGGCCTGCGGGGCCGGGTAGCCGACGGACACGCGGGCCATGAACCGGTCCCGCTGCGCCTCGGGGAGCGCGTAGGTGCCCTCCATGTCGGAGGGGTTCTGGGTGGCGACCACCATGAACGGGCGCTCCAGCGCGCGGGTCTGCCCGTCGACGCTCACCTGGCGCTCGGCCATGCACTCCAGGAGGGCGGCCTGGGTCTTGGGGGAGGCGCGGTTGATCTCGTCGCCCAGGACGATGTTGGCGAAGACCGGCCCGGGGTTGAACTCGAACTCGCGCCGGTCCTGGTGGTAGACGCTGACGCCGGTGATGTCGCTGGGGAGCAGGTCCGGGGTGAACTGGACGCGCTGCACCGAGCAGTCCACGGCCCGTCCCAGGGCCTTGGCCAGCATGGTCTTGCCGACGCCCGGCACGTCCTCGATGAGCAGGTGACCCTCGGCGAGCAGGACCGTCAGGGCGATGCGCAGCACCTCCGGCTTGCCCTCGATGACCGTCTCGATGGCGCCGCGGACGCGGTCCGCCACGGCGACGATTCCGCTGACGTCCTCCTGGACGCCGCCCCCGCGACCGCCGTGGTGTGTGCCGAGTGACACGAGACCCCTCCCGCTCCGTATGGCTTCGTGTGTCGGTGTTCGGAACCGAGGCTAGGCCCAATCGGAGCGATTGCAAACCAAAGTGCCGGAATCGGCGGCCGATTGATTCCACGGGCAACCAAAGAGGTCAAAGGGCCCGAATCGCTCTTCCGGGCATTGACGGTGCCCGTGCGGCGCACCCCGCTCCCTCCGCGCGCCCGCGCGCGAGGAGGGGTCGTTTTCGCAGGTCGCAGGGTATGTGGGGGGAGAGTGCCGGACGACACCCGGTGGTGTTCGCGCGGGCCTCGCCCGCCCCACCCTCCTGACCTGCGCATTTGTGGATTCTTCGGGGTGTGGATCCCGATTGGAGCTGTTGACGGTGGGGAAGAGTGGAGTAAGGTGGAGCATCGTGGAGAGGGTGAATTCTCCACTTCGGGGAGTGAGGGGGTGGGAGTGTGTTCCTCGGCACCCACACGCCTCGCCTCGACGAGAAGGGGCGGCTGTTCCTTCCCGCGAAGTACCGCGACGAGCTGTCGGGGGGTCTGGTGGTCACCAAGGGCCAGGAACGCTGCCTCTACGTCTTCCCGACGGAGGAGTTCCGGCGCATCACCGACGCGCTCGCCAGCACCCCGGTCACGGCCAAGTCCGTCCGCGACTACAGCCGGGTCCTCTTCGCCAGCGCCTCCGACGAGACCTGCGACAAGCAGGGCAGGGTGACCATCCCGTCGAAGCTGCGCGAGTACGCGGGTCTCGAGCGCGAGTGCGTCGTCATCGGCGCCAACACCCGCCTGGAGATCTGGGACGCCGACGCGTGGTCCGAGTACGAGGCCGAGCAGGAGCAGGCCTTCGCGCAGCTCTCCGAGGAGGTGCTGCCCGGGGTGCTGTGAACCCGGCGGAGCCACCGCCGGAACGCGCGGCACGACAGTCCACACCCTTGCAGGCCGGGGGTCGGCAACGGCCTCCGGACACGGCGCACACGAGCTGGCGCGACTTCCCCGGTGCCAGGTCGTGAACACGGGTCCTCCGAACGGTGGACAATAGCGGCCGTGTCCGGAAGGCCTTGCCGAACCCCGGCCGGGCCACGCGAAGGACACCGCGGAGCGCACCATGGTGGCGCTACCGCGGCGACCAGGGGGAGACGGCGAAAGCGTGGAGGAACAGCACCGCATGGGGGACACCCGGCAGCAGGAGCAGCCCGAAGGGGACGGCCCGGCCCGCGAGCACCAGGACACCGAGGACGGAGCCGGGCGGGAGAGCGGCATCGGGGACCGCGTCGCCGCGGCCCGCGCCGGGACGGACCCGCTGCACGTACCGGTCATGCTCGACCGGATCATCGAACTCCTGGCCCCGGCGCTCACCGGGCCCGGGGCCGTGTTCGTGGACGGCACCCTGGGGCTGGGCGGCCACTCCGAGGCCCTGCTCAAGGCCTGCCCCACCATGCGCCTGGTCGGGGTCGACCGCGACACCACGGCCCTGGAGCGCAGCGCCGAGCGCCTCGCCCCCTACGCCGACCGCACCCACTTCGTGCACGCGCTCTACTCCGACATCCCGCGCGCGCTGGACGAGGCGGGCGTCACCGAGGCCGACGCCGTCCTGCTCGACCTGGGGGTGTCCTCGCCGCAGCTGGACGAGACCGACCGCGGTTTCGCCTACGCCCACGACGCGCCGCTGGACATGCGCATGGACCGCACCCAGTCCCTGACCGCGGCCGAGGTCGTCAACACCTACCCGGTCGGCGAGCTCACGCGGGTCCTGCGCACCTACGGCGAGGAGCGCTTCGCCTCCCGCGTCGCCAGGGCCATCGAGCGGCGGCGCGCACAGGGTCCGATCGACTCCACGCGCGAACTCGCCGAACTGGTCCGGGAGGCCATCCCCGCGGCCACCCGCCGCACCGGCGGGCACCCCGCCAAGCGCGCCTTCCAGGGGCTGCGCATCGAGGTCAACGCCGAACTCTCCATCCTGGAGCGCACCCTGCCCGCGGCCGTCTCCCGCCTGGGCGTGGGCGGGCGCATCGCCGTGCTGTCCTACCACTCGCTGGAGGACCGGATGACCAAGAGGGCCCTCGCCGCGCTGGCCACCGACACCACGCCCGCGGACCTGCCGGTCCCCCTCCCGGACAGGCAGCCCGAGCTCCGGCTCCTCACCCGGGGGGCCGAGCTCCCCACGGACGAAGAGAACGAACGCAACCCGCGCGCCCAGTCGGCCCGCCTCCGGGCGGCCGAACGGGTTCGGCCGCCGCGGCAGTAGGGAGACCAGATGAGCACGAGGACGGACACGCGCCGGGCAGCGGCCCGCAAGGGCGGGAGCGGGAAGGGAGGGGGAGCCGCCCCCGCCCCGTCCGGGCGCGCCCCCGGGCGCAGGGCCGGGGCGGCGCGCGCCCGCCCGGCGCCGCGCATCCCCTTCGTCCTCCTCGTCCTGTGCCTGCTGGGCGGAGCGCTGGTCGCCCTGCTGGTGCTGCGCAGCGTCGTCGCCCAGGAGGCCTTCACCATCGCCAGCCTCCAGGCGGAGAACCGGGAGCTGGCCTACGAGGAGCAGCAGCGCCGCAACACGGTCGCGGGACTGGAGGCCTCGGAGCGGATCGCGGAGGAGGCCGAGGCCATGGGCATGGAGCAGGGCCAGGCCCCGCGCTTCCTCGACCCCGAGAACGGTGAGATCACCGGGAGCGCCGGGAGCGGTGAGTGAGCGCGCCGAGGGACCGACGCCCCCGGGACCCCCGCAGGCCCGGAGCGGCGGGCCGTTCCGGGGCCGGGCCCAGCAAGCGCCCCCAGCGTGAACCCCGCCGCCCCGACGGCGGCACCCGCGCACGCTCCTCGGCACGGTCCGAGGGGCGTTCCGTTCGCGGCGGGCGCGGCGGCGAGCGGGGCTCCGCGCGCCGCCGGCCGGGGCCGCCGCCGACCCCGCCCCTGCTGCGCCGCACCTTCCGGCGGGGGGAGCCGCGCAGCCGGATCAAGTTCGGCGGCGTGCTGATCGTCGTCATCATGCTCCTCTTCGCCGGCCGCCTGGTGCAGATCCAGGGACTGGAGGCGGAGCAGTACGCCGAGGCGGCCTCGCAGACCCGTCTCCAGACCATCGACATCCCCACCCTGCGCGGCGAGATCACCGACGCCGAGGGCAACCCGTTCGCCCTGTCGGTGGAGGTGCGCAACGTCTTCGTCGACCCCGAGGAGGTCGAGGAGGACGAGCGGGACCAGCTCATCGACGAGCTCGTCACCCGTTTCGGCCTGGACGAGGCCGAGGTCGCCGAGAAGGTCGACGCCCGGCCCTCCCGCTACCAGGTGGTGGCCACGAAGGTCCTGCCGCGCGACTGGGAGGGGCTGCGCGACCTGGGCCTGTCCGGCGTGGGCGCGGAGGTGGCCTACGACCGCGTCTACCCCGAGGAGACGGGGGCCGCCGACCTGGTCGGGTTCGTCGGCTCGGAGGGCCACGGCCTGGAAGGGCTGGAGGGCTACCTCGACAGCACCCTGGCGGGCGAGTCGGGCCGGCGGCAGGTCGAGGTCGGCATCGACGGCACCCAGATCCCCATGGCCGGGGGCCTGGTCAGCGAGCCCGTGCCCGGACAGGACGTCCGGCTGACCCTGGACCAGGACATCCAGTGGTACGCCGCGCAGACCCTCGCGAACAGGGTGGAGGAGCTGGACGCCGTCGCCGGCAGCGTCGTCGTGGAGCGCGTCGGCACCGGGGAGATCCTCGCGATGGCCGACTTCCCGACGTACTCCCAGGCCGACATCGACTCCACCGGGCCCGAGCAGTGGTCCAACGGGGCGGTCGCGGAGACCTTCGAGCCGGGCAGCACCAACAAGGTCATCACGGTCGGTGCGGCGCTGGAGGAGGGGCTCACCGAGCCGGAGACGGTGTACACCGTGCCCTACTCCCTCCAGTACTACGACCAGACCTTCCGCAACTCCAGCAACAACGGCACGCAGCGCCTCACGGTCAACGGCATCATGGCCCAGTCCAGCAACGTCGGCACGATCAAGATCGCCGACCAGGTGGGGGCCGGGGTCCTGCACTCCTACATCGAGGACTTCGGGATCGGCCAGCCGACCGGGCTGAACCTGCCCGGTGAGGAGGCCGGGGTGCTGACGGCGCCCGAGGACTGGTGGGGCACCCAGCTCCCGTCGGTCTCCATCGGGCACGGCCTGACGGTCAACGCCGCCCAGATGGCCTCGGTGTACTCCACCGTCGCCAACGGGGGCGTGCGGGTCGCGCCGACGGTGGTCGCGGGCACGGTCGACACGAACGGGGAGTTCACTCCGGCGGAGGAGCCCGAGCGGCGCCGCGTGCTCAGCGAGGAGACCGCCGAACAGCTCGCGCTCATGCTGGAGGCGGTCACCGGGGACGAGGGCACGGCGCCGCAGGCACGCATCGACGGGTACCGGGTCGCGGGCAAGACGGGCACCGCCAACCGCATCAACCCGGAGACGGGCACCTACGAGGACGGCGGGTACACGGCGTCCTTCTCCGGCTTCGCGCCCGCCGACGACCCGGAGATCGTCGTCCAGGTGGTCCTGCACAACCCGCAGGGCACCTACTACGGCGGCGAGGCGGCCGGCCCGGTGTTCAACGACATCATGTCCTTCGCGCTGAAGTCCCTGAAGGTCCCGCCGACGGACACCGACCCGCCCGCCATCCGGCTGTCGGAGGAGGACGCGGGCTAGCGTGCCGGGCCCGCGCCGAGCCGGCGCGGGCGCCGGGGGCGTCCGCGCGACGCGCCCCGGCACGCGGACCGCCGCAGACGGCCCCGGGCCCCGGTGTCAGGTGCGCCGGTCGGCCCCGCGGCCCAGGTGCGCGTCCAGGCGGGCGCGCACGGAGCGGACGTGCTCGGGGCCGGTGCGGCAGCACCCGCCCACGAGCACCGCCCCGGCCTCGTACCAGGACACCGCGGCCCCGCCGAACCCCTCCGGGTCGCCGGAGCCCGTCCACCGGCGGCCGGACGCGTCCCAGTCCTCCCCCGAGTTGGGGTAGGCGACCGCGGGCAGGCCCGCCGCGGCCACCGCGCGGACCAGGGAGGGGACGTGGCGGGGCGCGGTGCAGTTGACGCCCGCGGCGACGAGCCTCCCGGCCGCGTACAGCGGCGCGAGTTCGGCGACCGCCCCGCTCAGGGGGGTGCCGTCGTTGAGGTGCTCGCCGTCGCGGCAGGAGAAGCTGATCCACGCGCGCGGCCCGGGGACCTCGGCGAGGAGCCGGGCCAGGGCCCGGGCCTCCGGCAGGGAGGGGACCGTCTCGCAGGCCATGAGGTCCGCCCCCGCGCCGGCGAGCACGCGCCACCGCTCGCGGTGCCAGGCGTACAGGCCGTCCTCGTCCAGGTCGTAGTCGCCGGTGTACTCGGACCCGTCCGCCAGGGCCGCGCCGTAGGGACCCACCCCGGCGGCGACCAGGCCCGAGCCGAACGCGTCGCGCTCGGCCCTCGCCAGCTCCACGGACCTGGCGAGGAGCCCCGCGGCCTCGCGCCGCGAGTGCCCCCGGGCCTCCAGGGCCGGGATGCTCGCCTGGTACCCGGCGGAGATCGCCACGTCGGCGCCCGCCTCGAAGTAGTCCCGGTGCGCGCGGCGGATCAGCTCGGGCCCGTCGGCCAGCAGCCGCGCCGACCACAGGCCGCCGCGCAGGTCGGCGCCGTAGGACTCCAGGCGGGTCGCCAGCCCGCCGTCGAGCACCAGCGGGCGCCCGCCGGACACGCCCGGCACCGTTCGGACCACGTCGCCCTCCCCCGTGAGACTTCCAGGGTAGGCGCGGCGGGGCGCGGCCCCGGGACCCGCCCCTCCGGGCCCGGCCCGCGGCGTGCCCCCGCCGGTCCCGGCGCGGGGCCGCGGGGCCCGGCCGGCGCCCGCCGGAGAATCCCCGCCGCACGCAGCGTGGAAATTACCGACCGGTCGTCCGCAGCGGTTAACCTCCACACGTGCCACCGGTAATGCGACCTGAACACACGCCACTTCGTCCCCTGTCCGCCCTCGCAGCGCTGCTCGGGCCGGACGCCACACTCCTGCGCCCGGACCTCGGCGCGGACCACACGGCCGAGGTGCCCGGCAGGGAGGTGCACGTACGCGGCATCACCCACGACTCACGGAAGGCGGGACCCGGAGACCTGTACGCGGCGCTGCCGGGAACACGCGCCCACGGCGCGGACTTCGCCGGGCAGGTGGCCGAGGCGGGAGCCGCCGCCGTCCTCACCGACCCCGCCGGGGCCGAGCGCGCCGCCGCGACCGGCCTGCCCGTGATCGTCGTCCCCGACGCGCGGGCCGCGCTCGGAGCGGCGGCCTCCTGGGTCTTCAAGGAGCCCGCGCAGGACCTGCTGCTGATCGGCACCACGGGCACCAGCGGCAAGACCACGGTCACGTACCTGGTCGAGTCCGGGCTCCGCCGGGCCGGCATGACCACCGGCCTCGTCGGCACGGTGGAGATGCGCGTGCGGGACGAGCGGGTCGCCTCCTCCCTCACCACACCCGAGGCCACCGACCTGCACGGCCTGTTCGCGCTCATGCGCGAGGAGGGCGTCACGGCCGCCGCCATGGAGGTCTCCAGCCACGCCCTCGCCCTGGGCCGGGTCGGCGGAACCCGCTACGACGTGGCGATCTTCACCAACCTGTCCCAGGACCACCTGGACTTCCACCCGGACCTGCGCGACTACTTCGACACGAAGGCGCGGCTGTTCACCCCCGAGTACTGCGACATCGCGGTCGTCAACGCCGACGACCGGTTCGGCCGCGCCCTGGTGGACATGGTGCAGGCCGACGGGACGGTCCCCGTCACCACCTTCGCCGTGGACGGCTTCACCGACGCCGACCCGGCCACGGCCATGGAGGCCGACTGGCGGGCCGTGGACGTCGACCTGGGGGCCACGGGCAGCAGGTTCCGGATCGTCGGTCCGGGCGGCATGGAGGCGGAGGCCTCCGTCGGCCTGCCCGGGCCGTTCAACGTCTCCAACGCGATGGCCGCCATCGTCGGCCTGGTCGAGGCGGGCCTGCCGCTGGAGACCGCGATCGCCGGCGTCGCCGCCGCCCCGGGGGTGCCCGGGCGCATGGAGCCCGTGGTCGTCGACGACGTGCCCCGCGCCTTCCAGGACTTCACCGCGCTCGTGGACTACTCCCACAAACCCGGTGCCATCGAGGCGGTCCTCACCGCGCTCCGCTCCACCACCGACGGCTACGTGACCATGGTGGTCGGCTGCGGCGGGGACCGCGACCGCGCCAAGCGCCCCCTGATGGGCGAGGCCGCCGCACGCCTGGCGGACCAGCTGGTCATCACCAACGACAACCCCCGCACCGAGGACCCCGTCTCCATCGCCGCGGCGATGCTCGAGGGCGTGGCCAAGGTCCCCGAGGACCAGCGCGCCCACGTCACGGTCGAACTCGACCGGGCCGAGGCCATCCGCATCGCGGTGGACCGCGTCCGCCCGGGCGACGTGATCGTCGTCGCGGGGAAGGGCCACGAGACCGGCCAGTACGTCAAGGGCGAAGTGCTGCCCTTCGACGACCGGGAGGTGCTGCGCCGGGCCATCGGCGACCACCTCGCCGTGAGCTCCCGCGAACGGCTGGGCGTCGCCCTCCAGGACATCCACAGGGTCCCTGACGAGGGATGACCCCACAACACTCCCGGGCGGCCTCCGTTCGGGACGAGGGGCGCGGACACGGTCCGCGCCCCTCGTGCGTCCCCGCCGCCCGGGGCGCGCGGATCACTGGTCACACGGACACTGCCGGTCACGAAGTGGACCATATTGCTCCACACAGGGCCCGGCGGGACCCCGGACACCGCAATGTGTTCTAAGGTAGGTCCGGCAATCGCAGCCCGACCGCCCACGGTGGCGCCCATGGCGTAGCCCGCCGACGCGGCCCCGGTGAGCCGGCGCGGCACCGCGCGCACGGCATCCGCGGTGCCATCCCCTGACCTGACTCCGGCCGGTGGCCAACAGCCCCTGTGGTGCCGTGGGCCGGGCCTGACATGAGGAGTGGATTTGATCGCGCTCACGCTCGATCGGATCGCTGAGATCACCCAAACCGCCATCGGCGGATCAGCGCGCCCCGACGCCGTCGTCGACGGTCCCGTAGTCATCGACTCGCGGCAGGCAGCGCCAGGAGCGCTCTTCGTCGCCCTGACCGGGGAACACGTCGACGGACACGACTTCGCCGGAGCCGCTGCCGCGGCCGGAGCGACGGCCGTCCTGGCCTCACGCCCCGTGGCGGCCCCGCACCTGCTGGCGGAGGGGGGCGACGACGGGGTCGTCGCGGCCCTGGCCCGGCTCGCGCGGTACGTGGCGCGGGAACTCGGCGACGTCCGGCGCGGAGCGGACGCGGCCGAGGTCGTCGCGGTCACCGGGTCCTCCGGCAAGACCACCACGAAGGACCTCATCGCGCAGGTCGTCGGCGGGCTGGGCCCGACCGTCGCCCCGGCCGGCTCCTTCAACAACGAGATCGGCCACCCGCTCACCGTGCTGCGCGCCGACGCCGGCACCCGCAACCTGGTCCTGGAGGTCTCCGCGCGCGGCGTCGGGCACATCGCCCACCTGTGCGAGGTCGCCCCGCCCAGGATCGGCGTGGTCCTCAACGTCGGCAGCGCCCACATGGGCGAGTTCGGCGACCGCGACACCATCGCCAAGGCCAAGGGCGAGCTGGTCGAGGCCCTGCCGCCCGGCTCGGCGGACCGCGGTTCCGGCGGTGTCGCCATCCTCAACGCCGACGACCCCCGGGTGAGCGCGATGGCGTCGCGCACCCGCGCCAGGGTCGTCACCTACGGACAGGGCGAGGACGCGCACGTGCGCGCCACCGACGTGGTCCTCCAGGACTCCGGGGCCCCCTCCTTCACACTCCACCTGGGCGGTCGCACCGCCCAGGTGAGGTTGGCGCTCGTCGGCGCGCACCAGGTGCACAACGCCTTGGCCGCCGCCGCCGTCGCCGACGAACTCGGTATGGACATCGACGCCGTCGCCGCCGCCCTCGGCGCCGCGACCCCGGTCAGCCGGTGGCGGATGGAGGTCACCGAACACGACGGTGCCACGCTCGTCAACGACGCCTACAACGCCAACCCCGAGTCCGTGCGGGCCGCGCTGACCACACTCGAAGCGCTCGCCCGCAACCGCCGTTCCATCGCGGTGCTCGCCCACATGGCGGAGCTCGGCGAGGACGGCGGAGCCGAACACGAGCAGATCGGTGAGCTGGCCGCCCGCACGGGCGTGGCCCACCTGATCGTGGTCGGAGAGGCGGCCGAGGGCATCGCCGTCGGCGCCGAACGCGCTGCCCGGCAGGGGCAGTGGCGGGGTGAGTGCATCCGGGTCGCGGACGCAGGGGCGGCCGCGGCGGCGCTGCGCGAACGCATGCGCACAGGAGACGTCGTCATTGTGAAGGGATCGCGGGTGGCAGCGCTCGAAAGGGTTATCGACCTCATCACCAAGGGTGATGTCCAGTGATCGGCATCTCCATCGCGGCGGCGCTGTCGCTCATCGTCTCCATGGCGTTGATGCCGCCGCTCATCAAACTGCTGTACCGGTTCAAGTTCGGCCAGGAGGTCCGCGACGACGGACCCGAGGGCCACAAGACCAAGCAGGGCACGCCCACCATGGGCGGCATCGTCGTCATCCTCGGCGCGGTGGTGGGCTACTTCGGGTCCCACCTGGTGCTGTGGCTGGTGCAGCCCTCCTCGACAGGGCCGACCGCCTCGGGCCTGCTCGTGATGTTCCTGTTCGTCGGCATGGGCTGCGTCGGCTTCCTCGACGACTTCATCAAGATCTACAAGCGCCGCAGCCTCGGCCTGCGCAGCGGCGCGAAGATGGTCGGCCAGGCCGTCATCGGCATCGGCTTCGCCTACGGGGTCACCCAGTTCCCCAACGGGTACGGCTACACCCCCGCGGCCCCCAGCCTGTCCTTCCTGCGCGACTTCGGGCCCCCGCTGATGCTGGGCCTGTTCATCCTGTGGGCGCTCTTCCTCATCGTCGGCTTCTCCAACGCGGTGAACCTGACGGACGGCCTGGACGGCCTCGCGACCGGCGCGACCATCCTGTCCCTGGTGGCCTACGTCATCATCGGCAACTGGCAGCTGCGGCAGTCGTGCGTGTCCTACCTGTCGGACAGCTGCTACACGGTCCGCGACCCCCTGGACCTGGCCGTGGTGGCCGCCGCGGCGCTCGGCGCGTGCATCGGCTTCCTGTGGTTCAACGCGCCGCCCGCCAAGATCTTCATGGGCGACACCGGCTCCCTGGCGCTGGGCGGCCTCATCGTGGGCCTGGCCATCACCACCCGCACGCAGCTCCTGCTGCTGCTCATCGGCGGCCTCTTCGTCATCATCACCATGTCGGTGATGATCCAGATCACGTCGTTCCGCCTCACCGGCAAACGCGTGTTCCGCATGGCGCCGCTCCAGCACCACTTCGAGCTCAAGGGGTGGGCCGAGCCCACCATCGTGATCCGCTTCTGGATCATCCAGGGCCTGTTCGTGGCGATCGCCATCGGACTCTTCTATCTCGAATGGATGCCGAGGTAGAAGGCATGCCGAACCACTCTTCCGACACACGGCCCGGTCCCGCGGCCGACCCCGCACCGGGCGGGGCCGGCCTGGAGGGACGACTGGTCTGCGTCGCCGGTCTGGGAGTGTCCGGGCCCCCGGTCGCCAGGGCGCTCCTGGCCCGCGGGGCCCGCGTGGTCGTCGTGGACGGCCGCGACGACGACACCGTCCGGCCGGTCGCCGCCGAACTCGCCGACGCCGGGGCCGAGGTGGTCCTCGGCGGGACCCCGCTGCCCGAGGGCTGCGACCTGGTCGTCACCTCGCCCGGCTGGCGACCCGACTCCCCGCTCCTGGTCCGGGCCGCCGAGGCCGGGACCGAGGTCATCGGCGACGTCGAGCTGGCCTGGCGCCTCAAACCCGCGGACCAGGTGTGGCTCGCCATCACCGGGACCAACGGCAAGACCACCACCGTGCGGATGCTGGAGGCCATGCTCCGCGCGGACGGGCGGGACGCGCTCGCCGTCGGCAACGTCGGCACGCCGATCGTCGACGCGGTCCTGCCCGACGCCGACGGCCACGTGCACGACGTGCTGGCCGTGGAGCTGTCCAGCTTCCAGCTCCACTGGTCCAGCAGCGTGCGCCCGCACGCCGCCACCGTCCTCAACGTGGCCCCCGACCACCTGGACTGGCACGGCGGCCTCGACCCCTACGCCCGGGCCAAGGGCAGGGTGTTCGCGCCCGGGACGATCAGGGTCGCCAACACGGCCGACGCCTGGTCGGTCCGCCTGGCGGAGGAGGACGGCGACCCGCACGCCCCGCTCGTCGGGTTCCGGCTGGACACCCCGAGGGCCGGCGAGCTGGGAGTGGTCGAGGACCTGCTCGTCGACCGGGCCTTCTCCGCCGACCCCGGCAGCAGCGCCGAGGAGCTGGCCACCCTCGCCGACGTCCGCCCGGCCGCGCCGCACAACGTCGCCAACGCCCTGGCCGCGGCGGCGCTCGCCCGCTCGATCGGCGTCGCACCGGCGTCGGTGCGGGCCGGCCTGGCCGCGTTCCGACCGGAGCCCCACCGCATCGCGCACGTGGCCTCCGTCGGAGGCGTCGACTACGTGGACGACTCCAAGGCGACCAACCCGCACGCCGCGGCGGCCTCGCTCGGGGCCTACGCGTCCGTGGTGTGGATCGCCGGCGGCCTGCTCAAGGGCGCCGCGGTCGACGACCTGGTCGCCGCGGCGGCCGGCCGGCTGCGGGGCGCGGTACTGATCGGCGCGGACCGGGCCCGGCTGCGCGAGGCCCTGGCCGAGCACGCCCCCGCCGTCCCCGTGGTCGAGGTCGAGGGCCCGGCCCCGGACGCGCCCGCGGGCCACACGGTGATGGACGCCGTGGTCGCCGAGGCCGCGGCCATGGCCCGGAAGGGCGACACGGTGCTGCTGGCCCCGGCCGCCGCGTCCATGGACATGTTCACCAACTACCCCGAGCGCGGACGGCTGTTCTCCGAGGCCGTGCACCGCCTGCCCTGAGTGACCGGACGCCGCCCGTACGTGACGAAGTCCGCGCGGGCGGCGTCCGCTGTGCCCACCGCCACCCGACCGGTCGCCAAAGATGGCCAACACGCGGGAAATGTCCACGGTTCCCGACCCGGGCGTGCGCCAGTATTGAGGCGCGAATCGTGCGGAGGGTGTGGATGGCGACGACAGCGGTTCCAGGAATGGCCCGGGCCAAGGCGAGGACGGACGCCGGAGGGCGCGGGCACGCCCTGTGGCGTGAGTGGGCCCGGTCCCTCGACCGCCCCCTCACCTCCTACTACCTCATCCTGGGCACGGCGGTCCTCCTGATCGCCCTCGGCCTCGTCATGGTGCTGTCCTCCACCATGGTCAAGTCCATCACCGAGACCGGCTCCTCCTTCTCGCTCTTCCAGAAGCAGCTGGTGTCGGCCGTCGTGGGCCTGCCCCTGATGATCCTGGCCTCGCACATGCCCCAGGCGCTGTTCCGCCTGGTCGGCTACCCCACCATGATCCTCTCGGTGGCGCTGCTGCTGCTCACCGTCTTCCAGGGCGTGGAGGTCAACGGCGCCACCCGCTGGCTGGACGTCGGCGGACTGGTCGTGCAGCCCTCCGAACCCGCCAAGCTCTCCTTCGCCCTGTGGGGCGCCAACATCCTCGCCCGCAAGGACGAGCTGCGCGAGCTCACCGAGTGGCGGCACCTCCTCATCCCGCTGCTGCCCGGGTGCGGGCTCCTGGTGCTCCTGGTCCTCCTCGGGTCCAACCTCTCCACCGCCCTCGTGTTCCTCATTACGTTCCTGGGCCTGCTGTGGGTGGTGGGGGCGCCGGGCAAGCTCTTCGTCACCATGTTCGGCCTCGTCCTGGCGCTGGCCGTGATCGTCATCGCGATCGAGCCCTACCGGATGGCGCGCGTCACCTCCTTCCTCGACCCCGGGGCCGACCCGCTGGGCTCGGGCAACCAGTCACTGCACGGCCTCTACGCGCTGGGCACCGGAGGGATCTTCGGCGTCGGCATCGGGGCCAGCCGGGAGAAGTGGGGGTTCCTCCCCTTCGCCGAGTCCGACTTCGTCTTCGCGATCATCGGGGAGGAGTTCGGCCTGATCGGGACCCTCCTGGTGCTCGCCCTGTTCGGCGTGCTCGGCTACGCGGGCCTGAGGGTGGCCACCCGTGTCAAGGAGCCGTTCCCGCGCCTGGCCTCCTTCGCGATCGTCACCTGGCTCATGGGACAGGTCATGATCAACGTGGGCGCCGTCATCGGGCTGCTGCCCGTCACCGGCGTCCCCCTGCCGCTGGTCTCCTACGGGGGCTCGTCGCTGATCACCACCATGGTCGCCCTCGGCGTGCTCCTCGCGCTCGCCAAGGCCGAGCCCCAGGCCGCCAGGGCGCTGGAGGCCCGGGGTCCGAGTCAGGTACAAAGGGCTCTAAGCTGGCTGGGCCTGGAGAACTTCGTGGCCTCGATGAACAACCGGGGCGGAACGACCTCCAGGCGCGTCGCCGCAGGACGAGGCCCGCGTACGCCGGGCCCCCGCGGCGGCAGGACAACGGCCAAGCACAGGAACGGACCGGTCCCGGCGGGTGACCGGCCAAGGAGGAATCGGCAACGATGAGGGTAGCCCTCGCCGGAGGCGGCACGGCCGGGCATATCGAGCCCGCGCTCTCCCTAGCGGACGCGCTTCGACGCATCGACCCCAGCACGGAGATCCTCTGCCTGGGAACCGAGCGGGGTCTGGAGACCCGGCTGGTGCCCATGCGCGGCTACGAGCTGGGTCTGATCCCGGCGGTCCCGCTGCCCCGCAAGATCACCCCGCAGCTCCTCAGCGTCCCGGGCAAGCTCGCCGGCGCGCTGAGCGCGGCGGGCGAGCACCTGGACCGGTTGCAGGCGGACGTCATCGTCGGCTTCGGCGGCTACGTGGCCACCCCCGGCTACCTGGCGGCGCGCCGGCGGCGGATCCCCATCGTCGTGCACGAGGCCAACCCCCTCCCGGGCCTGGCCAACCGGCTCGGCGCGCGCATGACACCGCACGTGTTCACCGGACACCCCCACACCCAGATCCGCAACGGCCGCTTCGTCGGCATCCCCCTGCGCCAGCAGATCACCACCCTCGACCGGCTCGCCATGGGCGACAAGGCGCGCACCTACTTCGGCCTGCGCCCGGACCTCCCCACCCTGCTGATCTTCGGCGGCTCCCAGGGCGCGCAGCGCCTCAACGAGACCGCGTTCGCCTCCCGCGACGCCTTCCGCGACCGGGGCGTGCAGGTCCTGCACGTCGTCGGCCCCAAGAACGCGGAGGAGCCCCAGGACCTCACCCAGGCGGGCGTGCCCTACGTGGCCGTCCCCTACGTGGACCGCATGGACATGGCCTACGCCGCCGCCGACGTCGCCATGTGCCGCTCCGGTGCGATGACCTGCGCCGAGCTGACCGCCGTCGGCCTGCCCGGCGCCTTCGTCCCGCTGGCCATCGGCAACGGCGAGCAGGCGCTCAACGCCGAGCCGATCGTCCAGGCGGGCGGGGGCCTGATGATCAACAACGCGGACATCTCCGTGGAGTGGATCGTCAACCAGCTCATCCCGCTGCTCACCGACACCGACAGGGTCGTGGCCATGTCCGAGGCCGCCGCCCGGATGGGCCGCCGCGACGCCGACATGGCACTCGCCCGCGAGGTCATGGCCGTCGCCCGCGGCGACCGCCCCACCCCCGAGATCCCGCTGTCCGACGACGACGGCGAGGACGCGTTCTACGACGACGGGAAGGACGCCCGATGAGCCTGGTCCGTCCGACCGAGCCGGTCCCCGTCGACAAGCTCGGCCGCACCCACTTCATCGGCCTGGGCGGGGCCGGCATGTCCGGCATCGCCCGCGTCCTGCTCCAGTCCGGGGTCGAGGTGTCCGGCAGCGACGCCCGCGACGGCGACACCCTGCGCGAGCTGGAGCAGATGGGGGCCGACGTCCACGTCGGCCACGCCGCGGGGAACCTCGGCGCCGCCGAGACCCTCGTGGTCTCCTCGGCGATCCGCGAGGACAACCCCGAACTCGTCGAGGCCCGCCGCCGCGGCCTGCGCGTCCTGCCCCGGGCCGCGGCCCTGGGGGCGCTCCTGCTGGGCCGCGAGGGCATCGCGGTCTCCGGCACCCACGGCAAGACCACCACGACCTCCATGGTCACCGTGGTGCTCCAGCACCTGGGGGTCGAC
Organism: Nocardiopsis sp. NPDC101807; assembly: GCF_044766605.1. Taxonomy (NCBI): domain Bacteria; kingdom Bacillati; phylum Actinomycetota; class Actinomycetes; order Streptosporangiales; family Nocardiopsidaceae; genus Nocardiopsis; species Nocardiopsis sp. NPDC101807. The sequence continues at coordinate 709,747 of NZ_JBIWMK010000001.1, read as the reverse complement.
CCCGGCTACGTGATCGGCGGAAAGCTGGTCACCACCGGCCTGGGCGCCGACGCCGGCCTGGGCGAGGTCATCGCCGTGGAGGCCGACGAGAGCGACGGCTCCTTCCTCATGCTCTCCCCGAAGGTCGCCGTGGTCACCAACGTCGAGGCCGACCACCTCGACAACTACAGCGGCATCGAGGAGATCCACGCCAACTTCGCGGCGTTCGTCGACCGCGTCGGGCGCACCCTGATCGTCGGGATCGACGACCCGGGCGCCCGGCAGGTCGCGGAGCTGGCCCGCGAGCGCGGCAAGAAGGTCCTGACGTACGGCGAGGCCGAGGACGCCGACTACCGGATCACCCGGGTGCGCGCCCGCGGTTTCACGACCGAGTTCACGATCCGCACGGCCGAGGGCGAGCCCATCGACGGCACGCTCGCCGTCCCCGGCCGGCACAACGTGCTCAACGCCGCCGCGGCCGTGGCCGTGGCGGACGAGCTCGGCCACGACCTGGAGGTCGCGGTGGAGGGCATCGCGGACTTCGCGGGGGCCGCGCGCCGCTTCGAGATCAAGGGCGAGGCCGGGGGCGTCGCCGTCTACGACAGCTACGCCCACCACCCGACCGAGATCGAGGCCGACCTGAGGGCCACGCGCGCCGCGCTGGACTCGTTCGCCGAGGACGGGGACGAGGCGGGGGGGCCGGCGCCCGGGGGCAGGGTCGTCGCCCTGTTCCAGCCGCACCTGTACAGCCGTACCCGCATCTTCGCCGAGGAGTTCGCGACCGCGCTGGGCCTCGCGGACGAGGTCGTGGTGATGGAGGTCTACGCGGCCAGGGAGGACCCCGAGCCCGGGGTCACCGGTGAGCTGATCACCTCCCGCGTCCCCCACGACCGGGTGCGGTACGCGCCGGGCCGCGAGGAGGCCGTGCGGACGGTGGCCGGACTGGTCCGGCCGGGCGACATCGTCCTCACCATGGGCGCGGGGGACGTGACCGAGCTGGGGCCGCTGATCGTGGACGCGATCGCCGAGGCGGCCGACGGAGCGCCCGGAAGCCGGTAGGCGCGGGAGAGAAGAAGAGGACACGGGTGAGCGCGGACGAGGGCGGGGCGGCGGACGGGGCCGCACCACGGGGCGGGTCCGATCCGTGGAAGGTCGCCTTCGTGGCGCTGCTCGTGGTGGCGCTGGTCTGCGTGGTCACCTGGGTGCTGCTCGGCTCCCGCCTGCTGGTGGTCCGCGACGTCGCGGTCACCGGGCTGGACCGGATGTCGCCGCAGGAGGTGGTGGCCGCCGTGGACGTGGCCACCGGGACCCCCCTGGTCAGGGTCGACCTCGACCGGAGCCGCGCCCGCGCCGAGTCCCTCCCGCTCGTGGAGGAGGCCACGGTGCGGCGCGGCTGGCCCGCGACCCTGGAGGTCGAGGTGGTGGAGCGCCAGCCCGTGCTGGCCGTCCCGGTGGGGGAGGAGTACCGGCTCGTGGACGGCGACGGCGTGCGCATCGAGGACTCCAGGACCCGTCCCGGCACCCATCCGGTGGTCAGGGTCACGGGGGAGGTCGAGGGCAGCGAGGCGGTCCGCGCCGCCGCCGACATCGTGGAGGCGGCGCCCGACTCGCTGATCGCCCAGATCCAGCTCATCGACGCCACCGACCCCGGGGCGATCACCATCGCGCTCGGCAACGGCGCCCTGGTGGAGTGGGGGACGTCCGAGGGGACCGCGGGCAAGAGCGACGTCCTGCGGGTGCTGCTGCGCGAGCACCCGCCCCAGGAGGGGCGCGTCTACGACGTCGGAACCCCCGATCTCGCCATCGTACGGTGAAGAAGTACCCAGCTCCAGGAAAAGGAAGAGGCGTGGCACGGAAAGTCGAACCGCCGTCCGGTGGGCCGCGCAGCGCACCCGTGAGAGGGTTCCGGACGGGCTCCCGGGCACCCGGCGGGGACATTCCAGACGCGACGCGCCGAGTGCGCACATCGCTTCCTTGCGTTATACGCCGTTAGGCTGACCTCGTCATCGGTTGCCCGCGGTCGGCGGTCCGCTTACTGTCGGGAAGCACAGCCAACGTCAACAAAGCAGCAAAACACGCTTTTCGGGGTACGCAGGAACCGTTTTGCTCCGCTCCTACAGCGGATCGCGCCAGCCCTCCCCGGGCAGGATCGCAACGGCTCCGGTGGCCCCGGGTCCCCGGACAACCGCGTCGAGGACGCCGTCGCGGGGACCCGAAACGCACACTGTAGAACCGGATGCCGGTCCGGAGGCGTACCCGGTGGCGAGAGCCACCGGGGCGTTCACGGAACGGCGTATGCGAGCGGAAAGGCCCCTCGTCGTGGCAGCACCGCAGAACTACCTCGCGGTCATCAAAGTCGTCGGCATCGGCGGCGGCGGTGTCAACGCCGTCAACCGAATGATCGAAGAGGGGCTCAAAGGCGTCGAGTTCATCGCCATCAATACCGACGCCCAGGCGCTGCTGATGAGTGACGCCGACGTCAAGCTCGACGTCGGCCGAGAGCTCACGCGCGGCCTGGGAGCCGGAGCCAACCCCGATGTCGGCCGCAAGGCGGCCGAGGACCACCGGGAGGAGATCGAGGAGGTCCTCAAGGGGGCCGACATGGTCTTCGTCACCGCTGGTGAGGGCGGCGGCACCGGTACCGGGGGCGCTCCCGTCGTCGCCAACATCGCCCGCTCCCTGGGAGCCCTCACCATCGGAGTGGTCACCCGCCCCTTCGGCTTCGAGGGCAAGCGGCGCGCGACCCAGGCCGAGTCGGGGATAGCGATGCTCCGCGAGGAGGTCGACACGCTCATCGTGATCCCCAACGACCGGCTGCTGTCCATCTCCGACCGCCAGGTCAGCGTGCTGGACGCCTTCAAGGCCGCGGACCAGGTGCTGCTCTCCGGTGTGCAGGGCATCACCGACCTGATCACCACGCCGGGCCTGATCAACCTGGACTTCGCCGACGTCAAGTCGGTCATGTCCGGGGCGGGGTCGGCGCTGATGGGCATCGGCTCCGCACGCGGGGACGACCGGGCCGTCGCGGCAGCGGAGATGGCCATCTCCTCGCCGCTGCTCGAAGCGAGCATCGACGGCGCCCACGGGGTGCTGCTGTCCATCCAGGGCGGCTCCGACCTGGGCCTGTTCGAGATCAACGAGGCGGCGCAGCTCGTCGCGAACTCGGCGGCCCCCGAGGCCAACATCATCTTCGGCGCCGTCATCGACGACGCCCTGGGCGACGAGGTGAGGGTCACCGTCATCGCGGCGGGGTTCGACGAACCCGAGGTCACCGGGCCCGTGGTCCGGGAGCGGCAGCCGGTGGACCCTCCTGAGGCCGTCGCCCACACCGCGGGCTCCGCGTCACGCAGGGAGCAGCAGCCCACCAGGGTGACGCCTCCCGCCGAGGACGCGGGCGGGACGGCGGCCACCTCCATGCCGTGGATCACGCCCTCCCGTCCCGCGCGGACCGAGCCGGAGGCGGCGCCCGCGCAGATGCCGCCGGTCCGGTTCCCGGCCGAACCGGAGCCCGTCCGCCAGGAGCAGGCCCCGGTCGAGCAGCCGCGCACGGAGACCCCCGCCCACGGCTCGGAGTCCCACGCCTCCTACGAGGCGCCCGTTCCGGCGGGGTCCTCCGAGGAGGGGCGGCCCGAGGGGGAGCGGGAGGAGCCCTCGCAGCACGGTGAGGTCCAGTCCGGCCCCGTCCACTCCGTCTCCGACTCCACCGCCGAACGGCGGGGGGACGTGCCCACGCCCCGCCGCCGGGTCATCTTCGACGACCCCGACGACCTGGACGTGCCCGAGTTCCTGAAGTAGCGCACCACCGTCCCGGTACCATCGACGTGTCAGCGGCCCCGACCCATGCGGCGGGGCCGTCGCCGCCCCCGGGGAAGCGCGCGCCGGCGCCGCCCCGGCGGGCCGAGGGAAGGACCGCGGTCACACGGATGGGCAACGTCATCGATCTGGGGCACGGCGTGCGTGCCGCCGTCACCGAACGGCACGGCGGGGTCAGCGCCCCGCCGTACGACTCGCTCAACCTGGGGCTGGGCTCGGGTGACGTGCGGGAGGCCGTCCTCGCCAACCGGCGGACCGCCGCCGCGGGCCTGGGGTTCGACATCGACCGGGTCGTGTGGATGCACCAGGTGCACAGCGCCGACGTGCTCGTCGCGGACGCGCCGGGCGGGGCGGGTACCTGCGACGGGGTCGTCACGACCCGGCCCGACCTGGTCCTGGCCTCGATGGCCGCCGACTGCCTGCCGGTCCTGGCCGCCGACGGCGAGGCGGGCGTCCTGGGGGCCGCGCACTCGGGCCGCCTCGGGACGGCGAACGGCGTGGCGGCCAACCTCGTCGGGTCGATGGTCGGCCAGGGGGCCCGCGCCGACCGGATCACCGTCTTCCTCGGGCCGGCCATCTGCGGCAAGTGCTACGAGGTGCCCCCGCAGGTGCAGGCCGAGACGGCCCGGGACACCCCGGAGGCCGCCTCCACCACCCGGAAGGGCACCGCGGGGGTGGACATGCTCGCGGCCGTCACCGCCCAGCTGCGGCGGGCGGGCGTGACCGACGTCCGGGCCGACGGCCGCTGCACGCTGGAGAGCCCCGAGCTGTTCTCCCACCGGGGCGGCGCGCCGACCGGAAGATTCGCCTCGTTCATCTGGCGGTCCTGACTGTCGTACCGGGCCGCCAGGATGGATTTCGGAACCGGACGGAACCGCCAGGGACCTCCCCTCCTGCGGTGACGCGTCCGAAACGCGGCCCCACCACCCCCGGGGACCGCGTCGGACTCCGGGGACACACCCGACGGGGAAAGAGAAGGAGCACCGTGCCACACGTCGACCCAGCTCGCGTCGAGCAGGTCCGCGCCAACCTCGCGGCCGTGCGGGCCAGGATCGAGCAGGCCTGTGCGCGCGCGGGCCGCGCGCCCGAGGAGGTGTCGCTGGTCGCGGTCACCAAGACCTATCCGGCCGACGATGTGCGGATTCTCGCCTCCCTGGGTGTCCGCGACGTCGGCGAGAACCGGGACCAGGAGGCCGCCCCGAAGGCGGCGGAGACCGCTGACCTCGACCTGACCTGGCATTTCGTCGGGCAGTTGCAGACCAACAAGGCACGCTCCGTGGCCTCCTACGCCGACGTCGTGCACTCGGTGGACCGCAGCAGGCTGGCCCGGGCGCTGGGGGAGCGGGCGGCGGCGGCCGGGCGCGGCCTCACCTGCCTCGTCCAGGTGAACCTGGACGACGACTCGCGGGCCGGCGTCATCGGACCGCGCGGCGGGGTCGACCCCGAGGACGCCCTCGCTCTCGCCGCCGACATCGAGGCGCACGAGTCGCTCACGCTCGGGGGCGTGATGGCGGTGGCCCCGAGAGAGGGCGACCCGGCCGAGGCCTTCGCCCGCCTCCACGAGGTGGCGAGTCGTGTTCGTGATCGCTATCCTCTGGCGACGGTGATCTCGGCGGGGATGAGCGCTGACCTCGAAGCGGCGATCGAGCGAGGAGCGACACACGTGCGACTCGGTACGGCGTTGCTCGGCAACCGCGGACCGATCGTGGGGTAATGTCCCCACATAGACCTTGGAACCCGTCTGTGGAGTTCGCCCGAAAGGGCGCCCCACCCCGTGGAACGCGGGGACGGCGGGCCAGTACGGAGGAGTCGGCTGCGGTGAAGGCCGCGGGGACGACGGAGGACATGAGATGGCCGGCGCGATGCGCAAGATGGCGGTCTACCTCGGCCTCGTGGAGGACGACCGTTACGATCACCGCTATGCGGACGAATATGATGAGTTCGACGATTTCGACGAGGCCGTGGAGGAGCAGCGCGACCGCGATGCAGACACTCCGCGTGGCGAGGAAACACGAGGCACCGCAGTGACGGACACCGGCGACTACCTGGGTACAGGTGAACGGCGCGGTGGAACGACCACGACTGCCTCAACCGCCGACCTCGCTCGGATCACCACGCTCCATCCGCGCACCTACAACGAGGCGCGTACGATCGGAGAGCACTTCCGGGAGGGCACACCGGTGATCATGAACCTGACCGAGATGGTCGACAGCGACGCCAAGCGTCTCGTCGACTTCGCGGCTGGTCTGATCTTCGGTCTGCATGGCAGTATCGAACGCGTGACCAACAAGGTGTTCCTGCTGTCGCCGGCCAACGTCGAGGTCACCGCCGAAGACAAGGCCCGGATCGCCGAGCGAGGGTTCTTCAATCAGAGCTAGACCATCACATTTGTCCAGAGATTGGGTCGGGGAACGACCGTGAGTATCGTCGTTGCAGTGCTGCTCTTCGCGCTACAGCTGTTCGTTTTCGTGCTGATCGCGAGGGTGGTCCTGGAGATGGTGCAGTCCTTCGCCAGGACGTGGCGGCCCACCGGGTTCGTACTCGTCCTCGCGGAGATCGTGTACACCGTCACCGACCCGCCACTGAGGTTCCTGCGACGGTTCATCAAGCCGGTGAGACTGGGGAGCGTCGCACTCGACCTGAGTGTCCTCGTCCTCTTCATCATCGTGTGGATCTTGATGGCTCTCATCGGGAGCCTCGCCTAGCAGGGAAGGGGCGCGGGGGCAAGCATCAGGTCCCCGGTCCCGTTATGTGGTCTTGGTCATGATCTGGATTGCCGTAAGGTCACGATCAGGTAGCGTCCCTACGGACAGACTCCAAGCGCGCCAAGGAGACGAACATGCCGCTGACACCCGCCGATGTGCGGAACAAGCAGTTCAGTACCACCCGGCTCCGGCCAGGGTACGACGAAGAAGAGGTCGACGCCTTTCTCGACGAGGTCGAGTCCGAGCTCGACCGCCTGATCCAGGAGAACGAGGAACTGCGCGGCAAGCTGGCCGAATGCCTGCGTGGCAAGGTGCCCAACGCCGGCATGCAGGACTTCCAGCAGCCCCAGGACCAGGCGCCGGAGCCCCAGCAGCACGAGCAGATGCGCCCGGAGCCCGTCCAGCAGCCGCAGGCCGTCGAGCCGCAGCCCCCGGTCCAGCAGCAGATGCCGATGACCGGTGCGAACATGGGGATGGGCGGTGAGGAGAACATGGACACGGCCGCCCGCGTCCTCGCCCTCGCCCAGCAGACCGCCGACCAGGCGATCTCCGACGCCCGCCGTGAGGCGGACGAGACCCTCGGCCGCGCCCGCCACGAGTCCGAGGACATCCTCGGCAAGGCCCGCCGCCAGGCGGACCAGATCATCGGTGAGGCCCGGGCGCGGTCGGAGAACCTCGACCGCGACGCCCAGGAGCGCCACCGCCAGGTCATGGGCAGCCTGGTGCAGCAGCGCGAGGAGCTGGAGCACAAGGTCAACGTGCTCAAGGACTTCGAGCGCGAGTACCGGAGCCGTCTGAAGGACTACTTCGAGCGCCAGCTGCGCGAGCTGAACGAGGAGGGCAAGCCCGTCGAGCCGAACCCGAACACCACGGGCGGCTTCCAGACGATGGCTCCGCAGGCCGGTGGCGCCCCCGCTCTCCAGCACGGCCCCGGTGGCAACCCGTTCGGTCAGCCCGAACCCGCCCAGCACGGTGGATTCCACCCGGGTGAGGCTCCGCACGAGCGTCGCTGACCAGCGGCTTTCGGCTCCGAACAACTGAAGACTCCGGATACAACACGTGTAAAGGCCCTGGTCGACCCGTGATCCTTAGCATCCTCGCAACCGTGGCGGTGCTGGCGGCCATCGCCGTCATCGCGGCTGCCCTGGCTCTCGCCGAGACGGTCCTGGTGTACATCGCACTCGGACTGGCCGGCACCAGCGTCCTCCTCCTCCTGGGGGGCATGGTCCAGGGACGCCTCGCCGAGAGCAGGACGGGTCGCCCCGGAACGGACGGTTTGGGGAAGTCGTCCGTCCCGACCGTCGCCGCCACCCCGGCGGCGACGGCAGCGGGCCCCCACGTCGTGCCGGAGTACTCCGGGCGCGTTCCCGTACCGGCCCACGGGCCGGTACGGGAAGCCCCCGCGGAGGACGCGCCCGTCTGGGCGGCCTCGGACGACGCCGGGCACGGGGAGCCGGAGTACGACGTCCCGCGCTGGCAGACCCCCACCGCGCACGAGTGGCCGGAACCGGACACGGCGCCCCACGCACCCGCCGGGAGCGCCTTCCACGCGGGATCCCCGGCCGAGCCCGGCCCCGCGGTTCCCGCCCCCGAGGCGTGGCGGGAAGAGGAACCGGTCGGCACGGCGGTCACCGCCGACGTCCCCGAGGCCCGGGAACGGGCCGGTGAGGACGGAGCGGAGCCCTCACGCGCCACCACGGGGGACGACGGGGCCGGGAGTGACCCCGCCCCCTTCACCTACAGCATTCCCGGGCAGGGCGCCTCCCAGGAGGACGAGCCCGCCCCGGTCGACGCGACCGCGGACCCCGACGACGGGGTGGCGGGCGCCGGGGCCCCGGAGACGGACGCCTTCTCCTACCGGATTCCCCGCGAGGCGGACCGGACCGAGCGGGCGGAGGACGACGCGGAGCCCGGCGAAGCGGACACGGCGCAGGTCCCGGTGCCCGACGCCTCCGCGGACGGCGACGGGGAGGCCCGCACGGACACCGGTGCGGCCCCGCACGCCGAGCAGGCCGCGGAGCACGCGGAGGCCGACCCCGCCCCCGAGTCCGACGAGGACGGCTCCCCGACCGCCATGGACGCCGGACCCGCCTCCACGGCCGTCGGCGAGGACCCGGACCACGACACGGATGACGCCGTGGCGCAGGAGGAGCGTGAGCACGCCTCCTCCGAGACGGACCCCGTACCCTCGGCGCACACCGACACCGACACCGACACGAGCGTGTCGGCGGAGGCGCGCGCCCCGGAGGCGGAGGACGCCGATCCCGGGCCGGAGGCCGTCGGGCGGGCCGAGGACGCGGACACCGCTACGGGCGGAGCCGAGGACGCGGACGCCGGGGACCCCGCCCCGCAGGCGGAGTCCGCCGAGGACGCGGACGGAGCCTTCGCCTACCGCCTGCCCGACCGGGGCGCCGCCCCGGAAGAGGGGGCCGACGCGGCGGAGAGCGACCGGGAGACCGCGGACACCGGGCGGACGTCGGCGTTCGGCTACCGGCTTCCGCAGCCCGAGGAGGGCGGGGCGGTCGCGGAGCGGTCCGACCGGGACGGCGGGGAGGACGACCCCGCGATCGGCTCCGCCGACGAGGACGATCCCGACACCGCCGCGCTGCCCGCCCCTCCGGAGCCGGAGGACGGTGCGGCCGACGAGCCGGGCGACGCGACCGGGGACGAGGAGCCGGACGGGAGCGCGCGGCCCGCGAAGGCGGAGGACGCGGAGGAGACCGGGGGCGCGGAGGAGGCCGGGGACGAGCACGCCGTCGCCTACGCGGCCGTTCTCGACGGGGACGCCGACATCGACGGCGACAAGGACCCGGACAAGGACTCCGACAAGGTCCACTGACCCCGACGCACGCGAACGGGCGCCGCCCCCTGGGGGACGGCGCCCGTTCGCGTCGGGACCCGGTCCGGCGGCCCCGGGGCCGCCGGACCGGACGCGGACCAGGTCGTGGTCCGCGGGGGCTCCCGGTCGGCTCGGCGCTTGCGCCGACCGCCGCGAGCCCCGAACGACCCGCGGCCTAGGCCTTGCGGAAACCGAAGGCCACGCCGAACTCCTCGGAGGAGGCGGTGTGCAGGTCCCGTGCCATCTCCCCGGCGGCGAACGCGTCGGCCAGCACCTCGCCGGCGATCGCCTCACCGTGCTCGGTGAGCGCCAGCTCGGTGCTCTCGTCCGTGGCCGTCCACCACACCTCGATGTGGTCGGACACGTCCAGGCCGCTCTTCTTGCGGGCGTCCTGGAGCATGCGGACCATCTCCCGGGCCAGACCGGCGCGGCGCAGACGCGGCGTCAGCTCCAGGTCCAGGGCGACGGTCTCACCGGCCTCGGACGCCACGGCCCAGCCCTCCCGGGGCTGCTCGGTCACGAGCAGCTCGTCGGCGCTGACCTCGACGGGCTCGTCCTCGACCCGCACCCGCGCCCAGCCGCTCCCACGGACCTGTTCCACCAGCGAAGCGGGGTCGGCGGCCTCGATGGCCTTGGCCACCAGCGGGGTGCGCTTGGCGAACCGCTTGCCCAGCGCCCGGAAGTTCGGCTTGACGATGAAGTCCACCAGGTCGCCGCCCACGGAGGACAGCGCGTCCAGCGACTCCACGTTGAGCTCGTCGGACACCTGGTCGCGGAGCTGCTCGGGCAGTCCGGCGAAACCGGCGGCGCCCACCAGGGCGCGGGCCAGCGGCTGCCGGGTCCGCACGGCGGAGTCCACCCGGGCCGACCGCCCCAGCTCCACCAGGCGGCGGACCAGCGCCATCTGCCGCGACAGGTCGGGGTCGACGAGGTCCTCGCGCACCTCGGGCCACGACGCCAGGTGCACCGACTCCGGAGCGTCCGGCCGGCGCACCGCCGCCCACACGTGGTCGGTCAGGAACGGCACGATCGGCGCCATCAGCAGCGTGACGGTCTCCAGGGCCTCGAACAGCGTCGCGAACGCGGCGGCGCCCTCGGGGGTGTCCGCGCCGCCCCAGAAGCGGCGGCGGGAACGGCGCACGTACCAGTTGGACACGTCGTCCACGAAGGCCGTCAGACGGCGTCCCGCGGCCGTGGTGTCGAACGAGTCCAGCGCCGCCGTGACGTCCCTGACGACCTCGTTCAGCTCCGAGAGCAGCCACCGGTCCAGGAGCGGGCGGTCCTCGGGGGCGGGGGCGTCCGCCAGCCGGGAGTGGTCCCAGCCGTCGCCGGCGTTCGAGTACAGGGTGAAGAACGAGACGGTGCTGTAGTAGGTCAGCAGCACCTTGCGGACGATCTCCTCCAGGGCGGAGTGGCCGACCCGGCGGGCGGTCCACGGCGAACCGCTCGCCAGCATGAACCAGCGCAGCGCGTCGGCGCCGTGCTTGTCCATGACCGCGATCGGCTCCATGACGTTGCCCAGGTGCTTGCTCATCTTCCGGCCGTCCTCGGCGAGGATGTGGCCGAGGACGACCACGTTCTCGAAGGAGTTGCGGCCGAACACCAGGGTGCTCACCGCCAGCAGGGAGTAGAACCACCCGCGGGTCTGGTCGATCGCCTCGGAGATGTACTGCGCCGGGAAGTTGTCCCGGAAGGTCTCCTCGTCGCGGTGGGGCGCTCCCCACTGGGCGAACGGCATGGAGCCGGAGTCGAACCAGGCGTCGATGACCTCGGGGACGCGGCGGGCGACCCGCTGCTCCTCGGGCAGGGAGGGGTCCGCGTCCGGGTCGGGGATGACGATGTCGTCCACGAAGGGGCGGTGCGGGTCCAGGGAGGACAGGTCCCGGCCGCTGAGGCGGCCCAGCTCCTCCAGGGAGCCCACGCAGATCTGGCGGCCGTCGGGGAACTCCCAGATCGGCAGCGGGGTGCCCCAGTAGCGGTTGCGGGACAGCGCCCAGTCCACGTTGCCGCGCAGCCACTCGCCGAAGCGGCCCTCCTTGACGTTCTCCGGCACCCAGTTGGTGACGTCGTTCTGCGCCAGGAGCTCGTCCTTGACCGCGGTGGTGCGGATGTACCAGGACGGGACCGCGTAGTACAGGAGCGCCGTGTGGCAGCGCCAGCAGTGCGGGTAGGAGTGCTCGTAGCTCAGGTGGCGGAAGAGGAGCCCGCGGTCCTTGAGGTCGCGGACGAGCGTCTTGTCGGCCTCCTTGAAGAACACCCCGCCGACCAGCGGCAGGGGGGCCTCGAAGGTGCCGTCCGGACGGACCGGGTTGACCACGGGCAGGCCGTAGGCGCGGCCCACGAGCATGTCGTCGGCGCCGAAGGCGGGCGCCTGGTGGACCAGGCCGGTGCCGTCGTCCACGGTGACGTAGTCGGCGAGCACCACGTAGTGGGCGGGCTCGTCGAAGGGCACCAGGTCGAAGGGGCGCTCGTAGGTCCAGCGCTCCATCTCCTCGCCCCCGTAGCTCTCGCCCGTGAGCTCCCAGCCCTCGCCGAGGACCTTGTCGAAGAGCGGACGGGCCACCACGAGGCGCTCGTCGCCGTCGGTGGCCACCACGTACTCCACGTCCGGGTGCACGGCCACGGCGGTGTTGGACACCAGCGTCCAGGGGGTGGTCGTCCAGACCAGCAGCGAGGTCGGGTGCTCGGGCGAGGCGAGCGGGCCGGAGGTCACGGGGAAGCGCACGTACACCGACGGGTCGGTGACGGTCTCGTACCCCTGCGCGAGCTCGTGGTCGGACAGGGTCGTGCCGCAGCGCGGGCAGTACGGGCTGATCCGGTAGTCGCGGACCAGCAGGCCCTTGTCCCAGATCTGCTTGAGGGCCCACCACACGGACTCCACGTACTGCGGGTCCATGGTGCGGTAGGCGTCGTCCATGTTCACCCAGTAGCCCATGCGCTCCGTCATGGCGGTGAACGCGTCGACGTTGCGCAGGACGGACTCGCGGCAGCGCTCGTTGAACTCGGCGATGCCGAAGGCCTCGATGTCCTTCTTGCCGGACAGGCCGAGCTCCTTCTCCACGGCGACCTCCACGGGCAGGCCGTGGCAGTCCCAGCCCGCCTTGCGGTCCACGTGGTAGCCGCGCATGGTGCGGAACCGGGGGAACACGTCCTTGAACGCGCGGGCCTCGACGTGGTGCACGCCGGGCTGGCCGTTGGCCGTGGGAGGGCCCTCGTAGAAGACCCAGTTGGGGCCGCCGCGGGTCTGGTCGAGCGAGCGCTGGAAGACGTCCTCCTTCGACCAGCGGCCGAGGACGTCCCGCTCCATGGCCGGCAGGTCGATCTGCGCGGGGAGCTGGGGCAGCGGTCGGGATGCGGGCCGGGGGTCGTTGGCCACGGTCGTACCTTTCCATCAGGGTCGTTCCTGACGGAGGGACGAGGCACGGGCCCCGCGGTACCACCCTCCTTGGACCGCGAGCGCGCCGCCGGGCGCGCGTCGGTAGGGTCCCACTTCGTTGCTCTGTGCCGGTTCTACTGGAGCCGCCCGCGCGGGCGGGCCCGTTCTTCCGGCGGTTCCGGGGTGATCTTCGCGCTGGTCGTGCCCCCGGGCTCGCACCGCCCCCGGGTCGCTTGGGCGGGCCAGGCCTTCTAGGCTGTGATCCGTCCGGTCGGGGCCAGCGCTACTCGTCCCCATCGACACCTGGAGCCAGGATAACGCAGCGCGGCGCTTCCGCCGCGCGTTCTTGTGACGGAGGGGGCCGCCGTGGCGGAGGACGTGAGGGGTGCGGTCCTCGTGACCCTGTCCGACCGGGACGACGCCGCGGAGCTGGCGGAGCAGCTCCTGGAGCAGGGCTACGAGCCGTGCCGCGTGCACCGGGACATGCTCGCGGGCGAGGACGACGCCGAGGACGCGGACTGGGTGATCGAGGTGCTGACCGGCCCCCACGGCGGGCCGGCCGTCTTCGACGAGCCCCACCTGGCCGCGCTGGCCGAGGACTACGGCGGTTTCGCGGCCGCGGAGTAGGGCCGGCCGCCCCCGCCGGGCCCAGAGGGACCGCCGGAGCGGCGCACCGTCCCGATCGTTGCCTTGCCCCGGGGGATTGCCTAGGCTTCGCGGCACCGATCACGGCACTGCCCGGGGGAGGACCCGCAGGTCGGCGAGGTCCGGGGTGTGCCGAACCGTTTGGGAGGGGAATGCGATGAAGGCCACCGAAGCCTCCATGCTGCCGGTCCTGCCGGGGGAGGACCCCTGGACCACGGAGGAGCTGACCGGGGTCCGGCGACGGCTGGAGGAGGAGATCGCGGTCGCGCGGCGGGAGATCCGTGAGGCGGAGGACGCGCTCGCCGACCGGCTCACCGACCCGGTGGACGGCGCCGGGGACGACCCCGCGGACGCCGGTGCGAAGACCTTCCAGCGCGAACATGATCTGGCGTTGGCCTACAATACTCGTGACCTGCTCTCCAAGAGCGAGCGGGCGATCGAACGGATGGACGCGGGAACCTACGGGGTCTGTGAGTCATGCAGCCTGGCCATCGGGAAGGCGCGACTTGAGGCCTTTCCGCGCGCCACCCTGTGCGTCACCTGCAAACAGCGCGAGGAGCGTCGCTGACTGAGGTAGAGCCCTCCGGGGACAGCAACATGACCACGTCCGACAAGACCGGCGCGCGCCCGCGCAGGTACCTTCTCCTGCTGCTGGTCGCAGCCGCCGCGATCGTCGCCGACTTCCTCACCAAGGAGTGGGTCCTGGCGACCTTCTCCCAGGGCGAGCGCGTCGACGTCGTCGGCAGCCTCCTCCAGTTCACGCTGGTGTACAACACCGGTGCCGCGTTCTCCATGGGCACCGACTTCACCTGGGTGTTCACCTGCATCGCCAGCCTCGTGGTCATCGCCATCGGGTACATGGGCCTGCGGGTCCGCAGCGTCTGGTGGGGCGTGACGCTCGGCCTGATGATGGGCGGCGCCGCGGGGAACCTCGTGGACCGGTACTTCCGGGAACCGGCGCCCTTCCACGGCGCGGTCGTCGACTTCATCAGCGTCGGGAACTTCCCGGTCTTCAACATCGCCGACTCGTGCGTGGTCGTCGGGGCGTGCCTGGTGGTGGCGCTGACCTTCAAGGGCCTCAACCTGGACGGCAGCGTCGTCGAGGAGGAGTCCGCGAAGAAGGACGACAAGGGTTCCGGGCCCGACCCGGACGAGACCACCGAAGGGAAGGGCCAGTGAGCGACACACGCAGCCTGCCCGTGCCCGACGGCCTGGAGGGCGACCGGCTCGACGCGGCCATCGCCCGCCTGTTCGGCCTGTCCCGCACACGGGCCGCCGAACTCATCCTCGACGGCAGCGTCCTGGTCGACGGGTCCGAGGCGGGAAAATCCGACCGGGTCCAGGCCGGGGCCTGGCTGGAGATCACCCTCCCGCCGCCGCCCACCGCGCCCGTGCCGCGCCCCGAGGCCGTCCCCGGCATGCGGATCGTGCACGAGGACACCGACATCATCGTGGTGGACAAGCCCGTCGGCGTGGTCGCCCACCCGACGGTCGGCTGGACCGGGCCCAGCGTGCTGGAGGGCCTGCTCGCCTCCGGCGTGCAGCTGGCGACCAGCGGCGCCGCCGAGCGCCAGGGCATCGTGCACCGGCTGGACGCCAACACCACCGGCCTCATGGTGGTCGCCAAGAGCGAGACCGCCTACAGCGTGCTCAAGCGGGCGTTCAAGGAGCGCACCGTGGACAAGCGCTACCACACGCTGGTGCAGGGGCACCCCGACCCGCTCCGCGGCACGGTGGACGCGCCCATCGACCGGCACCCCGCCGGCGACGGCCGCTGGGCCGTGGTCGCGGGCGGCCGTGCTTCGGTGACGCACTACGACACGCAGGAGGCCTTCCGGGCCGCCAGCCTCCTGGAGATCCGGCTGGAGACGGGCCGCACCCACCAGATCCGGGTGCACATGTCCGCGCTGCGCCACCCCTGCGTGGGAGACACGCTCTACGGGGCCGACCCCACCCTGGCCGAGCGGCTGGGCGTGCGCCGGCAGTGGCTGCACGCCGTCCGGCTGGGCTTCGAGCACCCCACCGAGCACCGCCCGGTGGAGTTCTCCAGCACCTACCCCGCCGACCTCGAAGCGGCGATCGACGCGCTCCGCGAGGACTGACGGCGCCCTTGCACGCGAAGGGGCGGCGGGCCCGGGCCCGCCGCCCCTTCGCGTGCGCTCAGGGCCCGGGCCGCGGCGGCGCGACGCGGCGGACGCGGACCACGCCCTGGCACAGGGCGGCCCCCAGCACGACGACCACCGCGCCCAGCGGCTGGTTCCAGGTCAGGGTCTCGCCCATGAGCACGATCCCGGCGGCGATCGCCACGACCGGCGCCACGTAGGTGACGGTCGTGGCCACGGTCGCCCCCGCCTCCCGGACGATCGCGTACTGGAGGATGTACGCCACCCCCGTGCCGAGTACGCCCAGGACGGCCACCGACGCCACCACCTGCCAGGTCACCCCCGTGGGCGCCTCGGTGAGGAACGGGACGAGCAGCGCCAGGGGGAGGGAGCCGAGGAGCAGCTGGAGCGAGCTCAGCTCCAGGGCGCCGTGGGAGCTGCCCGCGACGAAGCGGCGCAGATAGGGGGTGCCGACGCCGTAGCAGGCCGTCGCGCCCACGACGAACAGCATGCCGACGACGGCGTCGCGGTCGCCGGCGGCCACCTCGCCCAGCGTGTTCCACACCCCGAAGACGGTGAGCACGCCGAGGAAGCCGACCCCGAGCCCGAGGACCCTGTCCCGGTCGGGGCGCTCGTCCGAGAGCAGCACCATCGAGAACACCACGCCGAACAGGGGCGTCGCGGCGTTCACGATCCCCATCAGGGCGGAGGGGATGAGCTGCGCGGCGTACCCGAAGAGGGTGAAGGGGACCGTGTTGAGCAGCAGTGCCGCCACGAACATGTGGCCCACCAGGCGCGGAGAGGTGGGGAGGCGCCCTCCTCGCAGCAGTACGAGCGCCAGCAGGGGGAGCGCGCCCGCGACCATGCGGCCGAGCGCGAGCTGCGCGGGGGACAGCGCGCTCGCCCCGACCTTGATGAAGACGAAGCTCATACCCCAGATCAGGGCGAGGAGCGCGAACTTGGCGCGCCAGTCGGAGAGCGGGTGCGGCGGGGTGCCGGACGTGGTCGCGGCGGAGGGGACGGCGGTCATGGGATGTTTCTATCCTGCACCGACGCATTAGGACTACTTCGTATTTCTTAAGGTGAAGGTTAGGCTTGCTTACATGCTCAGCGTCGACCGTCTCCGGGTCCTCCACACCATCGCGACGCACGGCTCCCTCACCGCCGCCGCCGAGGCCCTCCACGTCACCAACTCCGCCGTCTCCCAGCAGCTCACCAAGCTCGAACGCGAGGTGGGCCAGCCCCTCGTCGAACGCAACGGCCGGGGCGTACGCCTCACCGACGCGGCCGAGCTCCTGGTCGAGCACACCGCGAAGATCCTCTCCCTGGTCCACCGGGCCGAGGCGGACCTAGAGGCGCACCGCGACGACGTCACGGGCCACCTGCGCCTGAGCGCCACACCCACGGCCGTCCGGGGGCTCCTGCCCCACGCGCTCACCTCCCTGCGCGAGGCGCACCCGGGCCTCCAGGTGGAGCTCCACGAGGAGGAGCCCCACGAGAGCGTGCCCTCGATGGCCCGGGGCGACGCCGACCTCGCCATGGTCATCGACTGGGTCGGCTCCCCGCTGGCCCTGCCCGCGGGGATGAGCCGGGCGCCGCTGCTGGAGGACGTCGGCGACATCGCCCTGCCCGCCGACCACCCCCTCGCCCACCGCGAGCTCCTCGAACCGGAGGAGATCCTCGACCTGCCCTGGATCAGCTGGTCGCGCGGGTCGATCTGCGACGACTGGCTCCACGGCATGATCCGGGCGCGCGGAGGCGAGCCCCGCGTCATCCACAATGTCGAGGAGCACCAGACCAAGCTGGCGCTCATCGCCGCCGGGATCGGAGCCGCCGTCATGCCCCGGCTGGGCCGGGGCCCCCTGCCGGACGGGGTGCGGGTGGTGCCGGTACAGCCCGCGCTGGTCCGGCAGGTGTACGCGTTCTGGCGCACCGACGCCTCGCGCCGCCCCGCGATCCGGGCCGCCGTCCGCGCCCTGCGTGAGGCCGCGGCCGCCTACGCGGACTGAGGCCGGGGCCCGGGCGGCACGCGGACCGGCCGCCCCGCCGCGCGGACGCGCCGCGCGGCGGGGAGCCCGCTACCGGTCCCCGCCCAACAGGCCGGACAGGGTCGCGGACGGGCTGATCACCTCCGGGTCGGTCCGGACGTCGACCAGTGTCGGAAGGTCCGCGCCGACCGCCTCGGCCAGCGCCTTCTCCAGTTCCTCACGGGTGTGGGCGGTCGCACCCCGGGCCCCCAGGGACCGCGCGTACCCGGCCAGGTCGAGCGGGCCGCTGATCCGCGTCCCCGCGATGCGCCCCAGTTCCCTGGCCTGGTGCATGGCGATCGTCCCGTAGAGCCCGTTCTGGAACACCACCACGGTCACCGCCGCGCCCTCCCGCACCGCGGTCTCCAGCTCCTGGCCGGTCATCAGCGCGCCTCCGTCGCCGGCCACGGCCACCACGGTCCGGTCGGGAGCGGCGATCTTGGCCGCCACCGCCGCCGGCACGGCGTAGCCCATGGCCCCGCTGGTGGGCGCCAACTGGGTGGAGGGGTGCCGGAACCACCAGCCCCGGTGCAGGAACGTCGCGAAGTTGCCCGCGTCGTTCGTGACCAGGGCGTCCTCGGGCAGGGCCGCGCGCATGGCCGAGACCACCGCCCACGGGTGCAGGCCCCGGCCCGCGTGGTCCCCGGCGTGGGCGGGCGGGACCGTGCTGTCCACCCACCTCCGGCGGGCCGCGCTCCAGTCGCGGTAGGGGGCCTGCACGGGGGCCCCGGCCAGCTCGCGCAGCGCCTCGCGAGCGTCGGCCACCGCACCGAACCACAGGTCGGCGGTGGCGCCCACCTGGCCGGGGTCGATGTCGATCTGCGCGACCCGTGCCCTCGCCGGGTCGGGCAGCCGGTACCCCTGCGTGGTGGTCTCGCTCATCCGGCACCCGACCACCAGCACCGCGTCCGCCTCCGTCAGGGCGTTGAGCACGGGCTTGGGGCAGCCCAGGCCCAGGTGGCCGAGGTAGAGCGGGTGGTCGTTGGGGAACACGTCCTGGCGCCGCCACGAGGCGTACACCCCGGCGCCGAAGCGCTCGGCCACCCGGACCAGGTCCTCCCGGGCCGCGCGTGCGCCCCCGCCCGCGACGATCACCGGGCGGACCGCCCTGGTCAGCCACGCGGCCAGCCGGTCACGGGCCTCCTCCCCCAGGGGAGGGCGGGGGACCACGTGCGGGCGCGGCGGGTCCTGCGGTCCCACCCGTCGGCCGAACAGGTCGCCGGGCACCGCGATCGCCACCGGCCCCGGACGGCCCGTGGTGGCGACGCGGACCGCCCTGGCGGTCACCTCCGCGAGCCGGTCGGCCCTGTGCACGGTGGTCGACCACTTGGTGATGGGGGCGTAGAACGCGGTGAGGTCCACCTCCTGGAAGGCCTCCCGGCCCAGCCGGTCGGTCTCCGCCTGCCCCAGGAACACGATCATCGGCGTGGAGTCCTGCATCGCGGTGTGCACGCCCACCGCCAGGTTGGACGCCCCGGGCCCCCGGGTGGCCGCGGCCACGGCCGGTGTCCCGGTCAGCTTGGCCTCGGCCTCCGCCATGAACCCGGCGCCGTTCTCGTGCCGGGTCGACACCAGCCGCATCAGGGGATGCCGGTCGACGGCGTCGGCGAGTTCGAGGAAGCTCTCCCCGGGGACGGTGTAGCACCGTCTGATCCCGGCGGAGGCGAGGACCTCCACCACCGCGTGGGCGGCGGTGTCGGTGGGTGGAGGGGTGCGGTCGGCGGCTGTGGCCATGGGGGTGGGATCCCTTCCATCGTCGCAAGGTCCACTCGGCGCGCCCGGGATCGGCCGGGCGCATGCGGCCGACTCTGACAGGCGGTCACGGGACGGTCAAGGACGGGCGCGGAGGCGGGAGGCGGTGGTGCGCGCCTGTTCCGACGGTGGCGGAAGGGCCGGACGCGGAGCGGTGGGCGGGCCGGGCCACGGCGAGGGGGCGGCGGAGGCCGGGCCGGGGAGCGCTCCCCGGCCCGGCGTGTCAGAGCCCCAGCGCGCGCAGGCCGGCCGTGACGGCCGCGGCCGCGACGATCACGACGAGGAACGGCGCCCTCAGGACGAGGGCGAGGACGGCGGCGCCCAGACCGCCCATCCGCGCGGTGTCCCAGGCCAGGGACTGGCCCTCGCCGCGGAGCGCCTCCACCGCGATCAGCGCGGCCAGCAGGGCGATGGGGACGGCGGTCGCGAACCGCCGCAGCCACGGGTCGTCGAGGAGCCGCCGCGGAGCGGCCAGACCCGCGTACTTGAGCAGGTAGCAGCCGGCGGCGGTGGCGACGAGGGCGATCCACAGGGTCATGGCCGGGCCTCCCGCGAGGTGGTCCCCGAGCCGGACGGGGACTGCGCGACCGTCGGGGCGGGCGGGTCGGCGGAAGGGCCCGCGAGCGCGATCAGCGCGGCCGAGGCGGCCAGCAGCACCGGCACCCCGGCGGGAAGCAGCGGGGTGGCGGCCAGGGCCAGTCCGGCTCCGGCTCCGGCGATCAGCCAGGTCCGGGCCCCGCCCTCGCGGAGACGGGGCCACAGCAGAGCGAGGAAGATCGCCGGGCCCACCGCGTCGAGGCCGAACGCGCCGATGTCGCTCACGCGCTCCGTCGCCAGCGCCCCCACCAGGGTGGTCGCCACCCAGAAGGAGCCCAGCACCGCGTAGGTCGTGACGAACGCGGTGCGCGCGGACTCCCGGTCCGGCTGGACCAGTGTGACCGCGGTGGTCTCGTCGATCACCCCGTGCGCGGCCAGGGCGCGGCGCGCGCCCCGCCATCCGAGGACGTCGGCCAGCCGCAGACCGTACAGCGTGTTGCGGGCGCCGAGGAGCAGTGCGCCCGCCGCCCCGGCGACCAGGCTTCCGCCGCCCGCGACCACGCCGACCAGGGCGAACTGCGAGGCTCCCGTGAACATGAACAGGCTCATGAACACGGACTGGGCCGGTGAGAGGCCCGCGGCCACCGCCGCGGTCCCGAAAGCGAGACCGGCGGCGCCCACGGCCACGCCGATCCCCATGCTGTCGCGTACCGCCGCCGAGCGGAGGTGCGAACGGAGAGAGAAGGATTTCACGGCGCCCACGCTAGGGGGGCGGGCGCGCGCCGTCTTGAACGTTCTTGCCCGGGAGGCGCGCCCCCGCGGTCGCGGGCCGCGGGCCGCGACCCGCGCGGCGCCGGGGAGGGCGCGGAGGGGCTACGGGAGGCACGCGGGCGTCGGCGTTCTGCCCCTGCCGGGCGGCGGCCCGGGGCGCGGACGGAGGGGCGGGCCGGGTCCTCCGCCCTCCGGAGGCGGGCGGCGCGGGCGGGGCCTCGGGTCAGGGGGTGAGCAGGGCGCGCTGGTAGGCGCCGGGCGGCACGCCCAGGTGGCGCTTGAAGTGGCGCGTCAGGTGGGCCTGGTCGGCGAAACCGACCTCGGTCGCCACCTCGGCCGCCCGGCGGCCGGCGAGGAGGAGCTGTCTGGCCCGGTCCACCCGCACCTGGTTGAGGTAGGCGTGCGGGGGCAGCCCGTACGCGGCCCGGAAGGCGCGGGACAGGGCGAACGGCCCGATCCCCAGCCGGGCGGCGAGCTCGTCCAGGGTCGGCGGGTCGAGCAGGTGTGAGGAGAGGACCTCCCTGGCCCGCGCCACCTCGGGGCGCGCGGCGTGCGGGGCGGGATCGGCGGCCCGCTCCCGGCCGTGGGAGCGCAGCAGCATGCCCAGGCCCCGCCGCGCGAGGGCCGAGGACGTCAGGCGGTCGCCGTGCTCGGCGGCCACGTGGGCGGAGGCCAGGACACGGGCGGCCTCGGGCGCGTGGATGTCCGACTCCGTGAACCAGGGGGTGCCGCGCATCCCCAGTTCGCGGGCGATGTCCTCCACGACCTCGGGGGACGGGTAGAACACCCGGTACCCCCAGCCCTCGGGGACGCCGGCGTGGCCGGTGTGCACCTCCCCGGGGCCGACCACCGCCAGGCCGCCGGGGCCCACGCGGGCCTTGCCGCGCGAGTGGGAGTACTCCTCGATGCCGCCGGTGATCACGCCGATGGTGTAGGTGGGGTGGGTGTGCCGGGTGAACGAGGTGGTGACGAAGCGCGCGGTGAGGAGTTCGGTGCCGGGCAGTCCGGAGAAGCGCCAGTAGCGCGCGCTCTCCGTGCCCGGGTCGTCCACGCCGGGGTGTGTGGTGCTGGGCATGCCCATACCCACAGGTTAGGGGGCCTCCCCGCGGGGCGGGCCGTGCCCGGGGCTAACCTTCGGGGATGACTACGACCGAGATCCGACTGGCACGGGACGAGCGCGACCGTGCCGCCGTGTTCGTCATCCGGGGCGCCGTGTTCGTCTCCGAGCAGCAGGTCCCCGTCGAGGAGGAGTGGGACGAGCGCGACACCGCCGCCGTCCACCTCCTCGCGCTGACCGACGGGGTCCCCGTCGGCACCGTCAGGCTGGTGGACCAGGGCGACGGCGCGGGCCTCCTGGGGAGGCTGGCCGTGCTGCCCAAGGGGCGGGGGAACGGAACCGGGGCCGCCCTGGTCAGGGCGGTGGAGGAGCGGGCGCGCGAACGCGGGCTCGCCCGGGTGGAGCTGCACGCGCAGACCCACGCGCTGGGCTTCTACGCGCGGCTCGGCTACACGGCCCACGGCGACGAGTTCCTGGACGCCGGGATCCCCCACCTGCACATGGTGCGCGACCTGGCCTGACGCCGCGACCGTGCTCCCCGTCCCGGTGCGGTGTGACGGGGAGCGCACGGCCGGACGGGGTGCGGCCGGAATACTACCGAGTAGGATTCGGTTCGACATCGGTGCCCCCACCACCCGTGCCCACACCGACCCGACGAGGAATACATGACGGTCAACACGCAGCCGGCGATCGAGCGGCCGGACCCCCGGGCCTTCGGCCTCCCCGTGGTCGAGCAGGCCGAGATCCCCTCCGAGCTGCGCTCCCTGGTGGCGCGTGTCCACGACCTCATCGACGCCGTCGCCAACACCGAGGCCGACGGCGCCACCCTCGCCGAGGCCGCGGCGACCGTGGAGGGCCTCACCGGCAGGCTCAACGTGGCCCGCAGACAGATCGGCACCATGGTCCTGCGCGAGCTGCCCGGCGGCGACACCGAGTACGGGACCATCACCAACGTGGTGTCCGGTGACACCAACCCCGCGGCCCCGCCGCTGTTCCTGGACGTGACCGAGGAGGGGGTGCGCGGCGAGGTCACCCTCAACACCGTCTACCAGGGCCCGCCCGGACTCGTCCACGGCGGCTGGATCGCCGCCATGCTGGACCAGGCCGTCGGCTCCGCCTCCTCCCTCGCGACCTCGCCCGGCCTCACCGCCAGGCTGGAGGTCGACTACCGCAAGCCCACGCCGCTCTTCACGCCCCTGGAGGTCGTCGCGCGGGTGACCGGCACCGAGCGGCGCAAGGTGTACGTCACCGGGGAGATCCGCGTCAACGGCGAGGTCACGGCCGAGGCGACCGCCCTCATGGTGCGCGTCGAGGTGCCCTGACCGGCACGCGGGACACGGCCCCGGGGGCGGTCCGTACCCCGGTACGGGCCGCCCCCGCCCGTGCGAGGGGCGGACGCGGTAGGATGGCGCCCGTGACCCACCGCACGTGCGTGTTTAGCAGGCCGACGAGCCCGTCGGCCGCTTCCACGTAGGCGGAACAGGGAACGTCGGCAGCAGAGCACCCGGGCGGGAGCCCCGGTGCTCTTCCGTTTTCCAGGCGGCCGACGCCCCAGCACGTGTCACGCCCGTTCCCGCGGGACGTACGGCCGCACCGCACCCGCGTCCGTGGACGCGTCCCGTCGGAGGCCACCGTGAACCACCCGTCCGCCATCCCCGAGCCCGCGCCCGGCGTCCCCCCGGCCGCGCCGGAGGAGCAGATCGCCCTGTTGCGCGGGCGCATCGACCGCCTGGACGCCGAGCTGGCCGCGCTCCTCGAACGGCGGGCGCTGGTCGCCGCCCAGGTGCAGAGGCTCAAGCCGGTCGGGTACTTCGCCGGCCGCGACGCCGACCGCGAGCGGGCGCTGGTCGAGCGGATGGCCCGCCACGCCCCGCGCCTGGGCCCCGGCCGGATCGCCGAGATCATGGACAGCGTCATCAGCGCCGGGCTCTCCGCGGCCGAGGAGGAGGCGGGAGCCCGGAGGGCGGGCCCGGCCCGGGCGTGAGCGGGCGGGTCGCCGCCCCGGACGCCCGCGCCCGGGACGGCGGCTCAGGGGCGGACCAGGTCCACCCAGACCAGGCGGTGGTCGGAGCTCGGGAACGGGTAGTCGCCCGTCAGGCGGAAGAGGCTGTCGTCCACGGTCGGCCAGAACACCCCCGACCCGCGGACCGGGACGATCCGTGAGGGCAGCACGTAGTCCACGCGCAGGTTCCCCGGCCCCGGCTCGTCCGTGAAGTCGGCGCTGTCGAGGCCCGGGTCGCCCGCGTGGCCCTCGTTCGCGCCGCCCTGGCGCTGGGCGGCGCCCCTGCCGCCCTGGCTGGAGGGGCGGGGGTCGGTGATCCCCGGGTGCTCCAGGAGGCGTGCGATCGCGCCGGGGTGGCCGTCCCCGTCGTGGGGATCGGCGTTCAGGTCGCCCGCGATGACGAAGGGTGCGCCGACCGGAAGGCCTCCCCTCCGGCCCTCGTCGTCGTAGATGTAGGAGCCCGCGCGCGGGGTGACGTAGTCGGCCCAGAAGCGGATCTCGTCGTGGTTGCGCAGGACGTTGCGCCTCTCGGGCCCGTCGAAGGCCGGCGGCGTGGGGTGGCTGGCCAGGAGGTGGATCGGGCGCCCCCTCCCCGTGTCGACCGGGATGTCCCAGTGGCTCTTGGAGGAGAGGCGGAGGACCTCCAGCGCCTCGTCGGAGTAGTACGGTCCGCCGGTCGCGGGGTCGGCGGGCAGCAGCGCGTCCGGCATGTCCGCCCAGCGGAAGGTCTGGAAGGTGCGCACCCGCTCGGTGACGATCGGGTACATCGAGTACACGACCATCCCGTACTGGCCGGGGAAGGCGCCGTAGCCGAGCGCGTCCTCGGCGTAGCCGGGGGTTCCGGGCTCCGTCACCGCCCGGCCGTCCCCGTCGAGGTCCGCGCCCGAGGGCACGCCCGTGTTGACCGGGGCGGTGTACACGTACGGGTAGTCGATGGCCTCGGCGTCGTTCTGGCCGACGGAGAGGTAGTTGTCCTGGAACAGGCGGGCGCCCTCGCCCTCCTCGTCGTGGTCGAACTCGTTGACGAGGAGCACGTCGGGCCGTACGTGCTGGATGATCTCCGCGACGTTGCGGGCCTGCTCGCTGTCCGGGGTGGCGAGCTCGGCCGCGAGGGCCCCCTGCCCGGGGCGCTCGAGGGCGGTGTTGAACGTCGCGAACCGGACCTGGTGCGGGCCGGGAGGTCCGGGGACGGACGGCGACTCCGCAGCCGAGGCGGGTGCCGCCACCAGGGCCGACGCCGCGAGGACGAGCGTGGCGGTGGAGGCCACGCGGCGTCGGGCCGGGCCGGTCGGGGCCCCGGGCCGGGGGGCGCGGTTCACGGACGGGAGCATGGAGGCATCCTCTCACCGGGGGAACGGGGGGCGGTGCCGCCACCCCGACCGCGGGAGGGTAACAGGCCGGGGTGAACCGGAGGCGGACCCGGGCGGTCCACCGGGCGCGGGTGGCGCGGGTGGCGCGGGTGGCGCGGGTGGCGCGGGTGGCGCGGGTGGCGCGGGTGGCGCGGGCCCTGGGCCCCGGCACCCGGAAAAGCGCTTGGCCGCAGGGCCGGCGGTTGGTTCCATGGGGCCATGGACCAGATCGAACCCGTCCGCCCCTTCCGCTGGAACGTGGCGGGCGGCGACCGGCTGGGGTCCCTCGTCGGAGACGGGTCCGAGGAGTGCGACCCCGGTTACGTCGCCGAACTCACCGAGTGCGCGGCGAAGGTCGTCGCGCGCAGCGCCGACGGAGACCTGTTCTTCGTCGGCCGCTCTCCCGACAGCCTGTACGACCTGCTGGGCGGGGTCCTCGCGGGGACGGCCGACGCCGAGCGCCTGCACCGCCTGCCGCTGTCCCTCTACGGGTACGAGGGGCGGGCGACCACTCCGCAGGAGCGGCGGCAGCTGCGCGTCAACCTGGCCGACGCGGGGCTGTCCCCGGTGGGGCTGGCGGGCCGCAGGCGACCCGTGGTCCTCGTCGACCTGGTCGCCGCGGGCTCCACCTTCGGGAACCTCCACCGGGAGCTGCGGGACTGGATCGACGACGAGCGCGCCGCCTGGAACGTGATCCGGACGAAGGTCCGCTACCTGGGGGTCACCGCCAGGGGGAGGACGAGCCCGAAGACCTGGCGCTGGCAGCAGCACGCCGACTGGGTGGGCGAGCTCCCGGCCCGCGCGGTGCGCAACGTGTCCGTCCCCGGTTGGCTGTGGTGCTATCTGGGCAACAGCCAGCCCAAGGTCGAGCACTCCTTCCGGCGCCACCGCTGGGCGGACCCGGGTGTGACCGTGCCCCGGCGCGACGAGGAGGCCCGCGCGGCCCTGAACGGCGCGGTCGTCCTGCACGGGTACGGGCGCACCCCCGAGGCCAGGGAACGCTTCCGCCGGGTCCTGGCGGGCGAGCCCGGCTTCCGGGAGCCCTGGCTGCGCGCCCTCGCCGGCCGTGTCCGCGCCGCCTGAGCACCGCCCGGCCCCGATCCCGGGCGAACCCGTCCTCTTGCGTCTCGGCCCGGGGTCGGGGCGCCGAAGCGGGCGGCCGTCCCGATCCGCCGGGGCCGGGCGGCCGGACACCACGGGGAGCGGTGGGCCCCGCCGCCCCCGGAGCGGCGCCGTGATCCGGGACGCGGGCCTACGGGCCGCCGTGGTCGTGCCCTGGCCGACCGTGAGCGGAGGGGGAGGAGCGTGGACCCGGTGACCGGGGCCGGTGGAATGCCTCAACCGATGGCGGTCGCGAAACTACGCTGGGAGAGTCGGCCGCGACGGTCGGCACCTCTCGTCACTCCCCGCGCCTGCCGGAGCGTTCGCCATGACCGACCTGCACCTTGTCCCGGAAGAGGGAGCCGAGCCCGGGCCGCGTGCGGCTTCGCCGGCGCTGAGGTACTACGCCACCGAACTCAAGCGGCACCGTGAGGCCGCCGGGTTGACCCAGGCCCAGCTGGCCGACCTCATCCCGTACTCGAAGTCCATGGTCTCCATGGTCGAGACGGCCAAGCGGTCGCCGTTGGATGCCCGAGAGGGCGGCACGGTCACGTCCAAGTTCACGGAGTACTGCGACGGGGCGCTGAAGACCGGTGGTGCCCTGCAACGGATACTGCCCCTTCTCGAGGACACGGGTGGCCCGTACCCTCCGTGGTTCAGGCCCTACGCCAACCTGGAGGCCGAGGCCACAGCCATCCACGAGTACCAGACGCAGGCCGTCCCGGGCCTTCTCCAGACAGCGGAGTACGCCCGCGCCGTGCTGGGCTGCGGGACCCCTCCCATCGGAGCGGACGAGGTCGAGGAACAGGTAGCGGCACGAATCCGACGGCAAGGGGTCTTCGGACGGAAACAGCCGCCGTTCATGTGGGTGGTGGTGGACGAGATCGTCCTCCGGAGGCCCATCGGCGGACGGGACGTGCTGCGACGGCAGTTGGAACATCTGATCGAGGTCGCGCAGCGGCCGTATGTCACGTTCGTGGTCGTGCCCAGCGGAGTGGAGGAGCACGCGGCGCTGGACGGCTCGTTCAGCATCCTCACGTTCGCCGAGGACGCACCCCTGCTCTACGTGGAAGGGCGGCGCACAGCGGCGATGACGAACCTGAAACAGGATGTCACGCCGGTCCTCCAGAGCTTCATGACCCTGTGTGCCCAGGGGCTGTCCCCACGGGAGACCCGGGGACTGCTCGCTGGCATCATGGGAGGACTATGACTGAGATGTGCAACTCGGACGGGCATCGGCGGCGCGAGTCCGGCCACAGCGTTGACCAGGTCCGCGACCGTACGGCTCCGGCCCCGCAGTGGCGGAAGTCCTCGTACAGCGGCAGCCAGGGGGGCAATTGCGTGGAGGTGTCCGAGGCCGGACACCGCATGCGTCTGCGCGACTCCGAGAACCCCGGGCTGGGCCACTTCTCCTTCGGAGCAGAGGCGTGGAACGCCTTTCTCAGGACTGCCGGGCGGGACTGACTCCTTCCGGTGCCTCGGTGTGCGGCCCGGAGTGGCGGGCCCGGCCACAGGCATCCTGTGGGCGGGCGACCGAAATGCCGTCAAGCCCTGTGCCCGACTGTGACCGCGCCCCTCTCATTGTGAGCCGGGTGTCGGTGTCCGGCCGTGGGTGCGGGGGCATCGTCTCGATAACCACGCAGGCTGTGGCCGAGCGGTTGCCGGTGACGAGCTGAGGAGATGTCGGTGCGCGACTTGTACGAGCTGGATCTGAGCGAGCTGTCATGGGCGAAGCCCTGCGGAGGCAACAGCGACGACGACGGCGACGAGGAGTCGTGCGTTCTCTTCGCGGACACTTCCGGGGTGGTCGCCCTGCGGGACTCCAAGAACCCCGGAGCCGAGGCCCTGCGCTTCACCAAGGCGGAGATGGAGGCGTTCGTCCGCCACTACGCCCGTGAGAACGGCATCGTGATCTAGGGCACAGGGATTCGCCCGGCTCCGTGCCCGCAGGTGCGGAGCCCGGTCCGTCGTCCACAGGGGGCCACGAGCGTCGTGGGAAAGTCGTAGGCTCGGGAGATACCACCCGACCTACGACCCTCATGGGGGCACCCGAACCATGGCCGACTCCTTCACCCATCTGCACGTCCACACCGAGTACTCGATGCTGGACGGCGCCGCGAAGTTGAAGCCCCTGTTCAAGGAGGCGGCGCGGTTGGGGATGCCGGCGGTCGCCATGACCGACCACGGCAACATGTTCGGCGCCTACGAGTTCTACCAGCAGTCCAAGGGCACCGGTGTCAAGCCCATCATCGGCATCGAGGCGTACGTGGCCCCCGAGTCGCGGTTCCACAAGAAGCGCGTGTTCTGGGGGCGGTCCAACACCTCGGACGACGCTTCCTCCGAGGGGGCCAAGGACATCTCCGGCGGCGGCCGCTTCCTCCACATGACGATGCTGGCGCAGAACGAGACCGGGCTGCGCAACCTCTTCCGGATGTCCTCGCTGGCGTCCATGGAGGGCTACTACATGAAGCCCCGCATGGACCTGGAGCTCATGCAGGAGTACAACGAGGGCATCATCGTCTCCACGGGCTGCCCGTCGGGCGGCGTGCAGACGCGGCTGCGGCTGGGCCAGGAGAAGGAGGCCATCGAGTACGCGGCCGGGCTCCAGGACATCTTCGGCCGGGACAACGTCTTCCTGGAGCTGATGGACCACGGTGTGAGCATCGAGAAGGAGGTCCGCGACGGCCTCCTCAAGGTCGGCCGCGAGCTGAACATCCCGCCGCTGGTCACCAACGACTCCCACTACGTGTACGAGAACCAGGCGGCGGCGCACGACGCCCTGCTGGCGGTGGGCGTGGGCAAGAACCTGGACGACCCCACCCGGTTCCGGTTCAACGGCTCGGGCTACTACCTCAAGACCGCCGACGAGATGCGCGGCATCCTCGACTTCGACGAGTGGAAGCAGGGGTGCAAGAACACACTGCTCATCGCCGAGCGCATCGATCCCAACGCCTATGACGCCGTGTTCAAGCACCGGGACCTCATGCCGGTCTTCCCGGTGCCGGAGGGGGAGACCCAGGCCTCCTGGCTGGCCAAGGAGGTCCAGCGGCTGCTTCCGACGCGCTACCCGGACGGGGCCGGCGAGGAGGTCCAGAAGCGGGTCGAGTTCGAGTTGGAGATCATCAACGAGATGGGCTTCCCGGCCTACTTCCTCGTGGTCGCCGACATCTGCCAGTACGCGCGCAAGAGCAAGATCGCCCTGGGTCCGGGGCGCGGTTCGGCGGCCGGGTCCATGATCGCCTACGTCCTCGGCATCACCGACCTCGACCCGCTCGAGCACGGCCTGCTGTTCGAGCGGTTCCTCAACCCCGAGCGCGTGTCCATGCCCGATGTCGACCTGGACTTCGACGAGCGTCGGCGCGGCGAGATGATCGAGTACGTCACGCGGCTGTACGGCGAGGAGCGCGTCGCCCAGATCCTCACCTTCGGCACCATCAAGGCCAAGGCCGCGGTGAAGGACTCCACCCGCATCCTGGGCATGCCCTACTCGGTGGGCGACCAGATCACGAAGGCGTTCCCGGCCGCGGTCGGAGGCAAGGAGATTCCGCTCGACGCGGTGTTCAACACCGAGCACGAGCGTTACTCGGAGACGACCGAGCTCCGCAGCCTGGTCGACAACGACCCGCAGGTCAACAAGGTCATGGAGACCGCGCGGGGCATCGAGGGCCTGACCCGCGGCACCGGTGTGCACGCGGCGGGCGTCATCCTGTCCAAGGAACCCCTGCTCGACGTCATCCCGCTGCACAAGCGGGACAACGACGGGGCCATCATCACGGGCTTTCCCTATCCTCAGTGCGAGGACATGGGCCTGCTCAAGATGGACTTCCTGGGCCTGCGCAACCTGACGATCATGGACGACGCGGTCAAGAGCATCAAAGAGGCGGAAGGGGTCGACATCGACCTCATCAAGCTTCCGCTGGACGACAAGAAGACCTACCAGCTCCTCTCACGCGGCGACACCCTGGGCGTGTTCCAGCTGGACGGCGGCGCGATGCGCAACCTGCTCAAGCGGATGCAGCCGAAGAAGTTCGGTGACATCGCGGCGGTCAACGCCCTGTACCGGCCCGGCCCGATGGCCGCGAACGCGCACAACGACTACGCCGACCGGTCGAACGGGCGCCAGGAGGTCACCGCGATCCACCCGGAGTTGAAGGACGCCCTGGAGCCGATCCTCCAGGAGACCTTCCACCTGATCGTCTATCAGGAGCAGATCATGGCCATCGCCCAGCAGCTGGCCGGTTACACGCTGGGCGGCGCCGACCTCATGCGTCGCGCGATGGGCAAGAAGAAGAAGGAGGCTCTGGAGGAGGAGGAGGCCAAGTTCTTCCCCGGCGCCATGGAGAGGGGGTTCTCCAAGGAGGCCGTCCAGGCCCTGTGGGACGTCATGCTTCCCTTCGCCGGGTACGCGTTCAACAAGTCGCACGCCGCCGGCTACGCGCTGGTCTCCTACTGGACCGCCTACCTCAAGGCCAACTACCCGGCCGCCTACATGGCCGCGCTGCTGACCTCGGTCAGCGACGACAAGGACAAGATGGCGGTCTACCTGGCGGAGTGCCGGTCCCAGGGCATCAAGGTGCTCCCCCCGGACGTCAACGAGTCGGGTCTGCGCTTCACCCCGGTCGGCAAGGACATCCGCTTCGGCATGGGCGCGGTCCGCAACGTCGGCGCCAACGTGGTCAACTCCATCGTCAAGACCCGCACGGAGAAGGGCAAGTACACGTCCTTCACCGACTTCCTGGCCAAGATCGAGCTGGCGGCCTGCAACAAGAGGGTCATCGAGTCGCTGATCAAGGCGGGCGGGTTCGACTCGCTCGGCCAGCCGCGGCGCGAGCTGTACCGCCACCACGAGACCGCGGTCGACGGCATGATCAGCTCCAAGAAGCAGGAGGCGCACGGCCAGTTCGACCTGTTCGGCGGTGCGGAGGAGGGCGGCGACTCCACCCCCATCGGCCTCAACATCAACTGGGGGGACGAGGAGTGGGACCGCAAGACCAAGCTGGCGTTCGAGCGGGAGATGCTGGGCCTGTACGTGTCCAGCCACCCGCTGGCGGGGGCCGAGCGGGTCCTGGCGCGGTCGCGTGACACGTCCATCGCGCAGATCGTCGCGGGCGACCTGAGCCGCGAACGGGGTGAGGTGCGGATCTCCGGCCTGATCTCCAAGGTGGACAAGCGCACCAACAAGGCGGGCAACCAGTGGGCCATCGCCACGGTGGAGGACCTGGACGCCTCCATGGAGGTGCTGTTCTTCCCCAAGACCTACCCCCTCTACGTGGAGGCCCTGCTGGAGGACACGGCGGTCACGGTCAAGGGCCGCCTGAACGACCGGGACGGCACGTGGTCGATGTTCGCCTCGGAGATGTCGATCCTGGACATCTCGCACATCACCGAGGGCGAGCCGCCCGTGCTGCTGACCGTGGACGAGAAGCGCCTCACCCCGGAGCTGGTCGGTGACCTGCGCCAGGTCCTGGCCACGCACAAGGGGGAGACCCCGGTGCGGATCAGGGTGGACAACCCGGTCCGGTCGAGGATCTACGCGGTGGACCGCTTCTCGGTGCGGATCTCCCCGGAGTTCAACGGCGAGGTGAAGAGCCTGCTGGGGGCGTACGCGGTCGACTACTGACCCCGAACGACCAGGATCCCCGTGAGCCGCGCGGTGCGGCCCACGGGGATTCTTCTGTGTCCGGGGCTTGCCGGAGGACAGTTAACGATATATCTTTGAGCTATCAGAACAGAGTAGACAGTCTCTCTGTATCGATAGAAGGAGAACACCATGAGCGCCATGGCACTTCCCGGCCCCTGGTCCTGGGGCGCACGCGGCGGACGCTCCGAGCGTGCGCGGCTTCCCTGGGACCGGCACCCGGCCGACGCACACCCCGGCCACCACCCGCATCCCCACCCGCACGGGCACGAGCACGGCGGTGACCGGGCGCAGTTCGGACCGCCTCCGCCTCCGCCTCCGCCGCCCCCCGGCGTCCCGCCGGGAGGCGGGCCCTGGGGAGGTGCGGGGCTCCCCTTCGGGGGGCCGTTCGGCGGTTTCGGACCCGGTCCCGGCGGCCACCGGGGCGGTCGCGGCGACGGGCGCCGGGCCCGGCGCGGCGACGTCCGCACCGGCATCCTGCTGCTCATCGCCGAGGAGCCGCGCAGCGGCTACGAGATCATCCGCGAGGGCCGCGACCGCAGCGGCGGCATGTGGCGGCCCAGCCCCGGGTCCGTCTACCCGATGCTCCAGCAGTTGGAGGACGAGGGGCTGGTCGCGCAGGAGGAGGGGGAGGGGCGTCGCCGCCCCTACCGGCTCACGGAGGAGGGCATCGCCTACCTGGACGAGAACGGCGCCGGGCTCACCCCGCCCTGGGAGGCGGGTGCGGACGCCCACGCCGACAGCCGGTCCCGCTACGAGGAGATCGGCGGCCTGGCGTACCAGCTGGCGGCGGCCGCCGCCCAGGTCGCCCAGGCGGGCACCGACGACCAGCTGGAACGCGCCAAGCGGATCCTGGCCGAGACGCGGCGCAACCTCTACCTGATCCTGGCCGAGGAGGACGCCGCCCCGGAACCGGACCCCGAGGAGGACACCGGTCTCTGAGTCGGCATCGCAGGGGGCCCGTGAACGCGACCCTGGGTTTCCAGCGGTCGGCACGGGCCCTCCGCGGTCCGGCCCCGACCCGCCCTACTCGCCGGTCACGCCGTCGGCGAGTTCGCGCAGCAGGTCCAGGTGTCCGTTGTGGCGGGCGGTCTCCTCGATCATGTGGACCAGGACCCAGCGCAGGGTGGTGGGATCCTCGTCCTTCCGGGCGGTGACGGCCACCGCGTCCAGGTCGAGCCCCGCGGTGATCTCGCGCGAGCGCGCGCACTGCGCCTCGTACTCTTCGAGCAGCACGGCCAGGGGGAGCTCACCGCCGCGCCGCCACTCGGCGTCGGGGTCCCCGGGGGTCGCGTGCCCGTTCTCGGGCAGTCCCATCAGGAGCTTCTCGAACCAGGCGTGCTCCACCCAGCGCAGGTGCGAGACCACTGCGCCGACGCTCATGAGCGGCGACGTCGGAAGCGGGGTGGCTGAGGCGTGCCCGGGGGACAGGCCCACGCACTTGGCGTGCACCGTGGCGCGGTGCCACTCCAGCCACGTCGTGAGCATGGTGCGCTCGTCGGCCGCCATGGGCGGATCGACGCGGCCGGGGGCGGTCAGGGGAGCGTTCTCGTCGTTCATCCCCGTATTGTCCGGTCGGCGCCCCTCGCGCGCCAGCGCATTTCCGGAGGCGCCGGCCCCGATCCGGGGCCCGGTCCGGGGGCGGGGAGGACTTCGGGGGCGCGCCCCGGCCCCGGTCCTGTCCTACTGCCCGGTCACGCCGTCGGCGAGCTCGCGCAGCAGGTCCAGGTGCCCGTTGTGGCGGGCGGTCTCCTCGATCATGTGCAGGAGCACCCAGCGCAGGGTCGGCTGCGGCCGCGAACGGCGGGCCGACGTCCCCAGCTCCAGCCTCGCGGTGATCTCGCGCGAACGCGCGCACTGGGCCGCGTACTCGTCGAGCAGCCCCGTGAGCGGCAGCCCGGCGCCGACGCGGAACTCCGCGTCCGGGTCCTCCAGCGAGTACGGCGCCCGGTCGGCCTGGTTGAGCATCACCACCTCGAACCAGAACGCCTCCACCCACCGCAGGTGGGACACGAGGCCGCCCACGGTCATCAGCGGAGAGGTGGGGAGCGGGGCCGCCCCCGACAGCTCCGAGGCCAGACCGGCGCACTTGAGGTGGACCGTGGCGCGCTGCCCGTCCAGGTAGCTGGTGAGCATGGTGCGCTCGTCGGCCGCCAGGGGAGGTTCGACACGCCGGGACGCGGGTGCGGCCGGAGGGCTGTTCTTGTCGCTCATGCCGGTATTCTCCGTTCCGGCTATGCCCTGTATCCACTGGTTTTCCGGGGTGGGACCGGGACGGGGCGAGGAGAGTTGGGGAGATGACGGAGCAGAACCGCGCGGACGGGGCGGCGCCGCTACGACAGCTGGCCGTGGGGGCGTGCGTCTTCGGGGCCCTGGTTCTGCTGGGCGCGCTGCTGGGCCTGGTGTGGTGGCAGTTCGCGCCCCGCGCGGAGGGCACCGCGCTGGGCGACGGGCAGGTCTTCACTGGTACCACCGAGGACGTGTTCGCCGGTGAGGGCTACTTCGTCGTCATGACCGCGCTCGCCGGCCTTGCCACCGGGTACGCGGCCTACATGGTCCAGTTCCCGCTGGCCCGGCGCCGCCTCCAGGACCTGCGCCTGGCCGTCCTGGTCGCGGGTTTCCTGGGCGCGGTCGCGGGCGCCCTGCTCACCTGGCGCGTCGGGGTGGCCCTGGACGGCGGGGCCCACGCCGCCGTCGGGGCGGCGGAGTCCGGCGCGACGGTCGTGACCGGGCTCCAGTTGGACGCGACCGCGTTCCTGGTGGCCTGGCCCTTCGTGTTCGTGCTCCAGTACGGTCTGCTCGACGCGGTCAGCATCGTGCGCCGCGACTTGCCCGGTGTCCCCCCGCCCGCGCCCGCGCCGCCCGCGGGGGGAGCTGTCGGGCAGGAGGACGGGGACCGGGCGCCGCAGGACGGCGGGCGGCCCCCGGCGCCGCCCGGCCACGGTGCGCCGGTCGCGGTCGAGCACGACCCGCCCGGACCGGAGGGCGCCGGGCGCTGACCCCCGGCCGCGTGCGCCTCAGAGGGGTCGGACCGCGTCCTCGTACATGGCGTCGAGGAGGTGCCGGTACTTGGCCTCGATCGTCCTCCGCCTCATCTTGAGGCTGGGAGTGATCTCGCCCTCCTCGACGGTCAGGTCGTGGGGGAGGACGGTGAACCTCTTGACCGTCTCGTGCCGGGGCAGGCCCCTGTTGAGCTCGTCGACGGCCTCCTGGACCATCCGCCGCACCCGGGGCTCCGCGGTCAGTTCCGTGTAGTCGAGGGCGCCCAGCCCGTTCTCGGCCGCCCACACGGCGATGGCCTCGGGGTCCAGGGCCACCAGCGCGGTGCAGTAGGGGCGCCTGTCGCCGTGCACGACCAGGTTGCTCACGTAGGGGCACAGCGCCTTGAAGCGGCTCTCGATCCCCTGCGGTGCGACGTACTTGCCGCCGGACGTCTTGATGAGCTCCTTCTTGCGGTCGGTGATCCGCAGGCGTCCGCCCTCCAGGACGCCGATGTCGCCGGTGGCGAACCATCCGTCCGGGCCGAGCGCCTCCTCGGTGGCCCCGGACAGGTTGTGGTAGCCGCGCATCACGCACCCGCCGCGGATGAGGACCTCACCGTCCTCGGCGAGCTTGACCTCCGTGCCGGGCATGGGCAGGCCCACGGTGCCGAAGCGGACCGAACCCGGCCGGTTGAGGAACGTGCCCGCGCTGGTCTCGGTGAGTCCGTAGCCCTCCAGGATGAGGATCCCGGCCCCGTAGAAGAACCGGCCGATCTCGGGGGAGAGCGGGGCGCTGCCGGAGACGAAGAACTTGAGGCGCTCCCCGAAGCGCGCCCGCAGCCCGGAGAACACGAGCCGGTCCGCCACCCGGTGCTGGAC
Source organism: Nocardiopsis sp. NPDC101807 (assembly GCF_044766605.1). Lineage (NCBI taxonomy): Bacteria > Bacillati > Actinomycetota > Actinomycetes > Streptosporangiales > Nocardiopsidaceae > Nocardiopsis > Nocardiopsis sp. NPDC101807. The sequence continues at coordinate 674,194 of NZ_JBIWMK010000001.1, read as the reverse complement.
GGCCAGCAGGCCGGTGGGCGTCCGCCCCTCCTCCTTCTCGCGGGCGACCCGGTCCGCGACCCCCGCGGCCCACCGGAAGACCCGGTACTTGGCGGCGCCGCCCTCCGCGGCCTGCATGACGACCCGGTTGTACACCTTCTCGAAGATGCGCGGCGCGGCCGCCATGAAGGTGGGCTGCACGATCGCCAGGTTGTCCACGATCTTGTCGACCCGGCCGTCCACGGCGGTCCGGAAACCGATCCGCAACTGGCTGACCTGCATGAGCTTGCCGAAGACGTGGGACAGGGGCAGCCAGAGGTACTGGACGTCGTCGGGGGTGAGCATCTCCCAGCCCTGCCCGCGCAGCTCCTCGTCCAGGTCCTGGACCGCCTGGGCCTCGTACAGCCAGTTGGAGTGGTCCAGGCGCACGCCCTTGGGTCTTCCGGTACTGCCGGAGGTGTAGATGAGGGTGGCCAGGTGGTCGGGCCGGACCGCCGCGACGAGTTCGTCGAACAGGCCGGGTCTCTCCTCCCGGAGCTCCGCGCCCAGCGCGGACAGCTCGTCCAGGGTGATGACCCAGTCGCCGTCCCCGTCACCGTCGAAGACGACCACCTTGGACACGCCGGGGATCTGCGCCCGCTGGTCGAGGAGCTTGGCGACCTGTGCGGCGTCCTCGGCGAAGACCACCATGCTGCCGGAGTCGGAGAGGATGTAGGCGCAGTCGGGCGGGGTGCTGGAGGGGTAGACGGTGGTGGAGGCGCCGCCGGCGCACAGGATGGCCAGGTCGGCGAGGATCCACTCCATCCGGGTGCCGGAGGCGATGGCGCACCGTGCCTGGGAGGTCACCCCCAGGGAGTGCAGGCCCAGCGCGAGGTCGCGCACGCGGTCGAGGGTCTGGGACCAGGTGAGGGTCTCCCACTTCTCGGGAGCGCCGCCCGGGTCGGGGACGGGATGGCTGAACGCCACGGCGTCACCGGACTCGGCGACGCGGTGGATGAACATACCGGGAACGGAGGAGAAGGGGGATGTGTTGCCCATTGCGCAAAGCTACCCCCGGGTAGGCAGCCCGGCAACAGCCCTTCCGAGGGCGTATTCGGACGTCGTCCCGGCGGGGAGGGCAGCGCGAAGACCTCCCGCACCCCGCCCCCGTACGGGCCGCCGCCCGTGGCCGGGCCGGTGTCAGCCGGCGCCGATCGGGGCGGTGACCGCCTCGGTGAGCGCGATCAGGTCGTTCGGGCGCAGCTCCATCTGCAGGCCGCGCCTCCCCGCCGAGACGTAGACGGAGGCCAGATCCCTCACCGAGGAGTCGATCACCGTCCGCAGCCGCTTGCGCTGGCCCAGCGGGCTGATCCCGCCCCGGACGTAGCCGGTGATCTTCTCGGCCCTGGCGGGGTCGGCCATGGCGGCCTTCTTGCCGCCCACCGCGGCGGCGAGCGCCTTGAGGTCGAGCGAGGTGCTCACCGGGACGACCCCCACCGTGAACACCCCGTCCACCTCGGCGATCAGCGTCTTGAAGACGTGCTCGCGGGGCACCCCGAGCGCGTCGGCGGCGTCGGCTCCGTAGGAGCTCCCCTCCGAGCCGCCCTCCGCCTCGTAGGGGTGCAGGGTGTAGGTGGTCTTGGTCCGCCCGGCGGCCACGGTCGCGGGTGTGGCTTTTCCGCTCATCGCAATCCCTGGTTCCTGTCTGCGCGCGAGCGCGCGGATGTGCGTCGACGGTCCGCGCGAAGCGTCCGGGCCGGTCCCGGGCGGGCCGCGCCGGCCGCACCTGTCCGTACAGCAGGCTAGACCCGGACCCGTGCGACCGACGGGAGGACCTGCGTGGAGGGAGGGGCCTTCCGGTGGCCGGGTGCGGATCGCCGTCCGCGCCCCGGGTCAGTTGAAGGAGACGCCGTTGCTCAGGAAGGGGCCCGCGGGCAGGTTGGGGAGGGTGGGGGCCGCCACGATGCGGTTCTCCCGGCGCAGGAACCTGGCCGCCACCGCGAGCCGTGTCGCGGCGTCCTCCGCCTCCAGCATCCGCTGCTTCTCCGCCTGGTCCAGCACGACCGATGCGGCCACGGAGTACGACAGGGCGATGGGGTCCTTGGGCAGTTCGGGCGCGGCGTCCGGCGACATGCCGATCGAAGCCAACCGCTGGGAGTAGGTCCCGAACAGGTCCCGTACGTGCTCGGCGTGCTCGTCGGCGTCGGGCCCGAGGGGCTCGGGCAGGAACGACACCGAGGCGGTCGAGTACACCTCGGGGGAGGAGGCGTCCACCTCTGCCAGGTCGGTGACCGCGAACCGGGCGCCCCCCTCCACCACCAGGTCGTAGCGCCCGTCGTCGTAGGTGCGCACGTTGCGCAGCAGGGCGGTGCAGCCGGTGGCGGCCACCCTGGGGAGCGAGGTCCCCGGACCGCCGATCGTCGGCACCCCCGTGTCGGCCCCGCCCGCGCCCTGGCCCGACTCGGCGGCCACCTCGTGTCCCAGCTCGATCCACACCACGCCGAACCGGCGCGGTCCCCGGTCGTGCCCGGTCACCTCGCTCTGGGCGAGGGCGGGGCCGAGCAGCTCCGAGACCAGGGCCCGGTACCGCCGCTCGAAGACGTGCAGGGGAACGGTCATACCGGGGAACAGGACGGTGTTCAACGGGAAGATCGGCAGTGCCACGGGCATGCCCCCAGTATGCCTCCCTCCCGGCGGGGCGGCGGCGTCGCACGGGTCGGCGCGTCCGGGCGCGCGTCCGGGCGCGCGTGCGGCCCGGGCCCGGCGCCCGGCTCCCCCTCGGGAGCGGGCGACCGGACCCGGGCCGCACGGGGCGCGGCCGCCCACCGGGCGGCCGCGTGGCCGAAGGGCCGCGCCGGTCAGGAGACCGCGGGGCCCGCGGTGCCGGGAGCGCCCTGGCTCCCGTTGTCCTCGCTGGGCATGTCGCGGGCCACGAAGGTCTCCACGTCGAACAGGTTGCCCTGGGCGCGGTCCACCACGTTGAGGAGCGTCGACATCTTGGCGACCTCCTCGGTCTGCTCCTGGATGAACCACTGGAGGAACTGCTCGCCCGTGTAGTCGTCCTCGTCGCGGGCGACCTTGGCCAGTCTCTGGAACTGGTCGGTCACCTCGCGCTCCTGGCGCAGGGCCAGGGCGACCAGGTCGCGGGGGGTGGAGAAATCGGTCTCGATCTCGTCCACGGAGGGGAGGGCGAACTGGATGTCGCTGTCGAGAAGGAACCGCACGATCATCATCGCGTGGTCCCTCTCCTCCAGGGACTGCTCGTAGAAGACCCGCGCCAGCTGGGGCAGGTCCTGGTCGTCGAACCAGGCGGCGATGGCGACGTACTGGTGCGAGGCCGTGAACTCGTGCCGTACCTGGTCGACCAGGAGGCGGTGGAACTTGGAAAGGCCGATATCGCTGCTCTTGTTCGAAGTCATGGCCCTACGATAACCCATCGATTAGAGTTTTACGAAACGCACCAAAACGCGTCGCGCATTGTTAGGCAAGCCTTTCTGAAGCTAAATTAGGTTAGGTGTCCCAAAGTTAGGCGACACTTATTCGCGGTATTTGCGGTGGTTGTCCGCCGAGGTCGCCGCGATCGCGTACCCGCCGGTCGCGAAGGTGTGGTGTCCATCATCCGGACACCGCAGCCCACCGAATGCGCGAGGCCCCCTAGACTGGGCCCGTGATCAGTCGAATCGACCTCCGAGGCACCCAAGGCGACCCGCGCGAAGCCCTTCCGCGCGCAGAACTGGACGTGGCGGCCGCCGCCGACCGCGTACGTCCCATCTGCGAGGACGTGCGCCATCGGGGGACCGAGGCGCTGATCGAGCTCACCGAGCGCTTCGACGGCGTCCGGCTCACCGACATCCGCGTGCCCGCCGAGGCGATCGAGGCGGCCCTGGCCGACCTCGACCCGGCCGTGCGCGCCGCGCTGGAGGAGTCGATCCGCCGCGCCCGCAAGGTCCACCGGGACCAGCGCCGCTCCGACCACACCACCCAGGTCGTCCCGGGCGGCACCGTCACCGAGAAGTGGATCCCGGTCGACCGCGTCGGCCTCTACGTGCCGGGCGGCCGGGCCGTCTACCCCTCCAGCGTCATCATGAACGTCGTCCCCGCCCAGGAGGCGGGTGTGCGCTCCCTGGCGGTCACCTCGCCGCCGCAGAGCGACTTCGGCGGGCTGCCGCACCCGACCATCCTCGCCGCGTGCGCCCTGCTGGGCGTGGACGAGGTCTACGCGGTCGGCGGCGCCCAGGCCATCGCCATGTTCGCCTACGGCGCCGAGGGGTGCGAGCGCGCCGACATGGTCACCGGTCCGGGCAACATCTGGGTGGCCGCGGCCAAGCGCCTCCTCAAGGGCGTCATCGGCATCGACGCCGAGGCGGGCCCCACCGAGATCGCGATCCTGGCGGACTCCACCGCCAACGCCGACTACGTCGCGGCCGACCTCGTCAGCCAGGCCGAGCACGACGTCGTCGCGGCCTCGGTCCTGGTCACCCCGGACGAGGCGCTCGCCGACGCCGTCACCGGGCACCTGGAGCGGCGCGTCGCCGCCACCAAGCACAGCGACCGCGTCCGCGAGGCCCTGTCCGGGCCGCAGTCCGGCATCGTCCTGGTGGACGACCTCGAGCACGGGCTCGCGGTCGTCGACGCCTACGCCGCCGAGCACCTGGAGATCATGACCGTGGACGCACCCGCGCGGGCCGCGCGCGTGCGCAACGCGGGGGCCGTCTTCGTCGGCGACTTCTCCCCGGTCTCCCTCGGCGACTACGCCGCCGGGTCCAACCACGTGCTGCCCACCGGCGGCTGCGCCTGCCACTCCGGCGGCCTGAGCGTGCAGACCTTCCTGCGCGGGGTGCACATCGTGGACTACGACCGCGACGCGCTGGCCGACGTCGCCCACCACGTCATCACCCTGGCCGACGCCGAGGACCTGCCCGCGCACGGCGAGGCCGTCGCCGCGCGCACGCACCCGGTGACGGCCTGAGCCCTGCGGCCGACCGCCCGGCGGGAGGGGCCGGGGGACCGCGCGGCCGCACGGGCCGCGAGAGCCCCGCACACCCGCCCGCCCACAACCGACCATGAGCGTGGAACCCGTGAGCTTCACACTGAACGACCTGCCACTCCGCGACGACCTGCGGGGGCGCTCGCCCTACGGGGCGCCCCAACTGGACGTGCCGGTGGTCCTCAACACCAACGAGAACCCGCACGCGCCCTCGCCCCGCCTCGCCGGGGCCCTGGCCGACGCCGTCGCCGCCACCGCGCTGGGCCTCAACCGCTACCCCGACCGGGACGCGGTCCGCCTGCGCGAGGGCCTGGCCTCCTACCTCGGCCACGGTCTGACCGGCGCGCACGTGTGGGCGGCCAACGGGTCCAACGAGGTCCTCCAGCAGATCCTCCAGGCCTTCGGAGGGCCGGGCCGGACCGCCATGGGCTTCGAGCCGTCCTACTCGATGCACCCGATCATCTCCCGGGGCACCGGGACGGGATGGGTGTCCGTGCCGCGCGACGCCGACTTCCGGATCGACACCGACACCGCCCTGGCCGCGATCGCCGAGCACCGACCCAGCGTGGTCTTCCTCACCTCGCCCAACAACCCCACCGGCACCGCCCTGGACATCGCCGACATCGCGCGCGTCGCCGAGGCGGCGCCCGGGGTCGTGGTCGTGGACGAGGCCTACGCCGAGTTCCGCCGCACGGGCACGCCCAGCGCGCTCACCCTGCTGGCCGACCACCCCAGGCTGATCGTCTCGCGCACGATGTCCAAGGCGTTCGCCCTGGCCGGGGCCCGCGTCGGCTACCTGGCCGCGCACCCGGCCGTGGTCGACGCCCTCCAGCTGGTCCGCCTGCCCTACCACTTGTCCGCCGTCACCCAGACGGTCGCGCTCACCGCGCTCGACCACGCCGACGAGCTCCTCGGCGCCGTCGACGACCTGCGCGCCGAACGCGACGCCGCCGTCGCGTGGCTGCGCGAGCACGGCTTCGCCGTGGCCGACTCCGACGCGAACTTCGTCCTGTTCGGTGAGTTCGAGGACCGCACCCGGGTGTGGCAGGCGATGCTCGACCAGCAGGTCCTCATCCGCGAGGTCGGCCCGCCGGGCTGGCTGCGCGTCACCGTCGGCACCCCCGAGGAGATGGCCGCCTTCCGGGCGGCGCTCCTCCGCGCGACCGGCCGCTGACCGCGCAGCCGGGACCCGCCGGCCACCGAACCCGCCCCACCGCACCCGCCAGAACCACCGGGAGAGTCACCATGAGCCGTATCGGGCGCGTCGAACGCGCAACCAAGGAAACCAAGGTCCTGGTCGAGATCGACCTGGACGGCACCGGCGTCGCCGACGTCTCCACCGGCGTCGGCTTCTTCGACCACATGCTCGACCAGCTCGCCAAGCACGGCCTGTTCGACCTGACCGTGCGCACCGAGGGCGACCTGCACATCGACTCGCACCACACCATGGAGGACACCGCCCTGGCCCTGGGCGCGGCCTTCCGGGAGGCGCTCGGCGACAAGGCCGGCATCCGCCGCTTCGCCGACGCCAAGGTGCCCCTCGACGAGGCCCTCGCCGAGGTGACCGTCGACGTCTCCGGCCGCCCCTACCTGGTCCACAGCGAACCCGAGGGCATGGCGCCGATCATCGGCCGCGACTACGACACCACCATGACCCGCCACATCCTGGAGTCCTTCGTCGCCCAGGCGCGGGTCGCCCTGCACGTGCGCGTCCCCTACGGGCGCAACGCCCACCACATCGTGGAGTGCCAGTTCAAGGCGCTGGCGCGCGCCCTGCGCTCCGCCACGGAGAAGGACCCGCGCGTCAGCGGCATCCCCTCCACCAAGGGCGCCCTGTAGATGGACGCCGACCTGTGGGGGATCGCCCTCGTCGTGCTGGGCGGGTTCCTGGCCGGGGGCGCGTACGCGATGTGGAAGGTCAACAGGCTCATCGCCGTGGCCCTGGCCGGCTGCACCGTGCTCGCCGTCGCCTCCGGCGCTCTCCGACTGGGCTACCTGTAGAGGAAGGGCAGTTCCCATGCCGTCACGAGTGGTCGTCTTCGACTACGGCTCCGGCAACCTGCGCTCGGCGCAGCGCGCCATGGAGCGCACCGGCGCCGACGTCACCGTCACGTCCGACCCGCACGCCGCCCTGGAGGCGGACGGCCTCGTCGTCCCGGGCGTCGGCGCGTTCAGCGCCTGCATGTCCAGCCTCAGGGCGGCCGGCGGCGACCGGATCATCGGTCGGCGCGTGGCCGGGGGCCGACCCGTCCTGGGCATCTGCGTGGGGATGCAGGTCCTCTTCGAGCGGGGCGTGGAACGGGCCGACCCGGAGGCCGGGGACCAGGTGTCCGAGGGCTGCGGCGAGTGGCCCGGCACCGTGGACCGCCTGCGCGCGCCCATCGTGCCGCACATGGGCTGGAACACCGTCCGGCCTCCCGCGGACACGCGGCTCTTCGCCGGGATCGGCCCGGAGGAGCGCTTCTACTTCGTGCACTCCTACGCGGTGCGCGAGTGGGAGTTCTCCCCGCACAACGAGCGCATCCGCGAGCCCAGTGTGACCTGGGCCGAGCACGGCGAGCCGTTCGTGGCCGCCGTCGAGAACGGACCGCTGTGCGCGACCCAGTTCCACCCGGAGAAGTCCGGCGACGCGGGCGCCCGCCTGCTCGCCAACTGGGTCGCCACCCTCTGACCGACGTTTTCCCACCGAGCACGAGAAGGTTTCATGACCGGCGAGCACACCCCGTCGTCCCCCGCACTCGAACTGCTTCCCGCCGTGGACGTGGCGGGCGGGCAGGCCGTCCAGCTCGTCCAGGGCAAGGCCGGTTCCGGGGGCCAGTACGGCGACCCCTTCGAGGCCGCCACGGCCTGGCAGGAGGCCGGGGCCGAGTGGATCCACCTGGTGGACCTGGACGCCGCGTTCGGGCGCGGACACAACCGCGACCTGCTGCGCGACATCGTGGGACGCCTGGACGTCAAGGTGGAGATGTCGGGGGGCATCCGCGACGACGAGTCGCTGGCCGCCGCGCTGTCCACCGGCTGCCGCCGGGTCAACATCGGCACCGCCGCCCTGGAGAACCCGGAGTGGTGCGCCAGGATCATCGCCGAGCACGGCGACCGGATCGCGATCGGCCTGGACGTGCGCGGCACGACCCTGGCCGCGCGCGGCTGGACCCGGGACGGCGGCGACCTGTTCGCGACCCTGGACCGGCTGGAGTCGGAGGGCTGCGCCCGTTACGTCGTCACCGACGTCAACAAGGACGGCACCCTCAAGGGCCCCAACCTGGACCTGCTGCGCACCGTGTGCGAGCGCACCGACAAGCCGGTGGTCGCCAGCGGCGGCGTGTCCAGCCTGGACGACCTGAGGGCCATCGCCACCCTGGTCCCGCTGGGGGTGGAGGGCGCCATCATGGGCACCGCGCTGTACGAGGGCGCGTTCACCCTGGAGGACGCCCTGGCGGCGGTGCGCGGCGCCGAGGACGTGTCCCGGTGAGCCTGGCCGTGCGCGTCATCCCCTGCCTGGACGTGGACGCCGGGCGGGTGGTCAAGGGCGTCAACTTCGAGAACCTGCGCGACGCGGGCGACCCGGTGGAGCTCGCCCACGGCTACGACGCCGCCGGCGCCGACGAACTCACCTTCCTCGACGTCACCGCCTCAAGCGGCGACCGGGAGACCACCTACGACGTGGTCCGCCGCACCGCCGACCAGGTGTTCATCCCGCTGACCGTGGGCGGCGGGGTGCGCACCGCCGACGACGTCGACCTCCTGCTGCGGGCGGGAGCGGACAAGGTGGGCGTCAACACGGCCGCCATCGCCCGGCCGGAGCTCATCGGGGAGATCGCCGAGCGCTTCGGCCGCCAGGTCCTCGTGCTCTCCGCCGACGTGCGCCGGGTACGCGAGGGCGACCGGACGACCCCCAGCGGGTTCGAGGTGACCACCCACGGCGGCCGCCGCGGGACCGGGATCGACGCACTGGAGTGGTGCGAGCGCGCCGCCGGGCTGGGCGCGGGGGAGATCCTGCTCAACTCGATGGACGCCGACGGCACCAGGGCCGGCTTCGACCTGGAGCTGATCCGCGGGGCGCGGGCCCGCGTGGACGTGCCCCTGATCGCCTCCGGCGGAGCGGGGGCGGTCGAGCACTTCGTCCCCGCGGTGGAGGCGGGCGCGGACGCGGTGCTGGCCGCGACGGTCTTCCACTTCGGCGAGTTCACCGTCGCCGACGTCAAGCGGAGCCTGCGGGAGGCCGGCCACCCGGTGCGCTGAGGGGTTTTCGCAGGTGGAGGCGGTCAAGGTCCCCGGGACGAGTACGTCCCGGGGACCTTCGCGCGCCCGGATCACGACACGTAGTCGTTTCCGTGTGGCGTTGCATCGACACGCCGATGGTTCGTGTGAGCATGATCCCCGTAGTGCCCACTACCCACGGGGGAAGGACCTTTTTTCGCATGTTTCCGCACTTCTTTGGTGGTTTTGGTAGGCGTTTCGTCTCCCTGATCGCCGCCTCTGCGGTCGCCGCCACCGCCGTCGTCGCCACCGCTCCCTCGGCCTCCGCCGACAACCTCAACCGGACCTCCGAGCAGGTCGTCGCCCAGATCGAGGCCGAGGCGTGGCCGTACTACGTGAGGGGCGACCGGTCGGTCGACATCGCGGCCGCACGCAAGCTGCTCGCCCACCACGGCTACCGCTCCGACAGCACCACCTCGCGGTTCTTCAACCTCAGCCTCGAGAACACGGTCAAGCGCTACCAGCGGGACAACCCGAACGACCTCGTCGAGACCGGGGCGCTCGACGAGGAGACCTGGCTGCTGCTGCGCGAGCGCACCTTCGGCGAGTACGGCCCGGGCACCCGCGGCCTCGTCGTCGAGGCGATCCAGGTCCTCCTCAAGGAGAAGGGCATCGCCTCCGGCCTCGCCGTCGACGGTCAGTACGGCCCCGCCACCGAGCGGGCGGTCCGCGCCGCGCAGCGCGAGTTCGGCATCGGGGTCGACGGCATCACCGGCCGCCTGACCTTCCGCGCGCTGGTCACCTACCAGGTCGCGGCCCAGTAGTACCCGGCGGTCGGAGGACGGCCGCTCCGGCCGCCACGGCGCCCGGACCACCTCGGTGGTCCGGGCGCCCGCCGACCGCCGCGAACCCCTCCGCCGGCCCCGGGCGCAGCCCCCGCCGCCCCGCCCCCGGGCGGCCCCGCGCCCTATCCCGCTCCCGCGACCGCCGTATCCTCCCGGCCGGAATAGCCCCGGCGCGAACCGCGCTGAAACAATCCGGTGGAACCTTGTCGGTCCCGCTGGATAGGTTGGCCCGACACACGCACCCACGTCCCCTTCGGCATGCCCGGAGGGCGTCGGCGCGTAAGGGGCCGGGCCGTGCCGGTGGAACCGGCAGGCAGACGAACGGGGGGCGTATGGCGCAGGGCACCAGCACGAGGGAACCGGAGGCCGGGGAGGGCTCCGCGCCACCGGAGGAGCACGCCGGCGGCGCCGGGACCGGCGACCGCGCCGCGGACACCGCCGGAACCGGGATCTTCGGCCGGGGCATGCGCGTCCTGTGGGTCGCCGCGCGCACCGAACCGTGGATCTTCCTCGCCGCCGTCGCCGGAGCCATGCTGCACGCCGGCGTCACCGTCGGCTCGGCCTCCGTCCTCGGTCACCTCACCGACACCACCATCCTCCCCGCGTTCGCCCGGGGCAGCACCACCGCGGCCGCGCTCGCCGCCGCCGCCGGACTGCTCCTCGCGGTCGGCCTGGGCAAGGCCGTCGGCATCGCCATGCGCCGCATGCTCGCCGCCCTCATGCAGTTCCGCATGCAGGCCCGCTACCGCCGCGCCGTCGCCCGCAAGTACCTCGAACTCCCGCTCTCCTGGCACCACCGCCACCCCACCGGCCAGCTCCTCTCCAACGCCAACGCCGACGTCGAGGCCGCCTGGCAGCCGCTCGCCCCGCTGCCCATGGCCGTCGGCAGCGTCTTCATGCTCGCCATCGCCGCGGTGGCCATGCTCGTCACCGACCCCGTGCTCGCCCTGGTCGCCTTCGTCGTCTTCCCCGTCCTGGCCGCCGCCAACGTCGTCTTCCAGCGCCGCGTCTCACCCATGGCCTCCCGGGCCCAGGCCCTGCGCGCCGAGGTCAGCGGCGTCGCCCACGAGTCCTTCGACGGCGCCCTCGTCGTCAAGACCCTCGGCAGGGAGGACACCGAGACCGAGCGCTTCACCCGGTCCGCGCACAGCCTCCGCGACGCCCTCATCCAGGTCGGCCGCATGCGCTCCATGTTCGACCCGGTCATGGAGGCCCTGCCCAACTTCGGCGTGCTCGCCGTCCTGCTCCTCGGCATGTGGCGGCTCTCCACCGGCGCCATCGACCCCGGCGACCTCGTCCAGATCGCCTTCCTCTTCACCCTCCTGGCCCTGCCGATCCGCTCCTTCGGGTGGATCCTCGGCGACCTGCCCCGCAGCGTCGTCGGCTGGGACCGGGTCCAGTCCGTCCTCGGATCCGGCGGCACCATGGAGCACGGCGACCGGACCCTGGAGGACAGCCCCCGCGGTATCGCCCTGAGCGCCCGCGGCGTCACCTTCTCCTACGCCGACTCCTACGACGCCGACGGCGGCGGCCGCGACCTGATGGACGACGGGGAGTCCACCGCCCGCACCACCGTCCTCAACGGTGTGGACCTGGACATCGCCCCCGGCCGCACCGTCGCCCTCGTCGGCCCCACCGGCTCGGGCAAGTCCACGCTCACCACCCTGCTCATGCGCCTCGTCGACCCCGACACGGGCCACATCCGCCTCGACGGCGTCGACGTCCGCGACCTCGCCCGCGGCCAGGTCTCCGAGCACGCAGCCCTCGTACCCCAGGGCACCTTCGTGTTCGAGGACTCGGTCCGCGACAACATCACCCTCGGCGCCGACATCGACGACGAGCAGGTGTGGGCCGCACTGCGCCTGGCCCGCGCCGACGGCTTCATCAGGGAACTCGACGGCGGCCTCGACGCCCCGCTCGGGGAGAAGGGCACCACCCTGTCCGGCGGCCAGCGCCAGCGCCTCGCCCTGGCCCGCGCCGTCGTGCGCCGGCCCCGGCTGCTGATCATGGACGACGCCACCTCCGCCGTCGACCCGCAGGTCGAGGCCCAGATCCTCGCCGGGCTGCGCGCACGCGACGACGCCGCCACCGTGGTCGTCGTCGCCTACCGGCGCGCCACCATCGAACTCGCCGACGAGGTCCTCTACATGGAACGGGGCCGCGTCCTGGCCCGCGGCACCCACGACGAACTCCTCACCGCCTCACCCGGCTACACCAGGCTGGTCACCGCGTACGAACGGGCCTCCGCTGAGGGCGAGGCCGAGCGCGAACCCGTCCCCGAGGAACCCGGACCACTCGAACCCGCCCCGCCCGCCACCGCGCACGGCGACCACGCCACCGAGGAGACGAGCCGATGAGCGCACCCGCCCAGACCCGCGCCGAACAGCGGCCCGACCCCGAACCCGGGCGGGAGGCCGACGGCGCCGCCGACCCGCTCCTCTCCCTGCACCGCTCCACCGACACGGCCATGGGCACGATCAGGCGCGGCCTGCGGCTCTCCCCGGAGTTCGCCAAGGGCCTCTGGCTCACCCTGGTGTTCGCCGTCGTCGCCACGGCCGGCAAGATCGTCGTCCCCGTCGCCGTCCAGCAGATCATCGACAACGGGCTCTCCGGCCCGGAAGGCCCCGACCTCGCCTTCGTCGCCCGCATGGTGGCCGCCTGCGCCGGGCTCCTCGTGGTCACCATGGTCGCGTCCTACCTGATGAACCTGCGCCTGTACCGGGCCACCGAGTCCGGCCTGGCCACCCTGCGCCGCAAGGCGTTCCGACACGTCCACGACCTGTCCGTGCTCACCCAGAACAGCGAGCGCAAGGGCGCCCTGGTCTCCCGCGTCACCAGCGACGTCGACCAGATCAGCACCTTCATGCAGTGGGGCGGCCTGCTCCTGCTCGTCAGCGCCGGCCAGCTCCTCGTCGCCACCGTCCTCATGGCGGTCTACTCCTGGCAGCTCACCATCGTGGTGTGGGTCTGCGTGCTGCCGCTGCTGTTCGGCGTCCGCTGGCTCCAGAAGCACCTGTCCACGGCGTACATGAAGGTCCGCGAGAACACCGGCGACATGCTCGGCGTCATCGGCGAGACCGTCATGGGCGCCGCCGTCATCCGCGCCCACGGCACCGAGGAGCGCACTGCGGAGCGCATCGACTCCACCGTGACCAGGACCCGGCGCTCCCAGGTCCGCGCCCAGCGGCTGGCCATGGCGGTCTCGCCCTTCGCCGAGATCGTCTCCGCGGTCGGCAACGCGGCCGTGGTCCTCGTCGGCGTCTGGCTCGGCCTGGGCGGCGACCTGACCGCCGGGCAGCTCATCGCCTTCCTGTTCCTGCTGACCCTGTTCATCCAGCCCATGATGATGGCGACCGAGATCTTCAACGAGGCCCAGAACGCCATCGCCGGATGGCGCAGGGTCCTGGGGGTCCTGGACACCGCGCCCGACATCGCCGACCCCGGGGAGGCCGGCAAGGTCCTGCCCCGCGGCCCGGTCCGGGTCGCCTTCGACGACGTCACCTACTCCTACCCCGACGGTCCCGTCGTCCTGGACGACGTCGCGGTCGACATCACCCCGGGCACCCGGGTCGCGGTCGTGGGGGAGACGGGCTCGGGCAAGACCACCTTCGTCAAACTCCTCACCAGGCTCATGGACCCCGTCCAGGGCACCGTGCGCCTCGACGGCGCCGACCTGCGCGAGGTGGCCTTCTCGTCCCTGCGCAGCCGCGTCGTCATGGTCCCGCAGGAGGGCTTCCTCTTCGACAGCTCCCTGGGCGACAACATCCGCTTCGCCCGACCCGAGAGCACCGACGCCGAGCTGGAGGCCGCCGTCACCGAACTCGGCCTCTCCGAGTGGCTCGACTCCCTCGCGCACGGCCTGGACACACCGGTCGGCCAGCGCGGAGAGTCCCTGTCGGCGGGGGAGCGGCAGCTCGTCGCCCTCGTGCGCGCCTACGTCGCCGACCCCGACCTGCTCGTCCTCGACGAGGCCACGTCGGCCGTGGACCCCCACACCGAGGTCCGCATCCAGCGGGCCCTGGACCGGCTCACCCGGGGGCGCACCTCCGTGGCCATCGCCCACCGCCTGTCCACCGCCGAGGCGGCCGACCGGGTACTGGTCTTCGACGACGGCCGCATCGTCCAGAGCGGATCGCACGCCGAACTCGTCGCGCGGCCCGGCGTGTACGCCGACCTGTACGCCTCCTGGGTCAGCTCCTCGGCCTGACCCCGCCACCGTCCCTCAGCGGCGGGACGCCCTCCACCAGTGGGCGGCCAGCAGCTCCGCCACCAGCGGCTCCACCAGCAGGCTCACGTCCGGGTCGGAGTCGCCCGGGTAGCGGACGGTCAGCTCCGCCCCCGGCACGCGCTCGTGCCCGGGGGTGGGGCCCACGGCCACGAACGTGCCGCGCAGGTGCCCCAGGTGCTCGGCGAACCGCTCGTCGTAGGCCGACCCCGCGAACAGCAGCGCCCGGTAGTCCGTCACGGCCGCCAGGTAGCGGTCCGTGTGCGACCACTCGCCGGTCTCGCACGCGTACGCCGCCCGCACCGGGCCCTTGCGCAGGGCCTGGACCCCCTGCGAGGCCGACGCCATCCGCTCGTCCGGCGCCACCAGGTGCACGCCGTGCGGCGACTCCAGGATCCGCGCCGCCTCGGGCACCCACTCCGGGGCGTTCGCCAGCAGGGACTTCGCGGCGTTGGCCGCCCGGCGCAGCAGTCCCGGGAAGTTCTGGCTGCTCCCGGACGCCGGGGCGCCCAGGCGGTGGCCCAGCAGAAGGAGCAGGGCCAGCGCGTGCTGATAGGCCCGGCACGCCAGTCCGCTCGCCTCCTCGCCCGCGTGCAGCGGCACCAACAGGTCCGCGTAGTGCCCCACCACCAGGTCCGCGGACGGGGCCAGCACGATCACCGGGGACCGCGCGACGTACCGGTCCAGCACCGTGTACAGCTCCCTCTGGCCGCCGCCCAGGGACACCGCCACCACCAGCGTCTCCGGGCCGGCGGGCGGCTGCTCCGCGGACGAGGAGCGGTCCGCGCTCGCCGCGATGCCCGCGCGCCGCAGCCGGGCCGCCGCCACCTCGCAGGCGTAACGCGCCGAACCCAGGCCGACGAACCGCACGGCGGCGGGCTCGTCGGCCAGGAGCGCGGGCAGCGCGGCGTAGGGGTCCCACCGGGGGAAGCGGGTGGCGAGCGAGGTCAGCGCTGCGGGCTTGCCCGCCAGGTCGGCGGACAGGTTCTCGGCGGTCACGGAACTCCCAGGGTGGAGACGGCGGACGGAAGGGGCGGGGGAGCGCGGCGGGCGCCGGGGACGGCCCGCGGCGCCCGAACCGGGAGGACGCACGAACTCTAACCGCCCCGGACGAACGCCCCCAAGAGGACGCCCCGCACCCGGCCCCGCTGGACACGACCCGGTGCGGACCGCTGGACGGTCGGCCATAACCTGGAGGACATGAGCGTCACCAGCCTCGACCCGGCCATCGCCGCCCGACTCAAGCGGACCGCGGACGGCCTCGTCCCCGCCGTCGTCCAGCAGCACGACACCGGGGAGGTGCTCATGCTCGCCTGGATGGACGACGAGGCGCTGCACCGCACCCTCACGACCCGCGCCGCCACCTACTGGTCGCGCAGCCGCAACGAGTACTGGGTCAAGGGGGCCACCTCGGGCCACACCCAGCGTGTGGTGTCGGTCGCACTGGACTGCGACGGCGACACGCTCCTGGTCCGCGTCGACCAGGAGGGCGCCGCCTGCCACACGGGCGACCGCACGTGCTTCGACGCCGGAGAACTGCTGTGAGCTCCCCCACGACCTCCCCCCGCGTCCGGCGCGAGTACGGCGCCACCATGCTCGGACTGGCCGCCGGCGCCGGACTCCTCCTCGCCGCCGCCGGACAGCAGTGGGCGACCGGCCAGCTCACGGCTCCCGGGCCGGTCCCGCCGGTCCCCGTCGCACTCACCGGGGCCGACCTGACCGGCGCGCCCAGCGGCATCGGATGGGCCGGCCTGGCCGGCATCGCGGGCCTGTACGCCACGCGCGGATGGGCCCGGCGGCTCGTCGGCGCCCTCGTCGCCGCGGGCGGCGTCCTCGCCCTGACCTCCGTGTGGGGAGCGACACGGCCCGACGCCCTCATGGAGGCCGTGGCGAAGAACGCCACCGACGCCGCGGGCACCGCCCAGGTGGCGGCGGCGCCCCACCTGGCCGCGCTCGGCCCCGCCATGGCCGCGGGGGGCGCCGTCCTCCTGGTCCTCGCCGGGCTCCTCTCCGCGGTACGAGCCCCTGCCTGGCCGGGCATGGGCACCCGGTACGATCGGGACGCCGCACCGCGCGCGACCCGGGCCGAGACGCCTGCCGACCTGTGGAAATCGCTGGATGCCGGTGACGATCCCACACTCGACGCCCCTGACGGCGGCCGGTCCGAGGACCCCGCCGGCCCCGGGGACGCCGCCGAACCCGCACCGCTGGCAGCACGGCCAGCCGAACCGAAGGAGAACCACTGATGGCCGACGAACACCACGACGACCACGGCAACACCGTTTCCGCCTGGTTCCTCACCATCTCCTGGATCGTGGCCTGGACCGTGGCGGCCGTCGCCATCATCCTCGGCGGCGACCTGGTGACGTGGACCCTCATCGGGCTCGGCCTCAGCGTCGTCCTCGCCGTCATCGCCGGCGTCATGAAGAAGGCCGGCCTCGGCCGCAAGTCGCCGCGCCCCTACCCGCAGACCCGCGAGGCGTGGGAAGCCGCACAGAAGGTCTCGGCGACGGCGGGCAACAACTGACTCCCACCCGTGAAACCGCAGCTCACAACGAGTGAATAACGGAAAATGGACGAAGGTCCCATGGGGCAGGTAGATTCACCACACCGGACCTGCCAAACGTATCGTCGCCTGTCGGCTGATGTCCTCTCTGTCTGGCATCATTCGTTTCTGCCCGCGACGTACGCGTTCCGGTGACCCGATCCTGCCCCATGTCGGGCCGGTGTGTGCTCCACACCGTGCGAAATCCCTTGTCCCCTTTCTGAAAGTTGCACGACCATGAGCTACGGTCCCCCTCCCCCCGGCAACCCCGGCCCGCCCCCCGGCGGCGGCTACGGGCCTCCCGGAGGCGGCTACGGCACCCCGCCCGACAACGGCCTCACCTGGGCGATCGTCGCCGTCTTCTGCTGCTGGCCCTTCGCCATCCCGGCGATCATCAACGCGACCAAGGTCAACGACCTGTGGAACCGCGGCGACCACGCCGGCGCCCACCAGGCCCAGGCGCAGGCGAAGAAGTTCACGAAGATCGCCTTCATCTGCGGCGGCATCCTGTGGGTGCTGCTCGGTGCTTTCTACCTCCTGAGCGCCGTGCTCCTCGTCTCGGCAACGCCCACGTACTACTAGTCGGCACCCGAACCGAGCACGTGTCTGCCCCCGTGCGCCCTGCGGCCACGGGGGCAGAACCCTGTCCGCCCGAACCCGTAGGCTGGTCCCGTGCATCCAAGCGAACCACCCGAGACCGCCGGGCCCGAGGCGTCTGCCGCGCCCTCGTGGATCCAGCGCGTCGAACACCGGCTCAGGGCCCTGCCCCCGGTCGTGTGGCCCGTCGGCTTGGGCGTCCTCGGCCTGGCCGGGGCCACGCTCCTGCACTTCGTGGACCCCAACGAGCCCGGCAACTACCCGACGTGCCCGTGGCTGCTGCTCACCGGGACGTTCTGCCCCGGCTGCGGCAGCATGCGCGCGGTCGCCCTGGCCACGCACGGCGACTTCCTCGGCGCGATCAGCATGAACCCCCTGCTGGTGCTCCTGCTCCCCTACATCGCGGTGACCTACACGCTGTGGCTGATGAGGACGATCCGGCCGCCCACGAAGCCGCCCAGGCTCACGCCGGGCTGGTTCCTGTGGCTGCTCCTGATCGTCATCAACGCCCACTGGATCCTGCGCAACCTGCCCTGGTTCTCCTTCCTCGCCCCGGGCACACCGCTGTTCCCCGGCTGGTAGCGAGAACCAGAACGGCACTTCCGCCGTCTGAGCGGATGAGCGCCACGCCCCCCGTACGAGACAACGCACCACACACACGTCCTGGAAGGTTGGACCCCTATGAGCTACGGACCTCCCACCGGCGGCTACGGCCCGCCCGCAGGCTACGGAGGCGCGCCGGGGTACGGAGGCCCGCCCGCAGGCGAGCCGCCCAAGAACTACCTGATGTTCAACATCCTGGGCATCTTCGGGTGCACCGTGGTCGGCATCATCGGCCTGATCTTCGCCCTTCAGGTCAACAGCAAGTGGCAGGCCGGCGACTACACGGGGGCCCAGGAGTCGGCCAAGGTCGCCAAGATCATGGGCATCATCGGACTCGTCGGTTTCATCCTCGCGGTCCTCGTGGTGTTGTTCTACATCCTGATCTTCGTCGTCATGTTCGGCGCGATGGCCACGTCGCCGTCCTACTACTAAGAGGTTTCCACCCTCCGGCCGCCCCGCCCCCGGACTTCTGACAGCCCGAAGGGCGGGGCAGCCGTCTCCGCTCGTACCGGTCGGCCTCCGACGTCCGCATCGTGCGACGGCGCCGGTATCGGGCATCCCGACGGTCCTTCCCGGAGTCCGGCGCCCGAGGAGGGCGCCCGGCGACAGGTCCCGGGCCGCCCACCCGGCGCCGGAACGCCCGCATCCCCTGAAAGATGGAACAGGCATGAGTTACGGCTCCCCGCCGCCCGGCGGCTACGGTCCCCCCGGTGGCTACGGGCCTCCTGCCGGCGGTTACGGTCCTCCCTTCGGATACGGGGGTGTACCGGGCCACGGCGGCCCGCCTCCCGGCGACCCGCCCAAGAACTACCTCGCCCTCAACATCCTCGGCATCGTCAGCTGCCTGCCGGTCATCGGCATCGTCGGCCTGATCTTCGCCATCATGGTCAACAACCAGTGGTCGAGCGGTGATTACAGGAGCGCCGAGTCCTCGGCCAACGTCGCCAAGATCATGGGCATCATCGGTGTGGTGCTCTTCGTCCCGGTGGCCCTCTACGTCCTCTTTCTCCTCTTCCTGGTCATCGTGGGAGTGGCATCGAGCCTCTGAGCGCCCCGGAACCGAACCGGCCACGGTGCCGGGCTGCCCGGCCCTCCGACATTTGTGTGCGGAACGGGCCCTCCCACCCGTTCCCCCGGAGAACCCGGGGGGCCAGGTGGGGGGTGACGGCCCCCCGGCACCCGAAGGTCGATACGATGACCAGCAACACGGTGCGCCGGCGGTGCGTCCGGGCACGCCGCGCGGGCGGCCCGCCCGCCGGAGCCACCACCGTGACAGACCACTGCACGAGGGAGCGGTAACTGGTGAGCGTGCTCGACGAGATCCTCGACGGAGTACGCGCCGACCTGGCGAAGCGGCAGGAGGCGCTGCCCCTGGACCGCCTCAAGGCCCAGGCCGAGTCGGCGCCCACCCCACAGGACGCCGAAGCCGCCCTGCGCCGTCCCGGCGTCCACGTGATCGCCGAGGTCAAGCGGGCGAGCCCCTCCAAGGGGCCGCTCGCGACCATCACCGACCCCGCCGCCCTGGCACGCGACTACGAGGCCGGGGGCGCCACCCTCATCAGCGTCCTCACCGAGGAGCGCCGCTTCCAGGGCAGCCTCGCCGACCTCCGGGCCGTGCACCAGGCCGTCGACACCCCGCTCCTGCGCAAGGACTTCGTGGTCAGCTCCTACCAGCTGTGGGAGGCCCGCGTCTTCGGCGCCTCCGCCGTCCTCCTCATCGTCGCGGCGCTGCCCCAGGAGGCCCTGGTCTCCCTGGTCGAGCGCGCCCGCTCCCTGGGGCTCATGCCCCTGGTCGAGGTCCACGACGAGGACGAGGTGACCCGGGCCCTCGACGCCGGCGCCACCGTCATCGGCGTCAACGCGCGCAACCTCAAGACCCTGGAGGTCGACCGGGACACCTTCTCCCGGATCGCCCCCGGCATCCCCTCCGACGTCGTCAAGATCGCCGAGTCCGGAGTCCGCGGCCCGCACGACCTGCTGGCCTACGCCGGCGCCGGCGCCGGCGCGGTCCTCGTCGGCGAGAGCCTCGTCCGCGGTCGGAACCCGCGCGAGGCCGTGGCCGACCTGGTGACCGCGGGAGCACACCCCGCCCTGCGGGACCGGAACTAGGGGACGAACAGCACGATGGGACAGACGACGCCACGGGCGGTCGCGGTGCAGGCACACCCCGGCCTCCGATGGCGATGGCTCTAGGGAACCCGCAGGCATGAGCCGCGGGTTCCCGACGCCGCGTCGACCCACCGGTCCGAACGCGCCGCCGGAGCCAGGCGGCGCGCAGCCGGTCGACGCGCGGCCCCCCGCGGCGCACGCCCGGGGGAAGAGCCGCCGTCGGCCCCTTCCCAGGAGAACGTCCCAATGAGCCATGCTGGACCACTGCCCGACCACGGCGGGCACTACGGCCGCTTCGGGGGCCGCTTCGCCCCCGAGGCGCTCATCGCCGCCCTCGACGAGGTCGAGGCGGAGTGGGAGAAGGCCAAGAACGACCCCGCCTACCAGGCCGAACTGGCCGCGCTGCTGAAGGATTACACCGGCCGCCCCAGCGCCCTCAGCGAGGCCCGCAACTTCTCCGAGCACTGCGGCGGCGCCCGCGTCCTCCTCAAGCGCGAGGACCTCAACCACACCGGCTCGCACAAGATCAACAACGTGCTCGGCCAGGCCCTGCTCACCAGGCGCATGGGCAAGACCCGCGTCATCGCCGAGACCGGGGCCGGACAGCACGGTGTGGCCACCGCCACCGCCTGCGCACTCCTCGGCCTGGAATGCGTCATCTACATGGGGGAGGAGGACACCCGGCGCCAGGCGCTCAACGTCGCCCGCATGCGCATGCTCGGCGCCGAGGTCGTCCCCGTCACCATCGGCAGCCGCACCCTCAAGGACGCCATCAACGAGGCGTTCCGCGACTGGGTCGCCAACGTGGACCGCACCCACTACCTGTTCGGCACCGTCGCCGGGCCGCACCCCTTCCCCAAGCTGGTGCGCGACCTGCACTTCGTCGTCGGCGAGGAGGCCCGCGCCCAGGTCCTGGAGAGGGTCGGCCGGCTCCCCGACGCGGTCGCCGCCTGCGTGGGCGGCGGCTCCAACGCCATGGCGGTCTTCGCCGCGTTCATCCCCGACGAGAGCGTCGCCCTGTACGGCTTCGAGGCCGGGGGAGACGGCGCGGACACCCCCCGCACCGCCGCGTCGATCACCGCGGGCAGCCCCGGGGTCTTCCACGGGGCGCGCACGTTCGTGCTGCAGGACGAGTTCGGCCAGACCCTGCCCAGCCACTCCATCTCGGCGGGCCTCGACTACCCGGCGGTCGGCCCCGAGCACGCCTACCTCGCCGACACCGGACGGGCGAGCTACGAGCCGATCACCGACGCGGAGGCCATGGAGGCGTTCCGCCTGCTGTGCCGCACCGAGGGCATCATCCCGGCCATCGAGAGCGCCCACGCCCTGGCCGGCGCCCGCAAGCTCGGCGAGCGCCTCGGCCCGGACGCCGTCATCCTGGTGAACCTCTCCGGTCGCGGGGACAAGGACGTCGACACCGCGGCCGCGTACTTCGGACTCGTCGACACGGAGGGACAGGCGTGATGACCGCGACGACGCTGCAGACCAAGCTGGCCGAGGCCCGCGAGGAGGGCCGGGCGGCCCTGATCGGCTACCTCCCCGCGGGGTTCCCGGACACGGACTCCTCCATCAGGGTGATCCAGGCCATGGTGGAGGGGGGCTGCGACGTCATCGAGGTCGGCCTGCCCTACTCCGACCCGATGATGGACGGCCCCACCATCCAGAGGGCCGCCGACCGCGCCCTGGAGGCCGGAACCACCACCGAGGACGTGTTCCGCGTCGTGGAGGCCACCGCCGCCACGGGCGCCGCCGCCGTGGTCATGTCGTACTGGAACCCGATCGAGCGCTACGGGGTGGAGCGCTTCGCCGCCGGCCTCGCCAAGGCGGGCGGGGCCGGGGTGATCACCCCCGACCTCATCCCCGAGGAGGCGGGGGCGTGGACGGCCGCCTCCGAGGCGTCCGGCCTGGACCGGATCTTCCTGGTCGCGCCCTCCTCCACCGACCGCCGCCTCGCCATGACCACCGCGGCGTGCAGCGGGTTCGTGTACGCGGCCTCGCTGATGGGCGTGACCGGCACCCGCACGCAGGTCGCCGACACCGCCGCGACGCTGGTGCGGCGCACCCGCGAGGTGACCCGCGAGTCCGGCCTGCCGGTCTGCGTGGGCCTGGGGATCTCCACGGCCGCCCAGGCGGCCGAGGTGGCCGCCTACGCCGACGGCGTCATCGTCGGCGCGGGGTTCTGCCAGCGGATCCTGGACGCCCCGGACCTGGAGACCGGCCTCACCGCCGTCCGCTCCTTCGCCGAGGAGCTGGCGGGGGGCGTCCGCGACAGGTAGGGCCGGACGCGCCCCGTCCGCCCGGGGCGCGCGGCCCGCCCGCAGGACCGGGGCCCTGTTCGCACGGGACCTCCGGGCACGGCGGTCGCGGCGTCGGTCACCGGCCGGGGAGACCTGTGGCACCGGTGCGGGGCCGCCCCCTCCGGGGGGCGGCCCGACGCCTTCCCTCCTGGTCAAAAGCAGGGTTAAGAGGGTGAGAATCGGGTGAGAGGCCCCTGCCGGAACCCCTGAAACGCCCCCGCCGGGGCCGTCCCGGTGGTGTGATGGCGGTGTCGCGGTTTCCTGGGGCGCCCACCGCTGCGCCCGGGTTCCCGGCCGCAGCGTCACGGACTCACCACAGTCAGTAGGATGTGACGCGATACGTAGAGCGACGGATCAGACACCGAACGCGACAAAGCGTCCCCTACTCCCCGAAGGCCCAAGCGATGGACACAACCGACGCATCCCCCGACGCCTCCGCCGCCCCGCGCTCCCGCTGGGAGGCCGTCCAACCCTGGCTCACCCTCGCCTGCCGGGTCGGACTCGCGGCCGTCCTCGTCTTCGCCGCCGTCTCCAAGTTCCCGCCCGCGCTCTCCGTCCAGGCGGTCGAGGCCTACGACCTCTTCCCCGTCGAGATCGCCCGGCTCATCGGCTACACCCTCCCCCTGTTCGAGCTCGCCCTGGCGGCCCTCCTCCTCGTCGGACTCGCCACCCGCTACGTCGGAGCCGTCGGCGCCCTCCTCATGGTCGTCTTCATCGCCGGGATCGTCTCCGCCATGGCCAGGGGCCTCAACATCGACTGCGGCTGCTTCGGCGGCGGCGGCCAGGTCGCCCCCGGGGAGACCACCTACGGGCTCTCCATCGCCCGCGACATCGCCTTCGCCGCCATGGGCGCCTTCATCGCGGTCTGGCCGCGTTCACCCTTCGCCCTCGACCGCGCCATAGGGCTCTTCCGGTGACCCCGGAACCCACGACGGTCGACCACCTCCAGCAGTAGAAACAGGGGAAAGCATGGGGAGTGAAGCGCGCAAGCGCTCCCGCGAGAAACTCAGGGAACAGCGCGAACGGGAGAAGCGGACCGCCAAGCGCACCAAGACGCTCATCGTCGTCGGCGCCGCCGCGGCCGTCGTCGTCCTGGTCGTCGGCATCGGGTTCGCCGTGCTCAACGCCGACCGCCGCGACTCCGGGTACGAGGGGGCGCTCCCGCCCCAGGTCCTCCAGGAGGACGGCAGCGTCGTCCTCGCCCAGGAGGGCGCACAGGCGCCCGTCGTCGAGGTCTACGCCGACTTCCAGTGCCCCGCCTGCCGCCAGTTCGAGCTGCTCAACGGCGACGTCCTCAAACGGAACGCCGCCGAGGGCAACGCCATCGTGCACTACCGGCCGGTGAGCATCTTCGCCCAGCAGCCGGTGCCCATCAGCAGCAACTCGCTGCGCGCCGGCGCCGCCGCACGCGCCGCCGCCGAGCACGGCCACTTCGTCGAGTACAACGACATCCTCTTCGAGAACCAGCCCACCGAGGGCAACGAGGGCTTCACCGTCGAGGAGCTCAAGGACTGGTTCCGCCAGACCGACGCCGACGCCGAGCAGGAGGGCGAGTTCGACAGGCGGATCGACGAGGAGGCCGCCGTCGTCACCACGTTCACCGAGGACTACCTGCCCGCACTCACCGAGGACGCCATGGCGCAGATCGGCGAGGAGACCCTCGGCACCATGGTCCTGTCCGACCTGATCTCCTGGGGAGCCGACAATGGGCACGACCCCGCCTTCCTCGACGGCACCTACACGGGCGAGATCATCACCGCCACCGGAACGGCCTACACTCGCTACAGCGGAGACAACACGTTCCGCGGCACGCCTTCCGTGTACCTCAACGGCGAGTTGCTCGACAACAACACCGCCATGACGGTCAGGGGCCTCAACGAGGCGATCGCCTCCGCGGACGCCGGTGAGGTCGACACCCAGCCCATGGGTGACGGGGGCGCGGAGTAGCACCCCTGACAGCACCCCCCGCACGCGGGGCGAACCCGAGAGCAGAGCAGTGACACTGTCGTCGACAGCTTCCGAGGGCGCGGCCGGGCTCGGCCGCGCCCTCGCGGCCATCCCCAGCCCCCAGATCAACGCGATCCCGATCGGGCCCCTCCAGATCCACTTCTACGCGCTGTGCATCCTCGCCGGCGTCGTCGTCGCCGTGGTCTGGAGCGAGCGCCGCTGGGCAGCCATGGGGGGTGAGAAGGGCACCATCATGGACATGGCCGTCTGGGCCGTGATCCTGGGACTGATCGGCGGCCGTCTCTACCACGTCATCAGCGACGCCCAGCTGTACTTCGGCGAGGGACGGGAGCCCATCCGCGCCCTGTACGTGTGGGAGGGCGGCCTCGGCATCTGGGGCGCCGTGCCCCTGGGCGCCGTCGGCGTGTGGCTGGTGGCGCGCAAGCGCGGGCTGTCCATGTCCAAGCTGTCCTTCGCGATCGCCCCCACCATCCCGCTCGCCCAGGCCATCGGCCGCTGGGGCAACTACTTCAACCAGGAGCTGTTCGGAGCGCCCACCGACCTGCCCTGGGCCGTGGAGATCACCCCCTACCCCGAGGGCCACCTGCGCCCCGGCATGGAGTTCGGCGTCACCACGTACCACCCCACGTTCCTCTACGAGTCCCTGTGGTGCCTGCTCCTGGCCGTGCTCCTGGCCTGGGCCGGACGCCGCTTCGAGGGCTCCCTCCAGGGCGGCCGCCTCTTCGCGCTCTACGTCATGGGCTACTGCGCGGGCCGCTTCTGGATCGAGTACCTGCGCGTCGACCCCGCCAACGACTTCCTGGGCATGCGCCTGAACAACTGGACCTCCATCGCCGTCTTCCTCGGCGCGCTCGCGTACTTCGTGTGGGCCGGACGCCGCATCGACTCCTTCTCCACCGCCGTCGTCCCCCACGGCCACGACGCCGGGACCCAGGTGTTCGGCGCCACAGCCGGCAGTGAGGTGTCCGACGACAGCACCGTCTACAGCGCCGTGGACAGCGAAGAAACGGGCTCCGGAACGCAAAATGGCAGCTCAGAGGGGGCGGGTACGGAATACCACCCGAGCCCTGAGCGATCTAGTACCGAGGGCTCGACCGCGAACGACGCCGGAGACACGGGAACCGATTCCGGGGCGAAGCCCGAGTAGCGCAGGGCTCCTGAACGCGGGCCGGCCGTGTCCGGCCGCGGAGCGGAGAACGCCCTGTACCTTTCGAGCAGACCACGGGTTGACGATTGAGAAAGACCGTGAGCAGAGCTGAGTCCGGGTACGGCCGCCGGGGACGGCGCGGCGGTTCACGCCGCGCCGACCGGGCCTACACCGAGGACCACGCCGACGACTACGGCCACGACGAGGGCCGCGAGGACGACTACGACCCCGAGGAGGACTTCTCCGCGGAGTACGGTCACACCCGCACGTCCGACGCCGACACCGCCGACACCGCCGACACCGGGGACCGGGCCGACGGGGACGAGGCGTACGACGACTACGACGAGTACGAGGGCGAGGAGGAAGCGGCCCCGGCCGACGACGGGGCCTCCGGCTCCCGGCGGTCCTCCCGCCGCAGGAAGGGCCGCGGGGCGACCGCGGCCGGAGCCTCCAGGCGCAGGGCGTCCGGGGTCAGGCGCGGCGGGGTCGGCAAGGTCTCGGCCTTCTCCGCGTCCGCGATCAAGAAGGTGTCGGTCCTGGGCGACCGTCCCAACCAGATCGTCTACACCCTCGCCGAGCAGAGCAAGCGCAAGCGCGGCACAGCCGTCCTCGGCGTCCTGCTGGGCGCGTTCAGCATCGCGCTGGTCGCCCTCCTGGGACTGCTGACCTTCCAGCTCTTCACGGGGTCGGGGGGCTCGGTCTCGGGCGGCGACGACTCGGTCGTGGCTCCGCCGGAGGGGCACAGCACCCTCACACCGGAGCTCTACCTGGCCGAGCCCAACCGAGAGGACGTGTTCGGCGCGATCAACGAACGCCCCGAGGGCGCGGAGCCGATGACCGAGGAGTCCGTGTTCGGGGCGGTCGGCGAGATCGGGCTCGACGACATGACGCTGGAGCTTCGCCAGAGCAGCGTCACCGACTCCTGCACCTCACTGGTGTGGGGCGAGGAGCTCGGCCAGTCCCTCATCGACGCGAACTGCATCCAGGCCGCCACCGGTGTGTACACCGACGCGGACGAGGAGCACATCGCCCAGGTCACCGTCTTCGACCTGGCCAACGCCGATGAGGCCGCCAACGTCGAGGCCTCCCTGGACCCGACCAACGCCGAGAGCGGCGCCGGATTCCTGCTCACGCAGAACGGCGACGACATTCCCGGCCTCCAGGAGGGCTACAGCCAGGCGAACGCCCAGGTCATGGGCCACTACCTGGCGGTGTTCTGGGTCGCCGACACCGACGGCGCCGACCCGGGCGACAACGCCGATCTGGCGAAGCTGAGCGTGGCCTCCATGAACTCCACGCAATTCGTCTACGAGGAGGTCGTCGAGGCGGGCCGGGCCGAGGAGTAGGCCTGTCCCGCCCTGTCGGACGCCCCGATAGGATCTCGGACAGATCGACCCTTCCGCCAGGGTCGTGCGGGCGGGGTGCTTTCCGCCCCTCTCCCCAAGCGAACCGGGCCGGCCGCGCGTGCGCGGCCGGCCCGCATCCGAGGAAAGGTCCACTGGGTGTCCCCTTCTGAACCGTCGGCGTCCGGTCCCGCCGGACGCCGGAGGAAAAACAGCGAGTCCGACGAGGTGTCGGCGGGGCGGTCCTCCCGCACGGGTGGGCGCCGCCGGGCCGGAGGCCGGAGGAAGCAGGAGACCAAGGGGCGCCGCCGTCCCCTCCTCGTGGTGGCCGGCGTGGCCGTCGTGGCTCTGGCCGTGCTCGGCACCGTGCTGTACATGCGCCTCGGCGAGGGCGGCGGAGCGGACCAGGCCGCCCAGGAGACCCGCCCCGTCATGTACCGGGTGATCGACACCGGCCGCATGAACGAGGTCCTGGCCACCCGTGAGGGCGACAGCCGCGCCCTCAACGCCGGAGAGCTGTTCGAGAGCCGCAACGCGGAGATCTCCAGCCAGGAGATCGACTTCACCCTGCGCGACTCGGACCTGAGCGAGGACTGCTCGGCCGCTGTGTGGGGCGAGCAGGTCCGCACCGCCCTGGCCGAGGCCGACTGCACCCAGGCAGGACGCGCCACCTACGTCTCGGACACCTACTTCGGCGTGACGGCCGTGTTCAACCTCGCAGACATCGAGGGGAGCAGGGCCGTCGCCGCCGCCATGAACGCGCCCGAGACGGACGAGGCCGGGGCCGACGGGGAGGGCGACGCCTCCCAGGACCCCGGGTTCGTGCTCTCACCCTCCGGGGCCGACCCGTTCGACCGCCTGGGCCAGGGCTACAGCGCCAGCGACGCGATCGTCAGCGGCCACTACCTGGTCGTGGTGTGGGTCCAGCCCACCGACTCCGAGTCGGTCGAGGAGAGGGTCAGCCTCTCCGGCCCGCTCGTGGCGCTGGCGAACTTCCGCGACCCGCTCTACCGGCGGATGGTGCAGCTCGACGACGGCTCCGGAACCGGCCAGACGGACGAGGGCGCGCAGGAGGGCGCCGTCGAGGACCCGGCGGGGACCGACGGCACGGTGCAGGACCCGGCCGGGACCGACGGCACGGTGCAGGACCCCACGGGTACGCAGGGCACCGTGGAGGATCCCGCCGGAACCGACGGCCTCGGCACCGGAACCGGCTGAACCGCGCGCGGAGGGGCCCGGAGGACGCGTCCTCCGGGCCCCTCCGCGCGTTCCGGGGCGGGGGATCCTCCCCGCGGGCCCCGTGCGGCGGGCCGCAGGCCCCGGTGGGACCCGCCCGCGGCACGGTGACCGGGGGAGCCCGGCCCCGGCGGCGCGCAGTCCCGGACAGCCCGCCCCGGGGCCGTCCCTACACCTGGGCGAGCAGCGCGGCGGCCACGCCCCGCAGCTCCGCGAAGCGGTGCTCGGGCAGGTCGAGCAGCGTGTGGCCGGCCAGCCACCACGGCGCTGTGGACACGGCCTGCCGCGCGGTGCGCTTGTTGGCCGGGCGGCCCATGCGCGCCGACACCTCGACGAGTCCGCCCCTCAGCGTGGCGGTGAGCGTGCCGTGCGCCCGCTCCTGCACGTGGATCAGGAGGAGGTCGACGGCGGCCTTCGGGTCCCCGTGCGCCCGCCCGCCCCCAGGGGCTCCTCCCCGGTCCTCCTCGTCATCCGCTCCCGCTCCGTCCCGCGCGTCCGCACCCGGCTCGTCCACGGCCGGCGGGCGCCGCGTCAGGCGTACCGCGGTCAGGTCGTCGGCGCCGAACCCGCGCAGGAACCGCACGTCGAAGCGGGGCTCCACCAGGGCGCGCAGACCCCGCTGCCCCGCGGCGTCGCGCACGCACGCCGCGGAGGAGGGGACCAGGGCGTACACCGTGTCCGCGGCGGAGGCCAGGGCCGCACGCGCCGCCAGCCGCTCCCACCCGCCGGTCAGGTTGAGCACGGCGCAGTCGCCCACGGGCGCGGGCGCCTCCATCCAGGTGGACAGCCGCACCCGCCCGGCCGCCGACGCCTCCGACGGCCACGCGCCCACGAGCGTCGGCTCCGGGCCCTCGGCGGTCCGGGCGCCGCCCCCGCTCCCCAGGTCGTCGCGCACGCGATCGAGCACCGCGCGGGCGCGCTCGGCGTCGAGGCCGCCCCGGGCCTCCTTGGCGTTCACCCCCTGGCTGTACACCCTGGCGGCGTCGCCCGAGGGCGGCGCCGGGGCGCGCGTGAGCGGCCGGAGCACGTAGAGGTCGGAGGCCGCACCGATGGACTCCGCGCCGTGGTACCGGTTGAAGTCCGGCCACACCGCCTCGAACAGCAGGTCCATCCGCGCCAGCCGCGACTGGGTGGCGGCCGCCAGCTTGGGCGTGGTCTCGCTGGCGCCGTAGGCCACCAGGACCCGTCCCCGGCGGGGGTCGGCCATGCCCTCCACACCGCGGCGCACGAACAGCTCCACCCCGTCGGCGGTGTACGGAGGATCGGTGAACACCACGTCCGCGACGCCGCGCACCGTGGACGGCAGCCCGAGGCGCAGGTCGGCCGTGTGGGTCCGCACCCGCAGGTCCAGCCTGTCGGCCAGTGCGTCGATGTGCGCCAGCACGCGCTCGTCGATGTCGACGACCTCGGCCCGGGCGCCGGGGCACACGAGCGTCAGCGCGATCGAGGTCAGGTCGTGGTCGCCCACGCACAGCAGGACCCGGTCGTGCAGGTCGAAGCGCGTGGCCAGGAACAGCGCACGGCGCAGCGCCGTGTCGGCGGTCGCGGTGACGTGGTCCAGGTCCAGGTCGGAGGCGGGCCCCTCGGCCACGGCGCGCGCCAGTTCGGCGTGGGCGCGGGCGTACCGGGGGAGGAGGTGGGCCACGGGGTCGGCGAGGTCGTCGCAGGCCGCGCCAGCGTAGCCGGAGGGCCGTGCCAGGCGTACCCGGCTCTGGCGGCCCGCGCTCTCGGCGGCGAGTTCACCCGCCTCGTCCAGCGCTGTGAGCAGCGACGACACCAGCGTGTACGCGACACCCGTACCCCGGACCAGGTCGTCGGCGCTCCACCACCGGCCGTCGGCGAGCAGCGCCAGGACCCGTCGGAGCCGGGGCATGTCCGTGCCGTGCTCGCGCAGCAGCCGGAACGCGGCCTCGGGCAGCGGCGGCGCGCCCCCGGGCGGGGGCAGGGGGGAGGTGTCCGAAACTGTGACTCCTGGTGTTCGTACGGTGTGGTCGGGGGGCGCGGAACCGTGGTCGTCCGGGTCCGGGAAAGTCGGGTGGCCTGCCATCCACCGATGGTCCCACGGGTCGGCGGGTGGCCGTGGCCGCCCAGGTCAGAACGGTCCGTCGCGGGTGAGGGGGAGATCACCCACGTGGGGGACCCGGGTCCCCTTGGGCGGTGCGTTAACGCCGGGGTAATGTTGACCAGCGGTACACGGCGTCACGCGGTCTCCGGAGCGGAACACCGACCCACGGTCGAGGTTTTATCCACTTTGGGAGGTTTAGCGGGGTTCCCTCGTGGAAAAACCGGCTAGGCCAGCCCTCATCGGGGACAACCGAGAGGGACAGCACCGCCCCCCAGGGGGCGACCGCGAACACCGGCGCACCGCGGCGCCGTCTGGTCTAGACCTCCGATTCGCATCGCTGCTGGACCAGCGTGTATAAGGGAACCCGCCCGCAACAGGGAACCCGACCGCCACCGGCGACCACGAGGACGTGGACGCGCGACGGTAGCGCGAAAGGCGCCCGCCCAGCGGGAACCGCCGCTCACACGGCACACAACTACATCCGCACGCAGCAGGGCCAATGTCGTCCCGAATGCGCTTTTCACGAAGCCGACAACAGACGACAGGGAGGGTAGATGCCCGCTGCTCAGGTGCGGCGTTCGTCCGTCCGAACGAACGCAGAATCCACTTCCCAGGGCCTGTACGACCCCACCTTCGAGCACGACGCCTGCGGTGTGGGCTTCGTCGCCGACCTCACCGGCCGACGCAGCCACGACATCGTCGACAAGGCGCTCACCGTCCTCCGCAACCTCGACCACCGGGGCGCCTCCGGCGCGGACCCCGACGACGGGGACGGCGCGGGCATCCTCACCCAGATCCCGCACGAGCTCTACACCGAGGTCTGCGACTTCGCACTCCCCGAACCCGGCGCCTACGCCACCGGCATCGCCTTCCTCCCCGTCGACGCCGCCGAGCGCGCCGCCGCCGTCGAGGCCATCGACGCCATCGTCGCCGACGAGGGACTGACCCTCCTCGGCTGGCGCGAACTGCCCTTCGAGCCCCAGTACAGCGGCCCCGCCGCCCGCCAGGCCATGCCCTACTTCGGGCAGCTCTTCATCACCGGCACCCGGGGCACCCCCACCGAGGGTCTCACCGGCATCGCACTCGAACGCCACGCCTACTGCGTCCGCAAGCGCGCCGAGCACGAGGCCGACGTCTACTTCCCGAGCCTGTCCCCGCGCACCATCGCCTACAAGGGCATGCTCACCACCCCGCAGCTCGAACCGTTCTTCCCCGACCTGTCCGACCGGCGCTACGCGTCCGGACTCGCCCTGGTCCACTCCCGGTTCTCCACCAACACCTTCCCGTCCTGGCCGCTCGCCCACCCGTTCCGCTTCGTCGCCCACAACGGCGAGATCAACACGGTCAAGGGCAACCGCAACATGATGCGCGCACGCGAGGCCAAGCTCGCCAGCGACCTCATCCCCGGCGACCTCGACCGCATCTTCCCCATCGTCGACCCCGACGACTCCGACACCGCGTCCTTCGACGACGCCCTCGAACTCCTCCACCTCGGCGGACGCACCCTCCCGCACGCGGTGCTCATGATGATCCCCGAGCCCTGGGAGAACCACACCGAGATGGACCCGGCCGTCCGGGCCTTCTACGAGTACCACTCCACCCTCATGGAGCCCTGGGACGGACCCGCCTCGGTGTCCTTCACCGACGGCACCGTCGTCGGCGCCGTCCTGGACCGCAACGGGCTGCGCCCCGGCCGCTACTGGGTCACCGAGGACGGCTTCGTCGTCCTCGCCAGCGAGGCCGGCGTCCTCGACATCGACCCCGCCACCGTCGTCCGCAAGGGACGCCTCCAGCCCGGCCGCATCTTCGTCGTCGACACCGCGCAGGGCCGCATCATCGAGGACGAGGAGATCAAGGCCGAACTCGCCGCCGAACACCCCTACCAGGAGTGGATCGACACCGGCGTCCTGCGCCTCGCCGAGCTCCCCGCCGCGGACCCCGTCCCCGTCACCGAGCTCAACCTCGCCCAGCAGGTCTTCGGCTACACCGAGGAAGAACTCCGCGTCATCCTCACCCCGATGGCCCGCACCGGCGCCGAACCCATCGGCTCCATGGGCACCGACACACCCGTCGCCGCTCTCTCCGACCGCTCCCGACAGCTCTTCGACTACTTCTCGCAGAACTTCGCCCAGGTCACCAACCCGCCGCTGGACGCCATCCGGGAGGAGATGGTCACCAGCCTGTCCACCCTCCTCGGCGCCGAGCACAACATCCTCGACGCCGCCCCCGGCGACACCCAGCGGCTCGTCCTGCCCACACCCGTCGTGGACCAGGCCGAACTCGCCGCCATCGTCGCCGCCGGCCGCGACAACCCCGCCCTCAGGACCTACACCGTCGACGGCACCTACCCCGTCGACGGCGGCGGGGAGGCCCTCTCCGCACGCCTCGACCAGATCAACACCGAGGTGTCCCGGGCCATCGCCGACGGCGCCCACATCCTCGTGCTCAGCGACCGCGGGGCCGGCGCCGACCGCGCACCCGTCCCCTCGCTCCTGCTCACCGGCTCCGTCCACCACCACCTGGTACGCGAGAAGACCCGCACCGAGGTCGGCCTCCTCATCGAAGCCGCCGACGTGCGCGAATGCCACCACGTGGCACTCCTCGTCGGCTACGGCGCCTCCGCCGTCAACCCGTACCTGGCCCTCGCCACCGTCCGCGACATGGTCGAACGCGGAACCCTCGGCGGGATCGACGCCGACACGGCCGTCCGCAACACCGTCAAGGCGTTCGGCAAGGGCGTCCTCAAGGTCATGTCCAAGATCGGCGTGTCCACCGTCAGCTCCTACACCGGGGCCCAGATCTTCGAGGCCCTCGGCCTCGGCGCCGACGTCGTCGACCGCTGCTTCACCGGAACCACCTCACGCCTGGGCGGCGTCGGCTTCGACGTCCTCGCCGAAGAGGTCGCCATCCGCCACCGCCGCGCCCACGCCGCCAACCCCGGCGCCCACCGGCGCCTGGACGTCGGCGGCGAGTACCAGTGGCGCCGCGAGGGCGAACCCCACCTCTTCAACCCCGAGACGGTGTTCAAGCTTCAGCACTCCACCCGTACCCGCAAGTACGAGATCTTCAAGGAGTACACCTCCAAGGTCGACGACCAGGCCGAGAAGCTCATGACCCTGCGCGGGCTCTTCCGCCTCCGCGAGGGCGTGCGCGAACCCGTCCCCGTCGACGAGGTCGAGCCCGTCTCCGAGATCGTCAAGCGCTTCTCCACCGGAGCCATGTCCTACGGCTCCATCTCCGCCGAGGCACACGAGACCCTCGCCATCGCGATGAACCGCCTCGGCGGCAAGTCCAACACCGGCGAGGGCGGCGAGGACCCCGACCGCTTCACCCCCGACGCCAACGGGGACCTGCGGCGCAGCGCCATCAAGCAGGTCGCCTCCGGCCGCTTCGGCGTCACCTCCCACTACCTCAGCAACGCCGACGACATCCAGATCAAGATGGCCCAGGGCGCCAAGCCCGGCGAAGGCGGCCAGCTGCCCGGCCACAAGGTCTACCCGTGGATCGCCGACACCCGGCACTCCACCCCCGGCGTCGGGCTCATCTCCCCGCCGCCGCACCACGACATCTACTCCATCGAGGACCTCGCCCAGCTCATCCACGACCTCAAGAACGCGAACCCGTCCGCACGGGTCCACGTCAAGCTGGTCTCCGAAGCGGGCGTCGGCACCGTCGCCGCGGGCGTCTCCAAGGCCCACGCCGACGTCGTCCTCATCTCCGGCCACGACGGGGGGACCGGCGCCTCGCCGCTCACCTCCCTCAAGCACGCGGGCACCCCCTGGGAGCTCGGCCTCGCCGAAACCCAGCAGACCCTCCTGCTCAACGGCCTGCGCGACCGCATCGTCGTCCAGGCCGACGGCCAGATGAAGACCGGACGCGACGTCGTCATCGCCGCCCTGCTCGGCGCCGAGGAGTTCGGCTTCGCCACCGCGCCCCTCGTCGTCTCCGGCTGCGTCATGATGCGCGTCTGCCACCTCGACACCTGCCCCGTCGGCGTCGCCACCCAGAACCCCGCCCTGCGCGCACGGTTCTCCGGCCAGGCCGACCACGTCGTGAACTTCTTCGAGTTCATCGCCCAGGAGGTCCGCGAGTACCTCGCCCAGCTCGGCTTCCGCAGCCTCGACGAGGCCATCGGCGCCGTCGACCTGCTCGACACCACCGAAGCCGTCACCCACTGGAAGGCCCAGGGGCTGGACCTCGCACCCATCCTCCACGAGGTCGAACCCCGCGCCGGCGACCACCGCACCCACCAGCGCGTCCAGGACCACGGCCTCGACAAGGCCCTGGACAACACCCTCATCCAGCTCAGCGAGGGCGCGCTCGACTTCGGCCGGCCCGTCCGGCTCGAACTGCCCGTGCGCAACGTCAACCGCACCGTCGGCACCATGCTCGGACACGAGGTCACCAAGCGCTACGGCGCCGACGGCCTCCCCGACGACACCATCGACGTGTCCTTCACCGGATCCGCAGGACAGTCCTTCGGCGCCTTCGTGCCCAAGGGCGTCACCCTGCGCCTCTCCGGGGACGCCAACGACTACGTCGGCAAGGGACTCTCCGGCGGCCGCATCGTCGTCCGCCCCGCGGCCCGATCCCGGCTCGTCGCCGAGGACCACATCATCGCCGGAAACGTCATCGGCTACGGAGCCACCTCCGGCGAGATCTTCCTCCGCGGCGTCGTCGGCGAGCGCTTCTGCGTCCGCAACTCCGGCGCACTCGCCGTGGTCGAGGGCATCGGCGACCACGGCTGCGAATACATGACCGGCGGCCGCGCCGTCGTCCTCGGCCGCACCGGCCGCAACTTCGCGGCCGGCATGTCCGGCGGCATCGCCTACGTCCTGGACCTGGACACCCGGCGCGTCAACACCGAGATGGTCGAGATCGACGTCCTCACCGACGAGGACCGCGCCTACCTCACCGACGTCCTCACCCGCCACCTGGACGAAACCGGCTCGGACGTCGCCCGACGCATCCTCGCCCAGGGCGACACCGGCCTCGCCCGGATCGCCAAGGTCATGCCGCGCGACTACAAGCGGGTCCTGCTCGCCCAGGCAGAAGCCGAAAGAGACGGCCGCGACGTCAACGAGGCCGTCATGGCCTCCGCGCAGTCCTGAGCGCCGGCCCCCACGAGAGGAGGAGAAACACCATGGCCGACCCCAAGGGTTTCCTGAAGATCACCGAGCGGGAACTCCCCGCCCACCGCCCCGTCGACGTCCGCATCCAGGACTGGCGCGAGGTGTACGAGGACTTCGACCGGGCCACCGTCACCAAGCAGGCCTCACGCTGCATGGACTGCGGTATCCCGTTCTGCCACAACGGCTGCCCGCTCGGCAACCTCATCCCCGAGTGGAACCACCTCGTCCACAACCACGACTGGGCCGAGGCGATCGAACGCCTGCACGCCACCAACAACTTCCCGGAATTCACAGGCCGGCTCTGCCCCGCCCCCTGCGAGTCCGCGTGCGTGCTCGGCATCAACCAGCCCGCCGTCACCATCAAGAACGTCGAGGTCTCCATCATCGACCGCGCGTGGGAGGAAGGCTGGGTCAAGCCCCTGCCCCCCACCACACGCACCGGCAAGAAGGTCGCCGTCGTCGGCTCCGGCCCCGCCGGGCTCGCCGCCGCACAGCAGCTCACCCGCGCCGGACACGACGTCACCGTCTACGAGCGCGCCGACCGCATCGGAGGCCTCCTCCGCTACGGCATCCCCGAGTTCAAGATGGAGAAGCGGCACATCGACCGCCGCCTCGCCCAGATGACCGCCGAGGGCACCGCCTTCCGCACCGGCGTCGAGATCGGCGTCGACATCACCGTCGACGAGCTCCGCGCCGACCACGACGCCGTCGTCCTCACCGGCGGAGCCACCGCCTGGCGCGACCTGCCCGCGCCCGGACGCGAACTCAAGGGCATCTACCAGGCAATGGAGTACCTGCCCCTGGCCAACAAGGTGCAGGAGGGCGACTACGACCGCGCCCCCATCCACGCCGAGGGCAAGCACGTCATCGTCATCGGCGGCGGCGACACCGGCGCCGACTGCGTCGGCACCGCCCACCGCCAGGGCGCCGCGTCGGTCACCCAGCTGGAGATCATGCCCAAGCCCCCGGCGACGCGGCCCGACCACCAGCCCTGGCCGACCATGCCGATGCTGTACAAGGTCACCAGCGCCCACGAGGAGGGCGGACGGCGCATCTACTCCGTCAACACCCTGGAGTTCCTCGGCGACCAGGACGGCAACGTCCGCGCACTGAAGCTGGTCGAGGTCAAGCGCGGCCCCAACGGCTTCGAGCCCGTCGAGGGCACCGAGCGCGAGATCCCCGCCGACCTGGTCACCCTCGCCATGGGCTTCGTCGGCCCGCAGAAGGAGGGCATGATCGACCAGCTCGGCGTCGAACTGGACGGCCGCGGCAACGTCGTCCGCGACAGCGACTACCGCACCACCGTCGACGGCGTCTTCTGCGCCGGCGACATGGGACGCGGCCAGTCGCTCATCGTCTGGGCCATCGCCGAGGGCCGCTCCGCCGCCGCGGGCGTGGACCGCTTCCTCGCCACCCACACCGGCCTCCCGGGCGGCACCAACCTGCCGGTGGCCATCCCGCCGACCGAGCGCCCCCTGGTCTAGGGGACGCCCGCACCGCGGGACACACGGCAGCGCACCACGCCTCGGGCGCGGGGGGACACCACCCCCGTGCCCGACGCGTTCCCGTGCGCCCGTGCCCGACCACCGGCGTCGAAGGCGCCGGACCCAGGAAGCACCCGCCCCCCGGGCGCCCCGTCCACAGGCCGCACCGCGCCCTGGCCCGCCCGGCCCCACCCAGAGATACTGGGAACAGACGGACCCGGCCCGGAACCCGCGGCTGCCCGCACCGCCCCCACACACCCCCGCACCGGGCCCGCCCCTCCGCCGGCCCACAGCGCCCGCGGACCCACCCGAGAGGACCACGCCCATGGCCTACCGACTCATCGGCGACACCGCCATGGTCCTCCACCTGCTCTTCCTCGCCTACGTCACCCTCGGCGGATTCCTCGCCTGGCGGTGGCCCCGCACCATCTGGCCCCACCTCGCCTGCGCCCTCTACGGCCTCGGAGTCACCCTCATCGGGTGGCAGTGCCCCCTCACCGCCCTCGAGAACTGGGGACGCGAGAACGCCGGCCAGGCGGGACTCCCCGCCACCGGCTTCATCGACCACTACCTCACCGGCGTCGTCTACCCCTCCCAACACCTCCTCACGGCCCAACTCGCCGTCGCCGCCACCGTCGCCGCCTCCTGGGCCGGACACCTCATCCACCACCGAAGACGCAAACACCACAAAGCTTCGAACCCCGCGTAAAGAACGCGAATGGATTGTCCCGCGAGCTATTCTCCGCACCCGACAGCGGACGTACCGTCGAAGACATGACCGTCGTGACCTGGGACTCCTTCCGCACAGCGGAACACTTCACCATGCGCAACGCGCGACTCATCGACCGCCACCGCTTCGCCCACCTCTTCCAGAACGGCCCCACCGAACCCGTCCGCCAAGCACTCACCGCCTACCGCAACCTCGACGGCGGCTACGGCAACGGCCTCGACCCCGACCTCCGCGGACACGCCAGCCAACCCGCCGCCATCCAGATCGCCCTGCGCTACCTCGACGAACTCGGCCCCATCCCCACCACCGTCGGACTCGGCATCTGCCGCTACCTCTCCACCGTCAGCGAACCCGACGGAGGCCTGCCCCCCGTCCTGCCCAACGTCCGCTACAGCGAAGCCGCCCCCTGGTGGCAGCACCGCGACGACTTCACCGCCGACCTCGGCCTCACCGCCCACATCACCGGCCACCTCCACAAACACCACATCAGCCACCCCTGGCGCGACCTCGCCACCGCCTGGTGCTGGAAACACATCGACGCACTCCACTGGACCGACCCCCACGAAGCCATCGGCATCTGCGCCTTCCTCCAACACGCACCCGACCGCACCCGATCCATCCACGCCATCAACCGCCTCTACCCCATGATCCGCGCCGGCATCGACGTCAACCCCAAACCCTGCGGACAACGACACGTCCACACACCACTCGACCTCGCCGACAACCCCAGCCACATCGCCCGGACCCTCTTCACCGAAGCCGAGATCAACCGCAACCTCGACTACTTCGAGAACAGCCAACGCCCCGACGGCGGATGGGACGCCGCCTGGGAACACTGGGACACCGCCGCCACCATCGAACGCGAAGGAATGCGCACCATCCAACGCCTGCGCATCCTCCGCGCCTACGGCCGCATCGCCGCCTTCCTCCCACCACCCCGCCGCGACCGCTGAACACCCGCCCACCGGGCCCGGCCCACCCACCGGGCCCCCACCCGCACCCGAAAACCATGCGCACACCCGCCGGCCTTCGATAGAGTCACCCGCCGACACCCCACCGGCACCCCCCGAAGGCACATGCCCACCACCACACCCCCCACGCCCGGCCGACCCTCCCCCCGACCCACACCACGCCTCAGCCCGGACTTCCACCGCTTCTGGGCCGGCAGCCTCTCCAGCAACCTCGCCGACGGCATCATGCTCACGGCCCTGCCCATGCTCGCCGCCGCCCTCACCAACGACCCCCTCGCCGTCGCCGGACTCACCGCGGCCCGCTACCTCCCCTGGCTCCTCTTCGGACTCCTCGCCGGCGCCCTCGTCGACCGCGTCGACCGCGTCAGAGCCATGGTCGCCGCCAACCTCCTCCGCGCCGCCGCCATCACCGCCCTCGCGATCCTCACCGCCACCGGCAACGCCACCCTCACCACCCTCTACATCGTCATGTTCGCCGCCATGACATGCGAGATCGTCTACGACATCGCCGGAAGAGCCGTCCTCCCCGCTCTCGCCCGCACCGCACTCGACCGCGCCAACGGACGACTCGTCGGCGGACGCGAAGTCGCCCAGGAATTCGCCGGCGCACCCCTCGGCGGCTTCCTCTTCGCCATCGCCGCAGCCCTACCCCTC
Organism: Nocardiopsis sp. NPDC101807; assembly: GCF_044766605.1. Lineage (NCBI taxonomy): Bacteria > Bacillati > Actinomycetota > Actinomycetes > Streptosporangiales > Nocardiopsidaceae > Nocardiopsis > Nocardiopsis sp. NPDC101807. The sequence goes on along the minus strand of NZ_JBIWMK010000001.1, from coordinate 635,098 downwards.
GCCACCAACGCCGGAGCCTACGCCCTCGGCGCCCTCATCCTCCTCGGACTGCCCCTCACCGCACGCCGCGCCCCCACACCACCCACCGAACAGCCCACCACCCCGCCCGCCAACCCCCTCCGCGCCGTCCTCCACGACATCGGACAAGGCCTGCGCCACATCCACACCGACCCGCCCCTACGCGCCCTCATCCTCTTCGGCGCCACCCTCAACCTCGGCGCCGCAGCGGTCACCGCCGTCTTCGTCCTCACCGTCCAGGACCACTACGGGGTCCCCCCACACCTCTTCGGCGTCTTCCTCGCCACCGCCGCCCTCGGCGCCATCAGCGGCGCACTCCTCGCCGGCAACACCGCACAACGCATCGGCCGCTACCGCGGCATCACCGCCGGCTACCTCGCCCAAGCGGCCTTCTGCACCCTCTTCGCCCTCGCCCCCAACGCCCCCACCGCAGCCGCCGCCTGGACCCTCGTCGCCGCCGCCAGCGCCTACGGCACCGTCCTCTCCAGCGGCATCCTCCAACACATCGTCCCCGAACACCTCATGGGACGCGTCAGCAGCGCCAAACAGATGCTCGGCTTCGGACTCGCCCCCGCAGGCGCCCTCCTCGGCGGCCTCCTCGCCCGCGCCGACCTCCGGGCCCCCGCCCTCTTCGGCGCCGCCGTCTTCACCGCCGCCACCCTCCTCGTCCTGCGCCACCTGCGCACCGCCACCGCCCGCGCCGACGCCAACGAACAAGCCGCCCGCGCCGACCCCGCCCACTGACACCCGCCCACGGCCCGCCCGACCCACCCACCCCCCGGGGACAGGAAGGCCGGGCGGGCAGACCCGGGGCGCACCCACCCCGACGACGGCCGGCCACACCCCCAGAACCCACCCCGGAACACCCCCACCGCCTAACCCAACGCCAGAAACCGCACCCCCGCCCCCTCCCACGCACCTCGGGGCACCCCGCCCCCACGACCCGTCACCGAACGCACCGCGGCCACCCCCGCCTCACGACCCGACAACGCACCCGGCACCACCCCTTCCACCACCGCCGGATCAGCCTCCCCGAACAACAACCCCCGCACCACGTCCAACGCCCCACCGCACACCCACGGAGCCCGGCCCAGCGCATCCGCCAGATCCAACCCGTGCAACACCGCCTCCACCACCCGCGTCACCAAGAAATCCGACAACAGCATCCGATCCCCATGACGCGTCACCACCACCCGGTCCACCGGCTCCGCCGCCAACCGCGCCACCAACGGCGACCACCGCCCCCGCAGCACCCGCCCCGGCTCACCCGCGTCCGCACGACGCGCCGCCGCCTCCACCGCCGAACCCACCCGCTGCGCGTTCACCTCCGCCGAGAACCGCACATCCGGCCGGTAATACTCCCCAGCAGAAACCAACACCCCTCCCGTCACCGCAGGTTCACCAACCAACATCGGCTCCACCTGCAACATCGCCCTCACCGTGTGCGCCGCCAACGCCGCCACGTCCCACGGCGCACACCGCGTCCCCACCACCGCCTCCTCCTCCGACAACCCCCACAACACCGCATCCAACGAGGCCGCCTCCACCGCCAGCGCACCCAGCACCACATCACGCGAGAACACCAGAACCTCCCAGAATCACGACCGCCACCGGCAACCTACAGAAAGCCCCCGCACCACCCACAACCCCGTTCGTGCAACGCCCCCGTTCGTCTTCCCGCAGCCTGAGATACGTCCATTCGCAACCTGGTTTAGACCACTGCATCCCCCAGACGCTCTAAAGTGATAGGCGTGACACGTCGAGCAAAAATCGTCGCGACCCTCGGTCCCGCCACGTCGAGCACGGAAGTCCTCCGCAAGCTCGTCGACGCAGGACTCGACGTCGCCCGTATCAACCTCAGCCACGGAACCCACGACGACCACAGCGCCAGCCTCGCCAACCTGCGCGAAGCCGCTGAGTCGGCCCAACGAGCAGTCGGCGTCCTCGCCGACCTCCAAGGACCCAAGATCCGCGTCGGCACCTTCCCCGACGGACCGGTCGAACTCACCGCCGGAGACGAATTCACCGTCACCATCGACGACGTCCCCGGCGACGCCACACGCGTCTCCACCACCTACAAGGGACTCCCCGGAGACGTCCGCCCCGGCGACCGCGTCCTCATCGACGACGGCCGCGTCGTCCTCGAATGCACCAAGACCACCAGCACGGACGTCCACACCCGCGTCATCTACGGCGGAACCGTCTCCAACCACAAGGGACTCAACCTCCCCGGCGTCTCCGTCAGCGTCCCCGCCCTCACCGAGAAGGACGAGGAAGACCTCCGCTGGGCCCTCCGCCAAGGCGTCGACATGGTCGCCCTCTCCTTCGTCCGCAGCCCCGCGGACGCGGAGGAATGCCACCGCATCATGGACGAGGAGGGCGTCACCGTCCCCCTCATCGCCAAGATCGAGAAACCCCAGGCGGTCGAACGCCTCCAGGACATCATCGAGGTCTTCGACGGAGTCATGGTCGCCCGCGGCGACCTCGGCGTCGAACTCCCCCTCGAAAACGTCCCCATGGTGCAGAAGCGCGCCGTCGAACGCTGCCGCGACAAGGCCAAACCGGTCATCGTCGCCACCCAGATGCTCGAATCCATGATCGGATCCCCCCGGCCCACCCGCGCCGAGGCCTCCGACGTCGCCAACGCCGTCCTCGACGGCGCCGACGCCGTCATGCTCTCCGGAGAGACCAGCGTCGGCCAATACCCCATCGAGACCGTCGAGACGATGGCCCGCATCGTCAGCGCCGCAGAACAGGAATCCCTGCGCGCCTCCCACATCCTCAACCGGGTACCCGAGACCACCGGCGGAGCCATCGCACGCGCCGCCGCCGAGATCGGCGCCACCATCGGAGCCAAGGCCCTCGTCGCCTTCACCATGTCCGGCGAAACCGCCCGACGCCTGGCCCGCTACCGCTCACCCATCCCGCTCATGGCGTTCACCACCGAGAACTCCACCCGCGGAACCCTCTCCCTCACCTGGGGAGTGGAGACCAACCTGGTGCCCTGGGTCGACAACACCGACGACATGGTCCGCCAGGTCGAAGCCGAACTCCTCCAGCTCGGCGACTACGCCAAGGGCGACAAGGTCGTCATCGTGGCCGGCAGCCCGCCCGGAACCACCGGATCCACCAACTCCCTGCGCGTCCACCGCCTCGGCGACGCCGTCGCGCTCGGAACCACGTAGGACCGGCGCCCGCGACGGGCGCCCGCAAGACGTGCCGCATCAGGTCCGGCCCGGAGGAACGGCGTATGAGCCGCGCCGCCCACCGGGTCAGGGCCAGGTGCGGCCGACGTCTTTCCGGAGCCCTACGGCTCCGGGTTGGCGGCCACCCCGCCCTCGGGGATGACCCGCTCCAACGGCATGTCCCACGGCAGCAGGTTCCACGGACTCCGCACATCCTCGGTGAGCAGCCCCAGAGCCGCCCACACCCGGTCCGTCCCCCCGTGGTCGCCCTCCACGCCCTTGTCCCGCCACAGCAGGTACCCCGCGTGGAACGCCGTCGACAACTGCTGCCACGACGAATACCGGCGCTGCAGGTCCGAGGCCACCCGCCGCAACAGGGTCTGCGTCTCCACCGGACTCAGCCAGTCCAGGGTCGCGCCCCCGCACACCAACCGGATCACGTGCACCGACCGCCACCACTGGTACGCCCCGATGATCACCGTCTCGTCGGCCTCGCCGACCCCCGTGACGGCACGCAGCCGGACGACCTGCTCCGGCGTCAGCAGCACGTGCCCGCCCGTCGCCTGCCCGCCCTCGTCCCGGGGGAACCGGGAACGCGCGATCCCGCCCCTCAGATCCACGACCAGGTCCAGGGTCGGACTCGTGTGCAACTCCTCAAGGAGGCCCTCCACGGCCGCCAGGAGCGACTCCCGGTCCGTCACCTGCCACTGGCGCTCCAGCAGCCGCCGGTAGCGGCGGCGCAGCGACGGGCGTGCCACCACGTCCCAGGGCTCGGCGAGCGCCACCCGGAACGGGGCGGCGACGGCGGCCGCCCACCGCTCCGTGCTCAGCGGCGCGTCCGGGTCCTTGGTGCGCACGGCGGGGGACTCACGGGCGCCGATGACCAGCTCGGCGAAGGAACCGGCGACGAGCGCCGCCGCGGGGAGGAACGACCAGCCCGCCTGGCCCACGGCCACGAGGAGGACGACGAGCAGGGCGAACGGGGTCAACAACCAGGGCTGGCGGCGTCGGGAGCCCCAGGCCACCACGACCCAGGCGCCGATTACCAGTGCGCCGACGATTCCGGCCACCGCGGTCAGCACCTGCTGCTCCTCTCCTGAGAACTCGTCCGTGATCTTCAAGGATCAGGGACACGCGGTCGCCGGGGCGACCGAACCCACGGGTTGTACTCAGGTTGTGGCCGTGATGTGACCGCTTCGGCCCGCCTTGCCCAGGGATAAAGTGACAAAAGGCCCATTTGTGGTCGAACTGGCCGGGTAGTTACGCAGGTTCTGGCCCCGCTGGCCGCTCCTCAGTACTTGGGCCCCACGAACTCGTCCATCCGCGCCACGGCCGCCCGCTTCGACACCGACACGACGATCTTGTCCTGCCGGGGCGGGCGGGGGCTCACATGCCGCTTCCATGGGATTTCGAGGAGATCCAGGATCTCGGTGAGCAGGGCGACGATGTCCCCCGACGCATTGCAGAACTGATAGCGGGGATAGCTGTACTCCTTCCATTCGCCACCCACCCACCTGCGGACCTTGTTCTCGGTCCGGCATCCGTCCGAGTGGAACAGGCCCCGTACGAACATCTCGGGGTGTTTCCCGACGAGTGTTCGTTGCCAGGCTTCCCACAGGATGGGCCGCTCGTGCTTCTTGCCGGGCCCGGCCTGGGGAAAGAGGCAGGGCCAGTGTTTCCAGTCCCCGTAGACCTCGGTGCATCCGGTGGAACCGGTCCGCCCCACGGAGTGCCCGGGGAGCACTTGGGAGATGGCGTTCTCGCATTCGCGGATGAGCCCGGGCCAGCAGTCGGAACAGGCGATCCGCAGACGCCACACGCCCCTGCTGCGGTCGCCGCTCGGGGTGATGGCTCCGTCGCCCAGATACAGCCCCAGGAGGTAGCTGTAGGCGGCGCCCGGTACGGGCGGGCGTGGGACGGGTTCGCAGCGGGGGCAGTCCCCGGTGTCCCGGTACTTCTCCAGGAGGGAACGGTTCCGGTTCCAGGTGCGCAGGGTCGACCGGTTGACACCGGTGCGGCGGCAGACCTCGCTGTAGGAGAGGCCGGAATCGAGCATGGACACCGCCGAGCGGCGGACGTGCGACGCGTACATAGAGTCAAGGCTTGCTCACGCCTGTGACGTTTCCCGTGTCCGCCTGGGAAGGCTCCGAACAACAAGAAAGCCACCTTGGAAGGTGGCTGTGGTGCCCTGGGTGGGACTCGAACCCACACTGTACGAGGTTTGAGCTCGCGTTCTCTGCCGATTGGAATACCAGGGCTTGGAGAATTTGTCAAGTCATTCTCTTTAGTTTTCCCGCTCGGTCAGCGGCCCCGGCCAACGGTGGTGTCACGATTGGCGCGCATTGCCGGTCCCGACGCTCAGCATCCTAGCGGATCTCTGTAACCTCATGTACGTGACGAGGACGCAGAGCCGTGTGGTGATCGCGGAAGACGAGGCCCTGATCCGCCTGGACCTCAAGGAGATGCTGGAAGAGGACGGTTACGCCGTCGTCGGCGAGGCCGGGGACGGGGAGACCGCTATCCGGCTTGCCCGGGAGCTCAAGCCCGACCTGGTGATCACCGACATCAAGATGCCGGTGCTCGACGGCCTCTCGGCCGCCGAGCGCATCGCCGGTGAGCGCATCGCGCCGGTCGTCATCCTGACCGCCTTCTCCCAGCGCGAGCTGGTGGAGCGCGCGCGGGACGCCGGCGCCATGGCCTATCTGGTCAAGCCGTTCAACAAGTCGGACCTCGTGCCGGCCATCGAGATGGCCACCTCCCGCTACGCCGAACTGGCGGCGCTGGAGTCGGAGGTCAGCAACCTCCAGGACCGTCTCGAGACCCGCAAGCTGGTCGAGCAGGCCAAGGGGCTCCTCCAGGGCCGTCACGGGATGAGTGAGCCCGAGGCGTTCCGGTGGATCCAGAAGAACTCGATGGACCGGAGACTGACCATGAGGAAGGTCGCCGAGACGGTCGTCGAGACCCTCGGGGGACAGTAGGCCGAGCGGGCCGACCCCCGCGACCCTGAACCGGGGCCGCACCCGACCGGGTGCGGCCCCGTTGTCGTGTCCGGGGGAGAAGGGTGAGGGCCGGTGCGCCGGGGGTGACGAAACCTGGACGAATGGTCACCGTCAACGGGCGATGGATACCATTTTGATCTCGTTTGCGCACAATGGGGTGACGGTTGGGTCACGTGGCTTTAGCCGTGCTGAATGACCAGGCTAAACCGGGCTAAACTCGCCGCACCGAACAGTAAAGGACAAGCGGTGTCGAATGTTCGCATTTGGTGCCGCCACCCTCAGATGCGCAAGGAGCGCGCGTGCGCACACGTCTCGTGACCGTGTTGCTCGCCCTGATCACCGCCATCCTGGTGATCCCCGGGCCAGTGGCAGCGGCAGACGAACAGGGCGGTGAAGCGCTGCACGGTCAGATCCTCAACCCGGAGAACCGGGATCAAGGTGTCGAAGGCATCGGGATCACGGTCTACGACGGCGAGGACGAGATCGGGGCGGCGGAGACCGACTCTGATGGAATGTGGGAAGTGGAGCTGCCCGAACCGGGCACCTACCGCGTAGTGGTGGACCAGGAGTCCGTCCCCAGCGAGTACGTCGTACGAGAGGGCATCATCGTCGACGGCGAGACCGAGGTCGAGGTCGAGGCCGACGACCGGCGCCCCCTCATCGTGGCCCTGGAGGGCGCGGGCGCCGCGGAGGGCGGTGACGCCTCGGAGTCCCCCTCGGAGGACGCGGCGGACGACTCCGGCGGCGAGGCCGGGGGAGAGGACGGGGCGGTCACGCCGACGACGGGCGGCGGCAGTTCCTTCGGCGCCCAGTTCCTGCAGCTGACCGTGTCGGGGATCCTCTTCGGCCTGGTGATCGCGATCTCCGCGATCGGTCTGTCGTTGATCTTCGGTACGACGAAGATGATCAACTTCGCCCACGGCGACATGGTGACCTTCGGTGCGATGGTGGCGCTGTTGTTCAGCACGGGCGCCGCGGGGCTGGGCAATTCCCTGTTGGCGATCTTCGCGGGTATCGGGATCGCGGTCCTGATCGGCGGGTTGCTGGAGGCGAGGCTTCCGCGGACGACGTTGATCGTGGCCCAGTGGGTGGCGATCTTCGGCGGTATCGCGCTGGCGACGACGCTGGGGGTCATGGGCGACTCGATCGACTGGCAGGTGCCGCTGTGGTTGGCCGCCGCGATCGCGGTGGTCATGGGTGCGGTGCTGGGCGGGACGATGGAGCGCTACATCTGGCGTCCGCTGCGGCACCGCAACGTGGCGTTGATCCAGATGTTCATCGTGTCGATCGGTCTGGCGCTGATCCTGCGCCACGTGATCCTGGTGATCTTCGGTGCGGGGCGCAACCGCTATGCGGGTTACCAGATCCAGGAGCTGGTCCAGCTGGGTCCGGTGGCGATGGCTCCGCGTGACCTGGTGATCATGGGTGTGGCGGTCGCGGTGCTGGTGGCCGTGGCGTGTCTGTTGCAGTTCACCCGGATCGGCAAGGCGATGCGGGCGGTGTCGGACAACCGTGACCTGGCGGAGTCGTCGGGTATCGACGTGGACCGGGTGACCTTGTACGTGTGGGGTCTCGGCGGCGGTCTGGCGGCTCTGGGCGGTGTGCTCTACGGGCTGAACCAGGTGGTCGAGTACGAGATGGGCTTCCGCCTGCTGCTGCTGATGTTCGCGGCGGTCATCCTGGGCGGTCTCGGCACGGCGTACGGCGCGATGGTGGGCGGTCTGGCCGTCGGCCTGGTGGCGATGCTGTCCACCCTGTGGTTCCCGTCCCAGCTCATGCAAGCGTGGGCACTGGCCCTGATGATCCTCATGCTGCTGGTCAGGCCCCAGGGCCTGCTCGGTCGGCGCGAGCGGGTCGGCTAGGAGAGTAGACGATGGACATCCTTTCGATCCTCGCCGAATCAACCCGTTCGGCGTTTGGTCCGATCGCGGCGATCTATGCGCTCGCCGCCATCGGCCTCAATATTCATTTCGGTTACACGGGCCTGCTGAACTTCGGTCAGGTCGGTTTCATGCTGGTGGGCGCGTACGGCGTCGGGATCAGTGTGGCGGTGTTCGATCTGCCGCTGGCGGTCGGCTTCGGTGTGGGCCTGTTGTGTGCGTTGGTGTTGGCGTTGCTGCTGGGTATTCCGACGCTGAGGTTGCGGGCGGACTACCTGTCGATCACGACGATCGCGGCGGCGGAGGTGATCCGCCTGGTGTACCGGGCGGGTTTCGCGGAGCCGTTGACCGGTGGCGCTTTCGGTCTGCAGAACCTGTCGGCGGACTTCCGGACGCTGAACCCGTTCGACGCGGGTGAGCGGTACGGGTTCGGTCTGCTGGCCTACAACGGCAACCACTTGTGGGTTCTGGTGGTGACGTGGGGCCTGGTGGCGGTGATGGCCGGCCTGACGTGGTTGTTGATGCACAGTCCGTGGGGCCGTGTGATCAAGGGCATCAGGGAGGACGAGGACGCGGTCCGCAGCCTGGGCAAGAACGTGTTCGCGTACAAGATGCAGGCGCTGGTGCTGGGTGGTCTGATCGGTTCGCTGGCGGGTTGCATGCTGGCGGTGTACCAGGCGTCGATCCAGCCGGACCAGTTCAAGCCGCAGGTGACGTTCTTCCTGTGGGTGATCCTGCTGCTCGGCGGTGCCGGGCGGGTGTTCGGCCCGGTGCTGGGCGCGATGGCGTTCTGGTTCCTGATGACGTTCACCGACGGTGTGCTGCAGGGCATGGGCGCCCTGGGCTGGCTGCCGTTCCTGGACGGTCCGGACTACGGTGCGATTCAGCTGGCGTTCGCCGGGTTGATGCTGGTGGTGCTGATCGTGTTCCGGCCGCAGGGTCTCATCGGCGACCGTAAGGAGATGTTGGTCAATGTCAAGTGACGAGGCGAACGTCGGCGCGGGTGTCGACCGGATGGTCGGCGCGGAGCCGGTTCCGGGTTCGGCGAAGTCGGATCCCATCCTGGTGGCGGACGGTGTGCGCCGGTCGTTCGGCGGTCTGACCGCTGTGGACGTGGAGCACGTGGAGGTGCAGCGGGGGACGATCACGGCGTTGATCGGTCCGAACGGTGCGGGGAAGTCGACGCTGTTCAACCTGTTGACCGGGTTCGACCGGGTGGACCGGGGCCGGTGGACGTTCGAGGGTCGGGCGATCAACGGCAAGCGCGGCCACCAGGTGGCGCGTGCGGGGATGGTGCGGACGTTCCAGCTGACCAAGGCGCTGACCCGTATGACGGTGTTGGACAACATGCTGTTGGGTGCGCCGGGTCAGTTCGGGGAGCGGATGGCGGGTGCGTTCCTGCGTCCTGTGTGGCAGAGGCAGGAGCGGGAGAACACGGCGCGTGCGCTGGTCCTGCTGGAGCGTTTCAAGCTCATCGACAAGCGCGATGACATGGCGGGTTCTCTGTCTGGTGGTCAGCGCAAGCTGTTGGAGATGGCGCGTTCGCTGATGACGGATCCGAGCATGATCATGCTGGACGAGCCGATGGCGGGTGTGAACCCGGCGCTGGTGCAGTCGTTGCTGGGGCATATCACGGCGTTGCGCGACGAGGGCAAGACCGTGTTGTTCGTCGAGCACGACATGGACGTGATCATGGGTATCAGCGACTGGATCGTGGTGCTCGCGCAGGGGCGGGTGATCGCCGAGGGCCGTCCCTCGGACATCCGCGCGGATCAGCAGGTGATCGACGCCTACCTGGGCGCCCAGGAGGAGACGGACGAGACCCGGGGGAGTGGCGAATGACGGGGAAGGACGATCCGAGGCCGGGCCCGGACGGGGTCCCTGCGGAGGCCGGGGACGCGGCCGTGGTGCAGGAGCACCGTGAGGAGGTCCTGGAGCAGGCGAGGGCCGAGGGCGTGGAGGTGGGTGGTCCGGAGGACTACCTGCTGTTGGCGCGGGACCTGGTGGCGGGTTATGTGCCGGGGGTGAACATCCTGAACGGGTGCACCCTGACCCTCACCGAGGGTGAGGTCGTGGCGATCATCGGTCCGAACGGTGCGGGCAAGTCGACGCTGATCAAGACGATCTTCGGGTTGATCCCGGTGCGCGAGGGCGGTCTGACGCTGCGGGGCGTGAGTATCGCGGGTCTGCCGGCGCACAGTCTGGTGGAGCGCGGTGTGGGGTACGTGCCGCAGACGCAGAACGTGTTCCCGTCGTTGAGCATCGAGGAGAACCTGCAGATGGGGGCGTATTTGCGGCCCCGTTCGTTCGCCGAGAGGTTCGGGGTGGTGGCGGACCTGTTCCCGTTGTTGGGGGAGCGGCGCAAGGCCAAGGCGGGTTCGCTGTCGGGTGGTGAGCGCCAGATGGTGGCGATGGGTCGTGCGTTGATGATGAATCCGTCGGTGCTGTTGTTGGACGAGCCGACGGCGGGTCTGTCCCCGATCTATCAGGAGGAGGTGTTCCAGCGGGTCAAGGAGGTCAACGAGACGGGTGTCTCGGTGGTCATGGTGGAGCAGAACGCCCGCCGGTGCCTCCAGATCTGTGACCGGGGTTATGTCCTGGACCAGGGCCGGAACGCGTACACGGGTTCGGGTGGGGATCTGTTGAACGATCCGAACGTGATCGAGCTGTACCTGGGGACGCTCGCGAAGGGCTGACCGGGTGTGCGGAGGGGGCGGGGCCTGCGGGCTCCGCCCCCTTCGTCGTGTGCGGGGGCCGCGGGTCCTGCGGCGGTCTGTCCGGCCGCATGCTTCCCCTGCGCGGGGAAGCCCGTGCGGTGGGGAGGGGCCGGTGCGTGGCTCCGCGCGGGGCCGTGGCCGGTGCGGGAACGCTGTCGGGCGTGGCCCCGGGGGCGCGGTGTGGCGCGGCCCGGAGTCTTCCGGGGGCGGCGGGGCGGTCGGCCGGGCGGTGCGGCCGTGTGGCCGCGCCGGGGGCGTGGGGGGCGGCGGTGTCCCGGCGGGGCGGTCGTGGGACGTGGGAGAGGCGCCCCGGGTGTTCCCGGGGCGCCTCGGTGGTGCGGGTGTTCTCGGGGCGGGTCACCGCGGGGTGGCCGCCCGGCGGGGGTTACCCGTCGACGGAGTGCTCCTCGTAGGCGAGGATCTCGTGGCCGTCGTCCCCGAAGTGGAAGATCTCGAAGGTGGCGGCGGTCGGGTCGCCGTTGTCGTCGAAGTCGATGTTGCCGCTGACGCCCTGGTAGTTGATCTCCTCACCGTCGGCGAGGAGGTCGCGGCACTCGGCGAAGCTGCCGCACTCGGTGCCCTCGGGGCGGCTGATGTTGGGCAGTTCGGCGACGTAGTCGCTGGGGGCCACGCTGTCAGCGGCCTCGGCGGCCAGGGCGATGGCGGTGACGCAGTCGTAGACCTGGGGGGCGAACTGGAAGACGTCGAGTTCCTCGTTGAACGCGGTCAGGCCCTCGGTGAACTCGGGGTTGTCGGCGCTGGGGGCCACGCCGGTGATGCCGTTGACGCTGTCGGGGTCGTCGGCGTTGACGGTCTCGCCGAGGCCGGCGTCGTTGAGGCCGTCGGTGATGAACAGCTGGTCGCCCGCGACGCCGGACTCCAGGAGCTGGGCGATGACCTGCGCGCCCTCCTCGAAGGCGATGAGCGCGACGGCGTCGGGCTCGTCGCCGCTGACGGCGTTGACGACGGAGTCGAAGGTGGTGGCCTCGGGGTCGTAGGTCTCGTTGACGGTGACCTGGGCGCCGAGGCTCTCCAGTTCGGCCTGGAGGCCGTCGGCGTAGCCGCGGCCGTAGTCGTCGCCGCGGGAGACGATGGCGACGTTCTGGTGGCCGGCGTCGGCGATGGTGCGGGCCATGACGATGGAGGAGAGGGCGTCGCTGGGGGCGGTGCGGAAGTAGTATCCGCCGTCCTCGATCTCGCTGAGCTCGGCGGCGGTGTTGGAGCCGGAGCACTGGACGATCTCGGCACCGGTGATGGTGTCGTAGGTGGCCTGGGTCATGCCGGAGGCGGCGGCGCCGATGACGGCGTTGACCTCGTCGGCGACGAGGGCGTTGGCGGCCTCGTTGGCCTGGGCGTTGTCGCCGGCCTCGTCGGCCTCGACGATGGCGGGGACCTCGGTGCCGAGGATGCCGCCGGCGTCGTTGATCTCCTGGACGGCGTACTGGGCCGCGGTGATCTGGGGCGGGCCGAGGAAGGCGAGGCTGCCGGTCTGCGGGTAGAGGACGCCGAAGGTGAACTCCTCGCCGCCGCCGCTCGCGTCGCCGCCGCCTTCTCCGCCGTCGCTGCCACACGCGGTCAGTCCGAGTACCAGGGCCGCGGTTGCGGCAGTCAGGCCCAGGACCTTCTTGCTTGCCATGATCGTGGTCACTCCGTTCAACCGGCGAAGCACGCGTTGCGTGTCGCAGCGGTGCCGTTGTTGCGTGTGCGCCCTGATGCCCGCGGTGTGTGGCATGACTTAATCAGGAGCGTTAGCGGAGCTTAATCATGGATCTTCTACCTCGGAAAGAACATTTCGGGCGTTGGTGCCGACTCGCCGTCATGCTGTTATGGCTCTGTAGTCATCACGGGGATTCCGGCGCACCCGGCTGGACGGTTGGGAGCTGTGCGCACACGGGGGAAAGCATTCTGTCGCGATGACCAGGCATGACGAAGCCCGACCGTCAAGTGTTGAGGTCGGGTCGGGGAAAGACGGGAAAGCACGGGCGGCGGCCCGGAGCGGTCCTTACCGAATGAGGAAAAACCCTTGGCCGTTATTGCGCCGCGGTCTTGTGGGCGCCCTTGCGGCCGGCCCGCGGCGGTTCCTCCCCGCGGGCCGCGCGCGTGCCCTACTCCCCGGGCACGTCGCGGAGCATGCAGGTGAGGCGGGAGGTGCACACCTTGCGGTCCCGGTCGTCGGTGATGGTGATGTCCCACGTGGCCAGGGTGCGGCCCAGGTGCACCGGGGTGGCCACGCCGGTCACGTGCCCCGAGGTCGCCGAGCGGTGGTGCGTCGCGTTGATCTCGATGCCCACGGCGATGCGGCCGAACTGGTGGGCGTGGATGGTGGAGCCGATGGAGCCCAGGGACTCGGCGAGGACGCAGGAGGCGCCGCCGTGGAGCAGTCCGAACGGCTGGACGTTGCCCTCCACCGGCATGCGTCCCACCACGCGCTCGGCGGAGGCCTCGGTGACCTCGATGCCCATGGTCTCGCCCAGGCCGCCCGCGAGGGCGCCGGTGTCGAGCATGCGGCGCAGCGCCTCGGAGTCCGTCGTCATGATGTGTGCCTTCCGATTCGGTGGAAACGCGCCCGGGCCGGGTGAAACCGGCCGGTGCGGAGCCGGGGACCTCGCGGGGGTGGCCGCGAAGTGTCCGCTCCGCATCCTAGGATTCGTCTGTGGTGACGAATCGAGAGACCCCCGACCAGACATCCCAGGCCGGCGCCGGGGCGGGCAGTGCCGCCCCCGCGGACGGCGGTGGGCGCCCGCGCCTTCTCCTCCTCGACGGCCACTCGATGGCCTTCCGGGCGTTCTTCGCGCTTCCGGTGGACAAGTTCGGCACGAGTACCGGGCAGTCGACCAACGCCGTCTACGGTTTCGCGTCGATGCTGGTCAAGCTGTTGCGCGACGAGGAGCCCACGCATGTGGCGGTGGCGTGGGACCTGTCGGGCCCGACGTTTCGCCACGAGGAGTACGAGGAGTACAAGGGGGGCCGTTCCGAGACCCCGCCGGAGTTCCCCTCCCAGGTGCCCCTCACCCAGGACCTGATGCGGCTGATCGGTGTGGCCAACCTGTCGGCGCCGGGCTTCGAGGCCGACGACGTCATCGCCACCCTGGCCCGCCAGGGCTGCGAGGCCGGGATGGAGGTGCTCATCGCCTCCGGCGACCGCGACGCCTTCCAGCTGGTCACCGACTCCTGCACGGTCCTGTACCCGGGGAAGAGCCTGTCCGACCTGCGCCGGATGGACCCGGCCGCGGTCGAGGAGAAGTACGCGGTCCCCCCGGAGCGCTACCGCGACCTGGCCGCGCTGGTGGGTGAGAAGGCCGACAACCTGCCGGGCGTGCCCGGGGTGGGCCCCAAGACGGCCGCCAAGTGGATCGCCAAGTACGGGTCCCTGGACGAGCTGATCGCCCACGCGGACGAGATCGGCGGCAAGGCCGGGCAGAACTTCCGCGACCACATGGACGACGTCCTGCGCAACCAGCGCCTCAACCTGCTGGCCACGGACGTGGAGCTGGACGCCGACGTGGCCTCGCTGGTGCTGGGCGAGGCGGACAGGGCCGGGGTGGACGCGCTCTTCGACAACCTGGAGTTCGCCTCCAACCTGCGCGAGCGCCTGTACGCGGTCCTGAGGACGGACGGGGACGGCGGCGCCGCGGAGGGCGCGGCCCCGGCGGCCGAGGGGTTCGCGGTGGACCTGACGGTGGCCGGCACCGGGGAGCTGGCGGCGTGGCTGCGCGAGCACGCCGCGGCCGACACCCCGGAGAGCGACACCCTCACCCCGCAGGCGCCGGCGGGGGTCGCGCTGGACGCGGTCTGGGGGCAGGGGTCGGGCCGGGTGGACGCGCTGGCGATCAGCGTTCCGGCCGGCGCGGCGGTGTTCGTCGACCCGACGCTGCTGGACCCGGCCGACACCGAGGCGCTGGCGGGGTTCCTGGCCGACCCCGGCCGGCCCAAGGTGGTGCACGAGTACAAGGGCGCCCTGCTGGCGCTGGGCGCGCACGGGTGGTCGCTGGGCGGGGTGGTGAGCGACACGGCCCTGGCCGCGTACCTGGTGCAGCCCGGGCAGCGCCGGTTCGACCTGGCGGACCTGTGCCGCAGGTACCTGGGCCGGGAGCTGGAGGAGGACACCTCGGGGGACCAGCTGTCGCTGGACCTGGGCGAGGGCGGCGACGCGGGCTCGGGCCGGCAGCACCTTCTGGCGGTGCGGGCGGCCGCGACCCGCGACCTGGCGGGGGTGCTGACGGCGGAGCTGGACAAGCGGGGCGGGACGCACCTGCTGGCCGACGTGGAGCTGCCGCTGGTGGACGTGCTGGCGCGGATGGAGCGGGCGGGCATCGCCGCCGACCGCGAGTACCTGGAGGGGCTCCAGGAGGAGTTCGCCTCGGCGGCCCGGGGGGCGGTGGAGAAGGCGCACGAGGTGGTCGGCCGGGAGTTCAACCTGGGGTCGCCCAAGCAGCTCCAGCAGGTCCTGTTCGAGGACCTGGGCCTGCCCAGGACGAAGAAGATCAAGACGGGGTACACGACCGACGCGGACGCGCTGGCGTGGCTGGCGGCGCAGAGCGACCACGAGCTGCCCGGGGTGCTGCTGCACCACCGCGACCAGACGAAGCTGAAGACGACGGTCGAGGGCCTGATCAAGACGATCGCCGACGACGAGCGCATCCACACCACGTTCAACCAGACGGTGGCGGCGACGGGGCGGCTCAGCTCGACGGAGCCGAACCTGCAGAACATCCCCGTGCGCACGGACGTGGGCCGGCGCATCCGGCGGGCGTTCGTGGTGGGCGAGGGGTTCGACGAGCTGCTGACGGCGGACTACAGCCAGATCGAGCTGCGCATCATGGCGCACCTGTCGGGCGAGCAGGCGCTCATCGACGCGTTCGACAGCGGTTACGACTTCCACGCCCAGATGGCCGCGCAGGTGTTCGGTGTGCCGGTGGAGGAGGTCGACGGCGAGGCGCGGTCGCGGATCAAGGCGATGAGCTACGGCCTGGCCTACGGGTTGAGCGCCTACGGCCTGTCCCAGCAGCTGGGGATCACGCCGGAGGAGTCCAAGCGGTTGATGGAGGACTACTTCGCGGAGTTCGGCGGGGTGCGCGACTACCTGAACGCGGTGGTGGAGGAGGCGCGCCGGGTCGGGTACACGGAGACGATCCTGGGGCGGCGGCGCTACCTGCCCGACCTGACGAGCGACAACCGGCAGCGGCGCGAGATGGCGGAGCGGATGGCGCTCAACGCCCCGATCCAGGGGTCGGCGGCGGACATCATCAAGGTGGCGATGCTGCAGGTGGACGCGGCGATCACCGATCGGGGGCTGTCCTCGCGGGTACTGCTCCAGGTGCACGACGAGCTCGTGGTGGAGGTCGCCCCGGGGGAGCGCGAGGAGGTCGAAAACCTCGTGACGCACGAGATGAACTCGGCCTATGCTCTGCGTGTCCCGCTGGGGGTCTCGGTCGGCAGCGGGCAGAACTGGCACGACGCCGCGCACTGAGCGGGGCGCCGGCGGCCCCGGTCCCGGGGCCGCCGTGGGGGGACACGGGAGGCGGGGACGGTGGCGGCGCGCGGTGGGACCGGTGACGGGGGCGGGTTGACCGTGGGATCGGTCACGGTCCCCGCCGACGCCCTGGTGTGGAGGTTCTCGCGGTCCTCGGGGCCGGGCGGGCAGCACGTCAACACCTCCGACACGCGCGTGTCGCTGTCCCTGGACGTGGCGGGGTGCGGGCCCCTGGGCGAGGTGCGGCGCCGGCGGGCGCTGGAGCGCCTGCGGGGGCGGCTGGTGGACGGGGTGCTGACGGTGACGGTGCAGACGCACCGGTCGCAGGTCCGCAACCGGGCCGAGGCGCGGGAGCGGATGGAGTCGCTCCTGGCCGAGGCGACGGCTCCGCCGGCGCGCGGGCGGCGGGCGACCCGGCCGGGCCGCCGGGCCGAGCAGCGGCGCCTCGACGCCAAGCGGCGCCGCGGCGACGTCAAACGGTCACGCTCTCGTCCTCCTTTGGACTGACCGCAACCGGGGTCCAGAACTTTTTTCCCGGGGACGGGGGAGGCGGTCCGCGGATGTCCGCACAGTTCCCCGCGGGGCGCCGTGCGCCCGTGCGGACGTGGGTGTACCGTCCAGTTGATCTTGACCGCCATGCTCGGGTAAGTTGCGGCCATTGTGCCCTTCGTCGGGTTGGCGGCCCGGGGTTCCGATTGACCAGGACGCCCTTGTCTCATATTCTGGCGGGACCGTTGTGGGTTCGTGCGGGCGGCTGCTGTCTCCGAGCTGGGGACAGAGGTGTCGCACCGCTCCGGTCACCACTCTGGAACCAGGCGGCTGGTGTACACCGACGGATCAGGTTCCGTCGTGACCCTGCTTTCTGCGTCTGGATGACGGATCGACGGGCTCGAACCCGCGGCATGCCCATTTTCTGAATCTGTCCGTATCCGGAGTCCACCCACAAATGACGAGCAGCACCGAGGCCACCTCGACACCCCAGGTAGCGGTCAACGACATCGGGTCCGAGGAAGCCTTCCTCGCGGCGATCGACGAGACCATCAAGTACTTCAACGACGGTGACATTGTCGAGGGCACCATCGTGAAGGTCGATCGAGACGAGGTCTTGCTCGACATCGGCTACAAGACCGAGGGTGTGATCCCCTCCCGGGAACTGTCGATCAAGCACGACGTCGACCCCGGTGAGGTCGTTGCTGTCGGCGACCAGGTCGAAGCCCTCGTTCTCCAGAAGGAGGACAAGGAAGGTCGACTGATCCTGTCCAAGAAGCGCGCCCAGTACGAGCGCGCCTGGGGCACGATCGAGAAGATCAAGGAGGAGGACGGCGTCGTCACCGGCACCGTCATCGAGGTCGTCAAGGGCGGTCTCATCCTCGACATCGGCCTGCGCGGCTTCCTCCCGGCGTCCCTCGTCGAGATGCGTCGTGTGCGCGACCTGCAGCCGTACGTCGGCCGCGAGCTCGAGGCGAAGATCATCGAGCTGGACAAGAACCGCAACAACGTGGTCCTGTCCCGTCGCGCCTGGCTGGAGCAGACCCAGTCCGAGGTCCGCCAGACGTTCCTCAACACGCTCCAGAAGGGGCAGATCCGCAAGGGCGTCGTCTCCTCGATCGTCAACTTCGGTGCGTTCGTGGACCTGGGCGGCGTCGACGGCCTGGTGCACGTCTCCGAGCTGTCCTGGAAGCACATCGACCACCCCAGCGAGGTCGTCGAGGTCGGCCAGGAGGTCACCGTCGAGGTCCTCGACGTGGACATGGAGCGCGAGCGCGTCTCCCTGTCGCTCAAGGCGACCCAGGAAGACCCGTGGCAGCAGTTCGCCCGGACCCACCAGATCGGCCAGGTCGTCCCCGGCAAGGTCACCAAGCTGGTTCCGTTCGGTGCGTTCGTGCGCGTCGAGGAGGGCATCGAGGGCCTGGTCCACATCTCCGAGCTGGCCGAGCGCCACGTCGAGGTGCCGGAGCAGGTCGTCCAGGTCGGCACCGAGATCTTCGTCAAGATCATCGACATCGACCTCGACCGCCGTCGCATCAGCCTCTCGCTGAAGCAGGCCAACGAGAGCGTCTCCCCGGACCAGGTGGACTTCGACCCCACCCTGTACGGCATGGCGGCCGACTACGACGAGCAGGGCAACTACAAGTACCCCGAGGGCTTCGACGCGGACTCCGGCGAGTGGCTGGAGGGCTTCGAGGCTCAGCGGGACGAGTGGGAGCGCAGCTACGCCGAGGCGCAGGCCCGCTTCGAGGCGCACCGCAAGCAGGTCGAGGAGGCCCGTGCGGCCGAGGCCGACGCTGCGAACGCGCCCGCCCCGGAGGAAGAGGACGACTACACGGACGGCGGCGCCCAGAGCGCCGGCTCGTCCGGTTCGGAATCCTCCAGCAGCGGCGCCCTGGCCTCTGACGAGGCCCTGGCCGCGCTCCGCGAGAAGCTCGCGGGCGGCGAGGCCTAGGCAGGAGGTCCCGCAGAGGGTCCCCTGACAGCCGCGAAGGGCCGTCCCCCGTCAGGGGGGCGGCCCTTCGTCGTGTCCGGGCGGGGGCACGGTCCGGGCCCGCGTGAGGGCGGCCGCGGCGCGTTTGCGCCCTCCCGTCCCGGGGCGCGCCGGTTCCGCGCGGACGGCCCCGGGGGCGGGCCCCGCCGGGCTAGGGTCGGTGGCGTGCCCCGGCGGGCGGGGCGCGTGAGGAGACGACGTGTTCGACATCCACCCGGCCACCCCCGCCGACGCGGGTGAGGTCTTCACCCTCCAGCGGGCGGCGTTCGTCGACGAGGCCCAGGCCCACGGCGACCCGTTCGTCCTCCCGCTCACCGAGGGCCTGGACCGGATCGGCAGGGTGATCGCGCAGCCGGACGCCCTGGTCCTCAAGGCCGTGGAGGGTCCCAGGATCGTCGGCGCGGTCCGCGCGGCGGTCGCGGGGGCCAACGCCGTCGTGGGGCGCCTGGCGGTCGCCCCCGACCGGCGCCGCCTCGGCATCGGGCGGGCGCTGCTCACCCGTGTGGAGGAGGAGCTGCTGGTCCGCCACCCCGGGCTGACCTCCCTCACCCTGTCCACCGGCGCCCAGGGCGTCGGGGAGCAGCGCCTGTACCGGGAGCGCGGGTACGCGGAGACGTCGCGGGAGCGTGTGGCCGACCACCTGGTCATGGTGCACATGCGCAAGGAGGTCGTTCCGGCGGTGCGCTCCGGGGCCGCGGGGTGAGCCCCGCACGCTCGGGGCGGGGCGCCCGTGCCGGGCCGGGCCGGGACGTCTAGGGTTCGGGGCATGCTGAAAGTGGGACTGACCGGAGGGATCGGCTCGGGCAAGAGCACGGTCTCGTCCGCGCTGGCCGCCTACGGGGCGGCCGTCGTCGACGCCGACGCGATCGCCCGGGAGGTGGTCGAGCCGGGGACGCCGGGGCTGGACGCCGTCGTCGCGGAGTTCGGCGAGGGGGTGCTGGCCCCGGGGGGCGGGCTGGACCGCCCCAGGCTGGGCGAGGTCGTTTTCGCCGACGCGGACAGGCTCGCCGCGCTGAACGCCATCGTGCACCCGCTGGTCGCCCGGCGCAGCGAGGAGCTGATGGAGGAGGCGTCGGCCGCAGGGGTGGAGGTCGTCGTCTACGACGTCCCCCTGCTGGTGGAGAACGGCCTGGGGCCCCTCTACGACGTGGTCGTGGTGGTGGACGCCCCCGACGAGGTGCGGGTGGACCGGGTCGCGCAGAGCCGCGGCGTGCCGCGTGAGCAGGTGTGGGCGCGGATCCGGGCGCAGGCGGACCGGGACGCCCGGCTGGCCGCCGCCGACCTGGTGGTCGACAACTCCGGCACCCCGCAGGAGCTGCGGGAGCGGGTCGCCCGCCTGTGGGAGGACCTCCTGGCCCGGGCCTGAGGGCTCCCCGCGGCGTTCGCCGCGCCGGGCGCGTGCCGCGCCCTCCCGCGCGGGCCCCCGCGGCGGCCCGGGGCAGGAGGCCCGCGGCGTTCGCCGCGGTTCCCGGCCGTCCGGGCCGCCGCCGGGGCGCCCGGGCTCACCGGGGGGCTCCGCCCTCCCCGCCGCCCCGGTGGAGGGCCTCGGTCAGGGAGGAGCCGGCGTCGACGGCCTCGCGCACGAGCTCCTCGCGGACGCGGCGGGCGGCCTCGACGCCGAGCAGGCTGTCGTCGAGTTCCTCGGTGTGCATCGTGTCCCTGGAGGAGGACAGCGCGAGTTCGGCGTAGTCGCCGGCCCGGTCGGCGATGGCCTGGCACTGCTCCCATTCGCGGTGCGCGGTGACGGCCGCGTGGACGCGCTCGCCGTAGTCGGACAGGACGCCGACGCGGTCGGCGATCGCCCGGTGGGCGCGTTCGACCGCCTCCTTGTGGGGCGCGAGCGCCCGCGTGACCTGTGGTGAGACGGCCTCGCGCGTGCGCTGTACCAGTTCCCTGCGCAGGGAGCGGAGCCGCAGCAGCTCCTGGGACAGCCGCCACTCCTCCTCCCGCAGGAGGGGGAGGGTGTGGCCGGCCTCGAACGAGTCGCCGAGCACGTCGGCGGCCTCCTCCACACGGTCCGTCGCCTGTTGGGCGCGGGCGAACAGGTGGGCCTCGGGCTCCTCGCGGCGGGTGGCGTGGCCGTAGGGGCGGCCGAAGTCCTCGGGCAGGACGTAGCGGTCGTGGTGTTCGGCGGCCAGGCGGGCCACCATGCCGGGGCGCATGACGGCGCCGGCGCCTCCCGCGGCCGCGGCCAGGTAGAGGGCGGCGGTGGTGGGGTCGCCGGGCACGGGCAGGTCCAGCGGTCCGAGGGCCTGGCCGAGGAGCAGGCGGGCGAGGAGCACCCCGGCCGCGGACGCGGGCAGCGCCCAGAAGGAGTGCACGACCAGGTCGGCCCAGTCGTCGGAGAAGGAGCCCTTGAGGGAGACCAGGACCAGGACGGCGACCGTGGCGCCCAGGCAGAGCAGGGCGAGCAGCGCGGGCCCGAGCGCGGGGGCGAGGAGGGCGGCGACGGCCAGGGAGGCGCCCCCCGTGGCGGTGAGGAGGGCGAGCTGCCTCCAGGTGGGCCGCCCGGGCGGGCCGGCGGAGGCGGGCAGGAGCTTCTCGGGGCGGGCCCTCATGCGGGCGAGCGCGCGCGGTGGGAGGCCGGGGTCGAACGTGGGTCTGGAGGGGTGGGACACGGCTGGCACCTCGTCTCGGGGCGCTGGGCGCTGGCTCCGATGGTAATCTCCGGCGTCCCGGACGCCCAGGGATGTCCTCGGCTGTCTGTAGCGTTAGGTGTGAGGGGACATGGGGCGGCTCGGGGGCGCCCCGAAGGCAGGAGCGGGAGAAGAGGGCGACGTGCGACCGGTCAGCGGCATCAAGCGCAGTGAGGCACCGTTCGAGGTCATCTCGGACATGACGCCGGCGGGGGACCAGCCCGGGGCGATCGCGGAGATCACCAGGAGGGTGCGCGAGGGGGACCAGCACACGGTCCTGCTCGGTGCGACCGGTACGGGCAAGACGGCGACGGTGGCGTGGACGGTGGAGCAGCTCCAGCGGCCGACCCTGGTGATGCAGCCCAACAAGACCCTGGCGGCGCAGTTCGCCAACGAGCTCCGGCAGATGCTGCCCGACAACGCGGTCGAGTACTTCGTGTCCTACTACGACTACTACCAGCCCGAGGCCTACGTCCCGCAGAGCGACACCTACATCGAGAAGGACTCCTCGATCAACGACGAGGTGGAGCGCCTGCGCCACTCGGCGACCAACTCGCTGCTCACCCGCAGGGACACGATCGTGGTGGCGTCGGTCTCGTGCATCTACGGCCTGGGGACGCCGCAGGAGTACGTGGACCGGATGGCGCAGCTGTCGGTGGGCATGGAGGTCGACCGCGACCAGCTGCTGCGCCGCCTGGTGGAGATGCAGTACTCGCGCAACGACACCGCGTTCACGCGCGGCACCTTCCGGGTGCGCGGCGACACCGTGGAGATCATCCCGGTGTACGAGGAGCTGGCGATCCGCATCGAGATGTTCGGTGACGAGGTCGAGCGGCTGCTGACGCTGCACCCGCTCACCGGCGAGGTGCTGGGGGAGAGCCGGGAGATGTTCATCTTCCCGGCCTCGCACTACGTGGCCGGCGAGGAGCGCACCGAGCGGGCGATCGCCTCGATCGAGGCCGAGCTGGCCGAGCGGCTGGCCGAGCTGGAGGGACAGGGCAAGCTGCTGGAGGCGCAGCGCCTGCGCATGCGCACCACCCACGACCTGGAGATGATGCGGCAGCTGGGCACCTGCTCGGGCATCGAGAACTACTCGCGGCACTTCGACGGCCGCGAGCCGGGGAGCGCCCCCAACACCCTCCTGGACTACTTCCCCGAGGACTTCCTGCTGGTGCTGGACGAGTCGCACGTGACCGTCCCGCAGATCGGCGCGATGTACGAGGGCGACGCCGCGCGCAAGCGCACACTGGTCGACCACGGTTTCCGGCTCCCCTCGGCCATGGACAACAGGCCGCTCAAGTGGGAGGAGTTCACCGGGCGGATCGGGCAGAGCGTCTACCTGTCGGCGACCCCGGGCCGCTACGAGCTGCGCCAGAGCGGCGGGGACGTGGTGGAGCAGGTGATCCGCCCCACGGGCCTGGTGGACCCGCAGGTGCTGGTCAAGCCCACGGAGGGGCAGATCGACGACCTGGTCCACGAGATCCGCGTGCGGGCCGAGCGCCAGGAGCGCGTGCTGGTGACCACCCTGACGAAGAAGATGGCGGAGGACCTCACCGACTACTTCGCGGAGCTGGGCATCCGGGTGCGGTACCTGCACAGCGAGGTGGACACGCTGCGCCGGGTGGAGCTGCTGAGGGAGCTGCGCGTCGGCGAGTTCGACGTGCTGGTGGGCATCAACCTGCTGCGGGAGGGCCTGGACCTGCCCGAGGTGTCGCTGGTGGCGATCCTCGACGCGGACAAGGAGGGCTTCCTGCGCTCGGAGACCTCCCTGATCCAGACCATCGGCCGCGCGGCGCGCAACGTCGCGGGCCAGGTGCACATGTACGCGGACAACGTGACGGACTCGATGAGGGCCGCCCTGGACGAGACCGACCGCCGCCGGGAGAAGCAGCTGGCGTACAACGCCGAGCACGGGATCGACCCGACCCCGCTGCGCAAGCAGATCGCCGATATCCTGGACTCGCTGAACCGGGAGGACGTGGACACCGAGCAGCTCATGGCCACGGGGTACCGCGGCAGCGGCCCCCAGGGCGCCAAGGCCCCGGTGCCGGCGCTGGGCGAGCGCGCGGACGTGTCGGCGATGCCGCGTGCCGAGCTGGCCGGGCTGATCGAGCAGCTGGGCGCGCAGATGCACCAGGCCGCCGCCGATCTGCACTTCGAGCTCGCGGCCCGGCTGCGGGACGAGATCGGCGAGCTGAAGAGGGAGCTTCGCGGGATGGACGCGGCCGGTGTGAAGTAGGGGGAGGGTGCGCCCGACCCCCGCCGGGCGGGGCGTGCGGCCGCTGCGGTCCCGGTCAGGGCCCTCTGCGGCGTCTCGGGCGAGGCACGTTTCGAGAACGATGAGGTCGCGTAGTTACCTCCGCGTGACATACTCTTGGCCTTACGCAGGACGTATGTCGTGATTGCCGTGTATTCGGCTGTGGGGGACGCATGAGGGTTCGGTATCTGGTGGGCGCGGGCGGTGCGCTGGTGTCCGCGTCGCTGGCCACCGTCCTGCTCACCGGTTGTGGAACGGCCTTCGGGCAGGACGAGTCGGACGAGCCCGCGGTGCCCCCGACCCCCGAGGACGCGGCCCACGAGGCCGCGGTCCCCGAGCACAACGTCATCAACGAGGACGTCCTCATCATCGTGGACGACGGCGCCGAGGTCAGCGAGGAGTGCGGGGACCGCGAGGTCGTCGTCACCGCCGACGACGCGGTCGTGGTCCTGGACGGCGACTGCGGGCTGGTGCGCGCCACGGGCCGGGGGTCGACCGTGGACGTGGGCTCGGCCGACAAGATCGTGCTGGTCGGGGTGGACAACACCGTCTCCTTCGCCTCCGGCGACCCCGTGGACAAAACCCAGGCCCGAACCACCACCGTCACGGTGGGCGGCCCGCCCGCCGGGTCCCCCCCGGGGGGGGGGCGCGGCGCGCCCCCCCCCGGCCGCGGACCGTCGACGGAGCGGGACGATTCCGTGTCGCTGCGTTGACCGCCCCGGCATCCGAGAGTGACCTTCCATCCGTTACCGTGGTGCGCGTCCACAACGCCCCGGACGGGGGCGGGAGGACGAAAGTTTCGGACGGGTGCGGCCGCGCGGAGTGAATTTTCGGCGGCTGTTCGCTGTTCGGTTCTCCCGTTCGGTTCTGAGGCGGTACGGTCGTTTCGTTCCGCCCGCGGTGAATCCGGTCCCGTGGGGGCGGCACGACGGCCACGGGCGGCGCCGCGCACCGTCCGGCCGACCGGTCAGGGGACGCGCGCTCGGCGCGGGGCCCGCTAGGGGAGGGGTGGATGAGCGGTTATGTCGCGCGGGTGCGGCACGACGAGTCGCCCGGAGGCGACGTCGGCCTTGACCCGTTGGTGCGGTCCGCCGCGCAGCGCTGGGCCGCATCGGACCCGCTGCTGCCCGAACCCGTCAGCTTCGCCCCGGGTTCCTACCCGCTCCTGACCGTCAGCGACGAGGACGGCCGCACGGTCGCGGCGGGCACCATGCACTACACCTGGTACCAGCCCGGCGAGGTCGGCCGGATCTGGGGCGTGCCCGACCAGCACTGGCTCACGCCCATCGTCGGGGGCCCCGATCCCGGCCGCGCCCTGGACTCCCTGCTCACCAGCTGGCGCGACCAGCTGGAGGACCTGCCGACGGGCACCGGTTCGGAGTCGGCGGCGCTGGTGAGCTGGCCCGCCCGCGACGTGTGCGGCATCATCCCGCTCCAGCGCCACGGCCTCCAGCCCTACACGGTCCTGGCCGCCCGCAAGCGGCGGCGCGGGGTCCCCCCGTCGCTGCCCCCGCGCGACGTGACGATCCGGCTGGCCGACCGCAGCGACCTCACCCAGGTGGTGGGGCTGCTGATGGAGGAGCACCGGTACGAGCAGCACTTCGGCGGGGTGTTCCTGCAACCTGACACCGCCGAGCAGACCCGGGAGGTGGCGGCGCGGGCGCTGAACCGCTCGCGCTCGTGGATCTGGCTGGCGGAGCGCCGCGGCCGTGCCGTCGGCCTGCTGTGGGTGTCCCCGCCGGAGCGCTCGCGGTGGGCCAAGCCCCTGGTGAACGCCCGCCCGATCGCGCACATCGGTTACGGGGTGGTGATCGCCGACGAGCGCGGCAACGGGATCGGCACCGCCCTGGTCGGCCAGGCGCACCAGGCCCTGGACAGCCACGGCGTGGGCGTCTCGGTGCTGAACTACGCGGCGATGAACCCGTTGTCCGGGCCGTTCTGGCACCGGATGGGGTACCGCCCGGTGTGGACGACCTGGGAGGTCCGTCCGGCGCTCGCCCTGCGCTGACCGGCGGGGAGGCGCCGGCCACCCCGGTCCCGGGGCCGCGGGCCGGGCTCCACTAGCCTGGGCGCAGAACGCGACGGGGCGTGGAGAGGCGGGGACGATGACCAGGCACGACCGTGGGCCCGAGGGTGCGGAGCACGTCGAGATCGTCGAGGTGGGGCCGCGTGACGGCCTCCAGAACGAGGCGACGACGCTGTCGGTCGAGGAGCGGATCGAGATGATCGACCGCGCCGCGGACGCCGGGGCCCGCCGGATCGAGGCGGTCAGCTTCGTCAACCCCAGGCGAGTCCCGCAGATGGCCGGGGCCGAGGAGATCATGGCCGGTGTCCGGCGCGCGCCGGGGGTCTCCCACATCGGGCTGGTGCTCAACCGGCGCGGGCTGGACCGCGCGGTGGACGCCGGGGTGTCGGAGGTCAACGTGGCGGTGCCCGCCACGGACGGGTTCTGCGTCCGCAACCAGGGGTGCACGGTGGACGAGATGCTGGACGCCCTGGCCGGCATCGACGCCGCGCTGTCGGGGACGGGGATCCCGCTGAGCGTGACCGTCTCGACCGCGTTCGGGTGCCCGTTCGACGGCGAGGTCGGTCCCGAGCGGGTGGTGGAGGTCGTCCGCCGCATCGCCGACACCGCCGCCGTGGAGATCGCCCTGGCCGACACGATCGGCGTGGGGGTGCCGGGGCAGGTGAGGGACCTGCTGGGCCGGGTCGCCGAGGTCGCCGGCGGTCGCGCCCTGCGCTGCCACTTCCACAACACCCGCAACACGGGTTACGCGAACGCGCTCGCGGCCGTGGAGGAGGGCGTGCGCGTGCTCGACTCCAGCGTGGGCGGGTTCGGAGGGTGCCCGTTCGCGCCCGCCGCGACCGGCAACATCGCCACCGAGGACCTGCTGTACATGCTGCACCGCAGCGGCCTGCACACGGGCGTGAGCCTGGCGGACGCCGCCTCGCTGGGGGAGTGGACGGGTGAGCGTCTGGGCAAGCAGCCCCCCGCCTACCTGGGGCGCGCCGGCGGGTTCCCGGCCTGACCCGCCCTCCCGTCCCCGGAGCGGCGTACGGGGGCGTGCGGTCCCGGGGCGCGGGCCCGCGCGCGGCGACCCCGCCGGGTCCGGGCCGGCGCCGGGCGCCGTGTCCCCGGTCGCCCCGGGGTGTGGTGTTCGTCGCCGTGGGGGCCGCGCCGGCGGCCGCCCGAGCCGCCGCCCCGACCGGGTTCGGATGATTTTTCCGGCGCGGTCGCGGGGTCCGCGGAGGGTGTGACGTGCCGTGAAGCCCCTTCCCCACGGGGAAAGCACGCTGGTCGGGCCGGGGAACACCTGTGCGGTGCGCGACGTTCCCAGGTGAGTGCAGACGGGGGGCCTGTTATCCTGGTGCCCCGTGGAGTCCGGCGGCCTGAGCGAAGATCCCAACGCCCGCGACCGGACCGCCGCACGGCCGCTCAGCTCGTCCCGAGCCCGCCGTAGCCACTCAACCCACGGGAGCAACACTTTGGCATCCGCCGCGAGTACCAAGCACCTTTTCGTTACTGGCGGCGTCGCCTCCAGTCTTGGCAAGGGCCTCACCGCCTCCAGCCTGGGACGACTCCTGAAGTCGCGCGGTCTGCGGGTCACCATGCAGAAGCTGGACCCCTACCTCAACGTCGACCCGGGGACCATGAACCCCTTCCAGCACGGCGAGGTCTTCGTCACCGACGACGGGGCCGAGACCGACCTGGACGTCGGCCACTACGAGCGCTTCCTGGACGTGGACCTGGCCGCGACGGCCAACGTCACCACGGGCCAGATCTACTCCAGCGTCATCGCCAAGGAGCGCCAGGGCGCCTACCTCGGTGACACCGTGCAGGTCATCCCGCACATCACCAACGAGATCAAGGCGCGCATCTACGCGATGGACGCCCCCGACGTCGACATCGTCATCACCGAGATCGGCGGCACGGTGGGCGACATCGAGTCGCAGCCCTTCCTGGAGGCGGTCCGCCAGATCCGCCACGAGATCGGCCGGGAGAACTGCTTCTTCCTCCACGTCTCCCTCATCCCCTTCCTGGGCCCCGCCAAGGAGATGAAGACCAAGCCCACCCAGCACTCGGTGGCCGCGCTGCGCAGCATCGGCATCCAGCCCGACGCGATCGTGTGCCGCTCGGACCGGCCCATCACGCAGAGCCTCAAGTCCAAGATCAGCCTCATGTGCGACGTGGACGAGGCCGGCGTGGTCTCCACCCCCGACGCCCCCTCCATCTACGACATCCCCAAGGTGCTGCACCGCGAGGGCCTGGACGCCTACGTCGTCCGCCGCCTGGGCATGCCCTTCCGGGACGTGGACTGGACCGAGTGGGACGAGCTGCTGCGCCGCGTCCACCAGCCCGGCCACGAGGTCACCATCGCGCTGGTCGGCAAGTACATCGACCTGCCCGACGCCTACCTGTCGGTCAGCGAGGCGCTGCGCGCGGGCGGGTTCGCCACGGACACCCGCGTCAACCTGCGCTGGGTCGCCAGCGACAACTGCGCCAGCCCCTCGGGTGCGGCCTCCGAGCTCGACGGCGCCGACGGCGTGCTCATCCCCGGCGGCTTCGGCGTGCGCGGCATCGAGGGCAAGCTCGGCGCGATCCGGTACGCCCGCGAGAACGGCGTGCCGCTGCTCGGCATCTGCCTGGGCCTCCAGGCGATGGTCATCGAGTACGCGCGCAACGTGCTGGGCCTGGAAGGGGCCAACAGCACCGAGTTCGACGACAAGGCGGTCGACCCGGTCATCGCGACGATGGCCGACCAGACCGACGTCGTCGCCGGGGAGCGCGACATGGGCGGCACCATGCGGCTGGGCCTGTACCCGGCCGACCTGGGCGAGGGCACCGTGGTCCGCGAGCTCTACGACGGCGCCGGGCAGGCCTCCGAGCGTCACCGCCACCGCTTCGAGGTCAACAACGCGTACCGCTCCCGGCTGGAGGAGGCGGGTCTGGTGTTCTCCGGGCTCTCCCCTGATGGCAAGCTGGTGGAGTACGTCGAACTGCCCCGGGACGCGCACCCGTTCTTCGTCGCGACGCAGGCGCACCCGGAGCTGCGTTCCCGCCCGACCAAGGCCAACCCGCTCTTCAGCGGGCTGATCGCGGCGGCTCTGGAGCACAAGGTCTCCTGACCGCCGGACCGGGTGGGGCACGATCCTGAGAGGCGATCCCATGCCCAGTGACACCCACCCGGTCGAGAACGAGACCACGGGGGCGGACGCGAAGGTCGCGGACGCCCCCGAGTCGTGGCCGGTGGACCGGTCCGAGGTGCGCTACCGCAGCGCCAGGGTCACCATGCGCACCGACTGGGTGGAGATGCCCGGCGCCGGGGGCGTGGGCACCACGGTCGCGGGACGCGACTACATGCAGCACTCGGGGGCTGCCGCCGTCCTGGCCCTGGACGAGCAGGGCCGGGTGCTGCTGCTGCGCCAGTACCGGCACCCCGCCCGGCACACCATGTGGGAGCTTCCCGCCGGCATGATCGACGTGGAGGGCGAGGGCCCGCTGCCCACGGCCCGGCGGGAACTGGTGGAGGAGGCGGGCCTGCGCGCCGAGCGGTGGTACGGGCTCCCCGACTTCTTCCCCAGCCCCGGGTTCTCCGACGAGCGCATCCACGTGTTCATGGCCCGTGGCCTGTCCGAGGTCCCGGCCGAGGAGATCGACTTCGTGCGCGAGCACGAGGAGACCGACCTCGCCGCGGAGTGGGTTCCGCTGGAGGACGCGGTGCGCCTGGTCATGGAGGGGCGCCTGCACAACGGCCCGACCGTGATCGGGATCCTGGCCGCGCACGCCGCCTCCGCCGACGGCTTCGCGTCCCTGCGCGAACTCCCCGCCGGCTGACCCGTGGGCGACGAACCGGCCGCCGCGCCGGACGGGGCCCCCGTGCCGCGGGGGAGGGGGGCGCGCCCCGGCGCGGACGCCGGGCCGCTGGCGCAGGTGTGCGCGGCGTTCCTGGACCACCTCAGCGCCGAGCGCGCGCTGGCCGCGAACACCCTGCTCGCGTACCGCCGCGACCTGCGAAGGTACTCCGAGTACCTGGCCTCCGCCGGGGTCGCCGCCCCGGAGGGCGTCGGGCCCGCCCACGTGGGCGGGTTCCTGCGCGCGCTGCGGGAGGGCGGGGAGGAGCATCCGCCGCTCGGTGCGGCGTCGGCCGGGCGGGCCCTGGCCGCGGTGCGCGGCCTGCACCGGTTCGCGGTGCGCGAGGGGTGGGCCGGGAGCGACCCCGCGGCGGAGGTGTCCCCGCCGCCCCCGCCGATGCGGCTCCCCAAGGCGGTGCCGCTGGACACGGTGGAGCGCATCCTGGCCGCGGCGGGCCCGGCCGGACCCGGCGGGCAGGACGGCGTCCCGTCCGACGGCGACCGTGCCGCGCTGCTCGCCCTGCGCGACCGGGCCCTGTTGGAGGTCCTGTACGGGACGGGCGCGCGCATCTCCGAGGCGGTCGGGCTGGACGTGGACGACGTCGCCGACGCGGTCGGCGGGGACGAGGCGGTCGGCCTGGTGCGGTTCCGCGGCAAGGGCGGCAGGGAGCGCGTGGTCCCCTTGGGCTCCTACGCCCGGCGGGCGCTGTCCGCGTACCTGGTGCGGGCCCGCCCCTCCCTGGCCTCCTCGGGCCGGGGCGGGCCGGCCCTGTTCCTCAACGCCCGCGGGGGGAGGCTGACCCGCCAGGGAGGCTGGGGGGTGCTGGCGGCCGTCGCGGAGCGCGCCGGGGCCGGGGGCGTCTCACCGCACACCCTGCGGCACTCCTTCGCCACCCACCTGCTCGACGGGGGCGCCGATATCCGCGTCGTGCAGGAGTTGCTGGGGCACAGTTCGGTCACCACGACGCAGATCTACACACTTGTGACGGTGGAACGGTTACGTGAGGTGTACGCCTCGAGTCATCCGCGTGCGCGGCGCTGACGTGGCGCTATGTCGCCGAAAAGGCCTGTCCGGCGGGCGAAGTGGAACAACGGGCCTGCTCGGCCCGATTTCCCCCGGAGGCGAAGGCGTGGGATTCTACCCATGCGTTTCGTTGAAGTGCGCCGTGTCGGCGATCTAGAGTCGCCGCACAGAGGTACGTTGCTGTCGACATATTGAGTTTCCGACGGCCGCCGGGCGCAGGGGGTGTGGCACCTTCGGGCCCGGTCGGCCCGTAGGGGAGGTCAAGGGTTGTGAACTGGGCGGAGGACGACGTGGCTGCGCATACCGCACCCGTCGGCGAGAGGGAACTCGCCGACCCGGTGACCAACCCCTGGGGGACGACACGCAACACGGGGGCCGACCTGCACAGCAAGAGACCGGAACACAAGTATCCGGAGCCAGAGCCGCTGGACGAACACGGCCCGGCACGGATTGTAGCACTCTGTAACCAAAAGGGCGGGGTCGGGAAGACCACCACCACCATCAACCTCGGCGCGGCCATCGCCGAGTACGGCAGACGGGTCCTGCTGGTCGACTTCGACCCGCAGGGGGCCCTGTCGGTCGGGCTGGGCCGGCTGGACCCGCGCGAGCTGGACCTGACCGTCTACAACCTGCTCATGCAGCGGGACGTGACGGTCGAGGACGTCCTGCTCAAGACGGACGTCGACGGACTGGACCTGATCCCGAGCAACATCGACCTGTCGGCGGCCGAGGTGCAGCTGGTGGGCGAGGTGGCGCGCGAGCAGATGCTCGGCCGCGCGCTGCGCCCGGTGATCAACGACTACGACGTCGTGCTGATCGACTGCCAGCCCTCGCTGGGTCTGCTCACCGTCAACGCCCTCACCGCGGCGGACGGCGTCATCGTGCCGCTGGAGTGCGAGTTCTTCGCGCTGCGCGGTGTGGCGCTGCTCATGGACACGATCCAGAAGGTCCAGGAGCGGCTCAACGAGGACCTCGTCATCGACGGGTTCCTGGGCACCATGTACGACCCGCGCACGCTCCACGCGCGCGAGGTGCTGTCCACGATCATCGACGGGTTCGGCGACAAGGTCTACGGCACGGTCATCAACCGCACCGTGCGCTTCCCGGACGCCACCGTGGCGGGCGAGCCCATCACCAGGTTCGACTCGACCTCGGCCGGGGCCAACGCCTATCGGGACCTGGCCAAGGAGGTGCTGGCGAGGTGGCCTCTCAGCGGTCACGGCGCGTGACCCTACCCGGGGCGGACGAGCTGTTCTTCCGCCCCAGCGGCACCGAGGAGGTGCCGGAAGAGACCGAACGCCAGCACACGGCACCGGAGCAGGGCAGAAGGAACGAGACACCGCGTCGCACGTCGGGGGGCGCGTCCGGCACCAAGGTGCTCGGGGCTCCCAAGCCGAGCGGGCGGCAGCGCCACGACGAGAAGATCACCGTCTACATCTCCGGGCCGGAGCTGCTGGCCCTGGAGCAGACCCGGCTCTCGCTGAGGGCGGAGCACGGACTGTCGGCCGACAGGGGCCGCCTGGTCCGTGAGGCCGTCGCGGTGCTGTTGGCCGACTTCGAGGAGAACGGCCAGGCCAGCATGCTGGTGCGCCGTCTGACCGAGGGCTGAGCGGCGGCCGGGACGCGTACCGGTACCGGAGGGGGTGCCGGTTCGACGACGGAAAGGGTGCGGGTGTCACCGGTGGGGTCCGGCCGGTGACACCCTTGTTCGCATGAGTGAGACGACGTGGGGCCGCGGCCATGGCGGCTGAGCGGAGCCCGGTGGACACCTCCGAGGTGGACGAGAACGCCTTCCAGGTGCACCTGGAGAACTTCGAGGGGCCCTTCGACCTGCTCCTGGGGCTGATCTCCAAGCACAAGCTGGACATCACCGAGGTGTCCCTGTCGAAGGTCACCGACGAGTTCATCGCGCACATCCGCACGTTCGGCGACGACTGGGACCTGGACCAGGCCAGCAACTTCCTGCTGGTCGCGGCGACGCTCCTGGACCTGAAGGCGGCCCGCCTGCTGCCGCGCGGCGACGTCGAGGACGAGGCCGACCTGGCCCTGCTGGAGGCCCGCGACCTGCTGTTCGCCCGGCTGCTCCAGTACCGGGCCTACAAGGAGGTCGCCTCGTTCATGCGCGACCGGCTGGCCTCCCAGGGGCGTCGCTACGCGCGCGCCGTCCCCCTGGAGGAGCAGTTCGCGGCGCTCAGGCCCGAGGTGATCTTCCGGCTGGGCCCGCAGGAGTTCGCGGCACTGGCGGGACTGGTGTTCACGCCCAGGGAAGCGCCGAGCGTGCCCGTCACCCACATCCACCAGACCAAGACCTCCGTCAAGGAGCAGGGCGAGCTGATGGTCGCCGAACTGCGCGAGCACGGGCGGCTGACCTTCGCCGAGCTCACGGCGGCCTGTACCGGTACCTTCGAGGTCATCGCCCGGTTCCTGGCCCTGCTGGAGCTGTACCGGGCGTCCAGTGTGGGCTTCGACCAGCCCGAGCCCCTGGGGGAGCTGCTGGTCACCTGGACCGGCGGTGAGGGCGAGGTCGAACTGGAGAGCGAGTACGACGGGGCGGACGCCGTGGAACCGGGGGAGGAGCGGAAGTGACCTGCGAGGACACGATCGGGGTGGGCGGGGCCGGGGTCCCGCCCACCCTGCGGCGCGACCTGGAGGCCGTGCTCATGGTGGTCGACCAGCCCGTGTCGGAGTACGAGCTGGCGAAGGCGTTGGACGCCCCCGTCACGGTCGTCTCCGCGGCCCTGGAGGACCTCTCCCGGGAATACACCGAGCAGGGGCGGGGTTTCGACCTGAGGGCGGTGGCCGACGGGTGGCGTGTGTACACGCGCCCCGAATGCGCCGACGTCGTCGAGCACTTCCTCCGGGAGGGGCAGGAGGTGCGGCTCACGCAGGCCGCACTGGAGACGATGGCGGTGGTGGCCTACCGGCAGCCGGTCTCCCGTGGCAGGGTCTCCGCAGTACGCGGTGTCAACTGTGACGGAGTTATGCGTACCCTCGTACTGAGGGGCCTGATCGAAGAGGCCGGACACGACGCAGAGTCCGGTGCGCAGCTGTATCGGACCACCTCCTATTTCCTGGAACGGTTGGGCCTTCGAGGCCTCGACGAGCTGCCTGATCTGGCGCCGTTCCTCCCCGACGACATCGAAGGTCTAGACGACACCGGTGAGCACACCTAACGAAAGTTCCCGCGGTGCGCGGGACGACGCCCCGCGCGGTGAGCGCGGCGACTACGACAACCGCGGCGGCCACGGCCGCCGCGACGACCGCCCCCGGGGCGGTCAGCGTGACGAGCGCGGCCCGCGGGGCCGCGACGACCGGCGCCCCTACGGCGACCGCGACAGCCGCTCCGGCGGCGACCGCGGTGGCTACCGGGGCCGCGACGACCGGGGCCGCGGAGAGGGCCGTTCCTTCGGCGGCGACCGGGACAGCCGCGGCGGCTACCGCGGCGGTCGTGACGACAGCCGTTCCGGCGGTTACCAGGGTGACCGCGGCGGTTACCGTGGCGGCCAGGGTTCGGGGGACCGCCGTTCCTTCGGCGGGGACCGGGACAACCGGTCCGGCGGCGACCGCGGCGGTTACCGCGGTGGTCGCGACGACCGCGACAACCGGGGTCCGGGCGAGCGCCGCGAGTTCCGCGGCGGCCGGGACGACCGCAGCCGCGGCGGTCACCAGGGCGAGCGCGGGGGCTACCGCGGCGCCCGTGACGACGACCGGTCCGGTGGCTACCGCGGCCGCGACGACCGCGCTGAGGGCCGTTCCTTCGGCGGCGACCGCGACAGCCGCGGGGGCTTCCGGGGCGACCGGGACAACCGGGGTTCGGGTGAGCGCCGTTCCTTCGGGGGCGACCGCGACAACCGGTCCGGCGGCGACCGCGGCGGTTACCGTGGCGGCCAGGGTTCGGGGGACCGCCGTTCCTTCGGCGGGGACCGCGACAACCGGGGTTCGGGTGAGCGCCGTGAGTTCCGCGGCGGTCGTGACGACAGCCGTTCCGGCGGCTACCAGGGCGACCGCGACAGCCGCGGGGGCTTCCGGGGCGACCGGGACAACCGGGGTTCGGGGGACCGTCGCTCCTTCGGCGGCGACCGGGACAACCGGTCCGGGGGCGACCGCGGCGGTTACCGCGGCCGCGACGACCAGCGCGGCGGCGGGCGCTTCGAGCGCGGCGGGCGCGGACCCGGCGGCGGTCGTGACGACCGCGGCGGCCAGGGTTCGGGCGGACGCCGTTCCTTCGGCGGCGATCGCGACAGCCGCGGTGGCTTCCGGGGCGACCGGGACAACCGGGGTTCGGGTGAGCGCCGTGAGTTCCGCGGCGGTCGTGACGACAGCCGTTCCGGCGGCTACCAGGGCGACCGCGGCGGCTACCGTGGCGGCCGTGACGACCGGGGGCGCGGCGAGAGCCGCTCCCACGGTGACCGTGCGAGCCGGGCCCGCGACGAGCGCCGCGCCCAGGGCGGGCGCGAGGGCACGCCGGGCGGCCCCAAGAGCGAGAGCCAGCTGTCGAAGGCGGCGCGCGAGCGCCTCAACGCCCTGCGTGCCGACTTCGACCCCAAGGACGAGGACCGCGCCGAGGAGGGCCGCGACACCTACACCGACGTCGAGGGCGGCATCCGGCTCCAGAAGGCGCTCGCCGCGGCCGGCGTCGCCAGCAGGCGCGCCAGCGAGGAGATGATCGCCGCCGGACGCGTCAGCGTGGACGGGCAGGTCGTGCGCAGGTTCGGAGCCCGGGTCAACCCCGAGGCCTCCGAGATCCGCGTGGACGGCATGCGCGTCGTGACCGCCCCGGACAAGCTGTACTTCGCGCTCAACAAGCCGCGCGGCGTCGTCAGCACCATGTGGGACCCGGAGGGCCGCCCCACCCTGGCCGACTACACCGGTCAGACCGAGGAGCGGATCTTCCACGTCGGCCGGCTGGACACCGAGACCGAGGGTCTCATCCTGCTGACCAACGACGGCGAGCTCGCCAACCGGCTCACCCACCCGCGCTACAAGGTCGTCAAGACCTACATCGCGAAGGTGCCGGGGCCGGTCCCGCACCGCGTCGTGCGCGAGGTGCAGAAGGGCATCGAGCTGGAGGACGGTCCGGTCGAGGTCGACTCCTTCCGCGTGGTCGAGAACGAGCCCCCCAAGGCGCTCGTCGAGATCCGGCTGCACGAGGGCCGCAAGCACATCGTGCGGCGCCTCATGGAGGCCGTCGGCCACCCGGTCGCCGACCTCGCGCGCACCCAGGTCGGTCCGATCGACCTCAACACCCTCAAGTTGGGCACGATGCGGGCCCTGACCTCTCGCGAGGTCAGTGAGCTCTACTCCGCGGCCGGTCTGTAGGGGCTGCTGTAGATACAGTTGACGGCGGTCGTCGGCCCGGGTCTCCCGGGCGGCGGCCGCCGCTCCCGCTTCCGGGGGCGGCACGCGAACGACGAGTACGACGACAAGGCGGGATCGAACGTGGCGGTACGGGCCATCCGGGGTGCGGTGCAGGTGGACGCGGACGAACGCGATCAGGTGCTGGAGGCCACGGCCGAACTGGTCTCCGAGGTGATGCGGCGCAACGCCCTGCAGACCGACGACGTGATCAGCGTCCTGTTCACCGCCACCCCCGACCTGACGAGCGAGTTCCCGGCGCTCGCGGCGCGCAAGATCGGCTTCACCGACGTCCCGCTCATGTGCGCGGCCGAGATCGCCGTCCCGCACGCGCTGCCGCGCGTGGTGCGCCTCATGGCGCACGTGGAGACGGACCGCCCGCGCGCCGAGTTGCAGCACGTGTACCTGCGCGGCGCCCAGGCGCTGCGGCTGGACATCGCGCAGTAGGCGGGGAACGGCTCCCCGGCAGGTCGTAGGCTTGGGGGACCAGCACACATCGAAGGCGGGGGAGCAGTGGGCGACACCAGCGGCACGGCCGGGGGCGGGGGGCGCCGAGACGTGGTGCGCCGGGTCACGGTGATCGGGACGGGGCTGATCGGCACGTCGATAGCCCTGGCGCTGCGCGCCCGCGACGTCGACGTCGCCCTGACGGACCCGGACCCCGCGGCGCTGCGCCTGGCGTGCGACCTGGGCGCCGGCAGGCCCCTGGACGAGACCGCCGACCCGTCGGCGGCCCCCGCCGACGTGGCGGTCGTCGCCGCCCCGCCCGCCGTCGTCCCTCAGGTGCTGCGCCGAGCCCAGGACCGCGGGCTCGCCCACGTGTACACGGACGTGGCGAGTGTGAAGGCGAGCGTGCTCGCCGAGGCCGAGCGGCTGGGCTGCGACATGGCCACGTTCGTTCCCGGGCACCCGATGGGCGGGCGGGAGAAGCAGGGGCCCGGGGCGGCCCGCGCCGACCTGTTCCTGGGCCGCTCGTGGGCGCTGTGCCCCACGGGCAAGGCCGATCCGGAGACCGTCGCGGCGGTGGCGGAGCTCGCGCGCCTGTGCGGGGCCGATCCGCTGGTGCTGGACGCCGGGGCGCACGACCGCGCCGTGGCGCTGGTCTCGCACGCCCCGCACGTGGCCTCGTCGGCGGTGGCCGCGCGCCTGGTGTCGGGCGACACCGCAGCCCTCTCCCTGGCGGGGCAGGGCGTGCGGGACGTCACCCGGGTGGCGGGCGGCGACCCCGCCATGTGGACGGAGATCCTCGCGCACAACGCGGCCCCGGTCGCCGAGGTGCTGTACGCGGTGGCCGCCGACCTCGTCGCGACCGCCGACGCCCTGCACGGGGCAACGGGGGAGGCGGACGGGGCGGACGGGGGCACGGCGTCCCGTGCCGGGTCGTCCGCCGACGCGTCCGGGGTGGGCCGGCCCGCTCCGGCGCAGGCCCTCGCCCCGGTGCGCGACCTCCTGGAGCGGGGCAGGTCGGGTCACGGCCGCATCCCCGGCAAGCACGGCACGGTGCGCCTGCCCGAGTACACGGTGATGCCCGTGGTCATCCCCGACGAGCCGGGCACGCTGGGACGCCTGTTCGCCGCCGCGGCGGACGCGGGGGTCAACATCGAGGACGTGCGCATCGAGCACACGCCGGGCCTGCCGCTGGGGGTGGCGCAGCTGTACGTGTTGCCCGAGGCGGTGGACGCGTTCGCGCGGGCGCTCACGGCCGACGGGTGGTCGGTCCACCCGGGCGTCTGAGATCCCTGCCGGGGCAGCCGCGGCCTTCCGGGGCGCGGGACCGCCGGGACGGGTTCCGGCTCGACCCGCCGGCGGGGGCGCCCCGGCCCCGGGCGGCCGTGGCCGTACGAACCCGCCGATTCCAGTCAAGAGCAGGCCGCTGTCACGGGTACGCTTGGGCGTCGGCACAAGTGAACGTCACCAGGAGTCAACGGCAGTGAGCGCGCAGGACAGCACCGAGGGCATCGTCATCGCGATCGACGGTCCCTCCGGGTCGGGCAAGTCGAGCACGTCCAGGGGCGTGGCCAGGGCGCGGGACCTGCGGTACCTCGACACCGGCGCGATGTACCGCGCGCTGACCTGGTGGATGCTCGACAACGGCGTGGACGTCGAGGACGCCGCGGCCGTGGCCGCCGCCGTCGGGCGCCCCGTCATCACCATGGGCACCGACCCCAACGCGCCCTCGGTCTCCGTCGACGGTCGCGACGTGGCCGCCGAGATCCGCGGCAAGGAGGTCACGGGCAGCGTCAGCGCGGTCTCCGCCGTGCCCGAGGCCCGTGAGCTGCTGGTGCGCACGCAGCGCGAGGTCATCGCCGCCGCCCGTGCCGCCGGTGCGGGTATCGTGGTCGAGGGCCGTGACATCACGACCGTGGTCGCTCCCGACGCCCCGGTCAAGCTGTTCCTGACCGCGAGCCCGGAGGCCCGCGCCCAGCGGCGCAGCAAGGAGGTCCGGTCCAGCGACGTCGCCGCCACCCAGGCCGACCTGGCCCGGCGCGACAAGCTGGACTCCAGCCGGACCCACTCGCCCCTGACGCAGACCGCCGACGCCATCGAGCTCGACACCACCGGGCTGACCCTGGACGAGGTGGTCGCCCTCGTCGTCAAGCTGGCCGACGAGGCCGGCGCCCGCTAGCGGGCCGCTGCGGGGCCGCGGGGCGGACCCGCGGCACGGTGGGGCCGGTCACGGACACCCCTTCGGGGGAACACACGGACATCCGCGGGGGTTCTCCCCCGTGGCGGTACGCGGACGCCGTCGGCGTCCGCGCGCACACGCCTGCCCCGGAATCTTCCGGGACGGGTCGACCATTCGCATCCTCGCGGCACGCATCCTGGGCGCGCGGGGACCTAGAACCGGGAGCAGTACATGAGTGACTTCGACATCTCCGACGTCGGCCATGAGGGGCAGGAGGGCGCCGAACCCGCGACCCTCCCCGTGGTGGCTGTGGTGGGACGCCCCAACGTGGGCAAGTCCAGCCTGGTCAACCGCATCATCGGCCGCCGTGAGGCCGTGGTCGAGGACGTGCCCGGCGTGACACGCGACCGGGTGGCCTACGACGCCGAGTGGCAGAACACCAAGTTCACGCTCGTCGACACCGGCGGCTGGGAGACCAGCGTCAGCGGGCTGGCCGCCATGGTGGCGCGCCAGGCCGAGTACGCCGCGCAGACCGCCGACGTCATCCTCTTCGTGGTGGACGCCACCGTGGGCGTCACCGACGCCGACGCGGCCGTCACCCGGGTCCTGCGCGCCACGAAGCGCCCCGTGATCCTGGCCGCCAACAAGGTCGACGGCAACATGCAGGAGGCCGACGCGCTCGCCCTCTGGCAGCTGGGCGTCGACCAGCCCTACCCGATCAGCGCCCTGCACGGGCGCGGCACCGGCGACCTGCTGGACGCCGTCGTGGAGGCGTTCCCCGAGCAGCTCGTCGGCGACACCGAGGACGAGGGCGAGGACGGCCCTCCCCGCATCGCCCTGCTCGGACGCCCCAACGTGGGCAAGTCGAGCCTGCTCAACCGCCTCGCCGGTGAGGACCGGGTGGTCGTGGACTCCGTGGCGGGCACGACCCGCGACGCGGTCGACGAGCTGATCGACCTCGGCGGCAAGACCTGGAAGTTCATCGACACCGCCGGTATCCGCCGCCGGTTCCGGGCGCTGCAGGGCGCCGACTACTACGCGACCATGCGCACGGGCACCGCCCTGGAGCGGGCCGAGATCGCCGTGGTCCTGATGGACGTCAGCGAGCCGCTGGCCGAGCAGGACATCCGGGTCGTGGAGCAGGTCGTGGAGGCCGGACGCGGCCTGGTCCTGGCGTTCAACAAGTGGGACATCCTCGACGAGGAGCGCCGGAACTACCTGGAGAAGGAGATCGACCGCCAGCTGGCGCGCGTCTCCTGGGCGCCGCGCGTCAACGTCTCGGCGAAGACCGGCCGCCACATGGAGCGGCTCGTCCCGGCGATCGAGACCAGCCTGGCGGGGTGGAACCAGCGCATCTCGACCGGTCAGCTGAACAACTGGCTCAAGGACCTCGTGGCCGCGACCCCGCCGCCGGTGCGCGGCGGCAAGCAGCCCAAGATCCTGTTCGCGACGCAGGCGGGTTCGCGCCCGCCGCACTTCGTCCTCTTCACCACCGGGTTCCTGGAGGACAACTACCGCCGTTTCATCGAGCGGCGCCTGCGGGAGGACTTCGGGTTCGACGGCTCCCCGGTGCACATCAGCATGCGCATCCGTGAGAAGAAGGGTGCGACGCCGGGCCGTGCCTCCAAGGGCAGCGTGCGTCCGGACCGCAAGCACCGGCGCCGCTGAGCGGTGTCGCGCGGCCCGTCCCGGGCCCGCGACCGCCGGGCGTCCCGCACGCACAGGGGGAGCCCCTCCGACGGAGGGGCTCCCCCTCGCCGTGTGCCGGGGCGTCCCCGGGAGCGCCGCCGGGCCGGGCGCGGTCAGGAGTCGGAGGGCAGCCGGCGCACGTTGCTCGGCGGGACGAACTTCCCCGACTCCCCGCTCGGCCTCGGGTAGGGCAGGCGGGTGCCGTCCCGCGCGGTGCGGGCCGAGGCCTCCATGGCGGGCGCGCCCGGAAGCGGCCGGTTCGCGCTCTCGTCCATGCGCCACACCACCACGAGTCCCACCACTCCCGCGATCATCAGCAGCCAGGCCGGGGAGTAGAGGTTCCCGGTGGACTGCACGAGTGACTCCGCGATCAGCGGCGTGGTGCCGCCGAACAGCGCCACCGACACGTTGAAGCTGATCGCCAGGGCGCCGTAGCGCACCTTGGTGGGGAAGAACGCGGGCAGGGTGGAGGGGGCCGCGCCGGAGAAGTGCACCAGGGTCACCGCCAGCACCGCCATGCCCAGGGCGACGGTCCACACGCCGGCCTGCTGCAGCAGCCAGAACGCGGGCAGGGCCAGCAGGATCGAGAGGAGGCTCCCGGAGGCGAGGACGGGCCTGCGCCCCACCCGGTCGCTGAGGCGCCCGAACTGGGTGACCCCGACCAGCATCAGCACCATGGCGGCCAGGGTCATGACCAGTGCGAGCGCGGGGCTGTAGCCGAGCTCGGCCTCCAGGTAGGTGGGCATGTACGCGGTCACCATGTAGTTGTTGACGTTGAAGAC
This sequence comes from Nocardiopsis sp. NPDC101807, assembly GCF_044766605.1. Classification (NCBI taxonomy): domain Bacteria; kingdom Bacillati; phylum Actinomycetota; class Actinomycetes; order Streptosporangiales; family Nocardiopsidaceae; genus Nocardiopsis; species Nocardiopsis sp. NPDC101807. The sequence continues at coordinate 594,122 of NZ_JBIWMK010000001.1, read as the reverse complement.
CATCACGAGTCCGATGCACAGGAGGATGGTCCGCCACTGGCCGACGATCGTCTCCCGGAGCTGGCCCTTGCGGTGCCCGCCCTCGGCGTCCTTGGCGAAGCCGTCGGTGTTCTGGTCGAAGACCGGGGTCTCCTCCAGTTTGAGCCGCAGGTAGAGGCCGATGCCGCCCAGCGGCAGGGCGAGCAGGAAAGGGATGCGCCAGCCCCAGGCGAGCATGCCCTCCGACCCCAGCGCCAGGGTCATCAGGGTGACGATGCCGGCGCCGCCGACGTAGCCGCTGACCGTGCCGAACTCCAGCCAGGAGGACAGGAACCCGCGGCGCCGGTCGGGTGCGTACTCGGCGATGAAGGTGGTGGCGCCGCCGTACTCGCCGCCGGTGGAGAAGCCCTGGAGCATGCGGGCGACCAGCAGCAGGACCGGCGCGGCGACGCCGATCGTGGCGGCCGACGGGATGAGCCCGATGGAGAAGGTGCTCACGGCCATGAGCAGCATGGTGAAGGCGAGGACCTGCTTGCGGCCGATCCGGTCCCCGAGGGGGCCGAAGAACAGGCCGCCCAGGGGGCGGACCAGGAAGGCGGCGGCGAACGTGGTGAAGGTGGCGATGAGCTGCACGCCCTGGGTCTGCGACGGGTAGAACACCAGGCCGATGGTGACGGCCAGGTAGCTGTAGACGCCGAAGTCGTACCATTCGGTCGCGTTGCCGATCGCGGCGGCGGTGACGGCCTTCCGGGTCGTCCTGTGGTCCGTCTCCAGGGTCTGCCGGCCCTGAGGCTGTGACTCGCTCACGTCTCCCCCTCGGTGAGTCCACCCAAGTGACACCCAAAGCACCAGGTTAGTCACTTTTCGTGATCAACTCGTGCGGTTCGGCCGTGTCGCGGCCGGGGTAGCGTGGCAGCGCGGGGAGAGCGGAGGGGTGGCCCATGCGCAAGGTACTGGTCAGCGCCTGCCTGATGGGGCGCAAAGTGCGCTACGACGGGCGTTCCAAGACGATCGGGGACGACCGGGTCGCGCGCTGGCGGGAGGAGGGGCGGCTCGTGGTGCACTGCCCGGAGATCGCCGGCGGACTGCCCGTGCCCCGCCCGCCCGCGGAGATCGAGCCCGGTGCGACGGCGGCCGACGTGCTCGCCGGTCGGGCGCGCATCCTCACCCCCGAGGGCGCGGACGTGACCGAGCACTTCGTGCGGGGCGCCCGCGCGGCCCTCGCCACCGTGCGGGAGCACGGGGTGGAGGTGGCGGTCCTCAAGGAGTCCAGCCCGTCCTGCGGGTCACGCCAGGTGTACGACGGGACCTTCGGCGGGCGCAAGCTGGCGGGCGCGGGGGTGACGGCCCAGCTGCTGAGGGACCACGGCGTCGCGGTCTTCAACGAGGAGGAGGTCGCCGAGGCGGCCGGGTACCTGGACGCCGCCGAACGCGCCTGAGGGCCTGGGCCCCCGCTGCGGCGCCGGGCCCGTTCCGGTGGAGGGGGCCGCGCCGGACGGCGCCGCTCGGGGGCCGGGATGCCGTCCGTCGGGGCGCCCCTCATGCGTGCCAGGCCCTCAGGAGCCGCGCCATGAGCCGGAAGGGGACGGCCTGCCCCCTGGTCTGGTCGACGGTTCCGGCCAGGTGCAGGTCCAGTTCGGGGCAGTGGAAGAGCCACGTCCCGGTGGTCCCCGAGTGGCCCACGAGGGTGACGGGGCGGCCCACCGGGGACGCGAGCCGGCCCACGGTGAAGAACATGGTGCCCAGGCCGTACCGGAGGACGGGGATGTTGCGCAGCCGGTTGCGCCGCTCGGTGAGCGCGGCCAGGGAGCGGGCCTCCCCGAGGAGTTCTCCGCCGAGCAGCGCCCTCTGGAAGGCGAGGAGGTCCGCGGTGGTGCTGAACAGGTCGTTGGAGGAGGCGATCAGCGAGTCCAGCCGGACGGGGCGCCGCCCCCGGTGGAGGGGCGAGGGCTCGGCGGTCGCCGGGTCCGGCGGGCGGTGCCCCGGGAGCCAGGTGCGGGCCAGGCCGAGCGGGGAGAGGACGCGTTCGGTGAGCAGGTCGGCGAACGGTCGGCCGGTCACCGTCTCCACGATGCGGATGAGCAGCTGGAACCCGGTGTCGGAGTAGCGGGCCCTCTGTCGGGGCGCGGCGAGGTCCTGCGGCGCGAAGTGGGGGCGCTGCAGTTCGCGCGTGGTCCGCACCGTGTCCTCGAACGTCCAGGCCAGGTCCCGGCCCCGGGCGAGGTGTTCGTACAGGCTCGGGCCGCCCCGGCGCCTCTCGAAGTGGTCGGGCAGCCCCGACGTGTGGCTCGCCAGGTGGCGGACCGTGATCGCGGACGTGTGGTCCGTGCCCCGGAGGACGTGGAGCCCGGTGCGTGACTCCGAGGGCAGGTACCGGACGATCGGCGCGTCCAGGTCGAGTTCGCCGCGCTCGTGCGCCTGGAGCACCAGGGTGACGATGAACCGCTTGGTGACGCTCGCGACGAAGAACGGGGTGTCGGGGCGCTGAGGTCGGTCGTCGGCGGGCCCGGAGGCGGCGGACCAGCGCAGTCCGCCGTCGCCGCTCGCGAGGGCGAGGTTGGCGTGGTGGACGCCGGGTCGCGCGACGAGGTCCTCCAGCAGGCGCGTCAGTCGGTCGTCGACGCCGGGGCGCACCCGGTTGTCCCGGGCGCGGGTGGTGGCGGGCGGTGGTGTCACGCGGGCTCCTGGTGTGCCGGGGGCGGCCCGTCGCCGTGCCTGCGGCGTCCGGGGCCGGGTGGGGGACCGAGGGTCTCTATATGTCTATTAGACATGTCTATGAGAGTCAACGGGTCTACACTCGCCCCATGGCCCACGTGATCCTCGGACTGCTCCTGATCGCCCCGCAGAGCTTCTACGACCTCATCAAGGGGTTCGAGGCCGGCGTCGCGCTCTTCTACAGCGCCAGCTCCGGCAGCATCAGGCGCGCGCTCGACTCCCTGCTCGCCCGGGGGGCCATCGAGGTCGCCAGCGTCGAACCCGGGGGCCGGGGCCGCAAGGTGTACCGCGTGACCGACGCCGGCCGCGAGGAGTTCCGCGCCTGGATGACGGGGGAGCCGACCGGGTCCGACCTGGAGGCCGCGGCGCTGTCCAGGCTCTTCTTCCTCGGACTGCTGGAACCGGGCGAACGCGCGCCGGTCCTGCGCCGCGTCACGGCGCGCATCGAGACCGACCTCGCGGCCCTCTCCCGCCTCGACGGGCACCTCGACGCGACGGACGTCGCCGAGGAGCACCGCGACATCGTCGCCCACCAGCGCGCGGCGCTCGACTACGGCATCGCCTCGCACCGGTTCATGCTCGACTGGTTCCGCGCCCACGCCGACCGGCAGGAGCGGTCGGACCGCTGAGGCCGAGCCGTCCCCGGCCGGGGGCGCATGCGCCCCCGGCCGGCGGGGCGTCCGCGCGCAGGCGTTCACCGGGTGTCCGCACCACCACGGTCACCACCGGTTCCACACCGCGATCAGCGGCCACCCCGCCCCCGCGTCACCGGCCTCTCGGGTCAGTGCGCCCGGGGTCGGACGACCTCGTACCGGGCGCAGGCGAAGTCCCCGGCGCGGTGGACCTCCACGACCCGGAGGTCGACCCGGCCGGCCAGGAGCGGAGCCCCCGATCCCAGGGTGACGGGCGCGATGGACACGATCACCTCGTCGAGCAGTCCGAGCTCCGCGAACCGTCCGGCGATCCCGCCCCCGCCGACCACCCACACGTCGCGTCCGCCGGCGGCCCCGACCATCTCCGCGTGCAGGTCCCGCAGCTCCCGGTCGCTGTCGGCGCTCGCGAAGCGCAGGTCGCCCTCGACGCGGGGCAGGTCGCGGTGGGTGAGCACCCAGGAGGGGATGTCGTAGGGCCACGCCTCGTCCCCCTCGTGGCGCAGGATCCACTCGTAGGTGTGGGCGCCCGAGACCAGCGCCCCCACGTTCTTCATGAAGTCGGCGTGCTCGGTGTTCGCCTCCCCCGAGTCCGCGGCGAACAGCCACTCCAGGGAGTGGTCGTCGGTGGCGATGAACCCGTCGAGGCTGGTCGCGGTGTTGTAGATCGTCCTGGTCATGTTCTTCCTCCGTGGTGCCGCCGCCCGGGGCGGCGGCCGTCGTGCCGGTCCCCGCGCCCCGGCGGTGCACGGGGGCCGGGGGTCCGGGCCTACTTGTCGTGGTGGCGTCCCTGGAGCCACTCGATGGGGTCGCCGTGGTCCGCCTCCAGGCCCGCGGAGCGCAGCATCTGCCGGACGAGCTGCCTGCGGTGCGCGGAGAAGGTCAGGACGTGGGCGACGACGCTGCCGATGACGAAGCTCTCCGGCGGGTCGCACAGGGCGTCCACCAGGCGGTCGCCCCAGGCGCCGCGGCGGCCGATGTCGTTGACGGCCGCGATCCACCGCGCCGCCGCGTCCTCGTGCCGTTCGAGGAGCGCCGCGGGATCGTCCGCACCCCGTTCGGGCTGGTCGGCGGCCTCGATCGAGGCGAGCCACATCTCCTTCGCCCGCACCAGGTGTTCGAGGACGGCCGCGATCGACTCCTCGGGGCCGTCCCACGCCAGGACGGTGCTCCCGGGGGCGCGCACCTCCCGGTAGACCTCCTCGGGGAGCGACGCGGCGAGGCGGAGCAGGTGGGCGGTGTCGTCGACGTCGTGGTGGATCTGGAGGGCGAGGACGTCCATGCCGGTGTCCTTCTTCGGGTTCTCCTCGATCCACAGGTGGATCGGGGGGTGGAAGTGGATGCCGTTCGGTGCGGGCAGCCACGTGGTGCTCCCCGGCGTGGTGGCCCCGGGAGGGTGCCCGTAGGCGCGCCCGAAGGCGCGGATGAAGCCCTCGACGGACTGGTAGCCCGCGGCGAACGCGGCATCGGTCACGGTGCTCCCCTGGCCGATCTGCCAGGCCGCGCGCTCCAGGAGGACCCTGCGGCGGAGGGCGACCGGGGCCTCCCCGGTGTCGCGGGTCATACGGCGTGTGAAGTGGAACGGGGAGGCGAACGCGTGCTCCGCCATGTCGGTGAGGCGAGGGTTCTCCTCGTCCAGGACGGCGTCGAGCAGTTCCCGGAGACGGTCCCGTCCGGAGGTGGACTCGGTCATGTGACCAGTATGTTCCGGGCGTCGCCGGGTTCGCCTGACCGAACTTGCCCTCCCCGCGCGCGGCGGTGGTCCCGGCCGAGCCGCGCGGGCGCCGGCGGGGGAGCGCCCGCGGGGCGGGAGGCGTCGTGGTGCGGACGTCCCGGCGGATGCGGTAGAGTCTTCTCCGTCGGCGGGGCCGGAGACGGCGCCCGCCCAGCGGCCGGGACGTAGCGCAGTTTGGTAGCGCACTTGACTGGGGGTCAAGGGGTCGTGGGTTCAAATCCCGCCGTCCCGACAGAGAAGTAGCAGGTCGATGAGGGGTCCACCATCAGGTGGGCCCCTCGCTGCGTTCCCGGTGGGGCGGGAGCGGGGCTGTAACCGGGGGACGCGGGCCGTCGTCCCACGTCGTGGGGGACGGCGGACGCCCGTGTCCCCCGGGATCCTCCCGGCGGGCGGTGGGAGAGGCCCGTCTCCCACCGCCGTGGCGCCCTGGAGGGGCCGTGGGCCGCCACGGCGGTGGGAACCGCCTCCTCCTACCGGCGGAGCACCGGGTGCCCGCTCGCGATCGAGATGCGGTTGAACGCGTTGATGAGAGTGGTCGTCCACTCCACCGCGGAGATCTGGGCGGTGGTCAGATGGGCCGCCGCACGGGCGTTGAGGGCCTGTCGGTCGATCGTCGGATCGATCACGGTCAAGGACTCCGCCAGCTCCAGCGCGGCCCTCTGCTCCTCGGTGAACGACGCCACCTCGCGCCAGGCCGGCAGCACGTCCAGGGTGCTCTGCGCCACGCCTGCCTTGCGCGCCTTGGAGGAGTGGATCCCCAGGCAGGTCGGACACCCGTTGATCTGGGACACCCGGAGGTTGATCAGTTCGAGGGTGTCGTCGCCCAGACCGGCCTCCCGTGCCGCTGAGCGGGAGGCCGCGGCCGCCTTGAGCATCGCCCCGTAGACCTCGGGGTGCTCCTTGTCGATGTAGGGGCGCTCAGCGCTCATGCGTCACCCCTGCCCTTGACCGTCTCCTCGACCAGGGCGAGGTCGGCCGGCCTCGGCCGGCGGACCCGTCCGCCTTCGGCCGCGTACTCGTCGCCGTGCTTGCGCAGGTGCCCGGCGAAGAGCGGGCACACGGGGACGACGGTGAGGTTCCTGCGGATGCTGTCGGCCAGCGCCTCGGCCACCAGCAGTCCGGCCAGGCCCCGGCCGCCGAACTCCGGTGCGACCTCGGTGTGGAAGAAGACGCGCTCGCCGGGCGCCCCGGGCGGGTCGACGAAGTCCGCGCGTCCGGCGAGGGCGCCGTCGTCCAGCCTCACGGTGTAGGCGCTGACGGCGCGCGTCTCGTCCAGAGCGACGTGGACGACGGCTCCGGTTCTGTCGGTTCTTGGCTCGCTCATGGCGGATCTCTCTGGTGGGAACGGTGTTCGGCTCGGTCGGTGGGGGACGGGGCGGCGCCCCGGCTCGGGCGGGACGGGCGCCGGCACCCCGGCGGGCTCGGGCGGGGCGGACGGGAACCCGCCGCGCCGGTTCGCCGTCGCGCTTCAGCCCGCCGCTGTCGCGGAGGCCTCCTCGGCCTCGCGGGCGGCGAGCAGTGAGGCGTGCGTGGGCGCGTCGGGCACGTGTTCCGGCCGGTTCTTGGAGAACTCCTCCCTCAGGACCGGCACGACCTCCTCGCCGAGGATGTCGAGCTGCTCCAGCACGGTCTTCAGGGGGACCCCGACGCCGTCGACGTTGAACAGCTGGCGCTGGTAGTCGCCGAAGCTCTCACGGAAGGTGAGGGTCTTGTCGATGACCTGCTGGGGGCTGCCGACGGTCAGCGGGGTCTCGTCCATGTACTGCTCCAGCGACGGTCCGCCGCCCATCTGGGGGGAGCGGTCGAAGTAGGGGCGGAACTCCCGTACGGCGTCCTGGGAGCTGGGCCGCATGAAGACGTGGCCGCCGACGCCGACGACGGCCTGTTCGGGGGTGCCGTGGCCGTAGTGGGCGTAGCGCCTGCGGTAGAGGCCGATCAGCTTCTGGAAGTGCTTCCTGGGCCAGAAGATGTTGTTGGCGAAGAAGCCGTCTCCGTAGTAGGCCGCCTGTTCGGCTATCTCCGGCGAGCGGATGGAGCCGTGCCAGACGAAGGGGGGAACGCCGTCGAGCGGGCGCGGCGTGGAGGTGAAGGACTGCAGCGGGGTGCGGAAGCGGCCCTCCCAGTCGACGACGTCCTCGCGCCAGAGCTTGCGCAGGAGGGCGTAGTTCTCGATGGCGAGGTCGATGCCCTGGCGGATGTCCTTGCCGAACCAGGGGTAGACCGGGCCGGTGTTGCCGCGGCCCGTCATCAGGTCCACGCGCCCGTCGGCCAGGTGCTGGAGCATGGCGTAGTCCTCCGCGATCTTCACCGGGTCGTTGGTGGTGATCAGGGTGGTGGCCGTGGACAGGATGATCCGCTCGGTGCGCGCCGCGATCCAGCCGAGCATGGTGGTCGGGGACGAGGGCACGAACGGCGGATTGTGGTGCTCGCCGGTCGCGAACACGTCCATCCCGACCTCTTCGGCCTTCTGGGCGATGGTGACCATCGCCTTGATCCGCTCGTGCTCGGTCGGCGTCCGGCCCGTGGCGGGGTCCTGTGTCATGTCACCGACGGTGAAGATCCCGAACTGCATCGCACCCATCTCCGTGTGGTCGCTGTGTCGACGGCCCTGACGACCGCGGCGCCGGGCGTGGCCGCTCCGCTTCGGCGTCGTCGTCATTCGGTTGATCAGTCAACTACCGTACTCGAAATTAAGTTGATTCATCAACAAAAACGGCGCTCGCTGCCGGGCGATCCCTGCTCGGCCCCGCCGGACGTGCTGTCCGCACGGCCGCGTCGGGGCCGCCCGGTTCCCTGCCGCCGGGCGTGCCGGGGGCGGGGTGCGGCTCCTCGCGGGCGCAGGGCCGTCCCCTCGGGGGCTCGGCGCCGCCCGCTCAGTCCGGCTGTTTCTCCATGTGGTCCGAGACGCGCTGGGAGAGCCGGGCGAACGTGCTGAGCTGGTTCGGGGTCAGGGCGTCGACGAACAGGCGCCGGACGTGCTCCACGTGCAGGGGTGCGGCGTCCTCGATCGCCTTGTAACCGGCCGGGGTGGCGACGACGAACGCTCCGCGGGCGTCGTCGGGGCATTCCTCCCTGGCCACGAGCCCGCGCTCGGCCATCCGCCTGACCTGGTGGGACATCCGGCTCTTCTCCCAGTTCACGAGGTTGGCCAGCTCCAGGAGGCGCAGCTTCCCGTCACTCGTCGCGGTGAGGCTGACGAGCACGATGTAGTCGGAGGCGGACATCCCGGAGTCGGCCTGGAGGAGACGGGACAGCCGCCCGATGAGCGTCTCCTGCATGTGGATGAAGCTGTCCCAAGCGGCCTTCTCCTCCGCCTCCAGCCAGCGTGGCGTCTCGTTCATGGGCGCAGTGTAACGAAGAAGTTGACGTCTCATCCACGTGAGCTGGAAGGACGGTGGAGCGGCCCTCCGCCGGCCGGTGGGCGCCGTGCCCCGGGCCGCCGCGGTTCGGGACCGCCCGGTTCAGGGGGCGAGAGCCCGCGGTGGACCCGCCGCCGGTCGACGGCGGGCCATGTCCTCCGCCTCCCCGCGGACGGCGGGTGCCGCCCCTCCTCCGGGGGCGGCACCGCGGGGCGGTGCGTGCGGCCGCTCTCCGGGCCGTCCGCGCCGAACCTCCTGGAACGCGGGCGGGACCTATCAGCGGGGGCCGGCGGTCCGGCCCGGTCGGACACCGTCGTCTCCTCGGGACGCAGGGGTCTTGTGCCACCGGAAGGGGTCGTCCTCCAGGGCGGGGCGGTCCCAGCGTCCGAGGTCCGCGGCGGCTTCGTAGGTGGTGCGGAGGAACTCGGCGACCGCGTGGTCGGGGTCGGGCGCGGCGCGGACGGCCTCGTACGGCAGCAGGAACTGCTGGAACTCGGTGCTGAAGTACGCGCCCTCGGGGCCGACCGGCTGATCGGCGAACCCTTCCGGGCCGGGGTAGGCGTAGGAGTAGAAGGCGCCTTCCTCGCCACCGCCGGGCCAGAACCCGCAGCTGGACAGTTCCCGGGAGTAGCCCTCGACCATGACCCAGTCCCCGCAGTTGGGCGCTCCGCCCGGGTGGGGCGGGGCCGACCGCCCCGAGAAGCGGGTGCAGGCCAGGTCCATCGCCCCCCAGAAGAAGTGCACCGGGCTGACCTTGCCGACGAAGTGTGACCGGAACTCGCCGATCACCCGGTTCGCCTGCAGCAGCTGACGCCAGAACAGGGTGGCCGCCTCGCCGTCGTAGGAGGCGTGCTCGTGGTCCTCGGCGAAGGGGATCGCCGGCTCGACCTCGTTGGGCTGCGGCCGGATCGGCGCCTCGATCCCGAGCCGGTCGAGCATGTCCAGGACCCGGGCGTAGAACTCGGCGACCGGCATCGGCCGCAGCGGGAGGCTCTGCGTGCCGCCGTCGCTGCTGCGGACCTCCAGCCGGTGGCCGACGAAGTCGAACTCGATCTCGAAGGCCCCCGTGCGGTACGGGACGGCCGACGTCGTCAACCCGCGCGGGCTGACGTAGAGGGTCACCTGCCACCAGTGGTTGATCAGCGGAGCGTGGGCCATGCGGATCTTGCCCACGATCTGGGTCCACATGTGCAGGGTGTCGCGTGTGGGGGTCCAGTCCGAGACCCGCAGGCTCGGCCAGTTCGTCTTCGACGGGCTGGTCATCGGCTCTCGCTTCCTTCGCCGTGCCGCCGGAGGGCGGAGGCGGTCGTGTTCGTGTTCTGCGGACGGGCGCCCCGGCCCCTCGTCCCTCCCGGGCGGAGGGGCCTCGGCTGTGTCGGTTCTCGCCACACCCTCACGGCGACCGGGGCGTCCGCATGGGCGGCGCCCCGCGTCCCCGGGACGGGCGCCCCCGATGGTAGTTGATGCATCACCGGAACGGTAGGTGATGGATCAACTCGCCGGGCGGGGATCTGCCTCCGGGGGGCGGTGGCGGAGGTCGGCCTCATTTGGTTGACACATCATCCAATGGTGCTAATTTGGTTGACGCATCACCTCATTGGTGGGGATGTGCCGCCACTGCGGCGAAGGGCCGTCCCCCTGCGGAGGTCGCCCCGGTCCGCGGAGCCGTGCCGACCGGTGCCGCGCGTCGTCGGCCGGTCCGGTCCCCGGGGCTCCGGTGCGGGCGCGTGTGCCCGTGTCGCCCGCGTAGGGATCGACGGTGTCCCGGCCGAACCCCCAGCACACGAGAACCTTGAGAGGAACCCCCTGTGAGCACCGAAGCCAAGAACGGACTTCAGGCACTGCTGACGCCCGAGGAGAGCGTCGTCGTCCTGATCGACCACCAGCCGTTCCAGTTCACCAACCTGAACAGCCACGAGCCGTCGATGGTCGTCAACAACACCGTCGGCCTCGCCAAGGCCGCCAAGGTGTTCGACGTCCCGACCATCCTGACGACGGTGCTGGAGGAGCGCGGCGGCTACCTCATCCAGGCACTGCAGGACGTGTTCCCGGAGCAGAAGCCGATCGACCGCACGTTCATCAACACCTGGCAGGACGAGCGCGTCGTCGACGCCGTCAAGGCGACCGGCAGGAAGAAGCTGATCATCGCCGGTCTCTGGACGGAGATCTGTGTGGCCATGCCGGCGATCCAGGCGGCGGGCGAGGGCTTCGAGGTCTTCGTCGTCACCGACGCCTCGGGCGGCATCTCGGCGGAGGCCCACGACATGGCCGTGCGGCGCATGGTCCAGGCCGGCGTGGTACCCATCACCTGGCTGGCCGTGGCGGGGGAGTGGCAGCGCGACTGGGCCCGCGAGGAGACCCTGCCGGGCATGATCGAGGTCCAGACGCAGTACGCCGGAGCCACCGGCATCGCCTTCGCCTGGGAGACGCAGCTGCTGGCCGGCCGCGCCGGAAGCGGCGTCTGACACGACCGCGGAACGGACCCGGTCCGCATCGGCTGGGCGGGTGCTCGGGGGCACGGGTCCGGTTCCAGGGGATGTCCGGCCGTGAGCCGGGCGGATCCGGAACGGGGCGCGGAGGATCGCGGTGTCACCGCCGGAACCGTCGTGCGGAGGGCTCGCCCTTCCGCGGGCGAAGGCCCTCGCCGCCGGATGGCGGGGCCGAACGCTGCCGTGGCGACGGGTCGCCGGGTTCTCCGGCGACCCGTCCTGCCCTGCCCGGGGCTCGGGGGCGGCGGAGGCGGCGGAGGCGGCGGCCGGCGTCCCCGGTCCGCCCGCCCGGGCGGGTGATGCCCCGGTCCCGCCGGGGGCGGCGGCCCTGCCGGCACGCTGCAGGAACACGTTGATGAATCATCTTTGCCGGGCCGGTGTGACGCCCGGCCCGCCGATCGAGGAGGAGGCCGTATGGCAGTCGAAGTGAGCGATGCGCCCGAGGCCAAGCGCTACGAGGCCCGCGTCGACGGGGAGACCGGGGTCGCGGGCATCGCGGGATACATCCGCACGGCGGAACTCGTCGCGTTCGTGCACACCGAGGTCGAGCCGGAGTACGAGGGGAGGGGGGTCGGGTCCGCGCTGGCCCGCACCGCCCTCGACCAGGCGCGGGCCGCGAACCTGCGGGTGCTCGCGACCTGCCCCTTCTTCGCGGGCTGGATCGCCCGGCACCCCGAGTACCAGGACCTGCTGTACCAGTCCCGGAGCAGGGTCAGTGACTGAACGGTCGGACACGGCGGACACGGGGGCCGGTACGGGCGGAGGCCCCGGGAAGAAGACGTACGAGGGGCGGTCGGTCGCGGTCACCTTCGAGGCCGGTCTCTGCCGGCACGCGGCCGAGTGCGTCCGGGGCCTGCCCGAGGTGTTCGACACGGCTCGGCGCCCGTGGATCCGGCCGGACGGCGCCACCGCCGACCGACTGGTCGAAGTGGTGCGGCGCTGCCCTTCGGGCGCGCTGCGGTACCGGCTCGCCGACGGCGGAACGGGGCCCTGAACGGACCCGCGCGGACCACGCGCGGTCCGATCGGAGGGCCGACCCCGCGCGGCGGGCTGAGCGCGGACACGCCGCGGGGGCCCGTCCGAGGACGGGCCCCCGCGGTCGTTCCCGGCTGGGGGACGGCCGCCGCCGGATCAGTCCGAGGCGGCGCCGAACCACCTCGACAGCGGGCCTGCCAGCTCCCGCTGGTCCTCGCCGACCCACGCCACGTGCCCGTCCGGCCTCAGCAGCACGGCGGGCGCGTCCGGTTCCCCGCCGGTGTCCGCGACGTGGTCGACGCGGTCGGCCCAGCCCCGGACGGAGAGCCGCCCGGTCCGGTCCAGGAGCAGCCCCCGGCCCCCGTGCATCAGCTCGTACAGGCGGCCGCCCCGTCCCAGCTCCACGTCGCGCATCCGCCTGCCGAGCAGCTCGTGCCCCTCGCCGAAGTCGTAGCGGACGTCGACCGCGGTGATCATGCCGGTCACGTACCGGTTGACCTCCTCGAAGTCCATCAGCCGCGAGAACAGCCCCCGCAGCGCCGCCGCACCCGGGCCGGCGCCCAGCATCGTGATCTGCGCGCGGGTGTTGTCCAGCACGCGGGCGCCGACCGGGTGCCTCTCCTCGTGGTAGGTGTCCAGCAGCCCCTCCGGCGCCCGGCCCCCGACCGAGGCGGCCAGCTTCCAGCCGAGGTTGAACGCGTCCTGCACACCCAGGTTGAGCCCCTGCCCGCCGGTGGGCGGGTGGATGTGCGCCGCGTCCCCGGCCAGCAGCACCCGGCCCTCCCGGTAGCGCTCCGCCTGCCGGGTGGCGTCGCCGAAGCGGGACAGCCAGCGCGGCGAGTGCACGCCGAAGTCGGTGCCCGCGAAGGCCCGCAACTGCCGCTTGAAATCGTCGAGGGTCGGCGCGGCCGCGCGGTCCTCGGCCACCCCCTCGGCGGGCACGATGACGCGGTGCACCCCCTCGCCCTCCTCGGCGGCGGGGGCGAGGCCGAACCGCAGCTGGGTCCGGTGGACCTTCGCGACGGCGGCGGCGATCACCTCCGGATCCGCGGCCACCTCCATGGCGCCCAGCAGCGTCTCGACCTCGGCGGGCTCGCCGGGGAAGCCGATCCCGACCAGCTTGCGCACCGTGCTGCGCCCGCCGTCGCACCCCACGAGGTAGCGCGAGCGCAGGCGGGTGCCGTCCGCCAGCTCGACGTCCACCCCGTCCCCGTCCTGCTCCAGGCCGACCACCTCGCAGCCGCGCCGGATCCTCGTGCCCAGTTCGAGGGCGCGCTCCTCCAGCAGCCGCTCGGTGACCGGCTGCGGGGTGGCGAGACCGTACGGGTGGGCCGTGTCCAACCGCTCCGGCCACGGCTTGGTGACGCCCCCGAAGAGGCCGCCGACCCGGAACTTCTCGCTGACCGCGAGGAACCGGTCCAGCAGACCGCGCTGGTCCATCACCTCGACGCTGCGCGCGTGCAGGCCCTGCCCCCGGGAGTGCCCGGTCGGCTCGGTCAGCTTCTCCAGCACGAGCGTGTCAACGCCGTGCAGCCGCAGCTCACCGGCCAGCATCAGGCCGGTCGGCCCACCGCCGACCACGATCACGTCGATCATGAATGCCCCTGTCCCTCGTCATGGCGTCCCGGCCGCCGGCAGCTCCTGGGGGCGCCCGCCACCGACCGCCTTCCCCGCCGGTGCGGCGTCCGCGCGAGCCCCGCCCGACCTGCGACGGCACACGCGTGCCGTGGTTGCCGGAACCGTGTGCTCCGTCCACGAGCGATGATTCTGCGGCACGACCCGGGTCTTGCCGCAAGCCCCCCGGTGCGCTATACGTTGAGAGTGGAAGGACGTATTTTTCCTTCCCCGCCGGTCCGACACGGAGGTGCGGCCCCCTCCCGAGCCGGTGACGCGGGCCCCTCCCCGGCCACGCGGATTCCCTCCGGGCCCTCTGCTCTCCTCCTACCCCTTCCGCCATGGCCGGTTGCGCCCGGAGGCAGGCGTGCGAGCCGGGGGACGCCTTCTCCCGCCCTCGCGCGGGGGCGGGTCGACCCCTGCGCGTTCCAGCGGCGTCGTGCCTCCGTATCCGCGACCTGGCACGGGCCCGGGAGGCGCGTCGTCGCCTCCCGGGCCCGTGCCCGTCACGCAGCGTTCTGCACAGTGAACCAGCTGGGTATCCGCGCTGGCGGGCCCTGCGCTCGGCCCAGTCGGGGCCGCCTCACTGCCGGAGGTCCCCGTGCAGGTGCCGCATCAGGGTTTCCATGTCCGAGCGCTCCAGCCCGGCCGGCGCGGCGGGTTCGTCGGCCAGGTCCGCGAGCTGTTCGACCCCGGGGTCGTCGAGGACCGCCCCCATGAAGCGCAGCTTGGCGGCGAGGCGCTCCTCGATGACTTCGTCGATCGTCTTCTCCGCGATCAGGATGCGCACGTTCGTCTCCGTGCCGGGTGCCAGGCCGAGGCGGTGGATCCGGTCCAGGCTCTGCAGGAACCGGCCGGCGGTGAAGTCCCGGTCCACGTACACGGCCTCATGGCAGACCTGGTGGAGGCTGATGCCCTCACCGAGAGTCGCGGGGTTGGACAGCAGGACGAGGCAGTCGGGGTCCTTGCGGAACCTGTCGATCTGCTCGTCGCGGTCAGCGGTGCCGCCGTGGACGACGGCGGGAGCGCAGTCGGCCAGCATCTTCTCGAGCGTGGTCAGGCTGCGGACGAACGTCGACCACACGATCGTCTTCCGGCCCCGTGCGGCGTTCGCGCGCACGATCTTGCAGGCCTCCTTGTACTTCGGGGAGTCCTCGTAGCGGGGGAGGTTGTCCATCATCTGCCTGAGGGTCGGGTTCTGCGGCACCTCCAGGCGGGGGAGGTCGTAGGGCAGGGGCTCGTACTTGCTCCCGCCTTCCGACAGCAGGGCGGGGGAGGCCGCGGCCATGATCAGGTACATGGAGACACGGCCGTACTTCTCCAGGCCTTCGCTGCCCTGGCCGCTGCCCGCCGCCCGGAGGCCCTCCTCTCCGGCGATCGCCGAGTAGAGCTCCCGGTGCCAGTCGTCGAGGCGGACGCGGACGACACGGGGGTCGAGGGGGGGAAGGCCGAGCTCCTGCTTGGTCGTTCGGCAGAAGAACGGCTTGAGGATCGCGCTGGCGTCGCGCAGGCTGCGGTCGGCGATGGCGCGTTCGACCGTCCGCCCCCCCTGGCCGGGCCAGACGAAGGAGAAGAGGCTCTGCAGGTCCTTGGCGCCGTTGGGCGCCGGCGTGCCGCTGAGGGCGAGCCGGCGCCGCGCGAGCGGCCCCAGGGCCAGGCACACCGCCCCGTAGACGCCCTGCGCACCGCGCTTCATCCGGTGCGCCTCGTCCAGGACCAGCATGGACGGTTCCGCGCTGAGCCACTTCGCCAGCGCGTCCTGGCTGCCGGCGAGGCGCTCGTAGTTGATGACCACGATCTCGGCCAGCGGGTCCAGCATCCCGCTGTCGGCGATGTGGACGACGGGAGGCTTCTCGAAGCACAGTTCCACCTCCTCCGTCCAGCTGCCGTGGGCCGACTTCGGGGCCACGACGAGCATGCGGAGGACCTCGCCACGGTTCCGCGAGGCGTGGAAGTCAGCCAGGGCGACACGAGTCTTCCCGGCACCGGGGACGCTGAAGTTGGCGCCGTGCCCCATGGAGAGGAGCCTGCCGATGTCCCTTCTCTGGAAAGAGGTCAGGGGGGCCAGCCAACCGGGGTCGAGCAGGCCGTCGACGTCATCGGCGCAGACCTCGGAGGGGGAGGAGCCGTCATTGCTGAGCCTCGCCTTGGCTTCCTTCGCCTCGCGTGCGGAGTCCCGTACGAGGTTGGCGACCGCAGTGTCCCAGCGGACATCCTTCGAGGGCCAGATCTTCAGCGACTGGACGCTGGAGAGGAAGTTGTCGAGGGGGACATGGACGATCTCGGGGGACTGGTAGGAGGAACCGCGGAAACGGTGGGTCAGCCGACTGAGGTCGGCCGTGTGGGAGGCGTCCGCTTCCAGGACCACGGTGGTGCCGGACGGGGAGAGCCTGATGGCGAGAGTAGGCACGGGAGAGTCTTCCTTCACAGGTCCGCGACCGCGTCCTGCAGCCAGGACAGTCCGGGGCCGGGCTCCTCCACACCGCGGGAGGCGACGCGGGAGAGCTTCTTCAGGGCGGTGGCGAGTTCCAGGAGCGACTCGTCCAGAGCACGGTGCTCCATGAGGTCCTGGCTGCGCGCCTGGGAGGCCTGCTGCGTCGACTCGCTGACGAGCTTGGCGGCTTCCTGGAGGGTCTTGGCCGCAGCGCTCTTGCGCTTGGCGCGGCGGTCCACCCACTCGGCTTCGTGCACCCCCTGCTCGACCGCCTCCTTCACCTGTTCGAGCACGGTGCGGGCTTCGGAGGCCTCCTCAGCGGTCAGCTGGGAAGCGGCGGCCTGCCTCGCCCTGGCCCGGAGGACCCGATCGGTGAAGGCGCGTGCGCGCAGGGTGTCCGGTTCGTCCCCCAGGAGGGGCAAGTCCTCGCCGAGGTCGAGCCCGGGCAGGGAGAAGGCCTCATCCACGGGCTTGCCCGACTGGGCGAACTCCTCGCCCAGTTTGGGGACGAGGTAGGCGTTGTGGAAGTCGTGGCCGACATAGCGGACCTTGGTCTTGGCGGTGCCCAGGACGATGGCGAGCAGCCGGTTCTCCCGCAGTGCTTCGGCCTTGCCCGTGTCGGTTGCCTTGTGGTAGCTGCGGTGCAGTTCCGACAGGGTCTCCTGGTGGCCCTCGAAGTCCATCAGGCGCAGGCTGGTCGTGCCCCCTCCGCCGAGCTCGCCCCGGCTCCGCTCGATCGCGTCGGAGATGAACTCGTAGACCCAGAGGTCCCGCTCGATCATTTTCGGCGTGGTCCGGAAGTCCTTCCCCAGTTCCTGGGGCGTGCGTCCAGCCGAGGTCTGCTCATGGACCGCGATCAACCGGTTGATATAGGAGTAGTCGCGGCGGCGGTCCTTGCGGAGCTGCAGTTCCAGCTCGACCGCCGCGATGTCGGCCCAGGTCGCTGTGGCCGGCAGGACGGCTGCGCGGAAGACGTTCCTATTCAGATCCCTGAGGGCGGCGCACCGGGTGTTGCCGTTGACCAGGATGCCGCTCGGGGTGATGATCCCTGCGTCCTTCTGGCCGTACTCTTGCAGATCCTCCTTGAGCTTCTCGAAGTCGGGGTCCGTGGCGTCGGGGTTGTCCGGCTTGCACTGGAGGAGCCTGTGCAGGTAGTCCTGGCTTTCCTTCGACCAGGGGTCCTCCGCGAGCTTGGCGTCGAACACCGGGTCGTGGGAGCGCTGCGCGCGGATCCGGTGGGTCTCCGGGTTGTAGAGGAGGTCCTCGAGCGGCACGGTGACGACCTTGAAGTTGGCCGGCTGTCCCCGCCACTCCACCCGTACGGTCTCGGGGGCTCCATCGGCCCGGTTCGCCTCTTCAAGCCGGGCCTCTACCCTGGCGCGGACAGTGCTGCTGCCCGGGGTTTCCGCGATCTCTGCGGGGTTCATGTCTACGCCTCTTTTTCTCGTCTCGGTCCGGCCGGGGCGCGTGCTGGCCCCGGCCGGCGGGATCTTCAGACCCCAGGTTCTGCCTAGGGCTGGTTCCGCAGCCGGTCGGCCACGGACTCGCGCGAATCAGCCGGGAGGCGGCGGAACTCCGTCCAGAGCTGCTCCACCCTGCGGGGGGACCTCCTGCCGCGCCGGACCCACTGCGCGAGCTCCTCGCGCTCTTCCGCGCTGACCATGTCGAGGGCTGTCAGGACGTCGTGCAGCTGCGGGGCCGCATCCTGGGCGCCGCCGGCCTTGCACCGCTTGCACTGGGTGAGGTACCGCTGCTCCACCGACCCGTCCTCCAGGGTCTCCTTCTTGGCGCTCACGGACAGCTGCGCCGTCTCCCCCCGGCGGGAGTCGGGGTACTCCTCGCCGCCGGCGATGCCGCACACAGTGCACATGTAGTCGTCGGCGGCCATGACGGCGGCCCGCTCCTTGCTGCTGATCTCCTGCGGCGCGCTCCGACGGGCACGGGGGTCCCACACGGCGTCGCCGGT
This sequence comes from Nocardiopsis sp. NPDC101807, assembly GCF_044766605.1. NCBI lineage: Bacteria > Bacillati > Actinomycetota > Actinomycetes > Streptosporangiales > Nocardiopsidaceae > Nocardiopsis > Nocardiopsis sp. NPDC101807. Next base: position 576,206 of record NZ_JBIWMK010000001.1, on the reverse strand, counting down.
ACGGACGAAGCACAGCGTGTTCAGCGGCAGGCCGGGGTCTTCGCGGTTGGTGTTGATGACCCACCCGTTGGCCCTGAGGTCGCGCATACGGCGGTCGACCTGCTCGACCCCGGGAAACGCGTCCCGCAGCTCGGCCTTGGTGAAGAAGTTCCCCTCCCCGACCTCGTCCAGGAGCCACAGGGCGACCTTGATCCTCGTGCCGGCCCGCAGCTCCGGGTCGTTCCATACAGGGCGCATGAACGCTCTCCTTCCAGTGTCTGTGTCGTGCTGTCTCTAGTTCGCCCGGACCGCGGCTGTGCTCCAGCGGGCCGCGTGGCCGGCTTCTCCGGCACCGGCGTAGTAGGCGGCCAGCTGGTGTGCCGCCTCGCGCACGCCTGACCGCGCCGCCCGTTCGAGGAGCAGAGGCCGGATCTCCCCCTCGCCGAGGAGGCTGCTGGCGGAAGCGGCTGTCTCGACGGCCTGGCGGGCCGCGCTGAGTTTCCGCTCCTGCGGCGCCTGAACCCCCAGGAGACCGTCCGCCTCCGCGCTCCCCAGGGATTCCGCCGTCCGGAGCCAGGCCTCCCCCTCTCCGGGGTGGCTGTCGAGGAGGCGCAGCAGTGCGAGGACCAGGGCCGCCTCCGGGTCTGCCTCCGGGGAACGGGCAGCGGCAAGCAGGGTGGCACCAGCCCTCCCGTAGGCCGCTTCGTACCTGAGCTGTTCGGCGTCCTTCCGGGGGGCCTTGGCCGGAGCGGGCGGGGCAACTGCGGCTGGCTGCTGGTGCCCCTGCCGGTAGCCCCGGAACTCTACGGGCAGAGCCTGCCGCCTGAACTCCTGCCACCGGTTCCAGAGCCGGTCCGCCTCGCGGAGGTCCGGCAGGGGGTCGGCCTCGCCCGCTGTTTCCCTTGCCGCATACAGGCAGGCCAGGGTGAGGGTGTTGAACTTGGCCCGTACCGGCGGGCGGCTCAGCTTCTTGTTGAGGGTCCTGCTCAGGGTCGACCAGGAGACGCGGTGCAGGCGGTCCCGCTCACCCGTGTTGCGCTCGGCGACCTTCTCCGCAGCCTTTGCCACCTGGCTCTGCTGGAGCCCGTGTTCTGCGAGGAGCTCCGCCAGGAAGTCTGCGAAAAGGGAGGCGTCGTTGTCCCCTGGGTTCGGGGAGGAAGAGGGCATGGCTTACCTCGTGTCTGGTTTCCGTAGGGCGCTGCAGAGCCCGGAAGTCCTTCGGGAAGGCTGGTCCGGTACCTGTAGGCGTTCGGGGGAGGGGGCTCTTGTGCACCGCGTTCTGTCGGGGGTCTTGCTTTCTCGTCCGCCTGAAGGGTGAGGGGTATGCGCGCCCCCTGCCTGCGGAGGCGGACCGCCGGTGAACGCACAGGAGGAGCAAGGCATGCGGGCGGGAGGGGAACGGATCGCGTTCCACCGCCGCACGCTCTGCAGGTGACGTGGACCGACTTTACCTAGTTTTTTCGGATTTGGAAGGAGATGCGCCGGTTTTCTCTCTTGCAGTTACTTGCATTTTCTTGACTGCCTCCCGGACCGGCAGGCAAGTCTGCCGCCCCGGCGTTGTCGGCGGCGGCATGCGAAGAAGGGAGGGCTCAGGCCCCACCTTTGGGCATATTGTCCCCATATATCCCTTTTAATGTAGTTTTCTGGTGTGCCTGGGTGGTGCGAATCTGTCCGAGGGGGTCGACACCGCTGCGCGGGAAGGCCTGAAGGGAGGGTCGCCGGGCGCACCGCTGGCGGCCTCTGCTGTTGGCGGCAGGCAGACGGGAGCGCTTCTCTCCTCTCCTGTGCCGGCGGAAGTCAGGGTGCCGGCGTGCCGAAGGCCACACCCGAGGTGTGCTTCCCGACACTCCCCTGCTGGGGGCTCAGGGCTCTCCCGGCACGTCTGCGGCCTCCTCCCCGCTAGCGGTTCGACCAGCCCCCGGCTGCGGAGGGGTGCCGGCGCAGGGGAGGGAGGAGGCCTCCGCCGTTGCGCGGTACCCTTCCGGGGCACTGCGGCGGGGGCTCTGCCGGTTCTGCTCCTGCGCTCTAGCACATGCGTAGAATCGCCCCTCAGAAGCACCTCGGGTCCTGTGGGGAAACTTCTGCCGATGCACTGGCGGTTTCGCCCGCACGCCATGACACCATCGTGGTCGGAAGCGGTCTTTCCGCCGGGTGTTCGATGAGTGCAGTGCGGCCGGACCGCAGCGGTCGGCGGGGCGAGGACAGAAAGGCAGAGGATGTCGGGTAGGGAGGGCGAGTACACGTCCCTGGAGATCTGCGCCGGCGCGGGCGGGCAGGCGGTGGGGCTGCACAACGCCGGCTTCCGCCACCGGGCGCTCATCGAGGTCGACCCCCACGCCGTGCAGACGCTGCGGCACAACACCCGCAAACAGGGGTGGGAGGACTGCGAGGTCCTTGACTGGGACCTGACGGACTTCGACATGGACGCCCTCAAACAGAGTGTGCCCCCCGGTTCCCTGAGCCTTCTGGCCGGAGGTGTCCCCTGCCCCCCCTTCTCCCTGGCCGGCAAGCAGCTGGGTGAGGACGACGAACGGGACCTGTTCCCCGTCATGCTCGACATGGTGGAGGAGCTGAGCCCCCGCGCGGTGATGATCGAGAACGTGCGGGGCCTGCTCGAGCCCTTCCACAAGTTCGCCCCCTACCGGGACCGCATCCGCGCGCGCCTGGAGGAGCTGGGCTACCGGGTCCTGATGTGGAAGGTGCTGGAGGCCCGGGACTACGGCGTGCCCCAGCTCCGCCCCCGAGCGATCCTGGTCGCCATGCGAGCGGCGGAGGCAGACCATTTCCAGGCGCCCCGGGGCAGCGCGGATCCCGTCAAGGTCGCTGAAGCCCTGGACGCCACCATGAGGGCGCGCTACGCCGCCTCGGAGCGCCCCGACGCGATGGACTACTACCGCAGGTGGAAGAAGAAGGCCGAGGAACGGGACACCGTTGCCCCCACCCTGGTGGGCGGCTCGAAGAAGCACGGCGGAGCGGACCTGGGCCCCACGCGTGCCAAACGGGCCTGGGGCGAACTGGGTGTGGACGGACACGGTGTCGCCGACGACCTCGGCAAGACCAAGGACGAGGACCGGGACCTGTTCGGCGAGCGCGGGCCCAAGCTCACCGTCGCCCAGGCCGCGATCATCCAGGGCTTCCCCGAGGACTGGGAGTTCATCGGGCGCAAGACCGCCGCCTACCGGCAGGTGGGCAACGCCTTTCCGTCGCCGGTGGCCCAAGCGGTGGGTGAATCCATCATTGCCGCGCTGCGGTCTTTCGACACCGGTGCTGTGCCACCCGCTGCGCCGCCCGCGGAGCTAACCGTGCTTCCGGAGCAGCTCCAGCTCACCCTTACGGGCTGAGACGGTCTCGACGACGGCCTTGGCGCACTCGGCGGGATCCTGGTGCTCCCAGAAGCGCAGCACCAGCCATCCTGCCTCCGCCAGCTGGGAGTCGGTGTCGCGGTCGCGGCTGATGTTGCCGCGGATCTTGTCCTCCCAGTACCCGGGGTTGGTCTTGGGCGGGACGAAGTGGTCCGGGCAGCCGTGCCAGAAGCAGCCGTCCACGAACACCGCCACACGGGTGGGACGGAACAGCAAATCTGCGGTCCGCCGCATCTTGGGCAGCGGCTTGGCGGCCACCCGGTAGCGCAGGCCGACGGCGTGGACCAGCCTGCGGAGGGCGAGTTCGGGCTTGGTGTCGCGGCTGCGGTTGCCGCGCATACTGCGCCGGTTGGCGGCCGATGACGCCCACGACCCCTTCGGAGGTTTCCAGTCGGCGGCCCCGTGCGGAACTGGCGGCTCAACCACGAGTGCCTGCCCGCAGCTGTACCGGCCCCGGCGCGGCGAAACCGCTCGTGAAGGGCGTGCGGTGAGCGCCCTGTACGGAGATGTCGGAGAGTCGCACGGTGGGAAGGCTACCCGCTCCGTCAGAGCGGGGCGGGTCAGGAGCCCGCGCCGAGCAGGGCCTCGCCCAGCGGTGTGCGGGCGTGCAGCATCCGCGTCCCGTCGCGCCGGCTGTGCACCAGCTGGGCCTTCCGCAGGATCGTCAGGTGGTGTGACGCCGTGGACACGGCCGTCGCACACGCGTCGGCGACCTCCGAGGTCGACCGTGGGCCGTCCAGGGACAGCAGGGCGCGGGCCCGGCCCGAGCCGAGCAGTTCCACCAGGGCCTCCTCGACCGCCGAGCGCTCCTGCGTCCACGACGCGGAGAGCCCGAGCACGGGGTAGAACAGCGTCGGCTGCGCGGGCGGCTCGGTGAGCACCGAGCAGCGGGGCGTGCTCATGACGGAGGGCACGAGCACCACCCCGCCGCCCTCGCAGTCGACCTCCTCGCTGTGCTTGCGCATCTCGATCTCGATGGCGTCGCGGTGCCACGCGACGGAGCCGTGGAGCGAGCCGACCATCGCGGCCACCCCGTCCACGCCCACGCGGCGCACGCGCAGGTCGATGTCGGCGCTGATGAGCCGTCTGATCTGGGGCCAGTGCGGGGCCAGCGCGGCCCCCCAGACCTCCTCCCAGGCGTCCGCCACCTGGACCCGGGTCCGCTCCGGGTGGGCGAACATGTCGGCGATGATCCGGTGGCGCAGCCCCTCCGAGCGGGCGAGCACCTTGGTGAGGTCCGCCCGGACGGACTCGGCCGGCACCCTGCGCAGGCGTTCGACCTCGTCGGCCGGGGCCATGTCCCACGTCGGCGTCGAGGTGAGGAAGTCGGGGAAGTAGCCCTCCGGGCCGATCACCGTCCGCAGCACCCGGAAGGCCCCCCGCGGCATGGCCGAGCGCACCGAGCGGAGCCAGCCCCACTGGAGGGGGTGCTCCGGCGGGTTCTGGAGCACGCGGACAGCGTGGCACAGCTCGTGGCCGGGGGAGATGCCGAAACGGATGGAGGAGATGTCCGTGGCGCCGATCCGGAACCGGACCAGGTTTCGACCCATGTCGAAAGAGTAGAGGCGCACGGGGCCGGCCCGCCAGAGTGGAGGCACCGGGACAAGCCCCCCAGTAGGAACCGTGAAGATCAAGCTGCTGTACCGCTACGACCCCGCCACCGTCGGCCCCGCCGAGGTGTGGCCGGTCGTCGAGTTCGAGTTCGGAGGGTGAGGACCATGAGCGATGTGACCGTACCGGCCGTCGTGCCCGCCGGGGAGCTGCTGGTCGGCGACTCCCGGACCCTGAGGTTCGAGGGGTACCTCCACGGCTCCGGAATCTCCTTCTTCCTCGTGGACAACGACCCCGGCCAGGGCCCCGGCCTGCACCGCCACCCGTACACCGAGACGTGGACCGTCCTGGAGGGGGAGGCGACCATCACGGTGGGTGAGGAGCGGGTCGTCGCCAGGACGGGCGACACCGCCGTCGTCCGGCCCCACGTGTGGCACGGGTTCACCAACACCGGCACCGGGCGGCTGCGCCTCATGTGCGTGCACGCCTCGGACACGATGATCCAGGAGTGGAAGGACTGAAGCGCCCCCCACACGGGCGCGGCGGCGCGGGAGCATCCGCACCGCCGCACCCGTTCCCGCGCCGTGCGGGCGGTGCCGAGCTCGACGTCTTCGATCGCGCACGGGACGTGGCCCGTGCCCCGGCGCCGCCCACTTCGGAGGGGGCACCGGGCCCGCCGTGGTCGAGCCGTCCCACGTACCGCCCGGCGACCGTCCGGAGCGGGCGCAGGGGATCCGGCATGAACCGCCCGCCGCCGTTGTTGCCCCCTGACAGCGGACGACGGAAGGGACGCGGATGGCGGACGGAGAGGGACGAGCCGGGCCGGAGCTGCCGGGCTCGGCCGACGTGGTCGTCGTGGGCGCGGGACAGGCCGGCCTGTCGGTGGCCTGGCACCTGAGGCGCCTCGGGCTCACCCCGGGATCGGACCTGGTGGTCCTCGACCGGGGGCCGGGTACGGGCGGGGCCTGGCAGTTCCGGTGGGAGTCGCTGAGACTGGACACCGCGCACAAGGTCAACGACCTGCCCGGCATGGGGGAACTCGGTCTGAGCTTCGCCACCGCGGACCGGACGAGGGCGGCCAGGGAGGTCGTGGCCGACTACTACGAACGCTACGAGCAGGCGTTCGCGCTGGACGTGCGCAGACCCGTCGAGGTCACCGGGGTCCACGAGGACGGCCGCGGAGGGTTCCTCCTCACGACCGACCGGGGCGACATCGGCGCCCGGGTCCTCGTCAACGCCAGCGGGACGTGGGCACGCCCGTTCCGGCCCTATTTCGCGGGCGCCGCGGAGTTCCGGGGCACGCAGATCTCCACGACCGGCTACCGCTCCGCCGAGGACTTCCGGGGGAAACGCGTCCTCGTCGTGGGCGGGGGCACCTCCGCGGTCGGGTTCCTGCGCGAGCTGGAGGGTGTGGCGGCGGCCACGGTGTGGGCCACCCGCCGGCCCGTCGAGTTCACCGACGACCCGGAGGCGGGCGTCACGGCGGTGCGGATGGCCGACGAGGCGGCCAGGGCCGGGCGGCCGCTCCCGAGCATCGTCAGCGGCACCGGCCTCCCCGCCACCCCGGAGAACCTGGCCGCCGCCGAGCGGGGGCTCCTCGTGGCCCGGCCGATGTTCTCCTCGGTCGAACCGGACGGGGTCCGCTGGGCCGACGGGACGTTCGCCCCCGTGGACGCCATCATCTGGGCCACCGGGTTCCGGGCCGAGCTCACCCACCTGGCGCCGCTGCGCCTGCGCGAGCCCGGCGGAGGAGTCCGCGTCGAACAGGGGCGCTCGGTGCGCAACCCCCGCCTGTTCCTCGCGGGTTTCGGTCCCCAGGCGAGCACGATCGGGGCCAACCGCGCCGGTCGCACCGTCGCACGGCAGGTCGTCGCCGAGCTCCGTGCCCCCGTGGCGGATCCGGCGCCCGTCGGCTAGACAGGTCCCCGGCGCGGTACGCCCGCCGGCTCCGGTGAGGGGTGCAGCGTTCGAGAGTGGTCCGTGGGCACACGGAGAAGGGGAGCGCATGGGGACGACCAGGCTGGGACGCTCGCGGGTGGAGGTCGGCCCGCTCGGGTTCGGCGCCGTGGGGATCGGCAACGGCATGGACCGGGCGGTGGCGGAGGAGGCCGCCCACGACGCCGTGCGCGCGGCGTGGGACGCGGGGGTGCGGTACTTCGACACCGCACCGCACTACGGGCTGGGCCTGTCCGAGCGGCGGCTGGGACGCGCGCTGGCCGGCCTGCCCCGGGACCGGTACACCGTGTCGACCAAGGTGGGCAGGCTGCTGGAGCCGACCCCGCACCGGAGCGGGGAACGCGACGACCACGGTTTCGACGTCCCCGCCACGCACACCCGCCGGTGGGACTTCAGTGCGGACGGCGTGCTGCGGTCACTGGAGGGGAGCCTGGAGAGGCTCGGCCTGGACCGGGTCGACCTGGTCCTCCTCCACGACCCCGACGACCACTGGGAACAGGCCGTGGGCGAGGCCTACCCCGCGCTGCACGAGCTGCGCGACCAGGGGGTGGTCGGCGCCATCGGCGCGGGCATGAACCAGGCCGGGATGCTGGAGCGCTTCGCGGTGGAGACCGACGTGGACGCGGTGCTGCTCGCCGGGAGGTACACGCTCCTGGACCGGTCGGCGGCGGACACGATGCTCCCGGCCTGCCTGCGCGCCGGGGTGTCGGTGATCGCGGCCGGGGTGTTCAACAGCGGCGTGCTCGCCACGGACGAACCCGCCGAGGACGCGACCTACGACTACGCGGCGGCGTCGCCGGAGGTGCGCTCCCGGGCCGCCGCGGTCGCCGGTGTCGCCCGCCGCCACGGGGTGTCCCTGCCGGGGGCGGCGATGGCGTTCGCGGCCCGGCACCCGGCGGTGGCCACCGTCCTCGTGGGCGCGCGGTCGGCGGAGCAGGCCCGGCGCAACGCCGACCTGTTCGCCCGACCGGTACCGGACGCGCTGTGGTCGGACCTGGTGGGGGAGGGGCTGCTCGGGGAGGAGGACCTCGGTTGACCCTGTGGCGGGACGGGGCCGGGGACCTTCGTCGGGGCTCAGGCGAGGGGGCCCAGCAGGGTCCGCCTGTCCAGCCCCTCGTCGGCGATCTCGTCGAGGACGCCGGTGATCTGCTTCTCCTCGTACCGGAAGTGGGTCTCCATGACCGCCTCGATCCCGTCGAGATGGCGCAGCTGCTCCTCGGCGCCGTGCCCGGAGTCCACGGCCCTCTGCAGGCCGGCGATGAGGTACTCGATCATGCTGTGGTCCTGCTTGAGCTTCGCGACGACGGGCGCGAGGTCGGGGCGGCGCTCCAGGAGGAGGGGGAAGAGGGCGGCGTCCTCGCTCGTGTGGTGGCCGTTCAGGGCGGTGCAGAACCCGAGGCAGAAGAGCCGGAGGTCGCGGGAGACGGACCCGGCCGCCGCGCCGTCGGCGATGGCCTCGCGGGCCACCTCCAGGGCGTCGCGCAGCCGCTGGTGGACGTCGCGGAGCTCGCGACCCCAGGCGTGCGCCCTCTGCTCGGTCAATGCGTGGCTCCAGTTGTCGTGTGGAAGGGAGGAACGCCCTGCGGCGGCGGTGCCGTGGACGCGGCGCGCCGGAGCCGGGCGGAGACCCGGGAGCGCGAAACGCCCCACGGTACCGCGCGGAGCCGCCGCTCCCGGGAGCCGGAACGGACACGGGGGAGCTCCGGGCCCGGAGGGGTGCACGGCCGGCCCACCGGGGCGCGATCGCCCTCGGGCGAGGGCCGTCCGAAAGGTGTGGGCGGTTCGAGAGCACTGCCGGATGCGCTACAGTTTTACCTGTTGGCGGGACCGGAGACGGTGCCCGCCCAGCGGCCGGGACGTAGCGCAGTTTGGTAGCGCACTTGACTGGGGGTCAAGGGGTCGTGGGTTCAAATCCCGCCGTCCCGACAGAGTAGTAGCAGGTCAGAGAGAGGTTCGCCGGTCGGCGGGCCTCTTTTTGCGTCTCCGGTGGGGTTGGACCGGGGTCGGGTGGGCTGTCAGCCCACGTCGTGCAGGATCTCGTCCATGGCCTCGGCCGCCGAGCGGCGTACCGGTCGCAGCCGGCGGTGTCGGTGCCCTCGTGGCCTCCGGGCCTGCCGCGGTCGGGGACACCCGCGGGGCGGGGCCGCGCCGGTCGGGGGAGTCGAACGCGCTCTCACAGGAGGACGCGGGGCCCGGCACGGAGATCATGCCGGCTCCCTGGTCGCTGTGGTGTCACCGCGGTCGCCTGGAACGGTGGGGGAGCGCCGGAGCGGGGGCGTCCTCGTTCTTGCGGCGGGCGTTCCCGGCGAGCCGCCGCATCACGTGGTCGTGGAGGGGCCGCAGCAGGCGTTTGGCGCGCAACGCGAGGTGTCCCTCCCAGTCGGTGAGGATGAGCGGTCGGCCCCGCTCCACGCCGCGGAGGATCCGGGCGGCGACGTCGTCGGCGCCCAGCCTCGACCCGTCGATGAGTCGCGCCGCACCCGATTCCACGGATGTGTCGCTCCCGCGCAGGGAGGAGGCCAGGCCGCTGCGGAAGAACGAGGGGCAGGCCACCGACGTGCGCACCCCGTAGGGCGCCAGTTCGTGGGAGAGGGTCTCGCTCAGAGCCACGACCGCGGCCTTGACGGCGTTGTAGGAACTCATCTGCGGCGGGTGCAGCAGCCCCGCCATGGAGGCGACGTTCACGATGTGGCCCGAACCCTGGCGTTTGAACAGGGGCGTGAAGGTGTGGCAGCCGCGGACCACCCCGAGGAGGTTGGTCCCGGTGATCCACTCCCATTCCGCCGGGGTGACCACGTCTATCCGCCCGCCCGAGGCCACGCCCGCGTTGTTGACCAACAGGTCCAGGCCGTTCCACCGCTCCTCGACACGGGCCAGGGCCGTCGCCCAGTCCTCGTCCGAGGTCACGTCCAACCGCAGGTAGTCAGCCTTCCCGGGCAGGTCTGCGGGAGCCCGTTCGGCGAGGTCGGTGGCGAGGACCCGGTCGCCCCGGGCGGCAAGGGCGGCGACCAGGGCCCGGCCCAAGCCGGAAGCGCCTCCGGTGACCAGTACGCGTCGGCTCATCCGCGGGCTCCTGACCGGGTGCTCAAGGGGGCTCGGCTCAGGGCCGAGGGGGACCGCTGTCCGCGGCGAGAGCCCTCGCTCCCGACGTTTTCGCATGCCATGGAACACGACTTCTCTCGGTGGGGGGAGGGGAGGGGCGGGGACCTGTGCCGGGGCGTGTTCCCCTCCGCGGGGCGCATGACTGCGCCCGGGCCGGGTGGGGGAGGGCCCCTTTGCCGGTGTTGAGGACCCTATCGGCCGTTTGTCCGTCCGGCGGTCGAACGTGATCGACGCCATGGGGAGGGCGGAGCGCCCGGTACGGGCCGCGCGGGCCGGGGCGGTTCCCCCGCCCCCAGCGGCCGCCGCTACAGGTCAGCGGGCGCGGTCGCCGGCGGCGCTCGGCTCCGGGCGGGCGGAGGGGGCGGTGACGGGGGCCAGCCACAGGCCGGTGAGCGCGTCGGTCAGGCCGGTGGCGGCCTCGTGCCACGAGCCCCTGGGGGTGGGCTCGCCCTCGGCGAGGGCCCGCTCGTGCTCGGCGAAGGTGTGCACGATGAGGTGGCGGGCCATGTCCTGGCGTTCGCGGCGCACGGGGGCGGGCAGGTCGGGCAGGCACCTGCGCAGCTCCTCCCCGGTGCGCACCAGCGAGGGCGATTCCATGGCCTCCAGTGAGACGATCCCCCGGAAGGCGGGGTCGGCCAGCGCCTGGGCGCTGAAGCGCCCGTACCAGGAGGGCGTGCCCAGGTCGTCCAGGTGCTGGGCCAGGGGCTCGACCATGCACGCCACCCAGTCCCTGACCTCGGAGGATCCGTCGACCCGCGCCACCATGCGGCGCCGCACGTCCTCGACGGGCCCGGTGCGGCGGCGCACGATCGCGCGCACCAGCCCCTCCTTGGAACCGAAGTGGTAGGTGACCGCGGTGTTGTTGCCCTGTCCCGCCTCCTGGCCGATCTGGCGGTTGGACACCCCTGCCACGCCGTGCTCCGCGAACAGCCGCTCCGCCGCCGACAGGATCGTCTCCCGCGTCGCCGCCACCCGCTCCGACCTCGCCACCCTGCCGCTCATGCCGACCACCGTACCGATGTCCGCGCGGGACGGTCGCCCCGTGTCGCCGGGACAGCCCCCTGTTCCCCGCTCCGGGACAGGCCCCCGTTCCCGGGGCCGCGCCCCTCGGACGCGTACGTGCGCGTGGGTCGTGCCCGTTCCCGGCGGGCGCCGCGGCCGTCGGCGGTTCCCTCGCTGATGGGGCCTCCTCCACTTCCGCCGGGCGTGGAGGAGGCCCGGCGCGTCCTGTTATTCTAAGTCATGCGCCTGACTTAAAAGTCGGCGCTTTCGCGTGTCCGAATACGGGGGTTCCTGCTCGATGACCGATGCCCGCACCAGCCCATCCGAAGCGCGGACGCCCGCGCGCCCTCCCTCCCGGCCGAACGTGGTCATCTGCGTCCTCGCCTTCAGCGGCATCGTCGTCTCGCTCATGCAGACCCTGGTCATCCCCCTCGTGCCCGTGCTGCCGGGCTTCCTCGGGGCGACCCCCGGGGACACGGCGTGGGCGATCACCGCCACGCTGCTCGCCGCCGCGGTCGCCACCCCCACGGTGGGCCGCCTGGGCGACATGTACGGCAAGCGCCCCATGCTGGTCCTCAGCCTGGCGGTCCTCGTGGTCGGCTCGGTGTTCTGCGCCCTCGCCGACAGCCTGGCGCCGATGGTCGTGGGCCGGGCCCTCCAGGGGCTGGCGGCCGGGGTCATCCCGCTGGGCATCAGCATCATGCGCGACGAGCTGCCCCCCGAACGCCTCGGCGGGGCGACCGCGGTGATGAGCGCGTCCCTGGGGGTGGGCGGCGCGCTCGGTCTGCCCGCAGCGGCGTTCCTCGCCCAGACCGCGGACTGGCACACGCTGTTCTGGGTCGCCGCGGCGCTGGCCGGCGCCGCCGCAGCCCTGGTGCGCACGCTCGTCCCGGACTCGGGGGTCCGTGCGGGGGGCAGGTTCGACCTGCCCGGGTCGATCGGCCTGTCCGCGGCGCTGCTCCTGCTCCTGCTGGCCGTGTCCAAGGGCTCGGACTGGGGGTGGGGCAGCGGGGTTCCCGGGGCGATGCTCGCCGCGGCGGCCGTGGTGCTCCTGGTGTGGGGCTGGTGGGAGCTGCGTGCCCCGCACCCCCTGGTCGACCTGCGCACCAGTGTGCGCCGCCAGGTCCTGCTCACCAACACCGCCTCCCTGGTGTTCGGGTTCTCCATGTTCGCGATGTCCCTGGTCGTCCCGCAGCTGCTCCAGCTGCCCGAGGCCACCGGGTACGGGTTCGGGCAGACGATCCTGGTCGCGGGGCTGGTGATGGCCCCGAACGGGCTGGTCATGATGGTGATGGCGCCGCTCTCGGCGCGACTGTCCCGCGCCATGGGCCCGAAGACGACGCTGATGTGCGGCGCGCTCCTGGTCGCGGTCGGCTACGGCCTGAGCCTGCTGCTCATGTCCGGCATCTGGCAGCTCATGATCGCCTCCACCGTCATCGGCGCCGGTGTGGGCCTGGCCTACGGCGCCATGCCCGCGCTGGTCATGGCCGCTGTGCCGCGGTCCGAGACGGCCGCGGCCAACAGCCTCAACACCCTCATGCGCTCCATCGGCACCTCCGTGGCCAGCGCCGTCACCGGCATGGTCCTGGCCGGCATGACCCTGCCGGTGGGCGGCCAGGACCTCCCGTCGCAGGGCGCCTTCACCCTGGTCCTGGGCATCGGCGGACTCGCCGCCCTCACCGCCTTCGCCATCGCCGCGTTCCTGCCCGGGCGACGGAAGCCCTCGGCGGGGGACCTGTCCGCGTCCGGAGCCGCCGAGCCCGTCGGCGCCCCGGCGGTCCGGGGCGCCTGACCCGCTCCCGGGCTGTGGCTCCCGCCCGTCGGCGCACCCGATCCGATCCGCACGGCCCCCGCCCGGGGCCGTGCGGGTCACGCGCGGTCGCCGTCGGACCCAGGGGCGGGGCCGGGTCCTCGGCGGCGCGAGTCCTCCTTCCACCCTGGTGAGAGCAGGGTCGCAGCCCCCGCCCGGGTCGTGTGCTCCTTCCGTCGCTTAGGGTGGCGTGGGTGTCAACTAAGTTGACAGCAGTGCCGTGGAAGGCACGGCGCACACGAGCGGCGGGATCGGCACCCCGCCGGCGAGGAGGAGACATGACCGCGAACGACAGGCCCGTCACCGCCGGGAACACGGTGGAGGAGTGGCTCGCGCACCCCGCCGGAGGGCCGGTCCTGCGCGAACTGCTGGAGGGGTCGGGGCAGGACGCGGACGCGCTGCGCCCCGTCGGCAAGCTCTCGCTGGCCAAGCTCGTCGAGATCGCCGGCGACCGGTTCCCGCAGGAGCTCGTCGACGAGCTCGTGCTCCGCGCCAACGGCGGGGTCGCCCCCGTCGTCGAGGAGGAGCCGCAGGCGTCCGCGACCGGTGCGCGGTTCGCCGGGCGCACGGTCGTGGTCACCGGAGCGGGGTCGGGGATCGGCCGCGCCACCGCCGCGAGGATCGTGCGGGAGGGCGGCCGGGTGATCGCCGTGGACATCGCGCAGGACCGCCTCCGCTCCCTGGTCGACGCCTCGCCCGAGGACACGGTCGTGCCCGTCGCCGCCGACATCACCGGTGACGAGGACGTGGCGCGGATCGTCGACGCGGCGGGCGGGCGCGTCGACGGCCTGGCCAACGTCGCCGGGATCATGGACGACATGTCGCCCCTGCACGAGGTGAGCGACCGGACCTGGGAACGCGTCTTCGCGGTCAACGTCGACGGCACCTTCAAGCTCTCGCGCGCGGTGGTCCCGGCCATGCTCGCCGCGGGGCGGGGCGCGATCGTCAACGTGGCCTCCGAGGCGGCGCTGCGCGGCAACGCGGCGGGGGTCGCCTACACGGCCTCCAAGCACGCCGTCGTCGGCATCACGCGCAGCTCGGCGTTCATGTACGGACCGCACGGGATCAGGGTCAACGCGGTGGCCCCGGGGCCCGTGGCGACGGGGATCGAGGCGACCTTCGGGTCGGAGTTCGGCACGGCCCGCATCGGTGAGTTCATGCGGCTCATCCCGCAGGTGGCCGACGCGGACAAGCTCGCCGCGTCGATCACCTGGCTGCTCAGCGACGACAGCGACAACGTCAACGGCGTCGTGCTCGCCTCCGACGGGGGCTGGTCCGTCCAGTGACGGACGCGGCGCCCGGTTCCCGGGGGGGAGGGGGCCGGGCACGGGGAGGCGTTCAGCCGCCGGGGGTGATGAGGTCCTGGAGGAGGGCGCCGTAGCGCGCCACCACCTCCCCGTGGTCGGCGTCGGCCAGCTCCTGGTCGCCGACGACCCAGAGGCTGTAGAGCAGTCCGCCGACGAGCGCGGCGGCCAGGCGGGCGCGGAGCCGGGCGTCGGGGCCGGAGAGGCGTTCGGCCAGCGGGCGCACGAACGCCAGCTCGTGGGCCTCGTGCAGGCTCGACCCCACCGTGCTGGCGTCACTGGCCCGGATCAGCGCGAGGTAGATGCCGCGCGTGTGGTCGTCCACCGTCAGGATGTAGTCGACGAACCGCGTCCCGAGCGTCTCGACCGGCCCGCCCAGGAAGGGCGTCCGGTCGGAGCCGATCCGGACGGTCTCCAGGAACAGCCGCTCCTTGGTGCCGAAGTGGCGGATGACCAGGGCGGGGTCCACCTCCGCCGCCGCGGCGATCTCGCGGACCGAGGTCCGGGAGTAGCCCTGTTCGACGAACAGGTGGGCCGCGGCGGCGGCGATGGCGTCGCGTGTCGGGATCTCGGGGTCGCGTCGGGGCACCGTGCGATTCTAGGGCGTGTCCGGCGGGCGCCCGGCCCGCCGCGCGACGCCCCGGTCCGAGGGGGACCGGGCGCGGGCCCCGCACGGACGGCCGGCGCGACGAGGCCCGGGGAGGGCCGGGACCGGTCCTCCCCGGGCCGCCCCAGGTCAGGGCAGGCGCAGGCGCAGGCTCGAGGCGCCCGCGGGGGCCGACGCCAGGGTGCCGCCGTCCCCGTCGGCGGCCTCGGTGGACCGGTCGGCGGGGACGGCCCCGGGCGCGCCCACCAGGAGGACCCTCCACCCCCGCGCCGGAGCCGGGTCGGCCTCCACGGTGACCCCGTCCTCCGAGCGCGAGACCCGGAAGACGGCGGCGTCGGAGCCGTCGGCGGCCGGCACGGTCACGACGGTCGGACCGGCGGCCGGCGCGGCCGGGGCCCCGGCCCCGTACACGCGCAGGGTCAGGCCGTCCGTGTAGTCGTAGTCGGGGCGGTCGCCCACCGCGCCGACGGGCAGGACCGCGTTCGGGCGCACCAGCAGCGGCAGGGAGTCGAAGCCGTGGACCTCGCGGCGCCACCCCGGACCCCGCACGGCCTCTCCGGTGAGCAGGTGGGTCCACACCCCCTCGGGCACGTAGTACTCGACGGAGCCGTCCGGGCTCAGCACGGGGGCGACGAGCAGGTCGCCGCCCAGCATGTACTGCGTGTCCAGGTGGTGGCAGGTCGGGTCGTCGGGGAACTCCAGCACCATCGCGCGCATCACGGGCGTGCCCCGCCGGTGGGCCTGGACGGCGGCCCCGAACAGGTAGGGCATGAGCTCGCACTTCAGCCGGGTGAACGCGCGGGCCACGTCGGTCGACTCCTCGTCGAACTCCCACGGGACCCGGTAGGAGCGGCTGCCGTGCAGCCTGCTGTGCGAGGAGAGCAGGCCGAACGCCAGCCAGCGCTTGAACAGCCCCGGGTCCGGGGTGCCCTCGAAGCCGCCGATGTCGTGGCTCCAGAAGCCGAAGCCCGACAGCCCCAGCGACAGCCCTCCGCGCAGGCTCTCCGCGACGGCCTCGAACGTCGAGGCGCAGTCCCCGCCCCAGTGCACGGGGAAGCTCTGGCCGCCCGCCGTCGCGGAACGCGCGAAGAGGACCGCCTCGCCCTCGCCCCGTTCACGCAGGAGCAGGTCGAACACCGTCGCGTTGTACAGCTGCGTGTAGTAGTTGTGCATGCCGTGCGGGTCGGAGCCGTCCGACCACACGACGTCGGTCGGCACCCGTTCGCCGAAGTCGGTCTTGAAGCAGTCCACGCCCATGTCCAGCAGGGGCTTGAGCTTGCCGGCGTACCACTCCCGGGCGTCCGGGGACGTGAAGTCGACCAGCGCCATCCCGGCCTGCCACATGTCCCACTGCCACACCGTGCCGTCCGGCCGCCGGACCAGGTGACCCAGCCGGGCGCCCTCCTCGAACAGCGCCGACCGCTGCGCGATGTAGGGGTTGATCCAGACCGAGGTCCGCAGCCCCCTGGCCTTGAGCCGGGAGAGCATCCCCACGGGGTCCGGGAAGACCTCCGGGTCCCAGACGAAGTCGCACCAGTGGAACTCGCGCATCCAGAAGCAGTCGAAGTGGAACACGCTCAGGGGCACGCCCCGGTCCGCCATGCCGTCGACGAACCTGTTCACCGTGTCCTCGTCGTAGGAGGTGGTGAACGACGTGGACAGCCACAGCCCGAAGGACCACTGCGGGGGCAGGGCGGGGCGGCCGGTGAGCGCGGTGTACCTGTCCAGCACCTCCTTGGGGTCCGCCCCGTGGACGACGTAGTACGTCAGGGCGTGGTCCTCGACGCTGAACTGCACGCGGCCCACCGACTCCGAGCCGACCTCGAACGACACCGGTCCGGAGTGCGCGACGAACACGCCGTAGTTGCGGTTGGTCATGTAGAACGGGACGTTCTTGTAGGCCTGCTCGCTGTTCGTGCCGCCGTCGGCCTGCCAGATGTCCACGGTCTGGCCGTTGCGCACGAACGGGGTGAACCGCTCGCCCATGCCGTACACGAGCTCGCGGATCCCCAGGGACAGCTGTCCGAGCATGTGGTGGGTCCCGTCCGCGTCCTCGACGAAGCCGGTCCCCTTCGCGTCGACGCCGGTCAGAGCGGTGCCGTCGGCGCTGAACTCCATCCGCCACGGGCCGTCGGTGTCCACCGTCAGCGAGAGCGCCCCGCTGGTCAGCTCGACGGTGGAGCCGTCCCGCCGGACCGAGGCGGCGCCGGGGGCGCCCCGGACGTCGAACTCGGGCGCGGGCCGCACCGAGCCCGCCAGGTGGGTGGTCCGGACGCCGATCACGCCGGGGGCCGGGGACCAGCAGTCGACCGTCACCAGCGCCGTGTTGAGCGTGTCCCCGCGGTGCCCGATGGGGCGCACCGGCGCGTAGAGGGTGAAGCGGTCCCCGTCCACGCGGACGTCGCGGACCTCGCGCGCGTAGTGGGCGCGCACGCCCTTCCTCATCTGCCAGAAGCCGTCGGTGAACTTCATGGGCGGACTGCCCCTCTCGTCTTGGTGTCGGTTCGCCGGGGGTACCGACGACGGGTCACTTGAGCGCTCCGCTGGAGATCCCGGCCGCCACGTACCTCTGCGCGACGACGAGCAGCACCGCGGCGGGGACGGAGGAGAGCACGGCCGCGGCCATCACGGCGCCCCAGTCGCCGACGTGCGCGCCGATGTACTCGTAGATGCCGAGCGTCACGGGCTTCACGGCGTCGGTCGTGTTCAGGGTCAGCGCGAAGAGGAAGTCCGACCACGCGAACAGGAAGGTGAACAGCCCTGCGGTGATCAGCGCGTTGCGGCTCATGGGCAGCACGATCGAGACGAGGACGCGCAGCCGCCCGCCGCCGTCGATCATCCCGGCCTCGATCACCTCCTCGGGGATGGACACCATGAAGGCGCGCAGCAGGACGATGGAGAAGGGCAGGCCCAGGGACGCGTCCGCCAGGACCAGCCCCAGGTAGGAGTTGACCAGCCCCAGGCCGACGTAGGCGTTGTAGAGCGCGTTGGCGACGACGATGCCCGGGACCATCTGGGTGATGAGGGTCGCGAACACGATCGTGTCCGCGCCGCGCAGCCGGAAGCGGGCCAGGGCGTAGGCCGCCGGGGCGGCCACGGTGAGGCAGACCGCCACCGAGCCGAGCGCCACCAGCACGGAGGTGAGCAGGTTGCCCGCCTGCGACTCCCACGCCCGCTGGAAGTTGCCGAGGTCGAGCGAGCGCGGGAACCAGGGGAGGCCGGCCGCCGAGGCGCCCGGCTGGAGCGCGGTGTTGACCATCCAGTACAGGGGGAAGAGCAGGACCGCCAGGACGAGGACCCCGACCACGAGGCTCACGGCGTCGCCGCGCGCCTTGCGGGTGGTCCGCGGCCGGCGCCGCGGGGAGCCTTCCGGCGTCCGCTGCCGCCGGGTCGTGGCGCCCGGGGGGCGGGCCGCGTCCCCGGTACCGCTGCGCGGTGCGCTCATCGGTTGACACCTCCGCGGTTGGCGCGCAGATAGACCGCGGCGAAGACCATGCTGAGGACGATCAGGACGTTGCCGACGACGGCGCCCTGGCCGAAGTCGAGCCGGAGGAACGACAGCTGGTAGGTGAGGGTGCCCAGCGTCTCGGTGGAGTGCGCCGGCCCCCCGTTGGTGAGCGCCAGGACCAGGTCCAGGATCTTCACGGTGGACATGAAGCCCAGCACCAGCACCACGGTCACGACGGGCCGCAGCAGGGGCAGCGTCACGGAGAAGAAGGACCGGAACGGGCCCGCGCCGTCCAGGACGGCGGCCTCGCGCAGTTCGGCGGGGATCTCCTGGAGGCCGCCGTAGAGGATCACCATGTTGAAGGGGACCCCGATCCAGATGTTGACGAGGACGACCGACAGGAGCGCCTGGTCGGGACTGCTCAGCCAGGGGACGGCCGACGAGGTGAGGTGGAGGGCCTGGAGCGCCTCGTTCAGCACGCCGGTCTCCTGGTCCAGGACGCGGCGCCACACGGTGCCCGCCACCACCATGGGGATCAGCCACGGCAGGAGGAGCAGGGAGCGCATGACCCCCGAGAGCGGGAACCGGCGGCTGAAGAAGAGGGCGAGCGCCATGCCGATGCCGAACTGCCCCGCCAGGGAGCCGACCGTGAACAGGAGGGTCCGCCACAGCGAGGCGCCGAACAGCTCGTCGGAGAAGACGGTCCGCCAGTTCTCGAGGCCGTTGAAGGGCGCCTCGCCCGTGAAGTAGGTGGAGAACGTGTAGTCCTGGAAGCTCATCACCACGTTGCGGACCAGCGGGTACCCGAAGAACAGCAGCATGTACGCCAGTGCGGGGGCCACGAACAGCCACGGTGTGAGGGCGCGCCGCCGCGGCGCGGGGGTCCGTGTCCTCACGATCGTCCGCCCGTCTGCGACTCGACCTGATCCTGGGCCCTCTCCATGGCCTCCTGCGGACTCGCCCGGCCGGTGAGGGCCGCTTGCAGCGCGGTGCCGATGGCCTGGGAGTAGGTGTTCCACTCGGTGCCCACGTGCTCGGTCCTGCTGCGCGCGGTGGACACCTGGTCGACGAAGGGGGACAGCTCCGGGACCTCGTCGCGGTACCGCTCCGCCGCCCAGGGGTCCAGGGGCACGTTGCTGCCCTTGGTGGACCAGTCCAGCTGCGCCTCCGGCGTGGTCAGGCAGGCCACGAGTTCGGCGGCGACCCGCTCGCGGCCGGGGTCGGCGGCGTTGACCGGCACGGTGTACGCCTCCCCGCCGATGGGGGCGACGGAGGTGTCGCCCGCCGCGGGGACGGGGATCTCCGCGACCGCCCACGCGCGCTCGGGGTGCTCGCGCAGGACCGGCATCTGCCAGGGGCCGTTCACCATCATGGCGGCGTTGCCCGCGATGAACTGGTCGTTGGCGTCGGCCTGGGTCCAGTTGACGACCGACGGCGACACCGACCCCTCCTCGACCAGCGAGACGACGTATTCGAGCGCCTCCACCGACGCGGGGGAGTCGAGCTCCCGCTCGTCGCCGCCGTTGGACCACAGCCACGGCAGGAACTGGTAGACGCCGTCCTCGGTGGCGAGGGCGCTGATGGCGAGGCCGTAGCGGTTCCCCTCGGTGAGGGCCGCGGCGGCCGCCCGCAGCTCCTCCCAGGTCGCCGGCGGTTCGATCCCCTCCTGCTCCAGGAGGTCGGCGTCGTAGAAGAGGCCGATCGAGTTCACCGACCGGGCCGCGCCGTAGTACACGCCCTCGTAGCTGCCGAAGGCGAGCGCGCTCTCGGTCAGCCCGTCCGTGGGCAGGCCGAGCCGCTCCAGGGGGACCAGGCCGCCGGCCTCCGCGAACTGGGGCAGGTCCGAGCCGTCGAGGGAGATGACGTCGGGGAGGGAGTCGGAGGAGGCCATCCTCAGGGCCTTGGGGACGAGCTGGTCGGCGGGCACGCTGAGCTGGTGCACCTCCACGCCCGCCCGGTCGCCGCAGGCGTCCATGACCTCCTGGTCCCAGGAGTGGTAGGGCTCGTCGGTGCCCGAGTTCATGATCGTGTACACGTTCGGGTCGCGCTCGGCCGCGCAGCCGGCGAGGGCCAGGGCCATCGCCGCGGAGCAGGCGGCCGCGCGGACGCGGCGGCGCGGTGGCGGTGGCTGGGGGTGGCGTGGGTGCATCGGGGCCCTCTTCGGCGGGGAGGTGGGCGGTGCGGTCGCGTGGTGGCGCGGGCCGCGGGGGGTGTCGCCGTCGGGCCGGTGACCGGATCACCGGGCTGGGTCGGGCGGGGGCGTCGGAGGGAGGGGCGGGTTCGGCCTGCGGAGGACCCCGCCGCCGGGGGCCGCCGTCACAGGCGCTCGTCAGCCGGTGTCGAATCGATTCGACACCGGGGTGCAGGGGTGTGTCGAATCGCTTCGACGGCAGCCCCATCGTAGGAACCCCGCTCTGGTGTGACAAGACCCCCTCGCCCCGTATCTGCTCCGGGGCGAGGGGGTCACGGCACGGGACCGGGGCGGGCGGCCGGCCCGGACGGAGGGGGCCGCCGCCCGGCGGGCCCCTCCTCCTGCCGCCCCCGACCGTCGCGGAGCGGCCGTCCCCGGCGGTCTCAGCGCAGGCTGGCGCCGTACACGTGGTCGACCGTCATGGTCATCAGCACCCTGCGCTCGGAGACCATCGCCGCCCGGTACTCGTCCCAGTCCGGGTGCTCGCCGGCGGCGAGGCGGTAGTAGCCGACCAGCGCCTCGACCTCGGGGCCCCCGGGGTCCGTGCCCGGGCCGGTCAGGGACGCCACGCCCTCGGCGGTGGCCCACGCGCGGCCGTCCCCGCTGGTCACCTCCAGCGTGGCGCGGGGGTCGCGGCGGAGGTTGGCCGTCTTGGCGCGCCCCTCCGTGACCGAGACGTGGATGACGCCGGCCTCCCGGTCGTAGAAGGGCATGACGGGCGAGAGCTGCGGGCGGCCGTCCGCCTTGATGGTCGCGAGGACGCCGAGCCGGCTCTCCGCGAGCAGGGCGTGGGGATCGAACGTGGTGGCTGTCATGCCCGGAGCCTAACCGGGCGCGGGCGGCCGTCGCCGTAGGACGTGCGGTCGCGGGGACGGCCCGGGCGGAGGCGGCCGTGCCCGCCGCGCGGGGCCTGCGTGACGCGGAGCCCGCCCCGGCGTAGGGTGTGCGGCACCGAACGGCCGGGCCACCGTCCGGCCGCCGCCACCCCTGGAGGCAGGTATGCGCCTGGTCTGCGTGCTCGACGTCGACGACTTCGAGGAGACGGCCCGGTTCTGGTGCGGGGCCCTCGGCTTCGTGCGGGAGGAGACCCAGCGGCACCCCTCCTACCTCGCCCTCCTGGACCCCGGGGGGCGGTGGCCGGACCTGCTGCTCCAGAAGGTGCCCGAGCCCTCCCGCGGCAAGAACCGCATGCACCTGGACATGGTCGTCCCCGACCTGGAGGCCGAGGCGGAGAGGGTGCTCCGGCTGGGCGCCCGGCGGGTGCGCCCGACCTTCGAGGAGGCGGGGGACCTCATCGCGGTCCTGGCCGACCCCGAGGGCAACGAGTTCTGCCTGGTCCAGCAGCTCGAAGGGGCGCGGGAGGCGTAGGCGGCGGCCCGGCCGCGGCTAGGCGGGCCCGTCCGCGACCGGCGCGGGCCGCGGGCCGTAGGCGATCCCGGCGAGGCCGGGCAGGACGGCGAACGCCGCGCGCACGCGGCGCGCGAGGTCGTCGGCGCCGGGCGTACCGGGCTGGGCCCCCCAGTCGCCCAGCGCCTGGTTGAAGGACGCGACGAGCATGTCGAGCGCCAGCCGCGCCCCCAGGTCGTCCGGGGCGGGGAGCGCGAGGCGCCGGTGCAGGATCGCCATGGCCGAGCGGGTCGTGCGGTCGCAGAAGTGGCGGGCCTGCGCGTCCATCGACGGCGTCCGCTCGGCCAGCCTCTGGCTGAGCAGGAGCTGCCGCGCCCATCCGTCGTCGCCTGTCCGGTCGAGGGCGGCCAGGAGGCCGTCCTGGAGGAACCCCAGGAGCGTCGAGTCCCCGGGGGAGCGGGTCTCCAGCTCGCCGAGGCAGGCCGTCCACAGGTCCCTGCCGGGGGCCAGGGCGACGTCCTCCTTGCTGGTGAAGTTCCGGAAGAACGTGCGTTCGGAGACCTCGACGGCCTCGCACAGGTCGTGGAGCGTCGCGCCGTCGAAGCCGTGTTCGGTGAACAGCTCCAGGGCCGTGGTGACCAGGCGCTGCCGGGTGAGGAGCTTCTTGCGCTCGCGCAGGGACAGGGACGGCCGCGGCGAAGAGGGGGACGAAGGGGACGTAGCGGTCGACATGGCGGTCAGCCTAGCATGCGCTTCACAGGTAAATGCTGGTTGACGGCTTATGCCTATCACCGGCACTATTGTGGCCGTTGCCCCGTTCATCGCTCGGAAGGCGGACCTCCCATGCGCGCACTGCTCGTCGACCACTCGGTTCCCGGAGGACTGCGGCTCGGCCGGGCCCCCGACCCCCGGCCGGAGCCGCACCAGGCCCTGGTCCGTGTGACGGCGACCTCCCTCAACCACGGCGAGGTCTCCGGCATCCGGAGCGCGCCGGAGGGGGCCGTCCTCGGCTGGGACGCCGCCGGGGTGGTGGAGCGGGCGGCCGCCGACGGCTCGGGGCCTCCCGCCGGCACCCCCGTGGTGACCCTCGGCCTCGCCGGGGCGTGGGCCGAGCTGCGCGCCGTGGACACGGCGATGGTCGGAACGGCGCCGGAGGGGGCCGACCCCGGGGCGGTCGGCACCGTTCCCGTCGCGGGCGCCAGCGCGCTGCGCGCCCTGCACCGCATCGGTCCGATCCTGGCCAAGCGGGTGCTGGTCACCGGGGCCACGGGCGGCGTCGGCCGCTACGCCGTCCAGCTGGCGAGGCGGGGCGGGGCCCACGTGATCGCGTCCACGGGAGCGCCCGAACGCCACGGCGACGGCCTGCGCGCCCTGGGCGCGCACGAGGTCGTCGCCTCTCCGGACCGGGTCGCCGAGCCGGTGCACGGGGTGGTGGAGCTGGTCGGCGGCCGGCAGCTCGTGGACGCCTACGGCCTCCTGGCGCCGCACGGCACCCTCGTGGCCGTGGGGCACTCGGCGGCGGAGGAGGAGGTGTTCCCCTACGGCGCGCTGATCGGCGACGGCGGGCGCCACGACCGCTCGCTCGTCACCTTCTTCCTTCCCGCGACCCCCGGGCTCGCCGCCGACCTGACGTGGCTCGCCGCCCGGGTGGCCGCGGGCGAACTCGACCCGCAGACGTCCTGGCGCGGCGGCTGGGGGCGCGCCGCGGAGGCGGTCGAGCTCCTGCTGGGCAGGGAGCTGCACGGCAAGGCCGTCCTGGACCTCCTCTGAGGGCCCGCCCGTGCCGGAGCGGCCGGGGCGGCCGGCCGCTCCCGGCTCACCCGGCGGCGAACAGCCGCCTGTAGTGCGCGACGAGCTCCTCGTCCGGACCGGTCCCCTGCGGGGCGGGCCGCCCGTCGAGGACCGCGGCGAGGCCCTCCAGGCACCTGTCCCACCCCGCGGCCGTGTTCGCCGTCCTGTCCGGGTCGGCGACGGTGTTGGACAGCCGCAGCACGCACCCGTCCCCGTCCTCCTCCAGGGTCCAGCGCAGGTCCTCCCCGGCCCAGCGGAACGCCAGGGTGCGCGGCGGGTCGAACTCCGTGACGGGCGCGGTCTCCGGTTCCTCCCCGGGGAAGGTCAGTGTGAGGGCGCCGCCCTCGCGCGCGTCGATCTCCACCCGGCACGGGAACCACCGGCTCAGGGCCTCGCCCGTCGTCAGGGCGGCCCAGACGGCCGGCCTGGGGTGCGGGTAGCGGCGCGTGAAGCGCAGGACGGGAGAGCCCGGCGTGCTCGTGTCGACGCGGACGTGCGTGGTCATCGCGGTGGCCCTTCGTGCGTACGGGTGGAGTCGAGGTGGTCGCCCAGGTCCTGGAGCCTGTCGGTCCAGAAGGCGCGGTACGGGTCCAGCCAGGCGTCCACGCCGCGCAGCCCCTCCGGCCGCAGCCGGTAGCGCCGCCCCTGGCGCTCGGCGCTCTCGGAGACGAGCCCCGCGGTGCGCAGGACGCGCAGGTGCTTGGAGACGTTGGGCTGAGACGTGCCCAGGACGGCGACCAGGTCCTTGACCAGCAGGCCCTCGCTCTCGCGCAGCGCGTCCAGGATGCGGCGGCGGCTGGGGTCGGCGAGAACGGAGAAGAGGTCGGACATACAGCCAATATGCGTTGCTGGTTATATGCATGTCAAGGCATGAATGCGGTGTCGGCCTTCCGGTCGGGGGACGGAGCCGTCGCGGGCGCGGGGCGGCGGCCCCCGGCCCGCGCGCCGGCCGGCTCCGCCCGCGGGGGAGCGCCGGGCGGGCGTGGCGGGGAGCGCGCCGGTCCCCGGCGCACGCCGTGCCGGGAACGGCGGGCCGCGGGCGGATACGATGCGGCTCCGACCGTGACAGCGCGTCCGAGAGGAGCCGGGATGAGGGCCAACAGGATTCCGACCGAGGAGATCAGGCGGGAGCCGGCGGCGTTCGACGACAGGGTCACCGCGGACGGCCGGTTCGGCCGTGCCGCCGAGCCCGGACGCCTCCGCCTGGTGGTCAGCCGGGCCTGCCCCTGGGCGCACCGGGTCGTCGTCACGCGGCGGCTCATGGGCCTGGAGGGGGCGGTCTCCCTCGCCGTCACCGACCCCCGGCAGGAGGACATCGACGGGGACCCGCACTGGGTGTTCACCGAGGAGACGGGCAGCCCCGGGGGCGTGGACCCCGTCCTCGGCATCCACGCCCTGCGCGAGGCCTACCTCGCCCGCGACCCGCACTACGACGGCGGGGTCAGCGTCCCCGGCCTGGTCGACGTGGAGAGCGGACACCTGGTCTCCAACGACTACGACCGGCTCTCCCTGGACATGGCCACCGAGTGGGGCGGCCTCGTCCGGGACGGGGCCCCGGACCTGTACCCCGCGCCGCTGCGCGACGAGATCGAGGCCCTGGACGCGGACGTCTACCGGGACCTCAACAACGGCGTCTACCGCGCGGGCTTCGCACCGGACCAGGCGCGCTACGACGCCGCGGTCGCCGGGGTCTTCGCGCGCCTCGACGCCCTGGAGGAACGCCTCGCCGCCCGGCGCTACCTCGTCGGCGACACCCTCACGATGGCCGACATCAGGCTGTTCACGACCCTGGTCCGGTTCGACTCCGTGTACCACGGCCACTTCAAGTGCAACATCAGGAAGCTGGCCGAGTACCCGGCGCTGTGGGCCTACGCCCGCGACCTGTTCCAGACGCCGGGCTTCGGGGACACCACCGACCACGACCACATCCGCGTCCACTACTACTACGTGCACACGGGCATCAACCCGACCAGGATCATCGCCGCGGGCCCCGATCCCCGGGGCTGGCTCACCGCCCACCGCCGCGAGGAGCTCGGCGGGAGCCCCTTCGGCGCGGGGACCGCGCCGGGCCCGGTGCCCGAGGGCGAGCGCGTATGACCGCCGCCGGAGGAGGGGCCGCGGACCCCGGCGGCCCCGGCTCGCGCAGGTACGACCTGGTCCTGTTCGGGGCGACCGGGTTCACCGGCGGGCTCACCGCCGAGTACCTGGCCCGGCACGCGCCGGCCGGGACCCGGTGGGCGCTCGCGGGGCGCGACGAGGGCCGGCTCGCCGCCGTGCGGGAGCGGCTGGCGCGGACCGACCCCGCGTCGGCGGACCTGGACCTGCTCGTCGCGGACTCGGGGGACCCGGCGTCGCTGAGGGCGGTGGCCGAGGCGTCCCGGGTGGTCGCGACGACGGTCGGGCCCTACATCCGCCACGGCGACGGGCTCGTCGCGGCGTGCGCGCGGGCGGGGACGGACTACGTCGACCTGTGCGGCGAGCCCGAGTTCGTCGACCGCACCTACCTGCGCCGGCACGCCGAGGCGGTCGACAGCGGGGCCCGGATCGTGCACAGCTGCGGTTTCGACTCCGTGCCGCACGATCTGGGCGCGTACCTCACCGTCGGCCTCCTTCCCGAGGGGGTCCCCCTCCGGGTGGAGGGGTTCGTCAGCGCCTCGGCCGCCGTGTCCGGGGGCACGTTCCACTCGGCGGTGACGGCGTTCTCGCGCCTGGGGGCGGGGGCCGCCGCCGCCCGGCGGCGCCGGGAGCGGGAGCGGGCGCAGGGGGAGGGCGGCCGCAGGGTGCGGGGGCTGCCCGCCGTACCGCGCCGGGAGGGCAGGCTCGGCGTCTGGGCCCTGCCGCTGCCCACCATCGACCCGCAGGTCGTCCTGCGCTCCGCCCGGGCGCTCGAACGCTACGGGCCCGACTTCTCCTACGGCCACTACGCGGCCGTCGGGAAGCTGCCGAGCGCGGTCGAGATCGCCGGGGGCGCCCTGGGTCTGGCGGCGCTCGCGCAGGTACCGCCGGCGCGGGAGTGGCTGCTGAGCCGGATGGGGGCGGGTGAGGGGCCGTCGCCGGAACGGCGCGAGCGGTCGTGGTTCAGGGTGGTGTTCCTGGGCGAGGGCGGCGGCGAGCGCGTGGTCACGGAGGTGTCGGGGGGAGACCCGGGCTACGGGGAGACCGCGAGGATGCTCGCGGAGTCCGCGCTGTGCCTGGCCTTCGACGACCTCCCGGCCGTGGCGGGACAGGTCACCACGGCCACCGCCATGGGGGACGCGCTGACGGAGCGGCTCTCGGGCCTGGGGTTCCGGGTCCGCGCCCACTGGTCCTAGGCGTACCGACCACGGAGGTCGGTGACACCCGCCCCGCCCGACACACGCGAGGAGGGCCTCCGGTACCGGTGAGGACCGCGACGTCCACCACCGGACCGGAAGGCCCCCGACGCCCCGCACTGCCCACGCCGCCCTCACACCCGCCGGGCGCCCCGCGCCGGCCCGCTACGCCGTCGACCGGGGCCGGCCCCCGCGGCGGGCCGCCGCACGCTTCCAGGCCAGCCCCGCCACCGCCCACCGGTGGGCCAACCGCTACCGGCCCCTTTCCCGGCCTTGCGAGGAACGCACCGGATGCGCCGATCGCGACGGGCGGCGCACGCGGAACGCGCCCCGGGGCCCTCGACCACGGGGCCGGGTGGCGGGGGCGGCCGTGTCGCCCCCGCTCCGGTGGGAGGCGCGATCGGGACCTTCAGAGGGCGCGGGCGTGCTCGCGCAGGATCCGGACGGCCTCGGCGACGGCGGGGCGGCGCGAGGTCCCCGCGCGCCAGAGCACGGACACGCCGCGCACAGGGCAGGGGTCCAGCCGCTTGACCACCACCGTGTCGGGGAGGCCGCCGCGTCCCAGGCGGGGGACCAGGGCCACGCCCAGGCCGGCCCCGACCAGGGCGATCTGGGTCTGGTACTCGGCCACGAAATGGGCGAAGTCGGGCTCGGTTCCCACGGAGCGCAGCGTGCGCGTCAGCCAGTCGTGGCAGACGGTCCCCGGCGGCTGGCAGATCCAGCGGGCGTCCGCCACGTCCTCGCGGTGCAGGACCGCCCTGTCGGAGAGCGGGTGGTCGCGGGGCAGCAGGACATCGCACCTGTCCTCGCCGACGGCCTCCCGGGTCACCCCCTCGGGAACGGTCATCGGCGCGATGTCCCAGTCGTGCACCACGGCCAGGTCCACCGTGCCCTGGGCCACCATGTGCGGGGTGGCGTGGGGGTCCTCCTCGAACAGGCGCAGGTCGAGGGCGGGGTGGGTCGCCGCCAGTTCGGCCAGCACCCCGGGGAGCAGGCCCCGCGCGGCCGTCGAGAAGGCGGCCACGGTCAGCCGCCCGGCGGGCCTCCCGCGCTGCTCCTCCAGCGCCACCTCGGCCTCCTCCACGAGGGAGAGCACCCGGGCGGCCGTGCCCACGAGCGTCCCGGCGGCGTCGGTGAGCACGACCCCCCGCCCCCGGCGCTCCAGGAGTGTGGTCCCGGTCTCACGTTCGAGCTTGGCGATCTGCTGGGAGACCGCCGACGGGGTGTAGCCGAGCGCCTTGGCGGCGGAGCTGACGGAACCGTGGACGTGCACCGCATGCAGGGAACGGAGCCTGGAGAGGTCGAGCACGGGAGTGTCCTCCGTCGGTCGGGCGCCGGTGATCGTTCAGCACCGCTGAAAGGAAGTATGTAGGACATTTCGCTGGTGCTTAAACCAGGGGTCCCCCCATCATCGGTTCCATGCGTCCCCTTCACACGTTCCTCGCCGTCCTCGTCGCCCTGGTGTGGGGGGTCAACTTCGTCGTCATCGAGGTCGGCCTCGACCACTTCCCGCCGCTCCTGTTCTCCGCCCTGCGCTTCCTGGCGGCGGCCCTTCCCGCCGTCTTCTTCGTGCGCCGCCCCCGTGTGGCCCTGGGCTGGGTCGTCCTCGTGGGCCTGGTGCTCGGCGTGGCCAAGTTCGGACTGGTCTTCCTCGGCATGGACCTGGGCATGCCGGCCGGGACGGCGTCCCTGGTCCTCCAGGTCCAGGCGGTGTTCACGGCGGTCATCGCCGCGGTCCTCCTCGGGGAGAGGCCGGGCCCCGTCCGCTGCGCGGGGATGGCCGTCGCCCTGGGAGGGATCGGCGTCGCCGCCTACGACCAGGGCGCCGCCGGACCGGTGACGGGCTTCGTGCTCGTCGTGGCCGCCGCCGCGTTCTGGGGGCTGTCCAACGTGCTGACCCGCAAGGCCGCGCCCCCCGACGCCCTGAGCTGGACGGTCTGGGTCAGCCTGGTGCCGCCGCTGCCGATGTTCGCCCTGTCTCTGCTGGTGGAGGGGCCCGAGGCGGGTCTGGCCGCGCTGAGGGGGCTGGACCCCGCCGGGGTGGGCGTGATCGTCTACGTCGCCTGGATCTCCACGCTCTTCGCGTTCGGGGTGTGGGGGTTCCTGCTCCGCCACTACGACGCCTCCACCGTCGCCCCCTTCTCGCTGCTGGTCCCGGTGTTCGGCATGTCCTCGGCCGCGCTGCTGCTCGGCGAGCGGATCACCCCGCTGAGCCTGGTGGCGGCCGTGCTCCTGGTCGGCGGGGTCGCGCTCGCCTCGCTCGGCCGGCGGGGCGCCGGGCGCGGCGTCCCGCCGGCCCCCGGTGCCGCGGCACCCCCCGCTCCCGGGCCGGAGGGCGACCCGGACGGGCTCCGTCCGGCCCCCGTCCCGCGGGACTAGCGGGGAAGCGCGCCCGGTTCGGGCCGTTCCGGCGGGCGCCGGGCGAAGTCCGGTGCGTGCTCGGGGCGCAGGCCCACCCCGATGAGGCGGGCGGGCACGTACGCGAGCCGGGGCACGCGTGTCAGGAACGCCAGGAGCGGAGCGGGCGGGCCCGGCCTCCTGCCGCGGATGATCGGCTCGACCATCCCGCGGTGCATCATCCGCTGCAGGAGCTGGACGCCGACGGTCGGCAGGAGGCGGCGCCTGCGGACCGCCGCCAGGTCGCGGCCGGTGACCGACCGGTGCAGGAGCGGCCGGGCCAGCAGGGCGGCCGCGGCCACGGCGTCCTGCACGGCGAGGTTGATGCCCACGCCCCCGACCGGGGACATCGCGTGCGCCGCGTCGCCGATGCACAGCAGCCCGTCGGCGTGCCAGCGCCGCAGCCTGTCGACGCGCACGTCCAGGTGTTTGACCTCGTCCATGGAGCCCAGTGCCCCGACGCGGTCGGCCAGCTCCGGCATCAGTTCGGCGATGTCGCCCCGGAAGGCCGCGATCCCCCTCCCGCGCAGCGCGGCGTCGGTGCCCTTGCGCGCGATGTAGGCGAGTTGGAGGTAGCCCTCGCGCGGGATGACCAGGGCGAACCGGCCCCGGCCCGCCCGCGGTGTCAGGGCCCTGCCGTCCCCCGGGCGTCCGGGCAGCCGGAACCACCAGGCGTCGATCCCCACGGGGAACCTCCGGACCGGCAGGCGGGCCTCGCGGTGCGCGAGCGACCAGCGGCCGTCGCAGGCCACCGTCAGGTCGGCGCGCAGGACCCCGCCCCGGTCCGGGGTCCCGGCCTCCCCGGCCTCCCCGGTGTCCCCCGGCCCTTCGGCGTGGGGCCGGTGGCGTACGCCGACGACCCGTCCGGCCTCGCGCACCAGACCGGTGGCCTCGGTGCTCATGCGGAGCGTGAAGCCCGGTTCGTCCCGGCCGGCCTCGGCCAGCAGGTTCAACAGGTCCCACTGCGGGACCATCGCGATGTAGGGGTGGCGCACCCGCAGGAGTCGGAAGTCCGCGACGGTCACCGTGCGTCCGCCGCCGACGGGGAACGCAGCCTCGCTCAGCCTGCTCTGGGGGAGCCGGGCGAACCGCTCGCCCAGCCCCAGTTCGTCCAGCAGGTCCATGGTGGAGGGGTGGACGGTGTCCCCGCGGAAGTCCCTCAGGAAGTCGGCGTGCTTCTCCAGCACCGTCACCTCGACACCGGCGCGTGCCAGGAGCAGGCCCAGGACCATCCCGGCGGGGCCGCCGCCGATGATCGCGCAGGTCGTTCTGTCGTTCATCGGGACTCCCGGGAGGTCGTCGGGGCGGTCGGGCGGCGGTGGCCCGTCGGCGCGCCGCCGGCCTGCGGCTCGTGCGGGGCGGCGGACGCGTCGGCGGCGGCTGCGGTGGTCGGGCTGTGCATGGACGGCTCCTCGGGATCAGTCGGCGCGCGGCTCCGGCGGGATCGCGGCGGCCCTGAGGAACGCGTCGGCGAACACCGCGCACGTCTCCTCCGGGTCGGGGAAATTCGCGCCCGGCACGCCCCGGAGGGCGGGGCGCAGTATCGAGTGGACGGCGATCGGGCCGATCATCTGCTGCATGAGCAGCGGGACGGGCAGGTCGCGGATGCGGCCCGCGGCGATCTCCCCCGCGAGCCACGCGCCCAGCCCCGCGAGCATCCGCGGGAAGACGAGCCGGGCGACGAGGTCCGAAGCGGGGCCCTCGGGCCGGGCGAACACGTCGGCCAGGAGGGCGGGCAGCACACGCGGTTCCCGGCCGAGCCCGGCCGCCACCAGGCGGTAGATCCCGTGGACCCGCGTCGCGAGGTCCTCCCCGGGCCGGGCGACCGCCTCCTCCAGGTCGAGGATGGGGCTGTACCGCTCGAACACTGCGCGCAGGAGCCCGTCCCGGCCGCCGAAGGCCGCGTAGAGGCTGTGCACCGAGCACTCCGCGGACGCGGCGACCGCCTCCAGGGTGGCGGAGGCCAGGCCCTGTCCGCTGATCAGCCCCGCCGCGGCCTCGACGGCGCGCGCCCGGACCGGACGCCTCCCGCCGGGGTCGACGCCGGCGGCGCGCACCGCCTCGTCCAGGGCCCCGCGGGAGCCCCCGACGCGGCGCAGCAGGGTGCTGCGGGAGACGCCCGCCTCCTCCGCGATCGCGACCAGGGGCACGTCGGCCACATCCTTCCCCAGGTTCTCGGCGGCGCGTACGGCCGCGCCCACGAGGTCGTCCGGGACGGTGCTGCGTGTTGGTTCTGACATCAGTTTCAAGGTAACCCGTAACCGGGTTCCAGACAAGGGGATGGGAGCGCGAACCCGTCGCGCTCCCGCGCCGTGCCCCGCGCCCGCGGAGCCGGGCGTCAGCCGTCCGTCTCCGGCCTCCTCGCCGTCGCGAAGCGCGGGCGCTCGGTCCCCGGCGGGAGCCCGTCGGGGGTCTCCAGCGGTGCGAGCAGCGCGAAGAGCTCCCGGCGCAGCCCCTCCAGCAGGTCCGCGGGGAGGTGTTCGTAGAAGGACCGGATACCGGTGGACCAGGTCCACTCCCACCACGCGGCGGTGTCGCGGAAGACGAACTGCGCGGTCTCCTCACGGGCCCGGACGTCGCTGAACCCCGCCGACTCCAGCAGCGGCCCGGGGTCCGCGCCGTAGACCTTCCGGCGGAAGACGGAGCTCCCGGCGCGTTCGGCGTAGAACCGGAAGACCTCCCGGACCTCCTCCAGGTCGCCCGGCACCAGGGTCCTGGACGGGACCGAGACGGCGCAGCGCCCTCCCGGCCTGAGCGCGCGGCGGAATCCGTCCACCGCGGCCCCGGGGTCGGGCATGACGAACAGCGCGAAGGCGCACAGCACCACGTCGTAGGAGGACTCCGGGACCGTGAGCGCCTGGGCGTCCATCTGCGCGGCCCACGCGTTGGCCGTGCCGCCCGCCTCGATGTCCGCCGCGAGGTGCGCCACCATCGCCGGGGAGAGGTCGACGCCGTCGACCCTGCCCCCGGGGCCGACGCGCTCCGCGGCCGGGAACAGGCACGCGCCCCGGCCGGCGGCGACGTCGAGCACGCGCTCGCCGGGGGCGGGGGCCGCCAGGTCCACCAGCCGCCGCCCGAAGGTCCGGAAGTAGGCGACGTGCGGGTCGTACCCGGGCGCGCACCTGTCGTACACGGAGACGCTCACCCGGGGAGGCCCGTTCACCGGACGCTCCTCGTGACCGGGGTCTGAGCCAGGGACTCCTTCAGGACCGCGGCGATCGTGTCGATGTCCTCCTCGGTGTGGGCCGTGCT
The DNA here is from genome assembly GCF_044766605.1 of Nocardiopsis sp. NPDC101807. Taxonomy (NCBI): domain Bacteria; kingdom Bacillati; phylum Actinomycetota; class Actinomycetes; order Streptosporangiales; family Nocardiopsidaceae; genus Nocardiopsis; species Nocardiopsis sp. NPDC101807. Next base: position 543,796 of record NZ_JBIWMK010000001.1, on the reverse strand, counting down.
CAGGAACCAGGGCTCGTCGGGGTTGGGGTGGAAGTACACCCCGCGCAGCTGGCAGGCGGACTGCAGGGCGCGGTGTCCGGCGCGGTCCACCGCCGACGCCTCGTCCAGGAGGGCCATCGACAGCACGGATCCGACCCGCTCGAACAGCACCGACCTCCCGGCGGCGGTGGCCGCCTCGCGGACGCGCTCCTCGGCGTACGCGCCCAGGGCCTCCAGGTCGTCGTAGAGGTTCGGGGCGGAGCGGATCTTGGTCAGCGTGGCGGCGACGGCGCGCAGGGCGGCGTGGTTGCCCGCGTAGACGCCCGCGTGGAACGCCTCGTAGGTGGTGAGCGGTTCCATGGCCTCGCGGGACCCGCCGAAGGCCGCCACGGGGAAGCCCCCGCCCATCACCTTGGACAGCACGGTCAGGTCGGGGACGACGCCGTACCGCTCCTGGGCGCCTCCGCGTGCCACGCGGAACCCGGTGATCACCTCGTCGAAGACCAGCACCGCGCCCTTCTCCCGGGTGCGCAGCCTCAGCAGCTCCAGGAAGCCGGGGGCCGGGGGCACCACCCCGGCGTTGGCCAGGACCGGCTCGCAGACGACCGCGCCGAGCGCGCCGCCGTACTCGGCGAACACCCGCTCCACGGCGGCCGCGTCGTTCCAGGGGACCTGGACCGTGTGGTTCATCGCCTCGGGGATCATCCCCGCCGCGCCGGGGCGGGGGCGGTCGCCCGCGGTCCCCGGGGCGCGCAGCAGGGTCTCGCTCCATCCGTGGTAGTGCCCCTCGAAGGTGAGGAGCAGGGGGCGGCCCGAGGTCGCGCGCGCCAGCCGCACCGCCGACATCAGCGCCTCGGTGCCGGAGTTGGCGAACCGCAGCTGCTCGACGCCGGGGACCAGTTCGGCCACCAGGCCCGCCGCCTCGCGGTCCAGGCGGTGCGGCAGCCCCGTGAGGTGCCCCCGCCCGAACTGGTCGGCGATCTGGTCGGTGACCTCCCGGTCGGCGTAGCCGAAGACGTGCGGACCGTACCCCATGTTGGCGTCGATCAGCTCGTTGCCCTCCACGTCGCGGATGCGGCAGCCGGACGCCGACTCCACGACGATGGGCGTCACGACGCCCCTGGCCCGCATGTTGCTGCTGACCCCGCCCGCGACGACCGTGTGGATGCCGTCGTAGGCGACCTTGTTGGAGGCCGGGGCCGTGGCGTTCGTGCTGGTGTCCGTCATCGGTGTCTCTCCTACTGTGTCGCGTTCGCGGTCGCGTGGCGGGCTCCGGAGCCGGTCGGGGTCTGCGTGCCGAACCGGTCGGGTGGGAAGGGGGCGAGCAGGGGGTCGCGGCGGTCGTACACGATCTCCTCGGCGGCGAGCCTGCCCAGGAGCGGGCCGAGCGTCGCCCCGCTGTGGCTGACGGCCTCGTAGTAGCCGGGCACGGCGTCCAGGAACCCGACGCTGGCGTGCCCGTCGGCCGGGTAGGCGCGCGTCCCGAGGCGCACCCGCTCCGGGCGGGCGCCTCGGAGGCCGGGCAGGACCGCGGCGGCGCGGCCGACCAGCTCGGCGAGGAGTTCGTCGAGCCGCCGGGCGCAGGGGCGGGCCGCGCCGATGCGTGCGTCGACGGCGTCCGACCTCACCAGGACGGAGTCCGGGCCCGACGGGCGGACGCTGATGTCCGGCCCCAGCAGCATGGCGTCCGTCGCGCCGGTCAGGGGGAGGTCGGCCAGAAGGCCCAGGGTGGGCCCGAGGGTGAGCGGTCCCCCGACGAGTGCGGCGACCTCCTGTCCCTGCGCCCCGGCGGCGTTGACCACCACGTCGGTCTCCACCGTGCCGCCGTCGGCGAGGCGGACGGCGCGCACGGCCCCGTCCGCGCCGGTGCGCACCCCGGCCGCCTCCGCCCCGAACCGGACGTCCGCCCCGCGGCCCCGGGCCTCGCCGAGCATCCAGGCCGCCATGGGGGGCAGGTCGACCCACCCCTCCTCGGGCAGGCGGGCGACCGGCACCGACAGCGCCCCGGGGCCGACCCCGGCCGGGAGTCCGGTGCGGGCCGGGTCCGCGCAGTGGGCCGCGTACCCCCACTCCGCCGCGGTTGCGGCGGCGTCCTCCAGACGCGGCGGGTCGCCGCCCCAGACCAGGCTCGGGCACGGGTGGAACCCGGGGACGCCCCCGGCCCGCAGCCGGTACAGCTCCCGCAGTCCGGCGTGGTTCAGCTCGAAGTAGGCCCGGGGCGCCTTGCCGAACGCCGTGGCGCGGGCGAACGAGGCCGCGCTCGTGACCGAGGCCGGGACCGGCTCCCGCTCCAGGACGGTCACGCGCGCCCCGATGAGGGTGAGGTTCCATGCGACGGAGGCGCCGACGATCCCCCCGCCGACGACGGTCACCTTGCGCATGCGTCGCCCTCCTCCGGTGTCGTCCGCGCGCCCTCGGCGGCCGGGGGCTCCCCGTCCCAGCCCACGGGCCCCTCGGGCCAGGCCGCGTCCACGACGCGGTGGCGCGAGGGGGTCGGCCACCCGGTGCGGTCGCCGCCGGTGAGGTTCACCAGGACCGGGGCGTCCGGGGGGAGCGTCCCCTCGCGCCGCATGCGCACCGCTCCGGCCAGGGCGGTCGCGCTGGCGTAGCAGGCGCTCACCCCCTCGGTCTCCTCCAGCAGGGCGCGGGCCTCGCGGATCTCGGACTCGCCCACCGCGAGGATCCGGCCCCCGGTGGCGTCGCAGACGTACCGGATGTAGGGGTAGGTCCGGGTGGGGTCGCCCCGCAGGATGGCCTCGGCGATGCCGTGCGGCTCCCTGACGACGTGCCGCCCGGAGATGGCGGAGGAACCCTCGCGGTAGGCGTGCGCCATGGGGGCGCAGCTCTCCTGCTGCACGGCCACGAACCGGGGGAGCGCGGACAGCCGGCCCAGGAAGCGGTACTCCAGGGCGCCCTTGTAGGCGCCGAGGAGGCCCATGCCGCTGCTGACCGCCTGGAACACGTACGCGGGCGGCGGGTCCATCTGGTCGAACGCCTCCAGGTAGGCCAGTTTCAGCCCCTCCCGGCGGGCGAGGTTGAAGAAACCGCCCTCGAAGAAGGCCCCGGTGCGGTCGGCGAAGCGGCGTGCGGCCGCGCCCGCCGAGACGAAGTCCCCCTCGACCAGGTACGTCGAGACCGCGTCGTGGTCCGGGTAGTTGAGCCGGTGGCGGAAGCGCCGACCGCAGAAGAGCGCCATCTCGACCCCGTCGAGGAGCTGGACCCCGCGCGCGTAGGAGGTGGAGCTGTTGCCGGTGGAGGCCATCACGAAACGCTTCACGCCGAGTTCGGCGAGGCGGGACAGGCCCACGGAGGCGATGCGGTCCTTGGTGCTGAGCGTCGGGTTGGCGCTCTCGTCCTTGAGGACGAGTCCGGAGAGTCCGACGCGGCGGCCGAAATCCTCCGCGGGGAAGCACGGCGTGTTCCCCTCGCCGAGCCAGGTGGCACTGCCACGGGAGCGCAGGGGGAGCAGGTCGAAGTAGGTCTGGAGGGGGTTGTGTCCCTTTTCGAGGGATACGGAACCGAGGTCATGAATGGCGTCGACGGCCCCACCGCATTTGCCGCAGCGGTTCGCCGGCCCGTCGTCCTTCCACCGGCCGCAGACCACGCACGCCAGTGAGAAGCCGCATCCCCGGCGGATGGACGAGGAATCTCTCATGAGTGCTTCGTAGTGCAGGTTGAACCCCATGGGAACCTTCCGATGGTGATGCCTGAAGACTGTCCGAAAACGCCGTGAGGGCACCCGGGGGAACGGTGTGAGGAAAGGGGCCCGTCCGTTCCCGGCGTCGAGGGGATTCGGCGTGGAATGTGTGGAATCCGTCGGTTGTATCCCCTTGGGGAGGAGGCCGAAGGGGTGCAAAATAATTGTTTCCCTGCAATCGCCGACGGGAATCATTCGTCCGGAGATTTTCTGACGGACGACGGCTTGCCCTGGTCGAGCTCCCCCGATAAGGGAAAGAACGCACATGATCAACGGTGTTTTTCCGGGTGTCGGAGAATGGTCCGATTTTGACGGTTTGAAAGGAATGTGGGAGGAGCGGATTCCCGAGGTGCTCCGCCGGGCCGAACGGAGCGACTTCTACCGCGGGCGCCTCGGCGACGGCCTCCCCGGCAGGGTGGCCGACCTGGAGGGCCTGCCCCTCACCACCAAGGACGACCTGCGCGCGGGCTACCCCTTCGGGATGGTCGCGGTCCCGCGCCGCGCACTCGTCTCGTACCACGAGTCGAGCGGCACGTCCGAGGGGGCGCCCACCGCCTCCTTCCACACCGAGGCCGACTGGGCGGAGATGCTCGACCGCTTCGGCCGGAACACGATGGGCCTGGCCGACACGGACACCGTCCTGGTCCGCGTCCCGTACGCGATGGTCACCATCGCGCACCAGGTGCACGCCGCGGCCAGGGCGGCCGGGGCCCTGGTGGTGCCGGCCGACGCGCGCTCCACGGCCATGCCGCTGCCCCGCGTCCTGCGCCTGCTGCGTGACCTGCGCGTCACCGTGGCCGCGGCCCTGCCCACCGAGCCGCTGCTCTGGGCCGCCTGCGCCCGCCTGGCCGGGGAGTCCCCCCGCGCCCACGCCCCCGGCCTGCGCGCCCTGCTGAGCGCCGGGGAGCCGCTCAGCCCGGCCCGGCGCCGCCGGATCGAGGAGCTGTGGGGCTGCGGGGTCCACCTCAGCTACGGCAACTCCGAGTGCGGCGCCAACCTGGGCGGGGAGTGCCCCGAGGGGAACCTCCACCTGTGGGCCGACCGCTACCTGCCTGAGGTCCTCGACCCCCTGACCGGGACGGCCTCCTTCGAGGGGCGCGGGCGGCTGGTCCTGACGACCCTGTACCGCGAGGCGATGCCGCTGGTGCGCTACGACACCGGTGATTTCGTGGAGCTCTCCTACGGCGGCTGCCCCTGCGGCTGGGCCCTGCCCCGGGTGCGGGTGGCCGGGCGCTGGGACCACGGCGTCTCCCTGCGGGGGCGCCCGGAGCGGGTGTTCGCCTCGGAGGTGGAGGAGGCCGTGTTCTCCCTGCCGTCCGAACTGGGCGTGCTCTTCTGGCGGGCCGTCGAGGACGAGGGGGTTCTCCGCGTGCGCGTCGAGGCGGCGGACGAGGCCGCCGGGGAGGTCTCCGCCGCGCTGACCGGTGAGGTCGAGAGGGTGCTGGGGGTCGAACCCCGGGTCGAGGTGGTGCCCGCCGGGACCCTCGTGCCGCTGGAGGAGCTCACCCGGCGGTCGTTCACCGCCAAGCCCCGGTACCTGTCCCCGGCGGGCGCGCCGGACGGGGGCGGGGCGATGTACCAGGGGCCCGCGCCGGGGTCCGGCGCCGTCGCTCCCGCACCGGAGCCGCACGCGGCCCGGCCCTGAGGCCGGTGTCCCGCCGCACCAGAGGAGAGGGAACCCCCCATGACGAAGACACCAGTGCTGGACGCCCTTGCCGCCGACCGCGACCGCGTCGCCTTCCTGGACGGGCGGGGGGAGGTGGCCGCGGGAGAGGCCCTGGACCTCGTGTACAGGGTCGCCCGCACCCTCCTCGACGGCGGTCTGGGGCCGGGGGGCACCGCGGTCCTCCTGGGACCGGTGAGCACCCGGCTGTACCTGGTCTCCCACGCGGTCGAACTCCTGGGCGCGGCCCAGCTGGACGTCCCCGTGGCCCTGTCCGCCGGGGAGCGGGCACGGCTCGTGGCGGAGTCCGGGGCGACCGCCGTGGTCGCCGACCCCGATGCCGTCGGCGCCGATGCGCTCAGGGCCGCCGCCGACCTCCCCGGCGTCCGGCTCTGGGCCCTGGCCCCGTCGGAGACGGGGGAGGACCTGTTCACGGTGTGCCGGGGGCACTCGGCCCTCCCCTTCGGTTCGCTGGCCCGGCCGGGCGATCCGCGGGCGATCACCCTGACGAGCGGGACCACCGGGCGGTCCAAGGCGGTGGTGCGGCGGTTCCGCTCCGCCCCCGGCTCCAACGCGTCGTGGCTCGCGCGCCTCCTCGCCGGCGCGGACGGCCCGGTGCGCACGCTCCTCACGGACCGGCTCGTCGGCCCGATCCGGGCGCTCGGCGACGCCACCGTGATCACCGGGGGCCGGGTCTCCTCCCTCGCGGACTGCGAACCGGACTCCCTCCGCGGCGCGGTGCGGGACCACGGGATCACCCACACGGCGATACCGGCCACCTACCTGCGCCCCCTGCTGGACCACCCCGCCACGGCCGACGCGGACCTGTCCTCCCTGCGCTGCGTCGTCACCGGCGGGGGGCCGGTCAGCCCCGCCCTGCTCGGGCGCGCGACGGCCCGGCTGGGGCCGGTCGTGCACTGCTCCTACGGGCAGACCGAGGCGGGGCACATCGCCTGGCTGGCCCCGGAGGACTACGCCGACGCGGACCCGGAGGTCATGCGCAGCTGCGGCCGCCCGGTCACGGGGGTCCAGGTCGAGGTCCGCGGCCCCGACGGGCGGGCGCTCGGCGTGGACGAGCGGGGCCGGGTGTGGGTGCGCACGCCCCTCCTGATGGACGAGTACCTGGGGCGGCCTGAGGAGACCGCGCGCGTGCTCCGGGACGGGTGGCTGGACACCGGGGACGTCGGACGCCTCGGGGAGGGGGGCCTGCTCACCCTGCTGGGGCGGGCGAGCGCCGCCGTGGTGATCGGCGGCGAGACCGTCTTCACCGCCGAGGTGGATGCCCTCCTCCAGGAGCATCCGCACGTGCTCGACGCGGCCTCCTTCGACGTCCCCGGCGAGGGCGGCGCGACCCTGCACGCCGCGGTGGTCGCCGCGCCGGGCGCCGAACCCGCGGAGTCCGAGCTGAGGGAGCTGGTCCTGGGACGGCTCGGACCGAACCACGCGCCCTCGTCGGTCATGTCCGTGCCGCGCATCCCGCAGACCCCCGCCTACAAGGTGTGCCGGGAGACGCTGCGGAGCTGGCACGCCTCCCCGCCCGCCCCGGCGGGGTGACCCGCGGCGCGGCCCGGCGCGCATCCCCTCGTGCCGGGCCGCCCGCCTCCGGGGCCGCGCCCGCCCCCGCGCGCCCGCCCACCACCGGGCCGTCACCGGCCCGGGAGCACGACGGCACGGTGGTCGCCCGCGAACTCCTGTTCCTCCGGAACAGCGGCGCACCCCTGGCCCGGCCGGTGCCGCGGACGGGGAAGACCGCCGCCGTCCTGCCGGCGGACCGGTACAGGACCACCCGGCCGTCGAACCCGCGCGCCCTCCTCGCCCGCTACTTCGACGTGAGCATGCGGCACCGGGAGGTCAACGGCGTCGTGTTCCGCGACGCGGCCGTGCTCACCGAACTCGGTCTCGGCGCCCGTGTCCTCGACTGGCGCCGCCGGATCACCGTGCTGCTGGTCGGGGCCGACGCGGGCCTCGCCGAGCTGGCCCGCGCCACCGTCGCCCTGGGCGGGCTCGGGGACTGCGTCGTCATGTTCGGGGACCGCCCGGCCGCCGAGCTGCGGTCCGCCGCCCTCGACGCCGCCTACGCCGCGCTGGGGCTGGACGACGTGGACCGCGCCGCCACGGTGTGAGGGCGCCGGCTCCGGCGGGCGCGCGTACGACGGCGAGAGCCCCGACCCGGCCGCGCCCCCGGGGCGGCGGCCGTCCGCGCGGAAGGCGCGGACCGCGTGGAGGGCTCGTCCCCCGACGCTGTGGAAGAGTGTTCCCGGCACACCGGGAACCCCTCCCCGGCGGACCCGCCCGGGCGCCGGCGGCCGGGCCCGGACCCCCGACACGGAACAGCCTGGAGGCAGCATGGCGACCACGTCCGCCGCACCCGTCCACGACGTCCTGGTGGTGGGCGGCGCAGGGGTGGACACCGTCGTCCGCGTCGACGCCCTGGAGGTGCCCCCGGGCGACTCCGTGTTCGTCCCGCCGGCGCACGACTACGTGGGCCACACCGGGAACGGGGTGGCGCTCGGCTGCCACGCGCTGGGGCTGGCGGTGAAGTTCGTGGACTTCCTCGGGGACGACGTCCAGGGCCGCATGGTCCTGGAGCGCTACGCCGCGCTCGGCCTGGACTTCGAGCACGTCGTCTCCCCGCACGGAACCCCCCGCGGGATCAACCTGGTGGACCCCGAGGGGCGGCGCTTCTCCTTCTACGACGGCCGCCACCCCGCCGACCTGCGGCTGCCCCGGGAGTTCTACCTGCCCCACCTGGAGCGCGCCGCCCACGTGCACCTGTCCATCGTCAACCACAACCGCGACGTGTACGGGGACCTGGAGGGGCTGGAGGCCACCAGCTCCACCGACCTGCACGACTGGGACGGGGAGGACCCCCACCACCTGCACTACGCCCTGCGCTCGGACCTGGTGTTCATGAGCGCGGCGGCGGTTCGCGGCCGGGTCGGCGAGGTGCTGCGCGGCGTCCTGGACCGCGGGCGCGCCCGCCTGGCCGTGGCCACCGACGGGGCCGAGGGCTGCCACGTGCTCGTGCGCGGTGAGGAGGGGCCCCGGCACTTCCCGGCGGTGCGGCCGGAGCGCCCCGTGGTGGACACCAACGGGGCGGGGGACGCCTTCGTGTCGGGGTTCCTGTACGCCCATCTCGGCGGCGCCCCGGTGGAGGAGTGCGTGCTGGCCGGTTCGGTGGCCGGGGCCTTCACGTGCGGGAGCGCGGGGACCCACAGCGACTTCGTCGACCGCGACGGCATGGAGCGGCTGGTCGCCGCAGCGCGCCCCTGAACCGCGCGCGGGGGCGAGCCCCCCGCGCGGCGGACCGGGCCGCGCGGGCGCCCGGTCCGAGGGCTCGCGGCCCCGCCGACGGGACGCGTCCGCCGCACCGGCCCCCCGTGAGTCACCCGTCACAGAGCGCGGGGATTTCACGCCCGAATTCACGTCCTGGCCGGTGCCCCGCACGGAACGTGCCCTAGGGTTGGCCGCTGGGGAGGCTTCTGTGGAGAACGCGTGGTTCGGACGTCGCACGTACCGGTCCTCGGACTGGTCGGTCGAGCGGCTGGTCGAACTCAAACACCGGGGGCGCGGCACGGTCAGCCTGGTGCTGCCGGCGCGCGACGAGGCCGCGACCGTCGGGGGGATCGTCTCCCGGGTCCGCAGGGAGCTGGTCGAGGACGCGCCCCTCCTGGACGAGATCGTCGTCATGGACTCCGACTCCGCCGACGACACGGCCGCCGTGGCCCGCGAGGCCGGAGCGACCGTCCACCGCGTCGGCGACGTCCGGCCCGACCTCGGCCACCACCGGGGCAAGGGCGAGGCGATGTGGAAGTCCCAGTTCGTGACCTCCGGCGACATCGTCGCCTTCCTGGATGCCGACCTCGTCGAGTGGGGCCCCCACTTCGTGTCCGGCCTGCTCGGCCCCCTGCTCGCCGAGCCGGAGGTGTCCCTGGTCAAGGGCTTCTACGACCGCGTCCTGGACCTGTCCGGGGACGGCGGGGCCGCCGGGGGCGAGACCTCCTACGAGGGCGGCCGGGTCACCGAACTCGTCGCCCGCCCCACCATCGCCCTGCGCTGGCCCGCGCTCGCGGGCGTCGTGCAGCCGCTGTCGGGGGAGTGGGCCGTGCGCCGGGAGCTGTTCTCCCAGCTGTCCGTGCCCACCGGCTACGGCGTCGAACTCGCCGTCCTGGTCGACACCCACCTGCGGCGCGGCGTGGACGCCGTCGCCCAGGTGGACCTGGGGCGCCGGGCCCACCGGCACCAGTCGCTGCGCGACCTGGGGGCCATGGCCACCGAACTCCTCGCGGTCGCCGACCGCCGCTCCGGCCTCGACCGGGGCTCCGACCGGGTCGAGCTCCGGCAGTTCGGCTCCGGGGAGGGGAGGGGTGCGCCTCGCGCGACCGAGGTCAGCCTCGTGGAGCGACCCCCGGCGGCCGAGGCGGGGGCGCAGGGGCCGCCGGAGGGCGGCGGAACCGGGCGCGCGGTGCTCCCGGACGGACTGGAGGGGGTGATCGGCCGGTGCTGAGGCTGAGGGGCCGGGAGTACGGCGCGGACACGGCGCTGGTCATGGCGATCGTCAACCGCACACCCGACTCCTTCTACGACAAGGGCGCCACCTGGGACGACGGTCCCGCGTTCGAGCGCGTGCGCCGGGTCGTCGACGAGGGCGCCGACATCGTGGACATCGGCGGGATCAAGGCGGCCCCGGGGGAGGAGATCGGCGCGGACGAGGAGAAGCGCCGGATCGTCGACTTCGTGGCCGCGGTCCGGGCCGAGTTCCCCGACCTGGTCATCAGCGTGGACACCTGGCGGGCGTCTGTGGGCCGGGCGGTGTGCGAGGCGGGGGCCGACCTGCTCAACGACGCCTGGGGCGGGTACGACCCGGGACTGGCGGAGGTCGCGGCCGAGTTCGGCGTCGGCCTGGTGTGCACCCACACCGGGGGCGTCACCCCGCGCACGCGGCCGCACCGGGTGCACTACGAGGACGTGGTGCGCGACGCCGTCGACCGCACCGTCGCCCTGGCCGAGCGCGCGGTGTCCCTGGGGGTGGACCCCGCGTCGGCCCTCATCGACCCGGCGCACGACTTCGGCAAGAACACCTGGCACTCCCTGGAGCTGACCCGGCGCCTGGGCGAGATGACCTCGACCGGGTGGCCGGTGCTGGTGTCGCTGTCCAACAAGGACTTCGTCGGCGAGACCCTCGACCTCCCGGTGGGCGAGCGCCTGACCGGGACGCTCGCGGCGACCGCGGTGTGCGCCTGGCTGGGCGCGCAGGTCTACCGGGTCCACGAGGTGGTGGAGACCCGCCAGGTGCTCGACATGGTCGCCGCCATCCGCGGGGTCCGACCCCCCGCGCGCACCGTGCGGGGGCTGGCGTGAGGAGCCGTCCGTGATCGTGGGAACCGTGGTCTGCCCGCACCCGCCCCTGCTGCTGCGCGAGCTCACCGGGGGCCAGGACGTGGCCGCCGAGCTGCGCAAGGCGTGCACGGAGGCCCTGGGGGCACTGACCGAGCTCGCGCCGGACGTGGTCGTGGTGGTCGGCGGGCACGACGCCCCGGGCGAGCACGCCGGGGACGCGGCACCGGTCCGGCGGTTCGGCGGAACGGGGGAACAGGGGCCCCGGGAGCGGGAGCTGCCGTTGAGCCTGGGCGTGGCGCGCCGGCTGCTCGACGGGGCCGGGTACTCCGGGCCGGTGGAGATGCTGACGGTGGCCTGGGACGCGTCCGCCGCCGAGGCGGAGGCCGCGGGGGCGCGGATCGCCGGGCGGAGCGGCCGGGTGGGCCTGCTCGTCATGGGCGACGGAGGGGCCCGGCGCGGGCTCAGGGCCCCCGGTCACCTGGACGAGCGCGCCTTCGGTTTCGACGAGGGGATCCGCCGGTCGCTGGCGGCGGGGGACTGGACCGGCCTCCTCGGCCTGGACCCCGGGACGGCGGAGGAGCTGATGGTGGCGGGCCGGGCGGCGTTCCAGGTCATGGGGCACGCGGCGGCCTTCAGCGGGACCCCGGTGCGGCCCGGGCTCCTCTACGCCGACGACCCGTTCGGCGTCATGTACTTCGTGGCGACGTGGCTGCGCGGGGCGGGATGAGCCGCGCGGCGCCCGCCGTCCACGGCCCCTCCCCGAGCGCGGCGGCGACCCGCCGGGGACCCGAGACCCTGGAGGCACGGTCGTGCGCCTGCTGTTGAACGACGCCCTGCCCGGGGTCGCCGCCCCGGGCGAACACCTGGACGCGGCGGCGCTGGAGGGCCTCTACGCCTATCCGGGCGGGGCGGGCCGTCCCTGGGTGCGGGCGAACATGGTCGCGACCCTGGACGGCGCGGCGGCGGGCGGCGACGGGCGGACGGGGACCATCAACACCCCCGCCGACCGGCTGGTGTACACCCTGCTCCGCGACCTGGCCGACGTCGTGCTGGTCGGGGCCGGTACCGCCCGGGTCGAGGGGTACCGGCGCACGCGCCCCCGTACCGGGGACCGTGCGGCGCGCGCCGTCGCCGAGGGCCGTTCGGCCTGTCCCGAACTGGCCGTGGTCAGCCGGACGGCCGCGGTGCCGCCGCTGCTCGCGGCGGGCCCCGGGGGCGGGGCCGACGGGGGCCGGGGCGGCGTGCTGATGGTGACCTGCGCGGCCGCGGGCGCCGAGGCGATCGGGCTGGCCCGGAGGACCCTGGGCGCGGACCGGGTCCTGGTGGCGGGCGGCGACTCCGTGGACCTGCCCGCCGCCGTCGGGGCGCTGGCCGCGCGCGGTCTGCCCCGGATCCTGTGCGAGGGCGGTCCGCGCCTGCTCGCCGACGTGGCCGCCGCCGGACTGCTGGACGAGCTGTGCCTCACCGTGGCCCCCGCCCTGGCGGGCGGCGTCGAGCAGCGCATCGCCGTGGGCGCCGTCGCCGACCGCCCGTTCGTGCCCCGGGTGCTGATCGAGTCCGAGGGCACGCTGCTCCAGCGCTGGACCCGCCCCGGGGCCTGACCTCCGCGCTCCGCCGCCCGCGCGCTGCCTCCGGGCGGCCCGCGTGTGCACCGCCGCCGCCCGTACGGCGCCGGGGCCCGGCCTGCGGCGGGGGCGGGCCCGTGACCGGGTGCGACGCCGACCGCTGTGATCCTGGCGTGCCGCGCTTCTTCGGACCCCGCGGGAAGCGGGCCGTGCCGCCGCCGACCCCGCCTCGGACGCGGGGCGGTGCGGCGGACGGGTCAGGCGGAGTGCCCGGCGTACAGCGCGGCCCGGTCCTCGGCGGCCTCCACCATCCGCTCCTGCCTGTCCCCGACGGCCGGCTGCTCGGGCCGCGCGACCCGCTGGAGCTCGCGTCGCCGCCCGTGCCGCGTGGCCAGGGCCACGGCCGCCGACCTGCGCATCCCGAGTTCTTCCGCCTCCGAGGCCAGCGCGTCGCGCACCCGGCGCCGGTGGGCGCGCCGCACGGTGAGGTAGACGGCCGCCGTCGTCGCGAAGATGACGGCGACCTTGGCCAGGACGCCGAGGACGCCGTCGAACAGGGGCGCGTCCAGGAGCCAGTGCAGCGCCATCGCGAGCACCACCAGGAGGGCGGCGCACACCGCCCGGCGGGTCCTCGGCCGCCAGCCCACCGCGGCGAGCAGGCCGACGGCGGTGCCCGCGACGGCCGACATCGCCCAGTGCGACCCCGGGCCGGTCAGCCCCACGCGGATGACGGCGGTCTGCACCACGGGAGCGAGGCCGCCGGTCCCGCCCGCCATGAGCACCGCGTTCATCGAGTAGATGAAGTTCTCCGTCACCTCGAACCCCAGGCCCACCAGGGAGCCGATCGCGAAACCGTCCACGGGCCCGCGTACGGAGGCCGGGAAGGCGACCGCGACGAGCACGATCCCCGCCAGTTTCAGCACCTCCTCGTTGAGCGGCGCGGTGAGCGCGGCGCCCCAGAGCCCCGCCAGGTCCAGCCCCAGGCCCTTGGCCCAGACCGCGCCCAGGCCGCCGTTGGCGACGACCCCGGCGCCGGTCGCCGCGAACAGGCCCCAGGCCACCGCGACCACGGAGGCGTCCGCGTCGGGCTCCCGCACGGGGCGGATGCGGCGCAGCACCCAGAACCCGAAGGCCAGGGTCACGATGCCGAGGGCCGCGGCCAGGAGCGCCTCGGGGGGGAAGGCCAGCACGGGCAGCGTCAGCTGCAGCGCCAGGTAGAGCAGCCCGGCCAGGCACAGCACGGTGATCAGGACGAGGGAGGCCAGTGCCGGCAGCCGCCGGCCGCGCGCGGACCGCCCCTCGCCGGGCCGCGGCGCGGGGACGCGCCGCGGGCCCGGAGGGGGCTGGGGCGAACGGCGCGGGGACGGCACCGTCCCCCGGTCGGTGGCGGACCGGGCGGGCCGGTCGTCGGGTGCGTGGTTCATGCGGCTCCCTCCCTGGTGAACGAGACGGACCGGACGACGTCGGCGACCGCGGCGAGGTCGGCCGTCGTCGCGTCCCGCCCGGCGAGCGTCATCTCCACGGCGAAGCGGCCGTCGGGGGAGGGGTAGACGACCGCCGCGCCCTGCTGGGAGTCGCTCTTGAAGGCGCCCGTCAGCCCCTCGGCGCCGTCCTCGGTCGAGATCGCCTCCGGTTCGCTCAGCCGGGCGGACGCCTCGCCCGCGCGGGCGACCCGGCGCATGCCGTCCCACAGCTCCTCCGCGGTGGGCGGCGGCGAGGTCGTGGGGGTGACGGAGTTGAGCGTCAGCCGCACGGGGCCGCGGTCGAAACGGTAGACCTGCCCGGCCTGGCTGACGCCGGTGTCCAGGAGCCAGCCGTCCTGGGGGAAGGTCAGCGACGCCCGGTACTCCCCCGCGGCGCCGACGGTCACGGGTTCGCCGGAGGGGACGCTCTCGGAGCCGGGCAGGAGCGCGTTGACCAGCGGCCAGCCCACGACGAGGGCGGCGACCGCGGCGGCGGCCAGTCCCAGTGGAACCCAGTTGCTCAGGGATCCGCGCTCCTGCGCGCGCGGGCCGTCCCCTGTCGCCTCCGTCATGGCGCCCCCTCCGTCGCTCACGGTGAACCGTCACCGCCAGCGAAACACCCGGGGGTGCGGGGCGGGGCGGCCCACGGGCGACTTGGCGCACGTTTACGGCGATTTCACCAATCCCGGGGCTTCCTGGGCGAAACGGGCCCGTGTGCCCTGCCGTGACCTCCTCCCCGGGCCGGCTCTCCCCGCCTCCGCGGGCCCCTCCGGTACGCCGACGGCTCCGCCCCGCGCGCCGCGGGGGCGCCCGCCCGGGGCGGGGCCGCCCCGGTCAGGCGATGCCGCCGTTGGCGTAGACCGTCTGGCCGTTGATCCAGCGCCCGGGGCCGGCCAGGAAGGCGACCGACTCCGCGATGTCCTCGGGCAGGCCGAGGCGCTCCAGCGGGGGCTGGGCGGCGAGCCGGTCGACGGTCTCCCGGTCCTTGCCCTCCAGGAACAGCGGGGTGGCGGTGGGCCCGGGGGCGACGGCGTTGACCGTGACGTCGCGTCCCCGCAGTTCGCGGGCGAGGACCGGGGTGAGGGCGTCCACGGCGGCCTTGCTCGCCGCGTACCCCGCGTAGCCGGGGAAGGCGAGTTTGACGACCGAGGACGAGAAGGTGAGGACCGCTCCTCCCCGGCGGACGCGGCGGGCCGCCTCGCGGGCGACCGCGAACGTGCCGCGCACGTTGGTGCGCAGGAGGTCGTCGAGGTCGTCCAGGTCCTGTTCCGCGACCCGGGCGAGCCTGAGCACCCCGGCCGTGTGGGCCACGACGTCCACCCCGCCGAAGGCCCTCTCCGCGGTGTCGAAGAGCGCCTCGACCTGGTCGGCGTCGGCGACGTCGGCACGGGCGGCGAGGGCCCGCCCGCCCCGGCCGGTGATGGAGGCGACGGTCTCCTCGGCGCGTCCGGCGTTTCCCGCGTAGTGCACCACGACGGACATCCCGTCGCGGGCGAGGCGTTCGGCGACGGCGCGTCCGATGCCGCCGGAGGCCCCGGTGACGAGGGCGACCCGGTGGGTGTTCTGGTTGTCCATGGTGCTTCCCCTGGCTTGTATCAGTGTTCCGTTTTTCTGTTATCGAAGATAACAGCAGAAGCGTACCTCCAGTACGTGTTTTACGTAACCCTGATATCGTCGGAGGCTGCGCGGGTGCGCGGAGTGGCTATCCTCGGCACGTGGACACGCGTACGCAGATGCTCGAAGCAGCCGAACGCCTGCTCGACGAATCGCCCGACCGGGACATCGCGACCCGGGCGGTGTGCGAGGCCGTCGGCGTGGGCGCCCCCGTCCTCTACCGGCTCTTCGGGGACAAGAACGGTCTGCTCAGCGCGCTCGTGGACTACGGCTTCGAGCGCTACCTGGGCGCCAAGCGCTCGGCCGGGCACACGGAGGACCCCGTCGCGGACCTGCGCCGGGGATGGGACGCGCACAACGGCTTCGCCCTCGCCCACCCGGCCGTCTACCGGCTGATGTTCTCCCCGCACCTCGCGCAGGTGCCGGGCGCGTCGAAGGAGGCGTTCTCCCTGCTGGAGCGGACCCTCGTCCGCTGCGCGGCGGCCGGCCGCCTGCGGGTCGGCCCCCACCGCGCGGCCCAGGCGATCATGTCCGCCAACGTCGGCGTCGCCCTGAGCATGGTCAGCCAGCCCGACGTCTACACCGACCCCGGCCTGTCCCACCGCGTCCGCGACGCCGTCTTCGCCGGCCTGCTCACCGAGGACCCCGCCCCCGGGGACGCCGGCCCCGCGGAGCCGGAGGCGGGCGCCGCCGCTCTGCGGCTGGCCGCCCTGCTGCCCGACGGCTCGGACGCGCTGACCGGTGCGGAGTCCGCCCTCCTGCGCGAATGGCTCGACCGCATCGCCGCGGGCGCCTCCGCGTAGTCCCCTGGCCGGAGTCCCGCCCGTCCTCCGACGCGGCACGAGGGGCGCCCCCGCGCGCAGCCCGCCGGGCGGCGGTCGCACGGGGGGCGGAGGCCCCCGGCCCGGCCGTGGGGCCGTCCCGGCGATCGGCGGGCGACACGGCCTCGCGGACATGGCGCCGGACCCCCGGCGGGAACACGATGGGGGAGGAGCGTCCCGACCCGAGAGGACAGACATGGCCGAGACCGTCGCCGGAGTGACCGTCCCCGACACCGACCTCGTCCGCGACGCGACCGCGCTGGTCCGCGGCGCCGTGGACGACCTCCTGTTCCACCACTCCCGCAGGGTCTTCCTCTTCGGCGCGCTCCGGGGCCGGGGCCGCGGGATCGGGGCCGACCCCGAACTCCTCTACGTCGGCGCGATGTTCCACGACCTGGGGCTGACCGCCGGGTACGGCAGCGCGGACCGGCGGTTCGAGGTCGACGGGGCCGAGGCCGCGCGGGCGTTCCTGCTGGACCACGGGTGCTCGGAGGCCGATGCCCGCAAGGTGTGGCTGGGGATCGCCCTGCACACCACGCCCGGCGTGCCGGAGTTCCTCGAACCCGAGATCGCCCTGGTGGCCGCCGGTGTGGAGGCCGACGTCCTGGGGCTGGGCCTCGGTGAACTGGCCCCGGACGACATCGGCGCCGTCACCGGGGCGCACCCGCGTCCGGACTTCAAGCGGCGCATCCTGGCGGAGTTCACGCACGGCAACGCCCACCGGCCGCGCACCGTCTTCGGCACCGTCAACGCCGACGTGCTCGCCCACTACGTCCCGGGTTTCGTGCGGGACGACTTCGTGGAGGCCGTCCTGGGCAGCCCCTGGGCGGAGTGAGCCGGGGCGGCCCCCCGGGGCCGTCCCGGTGTGGGCTCCGACCCTCTATGCCTACTTTTCCTACTTGACATATGGGTTTTGTGGGGAAGAGAATTCGGGGGCGGCCCGAGCCCCGCCCCCACGGGCCGCACGACAGCGAGAGCGAGGCCGCCCATGGGTCCACCCCGGCCCGCGCCGCCGGAGGCCACCGTCCTCCGGGTCGCGCGCATCGACGATCCCCTGGCCGCACCGCTGGTGGACGAGCTCCGCCGCGAGTACACCGCGCGCTACGGCAGCGCGGCGGGCGAGGAGATGACCCGGTTCCCGGTCTCCGACTTCGCCCCGCCGCACGGGCTGCTCCTGCTGCTCCTCCTGGGCGGACGGCCCGTCTCCGGAGGCGCCTTCCGCCGCTACGACGAACGGACGGCCGAGGTCAAGCGTATGTGGACCGCCTCGGCGCACCGGCGGCGCGGTTACGCGCGCCTGGTCCTGGCCGCCCTGGAGAGGGCCGCCGCCGCGGCCGGGTACGGCCGCGTGCACCTCACCACCGGACCGCGCCAGCCCGAGGCGCGCGGACTCTACCTCGCCGCGGGGTACACGCCGGGCTTCGACGTCGCGGCCGACCCCGAGAGCGTCGGGCCCCTCGCCTTCGGCAAGGACCTGCCCCCCTTCCCGCAGCGCCCGTGGAACCCGGGGACGGGCGCCGCGGCGCGCGGTCGGCAGACCCGGCGCACCGCCCCGGGGCGGGCCGCGCCCGCCGCCGGGGACACCCCGTGGACCGCCCTTCCCCCCGAACCCGGCCGCGGCCCCCTCCACCCCTGCACGGGCCCCTTCCGGAACGGGGACGGGAGGTGAGCGCCCCGACGGCCACCGGGGCCGCCCCGCCCGTCGGAGGCGGCAGCGAGCCGGCGGACCTGGCGGGACTCCCCGTCCGGCCCGCGCTCCACCCCCTGCGCTGGGCGGCCGGAGCCGTCGTCGCCGTCCTGGTCGCGATGTTCCTCAACATGCTCGTCACCAACCCCGCGTGGAAGTGGGACGTCGTCGCCGAGTACATGTTCGCCGAGTCGATCGTCGACGCCCTCTGGCTGACCGTCCGGCTCACGGTCTACGGCACCGTCATCGGCTTCGCGGTCGGCGGCGTTCTCGCCCTCATGCGGCTCTCCCGGAGCCCCCTGCTGGCCGGGGTCGCCTGGGTCTACGTGTGGGCGTTCCGGTCGATCCCCCTCATCGTCCAGCTGCTGTTCTGGTACAACCTGGCGATCCTGTACGACCGGTTGTCCTTCGGGATCCCGTTCGGCCCGGCGTTCGTCACCTTCCCCACCATGGAGCTCATCAGCCCCATGACGGCGGCGGTCCTGGGACTGGCCCTGCACCAGGCCGCCTACGCGGCGGAGATCGTCCGCTCCGGAGTGCTCTCCGTCGACCAGGGCCAGCGCGAGGCCGCCGCCGCGCTCGGCCTCCCGCGGGGGCGCCAGATCCGCCGGATCATCCTGCCCCAGGCCATGCGCACCATCATGCCGACCGCCGGCAACGAGGTCATCGGCCTCTTCAAGGGCACCTCCGTGGTGTACGTGATGGCGCTGGGCGAGCTCTTCTACCGCGTGCAGGTGATCTACAACCGGACGGGCGACGTGGTGCCCATGCTCATGGTCGCCACCCTCTGGTACATCGTCCTGACCACGCTGCTCTCCGTCGCCCAGTTCCACGTCGAGCGCCACTACGCCAAGGGCTCCGTGCGCGTCCTGCCGCCCACACCGCTCCAGCGGCTCCGCTCGGCGGGGGACGCCCTCGCCCGCCGGGCGGAGCGCGGCGGACCGGCACCGGGAGGAGGAACCCCGTGAGTACCCCCATGGTGGAGGTGCGCGGCGTCCACAAGAGGTTCGGGGCCCTGGAGGTGCTGCGCGGCGTCGACCTGACCGTCGAGGCGGGCCACGTCACCGCCGTGCTCGGCCCCTCGGGCTCCGGCAAGAGCACCCTGCTGCGCTGCGTCAACCACCTCGAACGCGCCGACCGCGGCTACGTCGCCGTCGACGGCGAGCTCATCGGCTACCGCCGGGGCCGCGGCGTCCTGCACGAGCTCAAGGAACGGCAGATCCTGCGCCAACGAGCCGCCATCGGCTTCGTGTTCCAGAACTTCCACCTGTTCCCCCACATGACCGCGCTGGAGAACGTCGTGGAGGCCCCCCGGTTCGCGCTCCGGCGTCCCGCCGCCGAGGCCGAGGCCGAGGCCCGCGCCCTGCTGGACCGGGTCGGACTGGCCGACAAGGCGGACGTCCACCCGCGGCGGCTCTCCGGAGGCCAGCAGCAGCGGGTGGCGATCGCCCGGGCCCTGGCACTGCGCCCCAAGGTCCTGCTCTTCGACGAGCCCACCAGCGCCCTCGACCCCGAACTGGTGGGCGAGGTCCTCGACGTCATCCGGGACCTCGCGGCGGGCGGGACCACGATGGTCGTCGTCACCCACGAGATCGGGTTCGCCCGCGAGGTCGCCGACTCCGTCGTGTTCATGGACGAGGGGCTGGTCGTGGAGTCCGGGCCGCCCGCTCAGGTGCTGGACGCGCCCCGCCACGAGCGCACCCGCGCCTTCCTCGACAAGGTCCTCTGACCGGTGGGGCGCTCCCGTGCCCCACCCTCCGCCCCCGCCGCCTTCCCCCGCCCGGTCCCGTCCGCACACGGGACCCGTCCCCCGAGGAGCCCCATGCCGATCCCGACCCCCGTCCCCTCCACGAGGGCCCCCGCCGTGCTGGCCGCCCTCGCGGCCCTCTCCCTGACCCTCAGCGCGTGCGCCGACCCCGAGGAGGGCGCCGCCGCGGCGGACGGGGCGGGGGAGGAGAGCCCCTTCAACCTCACCCCCGACCAGGACAGGGTCCGGGCGGAGGCCGTCCCCGAGATCGCCGCGCTCGTCCCCGACGGGATCCGGGCCTCCGGTGAGCTGAACGTGGGCCACTCCAGCGGCGGGGCGCCGCCCCTGGCCTTCTACGCCGACGACGACGAGACCGTCATCGGGGTGGAGACCGACGTCGCCCAGCTCGTCGCCGACGTCCTGGACCTGGAGTACGTCCCCGAGGCGACCGGCTGGGAGAACCTCTTCCTCTCCGTGGAGAGCGGCCGGTTCGACGCCGCGTTCTCCAACGTCACCGTCACCGAGGAGCGCAAGGACCTCTACGACTTCGCCACCTACCGGGTGGACACCGTCTCCTTCGAGAGCAGCGTCGGCAGCGGCATCGGGGAGGTCGACGGGCCCGCGGACGTCGCGGGGCTCTCGGTCGCGGTCAGCTCCGGCACCAACCAGGAGGAGATCCTCCTGCGGTGGGACGAGCAGAACCAGGAGGCGGGCCTGGAGCCCCTCGACCTCCAGTACTACGAGAACTCGAGCGACTACTACCTCGCCCTCCGGTCCGGGCGCATCGACCTCTACCTCGGCCCCACGCCCAGCGCCGCCTACCACGTCGAGGTCGCCGAGGAGACCGAGATCGTCGGCACCGTCTCCGGCGGCGGTGAGATCAGGGCCGAGATCGCCGCGATGACCCTCAAGGACAACGGCCTCGTCGCGGCGCTGGAAGCCGCCCTCGACCACGTCATCGAGGGCGGCGAATACCAGGAGGCGCTGGAGCGCTGGGCCGTCGGCGGCGAGGCCGTCACCGAGTCCGAGACCAACCCGCCCGGCCTTCCCAGGAGCTGAACCATGCCCTACCCACTGCACATCGGCGCCGCCCTCGACGGCGTGGAGGACCCGTTCGACCTCGCCTCGTACGCCGCGGCGGCGCGCCTCGCCGAGGAGGCGGCCCTCGACTTCGTGGCGCTGGACGACTCCCTCACCGGGGCGGACCGGCCCGACGCCCTCCTCACCCTGGCCGCCGTCGCCCCGCTGACCGGCCGGATCGGCCTGGTGCCGACGGTCACCACCACCCACACCGAGCCGTTCCACGTGGCCAAGGCGGTGGCCTCCCTGGACCACGCGAGCCTGGGGCGGGCCGGCTGGCGGGTGGAGGTGTCGCGCACGGAGGCCGACGCGCGGGCCGTCGGGCGACGGGAGACCGCCCCGGACGCCGCGCTCTGGGCGGAGGCGGAGGCGGTCGCCGACGTCGCCTCGCGGCTGTGGGACAGCTGGCAGGACGACGCGGAGATCCGCGACACCGCCACCGGGAGGTTCGTCGACAGGGAGAGGCTGCACTACGTGGACTTCGAGGGCCCGGGCTGGAGCGTGCGCGGCCCCTCGATCACCCCGCGCCCGCCCCAGGGGCACCCGCTGGTCGTGGTGCGCGCCGACGGCGAACCCTCGCTGCGCGCGGCCGCGACCACCGCCGACGTGGTACTCGTGGCCCCCGCCACCCTGGGCGGGGCCCGCACGTCCCGGGACCGGGTGCGCGAGGCGGTGGCGGAGGCGGGGCGCGACCCGGAACGGGTGTCGGTGCTGGCCGACGTGAACGTCTTCCTCGCCCCGGACCGGCCCGTACCCCCTCGGGCGGTGGCGGGGCTGACCCACACCGGCTCCCCGGGGGCGCTGGCCGAGACCCTCCTGGAGTGGGGGCGGGTCGTGGACGGGTTCACGGTCAGGCCCTCCTCGGCCGCCGCGGACCTGCCCGTGTTCGTGGAGCGGGTGCTGCCGCTGCTGCGGGAGTCGGGCGCGTTCCGGGGGGAGTACGCCGAGGACACCCTGAGGGCCCGCTTCGGCCTGCCCCGTCCCGCCAACCGCTACGCGCCCGCGTGAGCGGGGCGGGGCCCGGGGGCGGCGAGGCGGCCGCGCACCGGTACTGGATGGGACTGGAACTCGGGGTGAGCCCGATCCCGCCGCCGCGGGAGCCGGAGGCTCGCACGGGGGAGGGGGCCGGGCCCCCGGCAGCGACCCCGGCCCCGGGGCGCGGGGACCGCGCGCCGGGGGGCCGCGGCAGGGCCCGGTGCGGCCGGATCACAGGGACGACCGCTGAGGCGGGAACCGCGGAGACGGACGAAGGAGAACGTGATGGGCGCCAGTGAGTCCGAGGTCCGGCAGGTGCGGCTGGTCGCGCACTTCCCGGGCGTGAACAACACGACGGTGTGGAGCGACCCGGCGTCGCTGAGCCAGATCGACTTCTCCTCGTTCGAGCACCTGGCGCGCACCGCCGAACGGGGACGGTTCGACTACCTCTTCCTGGCCGAGGGGCTGCGCCTGCGGGAGCACCAGGGACTGATCCACGACCTCGACGTGGTGGGGCGGCCGGACACGCTCACGGTCCTCGCCGCACTGGCGTCGGTGACCGACCACCTCGGGCTGGCCGGCACCCTCAGCACCACCTACAACGAGCCCTACGAGCTCGCCCGCCAGCTCGCCACCCTGGACCACCTGAGCGGGGGGCGCTCCGCGTGGAACGCGGTGACCTCCTCCGACGCGTTCACCGGCGAGAACTTCCGGCGCGGCGGCTACCTCGACCACGCCGACCGCTACGAGCGCGCCTCCTCCTTCGTGCGCGCCGTCCGCGCGTTCTGGGACGCGGCGGGGGAGGACGCCGGCGGCACGGGGGCCGGCACGGCCCGCCACCACGACCGGTTCTTCGACATCGAGGCGCGGCCCACCCTTCCGCGGGCGCCGCAGGGGCAGCCGGTCGTCATCCAGGCGGGGGACTCCCCGCAGGGGCGGGATTTCGCGGCGGCCTCGGCCGACGTCGTCTTCTCCCGGCACGGCGGGTTCGAGGAGGGCAAGGCGTTCTACGCCGACGTGAAGCGGAGGGTGAGGGCCCACGGGCGCGATCCGGAGTCGCTGCTGATCATGCCCGGCGTCACGTACACGGTCGGCGACACCGCGGCCGAGGCCGACGAGAAGGCGCTGCACGTCCGCTACCAGCAGGTGAGCGGGCAGACCGCGATCCGGTTCCTGGAATCGGTCTGGGGCAGGGACCTGTCCGACCACGACCCGGAGGGTCCGCTGCCGGACGCCGACCCGGTGGCCGGGGACACCGGCATCACCCGGGGCCGCACCAGGCTGGTCCGCGACCCCGCGGCCACGGTGCGCGAGTGGAGGGAGCTGGCCGAGGCCAAGCGGCTGAACATCCGCGACCTGGTCGTGGAGGTGTCCGCGCGTCAGACGTTCGTGGGCACCCCGGAGTCGGTGGCCGCGGACATCGTCACGCACGTGCGCGAACGCGCCAGTGACGGGTTCGTGCTGGTCCCGCACCTCACCCCGGGAGGGCTGGACGAGTTCGTGGACCGCGTCGTGCCCCTGCTCCAGGAGCGCGGCGCGCTGCGCGCCGAGTACACCGGCGCGACGCTCCGCGAGAACCTGGGGCTCCCTCCCCGCTGACCCCGCGCTCCCCGCGGCGGTGTCCGGACCGGGAGGGGGGACCGCCCGAGGACCCCTCCGGGCCGTGCGCGCACCCTTCGCCCGTGCGCCGCCCGGAGGCCTCCCGCGCCCCGGCCCCGGGAGCGCCGCCCCGTGCCGGGGCGGCGAGGGCCGCGCCTACCTGTCGGCGGAGCGGTGGCTGACGACCGTGCCCTCCAGCGGCGGCCCGCTCGGCGCCGCGGCGTGCGCCACGACCTGCGGTCGGTGCGGGGCCTGACGGGGCGACGGGCCGGGGCCCGTGTCCCGGACGCCGTCGGACTCGGCGTCGGCGTCCGCGCCGGGCTGCCCGTCGGCGCCGGTGGCCTTGAGCTCCGTCTTCAGGATGCGTGCGCTGCGCCCCAGCGAGCGGGCGAGGGCGGGCAGACGCTTCGCGCCGAACAGCAGGAGCGCGATGACGAGCAGTACCAGGATCTCGCGTGCTCCGATGCCCATGTGCGGCTCCTCAGGTGGGTTCCCGTAGCGACGTCGCGCGCCTTGTCCCGGTGGACGCGGGTCCGGGCGTGACGGATCGATGGTAGACCCGTCCCCGCCGGTCGCGGCGCCGGGGGCGTCCTGTGGGACCGCCGGGGCGCCTCCCGCGGTCGGGAGCCCCGGCCGCCGGGGCCCGGGCGGCCCGGGCCCGGTCGCGGGCGCGCTCCCACGGCGGCGCCACCCCCCGTGGGCCCCGCCCCCTCAGCCCCGGTGCTCCCCGCCCACCCTGCGGTCGCTGCGGCGGGGGAGGGGCGGGGCGTGGCCGGCGCGGTGCTCGACGACGGAGTCCACCAGGAGGTGGAGGCGGTCGCGGTGGACGTAGCGCCAGGTGCCGTCGCGGTTCTGGTAGCCCCAACTGAAGCCGTTCTTGAGGCCGATGGAGACGTTGCCCAGGTAGGCGGGCCCCACCAGGGCCCGGTCGACCTCGGTCCCGGGGGTCCAGGGGAAGCGCCGCCACTCCACGGTGAAGGCGAGTCCCCTCAGGTCCATGAATGCCTCTGCCGCCCTGGCGAACACGTCCGTGTTCAGGTTCGTTCGGTCCATGTTCCCAGCATCGTGGAGAAGCCCCTCACCGCACCAGCGATAGGAATTTCTCCCGGTCCGTGTGGTCGAATGTGCACCACGGTGCTTCAATTTCCACCATGGGTGCAAATATTTTCGGGACATCTCTGCGTAAGGCACGTGAATTGAACGGCTACACGCAGCGCCAGTTGGCCCAGAGGCTCGGTTCGGGCGTCGCCGCCTCGACCCTGTCCCGGTGGGAGAGCGGCAAGGCGCGCCCCCGCCAGGACAGGGTGAAGCAGCTGAGCGACCTGCTCGGCGGCAACGGGGTGCTGCTGCGGGAGTGGCGCCTGGAGGTGTCCGGGGCGGAGATCCCCTCGTTCATGCGGTCCCTGGGGGACCTGGAGAACGAGGCGGTGACGATCGACACGGTCACGGTGTCGGTGGTCCCGGGGCTGGTGCAGTGCCTGTCCTATGCGCGCGAGGTGTTCCGTGCGGGGCGTCCGACCGAATCGGACGACGAAATAGAGCGTTTGTCGCAATTGCGGGTGAGTAGGCACGAGGCGCTGGTGGGCAGGAACAATCCTCTGATCACCGCGGTTTTTCCGCAGTTCGCGCTGGAATGGATGCCGGAAACGGTCAGGAAGGAGCAGGCGGAGTCGCTCCTGCACATGGTGGCGCGCGGCCGGACGACCGTACAGGTGTTCCCCAACGGCTCCCTGTACCTTGCATCGGTTGCTCCGGTCCAGGTGTACAGGTTGCGCGACGGGACGATCATTGCGTCCTCGGACCACGGAGGGGGAAACTTCGTGCACCAGGCGCCCTCCGAGACGGCCGTCCTGGAGAGGAAGGTCCGCGACGCGCTGAGCATGGCACTTCCCGTGAGCCACACGGTCGAGTTCCTGCGGAGGATGCTGTGAACGCCTGGCACAAGTCCACCTACTCCGAGAGCGGGTCCCACTGCGTGGAGGCCCGCGAGCACGAGAGCGGGGCCGACGTGCGCGACGCCCGGAACCGGGAGGCGGGGTTCCTGTCCTTTCCCGCCGACGAGTGGCGGGTGTTCCTCGGCTGTTCGCAGGCGGCCCGGCAGCGGGGCTGAGGCGGTCCGCGGCCCGGCTCCGTGACGCCGGGCGCACGGGGCGGGGACGCGCCACGGGGGAGCGCGGAGCGCGGCCCGGCGGCGGCCGGTATGCCCTCCCACCTGAGGAGATGCGATACTTCCGTGATGCACGACACTCCCGCGCCACTCGATCCCCGGGCCCAGCGCGCGGTCGTCGACCTGCTGGCCCGGGTGGAGTCGGGCGACCAGCTCTCCGCCGAGGACGTGCGCTCGCTCCTGGGACCGGTGGACGACGGGGTGGTCGTCCGCGCGCAGCGGGCCGCCGCCGGGTTCGGCAGGCTGCGGCGCCGCGACGGCGAGCTGTCCGCCCTCATCGCCAGCACACGCGACCTGGTCGAGGTCCGCGACGTGCAGGCCCTGCTGCGCAAACTCGTGGACCGCGCCCACGACCTGGTCAGCACCGACGTCACCTACCTCTCCGTCTACGACGAGAGCACCGACGAGCTGTTCGTCCGCGCGAGCCGGGGCACGGTCTCCCCGCGCTTCCAGGGGCTGCGCGTCCCCGCGGGGATGGGCATCGCCAGCCGGGTGGTGCGCACCCGGTCGCCCCAGTGGACGGCCGACTACGGCGCGGAGCACGACCTCGACCGCGACCCCGAGATCGACGCCGCCGTGGGGGAGGAGCGCCTGCGGTCCCTGCTCGGCGTGCCGATGGCCGCCAACGGCGAGGTGCTCGGGGTCCTCTTCGCCGCGGACCGGGCCACACGCTCCTTCGCCAGCGACGAGATCGCCCTGCTGTCGGCCTTCGCCGACCACGCCGCGGTCATCCTGCACACCGCCCGGCTGTTCTCGGCGGTGACCGACGCCGCCGACCGCGCCGAGGACGCCCAGTCCCGCGCCGAGCGCCACCTGGAGGCCATGAACGCCTCCGCCCGCGTCCACGAGCGGCTCACCGCCCTGGTGCTGTCCGGCCACGGCCCCCGCGAGGTCGCGGCCACGCTCGCCGAGTCGCTGGGGCGGCCCGTCGCCATCGCCGACCGGGAGCTGCGGCCGGTGGCCGCGACCGCCGAAGGGGGCGGCCGCTGGTGGACGCGGGGGCGGCTGGCGGCCCCGGCGGTGCGGGCCGCCGAGCGCAGCCGCGCCTCGGGCCACTGCGCCCCGGTCGGCGCCGAGGGCCTGGACGTCGTCGCCGCCGCGATCGCGGGCTCGGAGCTGCTGGGCCTGCTGCTCGTGGGCGTCGGCCCGGCCCCGCTCACCGACGTGGAGCGCCGCACCATCGAGCGCTCGGGACAGATCGTGGCCCTGCTGACCATGCAGCGCGAGGCCCTCACCGACGCGGAGGAGCGCGTACGGGGCGAACTGGCCCTGGACCTGGTCTCGGGCTCGGCCGACATGGACGCGCTGGAGCGGCGGGCCGCCGCACGCGGCATCGTCCTGGACCAGCCCTGGTCGGGGGTGGTGGTGCCCGTCCCCGACCGGGCGCGCCATCCGCTGCTCCGCGCCCTGTCCTCCGCCAGCCGCAGGTGGCTGGTCGCGGCCCAGGGGGAGGGGGTGGCGGTGCTGGTCCCCGGAGGAGACCCCGGCGAGGCGGCCCGCCAGGTCCGCCGGGGCCGGGGAGCGCGGGAGGAGGGGCCCATGCTCGCGGTCGCCTCCCGGGTCAGCGGCCCGGACGGCATCGGCGCGGCCCTCGCCGAGGCGTGGGAGTGCGCCGGCCTCCTCCCCGCGCTGGGCGTGTCCGACGGGGCGCACGAGGCCGACGAGTACGCCCCCTACCTGGCGATGTTCGGCACCGACGGCGCCCGGGCGCTCGCCTTCGTCGACCGCATGATCGGACCCGTCGTCGACTGGGACCGCGACCACCGCACCGAGCTGGCCGCGACGATCGCCGCCTACGCGGACAGCGGCGGCAGCGTCTCCCGTGCCGCACGGGCCCTGTACGTGCACCCCAACACCGTCAAACAGCGCCTGGAGAGGGTCAACGCCCTGCTCGGACCGGACTGGAGGTCCCCCGACCCGATGTTCCGGGTGGGCGTCGCCGCGCGACTCCACCGGCTGCGCGCTGCAGGAAACAGACATGTGAACGCGGCTCCCGTTGTCTGAACCGGACATGTCGTCCGTGTGACGTTCGCTGCTTACATGGACCGGACAGCAGTGACGCACCGCACACCGGTGCCCGTTCCACGGGGGAAGCACGCAGTGGCTCAGAACAGCAGGTTGACCGGGTTCCGCACGCTCACGGTCCAGGAGCGCCGGGAGGCCGTGGCGAGGGAGAGCGGCGTGGAGCCCGCCGTGTTCGACGCCCTGGAGCCGGGCGGGCTGGGCGTGGAGGCTGCCGAGCACATGATCGAGAACGTCGTCGGCGTCATGGGCATCCCCGTCGGCGTCGCCACCAACGTGACCGTCAACGGGCGGGACGTGCTGGTGCCGATGGCGACCGAGGAGCCGTCCGTGGTCGCGGCGGCGAGCAACGCCGCCCGGATCGCCCGGGTGCGGGGCGGTTTCACCACCAGCAGCACCGGACCCGTCATGCAGGCCCAGGTGCAGGTCGTGGACGTCGTCGACCCGGCCGGCGCCCGGCTGCGGGTGCTGGAGGCCCGCGACGAGCTGATCGCCCTCGCCGCCGCGCAGGACCCCAAGCTCGCCGAGGTGGGGGGCGGGGTCCTGGACCTGACCGTGCGCACCGTGGAGGCGCCCGGCGCCACCTACGTCGTCGCGCACCTGGTCGTGGACGTGCGCGACGCCATGGGCGCCAACGCCGTCAACACCATGGCCGAGGCCGTGGCCCCGCGCCTGGCGGAGATCGCGGGCGGCCGGGCCGTGCTGCGCATCCTCACCAACAAGGCCGACCTGCGGCTGAGCCGGGCCCGCGCCGTCCTGGACGCCGAAGCCCTCGGCGGGGCCGAGATCGTGGACGACATGATCCACGCCTACCGGCTCGCCGCCGCCGACCCGTACCGGGCCGCCACCCACAACAAGGGCATCATGAACGGCGTGTCCGCCGTGGTCCTGGCCACCGGGAACGACACCCGCGCGGTCGAGGCGGGCGCCCACTCCCACGCCGTGAACGCCGACGGCGTCTACTCCTCGCTGTCCACCTTCGAGAAGAACGCGGACGGCGACATCGTGGCCACCCTGGAACTGCCGATGCCGGTCGGCCTGGTCGGCGGGGCGACCCGCTCCCACCCGGCCGCGCGCGCGGCCATCGCCGTCACGGAGGTGACCACGGCCCGGGAACTGGGCGAACTCGTCACCGCCGTCGGCCTCGCCCAGAACATCGCCGCCGTGCGCGCCCTGGCGGGCGAGGGCATCCAGCGGGGCCACATGTCCCTGCACGCGAAGAACATCGCCATCGCCGTCGGCGCCGCCGGCGACGAGGTGGACCGGGTCGTGGCGGTCCTGATCTCGGAGAAGGCCTTCCGGCACGACCGCGCCGAGGCCGTCCTGGCCGAGCTCCGGAGCCGGTGACGCACCGGACCCCGTGCCGGGGCGCGGCAGCCGCCGCCCCCGCACGCCCCCACCCGGCGCGGCGCCCGGGGCCGCAGGGCCCTCCGCGCGTCCGCCACCCTCAGTGAACGGAACCAACCATGTCCAACCTCCTGGAGATCTGGGGCGACACCGTCGACTCCCGGCACACGCTCGGCGCGATCGCGCTCGGCGTGGGCATCGCCACCCCCCTCTACCTGGTCGCCGACCTCTTCTTCTCCCGCGGCTCCGGCGACGACTCCCTGTCCGGGTCCTACGCCCTGCTCGTGGGCCTGGCCGGCTGCCTGATCGCCGGGTTCGTCGGCGCCCGCCTCTTCGCGCCCAAGCGCGTGGTCACCGAGCAGCAGTCCTCCCGCGAGGGCCGCGCGGAGGCGATGGACGCCATCGAGGCCGAGTACGGGCCCCTGGGCGACCCCGGCGAGCTGCCCGGCCCCGTCCAGGACGAGATCCGCGCGCTGGGCCTGTACGAGGACCTGCGCGCGCAGCACGAGCGCCGCGGCGGGGCGGTGGCCGAATGAGCCCCGAACTGCTCACCGACGCCGCCTGGGCCCTGGGCATGGGCCTGGTCGGCGCGATGGTCTTCGCGCTGATCGGGCTGGTCTCGGGCACCGACGAGACCGCGACGGTGGCCCCGCTGACCCTGCTCGTGGTGCTGCTGGGCGTTCCCGCGCCCGGGGTGTTCACGTTCTTCATGGCGGGGATCGTCGCCAAGCACATCACGCACGCCATCCCCACCACGCTGCTGGGCATCCCCGGCGACACCATGGCGGTGCCGATGCTCAGGGACGCGCAGATGCTGCGCGAACTCGGGGTGCCGCACATCGCGCTGCGCAAGGCCATCTCGGGCGGTGTGGTCGCCGCGTTCATCTCTGTGCCGCTGGCGGTGCTGTTCGCCTGGCTGCTCAGCCCCTTCGCCGACACCATCGGCAAGGCGGCGCCGTGGATCTTCGTGGCCGCGGCCGTGCTCATCGCCTACACCTCCAAGGGCCGTCTGGCCTCCGTGCTGGCGCTGGTGCCGTTCGTGCTGCTGGTCGTGGGCCTCCAGGCCTTCGTCACGAACACCACCGGGACGTCCTTGTCGATCAGCTTCTTCCTGGGCATCGCGACCGGCCCGCTGATCGCCGACCTGCTCATGTCGCTGTCGCCGTCGGGGCGCGCCTCGCTGCGCCGGGAGGCGCCGCGCACCTTCGACCTGGCCCCGGACACCCGGACCTGGAAGGGGCGGGTGCCTAACCCGCTGAAGGTGCTCGACCGCAAGCAGCTGGGGTACACGAGCGCGGCGGCCGGCGTCTCCAGCGCGACGTTCGTGTTCTCCCCGGTGGCCATGACCGTGCTGATGGGCGAGATCGCCGGCGCGCGCATCAAGAACGGCTACCACCGGCTGACCTCGGTGATGTCGGTGCGCAACGGCACGACCGAGTCCACCTACATCGCGGAGACGCTGATCCCGCTGATCGCGCTGGGCCTGCCGCTCTCGCCGATGGCCGCCGGTCCGGCCGCGCCGCTGTTCAACGCGCCGCCCGTGTACACGGTGGACACCGAGACCGGTGCCACGAACAACCTGCACGACCTGCTGTCGGGCGGCGAGTTCCTGGTGTACGGGCTGCTGGGCGTGGCGCTGGCGTCGGCGGTGGCGTACCCCTTCGCAATGACCTACGCGCACCGCGCCGCGTCGTTCGTGATGCGCAAGGTCTCCCACGAGGCGATCATCGGCGCCTTCGCCGGTCTGATCATGGTGATCTGCCTGTACGAGGGCGGGTTGCTCGCGGTCGGCGTCACCCTCACGGTGGGCCTGGTCGGCGGGCTCCTGAACAAGTTCCTCAACATGCACACGGGTGTGCAGTTCATGGGCTTCTACGTGGCGGTCCTGACCGTCCCGGCCCTGCTGGCCCTGGCCGGCTGAGGGGCGGGGTCCGATGGCCCCGGTCGCGATCACGCGGCCGGGGCCCTCGCATGCCCGGCCGCCGGTTCCGCCCTAGATCCGGGCGCCGATGGCCCCGGCGGCGCGGGAGATCTCGGGCAGCAGGGCCAGGAGCTCCTCCGGAGCGGTCGTCTCCGTGGTCGTCACCAGGTTGATGGCCGCCGCCGCGCCGCCGTCGTGGCCGGGGACCGGCCGGGTGAGGCTGAGCGCACCGAGCTCGCGCTCGGACTCGGCCAGGTGGTAGCCGGTCTCCCTGATGCGGTCGAGCTCCGCGCGCAGGTCGTCCGGGGTCTGCACCCGTCCGTCCGCGAGCCGGGCGTCGGGCAGGTCCGCGAGGTAGCCGTCGAGTTCCGCGTCGTCCCCGTGGGCGAGGAGGACCTTGCCGCCGCCGAGGTCCAGCGGGACCCGTCGCCCGATGGGGAACTGGTAGCGCAGGGGGTCCACCCCGTCCACGCGTGCGACGAGGATGCGTTCGAGCCCGGAGCGCACGAAGAGCGACGAGGTCAGCCCGGTCGAAGCCGACAGCTCGGTCAGGATCGGCGTCGCGACCGTGCTGAGCCGGTCGTTGACGACGAACGCGTGGGCCAGCGACAGGATCACCGGACCGAGCGAGTACCCGAGGCCGTCCTGCTGGATGTACCCGCGCCGCACGAGCTGGTTGACGGTCCGCTGGGTCGTGGCCAGGTGGAGGTCGCTCTCCCTGGCGATCTCGCTGAGCCGGAGCGGCCCGCGCGCACGCTCCAGGCACTCCAGGACGTCCAGGGCCCGGTCGAGCGTGCGTCCCTGGTTCCCGGTCCCGGTCGGGGCTCCCATACTCGCTGTCCCCAGCCCTTCCGTTGCGATTCCGGCTTGTCCCGGGGGTCGTTCCGACGCCTTCGTGAGGGCCGCGGCCCCGGCGGGCACGGCGGTTCCGCCGCTCGGTCCTCGCTCCCAAGGTAGCGGACGGGTTTCCGCCGGGTTGACAGCGTGAAGCGTCGCAGGTCACACTTCCTCT
The DNA here is from genome assembly GCF_044766605.1 of Nocardiopsis sp. NPDC101807. Taxonomy (NCBI): domain Bacteria; kingdom Bacillati; phylum Actinomycetota; class Actinomycetes; order Streptosporangiales; family Nocardiopsidaceae; genus Nocardiopsis; species Nocardiopsis sp. NPDC101807. The sequence goes on along the minus strand of NZ_JBIWMK010000001.1, from coordinate 512,097 downwards.
CAATTGGTAATAGTAACTATCACTGAATGATAGAAGGTGTGACGATGAAGGTCGCCGTCCTCGGGTTGGGCGAAGCCGGAGCCACCTACGCCACGGCGTTCGCGGCAGCGGGTTGGGAGACCTCGGGCTACGACCCGGGCGAGACGCCCACCCCCGCCGGAGTGGGGCGGGCCGACTCCACCGCCGACGCCGTCGCGGGCGCCGACCTGGTCCTCGGACTCACCACGGCGGCGCACGCGGTCGCGGCCGCCGACGCGGCCCGCCCCGCACTGCGCGACGACGCGGTCTACGTGGACCTCAACGCCTCCTCGCCGGAGACCAAGATCCGCGTCGCGCAGGCCCTCGGCGCGTCCGCGCGGGTCGTGGACGGGGCGATCATCGGATCGGTGCTGGTGCTCGGCGCCAGGGCCAAGGTGCTCCTGTCCGGCGCGGCCTCCGATGACGCGGTGCGTCTGCTGGGCGCGGTCGACGCCGGGACCGAGCCCATCGGCGGCGAGGTCGGCGACGCCACGCGCCGCAAACTGCTGCGCAGCGTCTTCATGAAGGGCCTGGGAGCCCTCATCACCGAGGCCGTGGACGCCGGCGCCGCCGCGGGGGAGGAGGCCTGGGTGCGCGAGCAGATCGCCGACGCCCTGTCCGAGGGCCCGGCCGCCCTGGACCGTCTGAACAAGGGCACCCGCCTGCACGCCCTGCGCAGGTCCAACGAGCTCCGGGCCAGCATCGACCTCCTCGCCGGCCTGGGCGTCGACGCCCCGGTCAGCGCCGGAGCCGCCGACCGCCACCTGGCCCTGGCCCGCCGCGCCCAGGACGACACGCGCGCCCTGGCCGACGCGTTCGCCGGGATCCCCACCGCCGCCATCGGCGACGGCCGCGACCGCCTCGGCTTCGTCGCCCCCCACATCCGGTCGGTGTGGCCCGGCGCCCGTGTCGCGGGGCGCGCGCTCACCGTCCTGACGCGACCCGGCGACAACCGGGCCCTGCACCGGGCCCTCGGCCAGGCCCTTCCCGGGGACGTCCTGGTGGTCAACGGCGGCGGGGACCGCTCCCGCGCACTGCTGGGCGAGCTCATCGCCGAGCGCGCCCTCAACCGCGGCATCCGCGGCATGGTGGTCGACGGGGCGGTCCGCGACGTCGACGAGCTCCGCGACCTCGGCTTCCCCGTCTGGGCGGCCGGGGTCTCCCCGGCAGGGCCCTACAAGGACGGCCCCGGCCACGTCGGCGTGCCGATCGCGGTGGGCGGCGCCGTCTGCGCCACCGGGGACATCGTCGTCGCCGACGGCGACGGCGTGTTCGTCGTCCCGCGCCTGGAGGCCGAGCAGGCCCTCCGCGCCGCCCGGGGCGTCGTCGAGGACGAGGCGCGCCGCCGCGACGCCATCCGCGGTGAACGCGGATGAGACGCCGCCCCGGCCCGTCCGCCGTCCTTCCCCCCGCCGCCGCGGGTCCGGCGCTCCCCGCCGCCGGAGCCTTCTCCGCGGCCCTCCCGGCTCCCACCGCCCCCACGGCCCCCGCCGTCCTCAGCGGCTCCGCAGCCCCCACGGCCCGTGCCGGTGCGGAGCCCGCGGGTACCGGACACCGCCAGCACCAGCCCGCCCCACCCCCGAAGGTCGCACCATGCCCACCGCACTCCTAGCCCTCGCGGCCTTCATCGCCGTGATCATCGTCTGGAACGTCGTGTTCAAGAGGAACATGGGCGAGGCGATGCTCCTCGGGATGATCACCACCGCGCTCTTCGCCGGGGCGCAGGCCCCCGCCTACCTGCTGGGCGGGCTCGCCGACGCCCTCACCCACGACGTGCTCTACGCCGCCCTGGCGTTCGTGTTCATGGCCCACCTGATCGACGTCACGGGTCTCATCCAGAAGATCCTGGCCATCCTCAACTCGGTCTTCGGGCGCATCCGCGGCGGCCCCGCGTTCATCGACACGGCGGGGTCGGCGGTCTTCGGCTCCCTCTCGGGGTCCAACTCCGCCAACACCGCCTCCAGCGGCTCCTTCACCGGGCCGTGGATGGTGCGCACCGGGTGGACCCCCACCCGCGCGGCGACGGTGCTCGCGGGCAACGGGGGCATGGGCGCCGCACTGCCGCCCAGCGCGTCCATGGTCATCATGGTCGGGTTCACCGGCGGCATGGTCACCACGGGCCAGGTCTACCTGGCCCTGCTCGCGGCCGGCGCCTACCAGATCCTGCTCAGGATCGGCCTGGTCATGTACTTCGTCCGCAAGGACGGCATCCCCAAGGCCGACAGGCACGACCTCGTCCCCCTGCGCACGTCGCTCAGGGAGGGCGCGGGCGCGCTGTCGATCTTCCTGGGCGCCCTCATCCCCATCGTCGTCACGATCGGCCCCCTGGCCGACTTCCTCGCGACGTCCACCCCCGTCGGCGACGCGCTGGGCGAGATCTCCCTGCTGACCTGGATCCCGATCATGATCATCGGGTTCTCCCTCGTCGCGGGGCGCGACCGGCTGCCCGGGAACCTCCGCGGCTGGTCGGCGCTGCTCGACGGCGCCATGCCCAAGTTCGCCACCATCGGCGCCCTGCTGTTCTTCGCGATCGCGTCCAGCGAGATCCTCGGCCGGCTGGGGCTCGCCGAGGACGTCAACGCGCTGCTCGCGGACCTGCCGGTCAACCGCTTCCTGCTCGTCGCCGTGGTCGGCCTGGTGGTGGCCCTGGTCGCCGGGCCGCTCTCGTCCACGGCGACCCTCACGGCGGTGGGCCAGATCTCCTTCCTGGCCCTGGTGGGCGTGGGCGTGGACCCGCTCCTCGCGGTCGTCGCCATCCTCGTGTTCGCCTCCACGGAGGGGGCGTCCCCGCCGGCCTCCGGGTCGATCTTCGTGGCGGCGGGCCTGACCGGCGCGCGCCCCGAGAGCACGTTCCTGCCGCTGATCGCGTACTACATGATCCCGATCTTCCTCATCGGCTGCCTCATCGGATGGGGCTTCCTACCGGTCCTGGGGGGCTGAACATGACCGCCGTCAAGTCTCGGGCGTTCACCGTCGTCCGCGCGCTCTTCAAGCTGGGGCTCCTGGCCTGCTTCGCCCTCGGGAGCCTTCTCGTCCTCGGCCAGCTGGCCGGGGTGGTGGCCCAGCGGCCGGACTGGATCACCGCCAGCTCCACGTGGCTGTTCGTGCCGACGATCACCGCCGCCGCGGTGTTCGGCGTCCTCGGGTACATCGGCAACTACCTGGCGCCCGAACCCGCCGAGGGGGGCGAGTAGGCACGACGGCCGGGGCGGGCTCCGGCGGCCCGGGCGGGCGGGGCGGGTCGTTCCCGCCCGCCCGCCGTGTCAGGCTTGTCCCTCCGGGGAGGGGCGTCCCGCGCGGCGGGCCCCCTCCCCGGGGCCGTGGAGCGTCGTACCTGAGGAGGGGCCCGTATGGGCGAGGACCGCATGCAGATCGGTGAGGTCGCCGAGCGCACGGGGCTGTCGCTGCGTACGATCCGCTACTACGGGGAGGTCGGGCTGGTGGAGCCGTCGGCGCGCTCCAAGGGCGGGTTCCGCCTCTACACCGGCGCCGACGTCGAACGCCTGCTCCTCGTCAAGCGGATGAAGCCGCTGGAGTTCAGCCTGGAGGAGATGCGCGACCTGCTCGGCGCCTTCGACGCCCTGGAGGCCGGCGGGGTGACGCCGGACGAGCGCGCCGGCCTGCTGGCCAGGCTGGACGCCTTCGGCGAGGCGGCGGCCGAGCGCTGCCGGGTCCTGCGCGAGCGGCTGGACATGGCGGAGGAGTTCGCCGGGCGCCTCCGGGACCAGCGGGCCAGGCTCGACGGCGGCGGGTGAGGCCGCGCCGCCGCGGGGCCGTGCCGCCCGCCGCCCGGTGAGTCGTGGCGGGCCGTGCCGCCCGCGGGTCCACGGGGTCCGCGCGCACCCCTGAGGCCCCCGGCCCCCGGCCCCCGGCCCCCCGTGCCCGGCGGGGGCGCCGCCCCCTCATGCCTCCGGGGCGGCCGGTTCCCCGGCGACCGGCGCCGTGCGGCCGAAGACCTCGTCGAGACGACCCCGGAGTTCCGCCTCGGCCTCCTCCGACCCCTGGAAGCCCGAGACGACGTAGGCGGACAGGCCTGTGGCCAGGGCCAGCAGTCCGATGGCCACCGAGCGGACCTCGCGCCCCGGCGGGAACCGGCCGCCGCGCCGCGCCTCCTCCAGGAGGCCGCTCAGCTCGGGGAGCAGTTCGTCCGGGCCCGACGCGTGCGGTTGGGCCGCCAGGTCCGGGTCGGTGAGCGCGAGGGCCGCGTACGCGGCGTGCACGCAGTAGAGGTCGGTGCTCGGCCGTGGCCCTCCATGCCGGCGGGGCTCTGAGCGACCGCCACGGGGCGGGCCGGGTCACCCTGGCGGGAACGGCGCTCCTGGTGGCGGCGACACTGCCGTTCACGGTCGCCGACGCTCCGGCTGCTCCGCTGACTGCCGTCCTCCTCGTCGCCCGGGGGGCGGGTCTGGCCCTGGTCCAGATGCCCGCGACGGCGGTGGCCTACTCCTCCGTGTCGACCACCGAGATCGGGGACGCGACCACCCTGGTCAACATCGTGCAGCGGGTCGGCGGCGCCCTCGGGGCGGCGGGGGTGGTCGCGGTGCTCACCCGGGCGGGGGGCGGAGGGGACGGCCGTGCGTGGGCGTTCGCAGCGCTGTCCGCGCTGTCCGCACTCATCCTGCTCCCCGCGCTGCTCCTGCGCCGTGCCGAGCGCGTCCGGGAGGCCGGATGACCCGTGCCGCCGGACGAGCGGGCCTGCGTGGCCCGCGCCGTCCGCGGGCCGTCGGCCGTCCGCGGACCGCAGTCCGTGCGCGGGGCAGGGCGTCTTCCGTGGAGGTGGCGGCCCCTGCGACCGCTTCGGCGGAGACTTCCGGGCCGTGCCGGCGGCACACTCCCGTCGCGTGGGGCGTGGGGCGTGGGGCGTGGGGCGTGGGGCGTGGGGCGTGGGGCGTGGGGCGTGGGGCGTGGGGCGTGGGGCGTGGGGCGTGGGGCGTGGGGCGGTAGAGACGGCGGATGGCGGTGTGAGGGCCGTCTCGGTCCCGCCACGGGATTCAACCCTTACGTAAGGGTAGAGTTGAGGCGGGCGGTGCCACAGCGAGGAACCCCCGCGCGCGTTCGCCCCGATCCCGGTGGACCGTCTGCCCCCGCCCGCCGCCCCGCGCCCCTGCCGTCCGGCGCACCGCCCCCCCGGGCGCCGATGCCGCACCACAGACCTGCACACAGCGGTCCGCGCCGCGGGCCGCCCGAATCGGACGGGTTCCATGAATCTGCCTGTGAAGAACCCTTCGAGGGCCCTGCTGTCCAAGCTCCCCGGCGGGGCCCAGCTGCGCGCCGACGTGATGGCCGGGCTGGTCGTCGCGCTCGCGCTGATCCCCGAGGCCATCGCCTTCTCCATCATCGCGGGGGTCGACCCCCGCGTGGGCCTGTACGCCTCCTTCGTCATGGCCGTGTCGATCGCCTTCCTGGGCGGGCGTCCGGCGATGATCTCCGCCGCCACGGGGGCCATGGCCCTGGTGGCCGCGCCGCTGTCGATGGAACACGGCGTCGACCACCTCATCGCCGCCACCGTCCTGGCCGGGATCATCCAGGTCGCCCTGGGCCTGCTCGGCGTCGCCAAGCTGATGAGGTTCGTGCCGCCCAGCGTGATGACGGGGTTCATCAACGCGCTGGCCGTCCTTATCTTCCTGGCGCAGATGCCGCACCTGGTCGGGGTCGGCGTACCGGTCTACGCGATGGTCGCCGTGGGGCTGGGCATCGTCTTCGGGCTGCCGCGGCTCACCAAGGCCGTCCCGGCCCCGCTGGTCGCCATCGTCGTGCTCACCGTGGCCGCGATCGGCCTGGGCATCCCCGCCCGGACGGTCGGGGACATGGGGCAGCTGCCCGACACGCTCCCGGTCCCGCTGATCCCGGACGTGCCCTTCACCCTGGACACGCTCGTCCTCATCGCGCCCTACTCCCTGACCCTCGCCCTGGTGGGGCTGATGGAGTCGCTGATGACCGCCAAGGTCGTCGACGACCAGACCGGCACCTCGTCGGACCACGCGCGCGAGGCCCGCGGACAGGGCATCGCCAACGTCCTGGTCGGCTTCTTCGGCGGCATGGCCGGCTGCGCGATGATCGGCCAGACCATGATCAACGTCAGCTCCGGCGCCCGAACCCGCGTCTCCACGTTCCTGGCGGGGGCGTTCCTGCTCGTCCTGTGCGTCGGGCTGGGCGACCTCGTGGGGATGATCCCCATCGCCGCCCTGGTCGCGGTGATGGTGTTCGTGTCCGTCGTGACCTTCGACTGGCACAGCATCGCCCCCGCGACGGTCAGGAGGATGCCCTGGACCGAGACCCTGGTCATGGTCGTCACCGTCGTCGTGGTCGTGGCCACGCACAACCTGGCCCTGGGCGTGATCGTGGGCGTGGTCGTGTCGATGGTCGCCTTCGCCGGAGGGGCCGCCGTGCAGGCGGGCGTCACCAGCGTGCTGGACCCCGACGGCGGCACACGCGTGTACTCGGTCAACGGCGAGGTGTTCTTCGCCTCCACCGGGGCGCTGGTCGACCGGTTCGACTACACCGAGGAGGGGGTGGAGAAGGTCGTGGTGGACATGAGCGGGGCCCACGTGTGGGACTCCTCGGCGGTCGCCGCCCTGGACCAGGTGACCGAACGCTTCCGCAGACGGGGCGTGGAGGTGGAGATCACCGGGCTCAACCGCCCCAGCGCCCACCTGCACCGGGAACTGTCGGGCAAGCTCCCCGCAGGGCACTGACCGGGCCCCGGAAGGCGGACGTGCCGCCCCGGTGCGGCGGTGCTCCCGGGGCGGATCCGCGGGGGCGGTGCCGCACGGGCCGACGGTGTGGGTAGCCTCGTGGACGTGGCCACGGCAACGACGACGACCGTGAGGCCGCTCTGGACCAGGGCGGCCCTCGTCGTGCTGTCGGCCCTGGGCCTCGTGGCCGTCCTGCTGTGCCATCCGCACGCGGCCCCGTCCGAGGACTCCGCCGCCTCCCCGCACACGGCGGGCGGGGCGGTCGCGCACGCGGCCCCCGTCTCCGACGCACCGCACGCCGACGGGCACGGCACCTGTGACGAGGACGCGGACGTCGTGGCCGACCAGCGCGGCGGGTCGCTCTCGGCCTCCGCCCTGCTGGGCCTCGGCGTCTTCGCGTTCGCCGGCCCGCTCCTCCCCGCGCCGCGCCCGGTCGGCGGCCGCCGACCGCCGCGGCGCCGCCGAGGGCTGCCCCTCGCGGGCACGAGGGCACTCGTGTCGCTGTGCGTCCGCCGGGTGTAGACCGGCCGACCGGCAGCACCCCCGAGCCCGCGCGCCCGCGCGTCCGCCCGAGGCTCCTCGTGACCTGAGGGCCGCGGGTCGGCGCGCCCGGCCGCGCCCCGGGCGCCGCCCCTCCGGACCTCCGCCGATCCCGGCGCCGGTGCGGTGTGCGCTGCGCCCGCTCCGGGGGCTCCGCCGCCAGCCGGCCCGCGGCCCGCGCCGCGCCGGCCCCGACGAAGCCTTCTGTCCCGCAGCGCTCCGCGGAGCGCGCCACCCCATGACGAGGCCGACATGGACGACCCACCGCCCCGGAGGACCCGAGGACCGCGCGGAGCACGCCCCAGGAGAGGGGAGGCCGTCGTGGCCGCGCCGGACGCGGCCCGCCGGAACACGCCGAGGCCCCCTGCCGCAGCCCGGCGGCGGCCGGCGGCGAGCCCGCGCCCGGAGCCCGCACTGCTGCTCCTGCTGACGGCCGCGCTCGTGCTGGGCGTGGGCGCGATGCACACGCTCGGGCACGTGTCCGGGGGCCACCACGGCGGAGGGCACGCGCCGGAGGCCGCGGCCTCGTGGCAGGACCCTGCCGCCGACGCCGACGCCGACGCGTTCACGGTGGCCGCCGTCCCGGAGCGGGCGGCGCCCGGCCACGGCGCCGACGAGCCCCCGCCCACGGACCCCACGCTGATGTGCCTGGCGGTCCTCGGTCTGGCGGCCGTCCTCCTGGGCGTCGCCGCGGTGGCGTTCGCCCGGTGGCCCGAAGCGCCCCCGCGCACACCGCCGTCGGTCCGGCGGGCGGCCGGGCCCCTGCGCCGGCCCCCCGACCCGCCCTCTCTCGCCCGGTTGCAGGTGCTCCGCATATAGGAGCCCCGCGGACGGCGCCCGGAGGACCCGGAGCGCCTTCCGACCGACAGCTCCGCAGCGACGCCGCACCGGCCCGGCCCGGGCGGGCGGCGGCAGGACCACACCGAAGAGAGAAGGACCGACCATGACCCAGAACAAGCGCACCCTCGCCTCGGCGGCGGCCGCGGTCGCCGCAGCCCTGCTCCTGGCCTCGTGCGGCGGAACCGGCGACGGCCCGGCGCCCGAGGCGGCCGACCGGAGCGCCGCCGCGTTCAACGGGGCGGACGTGGAGTTCGCCCGGATGATGATCCCGCACCACCGCCAGGCCGTGGAGATGTCGGAGCTGGCCCGGACGCGGGCCGGTGAGGACGTCCGCGCGCTGGCGGAGGAGATCGAGGCGGCCCAGGGGCCGGAGATCGACAGGATGAACGGCCTGCTGGAGGCGTGGGGCGAGGACACCGGCGACACCGGCGACACCGGCGCCGAGGACCACGCGGGCATGGACGGCATGCTGTCGCAGGAGCAGATGGCCGAGTTGGAGCGGGCCGAGGGCGAGGCCTTCGACACCCTGTTCCTGGAGCTGATGGTCCTCCACCACGAGGGGGCCGTCGCGATGGCCGAGACCGAGCTGGAGGAGGGCGCCGACCCGGAGGCCCGGGAGCTGGCGCAGGAGATCGTCGACGCGCAGCGGTCCGAGATCGAGCTGATGGACACCATGCTCGGCGGCGCCGGTGGCGGCGACCGGGACGAGTCCTCCGGGAGCGGGGAGCACGGCGGTCACTGACCGCGTCCACGCGGGCGCCGGGCGACCGGCCCGGCGCCCGATCGGCCTTCGGAGGAAACGGTGGGAAGAATGAGCACGGGACAGAGGACGCGGCTGTCGGCCGCGGCCGCGACGGCGGCCCTGGCGGTCATGGCGGCCGGGTGCGCGGCGCAGGGGCAGGAGGGGGCCGACCCGTCGTCCGGGACGGCCGCGGCGGGCGTCGCGCTGCCCGGGGAGGTGTCGCACGTGCACGCCGTGGACGTCGACCCCGAGGGCGGCGACATCCTGGTCGCCACCCACGAGGGCCTCTACGTCCTGCCCGCCCCGGGCGCGGGGGAAGGGGCCGCCGAGGCGCGCAGGGTCGGTCCGGCCATCGACCTGATGGGCTTCGCGGTCGCCGGGCCGGGGCGCTACGTGGCGAGCGGACACCCCCACCCGGGGGTGGACATGCCCGACCCGGTGGGCCTGATCGAGTCCCGCGACGGCGGGGCGACCTGGCGGGCGCTGTCGAGGGCGGGGCGGTCGGACTTCCACGCCCTGGCCGCGACGCCCGACAGGGTGGTCGGGTTCGACGGCGCCCTGCGCGCGACGGAGGACGGCACCGCGTGGGAGGCGCTCGACGAGGCCGTCGAGCCGTTCTCCCTCGGGGTGTCCGACGACGGCCTGACCGTCGTGGCGACCACGCGGGACGGGCTGGTGCGCTCGACCGACGGCGGGTCCGGGTTCTCCGCCGTCGACGGGGCGCCGCCGCTGGCGCTGGTCGACTGGGCCCCGGGGACGGACACCGTCCTCGGGGTCGCGCCGGACGGCGACGTCCACCGCAGTGAGGACGCCGGCGCGTCGTGGGAGCCGACCGGACGGATCGACGGCGGGGCGCAGGCGCTCCACGCCGACGCCGACCAGGTCGTCGCGGTGGCCGGCGGCCGGGTGGTGCGCTCGACCGACGGGGGCGCCGTCTTCGGTTCCTGGTGAGGCAGGGGGCCGCGGCGGCACGCGCGGCGGCCGCGGCCCCCGCCCCCCGCGGCCCCCGGCCCCTCTGCGCTCCCGTCCCCCGCGACGGGGGCCGGCCCTGCCGATCGCGTCCGCGACGTGCTCGGAGGCCGCCCCGCCCCCCCGCGACCGGGATCCGCGCTCCGGGCCCCGGGCCCCGGGACCCCGGGGCCGGTACGGGCCCTCCGGGTCGGCCCGGCCCCGGCAGGCCCGGCCCCGGACGGGAGGAGCCGCCGCGGACCGGGGACCCGGCCCGCGCCCTACAGGTACAGACCCGGGCCGGTCCACGCGGTCCCGTGCCCGGGCAGGCCGACGGGCACGTCCTCCGGGGCGAGCGTGCGCAGCACGTCCCCGTCGCCCAGGTCCAGCTCCGCCACCCGCGCCGCCTGGGCGCGGGCCGTCCGCTCGAGGAGGTCCTCCGCCAGGCGGGCGTTGGCCGGGGACTCCGGCCGCCCCCGCAGCAGCAGCCCGCGCACGGCCTCGGCGGTGCCCGGGGCCAGGCGGAACCCCGCCTCCTGGGCGAGCCCGGAGAACACCGCCGCCAGGTCCTCCTCGGACAGGTCGGCGAAGCGCAGCCTCCGGGTGAGCAGCGCGTCGAGCTCCGGACGCGCCTCCAACAGGCCCGGCAGCCCCTCCGCGGAGCCGGACACGACCACCATCAGATCGTGCCGGTGCACACCCGTCAGGTGCACCAGTTCCCGCACCGCCTCGTCCACCGACGCGTCGGCTCCGGGTCGGGCCAGCACCGTGTGCGCCTCCGCCACGAACAGCACCCCGCCCAGCGCCGACCGGACCGCCGACGCGGTCAGCTGCGCGCTCTGCCCGGGCATCGCCCCCAGCAGTTCCTCCCGCCCCACCCGCACGACATGTCCCGACGACAGCAGCCCGCGGCGGCCGCACACCGCTCCGGCGAGCTCCGCGAACGTCGACCGCCCGGTGCCCGCGGGGCCGAGGAGCGCCATGTGGTCGATCGCGCCCGACACGGTGATCCCCGCGGAGCGGCGGGCCTCCTCCACCCCGGCCCGCGCGTCCAGCGCGCGCAGCTCCCGCCGGGCCGCCTCCTGGCCGACGAGCCGCTCGGCGGAGGCCAGGGGGTCCTCCTGCGCGGGGGCGCCGACCCGGGCGCCCGCGCTCAGGGGGAGGTCGGAGGGCAGCAGCTCGCGCAACTCGTCGGCCGACCGCTTCCTGCCGTCGGTGATGCGCTCGGCCTGCAGGGCCGTCGCACGCTCCAGGAGGTTGCGCACGAGCCGCGCGTTGCCGAACGCGTGGTCGCGCCCCGTGGCCCGCAGCAGGCGGCGCACCCGGTCGGCGGTGCCCGCGCCGAGCGCGAACCCGGCCTCGCGCGCCATGACCCCGAAGATCTCCGCGAGCTCGTGGTCGGTGTAGTCGGGGAAGGAGAGGTGCCGCGGGAACCGCGACGCCAGGCCGGGGTTGGAGGAGAGGAACCGCGCCATCTCCTCCGGGTACCCGGCCACCACCACGACGAGGTCTTCGCGGTGGTCCTCCACCAGGCGCAGCAGCGTCGCGACGGCCTCGGCCCCGTAGTCGTTGGTCGAGGTCGAGGAGGTGAGCGCGTACGCCTCGTCGACGAACAGCACCCCGCCCAGCGCGCTGCGCACCACGCGCTCCACCTTCGGAGCGGTCTGCCCGATGTACTCGCCCACCAGGTCGCCGCGCGAGACGTCCACCAGGTGCCCGGACGACAGCAGGCCCAGTTTCGCGTAGACCGCGCCGAGCATCCGGGCGACCATCGTCTTGGCCGTGCCCGGGCTGCCGGTGAACACCATGTGCCGGGCCGGCGCGGACACCGGGACCCCGGAGGCGGCGCGCAGCCGGTCGGCCTCGGCCTCGGCCGCGTACAGCCGTACCTCCCGCTTGACCGTCTCCAGGCCCACGAGCGCGTCCAGCTCGGCCAGCGGATCCTCCGGAACCCCCGACGTCCCCCGCCCGACGGCGACCGCGGCGACCGACTCCGGGTTCTCGGGCAGGTCCTCGGCCAGCAGGCGGCGCAGCCGGTCGGTCTCGCCGTCCGAGGCGTCGGAGCCCGCCCCCAGGCCCGCCGGCGAACCGGCGGGCGAGGCCGCCACCCGGACCGCCTGCCGCGACAGGGCGCGGTCCAGCAGCATCCGGGCCGTGCGGGCGCCGGCGGAGCCCCGGCCGCGCGCGAGGCGTTCCAGCAGCCTCCCGGCCCTGGCCACGGCTTCCGGATCGGCCTCCAGGCCCCCGTCCTCGACCATGGCGGCGAAGATCGCGGTGAGCTCTCCGCCGGTCGGCTCGCCGAACGGCAGCCGTCGGCCGATCCGGGCGGCCAGCCGCGGGTGGGCCGACAGCAGGCGGCCGAGGGACTGCTCGGTGTCGGCGAACACCACCACCAGTTCGTCGGCGTGCTCGTCCATCTTGCGCACCAGCGCCGCCAGTGCGTCGGCGCCCGGGTTGCGCCCGCTCTCGGAACCGGCCAGCGCCGCCGCCTCGTCCACGAGCAGCACGCCGCCCAGGGCGCCGCGCACCACCTGGGCGACCCGTTCGGCCACGCCGCCGGAGTGGTCGGCCACCAGGTCGGCCCGGCCCACCTCGGTCACCCGGCCCGTGCGCAGCAGTCCCGCGTCCGCGTAGAGCGCCCCGATGATCCCGGCCACCGTGGACCTGCCCGTGCCGGGGGACCCGGCGAACACCAGGTGCCGGCCCGGGGCGGCGACCGACAGACCGGCGTGTGCCCGGCGGCGCGCGGTCTCGGCCTCGGCGGCCACGGCCCGGACCTCCCGTTTGACCTCCTCCAGCCCGACCAGCGCGTCCAACCGCTCCAGCGGGGTGGGGCCGAGCGCCGGATCCGCGGTGCGCGGCCGCGCGGCCTGCTCCGGTCCGTCGGCGCCGGGCAGCCCCGGAACCGTCACGGGCGTGCTCGGCGGCCGGCAGTAGCGGCGCAGGTCGGTCTGGAACCCGCTGACCGGCAGGGGGCTGGTGAACCGGCTGGACTTGCGCACCTCGTTGCCGCTGGAGCTCAGGGCCAGCGCGCAGCGCGTGCCCATGTCCAGCCAGGTCCGGCACGCGTCGGCCTCCCCGGCCACGACGCCCTGCCACAGCCAGGTGCGCACCCGGTCCTGCCACGCGGCCAGGTCGAACTCCTTCCTGCGCGCGGCGAAGTCCCCCGACAGCTCCCGGTACTCGCCGGGGCCGAGGAGGGAGCTGGTCATCGGCGGCAGGCCGTACAGGCCCAGTCCCAGGCACAGGTCCACCAGGGTGGCGGACAGCGACGGGACGTCGTGCGCGACCGCGGCCAGCCGCGCGTGCGCGGGGGCGAACCTCTCGTGGGCCCAGGCCAGGAACCGCGCGGGCGGCGCGAACTCGGGGATGCGCGTGAAGTGCTCGGCGTCGATCGCCGCCGCCCAGGTGGTCCGCAGGTCGCGGGGGCTCGCCGACATGTCGAACTCCAGGTCGGCGGGGTGGGCGGCACGCCGGTCGAGCAGGTCGCGCCAGGCCCGGCGGCGCTCCTCCCAGGGCTCGACGCCCTCGGCCGCGTCCAGGACGTCGCCGATGAGGGCGAAGGCGGTGCGGCGGTGCTCCCGCTCCTTGGCCACCTCGATCAGGCCGTAGCACGGCGGCATGGTCAGGGTGTCCAGGAGCCACTGGTGGGACTGCGACGTCAGGTTGTCCGCGGTGGAGTGGCGGCCGATGAGGATGGAGGGCATGCGCGAGCTGCTGCCGCCGACGACCCGCAGCGGCCCCTGGAGGGTGACCAGGTGGTCGACGACGTCGCCCCGGAGGCGCTTGTGCCGCTGCTGCTCCGTCCCGGAGGGCTGCCCGGGCGGGAACTCCCGGCCGCGCGGGTCCTCGATGACCGCGTCGAACAGCTCCACGAGTTCGTCGACGAGCCGGTTCGGCACCCGCCAGGGCCCGTACTCGTAGATGTCGAGGACGGGTTCGTCGGTGAGCAGCAGTTCCAGGTGCTCGGGCAGACGGATCGCCGACACACGGACTCCTTCGGGGGGAGGGGGCGGGACAGGCGCTGACGCCGTGTGAGGATACGGTCCTGGTTACCGGCGACGACAGACATTTTCCGCCCGTACCGGGGCGGCGCCCGCGCACACGGGCGACCGCGCGGCACCGCCCGCGGCCCGCTGCGGCTGTACCCCCCGAGGGCGGAATCCGGCCCTCGGGGGCCCCGTGCGGGCGGGGGAGGGGCGTCGGCGTGCCCCTCCTCCCGACCCTTCCCGTCCTGGTCCCGCGCGGGCGGGGGAGGGACCCCCGCCCGCGCGTGCCCACCGGGCGGGGTCACTCCTCGTCGGACTCCTCTTCCTCCTCGTCCTGCTCCTCACCGTCGGAGTCCTCGCCGATCTCGTCCACGATCTCGGACACCACGTAACCCGCGGCCAGGCCGCCCACGACACCCGCGGCGGCCCCGCCGACGACGCCGAGCATGCCGCCGCCGCGCCCCTCTTCCTCCTCGTGGTACTGCTCCCCGTAGCCGTGGTGCTGACCGCCGAACAGATCGCGGTGGCGCCGGAGGGACTCCTCGATCCAGGAGTCCAGCGTCGCCGCCCAGTCCAGGCGGTCGGCGTCGTCGTGCCCGACGCGGAACCCGCTGTGCACCTCCCCGCCCTCGGAGAACATCCCGCCGCGGCGGTCGAACTCCACCACCGCCGACACGCCCTCCGGGTCGGGGAGGAGCGCGATCTCGACCTCGCCGACCTCGTGGGCGTACCGCTCGGAGGGGTGGAACTCGAACTCCTGGAAGAACGGGTACTCCTGCGCCGTCCCCGCCAGGTAGCCGCCCTCCACACCGGTGGAGCCGAGTCCGAACCCCAGCTGCGCCAGGCCCTCCAGCACGCGGTCCTGCACGGGCAGCGGGTGGACGTGCAGCCGGTCCAGGTCGCCCTTGTCGGAGGCGCCGTCGACGACGACCTCGGTGCGCAGGCCCACCAGGACGCCCGGCAGGGGGCCGCCCCCGGCCTCGGTGAGGGGTGTCTGCCACGGGATGCCGAACGTGAAGGGGACGGACAGGGTCTCCCCGGCGGCCAACCGGACCCCCGAGGCCACCGGGACCCGTGCGAACTCCACGCCCTCGTGCTCGTCGCCGTCCTGGGCGCTGACGACCAGGGCCAGGACGATCTCCGCGATCTCGGCGTCCCCGTCCCCGCCGCTCAGCTCGACGCGCCCCTCCAGGGCGGAGCCGGGGCGGACGTGGGGGTTCTCGACGACGGTGTCGATGCTGAGCCCGCCGATGCCGAAGGCCGCGAGCAGACGTTTGAAGACCATGGATTTCCTTCCGGGAGGGCCGCATGCGTGGGGTCGCCCGCGGGGGCGGGCGCCGAACGGCTCGTCACGTTCTGCGAACGCGGGGCCTCCCGGTCCGGTTCCGCCGGGGGAGCGGCGGAACCGGGGACCACCGCTTCGGGGACGTCCCAAATGGGAACGGGGCGGCGGCCGGGGCGCGCGGACCACGCGCGACCTGGGCGTCGCCCCGTTCCCGTGCGGTGGGACGACGGCAGAGGAGCCGGACCGGAAACCGCGGCTCCCGGGGCCCCGGGCGGCTGCTCGGGCAGGAGGGCGGACGTGCCCCGGGGGTTGCGGGCGCGGACCGGGGCCCGCCGGAGCGGTCGGCCTCCGGCCGGACGCGCCGTGCCGACGCCTACGCCCCGATCCGTTCACGGGCGCCGGCCGACCGGAGCAGGGCCTCCGTGCTCGCCTCCGGGCGGAGGTCGAGCCGGCGCAGCAGCTGCGCGTTCAGGGCGACCACGACCGTCGACAGCGACATCAGCACCGCGCCCACGGCCATCGGCATCACGAAACCGACGGGGGCGAGCACGCCCGCGGCCAGCGGCACCGACACCAGGTTGTACCCGGCGGCCCACCACAGGTTCTGCCGCATCTTCCGGTACCCCGCACGCGACAGCTCGATCACCGACAGGACCGACCGCGGGTCGTCACTGGCCAGGATCACCCCGGC
Source organism: Nocardiopsis sp. NPDC101807 (assembly GCF_044766605.1). NCBI lineage: Bacteria > Bacillati > Actinomycetota > Actinomycetes > Streptosporangiales > Nocardiopsidaceae > Nocardiopsis > Nocardiopsis sp. NPDC101807. Next base: position 496,349 of record NZ_JBIWMK010000001.1, on the reverse strand, counting down.
CGAGGCGATCGCGACGTCGGTCCCCGCGCCGATCGCCAGCCCGACGTCGGCCCGGGCGAGTGCGGGGGCGTCGTTGACGCCGTCCCCGACCATGACGACCTTGCGCCCCCCGCGCTGGAGCTCGGCGACCTCGGCCCCCTTGTCCTCGGGCCTGACGCCGGCGAGGACCTGGTCGATGCCCAGCTCGGCGGCGACGGAGTTCGCGACCGCCTCGGCGTCCCCGGTGATCATGACGACCCTGATGCCGAGCGAGTGCAGGGCCTGCACCGCCTGCCGGGACTCCTCCCGGACCTCGTCGGCCAGGGCGAGCGCGCCGACGACCTCCCCGTCGGACAGCACGTGCAGGATGATCGCGCCCCGGTCCTTCCAGGTGCGGGCGACCGCCATCTCCTCGGCGCCGTGCGCCTCCAGCATGCCCGGACCGCCCACGTCGACCCTTCGGCCCCGGACGGTGCCGGAGACCCCCACGGCGGTGGAGGCGCGGAAGTCGGTGGCCCGGGGCACGTCGACGCCCCTGCGGCGCGCGGCGGCCACGACGGCCCTGGCGAGGGGGTGCTCGCTGTCGGCCTCCACGGCGGCGGCCATGGCCAGGAGCTCGTCCTCGCCGAGCCCGGCGCCGGGGGCGGTGTCGGTGACGGTGGGCTCGCCCTTGGTCAGGGTGCCGGTCTTGTCGAAGAGGACGGTGTCGGCGGTGCGCATGCTCTCCAGCGCCATGCGGTCCTTGACCAGGACGCCGCCCCGGGCGGCCCGCTCCGTGGCGATGGAGACCACCAGGGGGATGGCCAGCCCGAGGGCGTGGGGGCAGGCGATGACCAGCACGGTGATGGTGCGGACCAGGGCGTCCTCTGGCGTCCCCAGGAGCGACCAGGCGACGAGGGTGAGGACCGCCGCGCCCAGCGCGAACCAGAACAGCCAGGCCGCAGCCCTGTCCGCGAGGCGCTGCGCCCGCGACGAGGAGTTCTGGGCGTCGGCGACCAGGCGCTGGATGCCGGCGAGCGCGGTGTCCTCGCCCACGGCGGTGATCCGCACCCGGAGCGCCGAGTCCGTGGCGACGGTCCCGGCGACGACGTGGTCCCCGGGTCCCCGGCCGACGGGGCGGGACTCACCGGTGATCATCGACTCGTCGACGTCCGCGGTGCCCTCCGTGACCAGGCCGTCCGCGGGGACCCGTCCGCCGGGGCGGACGACGACCGTGTCCCCGAGGACCAGGTCGGCGGGGGCGACGGTGACCACCTCGTCGCCGACGACCTTCTCCGCCTCGTCGGGCAGCAGCGCGGCCAGGGACTCCAGCGCGGACGAGGTCTGCGCCAGCGAGCGCATCTCGATCCAGTGGCCGAGGAGCATGATCACGACGAGCAGGGCCAGCTCCCACCAGAAGTCCAGCTCGTGGGAGAGGACGCCCAGGCTCGCCCCCCAGGAGGAGAAGAAGGCCACGGTGATGGCCAGGGCGATCAGCAGCATCATGCCCGGCCGGAGGGCCCTGATCTCGTCGACCGCGCCCGTCAGGAACGGCCGGCCGCCCCAGAGGTACATGACGGTGCCGAGCACCGGCGAGACCCATCCGACGCCGGGAACCCCCGGAACCGTGTAGCCCGCGATGGAGGCGAACATCGTGCTCAGGCCGACCGTGGGAACGGCCAGGACCAGCATGATCCAGAACAGCCGCCGGAACCGGCCCACGTGGTCGCCGTGGCCCGCGTGCCCGGAGTGCCCTCCGTGCCCGGAGTGGTCAGAAGGTCCTCCGTGTCCGCTGTGGTCGGCGTGGCCGGTCCCGGGGTGCTCGCCCCGCCCGTGCCCCGAGGGGGCGGCGCCGTCCGGGGGCACGGAGCGGTCCGCGCCGGGTGCGCGCCCGTCGGGGGCGGTGCGCCCCGTGCGGTCGGCGGGGCCTGGGCGGTCGTGGTGCGGGTCGTGTTCTCGCGGTGTCTCGTCCATGGCGCCCACGGTATACCCCTAGGGGGTATGTGACAAGGAAACGGATCCCGTGTTCCACCGTGTCGTTCCGGCCCGTGCCGTTCCGGAGGGGCCCGGCGGGGCGGTCGGCCGGACCCCGGGGGCCTGCGCCCGTACGTCCCCCAGGGCCGGGGCCCGCGCCCCGCCGGGTCAGCCCGCCGGGCCGTCCGCACCGCCGGAGGGCCCCGGCCGCCGCTTGCGGAGCCGGCCGCACATGCCGAAGTGCCGCGGCCCGGGAAGCGGCTCGGTGCGCACCACGGCCGCCTCCGCCATGGCGCCGGGGTCGCCCCGCTCCAGCGAGGCCAGCTGCCGCCGGGTCAGCTCCGCCTCGCGCTCCACCCCCTCGCGCCAGATCTCCCGCCACGCCTCCACCCGGGGGCGGACGATCTCCGCCGCGAGCCGGTGGAAGTCCCGGAGGGCCTCCCCGCCGTCCTGCCCGGCCGCGGAGACGAGTTCCAGGTACCCCTCCACGGCGAGGTCGCGCCGGGCGCGGGCCAGCGCCGCCCGCTCCTCCTCGGGGGCGTCCTGGGAGAGGCGGGCGGCGGCCTCGTAGGCCGCGCGGTCGGCCAGCACCGCCCGCGGGAAGGTGAGGACAGCGTCTCCCGCCTCCGGGAGACCCGCGTTCTGCATGACCGCGGTGATCTCCAGCCCGCCGTGGTTGACCAGGCGGTGCACCGTCCCCGGGCCGAACCACAGGACCGTCCCGGGGTCCAGGGCGTCGGCGGCGGTCCCCTCCGGGGTGACGGTGTGGACCTCCCCGCGGCCGGCGACCACGACGTACGCCTCGGACGAGGCGGTGTGCACGTGGGGCGTGCCGCCGTGGAGCCCGTCCGCGGCCTCCCAGTCGTAGACCCGCAGGTTGCTGACGGCCGCCCCTCCGGGGAACCCCGGCGCGGCGCTCACAGTGCGAACTCCGCCGCGAGGGCCCCGACCTCGTCGGGGGCGCACATCCGGTCGACGAACACCAGCCGGTGGCGGAGGTCCAGGACGCCGCCCGGTTCGAGGACGACCGTCTCGTCGAAGGACGGCGAGGGGCTGAACACGGGGAACGGCTCGGAGCGCACGAACCACCGGATGGGCGCCGCGCCGCTCGACGTCCCCGCGAAGCAGAGGACGGTCGCCCCGCCGTCGATCTCGTCGTGCTGTCCGGTCAGGGCGATCCAGTCGGACCGGGTGCCCATGACGTCGCCCCCGGTGATCCCCGTCGCGCTCACCACGTCGCACCCCGTCCACGACCGCGGACCGCGCCAGAACAGCCCGGTGTAGCCCGCGGCGTCGCGGCCGTGCGTGGTGGGGCTGCCCAGTTCGAGGGCGCTGCCGCGCTCGTTGGTCAGCGAGGTCGCGAAGTCCAGGGCCCAGATCCCCCGGGCGGGGTCCGCCGAGTGGAAGCGGTGCGTGCGCCTCTCCCCGATCCACCGCTCGCCGGTCGAGGCGGTCCAGGCGAGTCCCTCGGTGAACGCGGCCTCGCCGTCGCCCTCGACCACGGCCTCGAAGCGCTCGTGGCGGATCGTCCCGACGTTGTCGAGCCACTGGTAGCCGCTGCCGCGCACGAAGGTCGGCCCGCCCCAGAAGTTCTGCCCGGAGACGTGGGACCAGGTCATCTGCAGGCCCTTGTGCCAGCGGTGGTCCCACGGCCGTACGGCCGTCAGGGGGGCGCCGCCGAGGGTGCGGAGGGGGTGGAGGAAGGGTTTGGGGGCCTCGACCGCCGGGGCGTCGGGCCGCAGGACGTAGCGGGCGATCTCGGTTCCCGCCGCCGTGACGGTGAGCGCGTCGGGGCCTGTGGACAGGGTGATCGTGTCGGGCATTGGTCCTCGCCTCGGGTCAGGTGAGGGCTGCCGCGGCCCTGGCCGCGTCGCCCCCGTGCATGGAGTGGTAGAAGCTGTCGTCCGGGGTCAGGTCCTGGCGCCGCACCGTCCCGCCGAGGAAGGCCGACCGGTACATGCCCGCGACGAGTTCGAGGGCCCGGCGCCCGTCGTGGCCGCCGGCGCGGGGCCGTTCGCCGCGCTCCATCGCGTCGAGGAGCGCCGCCAGCTGGGTCCGGTGGGAACTCGGCACGTCCTCCTGCGGCTCCCAGGCCGTGCCCGACCCGGCCCGCGCGGCGTGCGGCGCGGGGGTCCAGCGCCAGTGGCTGTTGTCGTAGCCGTAGAGGTGCTCCAGCTCGACCGTGGCGTCCTCGAAGTCGAAGCGCAGGTAGCTGGTCTCCCGGGGCGAGAGCAGGCTGTTGACCACGGAGAGCGTGGCGCCGGACTCCAGCCGCACGATCGCCGACGACACGTCCTCCGTCCGGGTGGACCTGGCGAGGGTGGACATCGAGGCCGTCACCTCGGACCAGTCGCCGAGCAGCGAGAGCGCGAGGTCCATCTGGTGGATGCCGTGGCCCATGCTCGGGCCCCCGCCTTCGGTGTCCCACCGGCCCCGCCAGGGGACCTCGAAGTAGGCCGGGTCCCGGTACCAGAGGGTGTGGCACACCCCGACGAGGGGGCGGCCGAGGGTGCCCTCGGCGATGTGGCGGCGCAGGCGCTCGGCGCCGGATCCGAAGCGGTGCTGGAACACGTAGCTGGCGAAGGGGCCGGTCCCGCCCCCCTCGTGGGCGACGACCTCGTCGTACTCGGCGAGGGAGAGGGCGGGCGGTTTCTCGCACCACACCCAGGCCCCGGCGTCCAGGGCGGCGACGGTCGCGCCCTTGTGCGCGGAGGGCGGTGTGCAGACGATCACGAGGTCGGGGGACTCCGCCGCGAGCATGGCGTCGACGTCCGTGTACCTGCCGGGGACGCCGTGCTCGTCCGCCGCCGCCTCCACGCGTGCCGCGTCGAGGTCGGCCAGGGCGGTCACGTCCACCCGGTCGCCCATGGCGGCGAGGGCGGGGAGGTGCCTGCCCGTGGCTATCGCGCCGCTGCCGACGACGGCCACACGGATCGGGGGTCTGGAACCGGTCACGGGCGCTCCTGGGGGGCTCGGAGAATAGTGAACGTTCACTTTTTGTGGCCCGGCCTAAGGTATGAGCGTTGGCGCCGCGCGTCAAGACCCTCCCCACCCGCGAAAGAAGGTCGGATGTCCACGTCCGGGACGCCGCGTCGGCCCACCATCATGGAGGTCGCCCGCCTCGCGGGGGTCTCCCACCAGACCGTCTCCCGGTACCTGCGCTCCGAGGGAGGGCTCAAGGAGTCGACCCGGGAGCGCGTGGGCGCCGCGGTCAGGGAGCTCGGCTACCGGCCCAACCTCATCGCGCGGTCGATGCGCACCCGGCGGACCGGACGCCTCGCGGTCCTGCTGCCCGGCCTGGGCTCCTTCAGCCCCGACCGCATGCTCCTCGGGGCCATCGCCGCCGCACGCGCAGCGGGGTTCGCCGTGGAGGTGCAGAGCGTGGACGGCGGTTCCGGCGCGCGCGCCGAACGGGTGCTCGAACTCGCCGACTCCGGGCAGGTGGAGGGCGTCCTGTCCCTGGCCCCGGTCGTCCGCGAGGGCGACCGGACGCCGGCCGGAGGGGTCCCCGTCATCGTCTGCGCCGGGTACGACGACCAGATGCGCGGCATCGGCGAACTCGCGGACGGGTCGGTCGTGGCCGACCTCGTGGCGGGCCTGGCCGCGGCGGGGCACCGGCGGTTTCTGCACGTGTCGGGCCCGTCGGGCTTCGCCTCCGCCCGGGGCCGCAAGGAGACCTTCCTCCGGACGGTCGAGCGCCTCGGTCTGGAGTTCCACGGCGTGGTCGACGGCGACTGGTCGGCCGAGTCCGGCCGCGACGCCGTGCGCTCCCTCCCCGAGGGCAGCGGGGTCACCGCGGTGATCGCGGCCAACGACGCGGTCGCCGCCGGGGTGGTCCGCGGAGCCCTCGAACGCGGCTGGAGCGTGCCGGGGGACCTCAGCGTGACGGGATGGGACAACAACCCGGTGGGCGCCTACCTCTCCCCGGCGCTCACGACGGTCGACGTCGACCGGGAGCGGCTGGGCCGCGACGCCATGGAGCGCCTGGTCGCCTCGGTCCGGGGGACCGAGCCCGAGCTGTCGGACGGGCCGCTCAACAGGATCGTCTGGCGCGAGTCCACCGGTCCTGCGCCGCTGCGGCCCCGGTAGGGCCGCGGCGGGCGGCGCCGCGGGCGCTCAGCGGAAGACGGCGGCGTTCTCCGAGGCCCACCGCTCGAACGGGGCCGCCGGGGGAACCGGTGACCAGTTCCACCGTGTCGTGGATCCCGAGCAGCCCGTCGTTGGCGTCGCCCCCGGGGAGGCCCGCGTTCGCGGCGTCACGTGTGAGGCCGCGCGGCCGGAGCGGTCCGCGTGCGGCCGGCTCCCCCAGGAGGACCCGTCCGATGTTTCCGGTGGCTCCGGTCACGAGGACCACCGGTGGGCTCCCCTCTTCCGCCGGGGTGTCCTGGGAGACGCCAGAACCTCGGCCTCCATCGAGGCCGAGGGCGCCTCCGGGGCCCGTCGGAACCCCGCGGGCAGGGGCGGAGCGGTCCCGTGCCCGGGGCCGCTCGCCGGTAGGCGAGGGGTGTCATGGGATGATCCGCTCGCACCTGCGATTTCTGGGACTCTTGGGACTCTCGGTGCGCATGGGATGAAAGCGGTTGTCTGGAGGGGGCTTCATGGGGGTCGGGCGGTCACCGGGACAGGCATGGCTGTGGCCGCTCCTGGCAAGCGTGGTGCTGACCCACACCGCCCTCAACCTCGCCCGGCCGCTCATCTCCTACCGGACCATCGCCATCGGCGGGGACGCGGTCGCGGTCGGCCTGGTCACGGCCGCGTACGCCCTGCTCCCCCTGCTCATCGCGGTCCCCGTGGGCCGGGCCACCGACCGCGCCCGGCGCACCGCCTGGATCGTCGGGCTGGGGGCGCTGATCCTGGCCGCCGGCTGCGTGTTCCTGGCGGCCACGACGGGCCTGGTCTCCCTCGCGGTCGCCAGCACCGTGGTCGGCGTGGGCCACCTGCTGTGCATGGTCGCGGGCCAGGGGCTCATCGCCAGGTTCTCCCCGCCGGAGAACCTGGACCGCGACTTCGGCTGGTTCACGGCCGCCGCGTCGCTGGGCCAGCTCGCCGGACCGCTCATCTCCGGGGCGGTCCTCGCCGACGCCTCCGGCCCGGCCCTGCTCTCCGCGACGTCGACGGCGCTCGTGATCGCCTGCGCCACCGCCGTCCTGGGCTTCCTGCCGATCCTCTTCCTGCTGCGCCTGCGCTCCCCGGCCCCCTCCGGGGGCGTCGCCCCCGGGCCCGTCCCGACCCTGTCCCTCCTGCGCAGGCCCGGTATGCCGTCCGCGCTCCTGGCCAGCCTGGCCCTGCTCTCGGCGGTGGACATCCTCACCGCGTACCTCCCGCTGATCGCCGAGAGCCGGGGCATCCCGCCCGTGCTCGTGGGGGTCCTGCTGAGCCTGCGGGCGGGAAGCTCCCTGCTCTCGCGGCTGATGCTCTCCCGGCTGCTCACGCGCTGGTCGCGCAAGCAGCTGATCGTGGCGAGCACCGCCGTGGCGGCGCTCGCCCTGGCGCTGGTCGCGGTGCCGAACGGCGGGCCGGTCGCCCTGGGGGCCGTGCTCGTCGCGGGCGGGTTCCTGCTGGGGCTGGGGCAGCCCCTGACCATGGCGGAGGTCGCCACCGCGGCGCCGAAGCAGGCGAAGGGCGCGGCCCTGGCCCTGCGCATCTGGGGGAACCGGCTCGGCCAGGTGGCCATCCCCGCCGCCGCGGCGGCGATGGCGGGGACCGCCGGAGCGCCCGGGGCGCTGCTGTTCTCGGCCGCGGTCCTGCTGGCGGCGGCGGTCACGGCCGCCTGAGCAGGGGGCCGCGACGGAGGCGCGGCCCCGGACCGGGCCACCCCGCTCGGCACCGCCGCCGGACCCGCCGGGGGCGGCCGACGCGCGGCCGGCGGAGCGCCTCCGCACGTGTACCCGAGGAGGCACTCGCGCACCAGCGGGCACTCCCGGCGGTCGAGACGGCGGTCGGCAGTGCCGTCCCGGTCCGCCGCCTGTCTATCCTTGTTGCCATGACCTCCCAGCCTTCGGAACCCTCTCCGCGCCCCGCCCCCACAGGAGGGCTTCGCGCCTCCCACGACGACCGGGAAGCGGTGGTGGAACAGCTGCGCGACGCGGCGGCCGAGGGCCGCATCGACCTCGACGAGCTGGATTCGCGCCTGGAGCAGGCGCTGAACTCCAAGACCCACGACGAGCTCGCCGCCCTGACCGCCGACCTGCCGAGGCCGGAGTCCGCCGTGGACCTGCCGCCGCTGGAGCTCAACGGCGGCGTGCACGGCGCGTCCCGGGGCCCGGAGCGCTGGGAGGTCCCCGGGCACGTGATCGCGCGCGGAGGCCTGGGAGGCGTGAAGATCGACTTCTCCCGGGCCGAGTGCCGCCTCCGGGAGGTCGTGGTGGAGGCGTACGGGGACGCGGCCGGTGTCACGATCGTGATCCCCGACGGCTGGGTCGCGGAGACCGGCGGAATGAACCCCGGCCTCGGTGGCCTGAAGGACAAGACCACCCCCGACCGGCTTCCGGGAACCCCCCTGATCCGCCTCACCGGGTCCGGCGGCATGGCGGGCGTGGTCGTCCGCCACCCCAACCGCTGGGAACGGCGCAAGCTGCAGGGCTGACCGGGGCCCGTGCCGGGCGACCGGCGCGGGCCCCGGGCCCGCCGGCGGCTCTCGCGCCCGCGTGCCGCCGCCCGGCCCCCTGCCGCCCGCCCTCCCGCCGCGCGGGACCCGGCGGCCCCGGAGGGGCCGGGACCGTTCGACCGCCGCGCGCGGGCGGCCCCCGGCAGGTCCCGGGCCCGCCGACCGGCTGGTATCGTGCCGAACCCGCTGATCCCCCCGGAACCGGGCACGCGATCGGGACGTGCGCGGCGCGGCGGACCACCGAACCACCGGACCGGTGCGGCGGCGGCCCCACCGGGTCGCGCCCCGGCCGTTCCGGTGCGAGAGACGAGGGACGGGGCCGACATGGCGGGCAGCGCGGAGGACCGGGTCGCCCCGGTTCCCGGAGGACACCCGGACCCGGAGGGGGACAGGGCCCCGGGCCTGCTGGGGCAGGCGCTGGCGACCACCGTCCGCCTCCGGCGCCCCCTGTACGGCTCCGCCCTGGCCGTGACGGCCCTGGCCGCCTGCGGCGTGGCCGCGATCGCGGTCCTGGGCTTCGCCCTGACCTGGGACGCCTTCGAGCTCCTGCGGGAGCGCGTGCGGTCCAACCAGGAGGCGGAGGTCCCCCCGTTCTCCGCCACGGGCGACATCGACGTCGCGTTCACGATGAACGGGATGCTCGTGGTGTTCCTGCTGCTCCTGCTCGCGGCCGTGGTCCTCACCCTGTCGTTCACCGCGCACGCCGTGGCCGTGCGGGACGCCCCGCCCGACCGCGCCGCCCCTCCCGCCGGCGGCCTGTGGCGGCGCGCCCGTCCGTACATGCTCCGCGTCCTGGCGGCGCAGCTGGCCGCCGGGCTGGGCGTCGTCGTCTCCGCCTCGGCGGGGGCCTTCCTGTTCGACTCCCTGGCGAGCGGCCTGATCCCCGGCGTCGAGCGGCCGGGCGCCCCCTTCACCGGCTTCGGCGCGGCGGACTGGGCGGTGGGCCTGGGCCTGCCCCTCGCCGCCGGGTGCGTGGGCCCCTACCTGGTGGTCCGCCTCTCCCTGGCCCCCTCCGCCGTGGTGTTCGAGGACGTACGGACCACGGGGGCGCTGCGCCGCTCGTGGCGGCTGACCGGCGGTGCGCAGGCGGGGGCCCTCGGGCTCTGGCTGCTGATCACGGCGGCCGTCGCGATCGTGTTCGTGCTCCTCCTCGTCGCGGCCTCGCCCCTCGCCGCCCCGGCGGGGGAGGCCGTGATGCGGCTCAGCGACGGGAACAGGTTCACCACCGCGACCCTGGTCCACTACCTCCCGGCCGCGATCGCGCTTGTCCTGCTCCCCGTGGCGGCCGTGCCGCCGGTGGGGGCCGCCCTCCCCGTGCTCTACGCGCGACTGCGCGCCCGCGAGGAGGGGCGGCGAGCACCCGGGTCAGGGGTGTGAGGCCGCCCGCGAGGAGGGCCGGGCCCCGGGCCCGGTCCCGCCGCCACCGTCCCGAGGCCCCGGAAGGGGCGTCCGCGACGGCGGCGGGTCCGCCGGATCGCCGGCCGGGGCCGCCGCCGCCTCCGGCCGGGCGCCGGGTCAGCGGAGCGCGGCCGCCCCGGCGGCGAGCCGGGTGACGCGCTCCCAGTCCCCGTCCCGGACCGCGTCCGGCGGGGTGAGCCAGCTCCCGCCCACGCACGCCGCGTTGGGCGCCGCCAGGTAGTCGGCGGCGCTGTCGGCCGTGATCCCGCCCGTCGGGCAGAACACGACGTCGGGGACCGGCCCGGCCACCGCCCGGAGGAACCCCGGGCCCAGGACCGAGGCGGGGAAGGCCTTCTGCGCCAGGAACCCCTCCTCCCTGGCCGCCAGGACCTCGCTCACGGTCGCCACCCCGGGCAGGGCGGCGACCCCGCTCCGGGCGAGGTGCCGCAGCAGTCCCGGCGTGGTGCCCGGGGTGACGAGGAAGTCGGCCCCGGCCTCGACGGCGGCGTCCGCCTGCCGGGGCGTGAGCACCGTCCCGACCCCCACGAGCATGTCGGGCACCCCGCGGGCGACCGCGCGGACGGCGGCGAGGGCCCCGGGGGTGCGCAGGGTGAGTTCGACGATTCCCACACCGCCCGCCAGGAGCGCCTCCGCCAGGGGGACGGCCCGACCGGGGTCCTCGACCGTGACCACGGGGATGACCGGTGAGCGGTCCAGGACGGCGTCCGTTCGCGTCACAGCGCGATCTCCTCGGCCAGCGCGCGGGCGTCCGCGGCGTCGATGATTCCGTACCAGTGGGCCACGAGCCCGGTGAAGAGCCCGTCGGTGACGAGCTCCCCGGGGAAGATCCCCGCCTCCATCAGCCGGGGGACCACGTCCGCCGCACGCCTGCGGTCGGGCAGCAGTCCGGCCAGGACGGCGGCCAGGGGGTCCTCCACGCGGGGGCCGGCCGCGGCGACGTGGTGCATCCAGGCCGCCACCGCCAGGGCGCTCCAGCGGGGCTCCCCTCCCCGGTCCAGCACCGCCCGGACCGTGGGGAGCAGGCGCGGACCGATCTTCTGGGAGCCGTCGGCCGCGACCTTGGCGGTCGTGTGGCCCAGGGCGGGGTTGGCGAACCGGGCCAGGACCGACTCCGCGTAGGCGGGGCCGTCGAGCCCGTCCGGCAGGCGCAGCGAGGGCAGGGCCTCCTCGTGGACGAGCCGGTGCACGGCCTGCGCCGCTGCGGGGTCCGCGGCGCACGCGGCGACGGTGCGGTGCCCGAGGGCGAGCCCCAGGTAGGCGAGCAGCGAGTGGCCGGCGTTGAGGACGCGGAGCTTGGCCTCCTCCCAGGGGCGGACGTCGCCGGTCAGGAGCGCCCCGGCGCGCTCCCACGGGGGCCGGGCCGCCGCGAAGCGGTCCTCGACCACCCACTGGCGGAAGGGCTCGGCGATCACGGCGGCCTCGTCGCGCAGGCCCAGGGCCCCCTCGACCAGGCCGAGGTCCTCCGCCGTGGTCGCCGGGACCATCCGGTCGACCATCGTGTCGGGGAAGGAGACCGACCCCGCCGCCCAGGCGCGCAGCCGCTCCCCCTCGGCCCCGGGCAGGGCGTCGGCGAAGTCCGCGACCAGCGACCCCAGGCGGCCCCCGTTCCCGGACAGGTTGTCGCAGGAGACCACGGAGACGGGGCCCGCGTCGCGGAGCATGCGCAGCTGGAGGCCCCGCGCGATCCGGCCGACCGCGGTGAGCGGGGGAGCGCCCTCCAGGTCCGCGCGCACCGCCGGGTCCCGCACGTCCAGGCGCCCGGTCAGGGGGTCGGCCCGGTAGCCCTTCTCGGTGACGGTGAGGGTCACGACCCGGGTGTCCGGGGCCGCGACGCGCTCCACCACGGCCAGGGGGTCGCGCGGCCCGGCGAGCGTCTCGGTGACGGCGCAGACCACGCGGGCGGCCCCGCTCCCGGGGCCGCGCTCCGTGACGGTGAACAGCCCGTCCTGGGGGGCCATCTGCTCCCACACGCGCGCCGAGCGCCCGGTCACCGCGCTGATCCCCCAGGAGGTGTCCCCGGAGGCCAGCATGGCGTCCTCGGTGTAGACGGCCGTGTGGGCGCGGAAGAAGGCCCCCGCGCCGAGGTGGACCACCCCGGTGCGCAGGGCCCCGCGGTCCAGGGACGGGGAGCGCCCGGAGCGGACGAGCGAGTCCAGGGTCAGTCTGCTCATCGCCGTGCCCCCGTCCGCCCGGCGTGGGCGCGCGCCTGCTCCAGGGTGGGCAGCAGCCCCGTCCCGCCTCGTCCGCCCACGTTGAGGCTGGCGACGGCGGCGGCGAGCCGGGCGGCGTCCGCGAAGCCGTCGCCCAGGACCATGCGTGCGGCCAGGGTCCCCAGGAACGCGTCCCCGGCGCCGGTCTGGTCCAGGACCACGGGCGCCGGGACCGCGTCGACCCAGGTCTCGCCCTCCGCGGTGGCCAGGTGCACGCCGCGCGAGCCGCACGTCACCGCGACGTGCCGGGTCCCCGCCTCCAGGAGGAGCCGGGCGGCCTCCGCGGGGGAGGCGCTCCCCAGCAGGGACGAGGTCTCCCCCGGATGGGAGGGGGTGACGAGGTGGGCGAGGGGCGCGAACTCGGCCAGGACCGCGGCAGCGGCCTCCCGCGTGGTCAGCGCCGGCCGGTGGTTGGGGTCGAACACGAACCTGCGGGCCAGGCGCGCCGCGGCCCGGACGGCCTCGTGCGCGCTCCCGGAGACGGCGCAGGCGATGCCCGAGGCCACGACCGCCCCGGCGGCGGACAGGGCCCGTTCGTCCAGGTCGGCGGGGCACAGCGTCGAGCCGACGCTTCCGCCGCGGGCGTAGGAGAACGCCCGCTCCCCCTCGGGGTCGCTGTGGACCAGGTAGACGCCCTGCTGTCCGGGGCGGAAGCGCAGCAGCGCCGTGGAGACCCCCAGTTCGGCGACGCGGTCGGCGATCGACCGGCCCAGGGGGTCGTCGGTCAGGACCGCGGCCAGGCCGGTCCGGGCCCCGGCCCGGGCGGCCGCCGCGGCGACGTTGAGGGCGTCGCCGGACACCCCGAGGCGGGCGGGGACCCCGTGGGCCACCGGTTCGTCGGTGGCCACCTCCAGGAGGATCTCCCCCAGGACGACGACGTCGAGTCCGTGGGCGCTCACCAGTCGTGCACCGTTCCGTCCAGACGCCGGTTGACCGGCAGGTACCGGGGGTCGTAGGGGTGGCGGGAGGCCGCCTCCTCGTCGAACTCCACGCCGAGGCCCGGCGCCTCGCCCGGGTGCATGTACCCGTCGGAGAAGGTGTAACCGGTGCGGAACACCTCCTCGAAGGGGCCCGTGTGGCCCATGTACTCCTGGATGCCGAAGTTGGGGATGCTCAGGTCGACGTGCAGCGCCGCCGCCATGGCGATCGGCGACAGGTCCCCGGCGCCGTGGGACCCCGACCGCACCCCGTACAGGTCCGCGAGCGAGAACACGCGGCGCAGGTGGGTGATGCCCCCGGTGTGGGAGACCGAGGTGCGGATGTAGTCGATGAGCCGTTCGGTGATCAGCTGCTGGCAGTCCCAGACCGAGTTGAAGACCTCGCCGACCGCGACGGGGGTGGTGGTGTGCTGCCGGATCAGCCGGAAGGCCGACTGGTCCTCCGCGGGCGTCGGGTCCTCCATCCAGAACGGCCGGTAGGGTTCGAGCGCCGCGCCCAGGCGGCCCGCCTCGATCGGGCTGAGCCGGTGGTGGACGTCGTGGAGCACGTGCACGCCGTAGCCGAACTCCTCGCGGACGCGCCGGAGCATCTCCGGTGCGAAGTCGAGGTAGAGCGAGGTCTCCCAGGAGTCCTCCTGGGGCCGGTTGGCGTTGGCGGGCTCGTACACCCGGCCGCCGGCCCCCGCGATGCCGTAGGTCTTGTCCAGGCCGGGCACCGCCGCCTGGACGCGGATCGCCTTGTACCCCAGGTCGAGGTGGCGCTGGAAGTCCTGGGACAGGTCGTCGAGCGAGGAGCCGCTGGCGTGGCCGTAGACCATGACGCCGTCGCGGGCGGCGCCGCCGAGCAGCTGGTAGACGGGCATGCCGGCGGCCTTGCCCTTGATGTCCCACAGGGCCACGTCCACGGCCGCGATCGCGGTCATCGTGACCGGGCCGCGCCGCCAGTAGGCGCCCTTGTAGAGGTACTGCCAGGTGTCCTCGATGCGGCGCGCGTCGCGGCCGACGAGGAGCGGGCACAGGTGGTCGCGCAGGTAGGAGGCGACCGACAGCTCGCGTCCGTTCAGGGTGGCGTCGCCGACGCCGGTCACGCCGTCCTCGGTCTCGATGACCAGGGTGACGTAGTTGCGGCCGGGGGAGGAGACGACGACGCGCGCGTCCGTGATCTTCACAGGTGGTCCTTCCGGGGGTGTGCGGGGTCGGTGGGGGCGGGGTCCGGGCCGAAGCGCAGCATGACCTTGCTGCTTCCCGAGGCGGGGTCGGCGGCGACCCGCATCGCCTCCTCGGCGCGGTCCAGGGGGAAAGTGTGGGTCATCAGCGGGCGGACGTCGAGGCCCCCGGCCATCGCGGTGAGGGCGTCGTCGATCTCGTGGGAGAAGCGGTAGGAGCCCTTCCACGTGATCTCCCTGGTGACGAGGTCGCCCAGGACCGCGGCGGCCTCCATGCCGGGGAGGTTGCCCACCTGGACGACCGTCCCGCCCCGGGCGGTCGAGCGCAGCACGGGGCCGAGCGCCCCCGGCGCCCCGGAGGCCTCGACGACGATTTCGGCGTCCTCGGGGAGCGGCTCGCCCAGCGAGACGTCGCACAGCCCGTCCGCGCCCATGGCCCGGGCGACCGCCAGAGAGGCGGGACTGATGTCGGCCACGGTGACCCGTCCGGCCCCGGCGTGCTTGAGGGCCGCGACCACGAGGCAGCCGATGGGCCCGGCCCCGTTCACGGTGACGTCCCTGCCGGCGACGTCGCCGGCGCGGGACACGGCGTGCAGGGCCACGGCCAGGGGCTCGGCCAGGGCCCCCTCGCGGGTGCCGACCCCCGCGGGGAGGGGGCGCAGCCGGTCGGCGCGCACGGCCCGGAACTCGCTGAAGCCGCCGTCGGTGTGCGGGTGGAACGCGGCCGATCCGAAGTACCGCACCCGCGGGTACAGGTTGGTGCGCCCGGCCAGCCTCTCGGGCATGCGCCCGTCGCCGACGGGTTCGGCCGGGTGCACGGTGACGGGCAGGCCCTCCTCGACGCCGCTCACGCCCGGGCCGACCCGGGCGACGCGTCCGGCGATCTCGTGTCCCAGGACCAGGGGGTCGCGCAGGACGGCGGTGCCGGAGCGCCCGTGGCGCCAGTAGGCGAGGTCGGACCCGCAGATCCCGCCCCATTCGACGGCGACGACCACGTGCCCCTCCGGGGCGACGGGGTCGGGGCGCTCGTCGACCCGCAGGTCTCCGGCCCCGTGGACGGTCACGGCCCTCATACGGCGTCCTCCAGTCGGACCAGGTCGCGTCCGCGCACCTCGGGCATGAGGTACGTCGAGACGAGCGTGATCAGCGAGTAGGCGATGATCATGGCGGCCAGGGGCCACCAGGACCCTGTCACGGCGGTGAGCGTCGCGGCGAGCACCGGGCCGATGGCCGTGGCGAGGACGCCCCCGATCTCCTTGGCCAGGGCCAGCTGGGTGAAGCGGGTGCGCGCCCCGAACAGCTCGGCCATGGTGACGCTCTCCACGGAGAACAGGCCGAGGACCGAGAGGTTGAGCCCGACGACCATCGCGACGGTCACGAGGACGACGTCCCCGGAGTCGATCATCAGCATCATGGGCACGGCGAAGAGCATGCTCGCGACGGTGAGGCAGAAGTAGAGGGGTCGGCGGCCGAAGCGGTCGCCCAGCACGCCGACCAGGGGGACGGTGACGAACCCGAGCAGGGAGCCGTACACGATGGCGGAGGTGCCGACCGAGC
This sequence comes from Nocardiopsis sp. NPDC101807, assembly GCF_044766605.1. Lineage (NCBI taxonomy): Bacteria > Bacillati > Actinomycetota > Actinomycetes > Streptosporangiales > Nocardiopsidaceae > Nocardiopsis > Nocardiopsis sp. NPDC101807. The sequence goes on along the minus strand of NZ_JBIWMK010000001.1, from coordinate 480,520 downwards.
CGTCCATCAGCAGGGTGGCGCTGAGGTAGCCGACCAGGAACGTCTGCACGATGCCGGAGTTGCCCGCCTGGCCGAAGCGCAGGCCCAGGGCGATCAGGAAGGCGCGGCCCTTGCGCTGGTGGAGCGCGGCCTCCAGGGTGCCCTTGTCCTTCTGGACGGCGGTGGCCGCGAGTTCCTCGCGGGACATGGCCACGCCGTCGACAATGTCCTCGCGCTGCTCGAAGACGGGGCTCTCCTTGACGGAGTGGCGGATCCACAGGGCCAGGAGCAGGAGGAGGGAGCTGGCCAGGAACGGGATGCGCCAGCCCCAGGCCAGCAGTTCGGCCTCGGAGAGGGCGAACACCAGGACGGCCCAGATCGCCGAGGCTGCCAGGGTGCCGGAGTTGGTCCCCAGGCACACCAGGGAGGCGATGAACCCCCGCCGCCGCGCGGGCGCGTACTCCGCGAGCATCACCGTGGCGCCCGCGATCTCGGCGCCCGCGCCGAAGCCCTGCGCCAGCCGCAGGCACACGAGCATGATCGGGGCCAGGAGCCCCACCTGCTGGTAGGTCGGCAGGGCGCCGATCAGCGTGGTGGAGACGCCCATGAGCGCGACGGTGATGAACAGGACCTTCTTCGGCCCGAGGCGGTCGCCCATCCGGCCGAAGTAGACCGCTCCGGCGAGGCGGGCGACGTACCCGACGCCGTAGGTTCCCATCGCCGCGATCAGGCCGATCGCCGGGTTGAGGTCGGGGAAGAAGATCTGGTTGAAGACCAGGGCGGCGGCCAGGGAGTAGAGCTGGAAGTCCATGAACTCCATGGCTGTTCCGAGCCATCCGGAGACCGAGGCCTTCGTGAGGTCCCGTGTGCTGCGTTCGCCCCGTCCCACGGGGGTGGGAGGCGCCTGTTCGGTCATGGGAGGTTCCTTCGTCGGGCGGCTTCGATCTGCGGTGACATCGCCGGGAAACCGGGTGTGAACGTCGTGGCAACTGGCATACAAGCACTGGTATACCAGTGGCGTCAATGGCGGTAGACTTCCGGACATGGCTGACGACACCCGATCCGGGGGACCCCTGCTGTCCGCGCGGGACCGCACCTTGGACACCCTCCGTCGCGCGGTCATCACCCTGGAGCTCAAGCCCGGGGCACCGCTGTCGGAGAACGAGCTCGCCGCCGAGCTCGCGGTGAGCCGCACGCCCGTGCGCGAGAGCCTCATCCTCCTGCGGGAGGAGGGGCTGGTGGAGGTGTACCCGCAGGTCGGGAGCTTCGTCTCGCTCGTGGACCCCGAACGCGTCGCCCAGGCGCAGTTCATCCGGGAGGCGGTCGAGTGCACCTCCCTCGCCCAGGCACGGCCCCCCTTCTCGCCCGAGCACGTCGACGACCTGAGGGCCAACCTCCGGGCGCAGCACGACGCGGAGGCCGCCGGGGACCACGACCGGTTCTTCGAGCTGGACGAGGAGTTCCACCGGGCCCTCCTGGCCCTGGCCGGGCACGAGAGCGCCTGGGGGACGGTGAACGCGGCCAAGGCCCACCTGGACCGCGCGCGCAGGCTGAGCCTGATCGACACCCGGCCGATGGGGCAGCTCGCCGAGCAGCACACGCAGGTGGTGGACGCGATCGAGGCGGGCGACCTCGACGACGCGGTCCGGGCGCTCCGCTCGCACCTGCGCGCCGTCTTCGAGGACGTCGAGCGCATCCGGGCGGTCTCGCCCGAGTACTTCTCGGACGGGCGCCCCCGGCGCCCGGTCCGGCGGACCGTGTCCTCGCTGAGGTAGGGGCGCTCCCGCGCCGGTCGGGGCACGGGTCCGGACGGCTCTCCCGCGCCGGGGTGGGACGCGGGGCCCCGCACCGGGAGGCCCGCGGGCCCGGGCCGCGCTCCCGCGCCGGTCGGTGGACGCGAACCGTCCCCGGGCCGCGCGACCGCACGGCACCCCGTCCGGCACGGAACGGACCGTGCCCGCGCACCGGTCCGCAGGGGTCCCGGGCCCCGGGAACGGGTACGCGGAAGGGGCGGGCACCGGAGCCGGTGACCGGTCGCGGGCCCGGCGGACGCGGGCAGTAGGTTGGCGGTGACGAGGCGGGGCCGCGTGTGAGCGGCGGTCGACGGGAGCGGTCCATGGAACTGGCGAGGGTGCACCCCGAACTGCGGCAGGCGGTGAAGCGGGTACCCGTCCTGCCCCTGCACCGGCCCCGGCTGCGCAACCTGCTCAGGGCGGCCCAGCGAGGTCTGGGCCGCGACGCGGTCGTCGACGGCGTCCGGTTCCGGGACCTGTCCGAGGACGGCGTCGACGTGCGGGTCTACGAGCCGGAGGCCGGCGCGTCCGGCGCCGGGCTGCTGTGGATCCACGGCGGGGGGCTGGTCATCGGCCGGCCCTCGCAGGACGACCGGTTCTGCTCCACCGCCGCGCGCGACACGGGCGTCGTCGTGGTCTCGGTCGACTACCGGCTCGCGCCGGAGCACCCCTTCCCGGCCGCGGCCGACGACTGCGTCGCCGCCTGGGACTGGTTCCAGCGCTCGTGCGAACGGTTCGGGGTGGACGCGGACCGGATCGTCGTCGGCGGGCAGAGCGCGGGCGGCGGGCTCGCCGCGTGCCTGGTGCAGAGGCTCCACGACCGCGGCGGGGCGCAGCCCCGCGCGCAGCTGCTCGGCTGCCCGATGCTCGACGACCGGACCGCGGCCCGGACCGAGCTGGACGGCGAGCGGCACTGGGTCTGGAACAACCGCCTGAACCGGTTCGGCTGGCGCGCCTACCTGGGCGGGGAGCCCGGGGGCGAGACCGAGCCCTACGCCGTGGCCGCCCGGCGCGACGACCTCCGGGGCCTGCCCCCGGCGTGGATCGGCGTGGGCGACATCGACCTGTTCTTCGAGGAGGCCACCGGCTACGCGCGGCGGCTGCGCGAGGCGGGGGTGGACTGCGAGTTCGAGGTCGCCCCCGGCGCGCCCCACGGCTTCGAGGCCTGGGCCCCCGACGCCCCTGTGTCCGAGGACTTCTCCCGCCGGAGCAGGGGGTGGCTCGCCCGGGTGGTCTCGGCCGGGGAGGCGTAGCGCTCTCCGGCGGCGCGGGCCCGGAGCGCGGGACCCGCGGTCGGCGGCGCCGGAGCCGCCGACGGGCGGTCCGGGCCTCCTGCCGGTCCCCGTCGAAGCCGGGGACCCCGGGGCCGCCGGACCGATCCGGCGGCCTCCCGTGTTGCGGACGGATTCCGTCCGCGACCCCTCGTAGCGTGCGAGGCGGACCGCGACCCCGCGGTGCACGAGCACGAGGAGACACCTGATGCGCATCGCCGTGACCACCCCCACCGGCACCGTGGGCCGCCACGTCGTCAACGGCCTCGTCCGGGCCGGGGCGCGCCCGCTGCTGCTCATGCGCGACCCGGCCCGCCTCGACCCGGCCCTCGCCGGCCTGGTGGACCCGGTCGCCGTGGACCAGGGCGACGAGGCCGCGGTCGTGGCCGCGACCGCGGGCGTCGACACCCTGTTCTGGGTCGATCCGCCCACGCACACGGACGACCCGGTCGCCGCGTACGCCCGCTTCGGCTCCCACGCCGCGCGCGCCGTCAAGGCCAACGGGATCCGCCGCGTCGTCTTCCTGAGCAGTGTGGGCGCGGAGCGCCGCTCGGGCGCGGGGGAGATCGACGGGCTGGCCCGCACCGAGCAGCTGCTGGACGGGACCGACGCGGACGTGACGCACCTGAGGTGCGGATTCTTCTTCAGCAACCTGCTGATGGAGCTGGACTCCATCCGCTCCGGCGCCATCCGGGTCGTGCTGCCGGTGGACCACCCGATGCCGTGGGTCGCGCCGCGCGACATCGCCGAGGTGGCCGTGGGCCGCCTCCTCAACCCCGGGTGGACCGGCCGGGTCGTCCAGGCCGTGCACGGCCCCGCCGACCTGTCCTGGGAGCAGGCCGCGGCGGTCGTCACCGACGTCACCGGCCGTCCCGTGCGGGCGGAGCGCATCGCCGACGAGCGGATGCGCGACACCCTCGCGGGGGCGGGCCTGGGCCCCGGCCTGGTCGAGGCGGTGATGGGCATGTCCACCGGGCTGCGCGACGGCTTCAGGCCGGAGCAGTCGCGCACCGCGGCGACCACGACGCCGACCACCCTGGCCGCGTGGTGCCAGGACGAGCTGCGACCCCTTCTCTGAGGGGCCGTCTCCCGGGCGCTCCCCGGAGGACGCGTGGCCGCCCCCCGTGCCGGGGCCGCGACGGGGCCGCCCGGAGGACGGCGGGGGCGCGCCCGGGGGCGGCGCGTGCCCGCCCGCCCCGCCCCGGGCCGCCCGCCGACGCGGGCGGTCCGGGACGGGCGGACGCTACCCCTGCGTGGTGCCGCACCAGTCGGCGATGAACAGGGCGATGCTCTTGGTGATCCGCCGGACGGACTCCACCTCCACGCGCTCGTCGAACCCGTGGATGGCCTCGGAGACGGGGCCGTAGACGAGGGTGGGGATGTCGCCGTAGAGCGTGAAGACGCGGCCGTCCAGGTAGCCGGGGGTCGTGAAGCTCCGGAGCTCGGACCCGAACACCCGCTCGTGGGACCGGGCGAGCACGGCCTCGGCCTCACCGCCCTCCTCCAGGACGTAGCCCTCGGCGTAGAACCCGGTCCGGGTGGCCACGGCGGAGACCGGGTGGCCCTGGGCGTCGGACGTGACGGACTCCAGCGCGCCGGTCAGCTCCTCCCACGCCTGGTCGGCGGTGACGCCCGGGTAGAGGGCGGCCCGCACCTCGATCTCGCACCAGGCGGGCACGCTGGACGGCCAGTCGCCGCCCCTGATCGTGCCCAGGTTGAAGTTGATCGGGTGGTCGAGGTCCTCGAAGTGGCGGTGGGAGCCCCGTTCGGCGTTCCACCGCTCCTCCACACGGCGCAGCTCGCCCATCACGTGGTGGGCGGCGTCGATGGCGTTGAAACCGGAGCTCATCTCGCGCGGGTGCGTGGGGACGCCCGCCACGCGGACCGTGAACCAGATGACCCCCGTGTTCGCGCGGACGAGCATGTCCTCCTCGGGCTCGGGGATGACGACGGCGTCCGCCGTGTACCCGCGCATGAGCGCGGACAGCGACCCGTTGCCCGTGCACTCCTCCTCGACCACCGACTGGAAGTGGATGGGAGCGGCGGGGGAGAGGCCCGCGGCGCGGACCGCGTCGAACGCGAACAGGTTGGCGACCAGGCCCGCCTTCATGTCCCCGCTGCCCCGGCCGTGGAGCCAGCCGTCGATGACGGGTGCGTCCCACGGGGAGCGCGACCACGCCTCCTCCGGGCCCTCGGGGACGACGTCCACGTGCCCGTTGAGGATGAGGGACCGCCCCGTGTGCTCGGTCGGCCGGTAGGTGCCGACCACGTTCGTCACGCCCTCGTAGGAGACCGTGCTCGGCCCGTAGCCCACGTGCTCGGAGAGCTGTGCGGCGTCCAGCTCCCACCGGTCCATCGTGAGGCCGCGCCGCTCCATCTCGGCGTACAGCAGGTCCTGGGCGGAGCCCTCGCGGGTGCGCAGGGACGGGTGGCGGACCAGTTCGGCCGTCAGCTCCAGCTGGGCGTCGAAGGCCGCGTCGACCGCGTCGCAGATCCTGCGGGCATCGTCGGCGTGCATGGGGTGGTTCCTCTCGTTCGGGGCGGTGCGGTTCAGGAGACGATGGACTTGTCGGTGATGCGCAGGCGCTCCCCGTAGGCGCCGCCGACCGCCGAGAGGAGCGCGATCACGACGAGGATGAGCGCGGCGGACCAGGAGGCGTTTCCGGAGGCGGCGAGGAAGGCGGTGGCGATCAGGGGCAGGAACCCGGTCAGCGCCCCCGCGAGGTTGTAGCCCAGGGAGACCCCGCTGTAGCGCAGGTGCGGCGGGAACAGGTCGGTGAGCAGGGCGCCGGTGACGGCGTAGGCGATGGTCACCAGGGCGATGCCGGCCGTGACCGCGAGGACGATGGCCAGGGGGTCCCGTGTGTCGATGAGCCAGAACAGAGGGAAGGCCGCGGCGGCGGTCGCCAGCGAGCCCGCCACGGTCATGCGGCCCGGCCCGAAGCGCTCGGCCAGGCGCCCGGCGAACACGGTGACGACGATCTGGAGGACGGCGGCGACCAGGGTGGCGTTGACCATGACGCTCCGGTCGACGCCCAGGGTGTTGGTGCCGTAGCTGACCACGAACGTGGTGATCATGTAGAACCCGCCGACGCCCAGCAGGGCCGCGGCGACGGCGACCAGCAGACGGCCGCCCGCCTGGCGGAAGACGTCCAGGGCGGGGATCCTGGAGCGCTCCTCCTGCTCGACGAGGTCCTGGAAGATGGGCGACTCCTCGACCTTGAGGCGGATGTACAGGGCGATGCCCAGGAGCGGGAACGCGGCGAGGAACGGCAGGCGCCACCCCCAGGCGTCGAAGGACTCGCCGGGCAGCATCAGGACGAGGGCGAACGCGCCGGAGGAGACGAGCGTGCCCACGGGGGAGCCGACCTGCACCAGGGCGGCGAACCGGCCGCGGGTCTCGATCGGGGCGTGCTCGACGGCGATGGTCACGGCGCCGCCCCACTCCCCGCCGACGGCCAGCCCCTGGAGGAGCCGCAGCACGGTGAGCATGACGGGCGCCGCCAGGCCGATGGAGCCGAAGTCGGGCAGCAGGCCGATCAGCCCGGTGGCGCAGCCGATCATGACGATCGTCGTGAGCAGGGCCGGCCGCCTGCCGAAGCGGTCGCCCATGTACCCGAAGAGCAGGGCGCCCAGGGGGCGTGCGGCGAACCCGACCCCGAAGGTGGCGAACGCGGCGAGCGTGGCCGCCGTGCTGTCCAGCTCCGTGAAGAAGAGCCGGTTGAACACCAGGGCGGCGGCGGTGCCGAAGAGGAAGTAGTCGTACCACTCCAGCGCGGTGCCGACGAACGCCGCCCAGGCGATGCGTGAGGCGTCCGCTCCGGAGACGGTCCCGGTTCCGCCGGGGGGCTGTGCTGGGGAGTCCATTGGGGGCCTTTCGTTCGGCGGTGCTCTGCTCGGCACCCCTCGTCGGTTCACCGGATGTGCCGTCTCCCAACGGGAGCGGGCGCATGGGGAGCGGGGGCGGCGTGGCGCCGCCCCCGCTGGTAGTCCATGATCAGGGGGATCGGGTGACCTGGACAATGGTCATCCCCAACCGCCTCGCGCGTTCGACTGTGTGAACACACAACGAGGAGGATCCCCGTGTCCTGGTCCGAAGAAGGCTCCCCCGGGGCCGTGGCCCTGCGCGCGTGCCTGCGCGAGGTCGACGCCCTCGCCCGCGCCTACCTCCTGGAGGTGCGCGGGGTGACCGGGTACCCGGAGGCGGCGATCGCCGACGAGGAGCTGCTGGCCACCGCGCGCGAGTCCCTGGAGTACCTCCTGCGGCTGGTGGCCGGGCTGCCCGTGACCTCGGACCGGCGCTCCCTGTCCCGGGAGGTGGGCCGGCGCCGCGCCCGCCAGGGCATCCCGCTGGAGTCCCTGCTGCGCGCGGTGCGGATGGACTTCCGGTTCATCTGGAACGCGTTGCGCGAGCACGTGTCCGACGAGGACCTGGTGGCGTTCGGCGACGGGGTGCTCCCGATCTGGGACGCGGTGGAGCTCCACCTCACCGACGTCCACTCCGGGTACCTCGCGGAGCTGACCGCGATGCGCAGGCAGGCCGAGCATGAGAGGGTCTTCCTGCTGCGCAGCCTGTTCGAGGCGGAGCGGCAGGACCCCCACCTGGTCCGGCAGGTCGCACGGGCCCTGGACGCGGACGCCCGCGACCTGTTCGCCGTCGCGGTCGCCGCGCCCGGCCGCGAGGCCGAGCTGAGGGCCGCCGCCGCCCGCGCGGGGGCGGACGACATGCTCGTGGACCTGGACAGCGAGGTCCTGGCCCTCCTGCGGTGCCCCGACCCGGGCGGCGCGCCCCCCGAGTGGCTGCTCGGCCTGCCCGTGGGGCTCGCGCCCACCGCCCGCGGCGTCGCCGAGATCCCCCGGATGCGCCGCGTCGCCGCCAGGCTCGCCAGGGCGGTGCGACCGGGCGACGGGCGCGCCCTGCTGGTGCGCTCCGACTGGCCCGCCGTCGTCGTCCGCGAGCTCGGCGACGTGGCGGAGGTCCTGGCGGAGGAGGTCCTCGCCCCGCTCGACGGGCTCGCGGAGAGGGAGCGGGCGGCCCTGGTCGAGACGGCCCTGGCGGTGCTGGAGCGGGGGTCGGTCAGCGAGGCGGCGCACGCGCTGTACTGCCACCGCAACACGGTCCTGAACCGCCTGCGCCGGTTCGAGGAGCTGACCGGCAGGAACCCCGCGCGTCCGGGCGACGGCGCGCTCGTCCTGCTGTCCCTGGAGGCGGCGCGCGGACGCGGGGCCGCCGCGGACCCGCCCCCCTGAGACCCGGCACGGGGCCGGCCGGCCCCGTCAGGGCCGGACGGGCAGGTGCTCCGGTGCGAACAGGACCAGGGCGCGCGCCGCCTCGCGGGGGACCGTGAGGTCCAGTCCCGTCACCTCGCGGAAGGCCTGGAGCCTGTTCACCACCGTGTTGCGGTGGCAGTACAGCGACGCCGCGGTGTCCTTGACCGAGCCCGTGGCCGTGTAGTGGGAGAGCGTCTCCATGAGCCTGGCCCTGGGCTCGGGCGCCAGCCGGGCCAGGCGCGCCGCGGCGCCGCCCCCGAACCCCGGCAGCACGCGGCGCACCTGGTCGCCCGCCACCGCGAACCACACGTCGTCCTCCCGGACCAGGCCGTCGCGCTCACCGGCGTAGCGGGACAGGACCCTGGCCGCCCCGACGGCGGCGGGGACCGCGGCCAGCCCGGCCGCGTCGGCGACCAGGCCGCCCGCCACCCCCTCCAGGGAGGCCGCCCACCCGGGTCCGCCGACCTCCCGCACCAGTGCGATCCCGTCGTCGAACTCCCAGCTCAGATGGCGTACCCGCTCGCGCTCCCGGGTGATGCGGCCCTGCGCCCCGCCCCGGACGGCGGAGGGCGCGGCCACGAAGGCGACCTCGAACCGGCCGTGCTCGGGCAGGCCGAGCACGGCCGCCACCTCCGAGGCGACCTCCGCCGACCGCTCCCCGGAGTTGAGCAGGCGGGAGAAGGCCTGCGCGGTCACGGCGCGCGAGTCCCGCTCCAGGACGGCCCGCTCCTCCAGGAAGGCGGCCTGCACGTCGCTGATGTACTCCTCCACCGTCGTCAGGATCTCCTCGGCGTGCAGCACCAGGACCTCCGACGACCCGGGGCCGCCCGCCCGCACCAGCCCCGCCCAGATCACGCGGAAGTCGAGCCGGACCGCCTCCAGCAGCTTCTCCCTGGGGACCCCCTGGCGTGCCCGGCGCACGCCGAGCCGCTCCGGCAGGCCGCGCAGGCGGGCGGGCAGCGGGGCGCCCGCGATCCGGCGGATCAGCATGTCGAGGGTGTCGGAGGCGGTCCTGCGCAGGTCGTCCTCGGGGACCGCGCCGCCGGTGTAGCCGCCGAGGTCCCCCAGACGCCGCAGGAAGTCGTCCACGAGGTTCTCGCGGTCCCCGGCGAGGAGTTCGAGCATCCGCGCCCATGTCGGGGGGCCGGGCGCGGGACCGGGTTCGGTGGTCATCGGGGCCCTTCCGAAAACGTCATCTGGGCGATACATGGGAGAAACGCCAGGGGTCGGCGCCGGAGGGGGCGTGCCGGGAGTTCGCAAACCCACCTCCACCTGGTCCTATTCTGCTCAGTCGGCGGATTTTCCCGCAAGCGGACCGTGATCCCCTGTGCATTCGCACAGTCTGGCGGGGAAATCGTGTGTGAATGCCGATTGAGCTCCGACCTGCGGCGCACCGAGTATGAGCCGAGACACACCGCGCTGTTTCCCCAGCTCAACCGGAGACCTCCATGACCCCAGCCCCCACACCCCCCGTCGGCGCCGACCCCGCGGCGGCGGGCCGGGACCGCCTCGCCCCCGCGAAGATGAAGAGGATCGCGACCGCCAGCGTCATCGGCACCACCGTCGAGTGGTACGACCTCTTCCTGTTCGGCACCGCCTCCGCCCTCGTCTTCAACCAGGTCTTCTTCCCCGACCTCGACGGCGCGGTCGGCACCATCCTCGCCTTCCTGACCTTCGCGTCCGCCTACGTGGCGCGCACGGTCGGCGCGGTCCTCTTCGGCCACTTCGGCGACCGCCTCGGCCGCAAGTCGATGCTGCTCGTCTCCCTCATCACGATGGGCGCCGCCACCGTCGCGATCGGCCTGGTCCCCGACTACCGGGCCATCGGCGTCGCCGCCCCGCTGCTCCTGCTCACCCTCCGCCTCGTCCAGGGACTGGCGCTGGGCGGCGAGTGGGGCGGCGCGGTCCTGATGACGGTGGAGCACGCGCCCCCGCACAAGCGGGGCTGGTTCGGCTCGCTCGTACAGGTCGGCGTCCCGGCGGGAACCCTCGTCGCCAACCTCGCCTTCCTCGGCGTCCTGGCCGCCGTCGACCACGACGCCCTGCTGACGTGGGGCTGGCGCGTGCCGTTCCTGCTGTCCGCCCTCCTCGTCGGCGTCGGCATCTACATCCGGCTCAACATCGAGGAGACCCCCAGCTTCCAGCAGGTCAAGGACCAGGGGGCCAAGGCCAGGCTCCCGTTCGCCCACCTGATGCGCCACTACTGGAGGCAGGTCCTCCTGGGCGGCGTGGCCACCCTGTCCACCGGCTCGACCTTCACGCTCCTGGTCACCTCCGGCGTCAACTACGGCACCGCCGAACTGGGGCACTCCGAGGACCTCATGCTGTGGGCGGTCCTGGCGGCCTGCACCCTGGCCTTCGTGGCCATCCCCGCCTTCGGCCGGCTCTCCGACCGCGTGGGGCGCAAGCCCGTGATCCTGGCCGGCGTGGCGGCCGAGGCCCTGCTGGCGTTCCCGTTCTTCTGGATGCTCGACACCGGCTCGACCGCGCTCGTCTTCGCCGCCTACGCCCTGATGATGGTCGCCTTCTCCGCCAACTACGGCCCGATCGCCACCTTCCTCGCGGAGCAGTTCGGCTCCCGGATCCGCTACTCCGGCCTGTCCGTGGCGTACATGCTCTCCGGCCTCCTCGGCTCCGCGATCACGCCCGCCGTCACCGTCGGGTTGCTCTCGCTCACCGGGCAGAGCTCGTCGATCGCCTGGTACATCCTCGGCGCCTCCCTGCTCTCCCTCGTGGCGCTCCTGCTCCTGAGGTCCGTCGCCGGCGGGGACTTCGACGCCGCCGACGCCACCGGGTCGGACGGGGCCGCGGAGACGGAGGCGCGGGCGTGACCCCCCGCAGACTCGGCGCGGTCGACGGACTCGCCGCACCCGTGGGCGCGTTCTCCCACGCGGTCGTCGCCAACGGCTTCGTGTACACCTCCGGGCAGCTGCCCGCCGACGAGCACGGCACGACCCCGGACACGTTCGAGGAGCAGCTCACGCGCACCCTCGACAACCTCCGCACCGTCCTGGAGGCGGCCGGCAGCTCCCTCGGACACGTCGTCAAGGTCAACGGCTACCTCACCGACCCCGGCCACCTGGAGACCTACAACCGGGTCTACCGGGCGGCGTTCGGCGACGCGCTCCCCGCGCGCACGACCGTGTGCGTGTCCCTGTGGGGCGTCGCGCTGGAGATCGACTGCGTCGCGGTCCTCGCCGACCGCCCCGGCGGGGGGACCGGTGCCGCCGATGCCTGACACCGGACCCGGCGCCGCCGCACTCCTCCGGGAGCTGGCCGGCGTGGAGCTGCCCACCCTCGGCCACGTCCTGGAGGAGGGGTTCTGCGACCCCGCCGTGCGCACCCTCACCCCGGGCGCCCCGCGCATGGGCGGTGAGGCGCTCACCGTCCACCTCGCCGAACCCGACGCCCTCGCGGTCAACCGCGCCCTCGTCCGGCTGCCCAGGGGCGGCGTCCTCGTCGTCGGGGTCGACGGCGGGGCGCACGCGCCCATCGGCGCCGTCACCGCCGCCGCGGTCGCCGCCCGAGGCGGCGCGGGGATCGTCGTGGACGGCCCCGTCACCGACCTCGCGGCGCTCAGGGACAGCGGCCTCCCCGTCTACGCGCGGGGCTCCACCTGCCGCACCACCAAGCGCCTGGGCACCGCCGCCGAAGCGGTGGGCGCCCCCGTCACCGTCGGCGGGGTGCGCGTGCGGACCGGCGACCTCGTCCTGGGCGACGAGAACGGGCTCCTCGTCCTCGACCCGCGCACCTTCGACAGGTCCCTGGTCGCGGACGCCCTGCGCTCCGACCGGGCCGAGCCCGGCCTCGTCGCCCGCATCCGCGCGGGGGAACCCCTCACCGGCCTCCTCGCGCTCTGACCCGACCCACCGGGGGCCGACGGCCTCCCCGCGCCCCGACCCGCCCCACCAGGAAGAAGGCACCGCCCATCATGTCCACCACCGACCCCGCACCGCCCGCCCGCCCGCGCTCGGCGGGCCACCTCGTCGTCGCCCAGCTCGAACGCGAGGGCGTGCGGCGCGTGTACGGGGTGCCGGGGGAGTCCTACCTCGACGTGCTCGACGGCCTGCACGACTCCTCCATCACCACCGTGGTCACCCGCCACGAGGGCGGCGCCGGGTTCATGGCCCTGGCCGAGGGCCGGCTCACCGGCCTCCCGGGCGTCGCCATGGTCACCCGCGGGCCGGGCGCGGCGAACGCGTTCATCGCCGTGCACACCGCCCACCAGGACGCCACGCCGCTCGTGCTGTTCGTCGGGCTGATCCCCGTCGCCGACCGGGGGCGGGAGGCGTTCCAGGAGTTCGACCCCGCCGCGTGGTTCGGCAGCACCGCCAAGGCCGTGGTCACCCTGGACGACCCGGCCGCGGCGGCCCGGGTGGTCTCCGACGCCGTGCGCCTCGCGCGGTCGGGCCGCCCCGGGCCGGTCGTGGTCGGCCTGCCCGAGGACGTGATCCGGCTCCCCGCCGGGGCGGCGGACACGGTGGAGCCCCGCGCGCTGCCGTCCGGCCGTCCGGACGCCGACGCGCTCGCCCGGGCCCTCGCCCGCGTCGACCGGGCCGAGCGGCCCGTCGTCGTCGTGGGCGGCGAGAACTGGACCGACGCGGACGGCGCGGCGCTGGCCGCCTGGGCCGCCGCCCGCGACATCCCGGTGCTCGCCGACTTCCGCGCCTACGACGCCGTGCCCCACCGGCTGGACGGCGCCGACAGCCCCTACGCGGGCTCGCTCGGCTACGGCCGGTCCGACGCCGCGGCCGCACTCCTCGACGACGCCGACCTCGCCCTCTTCGTCGGCGCCTGCCGCACCGACGTGCTCAGCGACGGCTACACCCGGGGCGGCCGGGCCGAGACCGTCGTCGTCCTCCCCGGCGAGCCCCTCGGACACAGCGGGCGCCTGGACCAGCACCTCGTCGCGGACCCCGCCGGGTTCGTCGCCGCCCTGGCCGAGGCCGGGGGCGCACCGGTCCGGCACGACCCCGGGCGCCTGGCCGGGGCCCGGGACGCCCACACCGCCTTCTCCACCCCGGTGGCGGCGGCCGACGACGGGGGCTTCGTGGACCTCACCGCCGCCATGGGCGTGCTGCGCGAGGAGCTCGACGACGACGCCGTCATCACCTACGGCGCGGGCAACCACGCGGTCTGGCCCGCCCGGTACCTGGAGCACCGGTCCGCCCGCTCCCTCCTGGCGCCCCGCAACGGCGCGATGGGGATGGGCGTCCCGGCCGCCGTCGCCGCCTCCCTCGTGCGGCCCGGACGCCAGGTGGTCTCCGTCGCCGGGGACGGGTGCTTCCTCATGAACGGCCAGGAGATCGCCACCGCGATCGGCTACGGAGCGGTGTTCACGGCGATCGTCGTCGACAACGGCGTCTTCGCGACCATCCGCGAGCACCAGGAGCGGCACTACCCGGGACGGCCCTCCGGCACCCACCTCACCAACCCCGACTTCGCCGCACTGGCACGCTCCTACGGCGGGTACGGGGAGACCGTGACCGCCACCGCCGACTTCCGGGGCGCCCTGCGCCGGGCGCTGGAGAGCGGACTCCCCGCGGTCCTGCACGTCAGACAGGACCCCGCGGTCCGCGCCCCCGGCGCCTCCTGACCCGGGGCCGGCGCCCCGGCCCGACACCACCCACCCGTGCCCGACGAGCAGAGGAACGAGGCCATGACCTCCAACCCGCCCCGACCGCCGCGCGACCCCGCGGCCGACGACGCCCGCTTCCTGCGGGACTTCGAGACCATGAGCTCCTTCGGCGCCACCCCCTCGGGCGGCGTCGACCGCCAGGCGGCGAGCGAGGCCGACAACGCCCAGCGCCGCTGGTTCGCGGGCCTGCTGGAGGAGAACGGGCTGCGCGTGGTCTACGACCGCGTCGGCAACCAGTTCGGCCTCCTGGAGCGCGTGCCCGGGGCGCCCTACGTCGTGGTCGGGTCCCACATGGACTCGCAGCCCACCGCCGGGCGCTACGACGGCGCCTACGGGGTCCTGGCCGCGGCACACGCCGTCTTCCGGATCGCCGCCGAGGACGGCGCGGAAGCGCCCCCCGTCCACAACCTGGCCGTGGTGAACTGGTTCAACGAGGAGGGCTCCCGGTTCACGCCGTCCATGATGGGCAGCGCCGTCTACACCGGCAAGCTGCCGCTGGAGACCGCCCTCGCCGCGAGCGACAGCTCGGGCACCACGGTCGCCGAGGCCCTGGCCCCCACCGGGTTCCTCGGTGACGGCGACGGGCCGGAGGCCGTCCTGTGCGCCGAGATCCACATCGAGCAGGGGCGCCTCCTGGAGAACTCCGGCACCACCATCGGCCTGGTCGGCGCCAGCTGGGCGGCGAGCAAGTACGAGATCACCGTCCACGGCGAACAGGCCCACTCCGGAGCCACCGCCATGGAGGACCGCCGTGACGCGCTCGTGGGCGCGTCCATGCTCGTCGTCGCCGCGCGCGAGCTCGCCGACCGGTTCCCCGGCGTCCTGCACACCGCCGTCGGCCGCCTCGACGTGTACCCCAACTCCCCGGTCGTGGTGCCCTCCCGCGCCACGCTCCTGCTCGACCTGCGCTCACCCGACGAGGCCGTCCTCGCCGAGGCCGACGAGCTCCTGCTCGCCGAGGTCGCCCGCGTGGAGGAGGCCGCGAACGTCACCGTCGAGCGCACGCTCTCGCACTCCTGGGGGGTCAACCCCTACCAGCCCGAGGGCGTCGAACTGGCCCGTGCCAGCGCCGAACGGCTCGGCCTGAGCAGCGGTGAGATCATGACCGTCGCCGGGCACGACTCGATCAACATGAAGGAGCGCGTGCCCACCGTGATGCTCTTCGTGCCCTCGGCGGGCGGGGTCTCCCACAACGAGGGCGAGTACACCGAGGACGCCGACCTCCTCGCCGGACTGGAGGTGCTCACCGACGTGACCCGCCGCCTGGGCGCCGGAGAGCTGGAGAACGCCGCACCCCACGTTCCCGGAAGGAACCGAGCATGACCGAGTACGCCGTCACCGACCCCGCCACGGGACGCCTCGTCAGGAGGTTCCCGACCGCCACGGACGCGGAGGTCGACGCCGCCGTCGAAGCCGCGGGGACGGCCTTTCGCACCTGGCGCCTCCGCCCCGTCGCGGAGCGCGCCGCCCACCTGGCCGCGGCGGCGGAGCGCTACCGGGCCGACCGCGAGCGCCTCGCCGGGATCATCACCCGGGAGATGGGCAAGACCACGGCGGAGGCGCTCGGGGAGGTCGACCTGTGCGCCCGGATCTACGACTACTACGCGCGCAACGCCGCCGCGTTCACCGCCGACCGGGTCCTGGACGTGTCCCACGGGACCGCGACCGTGCGCACCGAGCCCATCGGCGCGCTCCTCGGGATCATGCCGTGGAACTACCCCCACTACCAGGTGGCGAGGTTCGCGGCGCCCAACATCGCGCTCGGCAACACCGTCCTGCTCAAGCACGCGCCCAGCTGCCCGGAGTCGGCCGGGGCCGTCGCCGGACTGCTCGCCGACGCGGGCCTCCCCGAGGGCGTCTACACCAACCTGTACGCGACCGAGGCGCAGTGCGTCCGGATCATCGAGCACCCGGCGGTCCAGGGGGTCTCGCTCACCGGCTCGGAGCGGGCGGGACGCGCCGTCGGCGAGGTCGCCGGGCGCGCGATGAAGAAGACCGTGCTGGAGCTGGGGGGATCCGACCCGTTCATCGTCCTGCCCGACGCCGACCTGGGGCGCGCGGTCCGCGCCGCCGTGGCCGGGCGGATGGGCAACGCGGGCCAGGCGTGCACGGCGTCCAAGCGGTTCATCGTGCTGGACGAGGTGTACGACGCGTTCGTGGAGGGGTTCGTGGACGCGGTCGCGCGCCTGCGGGTCGGCGACCCCACCGAGGAGGGGGTGGACCTGGGGCCGCTGTCCTCGGAGGCCGCGGCCGTGCACGTCGCCGGCCAGGTGGCGGACGCGGTCGCCCACGGCGCCACCGTCCTCACCGGCGGGGGGCGGCCCGACCGCCCGGGCGCGTTCGTCGAGCCCACGGTGCTCACCGGGGTCGCCCCCGGCACCCGCGCCTACCGGGAGGAGATCTTCGGCCCGGTGGCCGTGGTCCACCGGGTCGCCACCGTCGACGAGGCCGTGGAGCTGGCCAACGACACACCCTACGGCCTGGGCAGCGTCGTGTTCGGGGAGGACGAGGAGGCGGCCCTGGCCGTGGCCGACCGGCTCGACGTGGGCATGGTGTCGGTCAACGCGCCGTCGCGGACCCAGGCCGACCTGCCGTTCGGCGGGGTGAAGGCGTCCGGGGTGGGGCGGGAGCTGGGCGAGTACGGCATGGCCGAGTTCGTCAACCGCAAGCTCCTCCGCACGCGCTGAGCGCGCCGGGCCCGCCCGGGGCCGGTCGCCCGTCCCGTGCGCCCCTCCGCGTGCGGCCCTGTGCGGGTCCGCCGGGGGGACGCGGGGTCGCGGCTCCTCAGCCCCCGGACTCCCACCGCACCTCGCCGTCGGCGTCCCGGCCCGGGGCCGGGGCCATGCCCAGCCGTAGCGCCACCCCGGCCGAGGCTCCGTGGCGGGGGTGGACCGACGCCCCGAACCGGCGGACTCCGCGGGCGGACAGCCAGTCGCGCATCCCGAGGGCCGCCTCGGCGGCCAGGCCCCGCCCCTGGTGGGGGACGCCGACCGCCCACGCCAGGTCCGCGGCCGGGCCCGGCGCCCCGAGCACCACGGTGGCCTGCACGAACCCTGCGGGGCCGCTCCCGTCGCGGGGGCACAGGACCCAGTTGAACCACGACTCCTCCCCGTCGGGGGACCGCCCGGCCGACTGGAGCTCGTAGCGGCGACGGAGGCCGTCCGCGGTCGGCGGTTCCCCGCCGGTGAACGCGTACAGCGCCGGATCGGCCAGCACGGGGAGCATCGGGCCCGCGTGGCCCGGCGTGAGGGGTTCCAGCACCATCCGCGCGGTCGTGATGTCCTCCGGCGCGGGCGGGGCCCACGGTGCGGGGGCGCGCCCTCCGGAGCCGGGCCCCTCCGACGGGCGGGGCGGGTCCTCCGCCGGTCGCGCGTCCGCCATGTCCGACCTCCTGTCCGCGGCCCCTCCGGGGCGGCCGGCGGGCCCCGGCCGTGACGGAGCCTCCCCCGCCGGGGCCGTCCGCGTCAACCGGGTTCCGTGGCCGTCGGGGGCGGCCACGGCCGGATAAAAGAAATCTACGACGTAAACCTCCGGCTCGTGTCGGACGCCAACCGAGGGGAAGAACGGGGGAGGACCGGGGGCGGAACGTGCCGGGCGGGAACCGGCCCCGGGCGCCCCGGAACCCACGGCCCCGGACGGAACCGTGAAGCGAGGGGCGGGCGGGCCTCAGGGGACGGGAGCGGTCAGGGAGGTCGGGGGTCGTGGTGGTGCGGCTCCGGGCGGGCCTCAGGGGACGGGACGGCCGCCCGCCCCTCACGGGCTCAGGCCGCCCAGGACGGCGCGGGCGATCGCGTCGTTCTGCCGGAAGAACCCGGCGTTGGTCCGTGGACGGGAGAACCCGCCCGTCCCCACACCGCCGGCGACCAGCGCGCCCGCGCCGAACCGGGCCGGGTGCGGCGTCCCGTCGGCGCCGCGCAGCCGCTGGTCGGCCGGGTCGGCGTCGACGAGCCCGGTGCCGGGCCGCTCACGGATCTCCCCGCGCTCGATCAGGGCCAGCAGCAGCGGGTCGGTCGTCCGGGTCAGCGAGGGTTCGGGCAGTCTGGCCTCCAGGAGCGCGGAGGCCCCGACCGTCGCGTCCGTGCTGGAGGACCTGGCCAGGAAACGGCCCTCGGGGGTGTCCACCTCCATGTCGGCGCCGACGAACCGCAGGACCCCGGCCCGGGCCAGCGCCAGGAGCTCCTCCAGGCGGGGGCCGGGCGGCCCGCTGGCCAGGTAGCTGAAGAACCCGGTGAACCGGGGCAGGTCCCGCGCCGCGGACTCCTGGGAGATCCGTCCGGAGCCGATCGCCTCGGAGACCACCGTGAACACCGACAGCAGGGCGAAGAAGACCGCCAGGTCCATGCTGTACCCCTGGTCGCGCCGCCGTTGGAGGTCGGCGCCGATGTAGCCGTCCAGCCACGCGCCGAGCGCGTCGTGGTCGGCGAACCGGAGTCCCGCCAGCGGCCGGTCGATCCGCCCGACGTCGAACCGGTCCCCGTCCTCGCGCACCGCCTCGGCGACCAGTTCCTTGAGCTGGGCCCCCGACCAGTCCAGGGAGTCCAGCCGCCGGACGAACTCCGCCGCGTCGACGTCCAGCCGCTCGGGGTGCGACAGCGCCAGCTCCCGGTAGTGGGCGTGGGTTAGCTCCCGCACGACGAGCGGCCACACGTCCTCCCGGAGGTCGAGGGGGCCGGGGCCGAGCGCGTCCAGAGCCCGCGCGCTCACGTGCCTCGGCAGTGCGGGGCGTGCCCCGGGCAGGTGGTAGTGGATCTTGGAGTGGTAGGGCACCCCGCGCCGCGATCCGGCGTGGAGGACGGGCTCGGAGCCGGAGGGGGAGTAGCGCAGGGTCCCGTCCGGGTCCCTGCGGAAGACGCCGCCCCTCCCGGAGGTCAGCAGCACGACGGTGTCCACGAACGCCAGCCCCATGCCGCGCACCAGAGCGGGCTCGCCGGGCGGGACCGCGTCGAGGGAGATGTCGGCGGTCGAGGCGGTCGGTATGTGGACGAGGCCGTGCGCGGCGGCGTGCCGGGCGAGCTTGCGCTCCTCCTCGGTGGGGCCGGTGCCGGAGGAGCCCTGGGCCAGGACGACGGCGTCCGCGTCCAGGGTGTTCCCGGGGACCGGCGGGAGGCCCGTGCCGGCGGTGCGGTCCGGGGCCGGACGCGGCGGGCGGTCGAGGAACAGGCGCTGGCGCCCGTCGGGCAGGTCGCGCAGGTCCACCGCCCGTGCGGCCACGGAGCGGACGGCCACACGTCCCTGGGCCCGCTCGGCCACGTGGTGGAAGACCCAGGACAGGTACCGGCTCTGGAACCTGCGGGTGGCGAACCAGCCGGGATGGACCCGGCGGGCCTCGGCGAGGTCGGCCGCGTCGGCCGTGAACCCGGGCGGCCGGTGCAGGCGTCCCGAGGCGAGGTCCCCGGCCCACTCGGTCAGGGTGGGTCCGGGGACGACGGGCCCGGAGCACGCCACCGACGCGTCGGTGAACATCGTGCAGTCGTTCGCCGTGGTGTTCATCCACAGCCAGGGCGACTGCGCGCGCCGCCAGATCCGGCCGCCGCCGGGCGGGTGGGGATCCACGAGGTACACCTCGAGTGCTCTGTCGGGGAGGAGTTCGCGGACGTTGGCGGTGATCCGTTCGAGGAGGGAGGTGGCCCTGGGGCCCGCGCCGACGAGCGCGATGCGGAGCGGACGCCGGGGGAGCGCTGTGGTGGTCACCCCCCGAGGCTAATGCATACTAAATAGGTAGTAAATATCGGAAATCTGGGGATCGCTCGCGGCCCGGGAGCGGAACCGCGAAGCGAGGGGCGGGTGGGGCTCAGGGGACGGGAGCGCTCGGGGAGGTCGGGGGTCGTGGCGGTGCGGCTCCGGGCGGGCGGGCCTCAGGGGGCGGACGCCGCCTCGACCCGGCGCAGCGCCTCCCGCCAGGGCGCGGGCACCGCTCCCGAGCAGACCACCTCGCGCGCCCCCAGGAACCCGGCCAGGCCCGCGACCGCGCCCGCGACACCCTCCGCGGCGTCCGCGACCTCCTCGGCGGAGGCCGCGTCCGGGGACGGAGCGGCCCCGGCGTCCGGGCCCCCCGCCCGGACCCCGGCCGCGCCCGGCTCGGCGTACACGTTCTCCAGGTCCAGGACGCCGCGCCGCCGGTCGAACCTCGGCGCGATCCTGCCCACCAGCCGGTCGCCGTGCAGGACCGGCAGGACGTAGTAGCCGAACTCCCTGCGCGCCTTGGGCACGTACATCTCGGTGCGGAAGCGGAAGCCCCACAGCAGCTCGGTCCGCTCGCGGTCGCAGAGCAGGTTGTCGAACGGGGACAGCAGCACGGTCCTGGGGCCCCACGCCTGCCCGCCCACGGTCTCCAGCAGCGGAAGGACGTCCGCGTGCACGAACCACGGCTCGTCCGGGTCGGTGCCCTCGACCCGGGCCCGCACCGCCCGGCCGTCCGCCGCCAGCCGTTCGAGCGCGTCCGGCAGCGCGTCGTACCGGTCGCGGACGAAGTGGTTCGCGACGTCCCTCGCGCGTCCGGCGCCCAGGGCCCGCAGGGCGTGCTCGGCCGAGAGCGACACGATCTCCGCGTCCGGCAGCTCGGTCCGGTCGGTGCGCTCGGGCAGGCACCGTTCGGCCAGGTCCCACAGGCGCTTGCCGCCCTCCCGGCCCGCCACCATCACCCGTCCCTGGGTCCACAGCAGGTCGAGCATGCGCTCGACGTTGCGCCCCTTCGTCCATCCGCCCGACTCCCAGGGCAGGGCGGAGCGGTCCTCGAACCCGCCGACGGGCAGGGGTCCCTTGTCCTCCAGCCGCCGGAGGACGTGCTCGCGCAGTTCCGCGTTGGCCTCGACCCAGGCTGCCAGCCGCCGTCCGTAGGCGGAGACGCCCCTCGGGTAGCGGCGCATCAGCCCCTGGTGCAGCGCGTAGTCCTCGGTCAGCACGATCGACGCCGCGTGGGCCCAGTACTCGAACAGCCAGCGCTCGTCCCACAGGAGGGCGTCGAGGTCGGCCCCGTCGAACCGGCCCACCCTGCTCCACAGGACCAGCAGGTGGCTCCGGGCGACCACCGCGACGGGGTCCAGCTGGAGGCAGCGCAGCGCGCGCAGGACCTCGCGCAGCCCGTCGGCGTCGGCGGAGGGCCGGGGGCCGGCCAGTCTCTGGCGGGTGATCGCGAGGCGGCGGACGGTGCGGCGGTCCAGGTCGAGGGGGCGCACGGGGACTCCTGGGGACAGGGGGCGGAGGGCGGGACGGGCGCCTCGTGAGGCGTCGCGTCCCCGCCAGTGAAGCGCGCGCCGACGACGTTCCGCGGTGCGGGAGGACGGGGCCGGCGCGCAGCACGGGCTCCGGCAGGCGGAGGGCGCGGTTCCCGCCGCACCGGTCCGGGCGACCGCGTCAGAGCCGGGTGGGGAGCGGCCCGCCGTTCCACTCGACGGCGTCGGACAGCGCCGTCGTGAGGTCCATGGCGGTGCCGGTGAGGTCGGCGTGGGCGCGGTGCAGGTTCAAGGCGATGCGCTCGGCGTCGTCCCAGTCGCGGAACTCGCCCAGGTCGCAGGCGAGGGCGGTCTCCAGAGGGGTGCTCCCCCGGGCCACCCCGGCGCGGGCGGTCTCCAGCACGAACCGGTAGTAGCGCTCGTGGGCGCCCAGCACCGCGTCGAGCTCGGCGGCGCCGAACAGCGGCCCGTGCCCGGGGACCACGTGGTCGGGCGCGAAGGCGTGCAGCCACTCCAGGGAGCGCAGCGCGCCCTCCACCGAGCCCATGAACACGAGAGGGGTGAGGCCGTGGAACACCAGGTCGCCGGTGTACAGCACCCGCTCCTCCGGCAGCCAGGCCACGACGTCGCCGGGGGTGTGCGCGGTGTACCCGGGGTGGAGCAGGTCCACGCGCCGCCGACCGGTGTACACGGTCAGCTCCCGGTCCAGCACGACCGACGGGGCGCGTCGGCTGACCCCGCCCCAGTCGGGGGCGGGGGACCAGAACGGCGGGCAGGCGTCGAAGATCGGGTCGTGGAGCAGGGCCTCGCGCATGGCGGCCTGTCCGATGAGCGCGGTGGAGTCGGGCAGCAGGCTGTTGCCGTAGGTGTGGTCCCCGTGCTGGTGGGTGTTGACCGCCCACCGCACGGGGGCGTCGCCGGCGGCCCGCGCTAGGGCGCCGAGGAAGCGGCGGGTGCGGGCCTCGGTGGCGCAGGTGTCGACCACCAGGAGGCCGTCCTCGCCGGCGACCGCGCCCGCGTTGTTCACCCACCAGGTGCCGTCGGGCTGGACCCACGCGTACACGCCCTCGACGATCTCGGTCAGGGTCGCGGCCTCGGGGCCGGCCGGTGCGTTCGAGCCCATGGCGGCGGTCTCCTCACGGATCGTGCGTGCGGTCGGGGAGCAGGTTACCGCCGGCGGGTGAGGGGCCGGTGACGGGGAGTCCGGTCCCGGACGCGGCCGGTTCCGGGGCGCACGGCGGGCCCGCCTCCGACGATCTCGTACCTATGGTGGGGTCGGGCGCCGAAACCGTCTGTGGGTACGAGGTCACCGGGGAAGGGAGGGGCCTCACGTCCTAGCCCGGCCCCGGCCCGGGATGGGGCCGCACCACGTGCCCGGCGGCCTCCAGGCCCGCCGTCGCGGCGGCCACGAAGACCGCCACGCTCGCGTGGCGCCGCCGGGGCGGCCACACCACCGACGTGCGCCAGGCCAGCGGGTCCCCCTCCAGGGGCGACCACACCAGGCCCTCGGGGAGCCCGCCCAACGGCTTCTCGTTGAAGTGCACGCCCCTCCCGGCCATGACCAGGCCGTTGACGAACAGCGGGTTGCGGGCGTGCCGGATCGCCCCGGGGCGGAACCCCTCGGAGCTGCACGCGGACATGATCTGGTCGTAGAGCATCGGCGCCATCGCCCGGGGGAAGACCACCAGCGGCATCCCGTTGAGGTCGCGCAGCCGCACCGGCCCGCCCCCCGCCAGCGGGTGCTCGGCGGGCAGCAGGACCCCCAGGGGCCGGTGGGCCACCGGCCCCGACTCCAGGCCCGTGGTGTCGGAGGGGTGGCGCACCACCCCGACGTCCAGGTCGCCCTCGCGCAGCGCCCGCAGCTGCTCGTCCGTGGTGAGCTCGTGCAGGTCCACCAGCACGTCGGGGGCGTGGCGGGCCAGCTCCGCGACCAGGGTGCGCAGCGTGGCGGGCATGGTGTCCGGCGGGATCCCCGCACGCAGGATCCCGCTCTCCCCGGGGCGGATGCGGCGCATCGCCTCCAGGGCCGACTCGGTGCTCTCCAGCACCGGACGGGCGTGTTCCAGCAGCAGGGCCCCGGCCTCGGTCAGCCGGACCTGGTTGCGGCCGCGGTCGAACAGCCGCACGCCCAGTTCGCGCTCCAGGTCGCGGATGCGCTGGGACAGCGGCGGCTGGGCCATGTGCAGCCGGGCGGCGGCCCGGCCGAAGTGCAGCTCCTCGGCGAGCACCGTGAAGTAGCGCAGGTGGCGCAGTTCCATGCGGGGACCCTACCGGTCATATCACTGCGATATCGCGGGAGGTCCCAACTGGTGTTGGACGCCGGCGGCGGTGAGCTGTTGTGATGTCGTTCATAGGGCGGAGGGCCCGGGTTCGCCCGGGGGACACCGGGGAGAGCCGGCTCCGCCCGATCCTCCGGCGTGCGCGAGCCCGTCCGCCGCACCCCTGCTTGTGAACTCGTGAAAGGCATCGCCATGTCACCGAACGACGACCTCGTCCTGGCGCACCGCGAACCCCTCGCCGAGGGCCACGCCACCGTCATCACCCTCAACCGCCCCGACAAGCTCAACGCGTGGACCGGCGCCATGCGCGCCCGCCTGGTCGGGCTGTTCGAGGAGGCGGGCGCCGACGCCGACTGCCGCGCCGTCGTGCTGACCGGATCCGGCAACGCCTTCTGCGCGGGCCAGGACCTGGCCGAGACCCGGGACATCGACCCGGCCGACCACGCCGCCGCCGAGGCCTGGATCGACGACTTCGACCTGCTCTACAGGGCCCTGCGCGGCATCGACAAGCCCACCATCGCGGCGGTCAACGGCGTCGCCGCCGGCTCCGGGTTCCAGTTCGCGCTCCTCGCGGACCTGCGCGTCGGCCACCCCGGGGTGCGCATGGGCCAGCCCGAGGTCCGCTCCGGCATCCCCAGCGTCACCGGCATCTGGGCCATGTGGGACATCCTCGGCAAGGCCCGCACCATCGAGTTCACCCTCACCGGCGACCTGGTCGACGGGGACGAGGCCCACCGTCTCGGCCTGCTCACCCGGCTCGTCCCCGGCCGGGACGAGGTGCTTCCCGCGGCCCTCGCCCTCGCGGACTCCCTCGCGTCCCTGCCCCCCGGCGCCGTCGCCCTCACCAAGGCCCGCCTGCGCGAGATCGACGACGAGGCGCTGACCGACTCCATCACCGCGGCCAAGAGGGTCCACGCCCAGGCCTACGCCAGCGGCGAGCCCCAGCGGGAGATGGAGCGGTTCCTGGCCAAGCGCCGCTGAACCGCAGCTCCACCACCGACGCCACCGCAGGAAACAGGGGAGACCACCCGATGACCACCACCGGAACCGAGGACGGCACGCACTCCGGAGCCGGGGCCGCCGCCCCGGACCCCGCCGCCCCGGACCCCGCCGCCCCGGACCCCGCCCGGCAACCTGCCGCGGCCGCGCCCACCCCGGAGGCGCTCGCGGAGGGGGACCGCCTCTACCGGCTCCTGTGCGAGGAGCAGGGCTGGGAGGTGCCCGAGCGCTACAACATGGCGGTCGACGTCGCCGACCACCACCCCGGCGACCGCGTCGCCCTCGTCTTCGAGGACCACACCGGCCACCGGGAGGAGGTCACCTGGGACCGGGTCCGCGACCGGGCGGCCCGCGTCGCCGCCCACCTGCACGCCCTGGGCGTGCGCAAGGGCGACCGGGTGGCCGTGCTGCTGCCCCAGCGGCCCGACACCCCCGCCACCTACCTGGGCGTCCTGCGCACCGGGGCGGTCCTGGTCACCATGTCCCCGCTGTGGGCGGACGACCCCATCGCCTACCGGCTCGCCGACTCCGGCAGCACCGTCCTCGTCACCGAGAACGCCTCCCTGGGGCGGGCGGCCGACGCGGTCGCGGCGATCGCCTCCCTCGGCGGCGAGGTGGCCGGCGACGCCCGGCCCCCGGCCGACGTGCGGATCGTCGACGTGGACGACCCCGCGATCGCCGCGTGCGAGCCCCGGTACGAGGCGGCCGACACCGCCGCAGACGACCCCGCCCTCATCTTCTACACCTCCGGTACCACGGGCCCCGCCAAGGGCATCGTGCACGCCCACCGCACCCTCCTCGGGCACAACGAGTTCCGGTACTGCCACGACCTGCGCCCCGGCGACGTGTTCTACGGCGCGGGCGACTGGGCGTGGTCCATGGCCAAGCTCATGGGTCCGCTGCGGGCCGGGGCCACCCACCTGGTCCACCGCCCCCGGGCGGGCTTCGACCCCGAGGGCCTTCTCGCCGCCATGTCCCGCAACCGGGTCACCACCGCCCTGGTCAACCCCACCCTGCTGCGCAAACTCCGCGCCGAGGTCCCCGACGCCGGGCGGCGCCACCCCCAGGCCCTGCGCGTGGTGTGCTGCTCCAACGAGCCCCTCACCACCGACCTCATCGCCTGGTTCCGCGAGCAGTTCGGGGTGACCCCGCTCGACTACTACGGCTCCACCGAGTCCTACCCGCTGCTGGGCAACCTGCCCGGCGTGCCGGTCAAGCCCGGTTCGGTGGGGCGCCCGCTCCCCGGGTGGGAGGTCGCGCTGCTGGACGCCGACGGCAACGAGGTGCCCGAGGGCGAGCCGGGGGAGATCTGCCTCCGCGCGCGCAGCAACCCCCAGTTCCCCCTCGGCTACTGGAGGAGGCCCGACGCCTCCGCCGAGAGCTTCGGCGGCGACTGGTACCGCACCAAGGACCAGGCCACCCGCGACGCCGACGGCTACTACTGGTTCCTGGGCCGCACCGACGACGTCATCAAGACCTCCGGGTACCGCGTGGGCCCCTACGAGGTCGAGGCCGCCCTGCGCGAGCACCCGGCGGTCGCCGACGCGGGCGTGGTCGGCCTGCCCGACCCGCTGCGCGGACAGGTCGTCAAGGCGTGGATCGAGCTCGCCGACGGGTACCGCCCCGGCGACGACCTCGCCGACGAGGTCCGCGCCTTCGCCCGCGAACACTACTCGCGCTTCGCCTACCCGCGCCTGATCGCCTTCACGGAACGCCTTCCCCGTTCCGCGACCGGCAAGGTCCAGCGCGCCGAGCTGCGACGACGCGACACGGTCTGAGAGACCGGTGCGGCGGCGCCCCCGCCGCCGCACCCGGCCGCGCCAGGCCACCCCGGCGGGCCGCCCCGTCTCTTGTCCCCCCTAACATCGATCCCGGGCCAGGCCCGGGCAGTGAGAAAGAGGAGTTCGGGTACGGTGCTGAACGATCAGGAAGCCCCCGCGACGCCACCCCGAGACATGGGCCGCGTCCGCCGCCGCGTCACCGTGGCCACCGCCATCGGCAACTTCGTGGAGTGGTTCGACTCCGGCGCCTACGCCGTCATGTCGGCCACCATCGCGGTGCTGTTCTTCCCCAACTACGACCCCGCCGCCGCGCTGCTGGCGACCTGGGCCATCTTCGCGGCGGGGTTCGTCGCGCGGCCGGTCGGCGCCCTCTTCTTCGGCCACTACGGCGACCGCATCGGCCGCAACCGGGCCCTCGCGCTGAGCGTGCTGTGCATGAGCGGCGCCACCCTCGGGATCGGCCTGCTGCCCACCTACGCGGCGATCGGCCTCGGCGCCCCGCTGCTGCTCCTGCTCATGCGCACGGTCCAGGGCTTCTCCACCGGCGGCGAGTACACGGGCGCCTCCTCCTTCATCATGGAGTACGCCCCCGAGGGCCGCCGCGCCCGGTACGCCAGCGCCGTCCCCATCACCGTCGGCGTGGCCGCGGTGGTCGGCTCCGGCGTGGGCGTGCTGCTCACCGGCACCCTCAGCGAGGAGGCCCTGATGTCGTGGGGCTGGCGGATCCCGTTCCTGATCGCGGGCCCGCTCGGCGCCATCGGCCTGTACCTGCGCTCCCGCCTGGACGACACCCCGGTCTTCCGCGAGATGGCCGAGCAGGAGAACACCACGAAGAGCCCGCTGCGGCAGGCCTTCCGGGTCTCCGGGCGCCAGATGTTCACGCTGTTCGGCTACAGCATCACGAACGCGGTCGGCTACTACTTCATGAGCTCCTACATGATCAGCTACATGTCGGAGTCGCTGGACTACACCAAGACCCAGGCGCTCACGACCAGCGTCGTCGCGATGCTCGCGTACACGGCGGCGTGTCCGCTGATGGCCGCGGCCAGCGACCGCTTCGGCAGACGGCCCATGCTGATGGTCGCCTGCGGGGGGTTCGTCCTGCTCACGTACCCCGCGTTCCAGCTGATGGCCACGGGACTGACGGGGGCGCTGGTGGGGACCTCGGCCCTGGCCGTGCTCGTCGCCGTGATCGGCACGTCCAACGTGCCGATGATGGTGGAGATGTTCCCCGCGCAGCTGCGGGCCAGCGGCTCGGCGGTCGGCTACACCGCCGCGTACGTGCTGTTCGGCGGCACCGCGCCGTTCGTGGCGACCTGGCTGGTCAGCAGCACCGGCAGCGCTCTCACACCGGCGTTCTACCTGGTCGGGGTGGCCGCGATCAGCCTCCTGGTGGTGCTGACCCTGGTGCGGGAGACCAAGGACCTCTCGCTCACCCGCACCACGCTGCGCTGACGGGAGCGCCGCCCGGTCGGCGGCGCCGGCCCGCGAGGGCCCGTGCCGCCGACCGCCCTCCTCAGCCCCGGGCGAGGCGGCGCAGCGCGGCCCGGGCCGGCGGCCCCCAGGTGTCGTGGCCGCCGGGGCGTCCGCGGACGCCGGCCTCGCCGACGAGCACGCCGCCGAGGGCGCACAGCACCGCCCAGCCCCGGGCACGGCGCAAGGTCGCGGGGTCCGGGGCCGGGCGGTAGGCCCGCAGGAAGCGTTCGAGTCCGCCGTCCGGCAGCAGGATCCAGGCGGCGGCCAGGTCGCAGGCCGGATCGCCCGCGCACAGGTCGCCGAAGTCGATCACCCCGCACAACGCGCCGTCGCGGGTCAGGACGTTGGCCGGGTGCAGGTCGCCGTGCAACCACAGCGCCGGCCCCTGCCAGCGGGGCGCGGCGACCGCGTCCTCCCAGACCGCGCGCACCGCCTCCGGGTCCTCGACCAGCCCCTGGTCCGCGGCCGAGGCGAACTGTTCGGCGAACTGCTCCGCGTGGCCGGCCAGGGGACGCCGGCTCTTGCGGTTCACGGGGGCGTCCTCGGGCGCGGGCCGGTGCAGGGCCGTCAGGAAGGCCGCCAGGTCCTCGGCCGCACGGGCGGCGTCCGTGACCGGGGCGCGGTCCGCGGGCGTGCCCGGCACCCAGGTGGTCACGATCCAGGGGCGCTGGAACCGTGCACCGGGCATGCCCAGGCGCAACGGGACCGGGACCGGCAGCGGAAGGCCCGGCGCCAGGGAGGGCAGCCAGGCGAGCTCCCCCCGCACCAGGGCCTCGGCGGACCGCGGCGTCCAGGGCAGCCGCACGGCGAGGTCGTCCCCGAGCCGCCACATCTGGTTGCCCGCGCCCCGCGTTCCCGAGTGCAGGGGGCGGTCGGCCAGGTCGGGATGCTGTTCGCGCAAAAGGTCCCGGACGAACTCCGCGGTGAGGCCGAGAGGGGGGTGCGTCATGGCCAGAAATGTAGCCCACGGGCCCGGCCCGCGCGCGGGCGGTGCGGAGCAGACGCGCAGGGGCACGGACGCCCGCCGTCCCCGACCTGGTGGGCGTGGTCGGCGCGGTGCGGCGGCGCCCCGACCCGGCGGGCCGCCCGGGGGCGGGCGGCGTCACACCCGGGGGGACGCGCCCGTCGGGGCGGACCCGGGGCCGTGCCCGTCCCAGGGCCGTGCCGGATAGGTGACGACGCGGTCGGTGCGCACGACGGCCCCCGGGGTGAGCCGGGCGGCGTCCACGCGGTGGCCGCCCATGATGTGGAAGACCTCGTGGCCGTGGGCGAGGAGGTGGTCGGCGATGATGCGCCGGTGGCACCGCCACCACACCGCCTCCGCGCACATCACGGCGGTGCGGTGGGCCGCGCCCGCCGCACGCAACCGGGCGAGCCCCGCCCCGAACTCGGCCGAGAGTCCGTGGTCGGCGTAGTTGTGGAAGCCGCGGTTGCGCCAGAGCCCGTTGACCTCGGGGGGCACGTCCCGGGCGAGCGGACGCCGGCCGCCGAGCTCCGCGAGGCGCTCGTAGCGTACGCCGAGAGCGCCCAGGGCCGTGGAGAGCGCCTCCTCGCCGAACTGCGGGTTGCGGCGGGAGCCCGGGAGCCTGCGCACGTCGACCACCGCCTCCACGGCGGCCTCCTCCAGCAGGGCGGCGAACTCCTCGAACGTGCGGTCGGAGTGGCCCACCGTGAGGAACGGCACCATCGCGGCTAGCCGCCGCCGGACGTCCGGGTCAGGGTCCCGTCCTTGTGCGCCGCCGTGCGGCCGGTCCTGTCGCTCTCGATCTCGTACTGCGGATCGTCCTCGGACGCGCGGCGCGTACGGCCCCGGAACGTGAAGTCGCCGGTGTGGACCCTGGTGATCGTGCCGGACACCCGTCCGGCCTCGGAGTTCCAGCTCACATGGTCGCCGACGTCGAAACGGCGTGTCATCGCGCCTCCTCCGGTCGCTGCGGGACGGACCCCCGCCATACCCCGGACGGTCCCGGGGTATGCGGACGGGGCGCGCCGCGGGGCCCGCCGCCGGCGGGGACGCCTCGCCCCCCGGTCCGGGGGCGGGTCCCGTCGTCCGCCGTGGGTTCCCGGGAACGCGGGCGGTCCGGGGCGGTCGCGCGGAGGCCGCCCCGGGGGCGTCAGCGGGCCGGGATGTCCTCGGGCAGCAGGGTGGTGAAGTCCTCCATGGTGGCGTTCTGGACGCCGTTGACCAGGCGGCCCGCCTGCCTGGTGATCATCCGCTCCAGCACCTGGCGCGCGTAGCGGGCGTTGCCGAAGTTCACGTCGCGGACCACCCCCGAGAAGTGCTCGTGCAGGGCGGCCGTCGTCGCCTCGCCGCAGGTGTACCCCGAGCCCTTCGCCATGCGCTGGACGATGGTGACCAGCTCGTCGTCGCTGTAGTCGGGGAACTCCACCTGGTGGTTGAACCGGGAGGCCAGGCCGGGGTTGGAGTCGAGGAAGCGCTGCATCTCGTTGGTGTACCCGGCGACGATCACCACCGCCTCGTCGCGGTGGTCCTCCATGAGCTTGACCAGGGTGTCGATGGCCTCCTGGCCGAAGTCGTTGCCCGATCCGCGCGGCGCCAGCGAGTAGGCCTCGTCGACGAACAGCACGCCGCCCTTGGCCCGCTCGAACACCTCGGCGGTCAGCTGGGCGGTGTGACCGACGTAGCGCCCCACCAGGTCCGAGCGCGCGGCCTCCACCACGTGGTCGCCGCGCAGCACCCCGAGGGCGTGCAGGAGCTTGCCGTACAGGCGGGCGACGGTCGTCTTACCGGTACCGGGGGGACCGGCGAACACCAGGTGGTGGCTCATCGGCGCCACCTGGAGCCCCATGGCGCGCCGCTGCTGCGACATCAGCAGCAGGTTGGCCAGGTCGTTGACGGTCTCCTTGACGCTCGCCAGGCCGACCATGGCGTCGAGTTCCTCGCGCAGGGCCGCGATCCCGTCCGCCGTGCCGCCGACCTGCTCCTCCTCGGCCGCCGCCCCGAGGTCCTCGGGCAGCAGGAGGGTGAGCGAGTCCGGGCTGTCGGGGATGGTGCCGCCCAGCCGGAACGCCTGGCGGTCGATCATCTCCTCGAAGAGCTTGCGGGCCTCGCG
This sequence comes from Nocardiopsis sp. NPDC101807, assembly GCF_044766605.1. Lineage (NCBI taxonomy): Bacteria > Bacillati > Actinomycetota > Actinomycetes > Streptosporangiales > Nocardiopsidaceae > Nocardiopsis > Nocardiopsis sp. NPDC101807. The sequence goes on along the minus strand of NZ_JBIWMK010000001.1, from coordinate 449,787 downwards.
GCCGTTGCCGAACGCCGGGCCCTTGGGCACCCGCTCGAAGTGGGCGAGCAGGGCCGCCTCGGTCTCCTCCGCCATCCGGTAGCTGTGGGAGGCGCACATGTTGCGCACGATCTCCGTCAGCTCCTCGGGCGCGTAGTTGGTGAACTCGATGGTCCGGCTGAACCGGGAGGCCAGACCGGGGTTGGTGTCGAGGAAGCTCTCCATCTGCTCGGTGTAGCCGGCGACGATCACCACGACCTCGTCGCGGTGGTCCTCCATGAGCTTGACCAGGGTGTCGATGGCCTCACGGCCGAAGTCGGGGCCGCCGCCGCTCCCGCCCTCGCTGCCGCTCGCCAGCGTGTAGGCCTCGTCGACGAACAGCACGCCGCCCTTGGCCCGCTCGAACACCTCGGTGGTCTTGATCGCCGTGCCGCCCACGTACTGCGACACCAGGTCGGCGCGGGCCACCTCCACCACGTGCCCGTAGCGCAGCACGTCCAGTTCGGCCAGGATCTGCCCGTACAGCCGCGCCACCGTGGTCTTGCCCGTACCGGGGGCGCCGCCGAAGACCAGGTGGCGGCTCATGGGTGGTGTGGGAAGACCCATCTCGGCCCTGCGCTGGGCCATCTGGTTGCGGGTGACGAGCGTCTTGACCTCGTGCTTGACCCCGGCCAGGCCCACCAGAGCGTCCAGCTCCTTGAGGGGGCCGACCTCCTCGGAGTCCTCGTCCTCCTGCACGGGGGCGGGGGCCTCCGGCATCGGGACGGGCGCGCCCGCCAGGTCGCCGAACGCGTCCGGCGCCCCGTTGCCGCGGCTGAGCAGCTCCTCCGTGCGCATGCTCTGGCTGGCGACGGTCTGGCGCAGACCGGAGCGGCCGTTGTCCCGCACCGAGCAGTCCTCCACCACCACGTCCTCGGCGGAGTGCACGAGGATGCCGTCGGCGCCGTTGCCGAACACCTCGCACCGGCGCAGCGTGGCGGTCGCCTTCGCCGCCACCAGCACGCCGTTGCGGCGGCCGTTGTACACCCGGGTGCGCAGCACCGTCGCCCGGCCGCCGGCCCGCACCGCGATGCCGTCGCCCGTGCACTCCGACACGTCGCAGTCGCGCACGTCGACGGAGCCGTCCGCGCCCACCGAGATCCCGGCGTCGCGGCTCCCGGAGACCTGCACACCGGTCAGCAGGGGCGCCCCGCCCTCCTCCACGGACACGGCGCTCTTGCCGGTGCGGTCCAGCGTCACGTCCTCCAGGCGTCCGCGCCCGCCCTTGCCGAACACCACGCCCTGGCCCCGGGTGTTGTTGATCGCGGTCCCGCGCATGAAGGGGGCGCACTCCTCGACCACCACGCCGGGGCCGGCGGTCCCGCTGACCAGGCCGCGGTCGAACTCCACGACGCTGTCGCCGCGCAGGCTCAGTCCCTGCCCGCCGCGCACGACCAGGCCGAGGAAGGCGGTGGAGGACCGCTCCACGGCCTGCACGGCGTCGCCGCCCGACTCCTCCACCTCGCAGTCGTTGAAGGTGCCGCGCGCCCGCCCCGACAGGTGGATCGCCACGTTCTTGGCGCGCACCACGCGCACCCGCGCCACCTGCGGGTCCGCGCCGTTGTGCACGACGACGCCGCGCCCGCCCACGTCCTCGAACACGCAGTCCTCCACGACCGGGCGGGAACGGCTGGACACGACCAGCCCGTCGCCCTCGGTGTCGTGCACACGTGTGCCCAGCAGCGAGGCGGCGGAGCCCTCCTCCAGCGCCACCGCGGGCTTCTTGGTCCCCGAGATCTCACAGTCCCGGATCGTGCCCCCGGACTGGCCGCTGGCGAACACGCCGTTGCCCCCGGCGTCGCGCAGCACGCAGGAGCGGATCGTGGGACGCGCCTGCTCGCCGATGACCACGGCGCTGGTGTCGACCTCCTCGACCACGCAGTCCTCGATGACGCTCGGCCCGGAGGAGGTGATCACCACCCCCGCGCCCGCCGAGCACGTGACGCGGCTGTCGCGCATGGCGAGCGCGCCGTCGCCGCGCACCGACACCGCGGTCCAGGAGGCCCCCTCCACCTCGCAGTCGGCCATCTCCAGCTGCCCGAGGGGGATGTCCACCGCGGGGTAGTCGGCGTGGCGGCCGCGCAGGACCAGACCGGACAGTTTGACCGCCTCGGCGCCCGAGACCACGGCGCAGCCGGAGCCGGTGGTGATCTCGACGCTGCCCAGGCCGTCGCGGGCCATCAGGGTGACCACGTCGCGCAGGACGAGGCTCTCCTCGTAGCGGCCGGGGGCGATGGTGATGAGGGCACCGCTGGCGGCGGCCTCGACCGCCTCGGTGATCGTCGCGTGCCCGTCCTGGGCGCCGGCGTCGACGGTGAGGAGCTGCCTGGTCATCGGTGTCTTCCTAGATCGGGGGAGGGGCGGTGGGGGGGGGGGGGGGGGGCCCCCCCCCCCGGGGGGGGGGGGGGCGCGCCCCCCCCCCCCCCCGGCGGGCCCCCGGCCCGGGGGGGGGGGGGGGGGGGGGGGGGGGGGCGGGGCCCGCCCCGCCGGGGGCTGGTCAGGAGCAGGACGCCCGCACGGCCGAGGCGGCCACGTGCGAGCTGGCGTGCTCCTGGTCCGCGAGGGCGTCGGCCCCCGCGTTGGTGAGCTTGACGGTGAACTCCTCCGTGGGAGAGGTGAACCCGGTCACCTGGACCCAGCCGCCCCGGATCCCCGCCTGGTCGATCCCGAAGACCGCCACGGGCGACCCCTCGGCCGAGGGGCCGGAGAAGAGCTGGTAGCGGGCCTCCCCGGGGGAGATCCACAGCGGGCTCTCGTCGTCGGGCACATGGACGTAGAGCTCGCACGCGACCCCTGCCTCCCCGGGGGTGAACGTCCAGGTGGCGTACTGGCCGTTGCCCTGCTCCGGGTCGCCCGAGACGGGAAGCGCCTCGTAGCCGCCGTCGCAGCCCTCCTGAGCGTACCCGCCGGGCCGGGTGGCCCAGCTGGCGGTGCCCTCGGCGCTGTCCCAGCGTCCCTCGTTCGCGTAGGAGGAACCGGGGGAGTCCTGGCAGCCGGGCCCCGCGACGGCGAGGAAGGGCTCCGGTTCCGAACCCCCCGTCATCGCGACGGAGTTCTCCAGGACGGAGCCGCCGCCCTCCGAGGGCGGCGGGTCGGCGACCGGGGCGTCGGCGGACGCCGACCCGCCGTCCGCGGTGTCGCCGCTTCCGGCGGCCCCGCCCTCCCGGGCGGTGTCGCCGGAAGCGGTGGTGTCGGCGAGGGGGGCGTTCATCTGCTCCGTGGCGGGGCCGTTCCCGGTGTCCCCGGTGCCGGTGTCGCCGTTCGCGGCGCCTTCTCCGGCCGCCCCTTCGGTCTCACCCTCCCCGGAGGTCCCGGCGCCCTCGTCGCCTCCGGCCGCCGTGTCCTCTCCGGCCGCGGCCTCCTCCCCGGAGGAGGGGGCGGCCGCCGTGGCTCCGTCCTCGGTGCCCGACTCCCCGGCGGCCGCGGTGTCCCCGGCCCCCGGCTGCCCGGCGGCGGCCGTCTCCCCCGGACCGTTCCCGACCTCGGCGGCGGGCGCGTCCGGGTTCTCCTGTGCGGCCGGGGCGGCCTCCACGGGGTTCTCCCCGCCGGTGGCACCGGCGCCCGGGTCGGGCATCGTCGGGGTCGCGGCCCCGTCCCCGCTCACCTCGGGGACGTAACCGGTCTCCTGGGGCGCGGCGCCCTGTTGGGGCACGGTCGCGGCGCCCGTGTCCGCCGGAGCGGCGACGGCCCCGGACTCGCCGCCGCCCGAGGCGCCCGCCTCGGCGGTGCCCGAGGACGGGCCGCCGGCGCCGCCGGCGTCCGAGGCGAGCGGCGTCGCCTCCAGGGTCACCCCGGGCACCCCCGCCGTCATGGCGAAGGGGGCGGCGACCAGGAGCAGGCCCGCAATGGCGGCGCCCGCCAGGGCGGGCTTGCCCGGACGGTCCAGGGCCACCTCCGGGGCCTGGGGGGCGGCCGGTTCGTGCAGGGCACCGGTGATCCGGGGGCCGGGAACGGCCTCGGCCGTCCCCGCTCCCTCGGCGGCCCCGTGCGGGGGAGCGGGCGCGATGTGTGCCGCGGAGCCCGGGGCCCCGCCGGAGACCGTGCCGTCGGCTCCACCGGAGAGCGCCGTCCGGAACTCGGACGCCGGTGTGGGACGGCCCTCCGCCGCGCCGCGCGCCTGCGCACTCTCAGACATCGGAACTCCTTCTCGGGGGGCCCGGGCGGCCGCGGGAACGGCCGCCCGGGGAGGTGGGGGTGGGAGCGGGGGTCACCGGCGTCCTCCGGGCCCGCCCGGGGTGTTGACGTCCGGGACGCGGTTCACATTGTCCTCTTCCGAGCGGTTGAAGGTCTCCTTGGTGCCGCCGAGGATGGCGCTCGTGTCCTCCGCCGCGATGACCACGAAGCCCATGTACTCCTCGATGGAGGTCCTGAGCAGCCCCAGGGACTTGTCCATGTCGTTGGCGAACTTGTCGCCCTTGCCCCAGATCGTGGGGTCCTCCAGGGCGGCCAGCGAGCTGTTCAGCCACTGCTGGGTGTCACGGGCGTACTCGGCCGCGTCGTTGACGCTCCAGCTGTTCCTGGCCATGCCGTCGAGGTCGGCGAAGAAGCCGTCGTCGCGGTCCGTCATATCCGTCTCCTCTTCTCGGTTCTCAGCCGCGGGTGCGGTGCGGGGCGCCTACTGTCGCGGGTCGTCGGAGGGGATACCCAGGCGGTCGAGCAGCTTGAGCGGGTCGAGTTCGCCGTTCATGATCTCCTGGGCGCCCGCCACGTCCGGCATGAAGGGGCTGTAGGCCTCCGTGACACGCTCGGCCATCTGACTCCGCGCCTTGTTGACCACCTCGGTGATGGCGGCGGCCAGCTCGGTGGGGGCCATGTCCCGGTAGGCCTGGGTGTGGAACTTCAGCTCAACCAGTTCCCCCGTCGCGTCCACCTTCGCGCCCACGAGTCTGTTCTTCGCCACGACCTCTTCGGTTGCCGCCTCCAGGTTTGCGCTTGCGTCCGCCAGTCGGCCCATCGTCTTGTGAAGCTGTGCCAGTTCCTCTTCCATCTGGCGTTGCATCTGTGAACTCATGCCGGGATGCTCCCTTCTTGTTCTGGCCGGGGACGGGGCGTCCCAGTGCGGATCTCTGCGCGTCGGCCGTGGTGCCCCAGACCTTCTCGTCCTCGGAGAGCCAGGTGGAACGCTGCCGGTCGCGGTTGTTGTCACCGCCACCGCCACCCATGCCGCCGCCCATCATGGGGGGCATCATCGGCATGCCGCCCATGCCGCCCATGCCGCCCATGCCGGCGGCGCCGGCCCCCGCGCCACCGGCGCCGGGCTGGCCGTTCAGCCCTCCCGCGCCGCCGAGCCCGCCGAGGCCGCCCGGGTTGCCCTGGCCGCCGGAGGCCCCGTTGGGGCCGCCCGCCGTGTACTGCGTGCCGTCGGGGTTGGCGAACAGCGAGGAGCGGTCGGAGCTGTCCGACGAGCCCGGGCCGTCGCTGGAGTAGGGGCTGGGTTCGAGACCGCCGTAGTTGAGGCCGATGTCGTCGGGCGACAGCGGCGGCGGCAGGATGTCCGGGATCGGTCCTTCCGGGATGCCGCCGCTGTCCGTGATCGGCTCCCCGGTCTCGGGGTCGATCGGGTAGGGCTGGCCGGTGAGGGGGTCGATGACGTAGGGCTCGCCGGTGACCGGGTTGATCGGTACGTCCGCCCCGGTCCCGGGGCCGTTGAGCCCCAGGTCCGCCGGCGGCGGTGGCGGCTGCAGCACGTAGTCGTCGCCGTTGGAGGTGCCGGGGCCGTTGAGCCCGAGGTCGGGCGGGGGAGCGGGCACGTTGAAGTCGTAGTCGGTCGGCAGCCCGGTCGACGGGTCGATGCCGACGGGTTGTCCGGTGACGGTGTCGATGGGCAGGACCTGCCCGGTCTCGGAGTCGTAGTTGATGGGCAGGCCGGTGTCGGGGTTGTACGGCAGGCCGGTTCCGGGGTCGACGGGGAAGGGCTCGCCGGTCTCGGGGTTGAGCGGGAGCCCTGTCGCCGGGTCGAACTCCAGGGAGCTGCCGGTCTCCCCGATGGGGAGCGGCTGTCCGGTGACGGGGTCGACGGGCAGCGGTTCCCCGGTGATGGGGTCGACGGGCAGGACCTGCCCGGTCTGGGGGACGAAGTTGATGGGCAGGCCGGTGTCGGGGTTGAAGGGCCGACCGGTCTCGGGGTCGATGGGGTAGGGCTCGCCGGTCTCGGGGTTGAGCGGGAGCCCTGTCGCCGGGTCGAACTCCAGGGAGCTGCCGGTCTCCCCGATGGGGAGCGGTTCTCCGGTGACGGGGTCGATGGGCAGGACCTGCCCGGTCTGGGGATCGAAGTTGATGGGCAGGCCGGTGTCGGGGTTGAAGGGCAGGCCGCTCTCGGGGTCGATGGGGTAGGGCTCGCCGGTCTCGGGGTTGAGCGGGAGCCCTGTCGCCGGATCGCGCTCCAGGGAGCCGTTGTAGCCCGCCGGGCCGCCGCGGCCGCTTCCCGGGCCGTTGAGTCCGAGGTTCGGGGGCGGTGGCGGTGGGATGAAGGGCCCGTTCATGCCGGGGTCGTTGCCGCCGCCCTGGCCGGGGCCGTTGAGGCCGAGGTCGTTCGGTGGCGGCGGGGGCGGAGGCATGAGGGAACCGTTGTCGCCCCCCTGGCCGAAACCGGGGCCGTTGAGTCCGAGGTTCGGAGGAGGCGGGGGCAGCGTGACGGGTCCGCCGTTGCCGGGACCGCCGATCCCCTCGGGTCCGCCGTTGCCGGGGCCGTTGAGGCCGAGGTCCGGTGTGAACGGCGGCGGGCCGCCGAGACCCTCGGGGCCGCCCTGGCCGGGGCCGTTGAGGCCGAGGTCGTTCGGTGGCGGCGGGGGCGGGGGCAGGATCTCGTTGTTCCCGGGGCCGTCGCCGCCGGTTCCGGGGCCGTTGTACGGGAGCTGCGGGGGAGGCGGCGGCGGTGGCGGCGGGGGAGGCGGCGGGCCCGGAATGTCCTCCTCGTCCCAGTCGCCGAAGGGGTTGTCGATCTCCCAGTCGTCGAACGGGTTGTCGATCTCCCAGTCACCGAACGGGTTCTCGGGGCCGCCTCCGCCACCGGGACCGGGGCCGGGGCCGGGACCCGTCGGCGTCTCCGTCGGGAGCGAGGTGGGAACCTCGATGCGCGGCAGGACGTCGTTGACGCTCTTGTAGTAGAGCGCCATGTTGTCGCGCAGGTCGTTGACGGTCTCGTAGACCCCCTTGTAGTGATCCCGGAACCTCTGGTACAGCGTGTTGTTGATGTTGTCCTGGGTGGCCTGGTCACCGGGGATCCCCATCACCGGCTCCCCGCCGGGCGGCCCGTTGTTGATCAGGACCTGGAACTGGTCCCGCTCCGGGTTGAACGTCTCCGTCCCCGCGGAGGTGTGGAAGTACCAGGTGTCGAGGACGCCCTGGACGGTGCCGCCCGTGCCTTCGAGGGCTTCGCGTACCGCCTTGGCGAGCCCGCTGGTACCGGGCTTCAGGCTCTCCCTGAGATCCCCCAGCTGCTTCGTGTAGTCGGGGATCTTGTCGTAGACCACGGTCATCCGGTACGCCAGGTCCTTGAGGCGGTACTGGTACGCCGCCGCGGCCGAGCCCTGCATGGGCCCGTCGGGGGTGTCGATCTCCTTCCAGAGCTTGTTCAGGCTGCCGCCCCCCTCCCCGTCGATGTAGGGGGCCAGCTTGTCGCGCAGGTTGTTCAGGTCGTCGATGGTGTTCTGCAGCCGCCTGAGGTCCCAGCTGGTGGACACCAGCTTGTTCGCCTCGTAGTCGGCGACGTGGGCCAGGTTGCTCAGCTGCTGGCGGAACGTGTCCTGCGGGGGTGTTGCGGTGTGGTCCTTGCCCTCCTGGTCGTCGCTCTTGGTCTTCTCACCCCACAGGTGCCTCTGCATCGTGTAGCCCGCGTAGTCGATGCCGTAGGTCTCGTAGGAGTAGCCGTAACCGCTGGGCGTCGACATGTAGGCCGTGTAGTAGTCCCGGTAGCTCCACCAGCGGTCCATCTCGTGGCCGCCGTAATTCCACGAGAAACCGGTGAAGGGGTTGGTGTTCTCGTGGAAGTGGTAGCGCCCGTCGGCGACCCAGGGGTCCTTGGTGACCGTGTCGATGCCGACCATCGGCGGATAGGAGCCCCCTTCGTCGCTGTCGGCGAAGATGTTCATGAGCTCGTGCAGCGGCTGGTCCGGAAGGTCTTCCAGTTCTCTTTCCGGCGGCATGTTCCCCTCCTTCTATGGATCGCGCCTCGGGGCTAGGCCTCGCTACTGTCCTCGTCCGTGTCCTGGTTGTTTCCGCCGCCACCGCCGCCACCGCCGCCACCGCCGCCACCGCCGCCGCCACCACCCGAACCGCTCTGGCTCGGGTACATCAGGTTGAAGATCTCCTGGGCGGTGAGGCTCTGCTCGTCCTCGAGGTCGGCGAAGACGATGAGGTTCTCCGAGAGCCTGTCCTCGATCTGGATCAGCTCCGTCTGCAAGCCGTCGAGGAACTGGTAGATGCTGTTCAGCGAGGAGTCGATCTTCGAGCCGAGGGTTCCGGCCTCCGTGAGGATGGAGGGGTTCCCGAGTCTCTGGTAACTGCCTTCGCCTCCGTACACGGAGAAGTCGGTGACCAGATAGGCGATCTCGTCCTGGAGGGGGGACACGATCTGGGAGCGGAAGTCCTTGATCCGTTGGAGGTCGATCTTGGTGCCCTTGTCACCGTTGTCGCCTCTGGTGTCATTGGTCCCGCCGGTGTCTCCTTCTCCCTCTCCCTCGCCCTCGCCTTCTCCCTCTTCTTCGTCCTCGCCTTCGCCTTCTCCTTCGCCCTCGCCTTCGCCTTCTCCTTCGCCCTCGCCTTCGCCTTCTCCCTCTTCTTCGTCCTCCTCCTCTTCCTCCTCTTCCTCCTCTTCGTCCTCGTCCTCCTCCTCGTCTTCGTCCTGGGACTCTTCGTCGTCGGGGTTTTCCTCTTCGTCCCCGGGCTGTTCTTCCTCTTCCTCTTCCTCTTCCTCGTCCCCGGCGCTGTTCCCGCTGCCCTCGCCTTCGGTGTCCTCCTCGGGCCTTTCGGTGGTGACGACGGTGGGCTCGGTGATGTGCGCCGGTTCCGTCGGCACCGTTCCCTGGCCCGACTCCAGGTCTTCCCCCTCACCGGGGTCACCGGGTGTCTCGGTCCCCGGCTCCGGCCCCGGCTCCAGGCGGCTCACATTCTCGCCGGGGGTGTCCTCCGGCTCGCCTGGGGTGTCGCCCGTCTCCATGACGGGGGGTTCGGTCACCTGGACCGGCTCCAGGGGCACAGGCTCCTCTCCGGGGCCGTCGCCTGCCTCCTGTTCGTCACCGGAGGAGTCCTGCTCCCCGCCGGGGCGCTCTGACGTGACCGGAGGCGTGGTGCCGCCAACGGGAACGCCGGGGGATCCGCTGCCCGGGTCGGTCGCACCGGGGCGGTTGCTCCCCACGTGCTCGGGGGTTTCGTCTCGCTCCGGTCCGTCGCCGCCGGGCCGGTCCTCGCCTCCCGGCCGGTCGTGACCGGGGACCTCCTGCTCGCCGGGTCCGTCGCCGCCAGGGCGGTCGTTGCCGGGGGAGTCCTCGCCGCCGGGGCGGTCCTCGCCTTCTTCGTCTCGCCCGGGCCGGTCGCCGCCGGGGCGGTCTTCCCCCTCGTCGTCTCGCCCGGGCCCGTCCCCGCCCGGCCGGTCGGAGTCGTCACTGCTCTCGTCGCCGCCGGGACGGTCCCCGCCGGGGGTCTCCTCCCCGCCGGGACGGTCCTCCCCGCCGGGACGGTCCTCCCCCTCTTCGCCCTCTTCGTCCTCGTCCTTCTCGGAGATGGTGATCAGGCCGGTCTCGGGGTCGACCTCCACCCTCCCGTCACCGGGGTCGAAGGTCACCTCGCCGGTCTCGGGGTCGAGGGTGAGCTTCAGGTCGCCGACCTCGATCGTGGTCGGCAGCGACTCCCCGTCCTCGCCCGTGCGGGAGGTCTCGATCTCGACGGTGCCCTCGGCCGGGTCGATGGTCAGGCCCAGGTTCCCGGTCTCGACCGTGAGCGGCGCCGCCTCGGGGTCGAGGGGCACGTTCCGGTCGCCGGGCTCGATGCTGATCGTGTTGGTGTCCGGGTCCAGGACGAACTTCAGCTCGCCCGCCTCGACGGTGGTGACGGCCGTCTCGGGGTCCAGGGTCACGACCGGAGCCCCGGGGATCTCGGAGTCGTTCTCACCGAAGGCGGGGTCGTCGGCGTCGGCGGAGATGGGCTCCACACCGGTGATCGGTTCCCCGGCCGGGTCCCGTTCCGACTCGTACAGCTCCCCCCGCTCCACCTCGGAGCGGGTCTCCAGGGGGACGCCGCTGAGGGGGGCGACGGCTTCCTGAAGCGGCTCCGCGGGCAGCTGCGGGGTCATCGCCTCGAAGGACTGGGACTCCATCGGAGCCAGCGCCTCCGTCGCCTCCGCCCGCTGGAAGGGCTCCGCGAGAACGGTGGGCTCAGGGGCGGTCGTCTCCCCCTCGGGGACGGGTTCCGCGTTGGCGGGCACCCCGACGGAGGCGATCGTCGGTTCGAGGGGGAGGGCCGGGGCCCCCTGCATCACCGGTGTGAACTGGCTCTCCGCGTGGAGCGTGTCGCCGGAGACGTCCCCCGCGGGGGCGGACACGGCGACGACGTGCTCGGTGTCCTGACCGGGGAACACGTGCGGGGAGGCGGTGTCCCCTGCCCGCTGCGCGCCGAGCAGCACCACGCCGTCGTCGCCGATGTTCACCCTGGAGTCGCCGGGGTCGAGCACGGCCTCCTGGGTGGAGGTGTCCACCTCGACAGAGGAGCCGGCGTGCCTCAGCAGAAGCAGACCGCTGGTCAGGTCCACGCTGATCGGGGCGGATTCCGACCGGTTCGTGGTGGTGTTCTGTTCCTGGAGGAGGGTGGCCTCCTCGGCCTCGGTCGGGTCCGGCTCCTCTCCGGAGAGGGCAGCACGGAAGTCGAAGAGGGGGGGCTCCACGTCAGGACCTCCTCACCGCCCACAGGGCGGTCGTTCGTCGGGTTGTCGGGGGTGGGGGATGGGGGTGGGGCGGGCGCCCGAGGGGAGTGGTGGGCCGCCCGCCCCGGGGAGGGAAGTGGACTACAGGAGCGCTTGCCAGTTCATGGCCTCGCGCCCGTCGGTGGAGGAGTAGTTGTTGCGGATCTCGTTCAGGGCGGTCTCGGCCTTGTTCAGCAGAACCTGCATGTCGGCGACGTTGGCTCGCCAGGACGCGACCTTGCGGTCGTACTCCGTGGCCATGGCGCCGTCCAGCTCCGCCTTGACCGTCTGCATCTGGGCGTCGAGCCCTTCGATCTGGTTCTGCACGGCTTGCGTCTGGGTGCGCAGCTCGTTGGTGGCCTCGTCGACGTAGGCGTAGCTGACGTCGAAACCGTTGATGGTCATGGTCTCGCCTTCCGGAGGGGGACTCGTGCGTGTGGGAGCGGTTGGCCGGCCTCAGCCGGGCTGGTTCGGGTTGAGCTCGTTCATCCACTGCGAACCGGTGATGACGGCCGCGTCCTCCGTGGCGTGCATGGCGTGGACGGTGCCGCCGAAGGTGCCGATCATCCGGTTCATGTCGTTGGTGATGAGCCGCAGCTCCTCCAACCAGCCGACGACCGCCTCGCTGTACTTGTTGGAGGCCGCGCCCTGCCAGGACATGCGCAGCTTGTCACGCGTGTTGTCCACGTTGGTGTAGATGGTGTTGCACTGGCTGTGGGCCTCGGTCATCGCCTCCTGGGCGATGCGCTCGGCCTCGTCTGTAGTCCTTGTCCTCTGGTTCACGGGCTCTCCTCGGGTCGTTCCATCAGGGGCATCCGGCGTCCTCGACCATCGACGAGGACGCCAGGGGGAGGGCGGCCGCCTCCGGGTCGAGTACCGGACCGGAGGGCAGCAGCCTCAGGAGGGAGGTCGGGACGGGAACGGCCTGGGCCGTCTCGTACCCGAGAGCGGTCAGGGCGGTCTCGTCGACCACCGGGTACTTGGCCGCGCTGTCGGTGACGAGGTAGTGGGTGGTGGCGGCACCGCCGCCGCCCACGGTCTGGGCGGCGGCGACCGTGCCCCGGCCGGAGGCGATGCCCACCAGGTCGGGGGTCGGGCAACCAGGGGCGATCCCGGGCCGCTCCTGCACCGGCCACGCCTCGACCCCGGCGGGGTCGTCCATGGTCAAGGACAGGGAGCCGTCGGCGGCCAGCCGCAGGCACGGCACTCCCGCACCGAGCCCCACCAGCTCCGGCGGGGCGCCGGGGTGGCGCTCCTCGCGCGGGGCCGGGCCGTCGGAGAGCCGGGTGTGCGCCTCGCCCGCGGGCAGGGGCAGGGCCTCGGCGGGGGCGTCGGGGTAGGCGGCGCCGGAGATGTCCGGGTCGGCCAGCACCAGCAGTGCCTGCGTCACGGAGAGCGGCACCAGGCCGTCCCGGGTGAGCAGGTAGTGCTGGTCCCCCTGGCCGGGGGTGGACACCGCGAACACCTGCCCGACGAGCCGGGGCTCGCCCGCCAGTTCGCCCCCGTCGTCTCCGGCGCCCGGGACGTCGATCGCGGTCAGGTCCGGGCCGGTGGGCACGGTGTTGAGGAACGCCGAGGTGACGGGCAGGGCGCTGCTCGTCCCGTAGCCGAGGGCCTGGACGGCGCCGGCCTCCTCGTCCAGGCGCAGGCGGGTGCCGTTCCACAGCAGCTGCGGGATCCCGTCCGGCCCGGCGACCAGGACCGCCTGCTCGGCGGAGGGCGGGGCGGGCGCCGGGGCGTCGCCGACCACCAGGGCGGTGCGGCCCTGCTCGGCCTCCTCGCCCTCGGGCGGCAGCGCGCACACCCGCCAGACCGCGTCCTCCAGACCCGCTTCGGTGGGGAGGGAGTCGGGCGCGGCGGCGATGCCGACGGGGCCGCCCACGGGAACGCCCTCCAGGGACCTGGCCGAGACCAGGCTCACGGCGGCGTCGGCGCCCTGGACCAGGCGGGCGGAGGCGCCGTTGGCGACGGGGCGCAGCACCCCGGCCGAGTACATGTAGGAGGCCCCGGTGTCGCGGTCCACGATCAGCCGTCCCTCCTGGCGCCAGCTGGTCGCGCCTCCGGGGAAGATGAGGCCGAACACGAGGAAGCCGATGCACAGCACCACGCCGATGGCGACGCCGATGTAGGTGCCGGTACGGGTGCGGCGCATGGGGGCGTCGACCGCGTCGGGGTCGCCCTCCAGCATGGCCGTGCCCAGTCGGCCCACGGTGAAGTTGTGGGCCATCACCCTGTCGCGACGTGACTGCATGTCAGCCGCCGATTCCGCGCAGGAGCGAGAACACGCCGAAGATCGCCAGGACCAGGGGCACGATGGCCACGGTCAGCAGCGACTGGATGATCTCGGCGGCCCGGCCCCAGTGGGGCAGCGGCCGTGTGCCCGGCAGGTTCCACGACACCACGGCCAGGATCGCGGAGACCGCGAACAGGCCCACCATGGCGAGGGTGCGGGGCAGGGGGTCGGCCGTCCACACCACGACCAGGACCAGCGCGGTGAGCCCGATCCAGGGCGGCGCGACCACGAAGGACCGCTGCCATGCGCCGGCCAGGCCGCGTGACTGGAGCAGCATCACCAGCGACACGATCACGCACAGCGTGATCGCCACCCACCCGGGGGAGGCGCCGAGCACGACCAGGCAGACCGTCAGGACGGCGCCGGTGGAGGCGTACAGGGCGGTCTGGAACCGGTCGGCCAGCGCGGTGCGGTCCAGGACCCCGCGCGCGGGGAAGGGGTCGATGCCCTCCTGGAGCTGGTCGGGGTTGGAGGGCAGCGGCGGCAGCTTCAGGCCGGAGAGGCGGAAGGCCAGCTGGGGGGCGAACGTGCCCAGCAGCAGGGCGATGAGAGCCACCAGCGCCGCCACGGCCGGGATCGTGGCGCCGGGGATGAACATCAGGGACAGCGCGCCCAGCGCGCACAGCACCTCGGCGGTGAACAGGCCGGCGAAGAAGGGCACGGAGCCCGCCACGGCCGCCAGGCCGAGCACGCTGGCCCCGGCGGCGGTCACCGCCCCCGTCAGGACCCGTGCCCCGATCAGCGCGGTGCCGGGGTCGCCCGAGGGCACCGACGCGCCGGCCACCGCCATGTACAGGGTGGCCGCCGCGGCCAGGCCGGTGGCGGCGGCCAGGTCTCCCATGGCGCGGGAGGCCGCCCAGGCCGACAGCAGCATGAGGAGGGACGAGCAGGCGGCCGAGACCGCGGTCAGGAGGCCGGGGCCGCCGCTGACCAGGACGGCCAGTCCCGTGAACAGCACGACCAGGCCGAGCGCCTGGAGCAGGACGCGCGTGGCCTCGGGGCGCCACCGGTCGGCGCGCTCGCCCATGCCGGTCGCGACGCCGTCGGTCAGGTCGTCGAAGTGCACCGGCGGCAGCTGGTCGCGGCGGGGGCGCAGGTAGAGGGTCTCGCCGTGGCAGAGTCCCAGGGAGCGGAGGGTCTCGTCCTCCTCCAGGGGCTCGTCGCCCAGCTGCTGGAGGACCCAGCCGTCGTGCTCCAGTCCGCTCTCGTCCAGGTCCTCGCCGTTGTCACCCTCGGCGTAGAGCACGAGTGTGGGCAGGATCTCGGAGAGGGGGACCTCGGTGGGCGCCGCGATCTCGAAGGAGCGCTCGGGGGCGCGGATCAGCAGTCGGCACAGGTCCGGGGAGGCGACATCGTTCATCCGGTGGGGCCCATCATGAGGCGGGGTCGTGACAGGGGCGAAGTGACGGTAACACTCCGACGACCCTTTTTGGAGGTGTGTTGTTTTAAATTTTGGTGTCTGTCACTTTAGTTGGCAACGGTAGTGTTCTGCTTCCGGCGTCCGATTCCGGACGCCGGTTACGGCCCCGTTCCGGGCCGCTCCCCGTCGTTCCCTGCAAGGGAGGACCCCGTCCTGTGAGTACGATCCTCGTCCGCCGCCCCCCGCGGCGCCCCGGGCCGGACCTGCCCTCGGGCGAGGTCAGTCTCCAGGAACCACCGGAGCTGCCCGAACCGCAGGCCAACACCTCCTCGGTGTTCACCTACCTGCCGATGGCCATGACCTCGTTGGCGATGATGATGATGATCATCCGCCCCGGGAGCATGATGGGCGGAGGCGGGGGCAACAGCATCATGCCCTATCTGGCGGGCGGGATGATGCTCGTGGGGGCCGTGGTCATGCTCGGCGGCCAGTACCTGCGCACCCTGCTGGAGCGCCGCCGCCAGCTCAACGACGACCGCCGCGACTACTTGCGCTACCTCAAGCAGATGCGCACCCGCCTGCGGGGGGTCGTCACCGAGCAGCGCGACGCGATGCTCTGGCGGGCGCCCCACCCCGACGCCCTGTGGTCGATCGTGCGCACCTCCCGGCTGTGGGAGCGCAGGGGGACCGACGACGACTTCGCCGAGGCGCGCATGGCCGTCGGCGAGCAGGCGCTGTCCATGACCATCTCCCCGGTCTCCTCCAAGCCGGTGGAGGACCTCGAACCCCTCAGCGCCCACGCGCTGCGCCGCTTCATCCGCGCCTACGGCACCGTCGAGGACCAGCCGGTCCAGATCTACCTGCGCGGGTACTCCCGCATCACCATGCGCGGCGACCTGGACGCCAGCCGGGGCCTCGTCCGCGCCCTGATCGGCCAGCTCACCGTCTTCCACGCCCACGACGAGCTGCGCGTGGCCGTGTGCGCCTCCGAGGAGAACCTGGCCCTGTGGTCGTGGACCAAGTGGCTGCCCCACAGCCAGCACCCCACCGCCCGAGACGGCGCGGGCCAGGCCCGGCTGCTGTGCACGGACGCGATGGACCTCGAACAGCTCGTCCCGGACCTGGCCGACCGTCCCCGCTTCGACCCCACCGCGGTCCCCAGCCGCGAGGAGCCCTTCACCGTCGTCGTCGTGGACGGCGGGCGCATCCCCCCGGGGTCGCGCATGCTGGGCGGCGGCTACCGCAACGCCGTCGTCGTCGACGTCGCCGACCCGATGCCCCCCGAGGACGACCCCTACACCCTGGCCCTGCGGGTGGAGCCCGAGCGCCTGGTGATGCTCTCCCGCGACCACAGCGGCCGCGACGTCGAGGAGGTGCTGGGCCGTCCGGACTCCCTGAGCCTGTCCCGCGCGACCTCCCTGGGCCGCCTGCTCTCGCCCTACCGGATCGGCATGGTCGTCGAGGTCACCGAGCCCCTCACCACCGACTTCGAGCTGACCACGCTCCTGGGCATCCCCGACCTGCACCGGCACGACACCGAGCGCATGTGGAGCGAGCTGCACGAGAAGGACCGGCTGCGCGTGCCCATCGGCATGAACTCCGACGGCGCGCCGCTGGAACTGGACCTCAAGGAGTCCGCGCTGGGCGGCATGGGCCCGCACGGCATGCTCATCGGCGCCACCGGCTCGGGCAAGAGCGAGCTGCTGCGCACCCTGGTGCTCGGCCTCGCCCTGACCCACTCCTCCGAGACCCTCAACTTCGTGCTCGTCGACTTCAAGGGCGGCGCCACCTTCATCGGCCTCGACCAGCTCCAGCACACCTCCGCGCTCATCACCAACCTCGCCGACGAGGCCATCCTGGTCGAGCGCATGCAGGACGCCCTGCACGGCGAGCTGGTCCGCCGCCAGGAGCAGCTGCGCGCCGCGGGCAACTTCAGCTCCGCCCTGGAGTACGAGAGGGCCCGCGAGACCAACCCCGGCATGGAGCCGATGCCCACGCTGTTCGTGGTCGTCGACGAGTTCAGCGAGCTGCTGGCCGCCCACCGCGACTTCATGGACCTGTTCGTCATGATCGGCCGCCTGGGCCGCAGCCTCGGCGTCCACCTGCTGCTGGCCTCCCAGCGCCTGGACGAGGGCCGCATGCACCAGCTGGAGGGCCACCTGTCCTACCGGATCGCGCTGCGCACCTTCTCCGCCATCGAGAGCCGGGGGGTGCTCGGCGTCCCCGACGCCCACCAGCTCCCCTCGGCCCCCGGCAACGGCTACCTCAAGACCGACACCGAGACCCTCACCCGCTTCAAGGCCGCCTACGTCTCCGGGCCCTACCGCGTGAAGCGCCGCGCCGCCCGCAGGAACACGGTCGGCGGCGAGGTGGTGCTCTTCACCGACACCCCCGTGGACACGACCGCTCCCGAACCCGAGGAGCCCGAGGTCCAGGTGGAGGAGAGCAGCGAGTCCCTCCTCGCGACCGCGCTGGAGCGGATGGACGACCTCGGCCCCGCGGCACGCGAGGTGTGGCTGCCCCCGCTGGAGGTGCCGCCGCTCGTGGACGAGCTGCTCGCCATGGTCGGCACCCGCCTGCCCGAGGGCGGCCTGGCCTGGAGGAAGGAGACGGTCCTGCGCGTGCCGCTGGGGATCATCGACCGCCCCTTCGAGCACAGGCGCCTGCCCCTGGTGGCGGACCTGTCCGGGGCCGGCGGACACGTCGGCATCGCGGGCGGCCCCCAGAGCGGCAAGAGCACCATGCTGGCCACGCTCATCCTCACCCTGGCGGTGTGCAACACCCCCGCCCAGGTCCAGTTCTACGGGATCGACTGCGGCGGCGGCGTGCTGACCGCGCTCAAGGACCTGCCGCACGTGGGCAGCGTCGTCACGCGCACCGACGAGCGGCGCATCACCCGCACCATCATGGAGATGAACGAGATCCTCACCAAGCGTGAGACGTTCTTCGC
The DNA here is from genome assembly GCF_044766605.1 of Nocardiopsis sp. NPDC101807. Lineage (NCBI taxonomy): Bacteria > Bacillati > Actinomycetota > Actinomycetes > Streptosporangiales > Nocardiopsidaceae > Nocardiopsis > Nocardiopsis sp. NPDC101807. Next base: position 432,272 of record NZ_JBIWMK010000001.1, on the reverse strand, counting down.
CGAGAACGGCATCGACTCCATGGGCACCTACCGCAGGCGCCGCGCCGCCGGGGAGTTCGCCGACCAGCCCCACGGCGACGTCTTCTTCGTCATCGACGGCTGGGGCACCATCCGCCAGGACTACGCGGACCTGGTCGGCCCCATCGTCCAGCTCGTGCAGCGCGGCCTCAACTACGGGGTGCACGTCGTGGTCGCCTCCCCCCGCTGGGCCGACTTCCACACCGCCGTCCGCGACCTCATGGGCACCCGCTTCGAGCTGCGCATGGGCGACCCCGTGGACTCCATGGTCCACATGCGCGCCGCGCAGACCGTGCCCCGCGTGCCCGGCCGCGGCATCACCGACACCAAGCACCACCTGCTCACCGGCCTGCCCCGCGCCGACGGCGACGCCGACTCGGTCACGCTGTCCGAGGGCATGGGCGAGCTCGTCGAGCGCGTGCGCGCGGCCTGGGACGGGCCCTCCGCCCCGGCGGTGCGCACCCTGCCCCCGATCCTGCACGCCCGTGAGCTGCCCGCCTCCGAGCTCACCGAGATGGGCGGCCTCAAGGTGCCCATGGGGCTGGAGAGCCGCCGTATGCAGCCGTTCTGGCACGACTTCGGCGTCACACCGCACCTGCTCGTGGTCGGCGACACCGAGACGGGCAAGACCACGCTGCTGCGCCACATCACCAACGCGATCCGCAGCCACTACGGCCCCACCACCGCCCGGGTCGTGCTCGCAGACCAGCGCCGCCAGCTCTACGACGCCGTGCCCACGGACATGCAGCTCGGCTACGCGGTCTCGGGCGACAACGTCAAGGAGATGATGGCCGCCGCCGCGCAGGCCATGAAGGCGCGGCTGCCCGGGCCCGACGTCACCCCCGACCGCATCCGCAAGCGCGACTGGTGGACCGGTCCCGAGCTGTTCGTCCTCATCGACGACTTCGAGATGGTCTCCGGAAGCGGCCCCAGCCCGCTGACCCCGCTCCTGCCGATGCTCAGCCAGGGCGCGGAGATCGGCCTGCACGTGGTTCTCGTGCACGCCGCGGGCGGTTTCAGCCGGGCCTCCGGCGACCCCGTCATCCGGTCGCTCATCGACTCCAACACGCCCAGCATCATGCTGTCCGCCCCACCCTCGGAGGGCATGCTGTTCGGCAACATCCGGGCGCGGACGATGGCTCCCGGCCGCGCCCTGTGGATCTCGCGCCGCGACCCGGTGGAGGTGCAGCTGGCCATCGCCGAGGGCGCCGAGGACTGAGCCCCCGCGAGGGGCGGGGCGGGGGGCCCGGGGGGGGGGCCGGGGGGGGGGGCCCCCCGGCCCCCCCCCGGGCGCCCCCCCCGGGGGGGGGGCCCCCCCGGCCCCGGGGGCCCCGGGCCGCGGGGCCCCCCCAGGGCCCCCCCCCCCCGGGGT
>NZ_JBIWMK010000001.1:248553-430872 GCF_044766605.1 Nocardiopsis sp. NPDC101807 | reverse complement strand
GCGGGGGGGGGGGATGTGGCGGGGCGCTGCGGGGGGGCGGCGGTGGCGCGGGCCCGGGGGGGGGGGGGGGGGGGGCGGGCGGGGGGGCGCGGGGGGGGGGGCCCCCCCGCCCCCCCGCCGTGTCAGCGCACCGGTTCGTCGGAGCGCATCGGCACCGGTTCGCCCGGGCCGGCGGGACGCCACTTGCGCGCGCGCCCGAGCTTGAACACCGCCCCGCCCAGGACGCACAGCACGATGAGCAGGAGGGTCACGGACACCACGGCCGCCGTGGGGGGCGCGTCCACCGAACCGTAGGGGGAGGGGTCGGGGACGAACCCCTCGCCGACCACCCCGGCGGGGGCGCCGCCCGGGCCGATGGCCATCGCCGCCAGCGGGTCGATCCTGCCGTGCCCCGACAGCGGGTCCGCGTCCCCCCGCGGTGAGGCGTAGGCCGTGGTGGTCAGCCGCTCGCGCACCTGCTCGGCGCTCAGGTCCGGCTCCCGGGCCATGAGCAGGGCCGCGGTCCCCGCCACGAACGCCGCGGCCACGCCGTCGCCCGCGGCGGTCACGTGGCCGCCGCCCGGGCCGGTTCCCACCACCCGGTCGCCCGGCGCGACCAGGTCCACGCGGGCCAGGTCGCCGCTGGGCAGGACCAGCGGGCCCTGGGCCACGGGGAGGCCCTCCACGTCGTGCGCGGCCACGCTCAGCACCGACGCCTGCTGGGCGGGCCGCCCCGGCAGCGGCCCCCGGGACGTGGGAACCGTCGCGGGGGCCACGACCAGCGCGTCGGCCTCCTCCGCGGCCTCCACCGCGGACTCCAGGGCGGGGGAGGACTCCCACGTGCCCGTGCCCACCAGGACCACGCGGGCCCCCGCGTCCACCGCGCTCCCGATCCCGGCGGCGATCTCCTGCGCGGAGGCCAGTCCGGTCTCGGGGCTGCCCGTGGCCACGGCCGTCACCGACGCGCCCGGGGCCACGCCGACCAGGCCGCTGCCCTCCACGGACCGGGCGGCGACCACCCCGGCCAGCGACGTGCCGAACCCGAGGCAGTCGGCGGACTGCCCGCCCTCCACGGCGTCGGCCAGCTCGGGGGCGCCGCCGTCCACCTCCGGGGCCAGCAGCGCCACGCCCACCCCCTCGCCGGTGCTCAGGTCGTGGGCCCGCGACAGGCCGAGGAAGTGGTGTGTCCAGGGGGTCTGCTCCACGACGTCCCCGCCGGCGGCCGCGCACGGCTGGTTCTCGGCCTTGAAGGGGTGGACCTGTGCGAGCGAGACGGGGTCCTGGGGCGCCTCGGCCGCCGCCGGAGCCGCGGGGAGGGGGGCCAGGAGCCCCAGGGCCAGCGCCGCCGCGGCGGTGCGGCGGCGCCGGTGCCGGGCCGTCCCCGGATCGGTGTGTGCGGTCACCTGGTGTGTGCTCCAGACTGTCAGGGGGTGTCCTCGGGGCGCTTCGCGCCCGGTGGGGCGACCCCGGACGGGGCGCGGGGGTGCGTCGTCCCGTGCGGAGGCCGTGCGCGGGGAGAGGGGGCCGGGGGAATCCCCGTCCCTACGCTAGCCTCCCCGCGACGCGCCGGACCCGGGGCGGCCGCCGTTCCGGGGCCTCTCCGGCGCCGTCTCGTCGGGGCCCTCCGCGCGGACGGGGCCGTCCCCGCGAGCTCGGCGTGACCGGCGCCCTCCCGCGGGCGGTGAGGAGGCCGCGACCGTGGGGGAGGGGCTGCCGTCCGTTCGGACGGGCCCCGGGGAGGAGGGCCGACTGCGGTAGCGTACTCCGTTTCGCGTGTACGTTCCATGAGCGCCCGGTGGCCGGTTCGCGTCGTCTCCCCCGGAGCAGGGCTCGGCGGTGGAGGGCGGCGCCACGGGGGCGGCGGTTCCCGGGCCTCAGTTCGCGCGGCACGGGCAGGGCCCGCGCCGGAAGGGGGCCTGCCCGGGGGCGTCGGGCTAGTCGTGCGGGGACATGACGTTGCCGTCGGGGTCCGGGACCGGGTCGGCGTCGCGCTGGTCCGGGGCACCGCTGTCGCGGGCGCCGTCCTCGTCCGCGCCGCGCTCCTCGCCCCCGGGGCCGCGCTCGCCGTCGGAGCGCTTGTCGTCGCTACCGCTGTCACCGCCCTGGTCGCCGCCGGCGGAGCGGACGCCGCTGTTGCCCGAGCGGTCCCCGTCCCGGCCTCCGTCCTCGTCGCCGTCCTTCTTCCGGTCGTTCCCGGGGGCGTCCTCCGCCTCGTCCTCGGGCTTGCCCTCCGACGTCTCCCCGTCCTCGGGCTCATCCTGGTCCCTGCCCTCCGACGCCGCCCCGTCCCCGTCCCCGGGCCGCTTCCGGGACGGGTCGGTCCCGGTCGCCCCGGGCGCCGCCCCGGGGGCCGCGACCGCCTGGACCCCGCCGTCGTCGACGGCCGGGGCGGCCGGGGGCGTCGTCTCCTCGTCGGAGGGGGTGCGCCCGGTGTCCTGGGGGGAGCCACGGCCCCTCGTGCCCGCAGGTCCGTTCAGCTCCTGCTCGAAGAACGCGAACAGGTCGGACACCGGGTCGGGGGGCGGGGGCGCCTGTTCGGTGGGGGGCGCGGTCCCCTCCTGGCGGGAGGCGTCCGTGCGGTCCCGGGGCGGGGTGGAGGAACCCTCGTCGTCCCGGTTCCGTGTGAGGGGTCGGGCCGTGGGGGTTGCCTCAGGGGTCGGTCGGGACGGGGCGCCGGAGGCCTCTTCGGGGGACGGTCGGGCCGGTTGCGCGGTCGTTCGGTCCTGCGGTGGGCCGTCGGGGGCCGGGTTCGTCCCGGCCGGGGCGGGGGAGCGCGGTTCCTCCCGTGCGGTCTCGGTCGGGGGGACGGGCCGGTCCTCGGGGGCGTGGCGGGTCCCGGTCCGATCGGGGGAACCCTGTCCCGTGCGGCCGCCGAACCGGTCGGTGGCCTCCTGGGAGGCCCCGTTCGCGCCCGGCCCGGCCGTCGCCGGGAGCGACCACTCGGCCCTCCAGTCCTCCCGTAGACGGGCCCTCTCCTCCGGTGTCCGCGCCCGGTGCTCCCAGTTGGTCCGCCAGTCGTGCATGGCCCGGAGCCGGTCGTCCCACTCGCTCCGGTCCGGGTTCGCGGAGGGGGCGGGCAGGTCAGGGGTCTGCGGCCGACGGGGAGCGGGCCGCTCCCCGGAAGCGCGGTCGGTCCGGTCGGGGGAGCTCTGCCGGTCGCGCTCCTCAGGCAGGCCGGTGTCGGCCGGTGCCGGCCGGTCGCCCTCGGAGCGGGCCGGGTCCGACGTTGCCAGCGCCTCCAGCCGGAGCCGCATGTCCCCGAGCGCGGCGGAGTCCGCCGAGGACACCTCGGAGAGGGCGTCCTGGTCCGGCCGGGGGAGGGCGTTGTGGTCGGGCCCGGCCTCCGTGTGGAGGGGGAGGCGCTGCCCGTCGAAGGTGAACACCGCCTCCAGGGCCGCCGCGGCCATCTCCTCCTCGGACGGTGTCGGCTGCGGCTGCCGCTCCCGGCCCTCCGCGGGCCGCTCCTGCTGCTGCGGTGCGCCCGGGGTCGTGGAGGGCCCGGGCGGGACGGTGGTGTCGGACTCCGGGGGGAAGACCTGTGCCCTCCGGGTTTCGAGCCAGGCGGCGTCGTCGGGACCGCCCAGGTCCATGTCGTACCGGAACCCTTCGGGGAGGTCCGGACCCACCGCCAGGGACCGTGCCATGAGCGATCGCATCAGCTCCGTGCGTTCCTCCCCGCTGAGCGAGGCCGCCTCCGGGTAGTGCCTGTCGAGCCAGCGGACGCGCGGCGCCTCCTCCTCGCCGTCGCTGACGTCGTACAGGTTCTCCTCGTCGTTCGCCGTGTACCCGTCGGCGGGGCCGTCGGCGCGCTCCGGGGCGGGGCCACTACGGGTCCTGGCCCGGTCGCCGGGCAGGGCCGCCTCGTGCCGGGACGGTCCGTCCCCGTCCTCCCCGGCCGGCGCCGTCCACGCCCTCGGCCTCCGGACCGTCGCGGACTCGGGCCGGGCGTGCGTCTCGGAGGACGGGCCCGAACGCTGGTCGGTGTGGCCGAGGGGTCCCTTCGACTGGTTGCGCGGGCGGCGCTCCGGACGGTTGTCGGCGGGAGCGGTCTCGTTGCGGGAGGAACCGTCCTGGCCTTGGAGCGCCCTGCCCATCACCGTGTCCCGCGCCAGTTTCTGCCGCGCCCGTTCGAGCACCTCGGCCGGGCTCGGCTCAGGCGCCTGCCTCGGCACGTCTTCCCGCGGCCGGTCGTCGTGCTCGGGCGGCTCGACGGCCTCGGGGTCCGGGGCGTTCCGCTGCGGGTGTTCCGTGTCCTGCTCGGGCCGTCGGTTCCCCTGCCCGGGTCGCCGCTCGGGCGGCTCGACGGCTTCGGGATCCGGGGCGTTCCGCTGCGGGGATTGGGGAGGCGCTTCCTCCTGCCCGGGCTCCAGCGGCCGGATGTTGAGGTCCGAGCCGAGGGCGTCCAGGAGGTTCGGGTCGGCGTTCCGCCGCGGGTGTTCCGTGTCCTGCTCGGGCCGTCGGTCCCCCTGCCCGGGCCGCCGCTCGGGCAGCTCGACGGCCTCGGGGTCGGCGGCGGGGTCGAGGGCGTTCCGCCGCGGTGCCGGGGCGGGAGGAGGCGGCTCCTCCCGGATGGTGTCGAGTGCCGGTGCGGTCGCGGTGCGCGGCCGGGGCAGGGACGAGAGGTCGCCCAGGCCGTCGCGCAGTTCCCGGAGCGCCGTCACCCAGTTCCGCGTCGCGCTGTCGAAAGCCTCCCGGCTCTCCTCGTAGGCGGTCTCCAGGTTCCTGTAACGCGCCTGGACCCGCGGGTCGTCGGGTGAGGCGATGCGGTCGGAGGCCGCCTGGTCCAGGGGCCAGCGCGCGTCGAGATAGGCCTTCTCCGCGTCTGCGAGCGCCTTCTGGATCGCGGCGAAGTGCTCGGTCAGGGAGGCCATCCGGGTGGTGGCGTCGGGTGTGATGACGCCCATCCTCACCGCGTCGCCGTGGGAGATCCACCGGGTCGTCTTCACGGTGGTCCCGCCCCGCTGCCACCGGGCCGGCCGGGTCGGGACGGACGAGGGGGTGCTCCGGCCGCCGAAGGCGCCGCGCACCGCCCTGCCCGCGGACGCGGCCTTGTCCCCGACGTAGCGTGCCGAGCGCTTGTACCAGGGGCCGCTCAGCTCGGTCCTGGCCCCGATGAACACGTCGGTGTCCATCTCGACCAGGTAGCCGGGCCCGGTACGGACGCGGTCGGAGTGGGGGGGCTCCTTCGGCTTGCTCCCCCGTGCGGTGTCGCCTCCGGACGTGGACGCTCCCGTGTTGCCGGCCGAGCCGTAGTGGGTGGCCGTCGTCGGAGGCCCCGTTCCGGTGCGTCCGGAGGGGCGCGCCTCGAAACCCGTGGTCGTTGTGGACGACCCGTTGTGGAACGGGGAGAAGGTCCTGCTCGTCTCCGAGGAGTCGGTCAGGCGCATGCTCGGGTTGTAGTCCTTGATGCGCGCCGTCTCCGGATGGGAGACGGCGCGCATCATCCACGTTGTCGGGCCCAGCTCGGGCAGTTCGGCGCCCGTCTCCGAGCCGGCCTCGGCGAAGGAGGCCTTGATGCCGAGTTCGGTGAGCGTCTGGTCGATGGCGTTGTTGCGGGAGTTCAGCTTGAGCTTGTCCGCCACGTGGTCGGCCGCCTTCCGGACGGCCTCCGGGGTGTAGCGCCCGTCGCTGACCGCGTCAGCGGGCGGGGTCCAGCCCCACGACTTCGCCAGGACGATCCGGCCGAGGTCGAGGATGTCCTTGCCCTTGTTCTCGACGGACGCGAGCAGGGTCGGGGCGTCGTCGAAGGCGTCCCGGGACCGCGGGCCCCCGGCGGGCGTCAAGGAGCGCGCCATGTCGGCCAGTGAGGCGTAGTTGTCGTTGGAGGGGTTCTCCGGAGCGGTCCCGTCGTCCGTCTGCTGCCCGCCGGGCTGTCTGTTGTTCCCTGCGGGGGCGGTGGTGTTCCCTGTGGGGGTGTTTCCCCCGGTGGTCCTCCGGGGGGTGTCGGCTCCCTCGGGGGTGGTGCCGGTGGTGGTGCTTCCCCGGGTGGTGTCGCCGTCGGTGGTCGTGCGGGGGGTGGTGTTTCCCGCGGGGGCGGTGGTGTCGCCGTCGGTGGTCGTGCGGGGGGTGGTGTTTCCCGCGGGGGCGGTGGTGTCGCCGTCGGTGGACGTCCGGGGGGTGGTGTTCCCCCCGGCCGTGCTCGCTTCGTTGCGCAGGTCGAGGGCGAAGGCCGGGTACAGCTCCTGAGCCCGGCCCGAGTTCCCCGTACCGGTGAAGTCACGCCTGCCCGAGCCGGGGGTCTCCCCCAGGAGGGAGTTGGCCGTGCCCTGCTTCTCGGAGATGTGCAGGTCGAGTGTCAGCCGCGTGTCGGACGACACCCGTGCGTAGGGCGTCTCCATGGTCATCTGGGTGGAGCGCTTGTCCGTGTCCCGGACGATCCCGCCGTCGCCGCGCGCGTTCGTCGTGGTGCCGTCGCCCTGCAGGCCCATCAGGTAGGGGCGGCTCGCCGGGGCGGTGCCCCCGGGCTGGTCGCCCCCCGACTGGGGCAGCGGTGTCAGGAGCGAGCCGTGGGCCCCGTGGAACGCGGAGCTCTCGCTGCCCTGCTGAAGCCTGTCCCCTTCCTCCGAACCCTGGCGTTGCCGGTACTCCGTCTTGCCGCCCAGGTACTCGACCTTCGCGTTGTCCCTGTCGAGCCGCAGCCTCACGGTGGCGTCCAGGGACAGCGGCGCGCTCGTCGGGGAGTTGAGGTTCCCGATGGAGTGGTCGATGGGGCTGATCTTCACCGTCACCGGTACGCCGGTGGCGGGGTTGAGCCCGGTGTGGGACTGGAGGGCCTTCAGGAGGGTCTCCCGGCTGCCCTTGGTCAGCTGCCAGCCCTGGGAGGCCAGGTCGTCGACGAGGCTCCGGACGGCCTCGCCGGGGTCGACCGGGTCGAGCATCGTGCCGGAGTCCTCGAAACCCGGGCGCGGTTTCACGGACGCGGGCGGCTCCGGTTCGGGCTGGGGGACACGGACCAGTGCGCCGTCGACCTCCAGGACCCGGTCCTCGACCATGCCCGAAGCGTGGGCGTCGCGGATGTGGATCAGCCCGGATTCCAGGTTGTCGGAGTCGGCCTGCCATCCCCGGTAGCGCGCGTTGCGGGAGAACGTCGGCCCGATGCTCCAGTTCTTGACGAACTCCATCGCCTGGGTCACGCGCCCCGAGGCGGAGTAGGAGTACGACATCGGGATCTTGGGGTGGAACTCGACCGACTCGTTGAACCTCGACGTGGGCTTGGTGATGGTGTAGCGGTCGAACAGGCTCTTGCCCGCGGAGGGGCCGAGCTGGATCAGGGGGGCGCCCGCCGAGTTGGGCGCTGTCCCGCCCGAGGGCTGATCGGCCGGCTGCACGGGGTTGGGGTTGACCCGGCCCCCGCCCGTGGCCAGGACGGTCAGGTCGGTCCTCCTCCCGTCCCTGGAGAACACCTCCAGGGTGTTCTTGCTCTTGAAGACGACCGCGCCGTCGGACTGCTCGAAGCGGTCGACCGAGTCGATGTCGCGCCGGGTGGACGACGTCGCGCGGAGGTGGTGCGGGGAGAGCGGGCCCCCGCTCATCTCCGTGCGCGTGCGCGCGCCGCCGGAGGAGCGCGCCGCCGGGTTGTCCGTGAGGTTCTCCGGGGAGAGCGCGTTCTCGTAGAACCGCCTGCTCCCCTCGCCCCTCCGCAGGAAGTGCCGCAGCTTGCGCTCGTTGCCGAGCCCCCTGGAGGGGCGCGGGCCGTCCGCGTCCCTCTCCCAGGGCGCGGTGGAGGAGAAGCTCTCGTAGGTGGCTTCGAGCAGGCTGCTCACCCGGTTGCCCTCACCGGTGGTGAACCGGGTGTTGACGTGCTCGACGGAGACGGGGGTGCTGCGGAGCTTCTCGGCCCGGCGCTGTTCGACGGGGCGGGGGTCGGGGGCGTTCTCCGCCGGGCCCTGCCGCCCGGTGGTGCCCTGCGCGGTCTCGGTGCCGGGCGTCCGGGTGGTTGCGGTGTCCTGCTGCTCCGTGGCGCCGTCGTCGTTCGTGTGGGTGTTGACGGCGTCGCCTGTGGTGTGCGTGGCCGGCGGTCTCCGGACGTCGCCGGTCCCGGAGTCGGTGTTCCGCTGCCCGGCGGTGTCCTGGGCCGTTGCGGTGTCCGGCTGGTCGGTGTTGGTGTCGGGGGCTGCTGTCCGCCGGTCGTCGCCGGTCCGGGAGCCGGTGTCCTGCTGCCCGGTGGTGTTCCCCGGCGCCGGGGCGGTCACCTGTTCGACCGTGGGCCGGTGGCTCCGCCCACCGCCGAACAGCCTCTTGACACCGCCGGTCAGGTCGCGCGTCTTGCGGACCGTGTCCGGCGTCGGCCTCGTGGGGCCGTCGATCATCTCCCTGGCCTGCTCCACCGGTATCGGCCGGATCCGGGTGACCCGCGGGACGCGGGCGGTGCCGTCCCGGCCGTCGGGTTCCCCGCCCGGCGCCGCCTTGGCCGTGTCCATCGTGGCCAGCGCCTCGATCGGCCGGCTGAGCAGGTCCTTTCCGCGGTCGGACAGCGGGGTGCCGCCGCCCAGGACCATGCCGAGGTCGTCGTCCTCGTAGAGCCTCGCCCTGAACCGGACCCCGGAGTTCCAGACACTGGAGTCCTCCGCGTACTGGATGGTCCTCTCGCTCTGGGACTTCATGCCCAGGCCCCGGCTCTTCCCCTTGGTGTCGCTCATCTGGAGGGCGACCGAGAACACGCCGCCGTCGCTCGGGTTGCCGGCCGCGTCGACGGCGTCGATCCGGCGGATGTAGCCGCCGGAGGAGAACCGGACCGTCTTGCGCTTCTGCGAGCCCTCCGCGGTGGTGATCTCGGACCCGCCCGCGTACTCTCCCCCGGTGCCCCTCGTGGTCTCCCCCGCGTGCCTGAACGAGGAGAAGTCCGCGCTGATGCGTACCGCGACGAACGGGGAGCGCACCACCTTCTGGCCCGGCTCGAAGAGCGCGCCGGGGTTGAACCTTCCCGTGTCGATCAGGTGGACGGGTTGGCCGTGCAGCGTCAGGCCGTCCGTGCCGCTCTTGAAATCGGACGCGGAGATCGCGTCCATGACCCTGTGGGTGTTGAAGACGGCGATCTCGTGGTCGCGTCGGAAGGGACGGTGCTCGCGCGTGGAACCGGTGAACGGGCCGCTGTTCTCGTGGCCGGGCCGCCGGGCGAAGTTCTTCGGGTCTCGCGCCATGTCGGGCAGGACCAGGCCGGGCAGCTCGTCGGCCAGCCCGGTCAGCACCTCGTGCGCGATCTGCTGGTAGATGCTGCGCTGCTGCCCGTCGACGTCGCGGTACTGGCTGCCGTCGGGCCAGGTGAAGTCGCGGGGCACGGCCCCGTGGAAGGTGACCGGGTGCTCCTCGGCCAGGTTCGGACGGGGAGGCCGCAGGGTTCGAGGCTGTTCGTCCCTGGGCGGGCGCTCCCCGGAAGGCCGCTCTCCGGGCGGTCGTTCCTGCTCGTGTCCGCGCTCTCCCCGCCGGCCCCGGCCCCCGGTCCCGGGGTCCCCGTTCCGTTCGCCGCCCGGCGCGCTCCGGTTCCCGTCGTCCCCGGACCGCCGGTCGCCGGCGGTGCCGGGAGCGGTCCCGGGGGTGTTCACCGTCCCGGGCGGCGTGTTCCCCGCCTCGGTCCGGACGGGCGGGGGCGCGGGCACCTTGTCCGAGGGCTCGTCCCCGTTCAGGATGCGGGCCTCCTGGACGGTGAGGATCTCGACGGTGTCGCCCTGGAAGCGGTACACGTCGGGTTCGCCGTCGAAGTGCACGTAGTAGTTGCGCTGTACGTCGTAGGCGGACGACGCGGTCTTGCCGTAGTTCATGCGGTTGACCGACCCCGACGACACCTGCGAGCTCTCCGCGGTCGACCGGCCCCGCACGCCCCCCTCCACCGCCAGCGCGTCGACGCGGGCCCTGTGGGTGCCGCCCACGGTTCCCGCGTCGACGCTGACGCCCGCGCCCAGGCTTCCGCCGAGGAAGTCGCTGTGCCGGAGCGAGCTGCCGCTCTCGTTCTCGGCCTTGTTGCCCTTGATGTACTTGGCGGGCTGGATGGTGTGGGGCTTGGCGTCGTAGGCGGTGGGCACGGACTGGACGCTCACCAGCCGGGGCCTGCCCGAGGGGTCGGTGACGGTGAAGACCGCGGGCGCCGAGGTCATCTCCGACAGGTTGTTGCGGATGGACTTCTTGGAGAAGGACTCCCCGACCTGGTCGCGGAAGGCGTCCAGCTTCTGCTGCCTGCGCCTGTCGACGAACCCGGGCGTCACCTTGTCGACCGCGGACCTCCACCACCCGCGCTCCCGCTCCGGGGACCAGAGGTGGTCGGCGATCCAGTCGGGGAAGGACTTGTCGGAGGAGCCGTCGCTCAACCGGATGTCGCCGACCGACACGGGGTGCCCCTTGTCCGTGTGCGGTCCCACGGGCCTGGCGTCGTCGTTCCGGCCGCGCTGGTGGTCCTCGGTCGCGAAGGGGTCCCGCAGGCGGATCGCCTCCGGGCCGGTGTTGGCCACGACCTCGCCAGGAAGGATCAGGACCACCCCGTCGGGGGAGTCGGCCCGGGCGTTCACGGCCTGGTCCGGCGGGGTGTCGTCGGCCGGAGCGGCGTCGTCGTCGGAGCCGGTGCCGTCGTTCGGGGCGGTGCTGTCCGGCGGGGTGCCGCCGTTCGCCGGGACGGCGCCGCCGGCCGCTGCCGCCCTCGGGACGTGGACGGGGGTCAGGTCGAAGGACATGGCCAGGTCGGAGGCGTAGACCTCGGGCTTGCCCTTGATCTCGTAGCTGGTGTAGCTGTCGTGGACGCTGACCGCCGTGTCCACGGTCTGCCGTTGGCGCGTGCCCCCCGCGAAGCTGACGGTGAAGCGGGGGCCGATGTCGACGCCGCCCACCGTGCCGAGTAGCAGGGGGGAGACCTGGAACCCCGCCCCGACGAACTTGGTGCCACCGTGGTTGCCGCTGCCCTCGGCCGGGTTGGCCTCACCGGCCTCGTCCACCAGCTTCAGTTCGGTGGAGTCCGAGCCCCGCTCCGGCTGCGTGGGCGCGTGGTGGAAGCCCTCACGGGAGGAGCGCAGCCGCAGATCGGCCCGCCAGGTGGAGCCGTCCGCTCCGGTGACCGTCGTGGAGAACCCCTCCGGTCCGAAGAACACGCCCGTCTGCTTGCGCGCCTGGGCGTCGACCCGCTCCCTGACCGCGTCGCGCACGGTGGCGTCGACGTGCCCGGCGTCGTTGGCGAGGGTGTCGTCCACGAACGAACGCAGGTGCTCGGCGTGGACCATGCTGGAGTTGACCAGGTTGGACGTCAGCAGGTAGCCGAGGTCGTAGGGGGCGCCCGTCCGGTCCGGCCGCACGGAACCCGGGTAGTTCCGGGGCGGGGGCTCCTCCCGTGGCCGGGTGTCTCCGGTGTCGGTCTGCGGGCGCTCCGTGTCCGTGCCGACGGTGGTGTCGGTGTTCTCCTGCTGGGGCTGGGGCGGAGGAGGCTGTTCCGTGTCCGCGGGGGTCGTGGTGTTTCCGGTGTCCGTGGTGGTGTCGGTGTTCTGCTGCTGGGGCGGGAGCTGCTGTTCCGTGGCCGTGGTGTCCACGGGGGTCACGGGGTCCACGGGGGTCACCGTGCCCATGGTGTCCGTGGTGGTACCGGTGTTCTGCTGCTGGGGCTGGGGCGGTTGTTCGATGGTCGTGGTGTCCGCGTGGTCCACCGTGTCCGCGGGGTCCGTGGTGGTGCCGGTGCCGGTGCCGTGCTCGTGCCGTAGGGGCAGCGGGGGTACGTGCTCCGTGTCCGTGACGTCGGTGTCGACGGGCAGCACCGACGGCTCGGGCCGGGTGCCGTCGCTCTCGGTCGGAGCGGGTGCGGGGGGCTGGGGAGGCGTGCCCTCCTCGTGTTCCCCGTCCTCGGTTCGTGTCCGTGCCTCCTCCGTGGTCGCGGGCGTCTCGGACCCGGTCGGCACGGGTGTGCGCACCACGTCTTCCCGCGACTCCCCGGTCTCGGCGGGCAGTGGATCCGGCGGCGTCGCCTGCCCCCGCGAAACGCCGGTCTCGGCAGGGGCGGCCCCGGTGGTCTCGGTGTCCGTGTTCGGCTCGGCCGCCGACCGGGCCGGAACCGGCTGCAGGGGCGGTCCGGCCCCGGGGTCGGAGGGTTCCTCCCCGGTCACCGGTTCGCTCCGGGCGGGCGGGGTCTGCGTGTTGAGGGCTCTGTGGAACGCGTCCAGGGGCGAGTCCGCCGCGGAGTGCGCCCCCGGCCCTCGCTCCGTCCGGTCGCCCGGGGGTGTGCCCGTCGCGGGGCCGGGCGCCTCCGCCGGATCCGGCTCCGCGTCGTCGGTCAGTCCCAGCCCGCGGGCGAGGGGGTCGGGTTCGGCGCCGCTCGTCCCGGCGCCGTCCCCGCCCGGGTCCCGTACCTCTCCGGAGATGTCGGTCACGGCGAGGACGACGGGGTCGCCGGAGCCGACCGGGGCGGAGAGCCCCATCGCGTTCAGGCGCATGTCCAGTCTCATGCGCGCCGCGGAGTCCGGTGAGGTCAGGTCGGCGATGGACCGCGCCCGGGCGAGGGCGGCCGCCGTCGCGGCGGCGTCGCCTCGGGAGGCGGCCACGTCGCCGAGGGCGATACCGACGGCGATGCTCGCTGCCACGTTGACGGTGCGGGTGAGGCCCTCGTGCCGGTCGGCCGCGTCCTCCGCGGCCGTGATCGCGGCGCGGCGCCGGGCGTCCGCCGTCTCGGCGGCCGCGCGCGCCTCCCCGACCCGGTCCCCGGCACCGTGTCCGGTGGTCCGTGCGGTACGGGCGGCGGTGTCGGCGGCCTCGTAGGCGATGCGGGAGGCGCGTTCGGCGTCGCCGCGCGCGGTGTCGGCGTCCGAGACCCGGGTGAGGGCCGTGTCGCGCTCCCGTGCGGCGTCGGTGATCCGGCCCGGGTCCTCGGGGTCCACCTCGGACGGCTCGGGGACCGCGTCCCGGGCCGCGGCCGCGTCGGCGGCACCGCGCGCGGCGACGCTCTCCGCGGCGGCGGCGAGGTCCGCGGCCAGGGCGACCGCGGCCGCGACCGCCTCCGGGGCGGTGCCGGCGATCTCCGAGGCCCGGTCCGACAGCCGCTCGGCCGCGTCCAGCAACTGCTCGAGGCGGCCGATCGCCGCGGTCCGGCCGGGGCCGTCGGCATCCCGCAGAGCGGAGACCAGGTCCGCGGAGAAGCGCTCCGCCGCCCCGTGTATTCCGGCCAGGGCCGCTGCCGTGTCATCCGCCTCCAGGGCCCGGTCGATGCGGTCCAGCGCCTCACCCGTCCAGGCCGGGGCCGCGGTGGCCCCGTCGTCGTGCGCGGGGGGCAGGATCTCGGCGTGGAAGAGGTAACCGCGCCCCCAGGGCTCGACCGCGGTGATCCGGTAGCGGGTCCCCCGGGGGAGGATCACTTCGCGCTCGCCGGGGTGTTCGCTCCGGTCGCCGACCCACAGCCCCCGGGAGCCTTCCGGCACGGTCAGCCGCATCAGGTCGATGGGGGAGCCGCCCGCCGCGGACGGAACGGTACCGAGGGAGACCGAGAGGTACCCCTGTTCCACGTGGGTGGTCCCGGCGAGGGTGTGGGGGTCGGTGCTGCCCTCGCCCAGCAGGTGCTGGTGGTGGTACATGCCGTGCACGGCCTCGAAACCCTCGGGGAAGGGCCGGCCGGTGGCGCGGTCCAGGCGCCGGAGCAACGCCATGACTTCCGAGGAGTCGGGGAAGTGCGCCGGTTCACCGTGCAGGGCGAGGGATTCGGCGATCCGGCCCGCGCTTCCGGAGCTTACCTGGAGGTTCTCCAGTGCCGCGTCCGGATACGGGTTGTCGAGGACGCCTCGCACGATCCGCTCCTGCTCGGGGCTCAGTCCGCCCCGCTCCGCGGCTTCCTTCAGCCGCGCCGGGTCGGGCCACCGGCCGCCGCCGATCTCGTAGACCTGCCACCCGGGGTGGGACCGGCTCTCGTCCCGGATCCGGTCCAGTTCGGCCTGCACCGTCGCCTCGTTCAACGGACGCAGACGCGCGAAGCGGTTCAGCCAGGAGGACCGGGTGTAGGCGGAGACCGCGTCCTGGGTCGCGGTGGGGAGGGCGTCGAAGGCGTTGGGGTTGTAGCCGGGGTCGTGCAGGAGGGCGCCGTAGCGGTCGGTTTCGGCGCCGGTCGGCAGTCGGCGGATCGTCCCGGACCCGGACGCGGCGGGGTCGTCGTTGTGTGTTGTTGTCCGGTGCGGTGTCGGTGGTTCGCCGGGTGGTGTTTGCGGGGTCGGTGCGTCTTGGTCGCTGTCGACCAGGGCGGTGTTGACGGTTTTCACCGTGTCGGGTGCGTCGTAGGGGGAGGGGTCCCGGTCGGCGGGGTCCTGCATCGCGTAGCGGACGTAGTCCGTCGTGAGGCGCCCGCCCGCCTGCCAGAGCCGGGCGCGGACCGGGTCGTGGCGGTCCCGCAGGTGGCGGCCGATGCCGCGGGCCAGGACCCCGGCGTCGCGGACGCGTTCGGCGGGCAGGGCATCGCCGCTCAGCGGGACGCGTCTGTTGGAGGGGTCGGAGACGGTGTAGACCAGCGCCTGCGCCAGCTCACGCGCCTCGCGCACCGAGCGGTTCTGGGGGTCCGGCCCCTGGCCCGGTCCCAGCAGCCTCCAGAACTCGGCTCCCAGTGCCCGTGCCCGGGGGATGTCCTTGTCGGCCAGGGCCCGGGTGAGTTCGGGCAGGCGGTCCAGGACCGCGGCGGCGCGGGCGTCGGCCTCGGGGTCGGTGGTGGGGGTGGTGCGTGGGTGTGCGGGGGTGGGGGAGTCGTTGTCCGCCGTGTGCTCGCCTTGGGCGGCGGCTGGTGTCGGGGGTGCGTCGGTGTGGGTGTTGTGGGTGGGGGTCGGTGTGTCCTGGGTGGTGTGGGGTGGGGTGGTTTCGGCGGTGGGCGGGGCGGTGGTGTCCGGTGCCGGTGTCCCGTTGTTCTTGGTGGGCGGGGTCGCGCTGTTGTCCGGTGCCGGCGTCTCGCTGTTGTCCGTGGGCGGGGTCGCGGTGGTTCGGTGGTCGGTCGTGGTCGGGGGGTCCACGGTGGTGGGCGGGGGCGGGCCGTCGTGTTCGGCCCCGGCCTGTCCGTGGGGGAGCGGTTGCGGGCGGGGACGCGGTGACTGCTGGTCCTGGGGGACACCGTCCGTGTTCGGGGGCGGGGCTGTTCGGGGCGTCTGGTCTTCTCCGTCGGGGGCGCCCTCGCGACTCTCCTCACCGTCCTGTTCCTGGCCGCTCTTCTCCTCGGTGGACTGTCCCTCGTGCGCGGACTCGACGTCGTCCGTGCGTTCGCCGTCCTCGTCCCCCGACCGGCCCCTGTCGTCCTCGCCCCGGCCCTCGTCGTTCCCCGATCGGTCGCCGCGCTGCTCGCCCGACCGGTCGCCGTCGTCGGACCCGCCTGTGCCGTCTCCGGCCTGGTCCTCGTCGCTGTCCTGGGGGCGGTCGTCGTCGCGGGGGGTGGCCTCGTCCCGCTGGTCGGACTCTTCGCCGTCGCGGTCGGAGGGGGTGCGGTCGGTGTCGTGCGTGTGCCGGGGCGGTCCGTTCTCGGTGGTGGTGCCGGTGTCCTGGCGGCCGTCGCTCTCGGTGGCCGGGGACGGGGGCAGCGGGACCTCGGCCGGGGAGGTCGGGTGTTCGGGGTCGGGCGCGGTGTCCGGGTTCGCCCGTTGGTCGTCCGTCGAGGGAGCTGGGGCGTCCAGCCCGGTCGGGTCGCCGGTGGTCGTGGTCTGCGGAGCGGGCGGGGCGCTCTCGGTGGTGGCCTGGGGGGTGTCGTTGGAGGTCGAGCGCTGCGGTGAGGGGTCGGAGGTGCGGGTGTCGTTGGTGCGCTGGGAGGGACGTCCGCCGTTGTCCCGTTCGGTGGGTGTGGGGCGCTGGTTGTTGTCGGTGGTCGTGTTCTGCGGTGTGTTCGTGGGGGGAGGGGCTGCCTGGCCGATCGGGGGCGCCACGGCGACGGGCGCGGGTGTGTGCTGTTCCGGTTCGGGGGTGGAGCGGTCGGCCGTGTTCGTGCCGTTGCCGGTGTGGGGTGTGTTCCCGGGGGGCGGTGCGGTCTGTTCGGCTCCGGGGGGAGGGAACGCCATCGGGTTGTCGGGGACGATGGCGTTGAGGAAGTTGACGGTCAGGGGGCCGTCGTTCATGCCGGGGTGGAAGAGGTCGTTGCCCAGGCCGGGGTAGGCGGTGTCCGTGAAGCCGGGGTGTTTGGTCTCGGTGGTCCCGAAGGCGTCCTTGCCGGTGTCGGGGGTCTTGACGGGGTCGGGGTAGGGGGTGCGCACGTCCTCGTCCTGGTGGACGCGCACGGTGTCGTTGTTGGGCTGGTCGCGGTCGTCGGGGTCGCCGAAGTCGGAGCCGTCGTCGCCGAACACGGAGTCGGTGTCGCTGTCGGAGTCGGTGTCGCTGACCAGGTCGGGGACGTCGTCGATGTCGGACAGGTCGTCGCGGTCGCCGGTGTCCTGTGAGGCGGTGGCCGCAGGGTCCTCGCGGTCGGGTCGCCCGTCCTGCCCCCGGCCCTCCCCGTCCCCGCGTCCGGCTCCGCGGTCCGGCCCGCCCGGATCGCCGCCCTGCCCGCCGGGACCGCGGTCCCACCGGTCACCCCCATGGCCCTGCTCCTCGTCCCCGCCCGTCCACGGGGCGGGGGCCTGGGGGCCGGTGGGGACGTCGTTGCGGGTGTGGGTGTCCTCGCTCTGGGTGCGCTGCGGTTCGGGCGTGGACAGGTCGGGTGTGTCCCTGTCCTTGAACAGTTCGGTGCCGTGCAGGATGCCGTCGGTGGCGCCCTGCTGGATGCCTGCTTGGGTGGCGCCGGCGGTGGCGGAGTATCCGGAGGCTTCCCAGCCGCGTCCGTCGGCCATGCTGCCCAGGCCCTCGCCGAGGTAGCCCTCCAGGGCGCCGGTGCCGATGCTCCCGCCGACCTGCTGGGTGTAGGCGCCGGTGGTGGAGAAATAGTCGCCCAGGGGTTTGTTCAGGTTGACGGGGACGTCGGCGAGGTGGTCGCGCATGTGCGGGGGCAGGCGGTCGCCGATGGTGTCGCGTAGGTGTCGGCCCAGGTCGGGGTCGTTCCAGTGGCGGGCCAGGGTGGTGGCGTAGTCGCGGCCCAGATCGCGCGCTGCGCTCTCGCCCAGGTGCTCGCCGAAGTTGCGGGCGAACACCTCGGCGAAGTCGTTGCGTGCGGCGGCGGCCTTGGCGGCGTTGTCGAAGGCCCCGGCGCCTACGGGGCTGGCGGGGTTGTAGGGGGCGAGGAACTCGTCGTTGTGGCGGCCGAACACCTCGGCCAGGTCCTTGTTCAACGACGGGGACGCGGGCGGGGTGTCCTTGGGCGCGGGGACGGACCCCGGGGTGTCCCGGGGCGCGGGTGTGGGTGCGGGGTCGTCCTTGACCGGTGCTGTTGGCGGGTCGTCCTTGACCGGCCCGTCGGCGGGAGGGTCGTCCTTGGGGCGGGTGGGGGGACCGTCGGGCCCGCCGCCACCTCCGGGGGGTGGCGGGGTGTCGGTGTCACGGTTGAGCGGCGGGGGGTCGTCCCGCACCGGCCCCGCAGGCGGGCCATCGGGGGGACCCGAGGGCGGCCCTGCGGGGGGTGGCCCGTCGGGAGTCTCGCGCACGGGCGGGCCGGTGGGGGGCCCTGCCGGGGGCGGTCCGTCGGGTGTGGTGCGGACCAGCGGGGGCGGGTCGGGCAGAAGGTTGAGGTCGGTGAGGCCTTTGCTGAACAGGTCGGACAGGTGTTTGCTGAACAGTCCGTCCATGCCGGCGGAAAAGACCGCGGAGAGCGCGCCCTCGATGACGGCGCCCTTGTGGGCGCTCTCGGTCAGGGCGTTGTCGCGGTGGTGGCGGGTCCCCCTACCGATCTGGATGCGCTGGATGATGCTGTCCATGCTCGCGAAGATCTGGCTGATGATCTGGTGGCCGGGCACGGTGATGAGCAGCCAGGTCAGGATGCGGCGCATGGCCAGGCTGCGGATGGCCTTGAAGACCGGGATCCACTTCAGCGAGGCGCCGAAGGTGAACTTGGCCATGGCGATGGCCCAGGCGATCTCGGCCAGGAGCTGGACGAACTGGCCGATGACCATCATGTGCATGTACTCGACGTTGGCGCGGGCCTTGAAGAGTTCGGCGGACATGACGTTGGAGTTGTCGCGGGCCGAGCCGACGTAGTTGTTCTCGCCGCGGGTGAACTGGTCCAGGGAGCGTTCGTAGCGGTCGGCGGTGTTGCCGTCGAAGTGGCGGCGGGCGTGTTTGCGGCTGAGGTCGAACAGGTCTTCCAGAACGGCCAGGCGTTGGTCCAGGGCGGTGTAGATCTCCGAGGCGCGGCCGAGGTTGGCGATGCCGGCTTTGGGGACCTGGATGCCGGTGAGGACCTCGATCGCTTTGCGTGAGGAGTCGGACATGGTGTGGTCCAACGGCATACGCGGCTCTTCCTTCTGGCATCGAGGGCGCGGGCGGGTCCGGCAGGCCGCGCAGGTCGTCGAGGCGCCGGGTGAAGGCCTTCGCGCAACCGCTGTCGACGAACACCCGGGGGCCTCCGGAGGTGCCGGTGGAGACGGGCCCCTCGATCACGGCCCCTACGTGCGCGTCGCGCAGCGAGTCCTGGCCGACCCCGTCCCGGTCGCCGTTGTCGATCTGGACGCGCTGGAGCAGCGCGCCGAAGCTCGCGAGGTCCTGGCCGACGAATTGTCGGCCGGGCGCGGTGATGAGCAGCCAGGTCAGGACGCGGCGCATGGCCGGGCTGCGGATGGCCTCGAAGACCGGGATCCGCTCCAGGGAGGCGCCGAAGGCGACCTCGGCCGCCGCGACGGCCCGGGTGGTCCCGGTGATGGACCGGGTCGCCTGGACCAGGACCGTCGCCACCATGTGGTCGACGTCTGCCGCCTCGCGCAGCTCGGCCGAGAGCGTGCGGCTCGTTCCCGCCACGTTGCCGGTGCAGTCCCTCTCCCCGCCGGTGAAGGCCGGGAGGGGGCGGTCGTGGTGGTCGGAGGCCGCTCCGCCGAAGTTCCCCCGGACGCGGTCGTGCGTCGTGTCCCCGGCATCGGAGAGCTCGTGCAGCTGCTCGCCGAGGGTGTCGTAGACCTCCGAAGCGGCGCGCATGGCCGGTGCGCCGGCCCGGGGCAGGTCGATCCCCGGTGCCGCTAGGACGAAATTGTGTGCTGAGTCACCCATTTTCCGGGGGTCAAACAGCATGCCCGACCCCTTTCCCCGCCACCTGCGTCTGAAGCGACGGCAAAGGTACCACCGGCGTGCGGAGAAGTGGAAGCTGCCCCCGGGCCCGAGGCGTCCCCGGGGGGTGGTCGCGGGCTTTTGTTGCGTCCGTGTAACGGGTTTTTCGGTTGGTCGCCGAATGTGCAGGGGGGTTCCCGGTATTCATGGTCGCGAATCTACGGGGTGTATTCCTTTCGCCCGGAGTGATTCCTGTTGTGTCGGTTGAAAGTGAATGATTCGCCAGGGCGGCCCGGTTCTGCGCGGGTGCCCGATTTCTCTGTCTTTCTTTTTCCCGTGACTGATTTCCTGTTTCTTTTTCGGTGTGCGTTGCCGGGGGGGCTCCTGTCGGGTCCCGGCCTGATCGCAGGCGCCCGGGCCGCGGGCCGGGGCCCGCCCGGATGTACGCGACCTCCCGGGTCGGCGGCGGGCGCGGCCCTCGGGGAACCAGGCGGGATCCGACCGCGAAGGGGGTCCTTCTTCTCCTGCGGAAAGTGCGTCGGCGGGGGCGCGAACGCGTGTCAGGGGTGGGGGAGCGCGAACGCCGTGAGCCCGGTGGCTCCGGCTCGGACGGCGTGGACGCGCGTGAGTTCGCGGAGGGCTTCGGGTGCCACGCGGTCGGCGATGACGCCCCTCCCCGGCGGGCGCGGCGCGGCCGCCGACTCCGCGGGACCGGGGCTCAGGGCAGGTGGCGGCGCGAGCCCAGGGAGGCGGCGTCGGCCGCGGCGCGCCCCTCGACCCAGCCGTCCTCGCTGTAGGGGCCCCGCACCCGCGAGTAGGTCAGCTCGCCGAACGCCTCCGCGACGGCCGCCTCCACCTCGCGCTCGCGCGCCGCGAAGACCGGTACGAGGTCCGTGCCGGTCTCGGCCTGGGCCGCCCTCTCGGCGGCGCGCGCCGTCTCGACCAGCCGCTCCCCCACCCGCACCGAGAACGCCGACATGAACGAGGCGCGGAACGCCTTGCCCGCCGCGCGCCCCGACCGGTCCCGCACCGAGCCGCTGGCCCGCATCGCCGTCTCGGCCTGGACCAGCAGCGAGGTGAACATCAGGTCCACGGCCTCCACGTCCCCCGGGAACCCCATGACGGTGCACAGCCCCAGCTCCTGGTGCCACACGGCGCGGCAGTGGTTGGCCTCGGCCACCTCGTGCAGCAGCACCGCCTTGTGCTCGTCGTAGGGGGCGTCCACCGGCAGGCGGCGCCCGGAGGCGGCCTCCGACTCCCCGGGGCCCTCGGCCAGCAGCGCCCGGTCGATGCTGTGCCGCGCCATCATCTCCTGGGCGCGGGCGCTCAGCGCCTCCGCCTCCTGCGGGAACTCCGTCGACTCGGCCTTGGCCAGCAGCGCCCGCACCCGCGCGAGCTTGCCCGCGTCCACCCGCTCGGGCCGTCGCGCGGCGCCAGGGCGGCCCGGACGGTACGCCCCCGGGGGCGGGCACAGCCGCCGCAGGGGCGGGAGCACCCGCAGGGCCGCCAGCACCCGCAGCACGGCGTCGACGGCCTCGAACCGCAGCAGCCCGTGCTCCGCGCCGACGTGGGCCGGGTACCCCTCGCCGCGGCCCCACGAGGCCTTCACGCCGAACCCGCGCACCTGCTCGGCCCAGCGCGGGTCCACCGTCGCGGGGGAGTGGCGCTCCAGGTCGGCCGTCACGGCGTCGGCGCACACCGCCGCGGCCACGGGTCCGAGCACGCGGTCGACCTGACGGACCGTCTCGGCGGGCTGCCAGCCGCGGGTCCACGCGGAGGCCGCGGCGTCCAGGAGGGCCGCCAGGAGGGCGCGCCCCGCCGCGTCCGCCCACTCGCGGTCCTCGGTGTCGGCGAGCCGGGCCGCGGCGAGGTCGACGCCCCCGCCCTCCCCGCCGGACACGAGCGCGTCCACCGCCCCGGACACCACCTCCGCGGGTGAGGCCCCGGCCTCCGGCCCGGCCCAGGCGGCGGTCGGCGCCCCTGCGGCGCGGCGCTGCCGGCCACGACCCTTCTTGCCCACGGTGCTTCTCCCCGGTCGTGTCGTCGTTCGGCGGTGGAGCCGACGGACAATCCTACCGATCCCCGGCGGCCGGATTCGCGGTGAGAGAACCGAAACCTCCGGGAAAAGGGCCGGTCGCGCGCCCGGGAGCGCTTTTCGCCCCCTGTGCGTCCCACCGCCCGCCATTCCCCCGCAGAGGCGGACCGGGCGGCGGCGTCGGACGTCCTCCGCCGGCGAAGGGGCAGCTCGGCGGCCCCGTGCCGGATCCGGCCGCCCGAAGGGGGATTCGGCGCCTGTGCGGCGACAACGCCGCCAGTGGGCGCGGTGTCGTGAAATCCCGCCTTGCCCCGCCGTGGTGCCTGGTGCCCCGGAAGGAAAGGCGGTGCTTTCCTCCCCGAAGCACACCGGAAACACGGGGGGAATACCGTCGGCTCCCATCCGCACCCACCGAGGAGCCGCCATGCGCCAGGGAACCGGGGCCGACGACCGGGACGGCCTCCCGCCGGGCGGGGCGAACGCCGCGGGCTGCCCCCGCGGCGCGGAGCCGGCCCTGCGGCTCCACGCGGGAGCCGGGGACGACGTGCCGTGGGCCCTGCTGCGCGCCCGCCACGGAGGGATGGTCCGCGTCGAGGTCGGCCCCGGGGAGCGCGGCTGGCTCCTGCTCGGGTACAAGGAGAACCTCCAGGCCCTGCGCGACCGCGACCTCTTCTCCGCGGACCCTCGCCCGTGGAGTCCCCGGGGCACGCCCCCGGCGCGCAGCGGCGCCCTCGCCCGCGACGGCGAGGAGCACCAGCGGCTGAGGGTCCCCCTCGTGGAGGCCCTGGCACAGGTGGGCACGCCCCAGCTGGTGCCGGTGGTCGAGCGCGCGGCCGTGCACCTGCTCGGCCGGGTCGCCGCGGAGGGGAGCGCCGACCTCGTCGGCCAGTACGCGGCCCCGCTCCCGGCGCTCGTCCTCAACGAGCTCTTCGGGCTCCCAGACGCCTACGGACGCCTGCTGGCCGACCTCACGACGCGCCTGTGGAGCGGCCGACCGGACCGCGCCGAACCCGCGGCCCGGGCCGTCCGCGCCTATTTCGCGGGCCTGGTCGCCCGCAAGCGCGCCGACCCCGGCGAGGACCTCGCCAGCCGGCTGCTGGCCCACCCCCACCGGCTCACCGACGAGGAGGCGGTCGCGTCCCTGTCCCTGTTGTGGGAGACCGGGCACGAGCCGACCACCCACCTCATCGGCAACGCCCTGCTCAGGCTGCTGGAGGACCCGCGGATGTGGACCGCCTACCTGGGCGGCACCCTCACCCCCGAGGACTTCGTCGACTACGTCATGTGGACCGACCCGCCGATCCGGATGCTCGCCGGGCGCTACGCCACGGCGGACGCGGGCTTCGCGGGCGCCCGCGTCCGGCGGGGCGAGCCGGTGCTGTTCGGGTTCGCCTCCGCCCACACCGACCCGTCCGTGTTCCACGGCGGGGACGGCGCGACGGCGATGGCGGGCAACCGCTCCCACCTGCTGTGGGGCGCGGGGGCGCACCGCTGTCCCGCCACCGGGTTCACGCGCGAGCTGGTGCGCACCGCCATCGACACGGCCGTGGACCGGATGCGCGGCATGGTCCTGGCGGTCGAGCCGCACGAACTGCGCCGCCGCGGCGCGCCGGCCGTCCACGGCCTGGTGGAGCTCCCGGTGTGGTTCACGGCCACCGGTGAACGCGCGGAGCCCGCCGAGGAGGCGCCGGAGGCGCCCGTGCGCAGGTGGATCCGCAGGAAGCGCAGGCCCGCCTCCCGGGGCGCCCGCTACCAGGCGCCGCTGGCCAGGGAGGGGGACCCGGACGAACGGTCGGCGGGGGTCCCGGCGGCGGCCCCCAGGCTCCGGCCGCGCCGTCCTCCCCAGGGGGCCGGGGCCCGGTACCAGGCCCCCTTCGCCGAGGAGGAGGCCAGCCCGGACGCCCTGGAGGTGCTGCTGGCCGCCTGGCGTCCCGGGGGCTGACCTCCGCCGACGGCGCCTACCCGGGGTCCACCACGACCAGCTCCGGGTGGACGCGCTCCGGATCGTCCAGGAGGGGCTGGTCGCCCCCGCGCAGGTGGTGGTCGAAGAACGCCAGGCCGTAGGCGCGCACGAGGTCCAGGCCGTGTCCGAGCGGGATGTCGCCGTACAGGTTGCGCCACTCCTCGGGCGGATACATGTCACGGAGCCCCAGCTGCTCGGTGATCAGTCCCTGGTCGATGCCGTTGGAGTGGCCGGAGCCGGTGATCCTGATCCACTGGCGCCACCCCGTCAGTCGCGGCCACATCTCCTCGTGGCCGTCCCAGGCGATGCCCTGGTCGTTCCCCAGCAGGGCCAGGGGCTTGTCCAGGTCCTCCTCCAGCGCCGTGGCGTAGTAGGGGCCGTCCAGGTTGATGCCGGCGTCCACCCGGTCCTCCAGGCGCAGGGTCTCCGCGGTGGCCGAGCCGCCCCAGGAGTGCCCCGCCATCCCGATCCGGGAGGCGTCGATCACGTGCGACCACCGCCAGGCCGGGTCGGGGCCGGTGAGCCGGTCCAGGAGGAAGGAGACGTCCCCGGCGCGGTTGACCGCGCCCCGGGCCCACTCCCCGCTGTCACACCCGGCGCACCCGGTCACCAGCCCGTGGGGGTACTCGACGGGCGCGGACTCGTGGGCGTGGTCGACGGCGGCCACGACGAACCCGTGGCTGGCCAGTTCCTCGGCGAGGGAGGAGAACCAGATCCTGTTGTGCCCGGAGCCGGGGGACAGGACGACCAGGGGCAGGCCGTCCCCGGCGCGGGCGGGGGCCGCGTCGAGCCGGGAGTGGGTGCGCACCCGGTGCAGGGTGTCCGGGGGCAGGCCGGTCACCCCGCGAGCCTCGAGCGTCGCCGCCGACTCGGCCTCGGTCATGTAGGGCGCGCGCCGTCCCGCGTCGGAGCGGGCCGGGTACCACAGGGTCGCCATCAGCTCGCGGGGCCCGCCGACCCATATGTCCTCGCGGCCCCCGTCCACCAGGTGCAGGGTCGTGCGGCCGACCGGGCGTTCCCCGGTGGGGGCCGGGAGGGCGGCCCGCGGAGCCTCCGCGGGGGCGGACGGCGCCGCCGTGCCCGCGAGCGCGCCCGCCGGCGAGGCCAGGAGCAGGGCCGCGGCGAGCACGGTCCCGGTGCGGAGGCGGGAGGGGACTCTCCGTCGCCGCCTGCGGGCGGCGCGGGGGAGGGGGCCGGTGTCGCGTCGTACGTGGGGCATGGGCGTCCCGTCGTTCGCTGGGGTCGTGTCTCCTCCGACCCTAGGAAGCCCCGTCCCGCCGGGCCATACGGCTGGCCGTCCCCTTCCCCGGGGGCCCGCACGACCGGTGGGGGTGGGGCCGGCCCCACCCCCACCGGCCGTGCGGGGTCAGGGCGCGGCCTCGACCAGCAGCACCTCCAGGGTGCGCGGGCCGTGCACCCCCTCCACCCTGTTGAGCTCGATGTCGCTGGTGGCCGAGGGGCCGCTGATCCACGTGAGCGGCCTGGCCGGGTCCAGCAGCCGCACGGCCTGCGGGACGCCGTCCACCACCTGCTCGGCGCGCACCACGCACAGGTGGTAGTCGGGCACCAGGGTGATCGCGCGCCGTCCCTGGTCGGGGCCCGCGTCCAGGACGATGGTGCCGGTCTCCGCGATCGCCACGGAGCACCCCGTGACCACGCCGTCCACCCCGTTCAGGTCCCCCACGGACAGGGGTTCCTCCCGGGAGTCGGGCAGCCGCTCGGCCGCGGCGCCGTCGAACCACGCGTCCGGCACCCCCGGCGGGGCCACCACCCGCTCCGCTCCGCGCCGGTCCAGGGCCGCCGCCACCTCCGCCGCCAGCCGGTCGGCGGGGACCCGGCGCACCTGCGCCTTGTAGTCGCGCAACCGGTCCTCGAACACGTCCAGGGTCGGGCCCGCGGCGTGGCTGTCCGCGAAGCCGCGCCCCGGCGCCCGCACCGCGGGCTCGTCGGAGGGCACGTCGGCGAGCGCCGCCCTGACCCGGCCCAGGATCAGCTCCCTGCTGCTCGGAGCGGGGCCCCGCGGCCCGCCTCCGGCGGCCCCGCCTCGTCCGGGGGTCCGTCCCGTCCGCGACGCGCTCACCGCTGCCCCTTCCCACGCTTGTTCCACCACGAGCGGAAGGACTCCGCGGGCACGTCCGGGACGTCCCGGGTGTCCGTCCACGCCCCGGCCGTGCCCGGCAGGTGCCCCGGTACCAGGTCGCGGCCCAGCCCCGCCGCGCGCTGGGCGGCCCCCAGGGCGCGCGAGGACGAGAAGACCGCCTCGGCGCCCGCCATCAGCGCCTTCTCGCCCAGGTGGCCCTTTCCCGCGGAGACCTCCTCGCGCAGGTGTACCAGCACCTCCGGGATGTCGATCGCCACCGGGCAGACCTCGTAGCAGGCGCCGCACAGCGACGACGCGTACGGCAGCGCCTCGTCCACCGCCGAGGACATCCCGCGCAGCTGCGGTGTGAGGATCGCGCCGATCGGCCCCGGGTACACCGACCCGTAGGCGTGGCCCCCCGTGCGCTCGTACACCGGGCAGGTGTTCAGGCACGCGGAGCAGCGGATGCAGCGCAGGGCCTGGCGGCCCACCGTGTCGGCCAGCACGTCCGTGCGGCCGTTGTCCAACAGCACCAGGTGGAACTCCTGGGGGCCGTCGCCCGGGGTCACCCCGGTCCAGGTCGAGGTGTAGGGGTTCATCCGCTCGCCGGTGGAGGAGCGCGGCAGGAGCTGCATGAACACCTCCAGGTCCGACCAGGTCGGTACGATCTTCTCGATGCCCACCACGGAGATGAGGGTCTGGGGGAGGGTCAGGCACATGCGCCCGTTGCCCTCCGACTCCAGCACCACCAGCGTCCCGGAGTCGGCCACCGCGAAGTTGGCGCCCGAGATCGCGGTCCTGGTGCGCAGGAAGCGCTCGCGCAGGTGCAGCCGGGCCGCCTCCGCCAGGGCGCGGGGGTCGTCGGTCAGCCCCGGCGGGGCCGGGGTCCCCCACTCCGCCATCTGGTCCAGGAAGATCTCCCGGATCTGGGCGCGCCCCAGGTGGATGGCGGGCACCAGGATGTGCGACGGGAGGTCGTCGCCCAACTGCACGATCAGCTCCGCGAGGTCCGTCTCGTAGGCGGTGATCCCCGCCTCGGCCAGAGCGTTGTTGAGCTCGATCTCCTGGGTGGCCATCGACTTGACCTTGACCACGTCCGTCTCGCCGGTGGCCTTCACCAGCCGGGTGACGATCGCGTTGGCCTCCTCGGCGTCGGCGGCCCAGTGCACCCGGCCGCCCGCGCGGGTCACCGACTCCTCCAACTGCTCCAGGTAGCGGTCCAGGTGGCGGAGTGTGTGCTCCTTGACCGCCGCGCCCTCCGCGCGCAGCAGCTGCCAGTCGTCGTGCAGCTCGCCGACCACGGACGCGCGCTTGTCGCGGATCGTGTGCGTCGCCCTGCGCAGGTTGTGGCGGGTCCGGGAGTCGTCGACGGCCGCTCTCGCGGCCTCGGGGAAGGGCGGTATGCCCAGGAACGTGGCGCTCATCGGGTGGCGGCCTCCTTCGCGGCGGGTGCGTGGTCGGGGACGGGCCCGGCCGAGCCGTCCTTCTCGGTGCCGGCCAGGATCTCGGCGATGTGCGCCACCCGCATGCCCGACCGCTGCCGGGACAGGATGCCGCCGATGTGCATCAGGCAGGAGTTGTCCACCGCGCACAGGACCTCGGCGCCGGTCTCGACGGCGTGCCGCGCCTTGTCCGCGCCCATGGCGGAGGAGACGTCGCCGTTCTTGACCGCGAACGTGCCGCCGAAGCCGCAGCACTCGGCGGCGCCCTCCAGCTCCACCAGCTCCAGGCCGCGCACGGCGCGCAGGAGCCGGTAGGGGCGGTCTCCCAGGCCGAGCATGCGCAGCCCGTGGCAGGTCGGGTGGTAGGCGACCTTGTGCGGGTAGTAGGCGCCCACGTCGGTCACCCCGAGCACGTCCACCAGGAACTCGGTGAGGTCGTACACGCGCGGGGCGAGGCCGGCCACCTTGCGGGACAGGCGGCTGCCGCCCGCGCCCAGGCGCGGGTAGTTGTCGCGGATCATCGCCGCGCAGGAGCCGGAGGGGACGACGACGGCGTCGGCGCCCTCGAAGGTCTTGACGAAGCGCACGGCCAGCCGCGTCGCCGGTCTGCGGTACCCGGTGTTGTAGTGCATCTGGCCGCAGCACGTCTGGTCCTCCGGGAAGATGACCTCGTGGCCCAGCCGCTCCAGGAGCCGCACCACCGCCCGCCCGGTGTCGGGGAAGAGCGTGTCGTTGACACAGGTGATGAAGAGTGCGATCCGCATGGGCCTCCCTCGAGCCGCCCCCGGGGGTCGGCGTCCCGCTCGCCACGAGCCTTCCAGTGGTCCGACCACTTTTGCACACTGGAGGGAGAGCGGCAAGAACAGGGGGGTTTTTCGGTGTTGAGGGGGGGGTTCCGGGCGGGATTGGTACGATCACTTTTCGGTTGTGTGGTCTGGGACACGTGCCGGGGTCGGACGGAACCGTCCTGTGCCGCCGGTGCTCCCCGGGCTCCTGCCGTCCCCGCCGGGACGGCAGGAGCCCGGCTCCGGGGACGTCCGGGCCGTCGGCGGTCCGGCCCCGGCGGGTCCGCTCCCGGTGGAGAGGGCGGGGGACCTCCCCGCCGGGGGCGCGGGCCCCGGCCGGCCGGGGCGCGGATCTGCCGGGCCGCGGGCGCGCCCGCGGCGCGTACCGGCTACACCAGCTCCGGGACCACGGCGTACACGGTCGGGTCGGTGTGGCCCCCGGAGGTCAGGGCGTCATGGCGCAGGATGCACGTCCCGCAGGTGCCGCAGTGCGAGGGGCCGGCGGAGTAGCACGACCACGTCAGCTCGTACGGCACCCCCAGGCTGCGGCCGATCTTCCCGATGCCCGCCTTGCTCGTGCGGGAGAAGGGGGTGTGGACGGTGACGGTGCCGCTGGTGGACAGCAGCGCGGCCGTGTTGACCGCGGCGATGAACTCCGGCCGGGTGTCGGGGTAGACGTCGTGGTCGTCGGCGTGGACCGCGGTGACGACGCGGTCATGGCCCAGGGTCTGCGCGATGCCCAGCGCCGCGAAGACGAACGTGCCGTTCCTGGACGGCACCACGGTGACACCGGTGGAGTCGGCGCCGCCGTCCCCGTACACCCCGTTGGAGTAGGGGCCGCTCGGCACGTCGATGGTGGGGTCGGTGAAGGAGGAGCGGAGCTTGGCCCCCCAGGACGAGAGGTCGACGAAGTGGTAGTCCACGCCGTAGTGCTCGGCCAGGCTCCTCGCCGACTGGATCTCGGCCGCGTTGCGCTGGGAGTAGTTGATGTTGAGGACCGCGCCGGCGCGCCCCTCCTGGGCGGAGAGGGCCAAGGCGGTGGCAGAGTCCATGCCGCCGGACAGCAGTACCAGGTCGCTCATTGCAGATCTCCCTTTCGGTTGCCTTCGTCGGTGCGGGTTCAACGGTGAGAGGGGGAGTCCCGTGGGTCCGCCCCGCGCTCCTCGTGCGGGACCCCGGCGGTGTGCCGCCCGGGTCCGCCCGCCGCCCGGGCGGCGGAGGGCACGGGGCCGGAGCCCGGCACGGGGGTCGGCGCGGTGACGGCGGGCTCGGAACAGGTGAACGGGGGCCGTGTCAGGACGGCAGGACCGTCTCCCGGTGCGGGGTTCGCAGGAGGGAGCCGGCCCAGGTTCTCGACGCCGGCCTGCGCGGGCCCGCCGTGGGACCGTCGCCGTGCGCGTCCGGGCGGCGGGCCGGGCCGGGGGTGCGCCGGGACGGACCGTCGGAGGGGCGATCGGCGAGTACCCGGCACAGGTGATGCGTCACGGTCGGCTCCAGGCATCCTCGGCGACACTGGTCCCAGTTGACCAGATCCGGATCCGTCGTGTGAGGGGTTTCGCGGAACCCGGTTCGCGCGTCGCGCGGACGTCCGCCGGAGGTGCCGCGTCCCGGCACGGGCCCGCGGCCGTCGTTCCAGGAGGGCCCGGCCCCGTGCCCGCGGCGACGTCTCGCGGGCCGCCCCGGCGCGGAGTACGGCATCCGGCCCCGGGGGCCTCCTGCCGCGGCGGGGATCACCGACCCGTTCCGGCGAGCGGCAAATGGTCGGACCACTCTGTCGCCAAGAGAAGCGGGTCGGGGAAATGCGCTGGTTTTCCGGCGGAGCACGCTGATGTATCAGAAGATTGGTATGATGACTCGCCCGTCAAGGGGGACGGTGCGGCAGCCTCTCGGAGTCCGGACCGGGCCCGGCCGCCGCCCCGAACACAGCGAGGAGCGCCCGCGAGGGCGGTGCGCCACGGCCCGACGACTTGGAGAGATCCGTGCCCCACGATCCCGGCGGAGAGCGCACGCCCGTCACCCAGAGGGCCGTCGAGCGGATCAAGGCGATGATCGCGGGCGGCGAGGTCGGCCCCGGCGAGCGCCTGCCCACCGAACGCGACCTGGCGGTCCAGCTCGGGGTCTCCCGCGGCTCCATGCGCGAGGCGATCCGCGCCCTCACCACGCTCGGCGTCCTGGAGGCCCGCCACGGGGCGGGCGTCTACGTCACGGCGCTGCGCCCCGCGGACCTGCTGGAGACCTTCTCGGTGCTCGCCGAGGTGTCCCAGGGACAGACCCTCCTGGAGGTCCTCCAGGTGCGCCGGATGCTCGAGCCCGCCGCCACGGCCCTGGCGGCGGCGCGGGCCGACGCGCGCGACCTGGAGCGCATCGGCGCGCTGCTGGAGCGCATGGACGGCTCCGACGCCATGGACTGCGCGGGGGCTCCGGGGGGCGCGGCCCCGCAGGGCGGCACGCGCCCCCGCCGGGAGGCCCCGGACGGTGGCGTGCTCGACACGGCCGGCGCGGACCTCGGCTTCCACCAGGCCATCGTGGCCAGCACCGGCAACGCCACGCTCGCGGCGATCGGGGAGGGGCTGTCCTCCCGCACCTTCAACGCCCGCGTGTGGGCCGGGCACCGGGAGGCCGGCCTGACCGCCGCGCTCCACGAGGACCACGAGCGCATCCACGAGGCCCTGATCGCGCGCGACCCCGACGCGGCCAGGGCCGCCGCGACCGTGCACGTCCTGCGGGTGGAGCGCTGGCTCCGGGCCGACCTCGCGCAGGGCGGCGGGGCCGGGGTCTGAGCGCGGGCGCCGGGA
Source organism: Nocardiopsis sp. NPDC101807 (assembly GCF_044766605.1). NCBI lineage: Bacteria > Bacillati > Actinomycetota > Actinomycetes > Streptosporangiales > Nocardiopsidaceae > Nocardiopsis > Nocardiopsis sp. NPDC101807. The sequence goes on along the minus strand of NZ_JBIWMK010000001.1, from coordinate 400,764 downwards.
CGGTGGGGGACCGCCGCCGGCGCCGGGGCTCAGCCGTCCCCGTCGCGGACCCCGTCCGCGAACTCCTCCGCCCCGAGCACGCGTGTGAGGTCCTCCCCGTCCGGGCCCCGGTTCTGCTCCTCCTCCGGCCCCGTGACCCGCTCGGGGTCCTCCTGGCGCAGTTCCGCGCCGATGCCGAGGGCGTCGTGGTCCTCCAGCTCCTCGATCCGGAGGCCGTACGGGTGGTCCGCCAGGTACTCGGCCACCGCCGTGTCCTGGTCCGCCGCGCCCACGTCCATGTCCGCGTCCACGTCGTCGATGTCGCTCTCGTGTCCCGGCGCGGGGTCGAAGGGCCCCACGCCGGACCCGTCGGATCGTCCTGTCACCGGCGTCCCCCTCGCTCTCGTGGCCCCTACCCCTGATCATGCCTGGTCAGGGGAGGGGATGCCAGAGGGGCGTGCGAGCCATGGGCCCGGTGGGAACGAAGTGGCCACTGGGGGCGGAACGCCGTGTGGTCACGGACGGTAGGATTTGGCGCTGTTGTCCGAGATGACGAACGGAGTCCCCTCTCCCGTGACCGTGCGCGACCGGGTCCGAACGATCGTCGACGCCCCCTGGTTCCAGGCGAGTGTCGTCACCCTCATCCTGATCAACGCCGTCATCCTCGGCGTGGAGACCTCTCCCCGGGCGATGGCCGCCCACGGCGACCTCCTCCGCGGCATCGACATCGTGATCCTCGCCCTGTTCGTCCTCGAACTGGCGCTGCGGGTCTACGCCCACCGGGCGTCGTTCTTCCGCGACCCCTGGAGCTGGTTCGACATGGTGATCGTCGGGATCGCCCTGCTGCCCACCTCCGGGCCGTTCTCCGTGCTCCGGGTGCTGCGCGTCCTCAGGGTGCTGCGGCTGCTCTCGGTGATCCCGTCCCTGCGGCACGTCGTGTCCGGCCTGTTCCGGGCCCTGCCCGGCATGATGTCCATCCTCTTCCTGGTGATGCTGCTGCTCTACGTGTCGGCGGTCATGGCCACGCGGCTCTTCGCGGACGACTCCCCGGAGTACTTCCAGGACCTGCCCACCTCGCTGTTCACCCTCTTCCAGATCGCCACCGCCGACGGCTGGGGCACCATCGCCAAGGACGTGATGGAGCACACGCCGATGGCCTGGGTGTTCTTCGTGGTCTTCGTCCTGGTGTCCACCCTCGTCGCCCTGAACCTGTTCATCGCCGTCGCCGTGGAGGCCTTGGAGAAGGACGACGGCGAGGAGAGCGGGGACGGCCCCGGGGACGGGCGCGGCGGCCGCGCGGTACCCGACCCGGACGACGGCGGCCCCGACGCGGGGCACGCGATGATCATGGCGGAGCTCCGGACTCTGCGCGCCGAGGTGGCCGAGCTGCGCCGGGAGCGCCAGGAGGTGTGACCGCCCGCGGGGACCGGCCCCCGCGGCGCGCCGCCCCCCGGCCGGGGCTGTGGAAAGCCCCGGAAGCGGTGGTGTTCGTGGCAGGCTAGGGCTGTGCGCCGGACGCCCTCGGACGGTTCGGCGGCACAGCCGCACGGCGGCAGCGGCACGCGGACCGGCGTCCGCGCGCCGCCGCCCGCACCTGACCGCACGGACGACGAGGAGCGACCGGATGTCTGCCAGTACACCCCTCCCTCGCACCGGGGACACCGGAGAGGGGGCCGCCCCGGGCCTCCCCCTGGACCGCAGGAAGGAGTGGACCGCGCTGGGGGAGCACCGCGCGCGGCTCGGCCCCGTCCACCTGCGCGAGCTGTTCGCCGACGACCCCTCCCGGGCCGGGAGGTACACGCTCGACGTCGGCGACCTGCACGTCGACTACTCCAAGAACCTGGTCACCGACGAGACCCTCGGCCTCCTCGGCGCGCTGGCCGCCGCCACCCGCGTCGCCGACCTGCGCGACGCCATGCTGCGCGGCGACCACATCAACGTCACCGAGGGCCGCGCCGTCCTGCACACGGCCCTGCGCGCACCCCGCGGGGCGGTCGTCGAGGACGACGGCCACGACGTGGTGCCCGACGTGCACCGGGTCCTGGAGCGCATGGGCGCCTTCGCCGACCGCGTCCGCTCGCGCGAGTGGCGCGGCCACACCGGCCTGCCCGTGCGCCGGATCGTCAACATCGGCATCGGCGGCTCGGACCTGGGGCCCGCCATGGCCTACGAGGCGCTGCGCCCCTACACCGACCGGGGCCTGGAGTTCCGGTTCGTGTCCAACGTGGACGGCACCGACCTGCACGAGGCGCTGATCGACGCGGACCCGGCCACCACGCTGTTCGTGGTCGCGTCCAAGACCTTCACCACCGTCGAGACCATCGCCAACGCCACCGCGGCGCGCGGCTGGCTGCTGGACGGGCTGGGGGAGGAGCCCGGCGGGGACGCCATCGCCACGCACTTCGTCGCGGTGTCCACCAACGCCCCCGAGGTCGAGGCCTTCGGCATCGACCCCCGCAACATGTTCGAGTTCTGGGACTGGGTGGGGGGCCGCTACTCCTACGACTCGGCCATCGGCCTGTCCCTGATGGTGGCCCTGGGCCGCGAGCGGTTCCAGGAGATGCTCGCCGGGTTCCACCTGATGGACACCCACTTCGCGACCGCCCCGGTGGAGCGCAACCTGCCGTTCCTGCTCGGACTGCTGGGCGTCTGGTACGGCGGCTTCCACGACGCGCAGAGCCACGCGGTCCTGCCCTACAGCCACCACATGTCGAAGTTCACCGCCTACCTCCAGCAGCTCGACATGGAGTCCAACGGCAAGTCCGTGCAGCGGGACGGGCGGCCCGTCGCCTGGCAGACCGGCCCCGTCGTGTGGGGCACCCCCGGCACCAACGGCCAGCACGCCTACTTCCAGCTCCTGCACCAGGGGACCCGGTTCGTGCCGGCGGACCTCATCGGGTTCGCCAACCCGGCCCCCGACCTGCCCGGGTTCCTGGTGTCCCAGCACGACCTGCTCATGGCCAACCTGTTCGCGCAGGGGCAGGCGCTGGCCTTCGGCAGGACGGCCGAGGAGGTCGCGCAGGAGGGCGTCGCCGCGGAGCTGGTCCCGCACCGCACCTTCGAGGGCAACCGCCCCACCACGACGATCCTGGCCGACCGGCTCAGCCCGTCCGTCCTGGGGCAGCTCGTCGCCCTCTACGAGCACAAGGTGTTCGTGCAGGGGGCGGTGTGGAACATCAACTCCTTCGACCAGTGGGGCGTGCAGCTCGGCAAGGTCCTGGCCAAGCGGGTCGAACCCGCGTTGAGCGAGGGCGCCGACGTGCCCGGCCTCGACGCCTCCACCGCGTCCCTCGTGGAGCGCTACCGGTCCCTGCGCGGCAGATAGGGCCCGGGGAGCGGACCCCGTCCGCGCCGGCGGGAGGGCTCCGGCCCTCCCGCCGCCGGGGACGGGACCGCGCCGCGCCGGAAATCCCTTTGCGCGTTCGGCTCCGGCCCGGTTAGCCTGGCGGGGACATGCTGAACTGACATCGAGACCGATCCGCCGCGTGCGCGGGGCTCGCCCGTCCAGGGCTGGAGCCCGCTGTCCCGCCCGGCGGACCCACGTTCCCTGTTTCCCGTTCGCGGCGTCCCCAGGACCCGCGGACCCGTGGTGCGGTCTCGATGTCGGCGACGGACCCCTGTCCGTCGTCCCGGGCCGCTCCACGGATCCGCCTTCGAGGCGCACCGGGAGGGGCGGCGCCGGTCAGGCGTCGAGGCCCGCCCCAGACGAAGGGCGGTCCCACCCCGTGACCCGTGAATCCACATCCGCACCGGCCGCGTCGGCGAAGGCCCCGAGGCCGCCCCTCCCGGCGGCCCCCGGCACGGGCGGCCCACCGCTGCTGCGCGCCCGCGACCTGACCCGCGTCTACGGCGACCGCGTGGTGCTCGACGGTATCGATCTCGACGTCGCCCCGGGCCAGAGGCTGGGGCTCGTGGGCGAGAACGGCGCGGGCAAGTCCACCCTGCTGCGCCTGCTGTCGGGGGAGGAGGAGCCCGACGCCGGCAGGGTGGAACGACCCGACGACACCGGTTTCCTGTACCAGGAACTGCCCTACGGGCCGGAGACGACGCCGGCCCAGGTCCTGGAGGAGGCCCTGGCGCCCGCCAGACGTGTGGAGCGGCGGCTCACGGAGACCGCGGCCGCCCTCGACGGCGCCCCCGAGGACGCGGGGCTGCTGGCGGCGTACGCCGAGGCGCTGGCCGACGCCGAACGCGGGGAGGTGTGGGACGCCGACCGCCGCGCGGAACTGGTGGTGGCCGGGCTCGGCCTGGCCGGGGTCTCCCCGGACCGTCCGGTGGGACGGCTGTCGGGCGGTCAGCGAGGCCGGCTGGGCCTGGCCGCGCTGCTGGTCCGCCGTCCGCGCGCCCTGCTGCTGGACGAGCCGACCAACCACCTGGACGACCGGGCGCTGGAGTTCCTGGAGGGGTACCTGAGGGGGCTGCCGGGGGTGGTGGTGCTGGCCGGCCACGACCGGGTGTTTCTGGACGCGGTCTGCACGGGTCTGCTGGACCTGGACCCGGCCGTGGAGGGGCCCGTGTACTACGGCGGCGCGTACTCGTTCTACCTGGAGGAGAAGAGGGTGGAGCGCGAGCGCTGGGAGCAGCGCTACCAGCGGGAGCAGAACGACCTGAAGGGGCTGCGCGAGGCGGTGCGCACCACGTCGCGCCAGGTCGCGCCGGACCGGGCGCCCCGGGACAACGCCAAGATGGCGTACGACTACTCCGGCGGGCGCGTGGACAAGCAGGTGTCGCGCCGCGTGCGCAACGCGCGGGGCCGCCTGGACGACCTGGAGCGCGACCAGGTGCGCAGGCCGCCGAGGCCGCTGGTGTTCGGCGCCGCCCTGACCCGGAACCCCGGGGAGGCCGGCGCGAACGCGATCACGCTGCGGAACGTGGTCGTGCCGGGGCGGCTGCGCCTGGACCGCCTGGACGTGCCTTCGGACGGCCGGCTCCTGGTGACGGGCCCGAACGGGGCCGGCAAGTCCACACTGCTGTACGCCCTGGGGCGCCGGTTGCGGCCGGAGTCCGGTGAGGTGCTGTGGCGGAGGGGCGCGTCGGTGGCGCTGCTGGAGCAGGACGTGGTGTTCCGCGACCCGCGGCGGACCCCGCGCGGGCTCTACGACGGGTTGAACGCGTCGCTGCCCGACGCTCCGCGCCTGACGGACCTGGGCCTGGTGGCCCCGCGCGACCTGGACCGGCCGGTGGGGGAGCTGAGCGTGGGGCAGCGCCGCCGGCTCGCGCTCGCGATGCTGGTCGGCCACTCCCCGGACGTGCTGCTGCTGGACGAGCCGACCAACCACCTGTCGCTGTCCCTGGCGGAGGAGCTGGAGGAGGCGCTGGGCACGGCGCCCGGAGCCGTGGTGGTGGCCTCGCACGACCGCTGGCTGCGCCGCAACTGGTCCTGGGACGAGCTGCGGCTGGTCGACGGCGGCGCCGCGGAGGCGCGGGCCGGGTCCTGAGCCCGGGCCGCGACCGCCGCCGGTGCGCAGGGGAGAGGTCACCTGCCGGGCCCCTCCCCGTCACCGCCGTGGTGAACCAGGAGGGCGTGCGCTTCCGGACGGCTTCGACGCCCGAACGCGCCGGAGGCACGAGGACTCTGCGGAAGAACCGACCGGATCAAAGAGGAAAAAGGGACAAATCTACGACATAAAGGTGAGGGACTTCGAGCCCACCAGAGGTGACACGGACACGAGGAGTGCCGGCCTCCCCGAGTTCACCGCCCCGGCCAACGGGGGCACACCACGGTGTGGCCCGCCCACAGCGGCCCTCCTGCGCGGTCGAGCACCTCGCGGACGACCCCGTGCGCCCGATCCGGCTCGTCCATGGCCCGCACGACCCGGTCGGCCAGGCCGGGGTCCAGGTCGCGGAGCTCGCGCAGCAGCCACTTGCCGGACCCCTGCCAGTGGCGCGCCGCGGCCAGGGCCAGCCGTGCGGCCTCGGTCAGCGCCCGCCAGGCGACGAAGGCCCTCTCCCCGGGGTCGGTCGCCCCGGAGAGGTCGTCGAGCAGGTCGGTGAGGACGAAGCGGCGCTCGTCGAGCTCTGCCGGGGACAGGGGCGCGGGGCCGGCCGCCAGCCGGGCCCGCATCCGCTCGCGGAATCCCGCGCCGAGACCGCCCGTGTCGGTCACCACCACCCCCTCCGCGAGCAGGCGGGGGATCCCCGGCCAGCGCCGGGCCAGGTTGTCCTCGCAGTAGGCGGCCAGGGTCTGCGGGTCGTGGACCAGGACCTCGACCGGCCAGCCGAGCCAGTGCAGGGAGCTGCGGTAGGGGGCGGGCCTGGGCGGGGTCACCACGACCACGTCCAGGTCGGAGGTCGGGGTGAGGCGCCCGGCGGCCGAGCTGCCGCCGAGGAGCACCGCCAGGGCCTCGGGGAACAGGTGGCGTGAGAGGTCGATGACCGTGGTGACGGGGTCCGGCCGTTCTCTGCTCATTCCGTGGTCCTACCGCACCGGAGGCCGGTCCACGCGCGGGCCGTGCGGGTGCGGAGGGGTTCGGTGTCCCCCCCGCGCCCCGAGCGAGCCCCGGGTGGGCGGGGACACCCTGGCGCGCCTGCGTTCCCCGGGCGGGGGGCGGGCCGTGCCTCCGGGTGGGACGGTGTCCCACTTCATCGCGGTTTGTTGTCTTCTGTCTTGTGCTGGACATGCCGGTCGACGACCGGCGCGGACGCTGGAAACGCCCATGTCAGTCGTGCAATCTTTGCGTAGTCGATCAACTACTCAAAGTGATGACGGGGGCAGGGCCACATGACCGCGCCGATGGACGTGCCCGAATCCTCCCGACACGCCGACCCCGAGGCGGTGGTCGCGGGCGCGGCGAACGCGGCGAACAGGTCCCTGCGCCAGATCGCCTGGCAGAGGTTCCGCAGGGACAAGGTCGGCATGGCCGGCGGGATCATCGTCGTCCTCCTCATCCTCGTGGCCCTGTTCGCACCCCTCCTCACCGCCTGGCTCGGCCACCCGCCCAACCAGTTCGACCAGGACCTGGTCGACCCGCTCACCGGCGGGGTCCTGCGCGACCCCGACGACCCCGCCCAGGGGCTCGACCCGTGGGGCGGCATCAGCGCCCAGCACCTCCTGGGCGTCGAACCCGTCAACGGACGCGACCTGTTCAGCCGCATCGTCTACGGAGCGCGCACCTCCCTGCTGGTCGCCACCGTCGCCACCGTGGTGTGCGTCCTGATCGGCACCGTCCTCGGCATCGTGGCCGGGTACTTCGGGGGCTGGACCGACACCGTCATCAGCCGGGCCATGGACATCTTCCTGGCCTTCCCGCTGCTGCTGTTCGCCATCGCCCTCGTCGGGGTCATCCCCGACGGCGCCTTCGGCCTCTCCGGCAACAACCTGCGCATCGGCGTGCTGGTGTTCATCATCGGGTTCTTCAACTGGCCCTACATCGGCCGCATCGTGCGCGGACAGACCCTCACCCTCAAGGAGCGCGAGTTCGTGGAGGCCTCACGCAGCCTCGGCGCGGGCAGCGCGCACATCGTCTTCCGCGAGATCCTGCCCAACCTGGTCACGCCGATCCTCGTCTACTCCACCCTGCTCATCCCCACGAACATCCTCTTCGAGGCGGCCCTGAGCTTCCTGGGGGTGGGCATCAACCCGCCCACCGCCACCTGGGGCGGGATGCTGGAGGGCGCCCTGCGCTTCTACACGACCTCACCGCACTTCGTGATCGTCCCGGGCCTGGCCATCTTCGTCACCGTCCTGGCCTTCAACCTCTTCGGGGACGGGTTGCGCGACGCGTTCGACCCCCGCTCCTCCGACTGACGCACCGGGTCCGGCCCGGGCCGGACCGTTCACCGGACCGTGCGGGGCACGGTCCCACCATCGAATCCGACCAGGAGGCAAGGTGAGTACCCATCACTTCACACACGCGGGGCCACCCGGGCGGCGTCGCCGGCGCGGCCGGGCCACCGCGTGCACGGCCGCGATGGCGGTCGTGGCACTGCTGCTGAGCGCCTGCGGGGACGGCCGCGGCGGAGGCGGGGGAGGCGCGGTCGACGCGGAGTTCAACCAGGGGGAGACGGAGATCGTCAACCCCTCCGACCAGACCGGCGGCACCCTGCGGTACGCCATCTCCTCGGACTTCGACTCGCCCGACCCCGGCAACACCTACTACGCGTTCAGCTGGAACTTCACCCGCTACTACGCGCGCACCCTGCTCACCTACACCGAGGCGCCGGGAGAGGGCGGCACCGAGCTCCAGCCCGACCTGGCGGAGGGGATGCCGCAGGGCAACGAGGACTCCACCGAGTGGACCGTCGAGCTCAAGCCCGGCCTCAAGTACGAGGACGGGTCCGAGATCACCGCCGAGGACGTCAAGTACGCCATCGCGCGCAGCAACTTCGGCGACCAGGCCCTGCCCAACGGGCCCAAGTACTTCCAGGAGCTGCTGGCCGACAGCGATGACTACGAGGGCCCCTACGCGGACGAGGCCGACCCCCTGGCCGGGTTCGACGGCATCGAGACCCCGGACGACCACACCCTCGTCTTCCACCTGAACACGAGCTTCTCCGAGTTCCCGTACGTCCTGGTGCAGCCCCAGACGGCTCCGGTCCCGGCCGAGGCCGACCGGGGCGAGCAGTACCAGAGCCACGTCATGTCGTCCGGGCCCTACAAGTTCGACGGCGACTACCGCCCCGGCGTCTCCCTGAACCTGGTGCGCAACGACCAGTGGGACGCGGCCACGGACCCGACCCGCAAGGCCCTGCCCGACCGGATCGAGGTCCAGCTCGGGGTCGACCAGAACGAGATCGACCAGCGCCTGGTCAACGGCGAGGTCGACGTCGACCTCGCCGGCGCGGGGGTGGGCCCTGCCATGAAGGGCACGCTGATCACCGACGACAACCAGCGGCACAGCGTCGACAACCCGCAGACCAACACGCTGCGCTACGTCAACATCAACACCGTCATCGAGCCCCTGGACGACCCCGCCTGCCGGGAGGCGGTCATGTTCGCCGCGGACCGCGACGCCCTCCAGCGGGCGTGGGGCGGCGACACCGGCGGCGACATCGCGACGCAGCTGATGCCCGCCGCGCTCCCGGGCGCCGATCCGAGCATCGACCTGTACCCCTCCCAGGACGACAAGGGGGACCTGGACAAGGCCCGCGAGAAGCTGGAGGAGTGCGGTGAGCCCGACGGGTTCTCCACGGCGATCGGCGCCCGCGCGGACCGTCCCACCGACGTGAGCACGGCCGAGGCCCTCCAGCAGGCCCTGGCCCGTGTGGGCATCGACGTGGAGATCAAGCAGTACCCGTCGGACAGCTACACCAACACCCAGGCCGGGTCCCCGGACTTCGTGCACGAGAACGACCTCGGCCTGACCGTGTACGGGTGGGCGCCGGACTGGCCCAGCGGCTACGGGTTCATGAGCAAGGTGCTGGACGGCGACGCCATCCAGGACGCGGGCAACACCAACATCGCGGAGCTGGACGACAGCCAGATCAACGACTGGTTCGACGAGGTGGTCACCGTCGACGACCAGGAGGAGCGCGCGTCGATCTACACGCGGATCGACGAGCGGGCCATGCAGCAGGCCGTGATCGTCCCGGCCGTGTTCGAGCGGACCGTCCTGTACCGGCCGCCGCACCTGACCAACGTCTACTACCACGCGGGCTACTCCATGTACGACTACATGGCCCTGGGCACCACCCGGGAGTAGGCGCAGAGGGCAGGACGCGTCGTGGGCCGGGGGAGGGGTCTTCCGGCCCGCGACGCCTGTCTTCGCACCCCGTGCCGCCCCCCGCATCCACCGCGCATGCGGTCCGGGGTCCGGTCAGGCACCGGCCGACGCGGCCACTCCCGAGACGGCGCGCAGGTCCTCCGCGAATCCCGGGTAGGAGGTGGCCGAGGCCCTGCGAGCTTCCACTGTCATTCGGATTGCTCGTTCGCGCAGCTCAGGCGGGTACTTCCTCGGTGCTGGCATGTCTCTCATCCTTGCCAGGATTGAGAGCCTCCATCACACCCGGAACAAGGCAAACACCTACGGCCGGATGACACCGGGGTTGAACGAGGTCATGGCGTTGGTGAAGACCCGCAGGTTCGCGCACCACGGCAACCCGGTTGCGGCGTTCTGCTTCGACAGCGTGGAGGTGCGCCGCGCCCCGTACAACCCGGACCTGATCCGCCCGGACAAGCCGGAGCGGGACAAGTCCGGGAAGCGCATCGACGGTGTCCCTGTGGCGTCCATAGCGGCGTCGGCGTGGGCGCTCGATGACGACGACGAGGACGGCGGTTTCGCCTACGAGGGCCGCGGCCTCACCGTGGCCTGACCGAGCACCCTATCCGCAGTTGTCGTATGCGGATCGGCCGCCGGAGGCTGGGCCCACAAAGGGAACGTACACATACCCGGTATAGGCGACGCAACGCCCGCGTGCCGGATATGAAACCGCTGCGTAATGCGCGTAGTTGTCGTCGTCGCCAACGCGTTCGGCTGGGCTCAGCATGTAGAGATAGGCGCTTGTTCGTGACTCGACACCGTGCGCCAGGCTGATCTTGAGCGTCACCACACAATTCTCTTGATAGGTGCTGCTCCAGAGTAGATAAATGGTTCCGTACTGAATTCCGGTCGGGCGATAGTGGGCGCCATCGGAGTGAAGTGTGGTGTAGCTGCCACTGGTCCAACCGCAACCGGATCCGGCGCGCACCGCTTGATCAAGGGTGTGGGCGGATGCTGGCGCTGCCGTCAAGAACAACACGGAAGCGATGACGCTGAGGGCAGCAACAGCTTTCTTGAGGGATTTCATGGGGGTCCTTGTTGGGAGATATGTCCTTAAATCCTCGCCTGTCTCCAGAAATCAATCAAGAACTTGGCCAGATCCGGACGCCCTCACAGATCCGTGTTCCTTGTGATCAACGGCCTGAACTTCCCTGACGAGGAGAAAGCAACCGCTTGTGCTTCGGTGGACTCCTCTGCGGCCACTCCGATAAGCGTTAAAAGCGGTTGACGGCCCGGCCCGCCCCGGGCGCCGCCCGCACCAGCCCGGCCTTCTCCTCGACGGCCAACGCCCACCGCACCGTCGTGCGGGACACACCGAACTCGCGGCCCAGCGCCGCCTCTGACGGGACTGGCCCGCCGGCCGGGAGCCGCCCGTCCGCGATCCGTCCGGTCAGCTCGGCGGCCACCTGCTTGTAGGCGCCCCACACCGTCCGCTGCCCTGATTCTTTCATGGGCCCAACCTAGCGGGCCGACGCCGACTGGCCGGATCCGGCGAAGGACTATTGCCGGTTCGACGGTGTCACCGTTGCGGTGATGGCCGCGAACGCGATAGTCCTCGACGCCGACACTGACAACGGGGTGGTGTCCGCTTACGAGAAGTGCGGGTTCACAGTGGCCTGAGGTTTAAACGAAATCCATACAAGTGGCAGCGACATACCGGTTGTTGTGTACGTTCTGCCAAACAATGCTGTGCCACTCGGTACTCGTGCGCCCGCAAGCCGTGTATCGCGCTCCGAGATGAGTTCCACCCGTTACGCAGACGATCTGGCCCTTCTGGACGATGCCAATGACGGGGCCGTTGAGAGTCCTGGGGTCCGAGCGGATGTTCACGGCTTCCAGAGCTCGGGCATTTGCCCCGGCACAGTTCGCGGCCTGGGATCCGTGCTCTGAGAAGGTTCCCTGTGGTGCGGTCTGGGCATTAGCTGGTATTGAGTGGGCGAGTGTCGCTGCCATGACGGCGGTCAGTATAATGGTGCTCGATCTAAGTATTGAGGGTATGCTTCGCACGGAGATCATTTTTTGTGTTCGGGGGCGCCCACCCGTGGGTGGCCAGTTTTGTTGGCGCTTGGGTGATTTGGTTAGCCACAATTGTCAAATTCAAATCGCCCACCCCAGCCTGGGTCTGCGTTCGTGCCGTAGACGGTTCCTTGATAGGCGACGCACCTTCCGCCCGCCGGGTGGCTGACTGCTGCATAATGAGCGAAGTTGCCGGAGTCGGAATATCTTTCAGATCCACCCAGGTCGAGAGTGGCGGAAGTAAATGTGTTGACTCCGTGTGCTGATCCGCTCTTCAGTGTTACCACGCAATTCTCTTGATAATTATTACTCCAGAGAAGGTGGACGGTGCCGTTCTGAGTTCCACCCCTCGTCGTGGCCGCTGAGGAGTGGAGGGTGCTATAGCTGCCGCTGGCCCAGCCGCATCCTAGGGAGGCGCGGACCGCTTCGTTCAGTGTGTGGGCCGACGCTGGAGTTGCTGTCAAGAACAACGTGGCAGCGGATACGCCGAGGATGGCGGCCGCCTTCAAAGAGCGCATAGCGGTGGGTCCTTCGTGAGAGGTCCGTTCCTAGAGTCTCGGGCAACCCACGAGTACGCACAAGGGATTGGCCGGTTCCGGACACCCTACGGATCGGTGCATATTGCACGTAGAGCAAAAACTTTCCCACAGGTGGATGCTTCCACGACGTCTGCCGCCATGGCTTTCCCTATGTCCGACCTACCGGTCCGACCCACAGAAATGGGGCGGGCCCGTGTTCGCGTGGTTCCGGCTGCGGGTCGTTCTCCTCCGCAGCTAGCTGGGGGAGTTTATGCAGATGAGAGAAGTGCGAAGTGATATCCACGGCTTGAGTCTGGGCCTTTGGGCATTCTTTTTCCAGGCGGGTAGACGTGTTTTCCTGTGCCTGGGCGATGAAGCCACGACCACAGGAGGGCCGGTAACTGCTGGCACCGCTAGATCCGAGGTCGGAGAGGAAATGGCTCTCAGGAGGTAGCACCGGTGGGGAAGGGAATCGGGGCGTATACGCCGGTCCGGTGCCCGGGGGCGGTCCCAGTCCGGTGGGAGACGAGCGTCAGAGGCGGGGCCGGGTTCCCGGTGTCCGGGCGGCGATGCGCGGCATGTGCCACCTCGCTGTCGGGAGAGTTCGCCCCCGGGACAGGCCGTCGGGGCTCGTGTCCTCATCCTCCGGGCGGCCCCGGGGCGGCGCAACCGATTCTTGACCGTCTGCGCCCGGGTTCGAGTCCGCACGACGCCACGCGACCGTGGCGTCCCGCGGAGAGCGCCCCGGGGCCGTGGACCCGCCCCGCTTCCCGGCCTGGCCGCCGCGCGGGCGTTGTGGCATGATGCGTCGCATGTTCGATGACAGAAAGGCCCGTGCCGCGTAGACGGCCGGGGAGCCTGCGCGCCGAGAACCATCCCCGTGCGCGCCCAGGACAGAAGAAGTCGTCGGCGATCGACGGCCTGTCGTCCAAGACGATGGCCGAGATCCGGCGGGTCGAACACCGCCACCCGCAGTTGTGGCCGGGCATCATCGACGAGGCACTCCCCAGGTGGGAGAAGTACGCCCGGGACCCCGGGCGGCCCCCCTGGGACGACCGCCTCTACCCCCGCTCGTGGTACTGCTGCTGGGAGTGCTGCGGCAGCCCGCTGATGGCCAAGGAGTTTCTCGACCTTCTGACCCACGCCATGCGGAACCGGCCGGCGCGTGAGCTGCGCGCCCGGCTGCGCCGCCTGGACGAACTCCACGGGGTCCCGTACCCGTGACACGGGGCCGGCCGCCTCGTGCGGCCGTCCCGTTCAGGCGTCGCCGTAGAAGTGCTCCAGCTGCCGGTCCAGGCGCGCCAGGTCCGGGTGTTCGCCGAACACCGCCCCGGCCCAGCGCGCCAGGGCGACCTCCCGGGGCACGGCCGCCGAGGCCGACACCGCCTCCTGGGAGCCCCCGCGGGTCCGGTGGAGCCTCTCCGCCGCCGGTCCGAGCCGCTCCCACAGGAACGGCGCCACCAGCGCGGCGTGCTCCGGGTCCCCCCGGCCCGAGAGCGCGTCCTGCACCATGCGCATCGCCTCCGGGTAGTCCACGCCGTGGGCGTCGGCCACGCTCCGGGCGACCCTCGCGCGGTCCGACGCGCTGAACAGGTTCGGCATGGACGTCCTCCTCGAAACGGTGTCCCCCCGGGCGCGCGGTGCTTCCGCCCCGTGCGCCCTGCGCCCCGCGTGCACCGGGCCCGTGGCCCCGGCGGTGGCGCGTCCCTCGCAACAGAACTAGCACGGGGACGGGTCGGACGTGGTCAACTCCGGGTGAACGAGGGGCCCGTTCTTGTTCAGCTCCGGTACCGCGGCGGCCGTGCCCGGTCCCGGGGAGGGCTCCCCGGGACCGGGCACACACCGGCACGGATGAGCGTGATCAATGGAACACGCTCGGTTACTGTTGCCGGTGCGGGCGCGTCCTGGGCGGTCACCGTGATCCCGGCGGCCCGCCGCGACCTGCCCCCGTCCGAGCCCTGAACGGAGAGCACGCGCGTTGCTGACCTACATCCTGCGCCGTCTGGGCGCCGGCCTCCTGCTGTTGGCCGTGGTCACCCTGGTCACCTTCGCCATCTTCTACGTGGTGCCCCGGTGGGCGGGACGGACCACCGAGCAGCTGGCGACCATGTACGTGGGCCGCGCTCCCACCCCCGAGGCGATCCAGGCCACCATCGAGCGGCTGGGGCTGGACAAGCCCGTGTTCGTGCAGTTCGGGGAGTTCGTCCGGGGGATCTTCCTCGGCGCCGAGTACCGGTTCGGCCGCGACACCATCGAGTGTTCGGCCCCGTGCTTCGGCTACTCCTTCCAGAGCTACCAGGAGGTGTTCCCCGAGATCGTGGCCCGCCTGCCGGTGACGGCGTCGCTGGCGCTGGGCGCGGGCGTCATCTGGCTGGTCGGCGGGATCCTGGTCGGGGTGGTGTCGGCGGTGTGGAAGGGCAGCCTGTTCGACCGCCTGGCGATGGCCGTCGCCCTGGCGGGGGTGTCGCTGCCCATCTTCTTCACCGGTCTGCTGGCGCTGGCCTTCCTCGTGCACGCGTGGGGCCTGTTCGCCACGCCGGGCTACGTGCCCTTCACCGAGGACCCGCTCGGGTGGGCGGAGGGGCTGTTCCTGCCGTGGCTGACGCTGGCGTTCCTGCACGCCGCCATGTACGCGCGGCAGACCCGTGCGGGGATGCTGGAGACCCTGGGCGAGGACTACATCCGCACGGCCCGCGCCAAGGGGCTGGGCGAGAGGAAGGTGGTGCTCAAGCACGCGCTGCGCCCCACGCTCACCCCCATCGTGACGATCTTCGGCCTGGACCTGGGCCTGGTGCTGGGCGGCGCGGTCCTGACGGAGCAGGTGTTCTCGCTGAACGGGATCGGCCGGTACGCCGTCAACGCGATCACGCAGAGCGACCTGCCGGTGATCCTGGGGGTGACCCTGTTCGGGGCGTTCTTCATCGTCGTCTGCAACCTGATCGTCGACCTGGTGTACCCGCTGATCGACCCGCGCGTGCGCATCCACGGCTAGTGCCGGACGCACGGGACGTGCCGCCCGGCGCCGGGCGCGCACGGGGCCCCGACCGGGCGCCCGCCGAGGAGCAGTCCACAGACCCGCCGGACCGAGAGAGTAGAGGCGTCCCCTATGAGTGAGTCCGCACCGTCCTCCGCCGAGCCCGTCGTCCGGGTGGACGACCTGCGGGTGGTGTTCCCGACCATGGACGGCGAGGTCCGGGCGGTGGACGGGTTGTCGTTCGAGCTGCCCGCGGGCGGCGGGCTCGGCATCGTGGGCGAGTCCGGCTCGGGCAAGAGCGTGACGTCGCTGGCGCTGATGGGTCTGCACCGGGGGAGCCGGGCGCGGATCAGCGGGGCCGTCGAGGTGGCGGGCAAGGACGTGGTGTCGGCGTCGGACAAGCAGTTGCGGCGGATGCGCGGCAACGACATCGCGATGGTGTTCCAGGACCCGATGCAGTCGCTGCACCCGCAGTACACGATCGGCAACCAGCTGGTGGAGGCGCTGCGCGTGCACCGGCCGCAGGTGTCGCGTGCGCAGGCGCGCGACCGTGCCGTGGAGTCGCTGGACCGGGTGGGCATCCCGCAGGCGCGCAAGCGGATCAACTCCTACCCGCACGAGTTCTCGGGCGGCATGCGCCAGCGCGTCCTGATCGCGATGGGGCTGATGTGCGATCCCAAGGTGCTGCTGGCGGACGAGCCGACCACGGCGCTGGACGTGACGGTGCAGGCGCAGATCCTGGACCTGCTGGACGAGCTGCGCCGGGACCTGGACATGGGGCTGATCCTGGTCTCCCACGACCTGGCCGTGGTGGCCGGGTCGGTGGACGAGGTTGTGGTCATGCGCCACGGCGTGGCCGTGGAGCGCGGCGACGTGCGCCGGGTCCTGTCCGCCCCCGAACACCCCTACACGCAGGAGCTGCTGGCCGCGGTGCCGCGCGTGGAGGTCTCCCGCGCCCAGCGGAGGGCGCGCGACCGCTCCGACCGGGCCGCGAAGGCGCGCGCGGAGCAGCGCAGGCCGCCGTCGGGGGCGACGGCGGCGGAGGGCGTGGAGGAGCCCTTCGACGCGTTCGCCCCGGCCCGGGGGCCGGAGCGTGGCGAGGTCCTGCTGCGGGTGGAGGAGGTGTCGCAGAGCTTCAGGGTGAGGGGAGGGCTCTGGGGCCGTTCCACGGATTTCTGGGCGGTCAAGGGGGTGTCCTTCGATCTGCACCAGGGGGAGACGCTGGGGATCGTGGGGGAGTCGGGGTCGGGCAAGAGCACGCTGTCGCGGATGGTGATGCGTCTGCTGGAGCCCACCCGGGGCCGGGTGGAGTTCGAGGGGCGCGACATCACGCACATGTCGGAACGGGCGCTGCGTCCGCTGCGCCGTGATGTGCAGATGGTGTTCCAGAACCCGTACTCCTCGCTCAACCCGCGTCTGACGGTGGGGGACGCGATCGGCACGGCGCTGCGGGTGCAGGGGGAGAAGGACGGCAAGAAGATCCGGCGGCAGGTGCAGGAGCTGTTGGAGCGGGTGGGGCTGGAGCCCAACCACTACAACCGGTTCCCGCACGCGTTCTCGGGCGGTCAGCGCCAGCGGATCGCGATCGCGCGGGCGCTGATCCTCAAGCCGAAGCTGATCATCTGCGACGAGCCGGTGTCGGCGCTGGACGTGTCGACGCAGGACCAGGTGCTGCGGCTGCTGTCGGAGCTGCAGGACGACTTCGGGTTGACGTACATCTTCGTGGCGCACGACCTGGCGGTGGTGCGCCAGGTCAGCGACCGCGTCGCCGTCATGCGAAAGGGGGAGGTCGTGGAGCTGGGGAGCAGTGACGGCATCTACGGGGATCCCCGGAGCGACTACACGCGCCAGCTGCTCACGGCGGCGCCGGTGCTGGACCCGGAGGAGGCCCGCCGCCTGCGCGCGGAGCGCGTCCGGCGGCGGGCGGCGGGCGCCTGAGCCCGCCGGGGCGGGGCCGGCCCCGGGGCCCGTCGACCGCTCCGGGCCCTCCTGGGCCGCAGTCGCCCCGTGCGGAACCGCTCCCGGCGGGGCCGGGCGGACACGCTCCCGGCCCCCGCCGCTCAGAGCAGTCTGCGCCTGCCCGCCAGGGAGTCGATCCACTGGTGCAGGTGGTCCCTCCAGTCGCGTCCGGGGGCGTGGTCGGCGCTGAAGCGGTGGTAGCTGTCGCGGCCCTCGGAGAAGAGCAGGCCGGGCTTCTTGTCCAGCTCCAGCACCGCGTCGAACCCATGCCCGTCGGTGACCAGGGACAGCTCCAGCTCGTTCAGCCCCCGGTAGCGGCTCGGCGCCCGGAACTCGATCTCCTGGTAGAAGGGGAGCCGCTGCCGGGTCCGGGGGAGGTGGCCCCGCTCCAGGTCCGCCTGCTTGAAGGCGAACCCGAGGCCGACCAGCGAGTCCAGGACCGCCGCCTGGGAGGGGAGCGGGGCGATGGCCACGGGGTCGAGGTCGCCGGGGTCCACGGCGCCCGCCACGTGCAGGCGGGTGTTCACCCCGACGTGCATCCGGTGCAGGTGTCGGCCCTGGTGGACGGTGATGGGCGCCTCCCAGGGGACGGGGAGCTCGAAGGGCACCTGGAAGCGCTGCCCCGGGGCCAGGACGGTGCCCTCGCCCAGGCAGACCCGGTGGAACTCCACGTCGCTGTTGACCTCGTGGTCGCCGACCTCGGTCTCGACCCTGGCCTGGAGGCCGACGGTGAGCCGTTCGACCCTCTGCTCGACGCTTCCCGCCTCGACGTGGACGACGCCCCGCAGGACGCCGCCCGGTTGGGTTCCGGCGGAGTCCAGGACCGTTTCGACGGAGGCTCCGCCGAATCCGATTCCGGCGAGCAGGCGTTTGAGGACCATGGCGTGATCTCCGTACCGCGCCGGTGGTGCCGTGGCCGGGCGGCGTGCAGTCAGGGGAACGGGTTTCGGCACCCGGGGAAGAGACGCGGGGGAGGCGTCCGGGGTTCCCGGTCACCGTGCGTGTCGGCTCAGGTGAGGCCCCGCAGGAGGGCGCGCAGCCCGAAGCGGAAGCGGGCCTCGGCCTCGGCCTCGTCGGGGGCGTCCTCGTCGTCGGCGTGGCGGACCTGGTGGACGACCGCGCCGACGCAGTAGGAGTGGAGGGCGTCGGCGGCGCGGACCACGTCCTCGCCGGTCAGGCCGGCGTCGGTGAAGGCGCGGTGCATGAGGGCGCGGGTGGCGTCGCCGTCGGGGGTGCGCGGGGCGCGGTGCACCAGCAGGGAGAGCGCGCCGGAGTAGGCGAGCATGCGTGCGCGGTGCGTCTCGGCCCAGTCGGTCAGGCGCACGTCCCAGGGCCGGGTGTCGACGGCCTCCTCCGTCTCCGCGGGGCCGTCCTCCTCGGCCTCCCCGTCCGTGGGGGCGGTCCCGCCGGGGGCGGGCGAGGCCACGTAGGCGGCGATGGCGTTGAACAGCTGTTCCTTGCCCAGAGGGAAGTGGTGGTAGATGGCCATGGCCTCCACCTCCAGGGCGTCGCCGAGCCGGCGCATCGACAGGCCGCCCAACCCGCGCCCGGAGATGATGTGGAGCGCCTCGACGATGATGCGCTCGCGGCTGAGTCCGGCGTAGTTCCTGCTCACGGTGTTCCTCTCGGGGGTGTGGGACGCCAAGGTGGCAGATCCCGGGGACGGGGGCCACCACCGACGCGCGGCCCGGGTCGTCGGATGATCTTCGTCACCTCTAGAGTGGCCTCGACCGACGGTACGCGGGTACGGAGCGCACACATGGGACTTGCCAAGCAGAGCACGACACAGGCGCGCGAGAGCCTGGAGACCGACCGGGAGCGGGCCGCGCGCCTGCCCGAGCTCCTGCGGGAAGTGGCCGAGGCGCAGGAGGCCCTGGACGCGGTGAGGGGCTCGGGCGCCTCCGTGATCGAGGTCCACGAGCGGGGCGTGGCGCTGGACGAGGCGCTCACCGAGGCCATGCGGGCCGCCTACGCCAAGGAGCGGACACTGGTGGGGCTCAAGGGGTACCAGGACCGGATCCACCGCCGTAAGCGGTTGGCCCGGCCGCAGGTGCGCGAGGCGACGCAGACGGCGGAGACGCTGCTCACCGCTCGGGAGGCCCACCGGCTGCACGGGATCCAGCGGGTGCCGCGCCTGCCGGGATGAGGCCGGTTCCCCCGGTTCGCCGTCGGCGGCCGGGGCGCGCACGGTAGTTTGGTGTTCGGTCCCTCCGGGGACCGGACACCGCAGTAGGCGACCGTGGGGAGCGCAGTAGGAGATGGCGGATTTCATCCGCATCGATCCGACGTCGAAGGTACCGCCCTACGAGCAGATCAGGTCGATCGTGGCGATCGCGGCGGCCAACGGCGAACTCGCGGTCGGCCACCGGCTGCCGACGGTGCGCGCCCTGGCGGGCGAGCTCTCGGTGGCGGTGAACACGGTCGCGCGGGCGTACCGGGAGCTGGAGCAGGCGGGGGTGGTCGAGACCCGCGGGCGTTCGGGCACCTTCATCGCCGCGGGCGGCGACGACCAGCGCGCCGAGGCGCTGGCGGCCGCGCGCGACTACGCCGAGGTGATCTCCCGCGTGGGCCTGGACCACGACGAGGCGGTGGAGATCCTGCGCGCGGCGCTGAGGCGCTGAGGGCCGGGTGTGGAGCGGGCGCTCAGCGGCGCAGGCCGACCACGGACACCACGTAGAACGCAATCAGCCCCAGCCACACCAACGGCAGCATTCCCGGAGGCCCGAGGGTCGCGGCGACGGCGCTGATGGGGATGCTGACGCCCAGGCACACCAGTGAGAGCACGAAGCGCACGGTGTTGGAGGGCATCCCGACCTGGGCGGAAGGCGCGGGGGTCTGGCGTGCCACGTGGTGGCGGACCCGTTCCTCGATGGTGTCGTCGATGCGTTCGACGAGGGAGGCGGCCAGGGCCTCGTCGTACTCGGGTCCGAGTTCCCGACTCGCCTTGAGGGCCGCGGCGATCTCGTCGCCGCGGTGGGGGTTTTTCGTCATGTGCGCCATCGTGTCACCGCGGGGGGTCTCTGTCAGGGGCGCGGGCCCCATACCAGGGGCCAATGGGGGAGATCCCTGAGGCCGGACACGCGTCGGGGCCGCCCCCCGTGCGGGAGGCGGCCCCGTTCGCGTGTCGAACCGCGTCTAGCTCGCGAAGTCCAGCAGTTGCTGGGCGCGGCTGGGGTGGCGCAGCTTGGACAGCGACTGCTTCTCCAGCTGCCGGATGCGCTCGCGGGTCAGCCCGAGGTGCTTGCCGATCTCGTCCAGGGTGCGCGGGCGGCCGTCCATCAGGCCGAACCGCAGGGACATGATGGTCGCCTCGCGCGGCTCCAGGTCGGAGAGCGCGTTGCGCAACTGGTCGGCCATGAGCTGGCGGTCGACCACCTCGGAGGCCTCCGAGGCGTCGATGTCCTCGATGAGGTCGCCGATACGGGTCTCGCCGTCCTCGCCGATGGTCGAGTCGAGGCTGATCGGCTGGCGGGTGACCCGCAGCAGCTCCTCGATCTGGGCCGGGGTCTTGTCCAGCTCCAGGGCCAGCTCCTCGGGGGTGGGCTCACGGCCCAGCGCCTGGTGCATGTCGCGCTCCAGCCGGCTCACCTTGCTGAGGAGCTCCAGGACGTGCACGGGAAGGCGGATGGTGCGGGCGGAGTCGGCGAAGCCGCGCTGGATGGCCTGGCGGATCCACCACATGGCGTAGGTGGAGAACTTGAAGCCCTTGCTGTAGTCGAACTTCTCCACAGCGCGGATCAGGCCGAGGTTGCCCTCCTGGACCACGTCCAGCAGCGACATCCCCCGGTCGCTGTACTTCTTGGCCACCGACACCACCAGGCGCAGGTTGGCCTCCAGCATGTGGGACTTGGCCTTGCGGCCGTCCTCGGCCACCCACTCCAGCTCGTCGACCTCGGCCTCGGACATCGTGACGGAGCCGTCGACGTCGCCGTGCAGGCCCAGCCGGTACTCGGCGTAGAGCCCGGCCTCGACGCGCTTGGCCAGGTCGACCTCCTGCTCCGCGGTGAGGAGCTGGCGGCGGCCGATGGCCTTGAGGTAGGTGTGGACCGAGTCGCCCATGGCGGGCGACTGGTCGTCGAGGTCGGCCTCACCGGTCTCCGGATCGGTGGTGGCCTGGGTGGTCTCGGTCTTCTTGGTGCGCCGCGTGGTGCGGGCCTTCCTCCGGGTGGCGGGGCCCTTGCGCGCCCCTGCCTTGCCGGATGCGGCCTTGGGTGCCTCGTCGGTGTCGGGCACCGTGGCGATCAGAGTGTTTTCCAGCACGTCGTCCTCGGCGTCAGGATCGGACACCAGCGCGGAGTCGTCGCCCCCGTTGGCGAGCCGGACCCCGTTCTCGGTGAGTTCACGCAGGATGGATCGGCCGTCTCCGGAGGAGACCCCGGCCGCGGTGAAAGCGGTACGCAGTTCGGAGAGGGACAGGTGTCCCTGGGCGCGTCCGCGGGTGATCAGGTCGGCCAGGGCCGTGTCGGCGGACGCGTCCCCGTTCTGAGCGGGGCCGTCGGGGGCCTCGGCGGCGTGGGCCGAAGCGGCTAGGGCAGTGCTCGTCATCTGGGCACCTCCCTCCCTTCCAAGACGTATGGCACGTGGCGGAGGGTTCCCGCCGACTGGACGCGCCAATATGTCCAACGTGTCGGGGAGTCAAATGTTCCCTGTCTCGATTGGATATCGTCGAGAGTGGTGCAGATCACTGGTCGGAGAGTGGCGAAGCGTGTACGCGAGCGGGTAAAGGAGCCCGCTCGGGTGCGGCCGCGCTCCGGCCCGGTTGCCCGGCCGGGCCTGGAGGAGGGCGCAGGGACACGAACGGGTGGACCGATGGCTGGGGCCAACTGCGGACCTCCTTGGGAGAGGGGCCGAAGGGACCGGATACTCAGGTAGACGCGGGGGATCTCCGGGAAGTTCCCCGCCGTCCGGGCCCGGCTGTCGTCGGCCGTGGCGGCGCCGTCGGCGGACGGAGCCGACGACCCCCAGGTCAGCGCCCCTCTCCGCGGGGTGGAGCGCGGTACCCGGCGGGCCCAGGGTCCCACGCGTGCGGAGTGCGGCGGTAACGGCCGGGCGGGGCGGCACCCGGCCGGCGCCCCGGTCTTAGGTGGCGGCGCCCCGCAGCGCCACCAGGTCCGGCTTGCCCGAGGCCAGCATCGGCAGGGACCCGCGCAGGTCCAGCTCCCGCGGCGCAGCGTAGGAGGGCAGGCGCTCGCGCACCCACGCGCGCAGCTGCTCCAGCGTCGGGGGCGCGTCCGGGTCGGCGGGCACCACGACCGCGCTCACCCGCTCGCCCCACTCCGGGTCGGGGCGGCCCACGACCACCGACTCGGCCACCGCCGGGTGCTCCATCAGCAGGGCGTTGACCTGGCCGGGCACCACCTTGTGGCCGCCGGTGTTGACGACCTCGTCCATACGGCCCAGCACGGCCAGGCGTCCCTCCGCGTCCAGGCGGCCCAGGTCGTTGGTGCGCAGCCAGAGCCGCCCGTCGCCGTCGGCGGTGAGCGCCCCCGGGTCGGCGGGGCCGCCCGGGGCCAGCCGGTACCCGCTCAGGAGCACCGGCCCCGACAGCAGGATCCGCCCGGGCCCGCCGGGGGCCTCGGAGTCGATCCGCACCCGGACGCCGTCGAGGGGGACGCCGTCGTAGACGCACCCGCCGCAGGTCTCGCTCATGCCGTAGGTGGTCGCCACCCGCGCGCCCGCCGCGCGGGCCGCACCGACCAGCGCGGGTTCGGCGGCGGCCCCGCCGAGCAGGACCGACCCGAACAGGGACGGGTCCACCCCGGCGGCCATGAGCCGCCGCAGCTGCGTGGGGACCAGGGACACGTGCGGTCGCAGCCGCTCGGCCGCCTCCCGCACCGTGTCCACGTCGAAGGGGGCGTGCACCGCCCGGGCCCCCGTCACCAGGGCGCGCGTCATCACCTGGATGCCGGAGATGTGCCCGGCGGGCAGCACGCACAGCCACGGGTCGCCCGGGACGGCGCCGATCCGCGCGACCGAGGCGAGGGCGGAGGAGCGCAGCGCCTCCGCGGACAGCTCCACCCCCTTGGGGTCTCCGGTGGAGCCCGACGTGGTGACGACCAGGGCGGTGTCGGCGCCCGCCGGGGCGGAGCCCCCGAGAGAGGTCACGCCGTCCGGGCCGCGCACGGAGGAGGGCCGCATCGCGGCGAGCAGGTCGCGCACCCGCGCGTCGGGGGTGCCCGCGGGGACGGGCAGCAGGGCGGGGCCCCCGCCGTCCAGGGCGCGGGCGAGCAGGTCCCCGAACCGCTCCGGCTCCAGCCCGAGGACGGCCTGGAGGGGGCGGCCCCCCTCGGACGGGGGGACCTTGACCTGGGTGTCGACCTGATTCTCGCGTGCCACGCCCGCCAGGGTACGCCCGTCCGCCGCCAGCGCGTCCGCGGGCTCCGCGAACCCCGGCCCGAGGGCCCCGCGTCCCGGGCGGCGGCCCGGACCCGGGGCGCACCGGGGAGCCGGGCGGCCGGGTGCGTGCCTGTTCGTCCCGGCTCGCCTGGCAGAATGCGTAGGGTTGACGCTTGGACGCGGCCGACGAAGGCGCGTCCGCGTCGTCCCCAGTGTCCCCGTGAGGAGAAGTAGTAGCCGTGAGCAGCGTGATCGACTGGCAGCGGTCGGGCGAGTATTCCGACATCATCTACGAGACCGCGGAGGGCATCGCCAAGATCACGATCAACCGCCCGGAGCGGCACAACGCCTTCCGGCCCCAGACCCTGTTCGAGCTCCAGCAGGCGTTCAACGTCGCCCGCGACGACTCCGGGGTCGGCGTGATCATCTTCACCGGCGCCGGCGACCAGGCGTTCTGCTCCGGCGGCGACCAGAAGATCCGCGGCGACGACGGGTACATCGGCGACGACGCCGTGGCCCGGCAGGGCATCGGCCGGCTCAACGTCCTCGACCTGCAGGTGCAGATCCGCCGCCTGCCCAAGCCCGTCATCTGCATGGTCGCGGGCTGGTCCATCGGGGGCGGCAACGTCCTCCAGGTCTGCTGCGACCTGACCATCGCCGCCGACAACGCCAAGTTCGGCCAGACCGGACCCAAGGTCGGCTCGTTCGACGGCGGCTACGGGTCCTGGCTGCTCGCCGAGACCGTCGGCCTGAAGAAGGCCCGCGAGATCTGGTACCTGTGCCGCCAGTACAGCGCGCAGGAGGCCCTGGACATGGGCATGGTCAACACCGTGGTCCCGCTGGAGGACCTGGAGAAGGAGACCGTCGCCTGGGCGCGCGAGCTCCTGGAGAAGTCCCCCCTGGCGCTGCGCATGCTCAAGGGCGCCATCAACGCGGTCAGCGACGGCGCCGCCGGGATGCAGCAGTTCGCCGGTGACGCCACCATGCTCTACTACATGAGCGAGGAGGCCCAGGAGGGCCGGGACGCGTTCAAGGAGAAGCGGCGTCCGGAGTTCGACAAGTTCCCGCGCCGCCCGTGACGTCCTCCGTCGGGTCCGGCCCGGAGGGCGCCCCCGCCGGGGGGCGCGCCTTCGCGGTCGGCCTGCGCGACCGCTTCCGCGGCGTCACCGTCCGGGAGGGGATGCTCGTGCGCGGGCCCGCCGGCTGGGGCGAGTTCTCGCCCTTCGCCGAGTACGGTCCGCGCGAGTCCTCCCGCTGGTGGGTGGCCTGCCACGAGGCAGCCTTCCTCGGCTGGCCTGAACCGGTCCGCGACCGGGTGCCGGTCAACGTGACGGTTCCCGCGCTGGGCCCGGAGCGGGCCCACGCGATCGTCGCCGCGGGCGGTTGCGCGACCGCCAAGGTGAAGGTCGCGGAGAGGGGGCAGGACCCGGCGCAGGACCTGGCCCGCGTCGAGGCCGTCCGCGACGCCCTCGGCCCCTCCGGGAAGGTGCGCGTGGACGCCAACGGCGGCTGGGACGTGGACACCGCGGTGCGCATGGTCCGGGCCCTGGACCGGTTCGGCCTGGAGTACGTCGAACAGCCGTGTGCGACCCTGGAGGAGCTGGCCGAGGTGCGCCGCCGGGTCGACGTCCCGGTGGCCGCCGACGAGTCGATCCGCCGGGCCGAGGACCCCCTCAGGGTCAGGGCCGCCGGTGCGGCCGACATCGTGGTCCTCAAGGTCCAGCCCCTGGGCGGGGTGCGGGCCGCGCTGCGGGT
The DNA here is from genome assembly GCF_044766605.1 of Nocardiopsis sp. NPDC101807. Taxonomy (NCBI): domain Bacteria; kingdom Bacillati; phylum Actinomycetota; class Actinomycetes; order Streptosporangiales; family Nocardiopsidaceae; genus Nocardiopsis; species Nocardiopsis sp. NPDC101807. Next base: position 375,529 of record NZ_JBIWMK010000001.1, on the reverse strand, counting down.
GGCCGAGGCGTGCGGGCTGCCCGTGGTGGTCTCCAGCGCCGTGGAGACCTCCGTCGGTCTCGCGGCCGGGGTGGCCCTGGCCGCCGCGCTGCCGGACCTGCCCCACGCGTGCGGGCTCGCCACCGGGCAGATGCTCACCGCCGACGTCACCGCGGACCCGCTGCTGCCCCTGGACGGGTTCCTGCCGGTCCGGCCGGTGGAGGTGGACGAGGAGAGCCTGCGCGCGGTGGAGGTGGACCCCGCCGGGTGGCGTGCCCGGGCCGGTGCGGCCCGCGCCGCGGCGGACGGGGTCTCCGGAACCGGCTAGCCCCGGACCGGCGCCGGGGCCGCGGGCGCCGACGCGTCGGGCGCCGGCGCGCCCGGCGCGGATGTGCCGGGAACAACAGCGGGATTCGTTCGACCTCCGCCCGGGGTGGGGGTTGACTGGAGGGGACGAGTCCACGCGGCGATACTTGGTACACCTTGAGACGATCGAGAGAGTTGATGAATCCGTCTACCGCCCTGGCGCGGGTCCTCGTCGACGAGCTGGCCCGAGGCGGCCTGGTCGAGGCCGTGGTCGCACCGGGGTCGCGCTCGACGCCGCTCGCCCTGGCCCTCGTCGCCCACCCCGAGATCCGCGTCCACGTGCGCGTCGACGAGCGCTCCGCCTCGTTCCTGGCACTCGGCCTGGCCCGCGCGGCCCGGCGCCCGGTGGCGGTGGTGTGCACCTCCGGTACGGCGGCGGCCAACCTCCACCCGGCCGTGATGGAGGCCGACGAGAGCGCGGTGCCCCTGCTGGTGCTGACCGCCGACCGGCCTCCGGAGCTGCGGGGCACCGGGGCCAACCAGACGGTGGACCAGATCGGCCTGTACGGCGGCGCCGTGCGCATGTTCGCCGAGGTGGGCACCCCCGACCCGGTTCCCGGGATGGTCGCCTACTGGCGCTCCCTGGCCTGCCGCGCCTGGGGGGCGGCGGTGGGGGGCAGACCCGGGCCGGTCCACCTCAACGTGGCCTTCCGCGACCCCCTGACCCCCGACGACTCCGCCGACGCGTGGCCCGAGCCCCTGGAGGGGCGCCCGGACCGCCGGCCGTGGATCAACCGCCCCGGACCGCCCTCCCCTCCCGAGCCCTTCGTCCTGCCCGCCGCTGAGCGCGGCGTGATCGTGTGCGGCGACGGCGACTACGATCCGGTGCCGTTCCTGGCGCTGGCCGAGCTGACCGGGTGGCCGCTCCTGGCCGAGCCCACCTCCAACGCGCGCAGGGGGGACGCCGTCTCCACCTACCGCCAGCTCCTGGCCTCGCCCCGGTTCGTCTCCGGGCGGGCCCCGGAACTGGTGGTGAGCGTGGGGCGTCCGAACCTGTCCCGGCAGATCCTGGCGTTCCTGCGCAGGGCCGAGCGGCACGTCGCGGTGACCGCCGGAGCGGTGGGCGACCCCGCGGGGAGCCTGGCCAACGCGTTCTCCGACCCGGCCCGCACCGCCACCGACGTGGTCGCGGCGGTCGCGCCGCCGGCCGGTCTGGACCCGTCCTCCCCGCAGCGCACGGCGTGGGCCGAGCGGTGGCGGCTCGCCGAGGCCGCCGCGCGCGGCGCGCTGGACGCGGTCCTGGACGGGGACGAGGCGCTGAGCGAGCCCAGGCTCGCCCGCGACCTGGCCTCCCACCTGTCCGCGGGCTCGCTGCTGTTCGCCGGGTCGAGCATGCCCATCCGCGACCTGGACGCCACGATGCGGGCGCGCTGCGGCGTGCGCCTGGTCGGCAACCGGGGCGTGAGCGGGATCGACGGCACCGTGTCCACCGCCGTGGGCGCCGCGCTCGCCCACCAGGGCGCGGACGGCGGCCAGGCCTACGCGCTGCTGGGCGACCTGGCGCTGCTGCACGACCAGAACGGCCTGATCATCGGCCCGGGGGAGCCCCGGCCCGACCTGGCCGTCGTGGTGGTCAACAACGACGGGGGCGGGATCTTCTCCGGTCTGGAGCAGGCCGGGCACCCCGACTTCGAGCGGGTCTTCGGCACCCCGCACGGGGTGTCGATGGAGCGTGTGGCGGCCGTTGCCGACCTGCCCTACACGCGGTTGGAGTGGGCCACCGACCTGCCCAAGGCGCTCCTGGGGGAGGGCCTGCGGGTCATCGAGGTGTGCACGAAGAGACCGGACAGCGCCGCGCTGCGCCGCAGGCTGCAGTCGGCGGTGGACGAGGCGGTCGAAGCGGCCCTGTGAGGGCGCGCCGGAGCCGTCGCACGCGAACGGCACCGGTCTCGCGGGCGCGACCGTGACACGGGCCGGGCCCCGTCCCGCGGGTCCTGCGCGACCAGGGCCGCGGGAGGGAAGGGGCGCGCCGCCGGAGCCTTCGCGGGCACCGTCCGGCACGGCCCGCCGCGGCGTCGGCCGCGGACTCCGCACGGAGCCCGGGGCCGCTTCCTCCCCCACGTGCCGGGAGGTGCGCACGGGGACGGGGCGCAGGGCCGGGGGGCGTCGGCCCGGACTCCGCACCACGCCCGGACCCGCGGACACACCCCCCGGCCGCGCCCGGGGACGGTGCGCCGGACGGGGCGGCGCCGACCGGCTCCACGGCCGCTCGCGGGCGCCGGCGCGGTGCGGCTGTGACGCCGCGTGCGTGACGGTGCGGTCGTGCCCCGGTGGGGAGGGCGCTCGGCCTGAACCGCGCCGGGCCCGGCCGAGGGGCCCCTGGCCCGGCGCGGTTCAGTCCCGCCCCAGCTCGGTGCAGACGCAGGCCCTGTTCCCGTCGGGGTCGGCCAGCACGACGAAGGCCGGTGCACGGCTGTCGTCGACGACGCGCCCGCCCGCGGCGACCGCCGCGGCGATCCGCCGGTCGGCGGCTTCCGGGGGGACGCTGACGTCGACGTGGAAGCGCTGCCGGTCGGGTGCGGTCGAGCCGGTTGCCTGGAACCACAGCGGCGGGAGCTCCCCCGCCGGGTCGACCACGCTGCCGTCCGCTCCGCATCCGCCGAGAACGGCCGACCAGAACGGCAGCACCGCCTCCGACGCGGGCGTGTCCAGGGCCAGTTCCAGTACCTGTAACCGCTCCGGTCGCGCGGACAGGCCCCGGTCGGCCGCGAGCGCGCTGATGCGCTCGGCCAACCGGACGTCCTGCGCGGTCACGCCGCCGGCGTCCCGGCCGCGCAGGGCGAGCTGGACGTGCCCCGCCCGCAGGTCGGCCTCGGGCGGCCGGTCGGCCTCCTGGGCGAGTCGTCCCACGGCGGCGACGAACTCGGCCCCCGCTCCGAACGAGGCGGTCTCGAACCGGGCGCGCAGCGCTCCCAGGAGCCATCGCCACTCGGCCGGACCGGCCCTGCGGACCCCGGGGCGGGGGGTGTGCTGTGTCATGTCCCGACGATAGGCCACGGCCCCGGCACCGCGCCGGGGAACGGCCCCGGCACCGCGCCGCACACGGCGCCGGGGAGCGGCCCCGTACCGCAGCGGCACGCCCCTGCCGCCCCTGCCGCGCCGGCCGGCGGAACCGGGGTGCGCCTCACGGCCCGCCCCCCTGCCACCTGCGCCTATCCTGTGGGCCATGGCCGAACACGCGAGGCCACCGTTGAGCGGCGACCTCGCCCAGCGCGTGGTCGACCTGATCGCCCCGACGATCAGCCACAACATCAACGTGATGGACGAGCACGGCACCATCATCGCCTGCCTGGACCCCGACCGGCGCGGCACCCTCCACCGGGGCGCCCAGAGGGTGATCGCCGAGGGGCGCGGGATGCTCGTCACCGCCCCCGAGCCGGGCACCTCCGACCGGCCCGGGGCCAACGAGCCCCTGGTGGTGGACGGTGAGCTGCGCGGTGTGGTCGGGGTGACGGGGGATCCGCACGAGGTCGCGCCGCTGGCCCGGGTCGTCGCCCTGACCGTCCAGCTCCTCCTCGCCCAGGAGTACGAGCAGGACGCGGTCACCCGGCGCCACACCGAGGCCCGCGACCTCATCGCCGCCCTCAGCTCGGGCACCGCCCGCCCGGCGGCGGCCCGGGCCAGGCTGGCCGCCGCCGGTCTCGCCCCGCCCTGGTCGCTGGCCCTGTGGGCGGCCGCCGCTCCGCGTCCGGACGGCTCCGCCGCCCCTCCGGGCCTGGCCGAGACCGCCGTGGTCCGGATCAACGCCGACGCCGGGCACCGGGCCGCCGTCCTGCACGGGGCCCTCTGGCTGGTCGGTTCCGGGGCGGCCCCCGCGCCGCGGGCCCCGGGCCTGCCGCCCGAGAGCCGCCACACCGCCACCGCGCCCACCGACGACGTCGGCGTCCTGCTCGCCCACGCGGAGGAGGCGCGCGCCCTGTGCCGCTACGCCGGGCTGATCCCCGCCGCGGCGAGCGGCGTGCCGTGGTCGCGGACGATCGCCGTGGCCGTCGCCCACCTGCCCCCGCGCACCCTGGAGAACCTGGCGGGAAGGGTCGCGGAGCTCAACGGCGCGCTGCGCCGCACGGTCGTGGCGGTGGCCTCGACCACCTCGATGCAGGCCGCGGCGGACTCGGTGTACGTCCACCGCAACACCCTGCTCCAGCGGGTGGAGCGGATCCGGTCCGTGACCGGTCTGGACATCCGCAGGGCCGACCATCTGACCACGCTCCAGATGGCCCTGTACGCGTGTGACGCTCTGGGCGAATCGCACACAGGGTTCACATAAAGTCCCAGGAAGACTGGGCGAATCACCGTCGAAACGCACCGGTGATGTGCTTAGGCTCTCCTGCATGTCCACAGCGTTTCGCACACATGACGAGGCATCCCCCCTCCGCGTCGCCATCATCCCGGACTCCTTCAAGGGGAGTGCCGGGGCGGTGGACGTGGCGGCGGCGATGGCCCGGGGCGTCCAGGACGCCTTCGACGAGCAGGGCACGCCGGTGGAGGTCCGGACCCTGCCCTTCGCCGACGGCGGCGAGGGCACCCTCGACGCCCTGCTCGGCGCCTGGGGCACGACCGCGCTGACCGCGGACACCACCGACGCCCTCGGCAGGCCCGTCCGGGCCAGGTACGGGCTCTCCCCCGACCACCTGACCGGCGTCATCGAGGCCGCCGAGGCCAACGGGCTGCCCGCGGTCTCCGACGTCCCCCTCCGGCCGCTGACCGCGACCACCCGGGGCATCGGCCCCCTGGTGGCGTCGCTGCTGGACGCGGGCGTGGAGGAGATCCTCCTGTGCATCGGCGGCTCCGCCACCACCGACGGCGGCACCGGCCTCCTCGCCGCGCTGGGGGCGCGCTTCCTCGACGCGGACGGCTCCGAGCTCCCCGACGGGGGAGGGGCCCTCACCGGACTCGACCGCGTCGACCTCGACGGCCTCGACCCCCGCGCCCGCCGCGTGCGCTGGCGCATCGCCTGCGACGTCACCAACCCCCTGCTCGGCGACGAGGGCGCGGCCGCCGTCTTCGGCCCGCAGAAGGGCGCCTCCCCCGAGGACGTGCGAACCCTGGACGCCGGGCTGCGCCGCCTGGCCGACGTGCTCGCCGAGGCCTCCGGGACCGACGTCCGCGACCGCCCCGGGATGGGGGCCGCCGGCGGCCTGCCCGCGGGGCTGACCGCGCTCCTGGGCGCCGAGGTCGTCCCCGGGTCCCGCATGGTCGCCGACGTCCTGGGCGCCGAGGAGCTCCTCTCCCGGGCCGACCTCGTCCTCACCGGGGAGGGGTCCTTCGACGGCCAGTCCCTGGCCGGGAAGGTCGTCGACGCGGTGCGCCGCCTCACCCCCGCCGACCGCCCCGTCGTGGTGATCGCCGGCAGGGTCTCGGTCTCAGCCGAGGAACTCCGCCGCTCGGGCATCACCGCGGCCTTCTCCATCGCGCGGGGCCCCGGCTCCCTGGAACAGATGCAGGACGAGGCGCTCCCCGGCATCGCCTGGGCCGCCTACAACTGCTGCCGGCTCCTCGCGCACAGCTTCGCCCGACCCGTACATCCCTAAGGAAAACCGCACGTGACCGCGCTCCTGATCCTCATCGTCCTCGTGGCGGGCATCGTCCTCGCCACAGCGCGCTGGAAGGTCAACCCCTTCCTCGCGCTCATGGGCGCCGCCATCCTCGGCGCCTTCGCCTTCCGCCTTCCGCTCGGCGAGATCGTCACCACCGTGACGACGGCCTTCGGAGGCACCCTGGGCAACATCGGCCTGGTGATCCTCTTCGGCACCATGATCGGTGTGATCCTGGAGCGCTCCGGCGCCGCCATCTCCATGGCCGAGGCGCTGATCCGGCTGATCGGCACCCGGTTCCCGAACCTGACGATGACGCTGATCGGCTACATCGTCTCCATCCCCGTGTTCTGCGACTCGGGCTACGTCGTCCTCAACTCCCTGCGCAAGGCGGTCACCCTGCGCACGGGCGTCTCCTCGCTCGCCACGGCCATCGCGCTGATGACCGGCCTGTACTCGACGCACACGCTGGTGCCGCCGACCCCGGGCCCCCTCGCCGCCGCCGAGAACATCGGCATCTCCGACAACCTGGGCACGCTCATCGCCCTGGGCCTGCCGGTCGCCGCCGTGGCCGCCCTCGCGGGGCTGGCCTACGCCACCCTGTTCTCCCGCCGCGACTTCACGCCGCTGCCCGCCGAGAGCGACGACGACATCTCCACGCAGACCTACGAGGAGCTGCGCGAGAGCTACGGCCGCCTGCCCAACGCCTTCGCCGCGTTCCTGCCGATCCTGCTGCCGCTGGTGCTCATCTGCGCCTCCTCGGTGGTCAACCTCCCCGGCCGGCCGATCGGCGAGGGGACGGCCTTCGACATCGTCACGTTCCTGGGCACCCCGGTCATCGCGCTCATCATCGGCCTCATGGCCGCCGCGACGCTGCTGCGCGGCTCGGGCAAGCTGGCCCGGTTCAACGAGCAGATGCACGAGTCGATCCGCGTCGCCGCCCCGATCCTGCTCATCACCGGCGCGGGCGCCTCCTTCGGCGCCGTGCTGGCGGCCTCCCCGCTGACCGGCTTCCTGTCCGAGAACCTGGCCGGGCTCGGCATCGGCCTGGCCGTGCCGTTCCTGATCGCCGCGGCGCTCAAGACCGCCCAGGGCTCGTCGACCGTGTCGATCGTGAGCACCTCCGCGCTGATCGCGCCGATGCTCGGCTCGCTCGGGCTCGCCTCCCCCGAGGGCATGGTCCTGACCGTGCTCGCCGTGGGCGCGGGCGCGATGGTGGTCTCGCACGCCAACGACTCCTACTTCTGGGTGGTCTCCCAGCTCAGCCGCATCCCGGTGGCGACGGCCTACCGCACCCTCACGGTGGCGACCGCCGTCGAGGGCGTCGCCGCCTTCGCCGCGATCCAGGTGCTGGCCCTCTTCCTGCTGTGACCCGCCGCGGCGCGTCCCGGCCCGCACGGCCGCCGGCGCTCCGCGCCGCCTCCGCCCCCGCCGGGACCCCGGCGGGGGCGGACGCGTCCTCGGCCCCGGCCGCCTCCGCGCGCGTCCACGCGGAGGCGCGCACACCCCGCCCGCGGGGCGCGTGGGCTCCATGGGACGCCCGGGCCCGGTGGGCGGGAGGGGACCGGTCCCGACCGGAACCCACACGGGCGGATGACCGGGCGTGGCAGGTAGGACACAGGGTGTCCGACGTGTGAGGATCGCGGCGTAGGTCGACGGTGGGTGCCCTGACGACCGTGGAGCGTGACCGACCCAGGGATGTGGTGGAGTTGTAGGGGCGTTCACCTCGGTTTCACCTGTGCGAGTGGAACCTCGGCCAAGGTCGAGAGCGTCCGGCAGGAGGCCCGCCGGACGAGAACGACCCGCGCGCTCCTGCCCGACCCCGCACGTCGGCGGAGCTCACGGGAGCAGAGACGATCCCCAAGGAGAAGGTGTGCCCGAATCCGCGCCCCGCCGCCCGCTGCCGCTGCTCGGCCAGGTAGGGGGCGGTCGCTCCCGCGCGACATGCGCCCTGCGCTGTGGCGACGCCTGCTTCCACCCCGCCCCCAACACCAGCGCCAACCCCTACTTCGGCGACATCTTCCAGAAGGCCCTCTCCCGCCGCACCGCCCTGCGCGCCGGAGCGGTCGGCGCGGGCGTCTCCGCCCTCGGCCTCTCCGCCCTGGGCACCGCGGCCGCCGACCGCGGGCCCGGCCGCCCCCACCCCGCGCCCCGGCCGACCTTCACGAGCGTGCAGCCCAACACCGACGACAAGGTCACCGTCCCCCGGGGCTACGACCAGCACGTCATCATCCGCTGGGGCGACCCCGTCGTGCCCGGGGCCCCGGAGTTCGACGTCGACGCCCAGACGGCCGAGGCCCAGGAGCAGCAGTTCGGCTACAACTGCGACTACGTGGGCTTCCACCAGCTCGACGACGACAACGGCCTGCTGTGGGTCAACCACGAGTACACCAACGAGGAACTGATGTTCCCCGGGTACACGGACGGCGCGACCGCGGACGAGGAGCACGTCAGGATCGCCATGGCCGCCCACGGCGGGTCCATCGTGGAGCTGAAGCGGCACGCCGGCACCGGCGAGTGGCGCCTGGCCGACGGCGAGCGCGCCTTCAACCGGCGGCTCACCGCCTCCACCCCGATGCGCCTGACCGGCCCCGCCGCGGGGCACGAGCTGCTCAGAACCCAGGACGACCCGGACGGCACCCTGGTCAAGGGCATGCTCAACAACTGCGCGGGCGGGATGACCCCCTGGGGCACCTTCCTCAGCGCGGAGGAGAACTTCAACCAGTACTTCAGCAACGCCCCCGCCGACGCCCCCAACGCCCGGTACGGCATGGGGACCGGCCCCGCCGGCCGCCGGTGGGACCGGTTCGAGGAGCGCTTCGACCTGGCCAAGCACCCCAACGAGGCCAACCGGTTCGGCTACATCGTCGAGATCGACCCGCTGGACCCGGGCTCGGAGCCGCTCAAGCGCACCATGCTCGGCCGCTTCAAGCACGAGGGCGCCACCATCCGGATCACCGACGACGGCCGCGTGGCCGCGTACATGGGCGACGACGAGCGCTTCGACTACATGTACAAGTTCGTGAGCGCGAAGAAGTACGTCGAGGGCTCGCGCCGCCACAACCTCACCCTTCTGGACACCGGGACCCTCTACGTGGCCCGGCTGACCGGCAACAGCCCGGCCGAGGAGTTCGACGGCTCCGGGGCGCTCCCCGAGGACGGCGAGTTCGACGGCAGCGGCGAGTGGGTCGCCCTGTGCACCGACACCGAGAGCTTCGTGCCCGGGTTCGGGGTCGCCGAGGTCCTGGTGCGCACGCGGCTCGCCGCCGACGCCGTGGGCGCCACCAAGATGGACCGGCCCGAGGACTTCGAGCCGAGCCCCGTCACCGGCAAGGTCTACTGCGCGCTGACCAACAACTCCGCCCGCGAGCCCGGCCAGGCCGACGAGCCCAACCCGCGCGGCCCCAACAAGCACGGCCACATCCTGGAGATCGTGGAGGCGGGCTCGGACGCCGGGGCCACGGAGTTCGCCTGGAACGTGCCCATCGTCTGCGGCGACCCCGAGGACGACGGCACCTACTACGCGGGCTTCGACAAGTCCAAGGTCATGCCGATCTCGGCGCCGGACAACCTGACCTTCGACAAGGACGGCAACCTGTGGATCTCCACGGACGGCCAGCCCGGGGCGCTGGGCATCAACGACGCCCTGCACGTGGTCCCCGTCGAGGGCCGCTTCCGGGGTGAGCTGAGGACCTTCGCCACCGTTCCGGTCGGCGCCGAGGCCTGCGGACCGCTCATCTCGAAGGACAACAAGACGGTGTTCCTCGCGCCGCAGCACCCCGGCGACGGGGGCACCCTGGCGGAGCCCACCAGCACCTGGCCCGACGGCGACTTCCCGCGCCCGTCCGTGGTGTGCATCTGGCACACCGCCGGGCGCGACGTCGGCAAGTAGACCCCCTCCCGGAGGGAGGGCGCGGGAGGCCGGCCCCGGCTCCGTCGTGGGGGTTGCCGGGCCGGTCGCTCCCGCGGGCGGCCGCCCGTGCCGGCGGCCGCGTGCGCGCAGCGCACCGGGTGCGCCCACGGCCCCCGCCCCGCACACGTCGCGGGGCGGGGGCCGCCTGCGTGTGAGGGCCGGCGGGGGCCGCGGCGCCCCCCCGCCCCCGGGGGAGGGGCGCACGCCGCTGAGCTCGTTGGGGGTCTCCTCCAGCGTGGTCGAGGCGGTCACCTCACCGGTCCCGAGGTCCACGGCGTGGATCTGGCGCGTGGCCGTGTCGGTGACGTAGGCGGTCTCCCCCCGGACGAACAGGGCCGGGCGGGGCTGCTGCCACTCCAGGGGCTCCTCCCAGGGGTCCATCAGTTCGACGGAGTCGGTGATCTCGCCCTCCTCCTGGTCGATGACGTGCAGCGACCCGTCGGTGCCCAGGACCAGCGCCTCGCCCTGCGGGCCGCGGCCCAGGGAGCGGAAGGTGTAGCTGGAGGGCAGGTCCACCAGGGACAGTGAGGCGTCGGAGGTGTCGACCAGGGCGACGCGCTCGGGGCGCTCCAGCTCGGCGTCCGGGTCGGTCTTGTAGTCGCCCAGGACGATGGGGGAGTCCTCCGACCCGGCCTGGTTGCCGATGCGCCCGTAGTCGTGCTCGGCCTCGACCTTGGTGAATTCGCCGTCCTGGTACATCAGGGCGCCGTCCTCGCAGCCGATGACGACGGTCTCCCCTTCGGCGGTGGTCTCCCCGTGGACGCCGGGGCAGTCCTCGCTGCGGGCGATCTCCTCCCGGTCGGCGTCCAGGACGACGGCGCCCACGCGCTCCTCCTCGTCGCCGAGGGTCACGAGGAGTTCGCCGTTCTCCAGTTCCACGGCCACCCCGTGGTGGGCCTCCTCGGTGGTGTACACGTCCAGGTCCTCGGGCGTGCCGTCGCCGAGGGCGTCGGTGTCGAAGGCCGTCACCTCGCCGCTGCCGTCGGCGAACAGCACGGTGCGCCCGCCGTGGCGGACCACGTGGCCGGGGGTGTCGGCGGGGAACACGGTGTCGGTCAGCTCGCCCGCGGCGGCGTCCAGGACCTGGAACCCGTCGGAGGTCGACACGAACAGGTGGCGGTCGTCGCCGGCGGGGTTGAGCCGGTTGAAGCCCTCCAGCTCGATGTCCCCGGCGACCTCCAGGGTGGTGCCGTCCAGGACGAGGACGCCGCCGTCGTAGGTGACCGCGATCGGTTCGGCGACGGCGGCGGCGGTGTCGGCGGCCGGGGCCTCCTCCTCGGGGGCGCCGTCGGCCCCGGTGGAGCAGGCGGTCAGCAGCAGTCCCGCCGACAGGACGGCGGGCAGGGCCGCCCGGGTCGCGGTGCGCGGTGTTCTCATGGTGTCTCGGTCCTCGTGTCAGGGGTCGTGTTCTCGTGCCCGGCGCGCGCCGGGCGGCGGCGCCGGTGTCCGGGGGGTCCGGCCGGCCCCTCGCGGCGGCCGGGCGCGCCGCCCTCCCGGGGGGCGGAGGGGGCGCGCCCGTGCCGTGCGGGGCCGGGACGGGGTCTAGGGTGCGGCCAGGCCCGCGGTGATCGCGGTGGTGTTGGCGCGCATCATGTCCAGGTAGGTGGCCGCGTCCCCGTCCTCGGCCGTCAGCGACTCGGAGAAGAGGGGGATGACGTCGATCTCCACCCCGGCCTCCTCCGCCATCACGGTCGCCAGCCGGTCGGGCTGGGAGGAGTCGGCGAAGACCGCGCGGACCCCGGCCTCCTCCACGGTCTCCGCGAGCGAGCTCAGGTCCGAGGCGCTGGGCGAGGCCAGGGTCGTGCCGCTGGGGATCACCGCGCCCACGACCTCGAAGCCGTAGCGGTCGGCGAGGTAGCCGAAGACGTGGTGGTTGGTGACGAGCTTGCGGTCCCCGGGCGGGATGGCGTCGAACTCCCCGCCCATCCAGTCGTGGAGGGCGGCCAGTTCGCCCTCGTAGGCGGCGGCGTTGGCCCGCACGGCGTCGGCGTCGACGCCGTCCACCTCCGCGACCACGTTCTCGGTGATGAGGCCGACGGCTTCGGCCACCCGCTGCGGGTCGGTCCAGAAGTGCGGGTCGGGCTCGCCCTCGCTCTCGTCGGAGGTGTAGTCGAGGGGGTCGACGTGCTCGCCGACCGCGAGGGTGGGCACGCCCGCCTCCTCGGCGGACTCCACGTTGCGCAGCACCCCCTCCTCCAGGCCGAGGCCGTTGTGGACGAGCAGGGAGGCCTCCTCGATGGTCGCGGCCTCCTGGGCGGAGACGCCGAAGGAGTGGGGGTCGGCGTCCGGTTTCATCAGCACGGTCACCTCCGCCTCGTCGCCGACCACCGCGCGGGTGATGTCGCCGAGGATGTTGGTGGTGACGACCACGCCGCCGCCGGTCCCACCGCCCGGGGCGCAGGCGACGAGGCCGAGCGGTACGGCCAGGGCGAGCGCCAGGGCGGCGCCGGTGCGGCGCGGGGCCGCGGTTCGGGGGTCGGTCATCGGTTCACCGTCCGGTCTCGACCATGTACTGCGGCGCGACCCCGGTCTCGAAGGTGCGCGCCACGCGCAGGTCGTCGTTGTAGTCGATCTCGTGGACCAGGCCGCCCCGCACGTCGTTGACGTAGGCCCGGGAGGTGTCCACCCGGATGGAGGGCGGGTGCTCGGTGTCGACCCCGTCCAGGAGTTCGGTCCGGGCCCGTTCCTCTCCCGTCCCGGGGTCGAAGGAGCGCAGGACCCCGTCATCGGTGAGCGCCAGGACGGAGGCGCCCTCGCCGACCGCCGCCACCGCGACCACGCCGGGCAGCTCCCAGTGGTCCCACCGCTGTTCGGCGAGGTCGAGGGCGAGGACCGTGTCCGGTGCGGGCACCGCGGCCAGGGCTCCGGCGCCCGGCCGGTGGTGGAACTCCTCGGCCCGGGCGTCCGCGGGCAGGCCGTCGGGGTAGGGGAGCGTCTCGGCGGCGAACTCCCCGTCGTCCTCGGTGACCAGGAGGGCGCCCTCCTCGCAGCCGATGACCAGGCCGCGCCGGGTCGTGGCCTGGCCCCGGGGGTCGGCGCACTCCTCGTCCAGGGTCAGGACCGGTTCGCCGGACCGGTCGTCGACGTGGACCCCGTCCGCCCCCGCGGTGACGACCGACCCGCCGTGGGGGGCGACGACGGCCGGGGCGTCCCCGGTGGTGGCGATGTCGACCGGTTCGACCGCCCCGTCCTCCAGCGAGGGGCGGTCCAGCAGGGAGACCCCGCCGTCGCCGTCGGTCAGCGCGGTGAGGGCGGTGTCGGTCGCCGCGTTCGCGGCGGCGATCCCCTCGGCGGTCCCGGCCGGGCGGATGTCGGCCCGGTAGTAGTGCATGTGGTCCCCGTGGTCCACGGTCCAGGTGCCGCTGTCGATCACGGTTGTCATCCGTTCACCGGATGAAAAGAGGTACGCGAACCTTCCGTCGCCGGTGATCCCGTCGACCGGTCCGACCGGGTCCAGGAGCGTGGTTTCCCCGGTGATGAGGTCGAGGACCTGGACGGCCCCCTCGGCGTCGGCGACGACCAGGCGGGACTGGGGCTCGGCGGCCTCCTCGGCCCCCTCGACGTAGCCGTGGGGTGTGGCCTCCCCGTCCTCGGGCTCCTGCGGGTCCGGGGCGGAGGCGCATCCGGTGAGCAGTGCCGCGGCGAGCAGCCAGGCGGACACCCCGGGGACCGCGGTCCTGCGGTGGGGGCGGTTCATGACACGTTCGACCTTTCGTGGGCGGGGATCGGTGCGGGGGGCGCGTCGGCGGCCCGGGACCGGCGCAGCGCCTCGAAGAGGGGGCGTGCGCGGGAGGAGGCGACCGAGACGAAGAAGAGGGCGACGGCGGTGGCCGAGATGCTGGCCCCGGCGGCCGTCCCCCAGTGCCAGGAGACGAGCAGGCCCACGAAGGTCGAGGCGGCGCCCAGCAGGGCGGCGCCGACCATGATCGCCGGGATGCTCCGGGCCCAGATCGCGGCGGCCGCCGGAGGGGCGATGAGCAGGCCGAAGACCAGCAGGGTGCCGACCACGTGGAACGAGGCCACCACCGCCAGGGTGACGAGGCCCAGCATGGCGGCGTGGGCGGCCCGGGGCGCCAGCCCCAGCGTCGTCGCCTTGCGCGGGTCGAAGGCCAGGGCCACGAAGGCGCGGTGGCCCCCGACCGCGATCACCAGGGCCGCCAGCAGGGCCAGCGCGAGGAGGAGCAGGTCCCGCTCCCGCACGGCGAGCACGTCGCCGAAGAGGAAGCCGGTCAGGTCCACGGCGAAGGAGCCGGAGTGGGAGACGATGATGACGCCCGCGGAGAGCATGCCCACGAAGAGCAGGCCGATGCTCGTGTCCTGGGAGAGCCGGGGCGACCGGTTCAGGGCGGTGACCCCCAGGGCCATGGCGACGGCGGCCAGGGCCGCGCCGACGAAGAGGCTCCCGCCCAGGAGCGAGGCCACCGCGACGCCGGGCAGCATCCCGTGCGACATCGCGTCGCCGAGGAAGGCCATGCCGCGGAGCACGACCCAGGTCCCGGCCAGGGCGCAGATGAGCGAGACGAGGACGCCTCCCCACAGGGCGCGTTGGACGAACACGACCTCGAACGGGTCGAACAGGGCTTCCATGTCGGGCACTCTATAATGAAAACCGTTTTCAATACCAAATCGGGAGTGGTCATGACATCGGTCGATGCGGCGGCGCCAGCTGCGGTGACGCTGGAGGACGTGTACGCGGGCTACGGCGGACGGGCGGTCCTGCACGGCGTCACCGCCACGATCCACGCGGGCACGGTCACGGCCCTGGTCGGCGCCAACGGCTCGGGGAAGTCGACCCTCCTGGCGGTGATGGCCTCGACCCTGGCCCCGACGGCGGGAAGGGTCCGCCGGGGCGCCGCCCGGCGTCCCGCCCTCGTCGTCCAGCGCAGCGCCGTCTCCGACGCGCTGCCCGTCACGGTGCGCGAGACCGTCGAGATGGGGCGGTGGGCCGAGCGCGGGCCCTGGCGGCGCCTGACCCGCGCGGACCGGGCTGCGGTCGAGGCGTGCATGGACCGGCTGGCCGTCGCCGACCTGGCCCGGCGCGCCCTGGGGGACCTGTCCGGAGGGCAGCGCCAACGGGTCCTGCTGGCCCAGGGGCTGGCGCAGGAAGCGGACCTTCTCCTGCTGGACGAGCCCGCCACCGGGCTGGACGCCGACTCCCGGGAGCGCATCACGGCGGTGCTGGCCGAGGAGAGGGAACGGGGGGTCGCGGTGGTCCACGCCACGCACTCGGCCCGGGAGGCCGCGCACGCCGACCGCGTCCTGCGCATGGAGGACGGGCGTCTGTCGGAGCGGTCCCCCTCCTCCGACCAGGCCCTTTCCACCGCGGACGATCTCTGATGGACTGGTCGTGCACGCGTTCCGGCCACACCGGGACGACGGACCGTCTCGAGGGGGAGAGATGACGGCGAGGCATCTCGTGCACGAGGACCACGGGCACCGGCACGGAGAGGGGTGCGGCCACGTGTCGGTGCCCCACCAGGGCCATGTGGACTACGTGCACGACGGGCACCTGCACCACGGGCACGACGGCCACTGGGACGAGTGCGCGAACGAGGAGCACACCGTGCACGAGGATCACGGGCACCGGCACGGGGAGGGGTGCGGCCACGTGTCGGTGCCCCACGGGGACCACGTGGACTACGTGCACGACGGGCACCTGCACCGCGAGCACGACGGCCACTGGGACGAGCACGCCCCGGGTTCCTGACCCGGCCAGCGGGCCCGCTCCGGGTCCGCGCCCGCCCGGCCGCGAACGCGGCCGGTGCGGCGCGAGGGGTCCGGCCCGACCGTCCCGCGCCCGGGGCGGCGGCTGCCGCCCCCTCCGTGCGGGGCGGCCGGTCCCCTGTCCCGCCGCCCTCGGGAGGCCCGGGGCCGGTCCGCGCGCCCGGCCGCCTCAGCCGAGGCGCGCCTCGAGGCCGGCCCCGGAGGCCCCCGGGAGCGGCGCCCCGAGCGCCTTCTCGAAGCACAGGGAGGACGCCGACCCGGCGTACGCCCCGAAGCACGGGATGGGCGTGTAGCCCGACTTGGTGTAGAAGCGCACGGCGTCCGGCTGGCGGTCCCCGGTCTCCAGCCGCAGGTGCGTCCACCCGCGTCCGCGCGCCCAGTCCTCCAGCACCCCGAGGAGCCGGGGCGCCGCGCCGCTGCCGCGCGCCCCGGGGAGGACGTACATCCGCTTGACCTCGCCCACCCCGCCGCCGAGGTCGCGGAGCCCGCCGCACCCCACGGCGGCGCCCGAGCCGTCGCGGGCCACGGCGAAGACCGCGATGTCCTCGGCGGAGGGGGCCGCCCCGGGCTCGGAGTCGGGGGTTCCGTAACGCTCGGCGATCTCCGCCCGCTGCCCCGCGCGCAGGGCGGTGGCGTCGGGATCGTCCCAGTTCACGATGTCGATGCGCATGGGCGGTAACGTACCTCCCGCGTGTTTCCGGGGTGTGACGCGGCCCGTGCGGCGGTCCGGGGCCCTTCAGGCCCCGTCGGTGAGGGCCTCGCGCATGACCCGGAACTTGGACTCGGTCTCGGCGAGCTCGGCTTCCGGCACCGACCCCTCCACGATCCCGCCCCCCGCGAACAGCCGGGCCCGGGCGCCCTCCACGTGCGCGCAGCGCAGGGCGATGCCCCACTCGGAGTTGCCCGCGCCGTCGACCCACCCGACCGGTCCGGCGTAGCCGCCGCGGTCCATGCCCTCGGCCCCGGCGATCAGCCGCATGGCGGTGCCGGTGGGCGTGCCCCCCACGGCGGCGGTGGGGTGCAGGGCTGCGACGGCGTCCAGGGCGGACACGCCGGGGGAGAGGCGCGCGTGCGCGCGGGTCGCCAGGTGCTGCACGTTGGCGAGCCGGAGCAGGCTGGGCCGTGCCGGGACCTCCATCTCCTCGGCGAGCGGTGCGAGCGCGGTGCGCAGGGAGTCCACGGCCATCCGGTGCTCGTCGACGTCCTTGGCGGAGGCGAGGAGTTCGTCGGCGAGGCGCCGGTCGTCGCCGGGGTCCTCGCCCCGGGGACGGGTCCCGGCCAGGACCAGCGAGGTGAGCCGGTCGCCCTCGCGGCGCAGCAGGAGTTCCGGGGTCGCCCCGACCATGCCGTCGACGGAGAACGTGAAGCAGCTCGGGAAGCGCAGGCGCAGGCGTTCGAGGAGGGTGCGGACGTCGATGGGGGAGGCGGCCTCGGCGAAGGCGTCGCGCGCGAGCACGGCCTTGTCGAGCTCCCCCGCGCGGATGCGTTCGACGGTGCCGGCCACGGCGGACATCCAGTCCTCCCGTGACAGTGACCCCTGCGTCCAGGAGACGGGGCCCACGGGGCGCGGTTCGGACGCCGGGGGCGGGAGCTCGCCGGGGCGGTCCCCGGGCTCGTCGCCGACCGTGGTCAGCCAGCTGCGCCCGCCGCGCCGCCCGACCAGGACGCGGGGCACGACCAGGGCGGAACCGGGGGAGGTGGGGGCGAAGGCGAACGTCCCGAACGCGACCAGGCCGGTCCCCGCCGCACCGACCCCGTCGGAGACCTCGGCGTGCTCCATGAGCCCGTTGAGCCACCGGGCCGCCTCGGAGAAGCGGGTGGTGTCGGTCGGCGCCGTCCCCTCGGGCTCGGCGCCCAGGTCCAGCCGCGCGGCCTCGCCCCAGCCCACGACGCCCTCGTCCCCCGTCAGCCAGGCCAGGGGGGCGCCGTCCGGCAGGAGGCGGACCAGACCGGTGGTGTGATCGCTCAGGGGAACGGTGCGGACGAACAGTTTGGGTGGGCTCAGGGCGACGTTCACGGTCACCGAGTGTAGGACCTCGCCCGGGGCGGTTGTGTCCCGGTCCGTCCGAGGTCGGTGCGGTCTCCGCCCCTCGTGCTTCCCCGGGCGGACGGTCCGGATGGTGCCGATTTGACCCTTCCCGGGGGAGCGGGAGGGGCGGAGCCCCCTGGGCGGCGGTGTTTCGTTGCGTCGCGAGAATGTTCCCTCACCTGCCTTGATGCGACGTTATCCACAAGTTGTCCGAATCGTGTCCAAAAATTGACTTCCTGCCCTAACCTTGATCGCGGCGCCACGCCAGGGGGACGGCTGTGCGCCAAGGACCTCAGAGGAGAACCGTTCATGGGATCAGTGGCACGGGCCGGGAGTACGCGGCGCACCGCAGCGCGGTGGGCGGCGTCGGCAGCCGCGACCACCTTCCTGCTGTCGGGCTGCGCCGCCTCCGGCGGCGGGACGGCCGACGGCGACGCCCCCGGCACACGAGAGGCCGGGACGGCGGCGACCCCGCTCCAGTGCGAGGGCGCAGGCGCCGAGCGCCAGATGCGCGGGGCGTGGCTCACCACCGTCCGCAACATCGACTGGCCCTCCGAGCCCGGCCTGTCCGCGCAGGAGCAGAAGGACGAGCTCGACGCCTACCTCGACGACGCCGTCGACATGGGCCTCAACGCCGTCTTCCTGCACGCGCGCCCCACCGCCGACGCGGTCTACGAGTCCGAGCTGGAGCCGTGGGCCCGCTACCTCACCGGCGAGCAGGGCGGCGACCCCGGCTACGACCCGCTGGAGTACGCGGTGGCCGAGGCGCACGAGCGCGGGCTGGAGATGCACGCCTGGTTCAACCCCTACCGCGTGGGCCTCCAGGACCCCGACATCGAGGACATGGCCGAGGACCACCCGGTCAAGGAGAACCCGGACTGGCTGGTCGACTACGGCGACGAGGCGTACGTGGACCCGGGCAACCCGGAGGTCCGGGAGTGGGTCACCGGCGTCATCATGGACGTCGTCGAGCGCTACGACATCGACGGGGTCCACTTCGACGACTTCTTCTACCCCTATCCCAAGGACGGGGAGGAGTTCGACGACGACGCCACCTGGGAGGAGCACGGCGACGGCTTCGACGACCGGGGCGACTGGCGGCGCGACAACGTCAACCAGCTCATCGCCGACGTCCACGAGGGGATCGAGGCCACCAAGCCCTGGGTGAGCTTCGGGATCTCCCCGTTCGGGATCTGGCGCAACGAGAGCACCGACCCCAGCGGCTCGCCCAGCTCCGGCCTGCAGTCCTACGACGCCCAGTACGCGGACACCCGCACCTGGATCCAGGACGGCACCGTCGACTACGTCGCCCCGCAGCTGTACTGGGAGAGGGGCTTCTCCACCGCCGACTACGAGGCCATGACCGACTGGTGGGCCTCGGAGGTCGAGGGCACCGGCGTGGACCTCTACATCGGCCAGGCCGCCTACCGGGTCGGCGAGGAGGGCTGGCGCGGCGACGACGCGCTCAGCACCCAGCTCGACTACTCCGGCGAGCTGCCCGAGGTCGGAGGGGACGTCTACTTCTCCATCAAGAACCTGCGCGAGCAGGCGTCCGACGCCTACGCCGAACTCGCCGACGCCCACTACGGCCGGCCGGCGCTCCCGCCGCAGGCGGAGGCCCCGGAGAACCAGGGCCCGCTCGTCGGCGAGGTCGGGGGCGTTGAGGCCCGGACCGACGGCGACCGGGTCGAGGTCGCGTGGGACGCCGCCGACGCCGCCCGCTTCTACGCGGTCTACCGCCTGCCCGAGGGCGCGGACGCCGGCTCGGAGGAGGCGCGGTGCGCCGCCCTGGCCCCGGAGAACCTCGTGGGGCTCACCGGCGGGACCTCCCTGGCGGACGACGCGCCCCTGGAGGACGGCGCCGGGTACGTGGTCACCGCCCTGGACGACTACCGGGCCGAGGGCCCGGTGAGCGAGGCCGCCGACATCCGCGGCTGACCCGGGGAGCGCACCCTGCACGGGACCCCCGGCCGACGGCGATCCGTCGGCCGGGGGTCCCGTCGTCCGCGCCGCCCCGCGGGTTCGGCGCAACATCCATGCCCTTGGATGAAAAAGTTATGATCTGCCAGCCGAATACACCTTTTGCCCTGGTATCGACGAGGGGTAGGTTCGTCGCATGCCGACCTACCAGATCAGCGAGGCCGCCGACCTCCTCGGCGTCAGCGCCGACACCGTCCGCCGCTGGGTCGACTCCGGTCGGCTCGCGGCCACCCGCGACGCCTCCGCGCGGCGCCTCCTCGACGGGGCCGAACTCGCCGCGTTCATGCGCGCGGGAGCCGACGAGGACCCCGGCCGCCGGGTCTCCTCCGCCCGCAACCGCTTCCGCGGGCTGGTCACCAACGTCGTCCGCGACCAGGTCATGGCGGCCGTGGAGATCCAGGCGGGGCCGCACCGGGTGGTCTCGCTGATGAGCCGCGAGGCCGCCGACCAACTGGGGCTGGACGTGGGGACCACCGCCACCGCCGTCGTCAAGTCCACCAACGTCGTCGTCGAGACCACCGGGGGACACCATGCGTGAGAGCGCTCCCCGACGCGTCCCGCGCACGCTCTGCGCCCTGGCCGCCGCGGCCATGGCCGCCACCGCCTGCGGCGGGCAGGGCGGAGGAAGCGGCGGCTCCCCGGCCGGGGGCGGCGAGCTCCACGTCTTCGCCGCCGCCTCGCTCACCGACGTGTTCACCGCCCTGGCCGAGGACTTCGAGGAGGACCGCCCCGGCGTCGAGGTGGTCCTCAACTTCGCGGGCAGCAGTGAACTGGCCGCCCAGATCAACGCGGGCGCCCCCGCCGACGTCTTCGCCGCCGCCGACACCGCCACCATGCGGCGGGTCGTCGAGGGCGAGGGGCTGGACGCCGGGTGGGCGTCCGGCAGCGGCGGCGCCGCCGTCTTCGCCACGAACACGCTGCGGATCGCGGTGCCGCCCGACAACCCCGGCGGCGTCGAGGACTTCGCGGACCTGGCCGGGGACGGCGTCTCCGTCGCCCTGTGCGCCGAGGAGGTCCCCTGCGGCGCGGCCACCGCCACCGCCATGGAGGCCGCCGGGGTCGCCATCACCCCCGACACCTACGAGCAGGACGTGCGCGCCGTCCTGACCAAGGTCGAACTGGGCGAGGTCGACGCCGGGCTCGTTTACGCCACCGACGTCGCCTCGGCGGGGGGCAGGGTGACCGGCATCGACTTCCCCGAGGCCGGCGAGGCCGTCAACGAGTACCCCGTCGGGGTCCTGGCCGGCGCCGCCGACGCCGGGCTCGCCTCCGACTGGGTGGAGCTGGTCCTGTCCGAAACGGGGGAGCGGGTCCTCGCCGAGGCCGGGTTCGGTACGCCGTGACCGCGGGAGACCCGAGGGGAGGCCGGGCCGTCCGCCGCGGACGGGACCGCCCGCCGCGCATCCGGTCCGGCCGCCCCCCGTGGATCCTGGTCCTGCCCGCGCTCGCGGGCGCGGCCTTCCTCGTGCTCCCCTTCGCGGGGCTGCTGATCCGCGCGCCCTGGTCCACGATGGGTGCGCGGGTCACCGAGCCCGAGGTGCTGGCCGCCCTCTGGCTGTCCCTGTCGACCGCCACCGCCGCCACCCTGGTGTCGCTGCTCCTCGGGGTGCCCCTGGCCTGGCTGCTCGCCCGCACCGACTTCCCCGGCCGACGCGTCCTGCGCGCGGTGGTCACCGTCCCCCTGGTCATCCCGCCGGTCGTCGGCGGAGTGGCGCTGCTGCTCGTGCTGGGGCGCAACGGCCTGCTCGGCCGGCACCTGGACGCCTGGTTCGGGCTCACGATCCCCTTCACGCCCGTCGCCGTGGTCCTCGCGCAGGTGTTCGTCGCCATGCCGTTCCTGGTGATCAGCGTCGAGGGCGCGCTGCGCGGCGCGGACCGCCGCTACGAGGAGGCGGCCGCCACCCTCGGCGCGAGCCGGGTCACCGTCTTCGCCCGCGTCACCCTCCCCATGGTGCTGCCCGGGATCGGCGCGGGCGCCGTCCTGTGCTGGGCCCGCGCCCTGGGAGAGTTCGGCGCCACCATCACCTTCGCCGGGAACTTCCCCGGAACCACCCAGACGATGCCGCTGGCCGTCTACATGGCCATGCAGCGCGACCCGGAGGCCGCCATCGTGCTCAGCCTGGTCCTGCTCCTGGTCTCCCTGGCCGTCCTGGCCACGCTGCGCGAGAGGTGGGTGAACTCCTGATGGAGCCGGACGGCGACCGCGCCCCGCGTGCCCGGCCCCCCGCCCTCGACGCCGAGCTGCGGCTGAGCCGGGGCGGGTTCTCCCTCGACGTGGCCCTGGAGGCGGCGCAGGGGGAGATCCTGGCCCTGCTCGGCCCCAACGGGGCCGGCAAGTCCTCGGTTCTGCGCGCCCTGGCCGGGCTGGAGCCCCTCGACGGCGGGCACGTGCGCGTGGACGGCCGCGACGAGACCACCACGCCGGCGGAGCGCCGGCCCGTCGGCATGGTCTTCCAGGACTACCTGCTGTTCGAGCACATGAGCGCCCTGGACAACGTGGCGTTCGGCCCGCGCTGCCAGGGCGCGACCCGGGCCGCCGCCCGGGAGCGGGCCGCCAGGCTCCTCGACCACATGGGCCTGTCCGACCACGCGGGGGCCCGGCCCCGGAACCTGTCCGGCGGCCAGGCCCAGAGGGTCGCGCTGGCCCGGGCCCTGGCGGTGCGCCCCCGCCTGCTGCTCCTCGACGAGCCCATGGCCGCCCTGGACGCCAGCACCCGCATCGACGTGCGCGGCCGGCTGCGCCACCTCCTGGAGGGGTTCGACGGGGCCACCGTGCTGGTCACCCACGACCCCCTGGACGCCATGGTGCTGGCCGACCGCATCGCGGTCGTCGAGGACGGCCGGGTCGTCCAGCAGGGCCCTCCCGCCGAGGTGGCGCGCAGGCCCCGCACCCCGTACGCGGCCCGCCTGGTGGGGCTCAACCTCTTCCGGGGACGGGCCGAGGGGACCTCGGTCCTCCTGGACCCCCGGGGGCACGCGGACCGGGCCCGGGTGGAGGTGGGCGGGGAGCACCGGGGGGAGGTCCTGGTGGCCTTCCCGCCCCGCGCCGTCGCCCTGTACCCGCGGCGCCCGCACGGCGGCCCCCGCAACGTGTGGCGGCTGACCGTGGACGGCGTCGAGAGGTTCGGCGACCAGGTGCGCGTGCACCTGGCGGGCCGGCTGTCCCTGGCCGCCGACGTCAGCCCGGCCGCCCTGGCCGAGCTCGGGCTCGAACGGGGGAGCGAGGTGTGGGCGGGCGTCGAGGCGGCCGAGGTGGAGTGCTACCCCGGTTGAGGGCGTCGTCCCAGTTCACCGCGGTGACGGGCCGAGGCGGGGGCATGTCGGGCCCGGGATCCGTCCCCCGGGCCCGTCCTCGGCCCGCGTGCCCGAAACAGGCTCGGGAAAAGCGGCGGACACCTGGATATCCGGGGCCCACCCGGGGGAGACTTAAGGAACCCGGCGACGACAGTCCTTCCCCCAGCGGCTGAGGAGGGTGCCATGTCCCTGAGAGAGCATGAGCGAAGAATCCTCGAGGAGATCGAGCGGCAGCTCCGCGAGGACGAACCGGACCTTGCCGAACGCCTGGACTCCTTCGGGGCGGAGGATCCCGACGCCATGGCCGACCCGGGCCTGGACGGCTGGAAACCGTGGGTGGCGTGCGGCCTGATCGCCGCGGTCACCGCGGGGCTGCTGGTCCTGCTGTTCGTCCTCACACCGACCGCTCCGCAGCCCCCGCCGCCCGTGCCGGCCGGGACCTCGGAGACGGTGGAGGACACCGTTCCGGACACCGGCCCCGCGGGTGTCGCCCCGGCGGACGAGGACCCCGCGGACACCGGTCCGGGGACCGTGGACGAGGAACCGGGCCGCTAGAACCGGGCCGCCAGGACCCGGACCGCCAGGAACCCCGGGGGCCCGTCCCCCGTGGTTCCTGGCGGCCCCGGTCGGTCACGGCTCCGGCCGCGACCCCGCGGACGGGGGGGGGGGGGGGGGGGGGGGGGCGCCGGGGGGGGGGGGGGCCCCCCCGCCGGGGCGGGGGGGGGGGGGGGGGTGGGGGGGGGGGGGGGGGGGGCCGGCGGCCGCGCCCCCCGGGCGACCCGGCGGCCCCGGCCGGGCCCCGGCCCCGCCCCCCCCCCGGGGGCCGGCGGGGGGCGGCCCCCCCCCCCCGGGGGGCCCCCCGCCCGTCGCCGTTCCCGTCAGAGGGCGTTGGTGAACGCGGCGGCCAGGGGCGCGGCCACGGCCGAACCGCCGCCACCCCCGTCGACCACCACGGCGAACGCCACGTCGCCCTTGTACCCCACCATCCACGCGTGGCTGGGGAGCTCCTCGTCCTCGCCGGCGTCCTCGGCGGTCCCGTACTCGGCGGTGCCGGTCTTGCCGAACACCTCGCCCTGGAACGGGACGTTCTGGGCCGTGCCGTCGGTGACGACCGCCCGCATCATCCCCCGCAGCGCCTCGGCGTTGGCGATCGGCCGCGGCTCGGGCAGCTCGGTGGCGGCCGGCTCGGTCACCAGCACCGGGTGGCGCCAGGAACCGTCGGCGACGGCGGCGGGCACCGTCGCCATGTGCAGCGGCGACGTGAGGATCTGGCCCTGGCCGATGCTCTGCGCGCCCAGCATGGTGCTGCTGTCCACCGGCGGGAAGGACGGCTCGAAGGCGGGGACGCCGATGTCCAGCGGGGCGTTCATGCCGAACTGCTCGGCGCTGGCCTGGAGGGTCTCGCCGCTGAGCTGCGCGCCGACCCGCTCCACGAGGGCCGTGTTGCAGGAGGTCGCGAACGCCTCGGTCACCGACTGGGCGCCGTACTCGGCCCCGCCGGCGTTGCGGAACGGCCATCCGCCCAGGTCGTACTCCTCGGGGCAGTCCAGGGAGGCGTCCATGCCCATCCCGTTGTCCAGGAGGGCGCTGTAGGTGACGATCTTGAACGACGAGCCGGGAGGGTACTGGCCCTCGAAGGCCCGGTTGAACCCGCCGGGCACGTTCACCGCGGCCAGGACCTCCCCGGTCGAGGGCCGGATCGCGACCAGGCCCGCGGGGTCGTCGGAGTCGATGATGGCGCTCGACGCCGCGCTCTGGATCCCCATGTCGATGCTGGTGGTGATGTCCTGTCCGTCGGACCCGTCCAGGGTGGCGACCGTGTTCGCCTCGGTCGCCTCCAGCGAGGCGGGGTCCTCGGCCTGGGCGGCGTCCACCATCAGGATGGTGGTCGCCGCCTCGCCGGCCAGCTGCTCCTCGTAGGTGAGCTGGAGGCCGCCGAGGCCCACCGTGTCGCCGACGCTGTAGGCGGGGCCGAGGCGTTCGAGGTCCTCCTCGGTGGCCTCCCCCAGGGAGCCCGCGATCATCTGGAGCGAGCCGGAGATCCCGGAGCCCTCCAGGGGGGTGCCGTCCGCGGCGAGGACCTGCCCCCGCTCGCCCCACACGGCGGTGCGGGCCAGGACCTGGCCCTCGCCCAGCCCGGGGTAGGCGACCTCGGGCGAGAAGTCGATCCACCACGCGCCGTCCTCGCGGATGAGGGGCAGCTCCCCCTCCCACCCCCAGTCGTCGGCGTTGGTCAGCGACATGGTGACCTCGTAGGGCGCGCTGCCGGTGCCGCCGTCGGTCGTGGGCGTGCCGACCTCCACCTCGATGGAGTCGACGCCCAGGCCCGCGTCGATGCCGCCGAGGACCTCGGCGGCGTCGCCGCCCCTGGTGACGGCGGCCAGGCGCTCGTAGTCCTGCGCCTCCCAGGAGGCCTGGTACTCGGCGGCGGCCTCCTCGGGCTGGGGCATGGTCAGCACGTACCAGGACACGCCGCCGCCGACGAGCGCCAGCACCACCACGGCGGAGACGACGCCGATGATCAGGCCGCGCCGCGACTTGCGGGGCGGGGGCGGGGGCGGGCCGGGGGCGTGGGCGTCGTCGGGCCCGTCGGGGCCCTCCGGGCCGCCCGGGCCCGAGCCGCCGTTGTACAGGTACTCGAAGCCCTGGCCGGACGCCGGGCCCGCCGCCGCGCGGTTCTCCGCGTCGTCGCGGTGGGGCTCGCTCCCCGGATAGGGGGTGTCGCCCTGGTGGACGGGCTGACCCCTGTAGGGGTCGTCGTCCCAGCCGTCGGACCGGTCGTCCGGGGCGCCCGCCGCGGAGCGGGACTCCCGCCCCGGCTCGCCGGTGCTCCGGTAGGGGTCGTCGTCCCACGTGCCGCCGCGGCCGTCCGGGCCCGGCCCGGACTCCGCGTGCGGCTCCTGCCACGAGTCGTGCGCGTGCTGGGGGCCGCCGGGCTCGGGGGAGGCGTTCCAGTCACCGGAGGGGCCCTGGGCGGCGGGGTAGGGGGTGTCCCAGGAGTCGTCGGGCCTCGCGTCCGCCACGGGCGGGTTCCACGACTCGTCGGAGGGGGTTCTCCCCGAGGGGGCGTCCCATGCGTTCGTGGCGGGGGTCTCGCCGGAGGGGGCGTCCCAGGTGTCGCGGGGGCGCGCGTTCGCGTCGGAGGCGCTCCAGGTCCGGGCGGTGTCGCTCCAGGACTCGGTGGAGGGCTCTTCGTCCGAGGGGCTGTCCCACGCGTTCGCGGCGGAGGAGCCGCCGGCCGGAGCGTCCCAGGAGCGGGGCCGGTCGGGGTCGGCGGGGGCGTCCCACGCGTTCGGGGCGGGGGTCTCGCCGGAGGGGGCGTCCCAGGTGTCGCGGGGGCGCGCGTCCGCGTCGGAGGCGCTCCACGACTGCGTGGAGGGCTCGCCGTGCCGGGGGGAGTCCCACCCGGAGGGCTGCGCCCCGTCCGGGGGCGAGTCCCGGTCCGCGGACTCCTTGTAGGGGTCGTCCCACGACGGTGCCGAACGCTCGAAGGAGTCGTCCTCCCCCGGGTGTCCGTGCCGACCGTGCTGGGGCTCCCACGGCTGGGCCGGAGCGGGCTCCGGTCCGCCGGAGGCCGCGGGGTCCGCCGGGCGCGGCTGCTCGTAACCGAACCCCCCGGTCTCGGCCGGGCTCGGCGGTTGGGGCCGCCGGGGGATGCGGTAGGGGTTCTCGGGGCGCGAATCGCCTACCGGGGTCTCGTCCGACTGTTCGGGCGGCCCGGAGGAATCCGGCTGCCGGGGGGACCGTTCGTCCACGCCTGACCGTCCTTCGCTACGTTGCCTGGAGATACCACGATGCCCCGCTCCCACCTCGGTGGGAGCGGGGCACGAGGATGAAGGTCGGCATGGCGGTCGCCTCTCGGCGCGGGGCACAACGGGGCTCCTGGCCGTACGGTCACCCGCCCGAGGGCGGGGCCGGACGCGGTATTCCGCGAAGGCAATAGTTGAGGCCCGGGGGACACTTGCTACCACACCGACCAACAGTGACTCTAACCCATCGGCAGACGCCGTTGTTCCGCTACGGGGCGGCGATCGCACATGCGCAATCTCACGATGGGAACCCGACCCGGGCGGGAAGGGGGTGCGGCCGGTCCCGCAGAGGGGCGCGGGACCGGCCCGGGAAGCTCACACGCCCGGGCGGACCTGGCGTGCGATGCTGGTCTGTTCCTCGCGGGAGCGCAGCTTGAGGCGCTTGCGGCCGCGCTCGGCCCCCAGCTCCTCCTCGCGGGCCTCGATCCGCTGCCAGCCCTCCCAGGTGGTGTAGTCCACGCCGCGCTCCTCCAGCAGGGACCGGAAGGCGACCGGGTCGGGCTCGGCGGCGGGGGTGAAGGACTCGCGGTCGGCCACCAGGTTGGTGACCGTCTCCAGGGCGTCGCCCTTGGTGTGGCCGATGAGGCCCACGGGACCGCGCTTGATCCACCCCGTGGCGTAGACGCCGTCGATGTGGTTCTCGTCCAGGTCCAGGACGCGGCCGCCCGTGTTGGGGACGACGCCGCGCTCCTCGTCGAAGGGCAGGTCGGCCAGGGGCGACCCCAGGTAGCCGATGGCCCGGTAGACGGCCTGCACCTCGTGGTCGACGTACTCGCCGGTCCCGCGGACGCCGCCCTCGCCGTCCAGCTCCATGCGCTCGGTGCGGAAGCCGGTGACCCGGTCCTCGCCGAGGATCTCCACGGGGCTGTGCAGGAAGTGCAGGTGCAGGCGGCGCTCGGCGCCGCGCGGGTCGCGGATCGCCCAGTTCTGGAGGACCTTGACGTTGGTCTTGACCTGGTTGGACTCCTCGCACGAGCGGAGGCTGCCCTCGTCCATGTCGAAGTCCTCGGGGTACACGATGACCTCGACGCCGGGCTGCTTGTCGAGCTCGCGCAGCTCCATCGGCGTGGCCTTGCACTGGGCGATGCCGCGGCGGGCGAACACGTGGACGTCGGTGATCTGCTTGGCGCGCAGGCCCTCGTACACGTTGTCGGTGATGTCGGTGTCCAGCAGGTCGTCCGCGCTCTTGGCGAGGATGCGCGCGACGTCGACGGCGACGTTGCCCGCGCCGATCACGGCGACGCTGGTGCCCTCGACGTGCCAGGAGGGCGGGACGTCGGGGTGGGAGTCGTACCAGAAGACGAAGTCGGCGGCGCCGTGGCTCCCGGGCAGGTCCACGCCGGGGATGTCCAGCGGCCGGTCGCGGTCGCTGCCGGTGGAGAAGACGACCGCGTCGTAGTGGCGGCGCAGGTCCTCCAGCTTGAGGTCCACGCCGTACTCGACGTTGCCGTAGAAGGTGATCTCCGGCTTGTCGAGGATCTTGTGGAGGGCTCCCTGGATCTGCTTGATCCGGGGGTGGTCCGGTGCGACGCCGTAGCGGACCAGGCCGTAGGGGGCGGGCAGCTTGTCGAGGATGTCGATGCTGACGGACGTGCCGCACGCGGACAGGGTCTCGTCCTTGGTGAGCAGGTCCGCGGCGTAGATCCCCGCAGGCCCCGCACCCACGATTCCCACTCGCAGTGGTCGCGTCATCGCACAGCTCCAAGTCTTCGCGCCAGAGTCGGACGCCATCAAAAGGTAAGGCTTGCCTAATCTATCCGGTGTTGGCACCGGGAAAACCTACTATAATGGTAGACAATTCCGCTCCCGCCTCCAGGGGCGTGGAAGGGGCCCGGCCCCGCCCTGGGGGCGGACGCCCCTGGTGGGGGCGGGGTCCGCGGTGCCCCGCGGACGTCACCCGTGGTCCTCAATCAGGGGTCAACGCCCCGTCACGGGCGAATCAGCCCCCGTGCGCCTGTGGGGAAAGTCACCCCTGTTCGAGCTCGGCCTTGACCGACGAGGCGAACCGCGGCACCCGGTCCTGGCCGGAGAGCTTGGCGATGGCGTCCATGACGGCGTCCGTCGCCTCCCGGCGCGGACGCGCCTTGTGGGCCTCGCCCTTCCAGGGCGACAGGTCCACCGGCTCGCCGAAGCGCACCCCCACCCGGTTGAGGGAGGGGACCTTGCGGCCGGGGGGCAGGATGCGCTCGGTGCCGGTCAGGGCCACCGGCACCACGGGCGCGCCCGTGGTCAGCGCCAGCCACGCCAGCCCCGTCTGTCCCTTGTACAGGCGCCCGTCGGGGGAGCGGGTGCCCTCGGGGAAGATGCCGAAGACCTCTCCGCCCTCCAGGACGGCCAGGCTGTTGTCCATGGCCTCCTGGGCGCTCTCGCCGGGGCGCCGGTCCACCGACAGCTGGCCGATGGCGCGCAGGGCGCGGGCGAAGAGGCGCCGGGGCAGGGTGCCCTCGTCGAAGAGCTCCTGCTTGGCGATGAAGCGGACCGGCCTGCGGCAGGCCACGCCGATGAAGAGCGGGTCGATCAGCGCGAGGTGGTTGGAGGCCAGGATCACCGGCCCCGTCGAGGGGACGTGGGCCGCGCCCTCCACGCGCTGCGGCCACACCACGCGGGTGGCCGGCGCGATGACGGCCTTGGCGGCTGCGTAAAGTGACACCATGAGGTCGCCTCTTCTCGGTGGGTAGTGGGTCCGTGGGGTGTACGGACTTCCCGAGGGCTCCCGATGGTCCGCGCGCCCTCGAGCCTAGCGGGGGTCGGGAGCGGGAGGCGGGGCCGAGGCGCGGCCGGGCCTGTTCCCTCGGACACTGCCGTGCCGTGGGTCACACGCGCTACGCTGATGGTCTAGACCTCTGGCGCAGGTCGGGGGCCCAGCATCCGGACGCGCTCGTGAAGCGAGGAAGAACAGCCATGCCGAAACTGGTCGACGTCAGCCACCAGATCACCGACGGGATGACCACCTCTCCGGGCATCCCCCGGCCGGCCGTCAGGGAGGGGGCCGCCGTCCCCGGCGCCGTGCCCGGCCACGGCGACAGCAGCGGCCGCGTGACGATGGTGGGAGCCACGGGCACCTACGTCGAGATGCCCGCCCACCGCTACCGCGACGGCGCCGACCTCGCCGACCTGGACCTGGCGCGCGTGGCCGGCCTTCCCGGCAGGGTCGTCACCGCCGCGTCGTCCCCCGAGATCGGCCCGGAGGCCTTCGGCGGCCTCGACCTGCGCGGTCGCGCGGTGCTCGTGCGCACGGGGTGGGACAGGCACTGGCGGACCGAGGCCTACGGCCGTTTCGACCACCCGCACCTGACCGAGACCGCCGCCAAGGCCCTCGTGGAGGCCGGGGCCGTCCTGGTGGGCATCGACTCGGTCGGCGTGGACGACACCTCGCCCGCCGCGGAGGGGGCCAGGCCCGCGCTGGCCGTCCTCCTCGCCGCGGGGATCCCCGTCGTCTCGCACCTGTGCCTGCTCGACCAGCTCCCCGAGGAGGGGTTCACCTTCTTCGCCGCGCCCCCCAAGGTCCGCGGGATGGCGGCCTTCCCCGTGCGGGCCTTCGCCCTCACCGACTGACCGCCGCCGGACGCGTGCCGGGGACCGCGCTCCCCGGCATCCGTCCGCCCCGGCACACGGCGCCCGGCGTCACAGGTCGGCGTCCACGTCCTTCTGGGCCCGGTTGCGCTCCCGCTGGGCCCGCCGCTCGACCTCCTGCTGGGCGGCGCGCTCGTCCTGGGCGACGGCGCTGGTCATCGAGTTCGACAGTGCCCGCAGCTCCATGTTGATCCGGGGGTAGGCGGCCAGCCGCGGCAGCGCGCCCAGCCGCGGCGTGCGGCGCTCCTCTATCGCCGAGATCAGCTCGCCGAACGCCAGGTCCACCCTCTGGAGCGTGATGACGCCCACCGGTTCGGGCTTGCGGTCCTGCGCCAGCGCCGCCAGGGCGAGGTAGCCGATGCGCTGGGTGGCCACGACCACGGGCCACAGCGGCCGGGTCGAGGCGGCGCGCGGGACGTCGCCGATGGCGCTCTCGTACACGCCGCGCAGGCTCACCAGGGCCGCGCGCATGTCGCGCCGGAGCCGGTAGCGGCGCCCGGAGCCGATCTCCACCTCCTGGTCCAGCACCGCCAGCATGCACTGGCGCGTGGTCCCCAGCACGCCCGCGATGGCCTGCGGAAGCCGCGTCGCCGACGCCTTGCGCCACAGGAGCAGCGAGCCCGCCATGCCGAACGCGGACCCCACCACGGTGTCGATGATCCGCGACTCGGCCAGCGCGGTGATGGGGTGCGGCGAGGCCGTGTAGGACAGCAGCAGCGCCATCGGGGTCAGCAGCACCGAGGCGTAGAGGAAGTTGCGCCCCACCACCAGCTGCGTGGCCCCCTGGAGCACCCCGGCCAGCACGATGACCGCCGCCAGCGGCAGGTCGAGCGTCAGCAGCCCGGCGCCGGCGACCACGCCCAGCAGGGTGCCCAGCGAGCGCTGCACCGAGCGGTTCATCGTGAGCACGACGTTTCCGGCCTGGAGGACCGCCGTCGTGGTCAGCGCCACCCAGTAGTAGTGGTCCAGGCCCAGCCACAGGCCGAACGCCCCCGCCGCGGTGACCGTCACCCACATGCGCAGCGCGGTCGGGCGGATGAGCGAGTCCCCGCTCAGGCTGGAGCGCAGGGCGCCCCACAGCGCGGGGTAGCGCTCGTCGTGCAGGGTCTCCGTGCGCTCGTCGTCCTCCTCGTCCTGGCTCGCGCGCCGCGCCGAGTGCGCGGCCCGGGAGAGCAGCGAGTAGAGCCTGGCCTCCAGCGAGCGCGGGCGCATGCCCCGGCGCAGTTCGTCCAGGGAGTCGGGGTCCGGGGCACGGCCGGGGTCGGCCACGGCCAGGGCCAGGGCGTCGGCGTACTCCGAGACCTCCTCCGGGAGCGGGGAGGGGCGCGCCATGCACACCTGCGTCGCGGCCAGGTGGATGTCGGACACCCACCGGAGCAGGGCGCGCAGCCTGGCGGCCTCGGCCGTGGTGCGGTAGCCGCGGGTCTGTCCCAGGAGGACGATGCGCCAGGCGTCCGCGAGGGTCGTCGACGCCTTGTGCTGGGCGTGGTCCAGGTCCGGGGTTCCCACGGAGCGCAGCAGGGAGCCCAGCGCGCGGAAGGCCGCGGCCACCGCCTGGTACTCGGGGTGCCGGGCGCGCAGGGGCGCCCCCGACATGGAGACGGCCCACCCGACCGCCGCGCCCAGGGCCGCGACCAGGGCGTGCAGGGGCACGTCGGCCAGGGTCCCGGGGGCGATCGTGGAGATGGTCGCGACCAGCACGAAGAACATCGGCCCGGGCTTGTCGACCCGCCAGGCCGCGCAGACCCAGGTGGCGACCCCGGCGGTCAGGCCGATGGAGGCCACCGCCGCCCACGGGGACAGGGACGCGGCCATGGAGTTGACCGCGACGGCGGCGACGAAGCCCAGGCCCACCAGGGCCAGGGCGGCGGAGCGGTAGGCGTAGGGGGTCTTCTTCTCGTACAGGACGGTCATGGACCCCAGGGCGGCCAGGGTGCCGATCTGCGGGCCGAAGACGAGGGCGGCCAGGGCGAACGACACCGTCATCGCGATGGTGGCCTGGGCCGCGGTGGTCCACGCCCACGCCCCGGCCTCCAGGCCGAAGACGGCCTTCAGGTCCACGCGGGGGCGGGGGCGCTCTCCGACCTGGGCCCGCCGGGGCCCCTTGTCCGCGTCCGCGCCGGGGCCGCCGTCGGAGGCGTGGGAACCGCCCAGGTTCATCGGCCCGGTGTCTCCTGTGGTTCCCAGATCTCGCACGGCTTCCATCCTAGACCGGGATGAACCGGTACTTAGGTGACTACTTGGACGACTGTTGTACCGCAGCGGCGGCCGAGGCGACAGCCTCGTCGCGCTCCGCCTCCGCCCGCTCGGCACGCTCCACCGCCCTGTCCCGGGCCTCCTTCGCCAGGGAGAGGCGGGCGGCGGCGGCCTCCCTGGACTCCGCGAGGGTCAGCTCGGCGTTGCGGCGCTGGGAGTCGAGCTCCGCGGACAGGCGCTCGCGGTCGGCCGTGAGCCGGTCGAGTTCGGCCGCCAGGCGCTCGCGCTCGGCCGCCGCGGCCGCGCGGTCGGACTCCAGCCGCTCCTGGGCGCGGGCCAGCTCGGCGCCGAACCGCTCCCGCTCGGCGGACAGGTCCTCGGCCGACCGGAGCGCCTGCGCCTCGGCGCGCTCCGCGCGGGCCAGCGCGCTCTCCGCCGCCAGGACCGCCTCGTCGCGGCGGCGCGCGTGCTCCGCGGTCTCGGCGCGCAGCCCCTCCGCCTCGGCCCTGGCGTGCTGCACCCTCCGAGCGGCGTCGGCGCGCTCGCGGTCGAGCTCCTGCGCCGCCCGGGCGGTGATATCGGCGATCCGGCGCTCGGCCGAGGCCAGCCCGGCGTTGGCCTCCGCGGTGGCGGCGTCCCGCTCGACGGCGGCGGCGCGGGCCGCGGCCTCCTGCCGGTCACGCTCCTCCCGGGCGGCGTCCCGGGCGGCCAGGGCCTCGTCGGCCATCCGCTCGGCCTCCTGGGCGGCGGCCACGGCGGAGGCGGCCGCGTCCTCCGCGACCCGGCGCGCGGCCTCGGCCTCGCGGCGGCGGTTCTCCGCCTCCAGCCGTGCCCCGTCGGCCTCCGCGGCGTGCCGTGCGCCCGCGAGGCGCGCCGCCTCCACCTGGGCCTCGGCGGCAGCCGGATCGGTCATGGTGGAGAAGGCCTCGGTCGCGGCCCGCAGGGTGGCGGTGAGCTGCTCGCTCTGCACGGCGAACCGGGTGAGGAGGTCGTCCGCGCGCAGGCGCGCGGCGGTGACGGGCTCGGCGCCCGGCGCGGGGGAGGGGCCGGGGGCCGGCTCCTGGGCGGCCCGCGCCTCCTCTTCCTTGCGCTCGGCCTCCTGGGCCTGGCGCTGGCGCTCCTTCCAGGCGCGCCACCGGGTGTGCTCCGGAAGTCCGCAGTACTGGGGAGGACGCCCGGGGGAGGACGCGCGGGGCACCGGCCGGTCGCAGCCGGGGAAGTTGCAGGTGTTGGAGTCGGAGGTGGCCACGGGGTGAGCGTAGCGGTTCGCCGCCGCCCGCCGCCGGGGTGTGTCGCCCTCCCGCGAGGTGGGGGGCGGCCTCCGGCGCGCCCGCGGCCCCGCCCCCGCCGGGCACGCTCCCCGCGGGGGCGTGGGGCGGCGCGTCGGCGTCATCGGCCCCGAGGAGCCGGACGGGACCGCGCAGCCGGGGTGGAGGGCGCCGCGCCCCGCACCGGACAGGATCGGTGCGGGGCGCGGCGGGGGCGCCTGCCGGGGCGCCCTCCGCGACCCGCGCCCAGGGGGCGGGCCCGGACGCCTCTGCGGCGCTCGCCGGGGGAGAGGGGCGTCAGTCGTGGGCGCCGAAGCCGTCCACGCGGCAGACCATGGTCGTCACGAAGGGGCGGAAGCCCTCGCGCTCCAGGAAGCTGATGTCCTCGGACGCGGTGGCCAGCGCGGAGAACTCGATGTCGCGGATGCCCATGGAGGCGAGCTGGCGGCGCACCTCCTCCAGCAGCTTCGACCCGACCCCGCTGGAGGCGTACTCCGGGTCGATCGCGAACGTCTGCACGACCGCGACCCGCGCCCCGCGGTCCCAGCTGCCCTGTGCGCTCTCGCGGATGGTGACCATCGCGTACCCCGCCAGGTCCTCGCCGCTCTCGGCGAGGATCGCCATGGTGTCGGGGTCCGACAGCCAGGACAGGTACTGGGCGCGGCGGCGCCGCCAGGACTCGTCCAGGCTCGTGGCGCCGATGATGTCCGACAGGTGCGGGGCGCTCAGGGTGTGCTGCTGGTGGAGGGCGCCCCACAGGTCCGCGAGCTCCTCCACCTCGTGCGCGCCCAGGTAGCGGAAGCTGAGGAGCCCGACGTCGGTCGTACGAGGTTTGGTCATCAGCGAAGTTTGCATGTTCTTCTCACCCGTTCCCACCAGCATTGGGTGCTGATCCCCCGGGGGCCCCGAGATGGGGACCCGTGGTTGAGCTGTGCTCCGACTGTACGTGCCGGTATCGACCCGCATGGGCGTGACACGAAAAAAAGAGATGCACGAGATCGCACTAGGAGAATTAGTTCGATTCTTTCCTTGGTAAACCCAGGATTCGCCCGGTGTTGGGCCACGCTTCGACAGTGTGCACGGAATCACCTTCCGAGCTGGGGCAACAGGACGGAAACCACACGGAAACCTGTTCGTACTGTCATAAGTTGGATCACATGATCGACGTTCGGCGGTTGCAGCTCCTCCAGGCACTCGAACACCACCGCACGGTGGCGGCGACGGCGGAGGCGCTCAACGTGACCCCGTCGGCGGTCTCCCAGCAGCTCGCCGTCCTGGCCAAGGAGGCCGGGGTCCCCCTCGTCGAACGCCAGGGCCGCCGCTTCCTGCTCACCGGCGCCGCGCGGGTGCTGCTCCAGCGCGCGCACGTCATCTTCGCGGAGATGGAGCGGGCCACCGCCGACCTCGCCGAGTACGCGAAGGGCGACCGCGGCGTCATCCGCGTCGGCTCCTTCTCCACGGGGATCAGCGACCTCGTGGCCCCGGCCCTCGCGCGCCTGCGCACCAGCCACCCGGAGTGGTCGTTCGAGGTCGTCCAGGCCGAGCCCGAGGAGAGCGCCGAGATGGTGCGCTCCGGGCGCCTGGACGTGGCCCTGACGATGTCCACCCGGTACCTGCCCGCCTCGGGCGACCCCGACTTCCGGGTCGACCCCGTCATGGTGGAACTGCTCGACGCGATCCTGCCCTACCAGCACCCGCTGGCCGCCCGCACCAGCCTCCACCTGGCCGAGGACCTGTCCGACCAGGACTGGATCATGTCCGCGCCCGGCACCGCCTGGCACGAGTGCGTGTCCGGCGCGGCCAACCAGGCGGGCTTCCAGCCGCGCGTGGTGCACACCGTCGACGACTTCAGCGCCGTCTTCGCCCTGGTGCAGGCCGGACTGGGCATCGCCCTGATGCCGAGGCTGGCCTGGACGGGGCTGCACGCGCCCCAGATCGTCGTGCGGGGCGTGCGCGAGACGGCGCGCAGGCACATCGTCGCCCTGTCCCGCGCCGGCTCGTCCCCCGAACCCCTGCTCACCGCCGTCCGGGAGGCCGCCAGCAAGGTCCCGGTGCCGTCCGTGGGCCCCTTCGCCATCGCGGGCTGACCGGCGCCCGCCCGGGACACCGCCCCGGGCTCAGGCGGGCAGCGGCGGGACGTCGTCCAGGACCTCCCCGGCCGCCTCGTG
This sequence comes from Nocardiopsis sp. NPDC101807, assembly GCF_044766605.1. Taxonomy (NCBI): domain Bacteria; kingdom Bacillati; phylum Actinomycetota; class Actinomycetes; order Streptosporangiales; family Nocardiopsidaceae; genus Nocardiopsis; species Nocardiopsis sp. NPDC101807. The sequence continues at coordinate 339,696 of NZ_JBIWMK010000001.1, read as the reverse complement.
CAGGTACCGCGCCACCAGCTGGATCGGCCGCCACGCCCACCCGCCGGTGCGACCGGCCAGGAAGACCTCCCTGACCCCGCCCAGCTCGCCCAGGGGCGCGTGCGCCACGCCGCGGCGGGTCACCGCCGCCAGGCGCGGGGCCACGCCGATGCCCAGCCCCGCCGCGACCAGCTCCTCGAACAGCTCCATGGTGTCGACGCGGTGCGCGATGCGCGGCGTGAAGCCCGCGTCGGCGCACATCCGCTGCACCAGCGCCTCCTCGTCCCCCCGGTAGGGGCTGGCGATCCACGACGCCCCCGACAGCTCCCGCAGCCGCCGCCGGGTCAGGGTCCGGCTGTCCGCGCCCTCGGACGGCTGGGACAGGAGCAGCTCCTCGCAGCCGATCGGGCGCACCGTCAGGGTTCCCGGGAAATTCCGGGGGAGAAGGCTGTACTGGTACACGACCCCCAGATCCGCGCCCCCGGTCTGGAGGAGGGTGAGCGCGTGCTCCGACTCGTGCTCGGTCAGCTGGACCTCGATGCCGGGGTGGTCCTGGCGCAGGCGCCGCAGGGCGGGAAGCACCACGGGCGCGGCGCTCGTGTACATCACCAGGTCGACGCGGCCGACGGGTTCGCCCTCGCCCTCGAACTCGGCCCGGGCCGCCTCCACCCGCGCCAGGATGTCCACCGCGTGCTCGGCGAGCCGCCGCCCCGCCGGGGTGAGGCGCACGCGGCGGCCGTCGGGCGCCAGGAGGGGGACGCCGGCCTCCTTCTCCAGGACGGCGAAGTGTTTGGAGACCGCCGACGTGCTCATGCCTGTGACCTCGGACACTGCGGCCATCGTGCCCAGGCGCTCCAGTTCCACGAGCAGGCCCAACCGGGTGAAATCCATCCACCGAAACTACACGGTCCATCAACCATCGGTCCGTGGACAGAAACGAACCTCTCGGATCCAATGGTCGGGTGATCCCCTCATTCGTGTCCTCGCTGCGCCGTGCCCGCCCCCCGGTCCCGGCACCGTTCATGCTGCTCGTCGGCATGTTCACCCTGCACACCGGCAGCGCCCTGGCCGTCACCGCGTTCGCGCACGCCAGCCCCGCCACCGTCACCTGGCTCAGGCTGACGTGGGCGGCGGTCCTGCTGCTGGCCCTCGGCGGTCGCTCCCTGTGGCGCGCCGTGCGCGCGGCGACGCCCCGCGAACTGGGGGCCGTGGTGATCCTGGGCACGGCGAGCGCGGGGATGATGCTGTTCTACTCCGAGGCGACGGCGCGGATCGAGCTCGGCGCCGCCACCTCGATCGAGTTCCTCGGCACCCTCGTCGTGGCCGTGGCCGCCATGCGCCGCCGGCGCGAACTCGTGTGGATCGCCGCGGCCGTGCTCGGCGTGCTCTGCCTCACCCGGCCCTGGCGGGGGGACCTCGACCTGGCCGGGGTCGGCTTCGCCCTGGCGGGGGCGGTCTGCGTGGTCGCCTACATCGTGCTGACCCAGAGGGTGGGCGCCGGCTTCGGGGCGGTGCACGGCCTGGCGCTGGCCATGACGGTGGGATCGCTGGTCAGCGCGCCCTTCGGGGCGCCCGCCGTGTTCGCCGCCCCGGACGTGGACCTGATCCTGTTCACGCTGGTGATCGCGCTGCTCTTCCCGATGGTGCCGTTCCTGCTGGAGATGGTCGCGCTCCAGCGGATGGGCCGGACCGCCTACAGCACCTTCTCCAGCCTGGAGCCCGCGGTCAGCCTGGTGATGGGCCTGGTCGTCATCGGCCAGGCGCCCGTGGCCGTGCAGGTCGTGGGCATGGCGCTGGTGGTGGTCGCCGGGGTCGGGGCGGCCCGGGGAGACCGGAGCGACCGGCCCGCGGTGCCCGGCCCGGAGGCCGTGCGCCGGAGCCGCGAGGGCGAGGGCGTCGCCGGGGCGTCGGCGGAGCCTCCCGCCGAGGGCCGGGACGGGCCCGTGTTCCCGACCGGCCTCGGGGCCCCCGAGGCGGGGCCGGGGGAGTCGCCCGGGCCCCGCGAGGCCGACCGGGCCGCCTGAACCGCCGGGCCCGTCGGTCGCCGGAGGGGCCACCGTCCCTGCGCGAGGGCCCCGGTCCTGCCGTGTTCACCCGGGATCGCCGGTCCGCTCCTCCCGGAGCGCGAAGACGTCGCCCGCGCGGAAGAACCGCACACCGCGCGGGTTCCTCGCGCAGACGAGGCGTCCGCGGTCCGACCAGCGCCTGACCGTGGAGGCCCCGACCCCCAGGGCCAGGGCGGCCTCCCCGGTGAACAGGTAGAAGTCGGGCCCGGTGGCGAGGACCTCCTCCAGGTCGTACCGGTGGTTCACGGCCGACCGCGGGGGAGCGAACGCCGCGGCTGCTTCCTTCGACTTGCGCTCTTGTTTCATGCCACCAAAGTGGCCTCTGCCGGTCAGGTTGCTCCACCGATCGACGGGTTTCGGGATACGCCGGACACGCGGGTGGAAGGCGTTGCACAATGATTCCCGTGAAGCCCCCTCATTTCCCCGATGTGCTCCGCCGCCACCTCCAGCTCAGCGGGATGACCCAGGCCGCGCTGGCCTCCCACTCGCGTGTCTCACAGGCGTCCTTGTCCCGGTACCTCTCCGGAAAGACGAATCCGACGCGCGGGGCGGTGGACGCGCTCGATCAGGCCCTGGAGGCGAACGGCGCCGTCCTCGCGGCGTGGAAGGAGGAGGTCAGGGACGACCTTCCCCCATTCCTGAGGGATGTCGACACATTGGAGCGGGAGGCACTCCGGATTGATCTCGTTTCGCCGGTCACGGTTCCGGGCTTGTTGTGGTGCCAGGCGTATGCACGTCTGGTGTATCGCGCTGGTAGAAAAGTCCAGGACGTCGAACGGCTCGCGCAGTTGCGGTCCGAGCGCTTGGGTCACCTGTCCTCAGATATCTGGGCGGTTTTTCCTGTAACGGCATTGACGGGTGTCCCGGACGCGGTTCGTGCTGATCAAGTCAAACACCTGCTGTCACTCCCGGAATGGGTGTCGCTTCACTTGGTCCCGGAGAAGAGTCTGCTTCTGGGCATCCCCGGCCCGATCATGGTGTTCCAGCTCCGGGACGGTCGACATGTCGTGACGAGTGACCACTTGGAGGGGAATCAGGTCTATGGAGACGCGGTTCTTCCCAGGGTGACCGAGTTGCTCCGAGACGCGTACGCGCTAGCGTTGCCTCACAAGACCACCCGTGAACTGCTAGGGGAACTGCTGTGACTGCTGACTGGTTCAAATCCTCCTACTCCGCGAACAGTGGAGCATGTGTGGAGGCTCGTCTCTCCGAGATCGGTGCGGACGTCCGCGACACGCAGAACCGCGATGCGGGGACCCTCTCCTTCCCCTCCGGCGAGTGGCGCGCGCTGCTGGCCGCCGAGGGCCGCTAGCCGCTGCCGCCCGTCGGCGCCGTGCCCGCCGATCGTCAGACCGGGCGGTAGGGCGTGCCGGGTCCCGGGAGAGGGGTTCTCCCATGTCCGAAAACTGTGAGACGCGACACTTCTGCGGCGGAAAAGCGGGGGGATTCAGGCGGAAACCGGCGGGCGTCACCACGCCGGAGGGGGCCTGAGCAGGGCATACCGTCACGTAGTGTATGGGAACCGGTCCTGAGCTGGGATTTCCCCTCGCGTATCGGACGGTCCCCATGCACTAGCTTGGTGCGATCATGGCCGCGAAATCTGATCTCGAACTCCTGCGCGCCCACGAACCCGTGCTCATGTGCACGAAGGGGGAACTCTTCTTCCCCACCGACGTGGACGCCTACGTACGCAATTGCAGCCTGTGGATCGAGGAGCCCGGCGGACGCGAACGCGTCCTGGTCCCCGCGGGGGAGCTGACCCTCGACCGTCTGTCCCAGGCCGAGGAGGAGTGGCCCGAGCGCCACAAGCACCTCCGCTTCGTCCAGGAGGAGACCCTGCGCGAGGAGGCCCGCCGCTACAAGGGCGTCGCCCGCTCGGTCATCCCCAAGAGCGGCCGCCTCGCCGCCGTCGGCGTCCTGGGCCGGGTCCTCGACATCCTCATGAAGCTCTCCCTGCTCATCCGGGGCGCCGTCCCCGGCGGCGTCACCTTCGCGGCGGTGACCCGGTACCGGGAGCGCGTCGACAACGGCGGCGCCACCTACTACGGCCGGGTGTCCCGCGAGGGCGGCTACATCATCCTCCAGTACTGGTTCTTCTACGCGATGAACGACTGGCGGACCATCTACGGCGGGGTCAACGACCACGAGGCCGACTGGGAGCGCGTCACCGTCTACGCCGTCGAGAACCCCGACGGCACCACGCGCCCCGTCTGGGTCGGCGCCTCCTCGCACGAGTACCACGGCGACGACCTGAGGCGCAGCTGGAACGACCCCGACCTGCACCGGGACGGCGACCACCCGATGGTCTACGTCGGCGCGGGGTCGCACTCCCACCAGATGCTCCCCGGCGACTACCTCATCCAGGTGGACCCCTCCTTCCTGCGCGGCATCATCCGCGTCTGGCAGTGGATCGCGCACCGCGTCTTCCGCGCGGACAGCGCGATCAACCGCCACGGCATCGGCGTCCCCTTCGTCGACTACGCGCGCGGCGACGGCGAACGCCTCGGCCCCGGCGGCGACCGGGAGTGGTACGCCGTCCTGATCGACGACGACACCCCCTGGCTCAAGGGCTTCCGCGGCCTGTGGGGGCGCGACACCCGCGACTTCTTCGACGGGGAGCGCGCGCCCAGCGGCCCCCGCTACGAGCGCGACGGCACCATCCGCCGCTCGTGGGCGGACCCGCTGGCCTGGGTCGGCCTCCAGAAGGTGGCGCCGACCGAGGTCGCCGCCCGCGCCGAACTCCGCTCCCACGTGGAGGTGCTGGACGAGCGGATCCGCGAGATGGAGGCCGACGTCCTGCGCCGCCGCCACGAGCTGCGCCAGCTCGACTCCGCCCGCATGGCCCTGTCCCGGGAGGCGCACTCCCGGCCGCGCGCCCGCGAGTACACCGAGCAGATCGAGGCCCTGGAGGAGGAGCTGGCCCAGGTCTACGAGAAGCGCGTCCTGACCGCGGACGAGCGTGACACCCACCTGCGGGCCCTGGCCTCCGACACGCCCCTGGTGCCCACGCCGACCGGGCACCTCAAGGCCCCGCACCTGCCGTACTCCTCCGGCCAGCAGCGCACCACCCGCTTCCTGCACCTGTGGGTGGCCCTGAGCACCCCGCTCCTGCTGGTGTCCCTGGCCCTGCCCATGTTCCTGCTGGACGGGCAGTTCACGCTCTACGCGATGCTCGGGGTCGTGGTGGCCTTCGCCGCCGTCGACTCGGTCGCCCGCCGCAAGTTCATCCAGTACCTCACCGGCCTGGCGATCGCGGCCTTCGTGATCGGGCTCGCCGTCGGGATCGTGGCCGCGTTCATCGCCGACTGGCGGATCGCGATCGCCGTCCCCATCGCGGTCATCGTGGTGCTCCTGCTCGTGGTCAACATCCGCGAACTCCTGCGCCGCTGACCCCGTCGCCCCCGCGGCCCCGCCGCGGGGGCGGGGCCCTCCGCCGCACAGGTCAGTCGCGCGGGGTGGTCGTCGTCCCGTCCAGCATCGGCACGAGCGCCGCGGGCAGGACGGGCACATGTTCCTGGCGCGTGGTGCACCACTTCTTCTCCTCGTCGGAGGAGAGTCTGCGCTCCTTGGCCACCAGCATCCCCTCGGGGCGGCCGTCGGTGGCCTGGCCGGTGATCGTGGCCGTTCCCCAGAGGGCCGTTTTGGCGTCGTCGAGCAGCATCCAGATCTCGCCCTCGAGCGTCTGCAGGGTGGGGCTGCGCTCCAACCACCCCATGTGCCGGGACGGGACGGTCACCGCCGTCGTGTCGGTGAAGGTCTTGGACATGGTCCAGGAGACGCTGTAGGACATCGAGAACGACGCCGTGAGAACGTCCTCGAACCCCACCGACGCGCTGGCGGAGAGCGTCAGACCGTGCGTGGTCGACACCGTCTGCGACCATCCCACCGAGCGGCCGACCGGAGAACCGGTGCAGTTGACGACGGCGTCGCCGACCGCCTTGAACCCGCCCGGCCAGAACTTCAGCCGCTCCGAACGGACCAGTATCGCCTTCCGCCACTTGGAGTCCTTCAGGCACTCCTCCAGGAGGGAACGCGCGTCCGACCTGGTCCAGTCCACGCGGTCGACGGACACCGGCTTGAGGGGCTGCTTGGTGGCCGGATCGGCCCCGAAGCCGCGGATCCGCTCGTCGGTCCCGGTGTTGTCGGGGAGGCGGATCTCGGGCCAGGTCCCCGCCCCTCCCTCCCGGTGGCCGGCCTGGGCCGGTACCGCTCCCCCGACGGCCCCGGCCTCCTGCGCCGCGCTGCGCCGTCCCATGGTCGCCTCCTCACGGTCGTGGACTCCCCGCGAGAGCCCCGCCCACCCGACTACCCGCGCGTTCGCGCCGCTCACCGCACATGGAGGCGAATTGGGAGGATGCATACGCGCGGTGGCGGACCGTGCCGGCGTCCGGCCTCCCCGCGGAACCCTCCCCGGGGGCCGCGGTTGGCGCCGGGGCCCCGCGCGGGGACGATGGGGGTATGAGCGACGCGTTGTTCGGCTCCCCGCCGGTGGAGGTGGCCCCCGGCGCCGTGCACCTGCCCGGATGGCTGGACGGGGACGCCCAGGCCGACCTGGTCCGCCGCTGCCGCGACTGGGCCCGCGGCCCCGCCGGGATGCGCCGGCACCCGATGCCCCGCGGAGGGGTGATGAGCGTGCGGATGGTCGGCCTCGGCTGGCACTGGCAGCCCTACTCCTACTCCCGCACCCTCCCCGACGGCACACCGGTCCGGCCCTTCCCGGCGGTCCTCGCGGACCTGGCCGCCCGCGCGGTCGAGGCCGCCTACGGCGCCCCGCCCGGGCCCGGCGCCGACCCCTACGACGTGGCGCTGGTCAACTTCTACGACGCCGACGCCCGCATGGGCATGCACCAGGACAGGGACGAGCTCTCCCGCGAACCCGTCGTCTCCCTCAGCCTCGGCGACACCTGCGTCTTCCGCTTCGGCAACACCGAGACACGCACCCGCCCCTACACCGACGTCGAACTGCGCAGCGGCGACCTCTTCGTCTTCGGCGGCCCCTCCCGCATGGCCTACCACGGCGTTCCGCGCACCCGGCCGGGGACCGCCCCGTCCCCCCTCGGGCTGGCCGGGCGGCTCAACATCACCGTCCGCGCCTCCGGGCTGGAGGGCTGACCGCTCCCGGTTCGCCCGGGCGTGGCGTGTCGGCGCGCCCCGGCCCGCGCGCCCCGCCAGGATCGGGCACAGTACCCACCGCCCGGGAGGGAACCCCATGCACGACTCCTCGCCCGAACGCGTGATGGCCCTGGGCCGCGAGGCCGCCCGGCTGCCGGCCCGGGACGCGCCCGGGACCGTCCGCGCCGTCCTCTACCGCGACGGGAGCCGGGAGGGCGAGTCCGACTCCGTCGAGGAGGCCCGCCGCGCCCTCGACCGCGACGGCGGGCTCATGGCCTGGATCAGCATGGACGAGCCCGACCAGGAGCAGCTCACCGACGCCGCCCGGCACTTCTCCCTGCCCAGGCTCGCCCTGGAGGACGCCATCGTCGCCCACCAGCGCCCCAAGGTCGAGACCTACGGCGACGTCCTGTTCGTCGTGCTGCGGCCGGCGCACTACGACCGGGACCGGGAGACCGTCGAGGTCGGCGAGCTCCACCTGTTCGCGGGCCGCGGCTTCGTCATCACCATCCGCCACCGGGGCCAGGTGGACGTCGAGGCCGTCCGGGACCGCCTGGAGGCCGAGCCGCGGGTCCTCGCCCACGGTTCCCTGGCCGTCGTCCTCGCGGTGATCGACCGGGTCGTGGACGCCTACGCGCCTGTCGTCTTCGACATCCAGGACGACATCGACGAGGTCGAGACCCAGGTCCTCGACAGCGCCCCGGAGGCCTCGCGCCGCACCTACCGCCTCGCCCGCCAGGTCATCGTCCTGCACCGCGCGGTCGACCCGCTCGACGTCGTCATGACCGACCTCATGACGCTCCTGGAGCGCCCCGAGGACGCCGACGCGGGGCCGCCCCACGTCCCCGCCGAGGCCCGGAGCCCGCTGCACAACCTCCTCCGCGACGTCGCCGACCACGTCAGCGCCGTGCGCGAGCACGCCGAGGGGTTCCGCCAGATCCTGCAGAACATCATGTCCGTCAACAGCGCCCTCATCGACCAGGCCCAGAACGAGGCCATGAAGAAGGTCTCCTCCTGGGGCGGCATCCTGGTCGTGCCCACCCTCATCGCCTCCGCGTACGGCATGAACATCCCGCCCGGGCCCGGGTTCGAGTGGATGTTCAGCTGGCCTCTGTCCCTCCTTCTGATGGCGCTCTCAAGCCTCACCCTCTACGTTGTGTTCCGACGCAACGGCTGGCTGTGAGGAGGGAACACGGTGCGCGACGGGGAATCCGCCGAACGCGAGGTGATCCGGCTGATGACGGGGGCGTGGGTGTCCAGGGCGGTCGCCACCGCCGTCGAGCTGGGGGTCCTGGACCGCCTCGGCGAGGGCCCCGCCGACACCGGCTCCCTGGCCGAGGGGCTCGGCCTGCACCCGGACCGGCTGGGCCGCCTGCTGCGGCTGCTGGCGGCCGTGGGCGTGGTCCGCGAGCGCGACGGCCTCCACGAGCCCACCCGGGTCGGCTCCCACCTGCGCCGGGGCCACCCCTCCGGGATGGCCGAGCTCGCCCTGCTCTACGACAGCGACATGTTCGGCGACTCGTGGGGGCGCCTGGCCGACGCCGTCCGCACGGGGCGGACCGCCTTCGGGGAGGCCCACGGCACCGACGTCTTCTCGTACCTGGAGCGGCGCCCCCGGGACGCGGCGCTCTACACCGCGGGCATGGCCGCGGGCGGCCGGTTCTCCACGCGGATCCCCCACGTGTACGACTTCGGCGGGGCGCGCACGGTCGTCGACCTCGGGGGAGGGGACGGCGAGCTCCTCGCCGCGGTCCTGGCCGCCGCCCCCGGCGCGCACGGTGTCCTGGTGGAGCGCCCGGCCGCGCTCGCCGCGGCCCGTGAGCGCCTCGGGGCGTTCGCGGACGCCGGACGGTGCGACCTGGTCGAGGGCGACTTCCGGGAGGGGGTCCCCGAGGGCGCCGACGTCTACCTGCTCAGTAGGGTGCTGCACAACTGGTCCGACGAGGACGCGCGCGGGCTGCTGCGCCGCTGCCGCCGGTCCATGGCCCCCGGCGGCAGGGTGCTCGTCGCCGAACGCATCCTGCCCGACGAGGGCCGTCCCTGGCTGTCGCTGGTCCTGGACGTGCACATGATGGTGATGACCCCGGGGGCCGAGCGGACCGAGCGCGGCTACGAGGAGCTGCTGCGCTCCGCCGGGCTCACCACGCGCGAGATCCTCGACCTGCCGCTGGAGATGCGGCTCCTCGTCGCCGGACCCGTCCCGCCCCCATGACCGCGGGGCGGTCCGCCCGCTCCGCCTCTCCCGTCACATCCGCCAGGGGAGGTGGAGCCACGGGCTCGCCGGATCACCGACCAGGACCTCGTGCGCCGCCACCGAGTCCTTGTAGTAGGGGCCGAACGAGCCCTCGTCGAAGGCCATCGCCCGCCCCAGCACGAAGCCCGCCGACATCTCCTGCCACGAGCCGTGGTGGCGCATCGACTGCGCGCCCGCCCGCAGGATGTGCCCGTGCGCGGCCCGCTCGTCGGCGTACCCGGCGTTGACGCCCCACCGGGCGAGGTTGACCGCCCGGCCGAAGTCGTAGGCGCGCACGGTCCGCACCGGCACGCCCCGGGGGAGGACCCCGTCCTCGGCCATGCGCTCCTCGTACTCCCAGATCAGGGCGGCCTCCAGGACCATCTCCTCGTAGACCCGGTGGGCGGCGCCGCGGGCCCGGCACCAGTGGGCGATCAGGTCCGGCCACACGCCCGCGTCGAAGGGGAGCCCGGGCGCGCGGGCCATCGCCCGGTTGCGCAGGTCCAGCAGGACCGTCACGCCCGAGGCGGGGCGGTGGTCGTCGGTCAGGCGGCGCAGCGCCCCGTCCCACCCGGCGGTGTCGGTGATGCCCCAGGAGTCCCGGAGCTTGGCCCGCTCGTCCTCGGCGTCGCAGCAGGAGCACGACGAGTGGACGGCGTTCCACACCCCGCCCCCCGCCGTCGGCATGTGCGCCCCGGAGGCGAAGGCGTGCGCCAGCGGCCCCTGGAAGAACCCCGCGGGGTCGCTCCGGAGCCTCGCCCGCTTGGAGAACAGTCCCATGGCGCCCCTCCTCAGGGGTTCGGGAGGCGGATCTCCTCCGCCTCGCGTCGGGCCCCTGCGGTGCTCCGCTCCGGGGCGGCGGGGTGGGGGAGGACCGCCGTCCGGGGGCGGGCGGAGTCCGCTGCCCCCTCCGGCCCCCGGATCCCGGGGTTCTGCGAGTGGTCGGTCCAGCTGCCGGCCATACCTTGTTCCCTTCCGTCGCGCGCCCGGCGGACCGTGGGGCGCGCCGCGTGGTGTGACGTCCGGGCAGGGCCGCGGGTTCCGGATTTCGCCGATCGGGGGGAACAGGAGTGGAAGGGGTGGTTTCCGTGCACTCCCGGTGTTCGCGGTGTGACGGAGAAGGGCTTGGTGTCAGGGGTCACATCACCTACGATGGGAGCGCTCCCAGAAAGGACTCCCCATGGATGCCCCGACACTGCCCGCACACCTCCAGTTCGGTACCGCCACCGCCGCCTACCAGGTCGAGGGGGGAGTACACGAGGGCGGGCGCGGACCGTCCATCTGGGACACCTACTGCCGGACCCCCGGACGCGTCGCGCGCGGCGAGACGGGCGACGTCGCCTGCGACCACTACCACCGCTACGGCGAGGACGTCGGCCTGCTGGCCGACCTCGGGGTGGACCTCTACCGCTTCTCCGTCGCCTGGCCCCGCGTCCAGCCCACGGGCAAGGGCCGCCCCAACCCCGAGGGCCTCGCCTTCTACGACCGGCTCGTCGACACCGTCCTCGGCGCCGGGATCGAACCCGTCCTCACCCTCTACCACTGGGACCTGCCCCAGGCCCTGGAGGACGAGGGCGGCTGGCGGGTGCGCGACACCGCCCACCGCTTCGCCGAGTACTCCCGCATCGTCGCCGACCGCCTCGGCGACCGCGTCAACCGCTGGATCACCCTCAACGAGCCGTTCTGCTCGGCCTTCGTCGGCCACGCCGTCGGCCGGCACGCCCCCGGCACCCGCGAGGGGACCCCCGCGCTCGCCGCGGCCCACCACCTCCTCCTCGCCCACGGCATGGCCGCTGGAGAACTGCGCGCCGCCGCGGCGGGCGAGGTCGGCATCACCCTCAACCCCGACCACCTGCTGCCCGCGTCGGACTCCGACGCCGACCGCGCCGCCGTGGAACGCGCACGCACGCTCCACAACCGCGTGTGGTTCGACCCCATCTTCAAGGGCGCCTACCCCGACAACGAGGACGAGGTCTGGGGCGGCATGGCCGACGGCTCGTACCGCGCCGACGGGGACCTGGAGATCATCGCCCAGCCCCTGGACTTCCTCGGCGTCAACTACTACCGGCCGATCATGCTCCGCGACGCCCCGCACGCCGAGGCCGACCCCTCCGCCCGCACGGCCGTGGACATCCGGACCGAGCAGGTGGACTTCGAGGGGGTCCGGCACACCACCATGGGCTGGCCCGTGCTCCCCGACACCTTCGCCGACCTGCTCATCGACCTCGACCGCCGCTACCCGAACCTGCCGCCCGTCCTCATCACGGAGAACGGCTCGGCCGAGGACGACCGGCCCGACGAGACCGGGCGCGTCCGCGACACCGGCCGCGTCGACTACCTGCGGGACCACCTGGCGGCCCTGGCGCGGGCCATCGAGGCCGGGGTCGACGTGCGCGGCTACTTCGTGTGGTCGCTTCTGGACAACTTCGAGTGGGCCTACGGGTACGACCGGCGCTTCGGCCTGGTCCGGGTCGACTACGAGAGCCTGGAGCGCCACCCCAAGGACAGCTACCACTGGTACCGCGACTTCCTGACCTCCCACCGGGCCCGCAGGGTCGGCGAGGCCGTCCGACAGGGCTCCTGAGCGGCAGCCCCAGCCGCGCCCCGCGGACGGCGGGGCGCGGCCGAGCTCAGGCGTGCTGGCGCGCGACGCCGCCGAACGCCCCCACCACGGCGCCCAGGGCGAACATCGACGCCTCGTCCTCGTCCATGTGGACGATGCCGGCCGGGACACGCACCCGGTAGGGCTTGGGCTCGGCGGGAAGGATCTCCAACCCGTCGATGATCCCCTGCCCCTCCAACATCAACAGGGCCTCTTCGACCCTTCCTGTACGGTCACCGCGGGACCATATGGACATGCGTCAACCCTCACTACGGCCGGGGCCGGGTACAACCGAGCGGGAACGGCGCCACTGGGGCAGGGCGGTCCACTGTTTCCCGGGCCGGGAACCCAGCCCTGTCACGCTCCGGGGTCCGTTCCGGTGTGCGCGGGGAGCAATCCCAGTGATACCACCGGCGCGGCGGGGCGGGGACGGCATCGCGGGCACGGCGCACTGGCCGGAACCGGCCACGCCCCGGGGGTGTGGCCGGAACCCTGTTCCGGCCTGCGGCGGCACCGGTCGGCGGGGGCGGCCGCCCCGTCCCCCCGCGCGCACCGGCGGGCCGCCGCGGGGTGGGGGCCGGGACCGGGTCGCCGCACGGGCTCGGTGGAGGCGGCGCGCCGCCGGGGTGGGCATCATGGCTCCTCGGGGTCGTTCCGGGCGAGCCTAGGGACGCTCCCGCCGACCCGCCCGGCGAACGCCGAAACCGGTCGCCAATGCCCGGAAAGTCCTGTGCCACAGGCATTCCGGGCCCGGCGTCACCGCCCGTGGCTCCGCGCCGGAACGCTCGACGGCGGACGCCCGGGGTCAGGGGCGGGCCGGGCCGAAAGCCCTGAGGGTCGCGTCGACGAGTGCGTCGGCGTACGCGGGGGTCAGTGGGCCGCCGCGGTGCAGCCACCTCTGGAAGAGGGGGGCGTAGAGCACCTCCAGGACCAGGTCGAGGTCGGCCTCGGGATCGAGCTGGCCGGCCTTTTGGGCGCTGCGCAGGCGCGTCTTCTTCGCCTCGTCCAGCGGCCGGGCCAGTTTCTCGCGGTACTCGGCCGCCAGATCGGCATCGTTGGCGATCTCGGTGTTGAGGGCGCGGAGCAGCCTGTCGAAGGACGGGTCGGCGAACTCCTCCGCCGTGGCCCGCATGACCAGCTTGAGGTCGGACTCCAGGTCGCCCGTGTCCGGTAGCGCGACGGACTGTCCGTCCGCGCCCTCGCTCAGGGCCAGGACGGCGGCGAAGACGACCGCGCTCCTGGACGGCCACCGCCGGTAGATCGTCTGCTTCCCGACGCCGGCGCGGGCGGCGATGGCTTCGACCGTGACCTTGTCGTAGGACTGCTCCGCCACCAGGGAGCGGGCGGCCGAGAGGATCGCCTGCCGGGACCGTTCCTTGCGCCGGGAGTGGTCCGGCCCCTTCGCGTTGGACATGCCACCCAGCCTATCCAGAACAATAAACGAGACGCTCCGTATTGCTATACCGGATGGCGTGTCCTACACTCGCATGAAAACGAGACGGACCGTTTCCTTTTTTGAGAGAGGTGTCATGGCGGACGCACGAGTCTGGCTCATCACCGGGGCGTCCCGCGGCCTGGGGAGAGCCTTCGCCGAGGCCGCCCTGGCGGGCGGCGACCGGGTGGTGGCCGCCGCCCGCGACGTCGGGCCCCTGGAGGAGCTGGCCGGGAAGTACCCCGAGCACCTGGTCCCGCTCGCGTTGGACGTCGCCGACCGCCGGGGCGTGTTCGCGGGGGTGGAGCGGGCGGCGGCCGCGTTCGGCGGTCTGGACGTGGTCGTCAACAACGCCGGCGCCATGCTCTACGGCATGGTGGAGGAGGCCACGGAGGAGCAGATCCGGGCGCACATGGACGTGAACTTCTTCGGCGCCGTGTGGGTGGCCCAGGCGGTTCTGCCGCACCTGCGCGCCCGGGGCGGGGGGCGGCTCCTGCAGGTCACCTCGATGGGCAGCGGCGGCGGCATGGCCACCGTCGGCCTCTACGGCGCGGGCAAGGCCGCCCTGGACTCGGTCAGCGAGGCGCTGGCGATGGAGGTCGAGGGGTTCGGCGTCAAGGTCACCGTCGTGCAGATGGGCGGCTACGAGACCGGTCTGTTCACCGCCGGAACCACGGCCACGCGACCCCTGGAGCGGTACCGGCCCCTGCGCACCGAGATGGAGGCGATGTGGGGCGACGCCGTCGCTCCGGCACCGGACACCGCCGCTCCGGCCCTCATGGAGCTGGTGGCGCTGCCGGACCCGCCCCGGCGGCTCATCCTCGGCAGCCGGTCCTTCGACCACGTCCTGGAGATGGACCGGGCGCGGACGGAACTGTACCGGTCCTGGGAGCGCCTCAGCCGGACGGCCCCGGGCTGACCGCGTCCCGCGCCGCGTCCGGGACCGTCACACGAACGCGCCCTCGTGGCGGCGAAACCGCGTCAGCGCCCCCGCCGCCTCCACGGGTATCCCGCAGTCGGCTCCGTCCCGGACCGTCTCCGGGGACCGGGAGGCGCAGACGCCCGAGGGCGGGCGATCGCGTGGGGGACCGGGCGCACGGTCGCCCGACCCACCGGAACCGGTGCGGTCGCCGGGCGCGTGCGGTGCACGGCCCGCGCCGCCAACGGATCCGGCGCGGACGGTGTGCGTCAGGCGCTTCCGGACTTCTGGTCCTACAGGGCTCCGGCACGTATCGGCTGCGGTGGAGCCGGTGCCGCGCCGGGGCTCAGACGATGATCTCCCGGCAGACGTCGACGAAGGCCTGCACCCGCCGCACCGGTCTGCGGTCGGCCGGCTCGATGACCTCGATCCCGAGCCCCCCGGACTCGATGTCGAGCTCCCTGGTCACGTAGGGCAGGTCCTCGTAACTGCGTTCGAGCGCGGTGCGCTGGGTGAGCAGCGCGCAGCCCAGCCCCCGGGCCACCAGGGCGCGGACCATCTCGAAGCTCGCGGTACGGAAGCGCACGTTCGGGACCAGGCCGGCTTTGGCGAACAGGCCGAGGAAGTAGTCGCCGGCGGGCGGCAGGTCGAACAGGATCAGCGGTTCGGAGGCCAGGGCGGCAAGGCTCAGCGGGCCCTCCGTGTCCCATGCCTTGTCCGCGGGGACGAGCGCGTAGGGCGGGTCCGACCGGAGCGACTGCGCCGTCACCCCGCCCGTGGCGCGCACGGAGTCGAGCTCGTAGTGGTAGGTGATCGCGAGGTCGATCCGGGTGTTGAGCAGGTCGTCCAACAGCGTCCCGTGGGCCGCCTCGACGAAGGAGAGCCGCACCTGCGGGTGCCGCCGCGAGAACTCCGCGATCACCTTCGGCAGGAGGATCGGCGCGATCGTCGCGTAGCAGCCGACGGTGAGGTCTCCCTCGACCTCCTCCCGCTCCCGGCTGGCCGTCTCCCGGAGCTGTTCGAGGTTGGCCCGCACGTTGTCGGCCACGGCCAGGGCGCGCTGCCCCGACGCCGTGAGGAGCATCCCCTTCGGGGAGCGGACGAAGAGGGTCACCCCCAGCGCCGACTCCAGGTCGGTCAACGCCGTCGACACCGTCGACTGCGACACGAACAGCTCCCGCGCCGCCGCCGTCACCGAGCCGAGCCTGGCGATGGCCCTCAGGTACTCCAGCTGCCGCAGGCTCACGTCACCCACCGGATCGGCCCTCCCGCCGGAGCCATCGGTTTTTCCGAAGGCGTTCTTTGGATCTATGTGTTTTACAGATCCTATCCCCCGCCTGGATAGTGGTGACCCATGACACAGGCAGGTCGGATGCCGACGGCACCGGGGGCTCTACCGCGTCCCCGCAAGGCGCTCGACTCCACACTCCCGCGAACGAGCGACCTCCTGATCATTCACCAGAGCGTTCCGGCGCGCTGGGGGCCACCGGCGCCTCCGGGGCCCCGGCGCGTGCGAGGACAAGATTCCAGGAGGAGAAATGACGAGTGAGATCGCAGAGCAGGTAGACAAGAAGGACCTGCGGCGGAGTGTGTTCGCCGGAGCGGTGGGCGTCTTCGTCCACTGGTTCGACTGGGCCGTCTACGCGTACCTGGCCACCACCATGGCGCAGGTGTTCTTCCCCGAACAGGACGGCACCGCCGGCCTGCTGTCGGTCTTCGCGGTCTTCGCCGTGGCGTTCTTCGTGCGTCCGCTCGGCTCGGTGCTCTTCGGCCACCTCGGTGACCGGTTCGGCCGCAAGACCACACTGTCGATCGTCATCATCTCCATGGCGGCGGGCACGCTCATGCTCGGGCTGCTGCCCAGCTACGAGTCCGCCGGCATCCTCGCGCCGATCCTGCTCGTGGTCGCCCGCATCATCCAGGGGCTCGCCGCGGGCGGGGAGTTCGGATCCGCCGCGGCCTTCCTCGCCGAGTTCTCGCCGCCCAAGCGCCGTGGATTCGGATGCTCGTGGATCGAGTTCGGCTCGGTCGGCGGGTTCCTGTGCGCGTCGTTCGCCGTCTGGGCCCTGCACTCGGCCTTCCCGGCGGAGGTCGTCCTCGACTGGGCCTGGCGGATCCCCTTCCTGCTGACGGTGCCCATGGCCGCGGTCGGCCTCTACATCCGCCTGCGTATCGAGGACACGCCCGAGTACCGCGCCCTCGAGGACATGAACAACGTCCCCAGCCAGCCGGTCGTCGAGGTGTTCCGCTCCAACGGCAGGCAGTTCCTCCAGACGGTCGGCATCGAGACCTTCATGAACTCGACCTTCTACATCGTCCTCGTGTACCTGATCACCTACCAGGAGGAGATCGTGGGGGTGCCCGCCGACCGGGCGGCCCTGCTCTCCGCGGCGGCCTCGGTCGTCGCCATGGGGATCATCCCGCTGTCGGGCAGGGTGTCCGACCGCGTGGGCCGCAAGCCGGTGCTCTACACCGCCGCCGCCCTGCTGATCGTCGCCGCCGTGCCGCTGTTCCTGCTGATGCAGGTGAACACGTCCTGGGCGGCGTTCGCCGCGACCTTCGGCCTGGCCGCGATCCTGGCGATCATCCTGGGCACGCACGCGTCCACGGTGGCGGAGCTCTTCCCGACACGGACCCGGCAGAGCGGCCTGTCGATGGCCTACAGCGTCGCGGGGGCCTTCTTCGCCGGAACCCTGCCGTACCTGATGACCTGGCTGATCTCGCTCACCGGAAGCTCCATGGTCCCGGCGTTCACCATGATCGTGATCGGCGTCATCGGCGCGGTCACACTGCGCACCATGCCCGAGACCAGCGGTTCCGACCTGCTGCACGAGAGCGACCGGGCCCCGCGCTGAGCAGTACGCGGGCCGGGGGCCGTCCGAGTGCGCTCCGCGCCCGGCCGGCGCCCCGGGCCGCCCGAGAACAGAACCGTCCGCCCGGCGGACGGGCCCGTGGAGCGGCCCGTCCCGGCGGACTCCGCGGACACCGCCCCGGTGCGCCGGCCGGGTCCACGGAGAAAGCACGCAGAGCGCGTCCGCCGCTGCGGAACCACACGCGTTGACCGAGCCCTGGAGGTTTCGCATGTCAGTCCAAGAGATCGAGGTCGTCGTCGTCGGAGGGGGGCAGGCCGGGATCGCGGTGAGTGAGCACCTCAACGAACGCAAGGTGCCGCACGTCGTCCTGGAGAGGAACCGCGTCGCCGAGCGCTGGCGCTCGGAGCGGTGGGACTCGCTGGTCACCAACGGGCCCGTCTGGCACGACCGCTTCCCCGGGCTGGAGTTCACCGGCCTCGACCCGGAGGACTTCGCCTCCAAGGAGCAGGTGGCCGACTACCTGGCCGCCTACGCGGAGAAGATCGGTGCGCCGATCCGCTGCGGCGTCGAGGTGACGTCCGTGCGCAGGCACACCGGCCGCAGGGGGTTCCGGGTCCGGACCTCGGACGGGGACTTCGACGCCCGCTACGTGGTGGCCGCCACCGGCCCCTTCCAGCGCCCGGCCGTCCCGCCGATCATCCCCGAAGAAGCGGGCCTGGTCCAGATCCACTCCAGCGCCTACCGCAACCCCGCCCAACTGCCCGAGGGCGCCGTGCTCGTGGTCGGATCGGGCTCCTCGGGGGTCCAGATCGCCGACGAGCTCCGTGCCGCCGGCCGACGGGTCCACCTCTCCGTAGGACCGCACGACCGCCCCCCGCGCAGGTACCGCGGACACGACTTCGTCTGGTGGCTGGGCGTGCTCGGCAAGTGGGAGGCGTCCTCCCCTCCGCAGGGCGCCGAACACGTCACGATCGCGGTCAGCGGCGCGCACGGAGGCCGCACCGTGGACTTCCGGACGCTGGCCGACCGCGGCATCACACTGGTCGGCCGGACCGAGTCCTTCGACGCCGGGACCCTCCGCTTCGCGCCCGACCTGCGGGACAACATCGCGCGGGGCGACGCCAACTACCTGTCCCTGCTGGACGAGGCCGACGCCTACGTCGAGCGCAACGGCCTCGACCTCCCCGAGGAGCCGGAGGCCAGGGTCCTGGGCGATGACCCGGAGTCGGTGACCGACCCCGTCCTCGAACTCGACCTCGCCGCCGCCGGGATCACGTCCGTCCTGTGGGCCACCGGTTTCACCGCCGACTACGGCTGGCTGCAGGTGGACGCCTTCGACGCGGACGGCAGACCCAGGCACCAGCGCGGGGTCTCCTCCGAGCCCGGCGTGTACTTCATGGGGCTTCCGTGGCAGTCCCGCCGCGGCTCCAGCTTCCTCTGGGGGGCCTGGCACGACGCGAAGTACGTCGCCGACCAGATCTCGATCCAGCGCGGCTACATGGAGCACAACGACTCGAACCCGCGCCCGTCCCACACCCGATCCCGCGTCCAGGAGTGACCTCACCATGACCACGCACAAGCGCATCCGCCCGTTCAACACCAAGGACACCTACCCCGAGCAGAACCTCGACAACGACCTGTGCCAGGCGGTGGTGGCCGGCGGCGTCGTCTACCTGCGCGGCCAGATCGGCCAGGACCTGGACACCCGGGAATCCGTGGGCATCGGCGACGTCCGCGCGCAGACCGAGAAGGCCATGGCCAACATCGACCTCCTCCTCAAGGAGGCCGGGAGCGACCTCCGGGACATCGTCAAGGTGACGATCTACCTCGTCGACCCGCGCTACCGGGAGGACGTCTACCGCGAGATCGGGCGCTGGCTCAAGGGCGTCCACCCGGTCTCCACCGGCATCGTCGTCCAGGCCCTGGCCCGTCCGGAGTGGCTCGTGGAGATCGACGCGACGGCCGTGATCTCGGGAGGCGGGGAATGACCTTCTCCATCGCAGCCCACCAGGACGGCCGGTTCGGCGTCGCCGCCGCCTCGTCCTCCCCCGCGGTCGCGGCGCGGGTCGTGCACCTGCGCGACTCCGTCGGCGCGGTCGCCTCGCAGAACATCACCGACCCGCGGCTGGGAACGGCGCTGCTGGACGGGCTCGCCGCGGGCGCGGGCCCCCGGGAAGCGCTCGCCTCCGTCGTCGACGGCGAGCCGGACATCGACTACCGGCAGCTCACCGTGGTGGACGCCTCCGGGGCGGCGGCGACCTACAGCGGCGCGCTCACCCTCGGCGTCCACGGGGAGGCCACCGGACCGCACTGCGCGGCCGCGGGGAACATGCTCTCCCGCCCCGGCGTCCCCGAGGCCATGTGCGAGGCCTTCGGCTCCGCCGGGGGAGAGCTGGAGGAGCGCCTCCTCGCCGCGCTCGCGGCCGGGCTGGCCGCCGGCGGCGAGGCGGGACCGGTGTACTCCGCCGGCCTGTCCACCGTGTCCGCGAACGGCTGGCGCGACACGGACCTGCGCGTCGACTGGCAGGAGGGCCCGATCGAGGCGCTGCGGGGGCTGCTCGGGGTCTGGCTCCCGCAGCGCGACGACTACGTCCGGCGCGGCCTGCAGCCGGCGGCCTCGCCCGGATACGGGGTGCCCGGCGATGACCGTTGAACCCGGCGGGCAGCCCGGCGCCACGGAGCACCTGGAACGCCTGATCACCTACTCCGAGACCCTGCACGCCCACCCGGAGACCGCCTGGGAGGAGCACCGCGCGGCACGGTGGACGGCGGAACTGCTCGAGGAGTTCGGTTTCGACGTCGAGACCGCCTACCTCGGCTTCCCCACCGCGGTGCACGCCGCCTACGGGACCGGGCGGCGCCGGGTCGGCTTCGTCGTCGAGTACGACGCGCTGCCGGGCCTGGGCCACGCCTGCGGGCACAACCTCATCGCCGCGATGTCGGCGGGCGCCGCGATCGCGCTCCGGGCGTGGGCGGACCCGCTCGACCTGCGCATCGACGTGATCGCCGCCCCGGCCGAGGAGGGCGGCGGGGGCAAGATCGAACTGCTCGACGCCGGGGCCTTCCGGGATCTGGACCTGGCGCTGATGGCCCACCCGGGCCCGGTCGACGCCCCGCGGGCCGAGCCCTACGCCGTCGCCCACGACCACGTCCGCTTCACCGGCCGGTCCGCCCACGCGGCCGCCTACCCGCACGAGGGCCGCAACGCCAACGACGCCTTCGTGATCGCCCAGGTGGCCCTCGGCCTGCTGCGCCAGCAGCTCCCGCCGGGCACCCGCGTCCACGGGATCCAGACGGTGGGCGGACAGGCGCCCAACGCCATCCCTGAGGCCACCGAGGGCCGCTGGTACACCAGGGCCGAGAGCCTGGCCCAGCTGGAGCCGCTGCGCCGCCGGGTGGAGCAGTGCTTCGAGGCCGGGGCGCTGGCCACGGACACCGCGGTGGAGTTCACACCGGAGTCCCGGCCCTACTCCGAGTTCCGCACGGACGAGCGCGCCCTGGAGATCTACACGCGTCACGCCCTCGCGATCGGGCGCAGGCTCGACGCGCCCGTGGAACACCGGACGATGAACCGCGCCTCGACCGACATGGGCAACGTCTCCCAGCACGTGCCCGCCATCCACCCCTACATCGGACTGGACTGCTTCCCGGTGAGCAACCACCAGCCGGAGTTCGCCGCCGTCTGCGTGGGAGAGGCGGCCAACCGGGTCATCGGGGACGGCGCCACGCTGCTCGCGCGTACGGCGCACGAGTACTTCGCGCGGGAACCCGGCCCCGCCGGCGCCGATCCGGCGGGGGGCGCGCCCGCCGGCGGACGAGGGCCGGGAGGAGGGCCGGCATGAGCGCGGACGTCCCCGTGGAGAGAACGGAGGCCGACCAGCTCGGCGAGGTGGCGGTCCCGGCGGACGCGCTCTGGGGGGTCAACACCGCACGCGCCAGGGCGAACTTCCCCGTCACCGGCCGCCCCTGGGGCGAACTGCGCGACCTCGTCTGGGCCTACGGGGCGGTCAAGCTCGCCGCCTGCCGCGCCAATGCCCGGCAGGGGCTGCTGGACCCCGCCCGGGAGCGGGCGATCGCCGCGGCCTGCCGCGAGCTCATGCGGGGCGACCTCGACGGGGAGCTCCTCGTCGACCGGGTCCAGGGCGGGGCGGGAACCAGCGCCAACATGAACGTGAACGAGGTGGTGGCCAACCGGGCGCTGCGGATCCTCGGCCTCGCGCCGGGGACCCGCGCGGTGATCGACCCGCTCGACCACGTCAACCGCAGCCAGAGCACCAACGACACCTATCCCACCGCGGTCAGGATCGCGGTCCACCGCGGCATCGAGCGGCTCGTGCCCGCGCTCCTCCGGCTCGCCGCCGAGTTCGAGGCCCGCTCGGCGGACTTCCGGGGCATCGTCAAGATCGGCCGCACGCAGCTGCAGGACGCCGTGCCGATGACCCTGGGGCAGGAGTTCGCCGCCTTCGCGGAGACGATCCGGGAGGACGCCGCCCGGCTCGAGGAGTTCCTGCCCCACCTGCGTGAGGTCAACCTCGGCGCCACGGCGATCGGGACCGGCATCACCGCCCCCGCCGGATACCGGCGGAGCGTGGTGGCCGAGCTCAGCGAGGTCACGGGGTATCCGCTGACCCCGGCGAGCGACCTGATCGAGGCGACCTCCGACACCGGTGTGTTCGTCCTGGCCTCCGGGCTCCTGAAGCGCTGTGCGCTGAAGCTGTCGAAGATCTGCAACGACCTCAGGCTCCTCGCCTCCGGTCCGCAGGCAGGGCTGCGGGAGATCGTGCTCCCGGCCGTGCAGGCGGGATCGTCGATCATGCCGGGAAAGGTCAACCCGGTCATCCCGGAGACCGTGAACCAGGTGGCGTTCCTCGTCGTGGGGGCGGACACGACCGTGACCATGGCGGCCGAGGCCGGGCAGCTGCAGCTCAACGCCTTCGGCCCGGTCATCGCCTCCTCCCTCCTGGACTCGGCGGACCTCCTGACGAACGCCGCCGACCTGCTCACCGGGCGTTGCGTGAGCGGTATCCGCGCCGACGGCGAGGCCGTCACCGCGCGGACCAGGGGCAGCCTCGCCGTCGCGACCGGACTGGTGCCGCTCCTCGGGTACGCGCCCACGGCGGCTCTCGTGAAGGAGGCGCTGAACGGGCCCCGCACACTGGCCGAGCTGGTCCTGGAACGGGGCCTGCTCGACGAGGAGCAGCTCGACGCCGTGCTCGCGCCGGAGAAGCTGACCGGTGAGGGCGCCGCCGTCCTCTAGCCACCCGCACGGCCGCGCCCGCGGTCACGCCTCAGGGGCGGCTCCGACGGTTCCGGCGTCGAAGCCGCCCCGTCCTGCGGTCCGGGGCCGCGGTCGCGGTCGCGGCAGGATCCTGCCCTGCCCGGCCGGGGCCTCCTCCTGCGAGGCCGTCGCGGCCCGTCCGCCCGGGGCCGGGGGAGACATCCCCTGCCCCGGGCGGACGGACCGCGACGGCGGCCGAGGGCCCGTGGCCCCGGCCCTGGGGCGTGCCGGCCCGGGACGGTCAGCCGTGGGCCCCGGCCTTCGGCCTGTCGGGGGAGCCGGGGGCGTCGCCGACCTCGGCGATGCCGCTGAGCACCTCGGAGGCGGCGAGCTCGTCGCGCGCGGCGAGGCGGTCGAAGCCGCTGACCGGGGGGTGGACGTAGCGGCCCAGGGTCGCGATGAGGATCGCGCCGATGACGAGGATGCCCATCAGGACGGGGATGACGGGGTCGTAGGAGCCCAGCAGGTCGTAGCCCAGCCCGAGGAGCAGCGGCCCGAAGGCGGTCCCCAGGAGGAACGCGGCCTGGACCACGCCCAGGATCCGGCCGAAGTAGCGCGTGCCCAGGTAGCGGCTGATGAGCAGGGCGAGCAGATCGCCCTCGATGCCGAAGGCGACGCCGATGAAGGCGACCGCGACGACGGCGCCGCCGAACGGCGGGTACAGGAAGAACATGCCCGCGATGGGGGCGATCATCACGATCGGGCCGATGACGGTTCCGGGCACGCGGTCGACGATGAAGCCGCCGGCCACGCGTCCCACCAGCGAGGCGAGGCCGAAGACGACCAGCAGGGCGGCCGCCTGCTCGGCGCTCAGCCCGCGGTCGGTCATCATCGGCACGAGGTGGACCTGGAGGCCGTAGACGACGACCCCGACCAGGCCCAGCCCGAGCGCGATGCCCCAGAACTGCCGGGTGCGGAACGCCTCGCGGACCGTCAGGCCGGGGAGCTGGAGGCTGACGTCGCGGCCCTCCACCCGCGTCTCCCGGACGAGGCGTCCGCGGACGTGCCGTTCCGCGCGGGCGCGCACGAACAGGGTGACCGTCGTGACCGAGACCAGGACCGAGATCAGCGCCATGACGCCGTACGTCATCCGCCACCCGACGTTCTCGATGAGCGCTCCGGCCAGCAGCGGGGCCAGGGCCGAACCCAGCCCGATGATGCCCGTCACCACGCCGACGGCGAGGGCGCGGTTGTTGTCGAACCAGCTCACCACCGCCCTGGTGGCGGGTACCGCCGTCCCGGCCCCGAAGAACCCCACGAAGAAGCACGGGACGAAGTAGACCCACTCGACCGGCGGCACCAGTCCGACCAGCGCCATCGAGGCCGCGAACAGCACGAACCCCGGCACGAGGATGTAGCGCGCGGCGAAGCGGTCCACGAGCTGGGCGACGATGATCAGGCCGATCGCCATGCCGACCGCCGCGACCGAGAACGCCCCGGTCACGGTCGTGCGGCTGAAGCCGGTCTCCTCGACGATCGGCAGCACGAACAGGCCGATGGTGGCCAGGTACATCTGGGGGCCGACGGCGTTGGAGGCGCCACCGCCGACCACCACCCACCAGGGGCTTCTCTGTCTCCGTGCGCGGGGGGTAACGGTGCTCATGCGGACTCCGTGGGTAGTGGGGCGGTCGTGCGAACGGCGATCAGGCGGCGAGGAAGGAGACCTCGGCCAGTTCCTCGGAGACCTTCCAGACGCGTGCCGCCTCCTCCGCGCTGCGCAGCGTCGGGTACAGCCGCTGCTCGGAGGGCGGGCCGCCCAGCCTTCCGAGGCCGCTGGGGCTGTAGAGCGCACCCGGCTCGGAACCGGGGTCGGTCGCGGCCATCAGCGCGGGCAGCTTCGCCGTCTCGAGGGTGCCCAGCAGGATCCCGCGGGCCGACAGGGACCGGATCCGGCGGATGTACGGGGTGTCCTCGTCGCGGCCGAGCTCGGGGCGGGCGGCCAGGAGGCTCGTGGGGGCCACCCCGGGGTGGGAGAGGTTGCTGGTGACGCCCCACCCGTGGGCCTTGCTGCGGCGGTCCAGTTCGAGGCCGAACAGCCCGAACGCGATCTTGGACTGGCCGTACGCGCGCATCCCGTCGTAGGAGCGGTCCCAGTTCAGGTCCTCCCAGTTGATGGACCCACGGCGCGCGGCGACACTGATCTGCGAGGTCACCCGCGCCCGGCCGGCGCGCAGCAGCGGCAGGAGCCGGCCGACCAGGGCGAAGTGGCCGAGGTGGTTGGTGCCGAACTGCAGCTCGAACCCGTCGACCGTGGTCTGGTGGTTCGGGGGCCGCATCACGCCGGCGTTGTTGATGAGGATGTGGATCGGCCGGCCCTCCCCGCGGAGCGTGTCGCCCAGGGCGGCGACCGAGGCCAGCGAGGAGAGGTCGAGGCTGCGGGTGGACACCCGCGCTCCCGGGTGGTTGCGGCGGATCCTCTCGACCGCCTTCTCCCCCTTGGCGGGGTTACGGACGGGCATGAGGACCTCCGCGCCGGCCGCGGCCAGCCGCTCGGCCATTCCCAGGCCCATGCCGTCGCTCGCGCCGGTCACGACCGCCAGCTTCCCGGTCAGGTCGGGCACGGTGATGTCGATGTTTCGACGTGGCATCGCTCTGCTCCTCGGATAGTCGATCCCTCACGCCGGTCGGCGGCGTGGGAGGCGTCCGGGCCTTCCCCTCCGCCGGGGGCAGGGGCGGGCAGGGGTCACCGGACCGCGCGGTCCGGGAACGGGAGGGACCGGTCAGCGACGCGTCCCGCTTCCGTTCCCGGTGCGCAAGAGCGATCCTCGGTCCTCGGCGGGGGGGTAACCACGGCCTCCCGATCCCAGGCTCGCGGGTCCACCCCTCGGGCTGATGACCGGAAGGGGGGATCGGCGGTCCGTGGCTACACTCGCGCGCGGACGGTAGACACAGAGCATGACCTTGGAAGGAATGCTGTGATCGATCGCACCGGGCTGGCGGAGTTCCTCCGCAACCGCAGGGGGGCGCTGCAACCCGAGGACGTCGGGCTCCCGCGCGGGCAGCGCCGCAGGACCACCGGCCTGCGACGCGAGGAGGTCGCGTCGCTGTGCCACATGTCGACCGACTACTACTCCCGGCTCGAACGGGAGCGCGGGCCGCAGCCCTCGCTCCAGATGCTCGCCTCGATCGCCCAGGGGCTGCACCTGTCGCTGGAGGAGAGGGACCACCTCTTCCGCCTGGCCGGACACAACCCGCCCGCGCGCGGCGGGGTCGGCGACCACGTCGGCCCCGGCCTGCTGCGGATCCTCGACCGCCTGGACGACACCCCCGCGGAGATCGTCACCGAACTCGGCGAGACCCTGAGGCAGACCCCGATGGGCGTCGCCCTCACCGGCGACACGACCGGGTACACCGGGCCCGCGCGCAGCGCCGGGTACCGGTGGTTCACCGACCCCTCCGTGCGGGACTTCTACGCCCCCGAGGAGCATGCGTTCCTCACCCGCATGTACGCCTCGGGCCTGCGCCAGATCCTCACCCTGCGGGGACCCGACTCACGGGCCGCACACCTGGCCGAGCTGCTCCTCGACCGGAGCGAGGAGTTCCGGCGGGTGTGGGGCGACCACGAGATCGGTGTGCGACCCCACGACGTCAAGCACTTCGTCCACCCCGAGGTGGGTCCCCTGACGCTGAACTGCCAGAGACTGCTCGACCCGGGCCAGGGCCACTCGCTGCTCGTCTACACCGCCGACCCCGGGAGCGAGAGCCACGAGAAGCTGCGCCTGCTCTCCGTCATCGGAGCCCAGGCGCTGCAGTGAGGCCCCCGGCGGGCTCCGGGCGCTGCCGGGGTGCGGGGCCGCTCCTGCCTGGCCCCGGCGCACGCCGACGGCCCTCGGCCCGACCGCCGGATGCGTTCGCCGACGGTTCGGGGCTGTCCGGCGCCGGGGCCCGGAGGGGCCGGGCCCCGGCGGTGCGGTCCCGCCTCCCGGCACCGGGAGGACCGGGCGAGGGCGCCCGTGGGACCGGAACGGGGGCGGTCAGCTCCCGGGGAAGGCGATCTTGATCAACTCCTCACGGGGCGGCCCGTACTCGCGGAAGACCCCCTCGAACACCGAGCAGGTCATGAGCGCGGGGGTGCGGATGCCCCGCATGGTCATGCACAGGTGCTCGCCGCGGCCGATGACGGCGACGTCGTCCGTCTCCGTCACCTTGGTGATGTCCTCGGCGATGTCGCGTACCAGGCGTTCCTGGACCTGGAGGCGGTGCGCGTGGCGGTGGGCGATCCGGGCGAACTTGGACAGCCCGAGCACGTGGTCCGCGGGCTTGTACGCGATGGTCAGGACGCACGAGAACGGCAGGAGGTGGTGTTCGCACAGCGACCACACGGTGATGTCGGAGACCATGACGATCTGTCCGTCCGTGCGCAGCGGGAAGTGCGTCTCGACCCGGCCCGCCTGGTAGTTGCTGAACTCCCGCCACCACCGGGCGAAGCGCCGCGGAGTGTCCTCCAGGCCGCTCCGGTCGGGGTCCTCGCCGATCTCGACGAGGAGTTGCCGTGCCACGCTCTCCAGCGGATCGCGCACGGTGGACTCCTGAGGAAGGTCTGCCAGCGTCATACGCCTCTCCGATCGCCCCACAACGTGATGTGCAGTCTGGTGGTCAGGTTCCAACCGCGAGCCAGGACGGGGTCCCGGATCTGGGCGAGGGACTGGTCCAGGGCGGCCTGGGTCCGTCCCTCGGGCATCACCCAGACCGAGCCGATGCCGTACCGCTCGACGACCGCCCCGACCTCGGCGAGGTCGGCCTCGGTGCGGCACACGAACTTGAACGCGGTCCCCGGTACCGCGGCCAGGGCCTCCAGGGCCCTTCCGACGATGCGCTTGCGCAGCGGGTCCCCCGAGTGGGCCAGCTTCGGAGACACGTTGAACCGCGCCAGCTCCGCCAGCCGGGCGTCCGGGGCTATCGTCCCGTTGGTCTCGATCTCGACGTCGTGCCCCGAGTCGCGCAGGTCCCGCACCAGCGGGTAGAGCCTGGTCTGCTGGTTCAGCGGCTCGCCGCCGGAGACGACGATCAGCGGAACCCCGTAGGCGACCAGGCGGTCGCGGACCTGCGTGTAGGGGATCTTCTGCAGTTCCTTCTTGGGGTCGTAGGCGATTCCGGTATCGCCCTTCCCGGTCCAGTCCCAGGTGTAGGGAGTGTCGCACCAGCTGCAGGACAGGTTGCACCCGCCCAGCCTGACGAAGGCGCAACGACGTCCCAGTGAAGGCCCTTCCCCCTGGAGGGTCTAGTGGGGCCGAAGATCTCGTTCACCACGAGATTCGGCGTGTCCATGGCCTCACCCCCTTCCGTGTTCGAGCGAGAAGCCGTGCTCATGGCCTGTACACCGCCCATGTCCTGTCCGTCCCCGGCACGCGTGCCGCGCCCGGTTCCGGATAGCGGGACGCCCACCGTCCGGGCCCCCGGCGGCGCGGGTCCCGCGCCGTGGGGCCGGAGGTGACGGCGTCGTTCGGATACCGGTGGCCCAGTTCCTGGCCCGCCCGGTGGGAGAACTCCCGGAGGCCGCCGCGGTCCCGTACGGTTCCCGCCCCGCCCGGTGCTTCCGCGCCGGCCGGGAGGGCCGGTCCCACGGTGTGGTCGCGGCAGTGGGGGCGGGCGCGCGTGTGGTCCGGTCCCGGGCCGCCGGGTCGGCGGTCCGCCGGGGACGCGCGCCGTGTCGAGAAACCGAAGGGCATGGATGAACCTCCCTGACTTCGAGGATGGGCGCGAGGCTCCCCAAGCGCATCACGGTCACCACCGAGAGATCTGCGGACCGCCGACGAAGGATGATCAGCGGCCGGCTCCGGCGCCTAGGGGGACCGGTCCGCCCCGGGAACCGGCCGGGGAGCCCCCGGGCCCGCGCCCCTCCGCCCCCGGGCCGCCGGCCGGGGGCGTCCCTCGGGCACGCGTCGGGGCCGCGGCACGACGTGCCACGGCCCCGGGCGCGCGGCCCCGCGCGGATCGGCTCGGGCGGGCCGGTCAGCGGCCCCGGGCGGCGACGGGGAGGGACGGCCCCGGACGCCCGACCCCGACGGCGGGCCGCCCCGCGCGGGGAGCGGTCAGGGCGCGGCGAAGCGCGCGTCGCCGTCCAGGTACTCGGTGGGGTCGGCGAGGCCCGCCTCCCGGAACGCCTCGGCCCGTTCGTAGCAGGTCCCGCACGTCCCGCAGTGGATGTCGCCCCCCTTGTAGCAGGACCAGCTGAGCCCCAGAGGCGCGCCGAGGCGCACGCCGTGCCGGGCGATGTCGGCCTTGGACCACGTCATGAAGGGGGTCTCGACGCGCGGTGCGGCGAACCCCTCGTTGGCGACCGCCACCAGGTCGCGCAGCGCGTCGACGAAGGCCGGGCGGCAGTCCGGGTACACGAAGTGGTCGCCGGCGTGCATGCCGAGCGCCACCGTGTCGGCCCGGCGGGCCACGGCCATCGACACGGCGAGGTTGGCGAGCACCGCGTTCCGGTTCGGGACGACCGTGGCGCGCATGGCCTCCTCGGCGTAGTGCCCGTCGGGGACGGTCACCCGGTCGTCGGTGAGGGCCGAGCCCGTGAGCAGCGACCCCAGTCCCGACAGGTCCAGCACGTGGTGTTCCGCACCGTAGTGGCGGGCGATCTCCCGGGCCGAGTCGATCTCCTTCCGGTGCCGCTGCCCGTAGTCGACCGTGAGGGCCACCAACCTGAACCGCAGCGCCGCGAAGTGCGCCAGCAGTGTCGTGGAGTCCATCCCCCCGGACAACACCACGACCGCGGTGAAGGGGTCGCGCGCGGCATCGTCGTGGAACGCGTCCTGTGCTTCCATCGGCATCTCCATCCACATGGGGCGGCTCGGCGCCGGGGCGGCGCCTGGGCCCGGCGGCTGTCATGTGGTCACAGTGTCGTGCGGGCGCGACCCGGGCACATCACGGCCCGCGACCGAAATGTTCTCGCGCGGTACCGAAGTGGGGCCGGACCCGCTCAGGGACCGCCGACCAGGATCTCCCACGTCCCGGGACCGCCGAGGACCTTGCCGAACTCGCCCCGGCCGGAGATGCCGAGCTTGCGGTAGGCGCTCGACAGGTGCAGCTCCACGGTGCGGCGGGTGATGTGCCGGTTGTCGGCGATCGTCTTGTTGGCCTGGCCCAGGAGCGCGTCGATCAGGATCTCCCGTTCGCGCGGCGTCAGGGCGAGGATGCCCCGCACCGACACGTCCTGCGGGGCGCGTCCCTCCAGGGCCACCAGCTGGAGGCGTACGCGATCGGCGAGGTCGCGGGCCCCCCGGTCGACGGCCAGCCCGGCCGAGCGGCTCAGCGCGGCCACCGCCTCCTCGGGCCGGCCCAGCCGCGCCAGCACCGTCCCCAGCTCGGCGGTGGTCCTCGCCGTCTCGAGGTCGTGCCCGGTACCCTGGAGCAGGTCGACCGCCGAGTGCAGCAGCTCCAGGGCCGCGGGCCCCCCGGAGAGCGAGCCCCACACGCGCAGTGCCCGCGCGCGCTCCTGCGGTGAGCCGGTCCCCTCGGCGAACTCCAGCTGCCTGCGGGCGACCCTCAGCGCCTCGTCGCGTGCTCCCGTCTTGGCCAGGAGCACGGCCCCCTCGCTCCGCCAGCAGAGCGTCCCCGGCCCCGAGGCCCCCGCCTCCTCGCGGCGGCGGACGATCCCCAGCAGCTCCTCGGCGCCCTCGGTCAGTTCACCGGCCCTCACGCGCAGCCTCGCCCGGGCGAGCGGGACGTCGGCGTCGTACCAGGCGGGCGGCACGTGGCCCTCGTGGTGGTGGCGGCGCAGCAGGGCCTCCGCCCCGGCGGGGTCGCCCAGGTCGAGCTGGACGTTGGCCAGCAGGCCGACGAGGCGGGTCCGGAACCGGCCGTAGCCGTGGCCCGCGTGGGTCGGCAGGTCCGCCAGCCGCTCGGCGAGCACGTGCCGTGCCGACCGGAGGTCGCCCGCGGCGTAGTGTCCGGCGGCCTCGGCGAGCTCGACCTCCGCCCGCACCCAGCGGGGGAGGCGCTCCAGGTCGTCGACGAGCGCGCGCCGGCGTGCGAACGCCTCGGCCTGGTGGCCGCAGCCGACGAGCACGGTCAGTGCGGCGGGGAGCGCCGCCGGGTGCAGCAGGAGGTCGTCCAGGTCGTGGTCCAGGGCCTCGCGCGCCTCGGCGAGCGCGACCGCGGGCGCCCCGTCCAGCTGGTGCGAGGACAGCGCCCCCACGGCCGTGGCCGCGGGAGGGCGCGCCGCGCCGCGGCGGGCGCCCGCCGCGGGGGGCGTGGGCACGGGCGCCATGGACCGGCCGTAGGCCAGGAAGGACCGCGGCCAGTCCGCGCGCTCCGTGCCGGCGACCACGTCCCGCACCGCGTCCAGGACGGCGCGCTCGTCGTCGCGGCGGTCGTCCTCGCACAGGGTCGCTCCGATCAGGCCGAGCAGTCGGCGGCGGACCGACGCGTCGGCGGTGCGGCCGAGTATCTCCACGGCGGCGCGCAGCCCCGTCCGCCGGTCGAGCGCGATCCGGGCGGAGGCCAGTTCGGGCGCGACGCGGGCCCAGGCGTCCTCGGTCCCGGCCTGGGCGGCGTACTCCAGGTAGCGGACCCGGTCCCGGGCGGACGTGTCGGGGGCCCGTGCGGCCGTGATCATGGCGGTCGCCGACCACGGGGTGTCCAGGGGGACCGTCGACGCCGCCAGGTGCCGGGCCGGCCTCTGCCCGGCGTCGCGGCGCCGGTGCAGGAAGGTGGCGGCGGCCAGGTGGGCGGCGTTGCAGCTCATCACGGTCATCGAGCCGAGCAGCGCGGTGCCCAGCAGCGGGTGGCGGAGCGCCACGGCGTGGTCGTCGGTGACCAGGCGCATCCGTACCAGGAGGTCGAGTGTGGCCAGCGTGTCCTCCAGGGGGGTGCCGCTGAGGCGCGCCACGAGCGCCGGGTCGGCCTCGCCGGAGGTGGACGCGACGACGATGGCCTCGGCCACCCGCCGGGCCCGGTGGTCGACGCGGCTGGCCCGTCCGATGACCGCGTCGGCCACGGAGGGGATCACGGCCTCGCGCAGTGCGGCCGCCGTGGGGGGAGGGACCGCCCGGGCCCGTATCCAGTCGCCCACGGCGCCGACCATGAACGGGTTGCCGGCGGTGATCCGGTGGCACGTGTCGACGAGGCCGGCGTCGGGGCGGCGGCCGAGCCGCTCGTGCAGCAGCGCGCCGGTCTCCCGCACCGACAGACCGGTCAGGGTGGCGGTGCGGGCGCCGAGCAGCAGGTCCGCGAGCTCGGAGGGCGCCACGGGGGGCTCACCGCTCCTGGTCGAGGCGACGAGGGTCACCGGAAGGTGCGCCACGTCCCGCAGGGCGTCCCGCAGCCGGACGAGCGAGGCCGGGCCCGCCAGGTCGACGTCGTCCAGCGCGATCAGCAGGGGGGCGTCGAGGGTCAGCGCCTCCACCAGCTCCCGGAACCCGGCCGGTACGCCGTCCGCGGGCGCGCTCCCCGGGTCGACGCGGGCCCTCGGGCGCGCGGCGGCGCCCTCCGCCCCCCGCGGCTCGGCGGGGCGGTGGTCGGCGGCCAGCCGGAGCAGGTCGTCCGCGAGCGCGGCGACCAGCCGGTTCGCGTTCCGGGAGCACGCGATGTACACCGCGCGCCCGTCGTGGCCCGGCGCGGGACGGCACACCGAGGTGAGGAGGCTGGTCCGTCCCACCTTGGGCTCCCCGGTGACCACGTGGGAGGTGAGCCCCGTGTGCCTGCTGTGGTGGCGGGCCGACCGCAGTCTCGCGACCAGCTCGGCCCTGCCCGCGATCTCACCGTGCCGTGTCGGCGTGTCCAGCATCGTCGTCCTCGTGATCGGAGAAACCGAACCGACGGAGCCCCCGTCCGGGCCGTGGGGGGGGGGGGGGGGGGGCGGCCGGGGGCCCCCCCCCCCCCGGGGGGGGGGGGGCCCCCGGCGGGGGGGGCCCCCCCCCGCGCCCGGGCCGCCCCCCCCGGGGGCCGGGGGGGGGCGCCCCCCCCGGGGGCGCTGGACCCCCCCCCCCCCCCCCCCCCGGCCGCCCGGGGGGGGGGGGGGCGCGGCCCCCCCCCCCCCCCCCCCCCCCCCCCCCCCACGGCTGTGGGGGTCAGGAACCGGGACGGGCGACCAGGACCGTGCCCTGGTCGCCGATCCCGTGGGGGCGGGCGGCGAAGTGGCGCTCCAGGGCCGGCTCCAGGGCGGCCCTGACCTCGTCCGCCCCGGGGTGAAGCTGGTACCAGAAGTCGGTCAGCACGGTCGCCGCCGCCGCGGCGCGCTTCGCCGGCTCCTCCTCGGGGAAGCGGACCGAGGCCTCCGTGCGGTGCAGGGAGAACTCCCGGAAGCCCCGTTCGGCGAGGAGGCGGGCGGCCGTCGCCAGCAGGTAGCCGTGGTGGTCGCGGGGTTCGCCGGAGGCCGGGACGCAGACGTCGTTGTACAGTCCCAGGACCTCGCTGTCGGCCCCGCCGACGATCAGCACGATCTTGGCCTCCGGGGCGCCCGGGTCGCAGACCCGGACCATCTCCGTGACCGCCTTCCCGACGTCGTCGACGAAGGGGAGGACCCACGCGCCGTAGACGGCGTCGAACGAGGCGTCGGGGAAGGGGAGGTCCTCGGCGGTTCCCGCGAAGACGCTCACCCCGGCCTCGGCGGCCTCGTCCCGCATCGACTCCACCAGTTGCGCGTGCGGTTCGACGGTGGTGCAGTGCCCGATCCGGGCGGCGACGGCGCGGGAGAGCTCCCCGATGCCGCCGCCGACGTCGAGCACGTTGCGGTTGGCGGCCATGAGGCTCTGGACGAGGGAGAGCTCCTCACCGCGTTCGAGCCTGGTCGCGAACCCCACCCACCCGTCGCCGGTCACCCTGCGCGGTCCGCGGAACCGGGTGGGCAGCAGGTCGCGGGGCCCCAGTGCGGGGTGCTCCAGGACCTGGGCGAGGGTGAGACGCGTACCCCCGGGTTCCCGGGGGGAGTCGCCGTGTGCCGGTGCATCCGCTCGTGCTTCGGTCATGCTCTGCGCACCTCTCTTAGCCGTGGGGGAGGGTCCGTGTCCGGGGGAGTGCGGCCCTCTCCGCGGTCCCGTGTCGCCTGCGGCGCCGACCGCGGGCGGGAGCCCCCGTCCTCGAACGTCCCGGAACGCACCGTGCCGCCGTGGTTCGCCGGTCCCGGCGCCGACCGCATGGGGAGGTATCCCCGTGCGGTGGAGGGAAAAACCGCCGGGGTGGTGGAATTCCCCCTCGGGTTTTCCCGATCCCGGCGGGGAGGGCGCCGGAAAGGGGTTTTCCCCGAGGGGAATGGCGGTCGGGCGATGAGTTTCCCGAGCGTGTGCGCGGAGGGGTGGGAGGCGGGGGCGGTGCGGCTCCGCGCCGGCCCCGCCCGGGAGTCCGTGTGGCAAGGGCTGTCGCAGGTGGCGCCTGGGGCGCTGCTCCTGTTTGAGGCGGGCCGGGGGTTCCCTTTCCGGCTTTGCCGGAATCCCCTCGTGGGGGAATCACGGGGCGGATCCGACGGTCGGACGGGGGCTCCGGCAAGCGGTGCGGTCGCCCGAAAGAGCGAAAATTTCGAGCCGTCCGTTTTTTGCCTGGATTCGACTCAAGAACAAATCGGTCTTCTTGTGTATATTGCTGGTCGAATTAATCGGTGTATGGCACGAAGGAAAGAGGGCAGGTGTGCGCGGCGGCCCGGAGGACCGGTCGTTGCGCGTGCGACCCCGCCCCGGCCACCCCGTCCCGGCCGCCACCGGGCGGAGCGCGGGGCCGGGGCCGGCTCGGGGCCCCGGCCCCGCCGCGTCCGGTGTGCCCCGCGAGGGGGTCAGTCCCGCTCGCCCATGAGGGAGATCTGCTCGCTGACCGCCCGGAAGCCCTGTTCGAGGGCGCGCAGGTCCTCCATGCGCAGGCCCATGAGGATGTCCCTGCGGAACGGGCGCGCCACGGCCAGGCGCCGTACGACCGAGGTGCCGAGGGGGGTGGCGTGGACGCGGCGGACGCGGTGGTCGTGGGGGTCGGTCGAACGCGTGGCGACGCCCTGGCCCACGAGCCGGTCGAGAAGGCCGGACATCGACGCCATGGAGACGCCGAACGAGGCGGACAGGCTCCTCCCCGTCGCCCCCTCCTCGGTGGTGACCAGGATCATCAGCACCTTGAGCTGTTGGATCGTGAGGTCCATCGAGAGCAGGTTCTGGAGGAGGGCGGTCAGTACGGCCTCCTCCATGGATCCGTTCAGGGTCTGGATCTCGTGCACGATGCGTTCGCGTTCGTGTTCGCCCTGTTCAGTCACCTCTCGTGGCATACCGCCATGATAGATCGCCGCGCGCGGGCCACCCCCCGACTCAAATACTTAGGACGATGCTAACCTTTTTGAGCACGGTTCACAGACACCTCCGTCGCAGCGTGTGACGAACGCCCCGATCCCCCGCGGAGCCCCGGCGGGCGGCACGGCCGCCCCCGCGAGGTCCTCCGTCCCCGCGCCCGCCGCCCCGCTGCGACACGTCGGCAACGAAGTGAGGACGGCACATGACCACAGCCTCCGGCGGGACCTCGAACATCGACGACCGGATCGAGGAGGTGGACCTCGAGGCGCTACGGGCCAGGTACGCCCGGGAGCGCGACCGCCGCATCCGCCCCGACGGGGCGACCCAGTACCGCACGGCCGCCGGCGAGTTCGGCTACTACGCGAAGGACCCGTACACACCGCGGACCGAGCGCGAGGCGCTGACGGACACCGTGGAGGTGCTCGTGATCGGCGGCGGGTTCGGCGGACTCACCACCGGGGCGCGGCTGCGGCAGGCGGGCGTCGAGTCCCTCCGGATGATGGACGAGGCGGGCGACTTCGGCGGGACCTGGTACTGGAACCGCTACCCGGGCATCCACTGCGACATCGAGTCGTACTCCTACATGCCCCTCCTGGAGGAGGTCGGGTACGTGCCCAGGTGGCGCTACGCCCCCGGGGAGGAGATCCGGCGGCACGCGGTGGCGATCGCCGAGACCTTCGGCCTGTACCGCGACGCGCTGTTCCACACGCGGGTCACCGGCCTGGAGTGGGACGAGCGGGCGGACGAGTGGGTGGTCGGGACCGACCGCGGCGACCGCATGCGCGCCCGGTTCGTCATCACCTCGTCCGGCACGCTGACCCAGCCGAAGCTGCCCGGCATCCCGGGCATCGAGACCTTCCGGGGCCACACCTTCCACACGAGCAGGTGGGACTACGGCTACACGGGCGGCGACCAGGAGGGCGGCCTCCACGGCCTCGCGGACAAGAGGGTCGCGGTCGTGGGCACCGGGGCCACGGGCGTCCAGGTCATCCCGCACCTGGCGCGCGACGCGCAGCACCTGTACGTGTTCCAGAGGACCCCCTCCTCGGTGGACGTGCGCGACAACCGGCCCACCGATCCGGAGTGGGCGGCGTCCCTGCGCCCGGGCTGGCAGCGCGAGCGCATGGAGAACTTCCTCGCGATCGTCTCCGGCGAACGGGTCGGGACCGACCTGACCCGGGACGGCTGGACGTCGACGGCGCAGCTCCAGCGCAAGATGATCACCGGTGCGCTGGACACCAGCCTCCCGCCGGAGGAGCGCGAGAGGATCGACGAACTCGTCGACGCGCGGAAGATGAACCAGATCCGGGCCCGCGTGGACGAGGTCGTCGACGACCCGGCCACGGCCGAACTGCTCAAGCCCTGGTACCGCTACATGTGCAAGCGGCCCTGCTTCAGCGACCACTACCTCCAGACCTTCAACCGGCCCGACGTCACCCTCGTCGACACCGCCGACCACGGCGGCATCACGCGCATGACCGAGGACTCGGTCGTCGTCGGGGACACCGAGTACCCCGTCGACTGCGTCGTCTTCGCCACCGGCTTCGACGTCGGCCGCTCCGGGGTCGTGTCCGGCACGCTGCCGGTGCGCGGACGCGGCGGGCGGGGGCTGCTGGAGTCGTGGGGCCGCGGGCCCAGCACGCTGCACGGCTTCTACAGCAACGGCTTCCCGAACCTCTTCCACCTGGGCTCGCTGCAGAACGCGAACTCCGTGAACTTCGCGCACATCCTGCTGGAGCAGGCCGAGCACATCGCCGCCGTCGTCGCGGAGGCCCGCAAGAGCGGCGTTCCCGTGGTCGAACCCTCGCAGGAGGCGGCCGACGAGTGGGGCCGGACCGTACGGGAGACGGCGCACGACAACTCCGCGTTCCAGGCCGAGTGCACGCCCGGCTACTACAACCGCGAGGGGGCCGGCGTCCACGGCGGGTCCTCGTACAGCCCCGGCCCCGTGGCCTTCCACCGGCTGCTCGCGGACTGGCGCAGGACCAGCATCGGCGACGTCCTGGGCGCGAAGCCGTAGCCGGAGCCGCGGCGGCTGCCGGTCAACGCACGTCCGCCGCCCGCTCCGGACGATCACGGGCGCCGACCGGCGTCCCGCCCCGCTGACAAGGGAGAAACGTATGGATCCGCACGGCCTCAGGACGCTACGGGTGGTGGTCGCCCGTGCGCTTCCGGCACTCGTCCTCGCGGTCGCGGCGACGGGTTGCGCCGACGCCGCCGCCACCAGCACGGACGGCGAGGGGGACCGGACGGCCGAGCTGCTCGTCCAGGTCACCTCCGTCCACGAGGAGACGGGGATGACCCTCCTGGAGGGGCCGACCTTCGCCCCCGACGGAGGCCTCCTGGTCGTCGACGTCACCGCGCCCGCCGGGGAGCCCAAGGTGCTCAGGGTGGACACCGGCTCCGCCGAGGTGGAACCGGTCTTCACCAACGAGGACGGCGCGTACACGTCGGCCCAGTTCAGCCCGCTCGACGACCGGCTGTACCTGACGGACTTCGCCGGGGGGAGGATCGACAGCATCACCCCGGAGGGGGAGGACCACACCACGTTCTTCTCCGGGGACGTCGACGGGACGCCCATGCAGCCGGACGACCTGGCCTTCGACGAGGCGGGGAACATGTACGTCAGCGACTCGACCGGGTTCGGCGATCCGGCCTGGGAGCCCCGGGGCCGGGTCGTCAGGATCGACGGCGAGACGGCCGAGGCGACCGTCCTGGCGGACGGGCTCCCGGCGCCGAACGGCATCTCGTTCAGGGAGGACTTCGGCGGCCTCTGGGTCGGCCAGTACGCCGCGAACCGCGTCGACCACTACGAGCTCGACGAGGACGGGACCTCGGTGGTGACCTCCCACGCCGCCCTCCACTTCGACGGCGGCACGAGCCGGATCGACTCCATCGCCGTCGACGCCGAGGGCAACCTCTACCAGGCGGTCCACGGCCAGCCGAGCATCTTCGTCTATAGCTCGACGGGTGAGCACCTGGCGACGGTGAGCGTGCCCTCCGACGACGCCGAGGGCCTGGAGTCGGCGACCAACGTCGCCATCGCGCCGGGCACGACCGACGCGTACATGACCGTGAGCGGGGAGGACGGCGGTTTCGTCTACTCGTTCGAGGCCCTGGGCGAGGGGATCCGCCAGTCCAACGGGGGCTGACCCCCGCAGGGGCGGGCCGGGGCCTTCGTACGAAGGCCCCGGCCCGCACGCCGTTGGCGGGTCCCTCAGCCCGGTCGGGCTTCCCGGGAACCGGGTGCGGGCAGCGACGGTGGAGGGCACATCGACATCGGAGGCGGCCATGGCGGACACGACGCGCTCCACGGACGTAGGCGGGAACGGGACCCGCGCGCGGGCTGGAGGTGACCCCCACGCGGTGGTCGACGGCTCATGGCCCACGGGACCCGCGTCGGAGGTTCCGCCCCGCCGCCCCGGTCGCCGGTCGGGTCACCGCCGTGCGGTGCCAGGGCGCCCGATGTCCCGGCGGTCCCGGGCCGGCAGCCGTCCGCGAGCTCACGCCGCGACCCTGGGCGTGCACCGGGAGCGGATCAGGTCGCCGTGGCGAGTTCGACGAGGTGCCGGGCC
This sequence comes from Nocardiopsis sp. NPDC101807, assembly GCF_044766605.1. Lineage (NCBI taxonomy): Bacteria > Bacillati > Actinomycetota > Actinomycetes > Streptosporangiales > Nocardiopsidaceae > Nocardiopsis > Nocardiopsis sp. NPDC101807. Next base: position 301,484 of record NZ_JBIWMK010000001.1, on the reverse strand, counting down.
GTGCCGGCGGGATCGACGAGCTGGTGGAGGTGCGCGCCGGGCAGGCGCGCCACGCGCCAGCCGCGTCTGCGCGCCTCGGCGGCGAGGCCGTCGTACGGGGGGCTGAACTGCAAGTAGGAACAGGGATGGTCCTCCCAGGAGTCGGGAACCGGGACGTGCTGCTCGTAGTAGGACAGCGGCAGGGTGGGCTGCTCCTCGGTGACGGTCCGCCGTACCGACGGATCGGGGAACAGGGCTGCGATGTCCGCCTCCTCCCACCAGTCGGTCCAGCGTGGCAGTGTGCCGTTCACCGCCATCGGGCGGAGGAACTCCAGCACCTCGGGCGGGGCGACGGGCATCGGGCCGGTCCGTGCCGGCAGTGCGGCGTCGACGAAGACCGATCCGGTCACCGGGTGGTCGAGGCCTGCGCGGACCACCGGGAGGAACAGGCCCGCGTTGCTGTGCGCCACCAGGGTGACGGGACTGCCGGCCGGGACCCGACGCAGGTCCTCGCGGACGGCGTCCGCGATGCGGGGCCAGAAGGGCGGGGCGCCGGCGCCGATGCGCAGGAGGGACGGCACCCGCACCCGGTGTCCCGCCGCTGCCAGGTGTTCGGCCACGGGGTGCCAGGTGGAGGGGCCCACGGACGGACTGTGCACGAGAACGAAGATCGGCTGCATGTGACGATCCTGCCGCCCGGGCCGTCGGTGTCGCGACCGTGTCGGCCGACGGCAGAACGCCTGTTTCCGGACGGGCCCGCTCACCGCCATGGGGCGACGGCCGCGGTGTGGACGGTCGCCTCGCAGGGGCCCGGGGCGGGGGCTCGGCGTTCCTCGGGCGTCAGCGCGTTCGGCTACTGCTCGGCGGTCATGGAGATCCCGCTCATGGCACGTGAGAACAGCCGGACAAGGGCCTTTCCCACGTCGGGGTCGCGGTCGATTCTCTTCCGGGTGTGTGTCCGGCTGCCGGAGCGAGGGGACTCGCATCCGCGCACTGTTGGCCGGGTGGCCGCTCGGGGGCCGGACACGCGGACCGGGCGGCCGCAGCCGGACCGACTCGCGGACGGGTGCCGACGCCCGGCCGCCCCGCTACCGCGTGCCGGCGAGCCCGCCCATCACCTCGTACGTCTGCCGCGGATTCAGCGGGGGGCGGGGGAGAGGTCCCCGTGCGGCCTCCGCGCGCAGGCCGTCGAGCAGGAAGGCGACCCCGCGGCGCCAGACGTCGGGCGCGGCGTCCGCGTCCGCGGCCGCACGGGAGAGCACGGCGTTGGTCCCGAAGACGAGCATGAGGTCCTCGCCGGTGAAGTCCGGGCGGACGGCCCCGGCCCGCCGGGCGCGCTCGATGATCCGCGTGCCGGCCTCCAGCGCCCGGTCGCAGATGGCCATCAGGCGCCCGGAGTTCGGATAGCGCCCGCTGACCACGTCGGCCACCGCGGGGTGGGTGGCCTGCAGCTCGCAGACCCGCTCGACGTAGTACGCGAACCCCTCCCAGGCGTCCTCGAGGGACAGGGCGTGCTCGACGGCCTCGCCGAGCCGGTCCGCGGCCAGGTCGGCCACCACCTCGTCGATGAGCGCCTCGCGGGTGCCGAAGAGGTTGTAGAGGGTGCCGTGGCTCACACCGGCCCGGCGGGCGATCTCCTTCAGGGGCACCTTGAGGCCGCGCTCCTGGAAGAGCTCGGCCGCGGCTGCCCGCAGTTTCTCCGCGTTGCGTTGCGCGTCGGCCCGCATCCGGTCGCTCCTCCTGGCCTCGGTGTTGCGGCCTCCATGGTCCCATGTCCGCGCGGAATCAAATTGACCCTGGGGTCAACTTAAGTGCTAGGGTCGGGCGTTAAGTTGACCTCATGGTCAATTAATTGTCGTGGCAAGGAGAAGCACCATGTCCAGAGTGATCGCCGTCCTCGGCGCCGGAACCGGCCTGGGCGTGTCCGTGGCCCGCCGCTTCGGGCGCGAGGGCTTCCGGGTCGCCCTGGTGGCCCGACGCGAGGACCGGCTGAACGCCCTCGTCGAGGAGCTCGCCGGCGAGGGGATCGAGGCGGTCGCCTTCCCCGCGGACCTCTCCGAGCCCGCCGGCGCGCCCGCCCTCGTCGGGGCGATCCGCGAGCGCCTCGGGCGGATCGACGTGGTCGAGTACGGGCCGATCGGCGGCGAACAGGGCTTCACCCCGGCCGCGGAGCTGGACGCGGCCACCCTGGAGGGCCTCGTCCCGCTGCTGCTCCTCACCCCCGTCGAGGTGGTCCGGGCCGTACTGCCGGAGTGGACCGAGCGAGGCGACGGCGTCTTCCTGCTCGCGCAGGGCTACTCGGCGGTCAGGCCGATGCCCGGCCTCAGCGGGCTGGGCCCGGTCATGGCGGCCACCCGCAACTACCTGCACTCCCTCAACGCCGAGCTGGCCGGCACGGGCGTCTACGCCGGAGCCCTGACCATCGCGTCCCTGATCGACCGCAGCGAGGTGGCCACCGCGGCCAGGGCCGCCTTCGACGCGGCCGACGGCCCCGACTTCCCGCTCGTGGACCCCGACGACCTCGCTGAGCTCTATTGGGAGATGTACACCGGGCGCGACCGCTTCGAGCGGTTCCACCCCGAGCCGCCGGCCCCGGAAACCGCCGGGTAGCGCCCCGCGCGCCGTCGCCCCCGGCCTCCGTCGCCCCCGGCCGGAGCGGGGCCGGCGTCCGGGTACGGCCGTCCCGGCACCCCGGCCGACGCCCCGCACCGGCCCGTTCCCTAGCGTGGTGTGGCACCAGGAAGTGGAACGACCGGAAGGAACAGGACATCTTGTCGAACAGGTCACAGAGCCGCAGCGGAGCGGGCGCGCGTATCCGGCAGGCGGGCCCCCGCGTCGCCGCCTCGGCGCTCATCCTGGCCCCCGCCCTCGCCCTGGCCGCTCCGGCGCAGGCCGAGCCGACGCCCGCATGCCTGGGTGAGGAGGGCGCCACCGTCGAGGAGGCCCGGATCGCCGGGGAGGTCCCGCAGGAGATCCTGGACAGGTCCGGGTTCGCCGCGGACGTGGACCGCTTCACCGAGGAGCTGTGCGCGGCCTCCGACACGGACGAGGCGGCCGAGATCGTCGGGCGTCACGCCGACGCGCTCTGGCGCAAGGCGGTGGACCGCGTCCGGGGGACCGGGGCCGTCGAGGGGGACCTCAGCGCAGGGGACGACCGGCCGCTCTACTGGGCGCGGCTCGGCATGACCTCCGCCCTCCACCGCTGGGAACCGGGCTTCGAGCTGACCGGGGCCGACCGCGAGGCGCTCGTGGCCGACATGGACCGCCGCTCCCGCGGCCAGGACGACGCCGGCTTCGCCCAGGACCCCGGTGGTCCCGGGGTCTCCCGCGTCGTCGTGACCGGGTTCGACCCGTTCCGGCTCGACAACGACATCCGCCAGGCCAACCCCTCCGGCGCGGCCGCCCTCGCCCTGGACGGAGCGGTGATCGAGACCGGCGACGGCGTCGCGGTGGTCGAGGCGATGCTCTTCCCGGTGCGCTGGCGCGACTTCACCGACGGCATGGTCGAGCACGCCCTCCTGCCGCACTACACCGGCGACCGCCCGGCCGACGCGGTCATCACCGTCAGCCAGGGCCGGGACGGCCGGTTCGACCTGGAGGCGCACAACGGCGCCTGGCGCGGCGGCGCCGCGGACAACGAGTCGGTCGGCACGCCGGAGACGGCCCCCATCCCCGAGGGCGTCCCCACCGTCACCCCCCAGCCGCAGTGGTCCGACTCCTCCCTGGACCACCCGTCCATCATCGGGGAGACCGGCGGGGCGCCCTTCCCCGTGGTCGACAACACCCAGGTGACCGAGATCCCGGCGGGCGGGACCGCGCCGGTGGTGCGCCCGGACGGGCCCACGCCCGGCTCCGAGGCGCGGGCCGGGGGCGGGGGCGACTACCTCTCCAACGAGATCGCCTACCGCAACACCCTGCTGCGCGACGCCACCGGCCTGGACATCCCGGCCGGGCACGTACACACGCCGATCCTGCACTTCGGACCCGGCGGCGGTGTCACCGACCCCGAGTTCGAGGAGAACCGCGAGGCGATCTCCGGCCAGGTCGAGGCCATCGTCGCGGCCGCCGTCCGGCCGTGACCCCGGGGGCGGGCGCCCCCCGCGCCCCCGGACCTCCGTTCGGACCGTCATGGCGCCTGCGCGGCGGGCCGGGCGGCCGACGCTTTTCGCAGGCCGTTCACCAGGGGAACTCCCCGGTGAAACGGTGAGGCCGGACGTGATCCGTGCCGGGCCGTTCTCCGGGGGAGCGGAACGGCTCCGCCCGCAGCGCACCGTGAGGAAGAGGTGTGCGTTTCACCAGGGCATCGACCAGTGGTGCGCGCGGGGAGCAGAGTGCTCATGCGTTCCGTCCTGATCAGTGGTGTCACCGCATTCCGAGAGGGGTGTGAGTTTCTCCCCCGGACCCCCTTCCGGAGGATGTGATTCCCTCCGGAGCCCCTGCGGTTACGGGCATGCAGACCCCGGTGTCGGTCCCTGTGCGAGGCCTTGATAAATTCTTCCGGTCCCTGTGGAAGGGTGGAGAATCCGAATTCGTGGCCGGGGCAACGGTTTATTCGGCGTGCTTATATGTCGTTCCCTGTCCCCTTCTCCGCGTGAGATGTCCGGAGGGTGAAACGGAGATGAACATCGGCGCTGACCGGGGGCCAGTGAAGAAGACGTGTTCCTGACGCGCCGGTCGTCGTGCCTGCGTTCCCCTTCATGCCCCGCCCCGATTCAAGCCCGTGGCCACCGACATCCGATCACAGAACGTCCGATCATCCTGAGGAGACACACGATGTCCGCTGACCGAACGAGCGCCACCCCCCGACGAGCCACAGCAGCGGCGCTCACCGGCCTGCTCGCCGCGGGATTCGCCGTCGGCCTGCCCGCGACCGCCGTCGCCGACACCGGGCCCTCGCCCGTCTGCACCTCTGAGACCCATCCCGAGGTCGCCGAGCGGCTCGACCAGCGGATCAGACAGGAGGTCGCCCTGCGCGAGGGCACTGTCGCCGTGGGGGTCTCCGCCTTCGAGGGGGACCTCGTCTGCGAGCTCGGGGCGGACACCCGGTTCGACGCCGCCAGCGTCGGCAAGGTCGTCGTTCTCGGCGCGCTCCTGCGCACGGCCATGGACGAGGGCAGGGAGCTGACCGCACGGGAGCACGAGCTCGCGACCGACATGATCACCGTGTCGGGCAACGACTCCGCGGTGGAGCTCCGCAACCAGCTCGGCCCGGAGCGCATCCAGGGCTTCCTCGACCTCGCCGGGATGGACGACACCCAGTTGCACCCCGAGGGGTACGTCGGCCTGATGAAGATCAACGTCGGTGACCAGCTGACCCTGCTCGACGTGCTCGGCAGCGACAACGACGTGCTCGGGGCCGACGAGCGCGCCTACGCCCGCGGCCTGATGGGCGACGTGGTCGAGGAGCAGCGCTGGGGCGTGCCCACCGGGGCGCCGGCGGGCGCCGAGGTCTACCTGAAGAACGGCTGGCTGCCCTACGACAACACCGACACCTGGCGGATCAACAGCATCGGCGGGTTCCGGGACACACCGGTCGGCGACTACGACGTCGTCGTCCTCACCGACGGCAACGACGGCATGCAGTACGGCGTGGACACCATCGGGTCCGTCGCCGCGGGAGTGCACTCCGTCCTGTCCGGCGAGGGCATGAGCACCCTGTCGCAGCCGTCCCGGACCCCCGAAGCGGTCTCCGACGGCTCCGACCGGGCCTGAGCCCCCGGCTCCGCACCTCCTGGACGGTGGACGCGGAGCCGAGGCGCGGTTCGGGCGAGCGGGGCCGGACCACGGGGGCCGTGACCGCGACCGGCCACGGCCCCGGAAGCCGCCCTGCTCGTGCTCCCCACGGGCAGGGCGGCGCCGTCTCCCCTCAGGAACCGGCGGGCGCGCCCGCGCCGCGCAGGTGGGACATGCTGCCGTACAGGTCCTGGAGCCGCCGCACCTCCTCGGCGTCGACGAAGTGCGCGATGCCGCGGCCGTAGTCCTTGGCCGTCTCGACGGCGAACCGGACGGCGGTCTCCACGCTGCGCAGATCGGTGGCCCCGGTGGCCGACCCGGCCACGGCGGTCTCGGTCACGATGGCCACGCCCACGACCGGCGCGGCGGTGGCCGTCGCCGGCTGCAGGATCGAGTTCACGTGGTAGACGCCGTTGCCGTAAGGGGTGATGTCCTGCATGGTCAGCGGCATGACGACCGGGGCGCGGCCGGTGGTGCGGGAGACGATGTCCAGTAGGGTCTCCGGCACGCGGACGATCCACCCGTCCACCACGGCCGGGGTGATGGCGATGCCGTGGTGGTTGCACACCCGGTTGCCCTTGGTGGTGTCCACGGACAGGATCGCGTCCATGGCGGGCAGGACCTCGTGCCGGTTGCTGACGTCCTGGTCCACGACCGACCCCATGAACGGGACGGGGTCGTGGGGCTGGGTCGGGGCGTCGGGGTCGATGTGGGTGGCGACGACGACGTCGCCCGGGAGGGCGTCGCCCCGGCGGCGCATGTCCAGGAGCTTGGCGGCCGCGGCGACGGCGGTCAGGGCACCGTCGCCGTCGCTGACGAAGCCGATCTGCTCCGGGCGCGCGCCCAGGCCGCCGAGGCGGCCGAGGATGCCCAGGGTGGGGGCCGACCCGCCCGACGACGCGCCGTCGGTGCCGGGGATCGTCACCCGGACGAAGTCGGTGGACCCCCCCTCGCCCGCGACGGTCTCGACGGCGACCTCGCCGTCGGCCGCACCGTGGCGGCGCAGGTACTCCGCGACGGACGCCCCGTCCGCGGTCGGGGTGTCGAGCAGGTCGTGGGTCTCGATGACGTGGCTCCAGGACATGGGTGCCTCTCTCGGTCGATGGCGGGCCGCCGGGCCCGGTCGGGCGGTACGACCGGTGCGGACACCGGTCGCGGCGGTCCTTCGGGACGGCGCCGGCCGCGCGTCCGGAGCGCGGCCGACGGGACTGTGCGGGACGGGCGTCAGCCGCCCGCGGCCCGTACGGCGGCCCGCGCCCCGGCGCGGACGGCGTCCACGACGGGGACGCCGACCTCGTCGGCGAGCCGGGCGTACAGGCCGATGGTGGTCATGCCGGTGCACGCGAACATCAGGGTGTCCGCGCCCATGGCGACCAGGCGTTCGGCGGCCTCGACCGAGGCGGCGAACCCCGCCCCGGTGGCCAGGTCGTGGGTCCGCCGCACGCCCTCGGGCACGAGCGCGGCCACGCGCGCGGACCCGAGCACGGCGGTGACCGACTCCGGGGTGCGGGTGGTCAGGTCCAGGACGCCGACCCGTGAGCCCAGTTCCAGGGCCCGGCGGGCCGCGGACTCCCCGGCGCCGACGACGGGGACGCCGACCGCGGCGCGCGCCCGGGACAGCCCCGGGTCGGCGGCGCAGCTGACGAGCAGCGCGTCCACGCCGTCCTCGCGCTCCATGCGCGCGGCCAGGTCGGCGACCTTGGCCGAGGCGAGCGCGAAGGTCGCGTCGTCGTGCACCCCGTCCGGCTGGTCGGGCAGGCACCGCGAGACGGTGTCCACGCCCAGCTCCTCCCGGATGACGCGGCCGTGGTCGTCCAGCCGCTCCCCGTCGTCGGTGGTGACCACCCGGATGACGCCGATCCTCATGCCTCCACCCCCGCCCGCGCGTCGAGGGAGTCCAGGACCTCCGAAGCCAGGCGCACGCAGACCGACCGGGCCAGGACCACCGGCAGCCCCGAGGCGGCGGCCGCGCGGGCGCGCATCTCCTCCGTGTAGCCGATGCAGTCCAGTGCCAGGAGGTCGGCGCCCCCCTCGGCGAGGCGACGCGCGGCGGCGGCGAGTTCCTCCGGGGCGCCGGTGTAGGGGGAGCAGACGTCGGTGAGGACGCGCGCCCCGGAGGGGAGGCGGCGGCCGAACTTCGCCTCGGTGTCCGTCCGCTGCTCGGGCAGGGGGCACACCACGCCCACGCACCCGGTGTCGCCGAGCAGGGCCGCGGCGCCGAAGGCGATCAGCCGGTCCGGGACGAAGAGCGGCTTGGCGTGCTCCAGCTCCGGGAAGGCGCCGGTGCAGGCGAGCAGCACCGCGTCGACCTCGCGCTCCAGGTCCGCGAGGACGCCGGGCAGCCGCTCCATGACCAGTGACTCGCCCAGGACGACGGAGGAGCCGTCGGCCAGGCGGGTGGTGAGGGCGTGGTCGTCCGGCGCGACCGGCCGCGCCTCGATCTCGGCGCGGGTGAGGCCGTCGAGCACCCCGCGCTCGACGACGACGGCCTCCGGGACCAGGGCGGTCAGCTCCGGCGTCAGGTCCGGGCGCGGCGCCTGGCCGATGGTGAGGACTCCGAGGCGTGTCATGGTTCCTCCTGGTTTCAGCGGCTGAAGATGGTGCCGACGGAGTGGACGGAGTCGCCCGCGATGAGGCCGGCGCCGACGAGGGCGATCTCCTGCTCGCCCTTCTCGCCGCGGCGGCGCTCCCACACGAGGCGGATCGCCAGCCCGGCCAGGACGAGCCATCCGGCGTTGGGCGTGGCCACGAGCAGACCGGTGGCGAGCAGCACGCCCATCTGCCGTCGGGGTCCGCCCAGGAACTGCACGACGGCGCCGGGCACGGCCCACAGCGCGAGCTGGAGCAGGACGGACGGGTCGGTCAGGCCGGCCTCGATGGTGTCGGCGTAGACGATCGAGGTCGGCGGCACGGCGCCGTCCGCGAACAGGCCCTGCCACAGCAGCGCGACCATGCCGATCGCGACGGCGAACCCGATCATGGAGGAGAAGAGCTGCTGGCGGCGACCGTCCAGCTCGTAGGCGGTGTAGGGGCGGCGGTCGCGGCGCAGGACCCAGCCCGCCTTGAAGTCGTAGCCCATGTCCGCGAAGGCGGGGCCGGTGGCCGCGCAGTAGCCGACGAGCAGGGCCAGCGGGACCCCCGGGATGCCGAGGGCCAGGCCCAGGATGAGGAAGATCAGCGTGACCGCGAAGGCGGGGAACCAGCCCGCGTGCATGGCGGCCAGGCCGACGATGAGCTCGTGGACCAGGGCGGCCACGGCGGCGAACAGGACGAACCCGACGATGCCCAGCCAGCTCATGTCCGCCCAGATGCCGCCGGTGACCGCGAGCACGAGGGCGCCCAGGGCGAACAGGACGTAGCCCGAGCCCAGGGCCCGGCCCAGCGTGGCCCGGTCGACCGTGTAGGCCAGGGAGGGGTCGTCCTGGGCCGCCCGCTCGCGGGCGGCCTCGCGCTCGGCCTCCCGGCGGCCCTGCCGTCCGGCGAGGATGACGACGATCTGCACCAGGGCGACCACGCCCGCGCCGATCATGACGCCGTGCGGCACGTAGACCGCGTTGAGGTCGACCCCGATCACCGCGGGGGAGTACTGGGCGACGAGCAGGCCCACGGCGAACATGAGCAGCGCCCAGACGTTGCCGATCATCGCGATGCCCGCCGCCGACATCGGCATGCCCAGGAAGGACGCCCCGAGCCCCACGACGCCGCCGCCCACCAGGACGGCGGCCTGGCGCCCGCCCTTGTCCCCGGCCTTGATGGTCTCGGCGGCGGCGACACCGGGGGGCCAGGCGGCGTCGGCCGGCAGGAACCGTGAGCCGAACGCCTTGTACAGCACGAACACGTCGATGAGCAGGCCCAGGGACGCCCCCAGCAGCATCGGCCACACCAGGTCCGGCCGGCCGAAGAGGAACGGGATGGCGATCGGGGTGAGCAGCGAGTTCGCCGCGGCGAAGGTCGCGCCGGAGATCGACGACTGGACGAGGTTCTGCCGGTGCGTGTCACGGAAGGACCGCAGCCCCAGGAACCCGGCCCGGCCGATGAGCATGGCGACGACGGCGCCGATGACGCTCGTGTTGGGGGAGACGCCGAGCGTCGTGATCATGTGGATGCCGATGACCGCTCCGAGGAGGCTCACCAGGACGGTGACGATCACGACGACGGGCTCGAACGCCCGCGGATGGCGCGCGCCCTCCGAAGTCTGCGGTTCTGTGGACGAACCGTGTGCCGAGGGTTCCATGTGTGTCCTTCGGGGATGGCTCGCGTCCGGCGGGGACGGAGTGTCGCTGGTCGAAGGCCTGCGGGGCGCGGATGCCGCACCCCGGCCCGTCACGCACAGGCTGCCCCCCGTTCACCTGCCGAGGCAAAGGTTTCCCACTATGTGGGAGTTAAGATCACATTGCGATCCCTTGGAACAGGGCCCCCGGACCGGCGGCGCGCATAGGGTGAGCCCCATGTCCACCGGTCCCACGGAACGCACCGGCCCCCTCCAGACGGTCGACCGCGCGCTCGACGTCCTCCTCAGCTTCGACGAGTACCGCACGAGCTGGGGCGTCATGGAACTCGCCGAGGAGTTCGGCCTGGCCAGGTCGACCGCCCAGCGGCTCCTCGCCTCCCTCGCCGGAAAGGGGTTCCTGCGCGCCGACCCCGACACCCGCCGCTACGGCATGGGCCCCGCCATGTGGCGCATGGCCGGGCTGTGGGAGCGGTCCGGCGGGCTCTCCGCCCTGGCCGAGCCCCTGCTCGCCGACCTGGCCCGCACCAGCGGGCGGACCTCCCTGTTCTGCGTCCCCGACGGCGCCCACGTGCGCTGCATCGCCGCCGTCAGCGGCTCCGAGGGGCCGCGCCGGTCGCACCCCTTCGTCGACGAGCTCTACCCCGCCCACGCGGGAGCCACCTCCCGCGCCTACTTCGCCTTCCTCGACCCGGCCGAGCGCAGGGCCCTGCTGGCGGGCCGCCCGTCCGCCCGCTTCTCCGACCTCACGCCGTTCGACGAGCACGAGGTCGAGGGGCTCTTCGACGCGGCCGTCGAGGAGGGGTACGCGCTCTCCCAGGGCGAGTACGACGCCGCCTCCCGCGCGCTCGCCGTCCCCGTGTTCGGCGGCAAGCGCCCGGTCGGCTCCGTGACCCTGGTCGAGAACAAGTACTCCGACCACGACGACGACCTGCTCGACCACCTGGCGCCGCTGCGCGCCTCCGCCGACGAGCTCACCGGGCTGCTCTCCAACCGGCGCCCGGCACCGCCCACCCGCAGGTGGAGGCGGGGCCACGGCTCCCGCCCCTCCCCGCGCCCGACCGCTCCCTGAAGGGGGACCATGCCCGAGCTGCTGCTCCTCTCCAACTCGACCAACCACGGCCGCGACTACCTCGACCACGCGTGGACGGACGTGGAGGCCTTCCTCGACGGCCGCGACGAGGTCGCGTTCGTGCCGTTCGCCGGGGGAGACCACGACGCCTACACCGCGCGGGTCGCCGAGGCCTTCGCCGCCCGCGGGATCCGGGTCACCGGGGTCCCGGCCGACGCAGGGGCCGCGCGCGTCCTCGACGGTGCGCAGGCGGTCTTCGTGGGCGGGGGCAACACGTTCCGCCTGGTGGCGACCCTCCAGCGCACCGGGATCATGGGGGAGCTGCGCGACCGCGTCCTGGCGGGCCTGCCCTACATGGGGGCGAGCGCGGGCACCAACATCACCGCCCCCACGCTGCGCACCACCAACGACATGCCCATCGTCGAACCGGAGTCGTTCGCCGCGCTGGGGTTCGTGCCGTTCCAGATCAACCCTCACTACCTGGACGCCGACCCGCGGTCGACGCACAACGGCGAGACCCGCCTGACCCGGCTGACGGAGTTCCTGGAGGCCAACGACGTGGACGTGCTCGGCCTGCGGGAGGGCGTCCACCTGCGGGTGGAGGGCGCGGGGACGGACGTGGTCCGGGCGACCCTCTGCGGCGCCGCGGTGCAGCCGGACGCCCCGGGCCCGGCGATCGTCTTCCGGCGCGGCACGGAGCCCTTCGAGGTGTCGGGCGAGGTGACCGACCTGTTCGCCCGCACGCCCCGCTTCGACCACCCGGTCTGAGGCGGACGGCACGGCGGCCCCTCCGCCGCCTCCGCGGCACCGGCCCCCGGTCGGCGTCCCGCGTCCGGGCGCCTCTCCCCCCGCAGAACGCGCGACCTCCCGGACGCGGTCCCCGCGGGCCCGTTCCACCGGGACGGCGGGACGCCCGCGGACGCCGGACGGGCCCAGGCCGACGGCGCAGGAGCCGCCGGCGGGCGCCCGGCGCGCACGCCCGGCGACGGGCGCGGCCCGTGCCGTCAGGCCAGACCGGCCCTGCCGAACAGCGGGGCGTAGCCGGACGGCAGGTGGCTCAGGAGCTGGTTCAGCTCCCCGCCGGAGACGTTCTCGGCCACCGCCGTCAGGACCGCCCCCGCGTCATGCCTCGCGGTGTCCTCCCGCGAACCGGTCCGCTCCGCGACGCGGCGGCAGAACTCCCCGGTCCCGAAGGCGTGGGCGCCCGGCTCCCCCGTTTCCCGGAGTTGCGCCCCCAGCGGGTCCGGGAGCTGCGCGGCCAGCTTGGCGACGGACTCGTCCGGCAGGCGGGTCGCGAGCACGGCGAGCACCTCCTCCGTCACCTGCGCGGCCTCGCGGTTGTCCTGGTACTCCCCGAGCTCGCGTACCTCGGCCACAAACTCGTCGTAGCGCATGGTCCACCTCGCCTCACATCGGAGTCGGAACTGTTCTCCCTGTACGGGCCCCTGCCCGACCGGGCGGGGGCCGAACCGCCTCCGCTCCGCACCTCCGCTCCGCACCGGGTGCGGGCCGACCGGGGCCGGACCCGTGGGCCGCGGCGTTGCGCGCCCGGTCTCCCGCCGTTCCGGGCGATGCTTGTCCTGCGGCACGCGGCCGGGGACGGGCGGGAGCCGCCGGGGGGCGGGGAGCACGAACCCCCCTCCTGAACGGGGAAGGCACGGCGACCCGCGGCGCCACCGTGTCCGGGGCCCGGGGCCAGAGGATCCGACCCGCCCGGAACCGTGTCCGGCGGCGTCGCCGCGCCCGGCCGGACGTGTAGCCCCGGACCCGACGGGGCGTGCGCGCCCCGGGGACACCGCCCACCTGGAGGAGACGGTGAGCACCACGCCGACGGACGACATCGCCGTCCACTACCGATTGACGCCCGCCGAGGTCGAGGAGATCGGGACGGCCCTGCGGGAGGCGGAACCCTGCGGGCCCCCGCCCACGGATCCCGCGTTCTACGAGCGCAACTGGTCGCTCCACGACTCCCTGCCCCGCGGGCTCCGCCTGTTCCTGGAGCGGTTCCGCCGCACGGAGGAGGCCGCGGCCTGCTGCGTCCACGGGTTCCCCGTGGACGACGGGACCGTCGGCCCGACGCCCCGGCACTGGAGGGGCGCGGACACGGGCCCGACCCGCCCGCAGGAACTCTTCCTGGCCATGTGCGCCCTCGCCCTGGGGGAGCCCTTCACCTGGTCCACGCTCCAGGAGGGCAGGATGGTCCAGGACATCCTCCCGGTCCGGGGGGACGAGCTGCGCCAGAGCGGCCACGGCAGCGAGGCCCTCCTGGAGTTCCACACCGAGGACGGGTTCCACCCCGGCCGGGCCGACTACCTGATGCTGTTCGGGATCCGCAACCGGGACGACGTCCCGACGGTCCTGTCCTCGGTGCGGGACGTGAAGCTGGACGCCGCGACCGCCCGGGTGCTCTCCGAACCGCGTTTCCTGATCAGGCCCGACGACGAGCACGTGCGGCAGCTGCGGGCGCACCACCCCGACCACCCCGCGCTCGAGCGCGTGCTCGGGATGCGGGACCGGCCGCAGCCCGTTCCCGTACTGTTCGGCGCGGACGCGGCGCCGTACCTGCGCATCGACCGCCCGTTCATGCGCTGCGTCGGCGACGATCCCGTCGCCGAGCGGGCGCTCGACAACCTCATGGAGGAGCTGGAGCGCGTGCAGCACTCCGTCGTGGTCGGCCCCGGGACGCTGCTGGTGGTGGACAACCACCTGGCCGTCCACGGCCGCAAGCCGTTCCGCAGCCGCTACGACGGCACCGACCGCTGGCTGAAGCGGATGGTCGTGAGCCGCGACCTCCGCAAGTCGGCCGCGCACAGCATGCCGGAGAGCCGCAGGGTCCTGGCCTGACCGGCCGGACCGCCGGGAGCGCGTTCCCCGCCTTCCGGCCGTGCGCTGCATGAAACGGATCGGGTACCACCGCCAGAAGGGGTCGGAGAACCGCCCGGAGCGATCGGCCCCGTGTCGTCGCCGTGGGATACAAAGGACGGATCCGCGTTCCACGACCGTCGTGAGGTACACCCGATGCGCCTTCCCGCTCCGCCCCTGCCCCCGGTCGACGACGCTGTGCGCGTGCACGGCATGCCGCTGGTCCGCACCGACCACGGCGACGACGACGCCCGGGACGTCGAGGACTGCACGGGCCCCGACACCGGGGCGAGCTTCCACGGCACGGAGTGACCCGTCGAGCGGCAGGGGAGCAGTGGTGACAGGAGAAGTGCGGGTCCTCGAACTCTTCCGTTTCGCGGACCCGGTGCAGGGCGTCGCCGTCGAGGTCGAGCTCTCGGCACCTCGGGGATCGGGGCAGGAGTGCTTCCTCGGCGCCCGCCTCGTGCTGGAGAGCGGCTTCGTCAACGGTCGGCTCGCACTGGCGCTGTCGTCCGGGGACCTGGACGACTGGGAGCGCTGCCTGGACGACCTCCACGCGGAGAAGCGGGCCGTGTGGCCCAGGGGCGACCGTACCGCCTGGCTGGAGGTGGCCCCCGAGGACCCGGTGGAGGTGACCGTGCACGACATGCCCTCGACGCAGATCGCGGTGCGCATGCCGATCGACGTCGCCGAGGACTGGCTGGAGGAGAACCCGGCGCGGCCTGACCGTGTCCGCGAGGCCGTCGGGCGGTGAGGCGCCGCCGCTCTCCTGGAGAGAGGCGGCGCGTGCCGGGAACATTGCCGGCCACTTGAGTCCGGGGCCGGTGCTGGTCCATAACTGCACCGCGGTTCCCACGAATTACAGCGCCCCCTGGCGGAGGAGGACCAGGAAAAGGTCTTTCGTGCTTCTGGTGGGCCTCCGACCCCGAAACCGTGGAGGAGGGGCCGCGTACGGTCCTGGCCACCATCGTCGGTGAGGGTGTCAAGACCCTGGTCGAAATCACCGTCGACGCCGCCACACAGATCGATGCCGACTCCCTGGGGCAAGGCGAGTTGTCCGACGGTCCGTCCCGACCTGGGCCGACGGTACTGGGCGATGCGGTCATCGCGACCGACGGCCACCCCTTCTGGGCGAGTGGGTCGACGCCGTCGACCTGGTTCCCGGGATGTGGTTCCTGCCCTCGGAGGGAACTCTGGTCCAGGTCACTGGCACCAGAGTCTGGACCGAATCGGAACGGGACTACAACCTCACGGTCAAGGACCTGCACACGTACTATGTGCTGGCGGGTGAGACGCCGGTACTCATTCACAATTCTGGGGGATGCCCAACTGGGGCCCGCGGTCTGCGGACGGCAAGTTCTCGAAGCGTAATGGCGAGCCTGGGCGTGATGGCGCTGCGGATGAAGCAAACGCCTGGGATCAGCTAAAAATGGCCGACGCAGTGGTCATGCGCAACGAAACTTTAGTTTCCGCACCAGGAATGCGAGTCCGCAAGTATGACGGCGCGGTTGAGATCAACGGTCAGTGGTGTGGAATAGAAATTGAGGGAGGAACTGGCAGGAAGAATCCTCAGCAACGGCAATTTGATGATTGGCTCAATGCGCCTGGAAATGCAGTGGAAACTAGCGATGGCCGTACGCTTTTCGGGGCCCACGATGCGTGGATGGATCGGTCGACCTCACAGGCGATCTGGCTGGACTGCGGTACCGTATCCGCAGCTTAGTGCTGCGAGTCGGCCACGGCTCGCGACTTCGGGAGAGGTGGTGGCGATGAGTTTCGATCTGATTTTTTGGTATCAAAAAGTGGCCCCGACATCAGGGGAGGTCGCTCAGATCTACGATCAGTTGACGGATGGAGTTGCCGGTATCGTCGAAGAGAGTTCGGCTGTCGAGGACTTCTATCGAGCTGTGATCTCCGAATTTCCAGATCTAAGCGAAGAAAATATGGAGGAGTCTCCGTGGGCCTCTCCTCTCTATGTCACTGGAGAGTGCGTCATTGCCGCCATCTCCTGGTCGCGTTCCAGTGAAGTCTCTTCGGTGTTGCTCGGCTTGGCGTCGACGCACGGGCTGACTGCGTATGACCCCCAGGGTCAAGTGGTCTACGGAAATTCCGGAGACAGCTTAAACCGCTGATGAATTGGCGGAGGAGCGCATACCGCGGACAGCGCGTCAGTTACCGCTGCACAGGTGCTTGACGGCAACGTCAGCGGACGACGGCTGAGACTGGTGGGTCGTCGAGGTCGTTGCCGGTGGGCCGGAGGGCGTTGCCGAGGATGTCGATGGCCCGGCGCTGGAGGCGGAGCCGGACGTGGGCGTAGACACCGGCGGTGACGCCTATGTGGGCGTGGCCGAGAAGTTCCTTGATGACGACGAGGTCGATGCCCTGTTCCAGGAGCAGGGTGGCGGTCGAGTGTCAGAGGTCGTGGAAGCGGATCGTCCGGAGTTCTGGGCGGTGGAAGCGGCGGGTGATGTTGGTGGGGTCGAGCGGCCTGCCCTTCGGGGTGGTGAAGATGAGTCCGTTGTCCGTCCAGCCCGTTCCGGCTGTCTTGCGTTCTTCCTCCTGCCGTTCCTGGTGGATCTCGAGCGAGTTGATGCATTCGGTGGGGAGGACGATGCGGCGCTCGGAGGCCAGGGTCTTGGCGTTCAGGACGGTCAGCCCCTGGCTGCGGGTGCGTTGGAGGGAGCAGTGGATGGTGGCGGTGCCGCCAGTGAGGTCAAGGTCTTCCCAACGCAGGCCGAGGAGTTCGCCCTTGCGGAGTTCGGTGCGCAGGGCGAGTTCGAACAGGGCGTGCAGCCAGTGATCGCGCACGACGGTAAGGCACTGGCGGGCTTCGTCGGCGGTGAGGGGTTCGAAGCGTCGGGGCCGTGGGGTGCCGGTGCGGGCGACGTTGCGCGGGATCTCTCCCTCGCGGACGGCGTGCTCCAGGGCGGACTTGAGCACCGAGTGGATGTAGGTGGGCGTCAGCGGGGAGAGCAGCTGCTCGGCGAAGCGGATGACGAGCCCGGACTTGATCGGCGCCGCGAGCGCGCCGTCGACGTACGCGGAGAATGCGGCGACGCTGCCCATGGCCCCGGGCTTGACCGCGTATACGGCGCTGGTCCCGTACAGGGCGCGCATGGAGTCCAGGAACCGCTTGCGCTCGGAGCGATGGACACCGACGACATGGCGCAGCGCCGACCTGCCGCGGACGAGGAAGTAGTCGACCCCGGCGGCCTTGAGGGCGTCGGTGACCAGGCGTAGGTTGTGCTCCGCGGCCCGGGACGCGGTGAATCGGTCCACGACCCGGCCCAGGAGCTCGGCGCCGTCCAGGGTCAGGGAGCGCAGGGCGGGGTCGCCCTCGAGGAGCACGGAAGGGGTAGAAGGCCCATATGTGCACAGAGGTGACGAGTGAGGTGTCTGATCCGTTGACGTGGAGCGGCGAGAAGTTGCCTCAGATGTGAAGACGTACCGGAGATGCTCGCATAACGCTCTTTGTTGATGACCGAGGGTTATGACTTGGAGGTTCGGCAGCTTCGAGGCTCGGGGTGTGGACTGTTCGAGTGGTGCCGCCTCGGTGGGTCGGGGTGGCGAGTCGGCGGTCCGGCCTGCGATTTCCGGTTTCTCGTGGTTCCTCTTTCAGGAAGTGTCGACAGAGGCTTCGCCGTCGGCGTCGATGTGCGGAGTCACTCTGGGTCATAGTGGCCGGATCCGGCCAAACAGGTTTGGTGCCAGCTCAAGCCCTCGAAAATCGCGGGCGCGAAGCTTCGGGTGCTCTGGTGGACTCTGAGGCACTTGTTTGGATCTGAGGGCTCCAGTAGCTTCTGTCTCGTTTGAGGTAGCTGTGACTGGGTTCCGCGTGGTGCGGTGTCCCGTTGGACAACAAAAGACAGGCATCCCCCATGCATCCCCCCTTGACCCGGGCGACGGCGGTCACCGCTGCCGCGATCCTTGCCCTGTCACTGCTCACAGCACTGCCCGCGGCAGCGGACGAGGACGACCCCACCACGTCCGCCGGTGAGGATTCCCCGAGCGAGGAGTTCGACGCCCTGGAGCTGGCCCGGGAGACCGGGGAGCGGGTGGAGATCCCGTCTCTGACGGACGAGAAGACCCAGCACTTCGCCAACCCCGACGGTTCCCTGACCGCCGAGACCCACGCCGTCCCGGTACGGGTGCGCTCCGAGGACGGCTGGATCGACGTCGACACCACCCTGGTCACCACCGACGACGGGCTCGTCCGACCCAGGGCCGCGGGGATGGACATCGCCTTCTCCGGCGGCGGCGACGCCCCCATGGCCAGGATCGGGATCGGCTCCAACAGCGTCGCACTCGACTGGAACGGCGACCTTCCCACCCCCACACTGGAGGAGGACCGGGCCACCTACGCCGACGTCCTCCCCGACGTCGACCTGGTGCTGACCGCCGGGACCGAGGGCTTCACCCAGGTCCTCGTTGTGCACACCCCCGAGGCCGCGACCTCCCCCGACCTGGCCGAGTTGGAACTCGCCCTGGCCGCCGACGGCGTCACGATGAGCGCCGACGAACACGGCAACATCGAGGCCCTCGGTGACGAGGGCGGGCACAGCGTCTTCACCGTCCAGGCCCCGGCCATGTGGGACTCCACCGGCCACGACGAAGCTCTCGGTGAAGACCCCATGGTGGCCCCCACCAGCGGGGCGCGCACCGCCCTCGTCGAGACCTCGATCGGTGTGGACTCCATCCGGTTGGTCCCCGACCAGGAGATGCTGGTCGACGACACCACCGAGTTCCCGGTCTACATCGACCCCTCGGTCAGCGCGAGCCGCCCCAACTGGGCCTATGTCGACAAGGCGTACCCCTCCGTGGCGTACTACAACACCAAGGAGGCCGACGTCGGCGTCGGCCGTGTGGAGTGGGACCAGGACTACACCAAACGTCTGTTCTTCCAGTTCTCGGTCATGGCCCGTACCGACCACCCGAACACCATCATCAACTCGGTGACCCTGCGCGCCCAGGTCGAGTGGGGATGGGACTGCACCAGCAACTCCTACATCGAGCTTCACCGGGTGGACGCGTTCAACAGCAGGACCACGTGGAACAACCAGCCCACGGCCCGCACTCTCCAGGACACTCAGAACGTCAAGGGCGGCTGGGCCACCTGCCCCAAGAACAGCGGGGTGGAATTCGACGCGCTCAACGCCTACCAGTGGGGACTGGACAACAACGCCTCCCACATCCACCTGCGGCTGAAGGAACGCAGCGAGGCCGGCACCACCGCGTGGCGACGCATCAACACCAAGAGCACGCCTCCGGTGCTGGTGATCAACTACAACCACCCGCCCGAGAAGCCGGTCACCTCGACCCTGTCCGACTCCCTCGGCGGTGCCTGCTCGACGGACAAGACCAACCCCCGGCTGGTCAACAGCACCGAGGCCATCCTGCGCGGCCAGTTCCGCGACCGAGACTCCTACTGGGTCGGCCAGCAGGTCAAGGGCCAGTTCCAATGGAAGGTCGACGGCGCCGAGACGAACCTGGGGACCTCGGACTCGGCCTACGTCACCGTCGCGAAGTGGTCCGGCGGCAGCTACCGGTCGGTGGCGGCAGCGGGCCTGCCCGAGAACGAGCTGATCGCCTACCGGGCACGGGGACACGACCAGTCGAACTGGGGGCCCTGGTCCTCCTGGTGCTACTTGACGATCGACACCACCAAACCCGAGAGCGGACCCGCTGTGGTCTCCACCGACTACCCGGCGGGAGACATCGTCCACGGAGCGGTGGGCCGTACCGGCGACTTCACGTTCTCCAACAACGGCGTCGCCCAAGCAGTGGCCTACCACTACAGCCTCAACGACGCCTCCTGCTCCACCCGGATCGACCTCGACACCCCCGGTGCGACCGTGACCGTGCCGATCACTCCGCGCCGAGACGGTCCCAACCTGCTGCACGCCCGCACCACCGACGCCTTCGGCAACTCCTCCGGGTGCGTGCTCGTGTACACCTTCACCGTCGCACCGCCCTCGAACCCCGTCGCCCACTTCCCCCTCGACGAGGGACAGGGCACCACGGCCGCGGACCTCGCGCACGACGGCCGCGTCGCCACAGCATCCGGTGCCGTGGACTGGACCCGGGGGCGCGTCGGTGAACGCCGTGGACAGAACTACCGGCTAGAGAACGCCGGCCTGGACACCGTCAGCGGTGAACGGCTGACCACCGAGGATCCCGTCATCGACACCGACGACGCCTTCACGGTCTCCGCCTGGGTCCGCCTGGACGTCCAGCCCAGCCGTGCCTACACCGCCCTCGCCCAGGCCGGAGACCGGCACAGCGGCTTCTACCTCGGCTACCAGCACACCGACGGCGGCCGTTGGATCTTCAAACAGGCCCCCTACGACGGAGACGGCACCCCCATCTCCGAACGCGTTCTGTCCCTGGAACCGGCCCAGGTCGGGGTGTGGACCCATCTGATGGGCACCTACGATCCCGCAAGCGGCGAGCTCACCCTGTACGTCGACGGCGTCGAACAGGGCACCCATATCCAGGAGACCGCGTGGAATGCCCAGGGGCCGTTCGTGATCGGCGGCGCCCTGTACCGGGGCACCTACCACGACTTCTGGCCCGGAGCCATCGACGACGTCCTTGTCTGGGACCGCGTCCTCACCGACGAGGTCCCGGAGGAGACAGAGGACGCGCGATCGGAGATCTGGGAGCTGGCCAACCGCCCGGCCGCCCTGGAAGGGCGCTGGAAACTGGACGAGTACGAGGGCACCGTGGTCGCCGACGCCTCGGACCACGGCCTCGAGGGCACTCTGCACGGTGACCCGCTCACCGCCTGGAACCAGGCGGTCAACGACGTCACCTTCGCGCCCGGGGTGAGCCTGGACCGCGGGGCACAGGAGCACATCTCGACCGAAGGCCCGGCCGTCCGCACCGATCGCAGCTACAGCGTGGCGGCCTGGGTCCGCCTGGACGAGGTCGGCGCGAACACCGCCGCGGTTGCCCAGGACGGCAACGACCACAGCGGGTTCACCCTCGCCTACCAGCACACCTATGAGTGGAACAACTGGGTGATGAAGCTGCCCCCCGAAGACCGGACGGGAGCCACGGGGTGGCACCGGGCCCTGTCCGATCACGCCCCCGAGTTCGGCCGCTGGACCCACCTGGCCGCGACCTACGACCACACCTCGGGCGAGGTCACCCTCTACGTCGACGGGGTCGAGAACGGCACGGCGGAAGTGCCGGCCGCTTGGCACGCAGACGGGCCGGTCGTCATCGGCGGCGGACGCTTCGAGCGGCAGTTCGCCGACGCCTGGATGGGTGATGTCAGTGACGTCCACCTCTACCAGGGTGTGCTTTCCCAAGCCGACATCTACAACGTCTATGAGGGGCTGATTCCGACAGGGGCCTTCTGAGATGTGAGAACGCTGTAAACCCCAAGCCACACCTCTGTCCTTCTCGAACCAGGCGCTCCCGGTGACATCGACGATCACCGGGGCTGGAGGCCCCCTGTGTCCATATTCCACCCTTCCTCGCCCTCCTCCCGGGATCTTGCCGAGACCGGAGATCCCACACTGCTCCAAACAGTGCGGACACGATCCCGACGGTGGCTCACCGGGATCACCTCCCTTGCGGTACTGGTGAGCCTGCTCTCGGTTTCGTCTTCCCAAGCCGACTCGATCAACCAGCAGCCTGAAGTGGAGGACGAGCCACTGCTGGCCACCACAGATCTGGTGGCCGAGGCCGTGGAGGAAGACTCCGCGGTCGACGACGCGGCCATCATCCAGCTTCCGGATGCTCACTGGCCTGAGACCGAGACAGTCGACCTCGAAAGCTCTCCGGAGGAAGGGACGGCGTCCATGGCGCCCCTGGATCCGGAAGAGTTCCTCGAGTGGGAAGTGCCCGAGTTCTTGCAAGGGCTCCCCCCCCGAAGCTGAAGATGAGGACGCCCCTGGTGAGGGCGGGGATCGCATCCACGGCGAGCCCCAGCCCGAGAACGAGCCCTCAGCCAACCCGGAGGACACGGACGGCCAACCAGGCGAAGAGGAGCCCGAGACTGAGGCGGCTCAGGGTCCAGACCCGTCTCCCTCCATACCTGAGGTTGATCCGACAGAACCGGCAGAAGCCCCCGTGGAGCCTCTTGTCGTCGGCCCCGAGCCGGTCACCGGAGCGAACCTGGAGATTCTCGACCAGGAGGCAGCGGAGGACGTTGGCGTCAACGGAGTTCTGATGCGCCTTTCGCGCACCGACGGCGTGGACGCCCCCGGCCCCGTCCAACTGGATCTGGACTACACCGATTTCTCCACGGCCTTCGGTGGTGACTACGGGTCGCGCTTGCGCCTGGTCGCCGTGGACGATTGCGCTCTGGAGGCCGATCCCGCGGCCGGCTGCCAGGCCACCTACGACTTGGGTTCGGTCAACGATTCCTCGGCCCGCACTCTCAGCGCGATCGCCCCCGCGACCGCTGGTGGGGTGACTCTGGCCGCTGTGTCCGAGGCAGATGGAGACAGCGGTGACTACCAGGCCAGCGACTTGTCGCCTGCGGCCTCCTGGGATGTCGGTCTGCAGACGGGAGACTTCTCCTGGGCGCATCCGATCACCACCCCCGATGTAGCCGGTGACCTGGCCCCCAGCATCTCCCTGGCTTACTCTTCCGGCTCCATCGACGGCCGCACCGCCTCGTCCAACAACCAGACCTCATGGTTGGGCGAAGGTTTCGAGTACCACCCGGGCTACATCGAGCGTTCCTACGTGCCCTGCGCTGACGACGGACAGAAGGACCCGAACAAGACCGGTGACCAGTGCTGGCGCCGCCAGAACGCGACGCTGTCGCTGAACGGCATGTCCAGCGAGATTCTTCTGGGAACGGACGATACGTGGCGGCTGCGTAACGACGACGGCTCCAAGGTCGAGCACTTGACCGGAGCGACGAACGGCGACAACGACGGCGAGTACTGGAAGGTCACCACCGCCGACGGTACCCAGTACTTCTTCGGCCGTAACCGACTCCCCGGCTGGTCGAACGGGAAACCGGAGACGAATTCGGCGTGGAGCGCACCGGTCTACGGCAACGACACAGGGGAGCCCTGCCACAAAGCCACCTTCGCCGAGTCTTGGTGCCAACAGGCATGGCGGTGGAACCTCGACCACGTCGTCGATGTCCACGGCAATGTCATGAACTTCCACTACACCAAGGAGGAGAACCACTACGGCCGTAACCGCAGCACGGTGGCCACCCCCTACGACCGCGGCGGCTACTTGCGCCACATCGATTACGGGCTGCGCAGTGACGATGTGCACGCAACCGCGCCGGCCCGAATCGAGTTCACCACAGGTGAACGGTGCCTGAAGACGGACAGCTTCGACTGCGCCCCCGAAAAACGCACCAAGAACAACGCCTCGCACTGGCCCGACGTGCCCCAGGACCAGGAATGTAAGGCCGAAGGGAAGTGCTCCAGCAACTACGCTCCGACCTTCTGGAGTACCAGGAAGCTCGACAAGATCGCCACCCAGTACCACGACGGCACTGAGTACGTGCCCATCGACTCCTGGACGCTCACCCACAAGTTCCCGGCTCCGGGTGACGGGACCGACCCTGCGCTGTGGTTGGACTCGATCACCCACACCGGACACGTCGGCGGCACATTGGCCAACCCCGCGCTGACCTTCGCGGGCACTCCTATGCCCAACCGTGTCGACTCGCGTTCGGACGGCGTGGCTCCGATGAACAAGTGGCGCATCACCGCCGCCTACTCCGAGTCGGGTAGCCAGCTGGACGTCATGTACTCCCAGCCGGACTGCGAGGCAGGTGAGGAACCGGAACCACACGACAACACCAAGCGCTGTTACCCCGTCGAGTGGACCCCCACAGGTGTGGGCGACGACATCACCGACTGGTTCCACAAATACGTGGTCACCCAGGTCACCGAGGTCGACTTGGTCACCGATCAGCCGGACGTGATCACCACCTACGACTACCAGGGTGGCGCGGCCTGGCGGTACATGGAGGCCGACGGGTTCACCAAGGACGAACGGCGGACCTGGTCGCAATGGCGTGGCTATGCCACCGTGCGAGTGGGCACCGGGGTGGAAGGGGAGTCCCCAACGGAAGAGGAGCACCGCTTCTTCCGCGGGATGCACGGTGACAAACAACCCTCCGGTACCCGGAGTGCGAAGGTCACCGACTCCGAGGGAACTGAGCACACCGACCACGACCACTTCTACGGTCAACCATTGGAAACGCTGGTCCGCAACGGCCCCGGTGGTGAAGTGGTGGACAAGACCATCACACTGCCCTGGCACCGGCAGACCTCGTCAAGGTCCTATTCCTGGGGAACTCTGACCTCGAACATCGTCAGACCGGCTTCTGAACGCTCCTACACACCTCTGTCCGGAGGCGGGTGGAGAGTCCACCAGATCGACACCGCCTACGACACGCGCGGTCTGCCCACCCAGGTGTTCGACCACGGAAACACCTCCACCGAAGGGGACGAGCGGTGCGCCCGCACCAGCTACGTCGACAACTCCGGCAAGAACATCATCGGTCTCGTGTCCCGGGTCGAATCCGTCTCCGTGGGATGCGACGTCACGCCATCCCGGCCTGAAGACGTGAGTCTTGATCTTCGCAGCTCCTACGACGGCGGAGGCTTCGGTGAAGAACCCTCCCAAGGTATGGAGAGTCGTTCCGAGCGTCTGGTCGAATACGACGGCGACGAACCCGTCTACCAGACCGTCACCGAGTCCACCTTCGACGGCTACGGCAGGCAGACCAGCGAATCCGACGCGCTGGGCAACGAGACCACCTACGCCTACACCTCGCAAATCGCGCACGGTGCGCCGACCTCCCTCATCGTGACCAACCCGCTCGGCCACGAATCGGTGACCCACCTCGATCCGGCCAGAGGCCTCACACTCACCGAGATCGACCCCAACGGCAAGAAGACAGAACTCGCCTACGACCCCATGGGACGCCTGACCGAAGTCTGGATGCCTGATCGCAACCGTTCTGGCGGTATAAGCCCCAGCCTGAAGTTCGAATACCACATCACCAAGGACCGGGCCTCCTACGTCACCACGAGCAGTCTCAACCCGCAGGGTGACTACAACACCACCTACCAGATCTACGACGGCCTACTGCGCCCACGCCAGACTCAGACTCCCGCGACCGGCGACGGACGCCTCATCAGTGACGTGCTCCACGATCACCGCGGTGTGCAGGTCCAAACCCGGACCGCCTACCCGACCGCTGGAGAGCCCAGCGGCACAGTCGTCACCGTGAACAACACCGACGAGATCCCCCGCTACGAGCGGTCGGTCATCGACGGAGCAGGACGCCCTGTCCACACCATCAGCATGTCCCGAGGCGTGGAACTGTGGCGCACCAGCACCGAGTACGACGGGGAAAGGACCCTGCAGACCGCCCCCCAGGGGGGGACGGGCACCACCACCATCACCGACGTCCGCGGCAGCACCACAGAACTGCGACATCACCACGGTCGTGAACCCGTCGGTGAGTACGACGCGATCACCTACACCTACACCGCTCGCGAGGACCTCGCCACGGTGACCGACACCGCTGGCAACGAGTGGTCCAACACCTACGACCTCATGGGTCGCAAGGTCGCCAGTTCCGACCCCGACACAGGCATCACCACCTACACCTACGACGACCTGGACCAGCTCCTCACCCGCACCGACGCCCGCGACCAGACCCTGGCCTACGCCTACGACGCCATCGGACGCACCACAGCCCTGCACGAGGGCTCGATCGACGGCGAAAAACGCGCTTCCTGGGTTTTTGACACCGTGGCAGAGGGGCATCTCACCTCGGCCACTCGCCATGACGGGGAGAATGCCTACACCACGCGGGTCGTTGCCTACGACCAGCTGTACCGACCCGCCACCAGCGACATCATCATCCCAGCTGCGGAGACCGGGGTCGCAGGAACCTACCGGTTCACCACTCGCTACCACCCCGACGGCAGCATCAGGAACCAGACCTTCCCGGCTGCCGGGGGACTGGACGTAGAAAACGTTACGTACGCCTACGACACTCTGGGCCAGATGACCGGCGTGGAGGGTGAAGGAACCTACGTCCAGGCCGCCCACTACTCCAAGGTCGGCAACCTCGTCCAACGCTCGCTCCACCGCGGCGGACGAAGTGACAGAACCACCTGGGTCACCTGGGACTACAACGAGGGCACCAACCGCCTGGACTGGGCCAGCGTCGTACCCCAAATCGGCAACGGGTCGCTGTTGCACCAGCACTACGCCTACGACGACGCCGGCAACATCCTCTCCCTCCGAGACGAACCCACCGACCCCGACCGCCAGTTCGATGTCCAGTGCTTCGACTACGACCACCAGCGACAGCTCAGCCAGGTCTGGACGCCCGACGCCACCGGTGAGAACGCCTGTGAGGCACCCCCCGAGGTGACCGACCTGGGAGGGGCTTCTCCCTACTGGCACACCTACGCCTACGACTCCGTGGGCAACCGTGTCACCGAGACCCAACACGGACCGGGAGGCCAGACCACCCGCTCCTACGACCACCCTGCCTCCGGCCAGGCCCAGCCCCACGCGCTTTCACAGGTGCAGGAGACCGGGCCCGCCGGTGACAGGCTGGAGGAGTACTCCTACGACGACGCGGGGAACATGGTCTCCCGCGTCACCGCGAGCGCCGATCAGGTCCTGGAATGGGACGCCGAAGGCCGACTCTCCAGAGTGGGCGACGCCGACCTGGGCGTGACCACCTACCTCTACGACGCCGGCGGCGAACGGTTGATCCGGCGCGATCCGACCACCACCACCCTGTACCTGCCGGGGATGGAGATCCACTACGAGCGGCAGAGTCTGCTCCGGCAGGCGTTCCGGTACTACCAGCACAATGGGGACACGGTCGCGGTACGCGATTCCTCCACCGGCGTGGTGTCCTGGCTGTTCTCCGATCATCATGGCACTGGACAGCTGTCAATCGACTCTGTGACCCGAGAAGTGACACAGCGCAGATTCACCGCGTTCGGTGTGGAGCGGGGCGGCACCGGTCAGTGGCCGGACGAGCACGGCTTTGTCGGGGGCACGATCGACGAGTCCACGGGACTGACCCAGCTCGGCGCCCGCGCTTACGACGCCACCCTTGGACGGTTCGTCTCGGTGGACCCGGTGCTGGACGTGACCGACCCGCAGCAGATGCACGGCTATACCTACGCCAACAACAACCCGGTGAGCTACACAGACCCCGACGGCCTTTACCTCCGAAAGGCCATCGGCAGGAGCTCGAAGCCCAAGGCTGCTCCGAAGCCGCGAGCTAGGCACATTCCAAAGACACCTCGTCCGCGTGGTATCGGCGCTGGGGTGCGTCGTACCTCCGCCAACATCGGAAGAACTGCTGATCGATTCTTTCGGTCAGCTGTGAGAAGGCTCCCCAGTCGGCGTCAGGTGTTCGACTTCTTTGCGGGCACTGGGCATTCTTACCTCAATCAAGGAATCGTAGGTTTTGGCTACAGGGCGGCGCAGAGAAATGGGGCACCTTCTTTTGCTGACTATTCCGACATGTTTGGAGATGGTTCTGATTCGGGCGCTTTCTCTGCGGGGCATTCCACTGTCGAAATCAGCCATGAAACCGTAGAGACGGTTGTCACGACAATTTTCCCCGTCGGTAGGATTGTGGGAGGGGGTAGTCGGGCTATTTCCCGAATGCGGGAATTCGCTATGGAGCAGACGAGCGATACGTGTAACAGCTTTGTCAGGGGTACACGGGTCCTGATGGCCGACGGCTCCCACAAGCCGATCGAGGACCTCCAGATCGGTGACCTGGTGTGGGCTTCCGACCCTGAAACCGGGGAGGAGGGGCCGCGTACGGTCCTGGCCACCATCGTCGGTGAGGGTGTCAAGACCCTGGTCGAGATCACGGTCGACACCGCGACGCAGATCGACGCTGGCACCCTGGACCGAGGCGAGCTGCCCGATGGTCCGTCCCGACCTGGGCCGACAGTGCTGGGCGATGCGATCATCGCGACCGACGGTCACCCCTTCTGGGTCCCCCTGCTGGGTGAGTGGGTCGAGGCCATCGACCTGATTCCTGGGACGTGGTTCCTGTCCTCCGAGGGGACTCTGGTCCAGGTCACTGGCACCAGAGTCTGGATCGAACCGGAGCGCGTCTACAACCTCACCGTCCAGGACCTGCACACGTATTATGTGCTGGCGGGAGCTGCCCCAGTCCTGGTTCACAATTCGAATGGTTTGTGCGGAACTGAAGCGCTGGAAAATGGAGACTGGCAGCACATCGCCGCTCGCCATCGTCCTGGAGGTGCGCTGGTAGATAGTTCGGCTGGAATTTTTAGCGGTAAGGAGAATATTGTCCGTCGGCGAATAGCTGAAACCATTGATCGGGGACGTCCGCGTCCGAACAGGCCGGATCCTGTTACGGGCGAAGCGCGGCCTGGCCAAATCTACGAGTGGGATTTCGGAACGCAGGTAGGTTGGGTCGGTACTGGTAGAGGCCGCAGGGAACTGACGGGTATTCGTGTAATTGTGAACGAAGACAAAGTCGTGACGGCATTTCCGTACTAGTTGGTTAATAATAAAAAGGAAGATCGTGATTCAGCTTTCCTTCACTCCTCCGGAGAAGAGTTCGCCCTGGAGTAAAACCTGGGACAGTGTTACGTGGGACGATCCTGCTGCTATTTCCGAGATTGATCTTCGCTACAAGTACTTTGGGGTAAATTTTGAAATGGTGGTCGATGATGTTGAAATAGTATCCAAGAAGAGGTTTGTTACTCTTGTTGATCTGGCTTTGTCTCTCTCTGGCGTGATGAAGCGTATCTCGTCAGGAGAAGACGCCGCATTCGGTTTCACGGAAAGTGATGAGGTTATTCATCTGATTTGTGATGGGAATCTCATTTCGGTGACTTCATCGAAGTCTCTCGTGCAGGCGTCTGTGGGGCGCAAAGAACTCCTTGATGAATTTTCTCGATTCCTTCGAGAGGTGCATTATCGACTGGTTTTAAATATCCCCGGGTTGTCAAAAAACCCAGTTATATGGCGATTTTATTCGGAGTAGGACGACTTTTAAGTGGGGGGATGAATGAAGTGTTAAGTTATTTCACTGGAGTGGGCTGGCGGAGCTCCCAATAGTTTACCTAAAAATACATCATCATGCTTGTAAGGTGCTTTTGGAAAATGAGAATAAATGCGATGTCGAGCATGGATGGGAAGTCAGAAGAATTGTGGCCATAGTGCACGTTCAACCTGCACTAGGGGGCCATTCATGTCATGGAGAGCTCGGTCTGAATCCACCAGGATAACTCACTTGGAGGTGCGGTCTCACGGATGTGAGACTGGGTGCTGGACTGGCGGAACAGGGAATCGAGGGGCCGTTTTTCTGAGCGTATTTTTCAAGGGTGAGTGGAACTATTGCGAGAGTTCGCTCGGGGCTTCATTGCTCATTCCTCAGGTCATTAATGGCCTGCAAGGTGAAAGAGAGGTTACAGGGGCCTATTTTCCGGGGGAGGACGCCTGGTTCTGTCTCACTGGACAGCGGAAAACTGATGTAGATCTGGTAGGGGGAAGCCATCTGAGGCTGGCAGTAAATCCGGATCGCAGTTACGGCGCGCTGGTGTGGTGTGTTGATGATAAATTCCCTAGGAAGGGAGGAGTCTACGACTATGTGTGGATTTCTGACAACCCCGAACCTCTTGATTTCGACCCGCACGTAGTTTCCGATCCGGGGTATCCACTCTTTCATGACCCGGCTAGTGCTCTGCCGATTTCCCAAATCCGGGCCGCGGTGGAGGAATTTTGTCGCCTGGCCTCGGGGGCTCGACCCGAGTGCATCAACTGGGTTTCCGGTGAAGTGAACGGCCAGCGATTGGATCGCCCACCGATTGTCGATTACGTCGAGGAACCGGAGATCGACTGGGGCAGCCTTCGATAGCTGAGTCCCACCATGCGGGAAGTGCGGCTGCGGATTCTCTCGTTTTTATATTGAGGAAATATTGTTGAGGTGGATTTCTTGGATGTCTTTCGTGGGCCTCGAGAGAAAAAACCTTCGATGGTCCTGAGGAATAGATGGACGGCTTCCTTTGGGGTGGTCGTCAGTCTCCTGTTTGGCATGTTCTGGCTTGCTGGAGTTCTGGGCTCCACTGCTTCTGGAAATGGATTGTATGCGTGGGAATGGTTTTATTTTTCACTTTTCCACCCTCTTTGTTGCTGGTTCTTCTTGAAGGTTTCTTTCTTCGCGCATGTCGAGCTGAAGGGGGATTCAGTGGTCGTGAAGAATTTATTCACCAAGCACACCTTCCCCGCTCGGATGGTTTCGAGGGTTCTGTGGGAGGGAGGTGTGGACATCATTCTCGCCGACGGGAGCAAGTGGTGGTGCATCAACCTCGGCGGGTCGCTGCTCGGCGCCCTCGCCGGTTTCCCCACGAACCGGAGGTGTGCCCGGGAGATCGAGGCGTTCGCCGAGGCGAAGAAGCGCGAGCGGCAGGCCGGGGAGGGCGACAGGGTGGTGACCTCCCCGCACCTGAACCTCGGGTTCCTGCTCGGGGCGGCGCTCGTGTCCTTCGTGCTGATCTACCTGTTCGGGCTCGCGCTCGCGTAGGCGGAACCGTCTGCGGGACCGCGCCCCGGTCCGCTCCGGGACACGACGGTCCCGCGGCGCGGACCGGGACGGCGCGCTACCTGTACCTGCGGCCCTGGTTGCGGCCGATGAGGAACCACAGGAGGGCCCCGATGAAGGGGGCGATGCATACGAAAATGAGCCAGACGATCTTCATGGCCCCGTCCACCCGGGAGCCGAGGATGCTGAACACCGCGGCGATGATGAAGACGACCACGGCCAGGCCCACCAGCAGGGCCATGATGAGGATGAAGGCCGTGATCCCGGCTTCCATGGTGGTCGCGTCGGCCAGTGCCAGCAGCGTCATGCGGTGCCCTTTCGGGGTCGGTAGTTCAAGTCGGTCCGTCCCTCCGGGGCAGGTCGGCTCCGGGGAACGTTCTCCACGCTAGGTGCGGGGTCGCCTTCCCCACATCCACCTGCGGGCCCTACCGCCGCGGCGACCAAAGCGGTAGAGGCACGACCACAGGGTCCGCTTTGGTCGGTGGGCGCACCGACTTTCGTCGGTGGCCGCGCGCGGGCGTCCCGCCTCCCGGTGATGAGCTCGCCCCTTCCCCTCGTGGAGTCGCCGGCCTGACCTTAGAATCGGGTGATCCCGTCGGATGTCCGAGCGTGAGGGGTCCTGTCCATGGCCGCGTCGACCGATCTGACCGCGTCGTCCGAGTGGTGGCGGGGCCTGAACGAGGCCATGTCCGCCCGGCGCCCGCTCCCCAG
Source organism: Nocardiopsis sp. NPDC101807 (assembly GCF_044766605.1). Lineage (NCBI taxonomy): Bacteria > Bacillati > Actinomycetota > Actinomycetes > Streptosporangiales > Nocardiopsidaceae > Nocardiopsis > Nocardiopsis sp. NPDC101807. The sequence goes on along the minus strand of NZ_JBIWMK010000001.1, from coordinate 270,332 downwards.
GGTGCAGCCGCTGGTCAAGGAGCACCTGCGCTGGTACCCCAAGGCGGACGTCGCGCTGTTGAGTCGCGCCTACGCCGTCGCCGACCACCTGCACCGCGAGCAGAAGCGCAAGAGCGGCGAACCGTTCATCATCCACCCGCTCGCGGTCGCCACGATCCTCGCCGAGATGGGGCTGGACACCGCCACCCTGGTGGCCGCGCTCCTGCACGACACCGTGGAGGACACCCCCTTCAGCCTCGCCCACCTGGCCGCCGAGTTCGGCGCGGAGGTCGGGATCATGGTGGACGGGGTCACCAAGGTCGACCGGTCCATGTACGGGAGCGCGGCGGCGGGGGAGACGTTCCGCAAGATGGTCGTCGCGGCCAAGGACGACCTGCGGGTGCTCCTCATCAAGCTCGCGGACCGGGTCCACAACCTGCGCACCCTCCAGTTCCAGCCGCCGCACAAGCGCGTCAAGATCGCCCGGGGCACCCGTGAGCTGCTGATCCCGCTGGCGGAGCGGCTGGGGGTGTACCAGCTCAAACGGGAGCTGGAGGACCTGTGTTTCGAGTACCTGGAGACGGAGGACTTCGAGCGCGTGCGGGAGCGCACCGAGCAGGTGCGCCGCTCCCACGAGCACGAGATCGACTCCCTGCGGGTGAGCCTGCGCGACGTGCTGCACGGCTTCCGGGTCAAGGCGGAGGTCGTGGTGCGCGAGCGGCACCTGTACTCCGTGTTCACCTCCGGCCTGCGCGCGGGCTCGGAGGTCGGCCCGGTGGCGACGGTCCGGTACGTGGTCGTGGTGCGCGGCGGGGAGCAGAACGCCTACCTGGCGCTGGGGGCGGTCCACGGCAGATGGCGTCCGGTGCCGAGGAGGTTCCGAGACTTCATCGCGACCCCCAAGTACAACCTGTACAAGGCCCTGCACACCACCGTGGTCACCGAGTCGGGCCGCCAGGTCCAGATCATCATCTGCGACCCCCACGCCCGCGAGGTGTCGGAGTTCGGGATCATCGCGCAGATCCGCCAGGAGACCTCGAAGGACGGCCGACTCCTCCAGGACGGCCGCACCAGGGCCGACCCCGAGTGGCTGACCCGGTTGCTGGGGTGGCAGGAGCAGGCCAGCGCCGAGGACCTCCTCACGGGGGCGCGCACCGACCTGGCCGACACGATCACGGTGCTGACCGGCGAGGGCAGGGTCCTCACCCTCCCGGAGGGGGCGACCCCCGTGGACGTGGCCTACGCCCTGGGCGAGGAGACCGGCAACCACTTCTCCGCGGCCACGATCGACGGCCGCCTGGCCGGGCCGGCGGCGAGGATCCGCGAGGGCGACACGGTGCGGATCGTCACCACCGACGAGCCCGCCCCGGACCGGGGGTGGCTGGACTCGGTCCGGACGGGCGAGGCGCGGGTGGGCATCACCGCCTGGCACCGCGTCCGCGCCCGCGAGCGCGCCTCCGAGGACGGGCGGTGGCGGCTCGCCGAACTGCTGGGGCAGGACCGGCTGGTCGAGGCGGAGGCCGCCGGAAAGCTGATCGGGGTGGCCCGGCGCATGGGCCACCCCGACATGGAGGACCTGTACGTGGCCCTGGGGGAGGGGCGCTGCGCCCCCGAGGAGGTCTCCGACAGGCTGTCCTGAGGGGGATGCGGCCCTGCTCCGCGCACGGCGGAGCGCCCGGCGGGCAGGCCGGTGTCCGCTCGACCCCTGGTCCGGTGCTGACCCGCAGCAGGGAGGCCGCCCCCACTCCGCGGAGGCGCGACACGCCGGGCGCCCGCGTCCCCCGTGACGCGCCCGCGCGTCGGAGGATGTACTCATGGAGAGCGAGCAGGACGAAGGTCAGGTCAGGGGGTACGAGGATGGTGACGATCCCATCCAGGTGTGCCTGGTCGGTGGGCCGCGTGCCTGGTCCGGCCTGGTGATGGAGGACGTCTTCACCCGCGACGAGATTCTCGGCGTGCCGTGGGAGGACCTGGGCGCGGACCTGGTGGTCCCGGGCGACGTGCGCCCCGATCCGCCGGTGGCCCGGTACCGGCCGCTGGACGGGACCGCGCGGTGGGTCTGGCACTTCACGGGGTGGGAGCCCCCCGAGGCGGAACCGGCGGCCGAGGCCCTGCCCGTCCGGCGTGTTCCGGAGAACGCCCCGCAGTGAGGCGTCTCGCCGCCGCTTCGCGCACGCACCGTCGGCGCGCCCGTCCGGAGCCTTCCGGGCGGGCGCGCCGCCGTCACGGGCGGGGGCCGTGCGGCCCCCGCCCGGCGCTGCGGTTCAGGACCGGGGCGGTTCAGGTCCTGGCGGAGCGGAGCCGGACGAGCGCGGCCAGGCCCCAGGCGACCAGCCCCGTGACCGCTCCGACGGCCACCCCGGTCACCAGGCTGCCGACCACCGCGAAGCCGCGGATGACGACCGCGTGCGCCAGGGGCGGCAGGTCCGCGAGGTTGCCGCCGAGGGCCGGAGGGTCGCCCTCCCAGGCGACGTTCCACAGCAGCTGGTGTCCGAGCGCGAGGAACACCCCGTAGAACGCGCCCACGACGAGCAGGGTCGGGAACGGGTTCGGCACCCGGGCCAGGACGGCCGCGGCGATCCATACGACCAGCGGGACGAACACGAACAACGCGTTGACGAACGTCCCCTCCTGGATGAGGCCGAGGTCGTGCAGCACCACGCGCGGCGCCGCGAGCAGGGCCAGCCCGATCAGGGCGATGAGGGGCAGGCCGAGGGTGGAGCGCTTCTGTCCGGTCATGCCACCGACGTTAGGGAAGGCGCTCCCCCGGGGCATCCGCGCCGGGTCTCGCCCGTGTACGTCGAGAAGCGACCTCGGGGCCGCGCTCGCGGGCCCCGGCGCGACGGCCCGGACCGCCTCTTCCCGCCGGGTTCGGGGCGCGGTGGCTCCCCCTCGGGCGGGGGCGGACGCACGGCGCAGGAGCGGTGCCCGGCCGCCACGGTCCTACGGTTCGGCCGCGCGGTGCGCCGGGTCCTCGCCGGTACCGTGCGCGGATGGCGCGGAGGGGCTCTGGCGGCGGCTGCCGCCGGAGCCCGTGGCCGCCCTGGCCGCACGGCCCGGACGATCCGTCACCGGCCCAGGGCGATGGCCTGGGCCTCGACCTCGGCGGGCTCGGGGCCGTCGTCGACCCTGCGCAGCGCCCGGCGCCCGAGGAGGACGATCAGCGCGGCCACGACGACCGAGCCCGCCGCCGCGTACATCGGGGCGCCAGGGGACAGGGCCGCGGCCAGCGCCGAGGCCGCGGGGGGAGCGGCCGCCCCGCCGAGGAAGCGGATCGCCGAGTAGGACGACGACGCCACCGGCCGGGGCAGGTCGCTGGCCTCCATCACCGACTCCGTCAGCACCGTGTTGAGCACGCCCAGCAGCAGTCCGCCGAGCACGACGCAGGTGATCAGGCCCGCCGTGGAGGAGATGAGGGCGCCCGCGGCGGCCAGGTCGGCGGCGAGCAGGAGCAGGGCGGCCCACAGGACGCCCGTGCGGCGCCACCGCCGGGTCAGGACGGGGGCGACGAACACGGAGGTGACGGCGACGGCCAGTCCCCAGCCGAAGAAGGTGAACCCGAGCCCCATCTCGTCCAGGCCCAGCGGGAAGGGCGTGTACGCCAGCAGCGCGAAGAAGCCGATGTTGTAGAACAGCGCGGTGAAGGCCAGCACCAGGACGGCGGGCTCGCGCAGCGCCGTGAACGGCGCCGACAGCGGGACCGGCGCCGTCCCGGCGATGGTGTCGCTCCGCAGCAGGGTGGCGATCGTGACGAACCCGACCGCCATGAGCACGGCGGTGCCGAAGAAGGGTCCGCGCCAGCTGACGCTGCCGAGCAGTCCGCCCATGAGCGGTCCGGTGGCGATGCCCAGTCCCAGGGACGCCTCGTAGAGGACGATCGCGGAGGAGGAGCCGCCGCTGGCCGCGCCGACGATGGTGGCCAGGGCGGTGGAGATGAAGAAGGCGTTCCCGAGCCCCCAGCCGGCGCGGAAGCCGATCACGGACCCGACGTCGCCCGCGGCCCCCGCGGCGGCCGCGAAGACCACGATCAGGGCCAGTCCGAGCAGGAGGGTGCGCTTGGCCCCGATCCGGCTCGACACCCAGCTGGTCACGAGCATGGCCAGGCCGGTGACGAGCAGGTAGCTCGTGAACAGCAGCGAGGTCTGGGTCTGGGTGGCCTCCAGGCTGCGGGAGATCGCGGGAAGGATCGGGTCGACCAGCCCGATGCCCATGAACGCGATCACGGAGGCGAACGCCACCGCCCACACCGCGCGCGGCTGCCGGAGGATCGAGCCCTCCTGTCGGGGTGGCGCGTCACCCGCCCCGTGCGGGGCGGTGCGCTCGTTGTCGGTCTCCGCCACCATGTCTCGCAACTCCTGTCGGTCGTCGGTGGGGAGGACGGCGGCCGGTGCGGTCGGGGTCCTCGCGATGATTCATATAGGTAACCTATGTTAATCCTCGGGGATTCCCGCCCGTGCCGGGAGGGTTCGGGGGAGGGACCGGAAAGGGGCCGGGGGAGAAGCGGCCCGCTCAGGCCTCGCCGCGCCGCAGCCGGCCGTCCAGGAGCCGCACCGAGTCCGCCAGCAGGGTCCGCTCGTGCTCGGACAGGTCGGTGAACAGCGGGGTCAGCGCCGAGCCGATCCGGGACCTCCAGTCGTCCAGCGCCGCCTCCCCCTCGGCGGTCAGCTCGTGGAGGTTGGCGCGCCCGTCGTCGGGGTCGGGGCGGCGCTCGACGTACCCGGAGGAGAGCAGGGACTCGACGATCACCGTCATGGTGGGCTGGCGGACCCGGCAGTGGTCGGCCAGCACGCCCAGCCGCAGCGGGCCCTTCTCCCGCAGGACGCTGAGCGCGCGCCAGGTCGCGGGCGAGGTGCGCTCCCCGGTCGCGTGCGCGGCGTAGCGGGCGAGGCGGTTGCTGATGTTGATCAGGCGGACCAGCAGTTCGGCGACCTCGTCGTCCTCACGGCCCTCGTTGTTCCTCACGCGGCCAGGCTAGCCGCAGCGGCCCCCGGGTCCCGCCACGGCGGGAGGGCGGCGCCGGGCACGTCGGTGCGGTCGGCGGGCCCCGTGGCCGCGTTCGCGCACGTGGAGGGGGCGCGGGCCGATCGGGACGGGCGTCCGGTCCGGGTCGGCGGGGCCCGCGCTGTCCGGAACCGGCCGCGGTCCCGGCAGCGGCCTCCGGGGAGGGGGCGCGGGCTCAGCCCCCGGCGGTGAGCCCCGCGTCGTGGGCGATGAGGGCCGCCTGGACCCGGTTGCGCACCCCCAGCCGGGCGAGGACCGCGCTGACGTGGGTCTTCACGGTGTCCTCCGCCAGGTGCAGGGCGCGGCCCACCTCCGCGTTGGACATCCCCGCCCCCACCAGCGCCAGGACCTGCCGCTCCCGCGGGGTGAGGGCGCCCAGGCGCTCGTCGGCCGCCTCCGCGCGGAACTCCCTCCGGTTGCGGAAGCCCGCGACGACCCGGCCGGTGACCTTCGGCGACAGGAACGCGCCGCCCTCGGCGAGGGTCCGCACCCCCGTGACGAGTTCGCGCGGAGGGGCGGCCTTGAGCAGGAAGCCGTCGGCCCCGCCGTCCAGCGCCCTGGCCACGTAGTCGTCCTGGCCGAACGTCGTCAGCATGGCGATCGAGGTCGTCGGGCAGGTGCGGCGGATCGCCTCCACGGCGGTGAAGCCGTCCGCGCCGGGCATCTGGATGTCCAGCAGTGCCACGTCGGGGCGTTCGCGGCGGGCGAGCGCCACGGCCTCGATCCCGTCGCGGGCCTGCGCGACGACGGTGACGCCGGGGTCGGAGGAGAGGATGGCCGCGATCCCCGCGCGGATGAGGGGTTCGTCGTCGGCCAGCAGGACGCGGATCACCGGTCCCCGCCCTCCCCGGCCTCCGGTGCGCTCCCGGCGCCCGTCGGGACCGCGTCCTTGGCGACGAGGCGGTCCCGCGCGAAGCACAGCCGGTAGGCGTCCGCCCCCGAACCCGGCAGGGCCGTCCGGGAGCGGTAGTGGTCGCAGGTCCATCCGCTCGGCACCGGCCCCGTGTCCGGCGGGTCGGGCATGGTGGACGGCGGGAGCACCGGCGCGACCGCCGACCGCGGGTCCCCGACCCGCAGCGACGCGAAGTCGGCCGGGTCCAGGACCGCACGGGAGGAGACCAGGGCGTAGTGCCCGGCCCACAGGACGACCAGGGCCGTCAGCAGGGCCGCGGGGACCGCGAAGGCCGCCGCCAGCGCCCTGCCGGTGCGGCTCCGGCTCCGCTCCCGCTGCCGCGCGGACTCGGGGGCGGAGGGGAAGGGCTCCGGGGCGGAGCTGGGGGCGCAAGGGTCCGGGCCGGGGGCCGAGGGGGTCGGGAGGCGCACGGTGAGCGTGAACCCGGCGCCCGTCGGGGACGCCGGCCCGCCGGTCCGCGTCGGACCGGCGGAGAGGGTCCCGCCGACGGCGCGCACCCGTGCGCGCAGCGCGGCGAGGCCGGACCCGCCGGAGGCCAGGACGGGGGTCTCGGTCGCGGAGCCGTTGACCACGGAGACCGTGTAGCCCTCCGCGGGGGCCGGGGCCGGGGCCGGTTCGTCGGGGGAGGCCGGCGGGCCGCTGGAGGCGGTGGCGTCCGGTCCGCCGGCGGAGGAGACCGCGTCCCCCGTGACGGTGGCGGCACCGGCGGGACCGCGGAGCGCCCGCGCCGGCCGGACCCCGGCCCCGTCACCGGTCGACGGGCCGGAGGAAGCGAGGACGGCGGCCCCCGGGGCGCCGGCGCCGGACGCCCGCGTCCCGAGCCGGTCCACCCGCACGGCCACCGGTGCGCCGGGTGCGTGCTTGGCGCTGTTGGTCAGCCCCTCCCGGACCACGACGTACACCAGGGCGCGCACCTCGGCGGGCATCCCCTCCCACAGCCGCCCGCCGGTCAGGCCGACCTCCAGGGAGGCGTTCCGGGCGTGCCCGACGAGACCGGCCAGGTCGCCGTCGCCGGTCCCGGGTCCGGCGGGCTCCGCGCCCCCGGCCTGGAGGAGCCCGATGATCTCCTGCAGGCGCTCGACCGCGCCGATCGCCCCCGCGCCGAGTTCGGCCACCCCGCGCCGGTAGTCCTCCGCGCCCAGCCCGGGCGCGACCTCCAGGGCCCCGGCGCGCACGGCGATCAGGCTGAGCTCGTGGCCCAGGGAGTCGTGCATCCGCGCCGCGATGCGCTCGCGCTCCCGGACGCGTTCGCGCTCGGCCGCCACCGACCGCTCCCGTTCGAGGAGTTCGGCGCGCCGCCAGCCGAGCCCGGCGGAGTCCGAGCGCACCCGCAGGTAGCGGCCCACCAGCCACGGCAGTACCGCGCACACGACCGCGAGCACGCCCCTGGCCAGGGCCGAGGTCGTGTCCTGCCCCAGGGCGAGGGCGGCGGCCGGCTGGACCAGGAACGCGGCCGCCGCGCCCGCGCCGGTCACCCGCCCCCGGAGGTTCCAGCCGGCCGCCAGCGCCAGCGAGGCCAGGGCGACGCCGCTCCCGGTCAGGGCCGTGGCGGCGGTGAGCGGCACGAGGCAGCTCAGCCCCGAGGCCAGGACGGCGGCGCACAGGAGGGTTCCCCGGGTCGCGCGGCCCGGGGCGCCGCCGCTCTCACCGCCCCCGTGAACAGGGTCCTGCGTCCTGATCCCCGCCGTCTTTCGCACAGCGGTCAGGCTACAGAACGGCCGTTCGGCACGGCCTCACCCGAAAGTGCCGGTTCCGGGGAGGCCGACACCGCGTCGGGGGCGGGGCCGCCCCTCCGGCCGGACACGTCCGGGTGAGGTGCGCGGGGCCGCACGGGGCCTAACGTCCCACTGGTCCGCGACGGGCGGGCACACCACGGCCTCGGGAGGGCACGATGAAGGACACCGGAGACACCGCGAACCAGGACGCGGGAGGCCGCGACCCGGCCGCACCGGCGGGACAGCACGACCGGGGACCCCGCCGGGGGCGGCCCTCCCGCGCGGGGGCGGTCCTCGCCCTGGCCACCGCCGCCGCCCTCGTCCTGGGCGGGCCGGCGGCCGCCGCCCCGGCGGACGGCGTCCCCGAGGAGGCGGTCGCGGGGCAGGACCCGTTGCAGGGAGCGGGTCCCGTACAGGACGGGATCGCGGACGGCGGCCCGGAGGCCCCGCCCGGAGAGCCGGGCCCGGCACCGGGGGCCGCCGACCGGGACGCCGGTTCCGGCGGTGACGGGGCCGGCGGCGTGGACGCGGCGGAGCTGGACGCCTTCATCACCGCCCACCTCGAACGCGTCGGCCTGCCGGGGGCGACCGTCGCGGTCACCCGCGGGGACCGGGTCGTGCACACGGGAGGCTACGGGCACGACGGGAACGGCGAGCCCCTGCGTGCTGACTCGCCCATGCGCATCGCCTCCCTCAGCAAGTCGATGACCGCCCTCGCCGTCATGCAGCTGGTGGAGGGCGGCGCCGTCGACCTGGACGACCCGGTCCGCGACCACCTGCCCGAGTTCACCACCGCCGACCCGCGCGGCGACCTGATCACCGTCCGCCAGCTCCTCGACCAGAGCTCGGGCCTGTCCGACCGGGGCCACCCCGACGTCGCCGGATCCCCGCAGCCCGCCACCCTCGCCGAGGCGGTGGCCCGGCTGCGCGACGCCGAGCTCACGTCGGCTCCGGGGGAGCGGTGGCAGTACCACAACCCCAACTACCAGGTGGCGGCCCGCCTGGTGGAGGTCGTGTCCGGGGAGCCCTTCGCCGAGTACCTGGAACGGCACGTGTTCGCCCCGGCGGGCATGGACGACACCCGTTCCCCCGGCCCGGACGCCCCCGGCCCGCGTGCGCACGGCGGCGGCGCGCGCCCCGGACCCGCGCCGGGACACATCCGCGCCTTCGGCGCCAACGTCCCCGTCGCCGAACCGCCCGCGTTCGGGACCGGCTCCGGGGACGTCGTCTCGACCGCGGAGGACATGGCCAGGTGGCTGCTCCTCCAGGTCGGCGGCGGGAGGGCCCCCGGCGGCGAGCGGCTGCTCTCCGCCGAGGGGGTGGAGCTGACGCACACCCCGTCCGCGCCCGGGGGCCGGTACGGCCTCGGATGGATACGGCGCGAATCGGCCGACGGCTCCTCCGGAACACGGGTCTGGCACGGCGGGGCGTTGTCCACGTACAGCTCCTACCAGGTGCTCGTCCCCGGAACCGGGTACGGCGTCGTGGCGCTGTTCAACAGCGGGATCACCCTCACCGAGAACGACGCGTGGGGCCTGGTCGAGGGGGTCCTCGACCTGACCGAGGGCAGGACGCCGGCCGGGGCGGACTCGTCCCTGTGGAAGGTCGACGCCGCCTTCGGGGCCGCCACGCTGACCGTGGCGGGGCTGGGCGTGCTCGGGGTGCGCCGGGCCGGGGCCTGGGCCGGGAGGCGGGCGGGCCCGCCCCGGTGGCGGACCGCGCTGCGGCTGCTGCCCTACGCCCTGCCGCCCCTCCTGTTCCCCCTGGTCAACCCGGTCATCACCTGGGTGATGGGCGGGCGGGAGGGCACCTGGCTCCAGCGGTTCTACGGGATCCCGGCCGCACTGGCCTTCGTCGCCGCCACTGCCCTGGTGTGCCTGGCGGTCCTCGCCGCCCGGACCGCGGCGCTCGTCCGCGCCGCCCGGCGGCCCGCGGGTGCGGTCGGCGCCGCCGACGCCCCGGCCCCGTCCGGCCCGGCCGGGGGCGCCGGAAGGGCCGGGTGGTAGAACTACCGCGTACGCGGGGTGAGCCGGGCGGTCGACGGGGCCGGACGGGCCCCGCACCGACAGCCCCGGGAGGGCACCCGTGAGTGACGACCTGTCCGTGAGCGTGGACGGCCACGTCGGCGTCCTGGAGTTCCGGCGCCCGCCCAACAACCACTTCGACCTGGCGCTCCTGCGCGACCTCGCGGACGCCGCCGCCGAGCTGGAGGGCGCGCGCGGGTGCCGCGCCATCGTCCTGTGCTCCGAGGGCCGGCACTTCTGCGCCGGGGTGGACTTCGGCGGCGAAGGGGTCGGGCCCGACCCGGCCGCCACCCTCGAGGCCGTCTACGCGCAGGGGCTGCGGCTGTTCTCCCTCGCGGTGCCCGTGGTCGCGGCGGTGCAGGGAGCGGCGGTCGGCGGCGGCCTCGGCGTGGCGTGCGCCGCCGACTTCCGCGTCGCCGCGCCCTCGACCAGGTTCCACGCCAACTTCGGGGCGCTCGGCATCCACCAGGGCTTCGGCCTCAGCGCCTCCCTGCCCCGGATCGTCGGCGCGCAGGGCGCCGCCGAGATGCTGTACACCGCCCGGCGGGTCGGCGGTGAGAGGGCCCTCGCCCTCGGCCTCGCCGACCGGCTGGTCGAGGACGGCGCGGTGCGGGAGGCCGCCGTGGCCTTCGCGCACGAGATCGCCGCCGGGGCGCCGCTGGCCGTGCGGTCGATGCGGGAGACCCTGCGCGCCGGGTACACGGACGAGGTCCGCGCGGCCATGGAGCGCGAGATCGCCGAGCAGACGCGGCTGCTCGCGACGGAGGACGCCGCGGCCGGCATCGCGGCCTCGCTGGCGCGGACCGCGCCCGTGTTCACGGGGCGTTAGCGCCGCGCCGGACGGTGGGACGGCTACCCTGGCGTGCCATGCGCCTGCTCATCATCTCCGACACCCACCTGCCCAAGCGCGCCCGCGACCTGCCCCCGTCGGTGTGGGCGCAGGTCGAGCGCGCCGACGCGGTCGTCCACGCGGGGGACTGGTGCGTCCCCGAGGCGCTCGACGCCCTGGAGGCGCGCGCCGCGCGGGTGGTGGGCGTCCACGGCAACAACGACGGGCCCGAACTGCGCGCACGCCTGCCCGAGGTGGCGAGGGCGACCCTGGGCGGCGTCCGGTTCGCGGTCGTCCACGAGACGGGGCAGGCGGCGGGCCGGGAGAAGCGGTGCGCCGCGCGCTTCCCCGACGCCGACGTCCTCGTCTTCGGCCACTCGCACATCCCGTGGGACACGAGCGCGGACAGCGGGCTGCGGCTGCTCAACCCGGGCTCTCCCACGGACCGCCGGCGCCGGCCGCACCACACCTACATGACGGCGGAGGCGGCCGACGGCGCCCTCACCGGGGTCCGGCTGCACCGGATCGAACCCGCCTGAGCGGGGCCGGTCCGGCGTGACCGCGCCCGGCCCGTGCTCAGGGGGCGATCCGTCCGGCGATGGCGGGGCCCTCCCGTGCGATCCAGGCCTCGGCGCGGGGCATGCGGTCCCGGACGCCCTCCTCCCACATGCGGCGGAAGACCGGGTCGCTCCCGGCGGCGGCCCGGGCCCTGCGGTGGAAGCGGTGGATCATCCGTGTCGCCAGGGGCACCAGTTCCGCGCGCTGCCGACCGGAGGCCCCGTAGGCGTCGACGAAGACGGCGACCCGGCGGGCCGCGTCGAGGCCGGCGAAGGCGGGGGCGCGGTCCCGGGGGTCGAGCAGCGGCACCCACCAGTAGAGGGCGTTGGCGATCTCGTAGAGGCGGGTGGTGGGCCGGGCGAGGTCGAAGTCGATGAGGGCGGCGGGCAGGCCCTCGCGGAAGACGACGTTGCCGGGGCAGTAGTCGCGGTGGCCGACCAGTTCGGGTTCCCCCTCCACCGGGGCGTCGTCGACGGCGGCGGTTCCGGGGATGCCGCCCCAGACCGCGTCCGCCGGCGGAACCCAGCCGTCGGCGGCCCCGTGCAGCCGCCGGATCAGCTGCGCCAGCGCGACCAGGACGTTCTCGCCCGCGGCGTCGGCGGGCAGCGGCTCCCGGGGGACCTCGCCGGGGACGTAGGTCAGCACCTCGCGGCCCTGCCCGTCGACGCCGAGCGGCTCCGGCGCGGCGGTGAAACCGGCCCGGTGCAGGTGGGCGAGGTAGGACTGGACCGTGGCGGTGAACGGCCGGAGCGGGCGCCGGACCGTGTCGCCCACGCGCACGATGCCGGGGGTGACGCCGTCGCCGACCAGGGGTTCGGCGGGTCGGCCGTCGTGCTCGTCGCGGAACCGGTCGGTCATGGGGTGCCTCCGTTCGTCCGGTGGGAACGCGGAACCGCCCGCCCGCCGCCGGGGCGGGGAGCGGGGGAACCGCTCCGATGCTCCCCGAGCCCCGGGTCCCTGTCCAGCCGGACACCGGGGGAGGCCCGGTGGAGGACACGGCTCCCGGCGCGGGCCCTGCGCCACGGCGTCGGACGGCCACCCGCCCGGTCCTCTCCGCGCGGGCGGGGACCGGGCGGGCCGCTCGCACGGCCGGGCGCCGGGGTCAGGGCCGGGCGGCGCGCAGCATGCGCAGCTGGCCGATCTCGGCGACGTTCTTCATCAGCTCGGCGTTGACCCACGCGACCGTGTGGGCGACGGTCTGGCCGGAGCCGGGCGGCCACGGGAAGGCGGCGGGCGCGTCGAGGTCCTCGGCCCCCAGACCGTCCAGTACCTCCAGCCACTCCGTGCGCAGGCCGCGCAGCCACGCGACGGCCTCGTCCGCACCGGGCCAGACCACGTCCTCCCGGCCCCTCGGGGTACGTCCCCGCAGGTGGTCGAGGGTCACCGACCACCACCAGCCGATGTGCCAGGTGACCCAGGCGACGGTCGGGACGGGCACGGGGTCGGGCTCGGCGTCAGCCCAGTCCGGGGTCCACACCCCGTCCTCCCCACGGCGGACGGTCCAGCAGAGGGGGCCGGGTTCCCAGAGGAAGTCGCCGGGTTCCAGGCGCTCCAGGTGGTACTCGAACAGCGACCAGGTGAGGTCGGACTGCCAGCGCAGCAGTTCGCGGGGTGTCTCGGGCATGGGGACCACCCTGGCACAGGAGACCCTCCGGACCGAAGCGGTTTTCGGGCGGGCCGCCCCGGGCCGGGGCACTCCTCCGTCGGCGCGCGGGCCGGTCGGGGACGCGGAGGGAGCCCCGGGCGCCTCGGCGCGTGCGAAGGAAGGCCCCCGCGTACGATCGCCGCCGGTTGTCAGCCGTCTTGTCCGCCGACCTGGAATGCCGGCTGGCAGACCGGGGGTCACCGTGTGGATGCACAGGGTGGTCCTCGGGGTAGGAACACCCCACGGGCCCGGGATCCGGAGTCCGGGCCCGCCCGCCCGGGCCACCGGACACCCCGGGGGCGCCGAGGAGGACCCCCTCCACCCGAGGCGCCCTCGGGGCCTTCCGGACCCCGCCCCGTCACACCGCCGCCCCGAGGAGGCCGCACGGCGCCCGCCCCGCCGGTACCTTCGTGCCGTGGGCTCGACGGGACCGGACGCGGGGTCCGCCCCGGCGGGGGACGTCAGAGGGGGAGCGGATGCGGATCACGGTGACCGGGGTGGACGAGGCGGCGGTCCGGTTCCGGTGCGCGGCCGGAGCGGCCACGGGTCGGTGGGCGGGCCCGGCGCTGCCCGTGCCCGGGGAGCACGATGTGGAGCTGGACGTGGCCGAAGAGGTCGTGTTCGCCCGGGCGGAGCCGGGACGCGATCGCGTCGAGGACGTTCCGGGCGGCTCCGGGGCCGTGCTGGTCGCGGGGCGCGTCGAGCAGGCCGGGACGGGGGCGGGCGCCGTCGTGGTCCTGCGGGTGGGCGGCGGCCTCCTCCTGCTGGAGGCGTGCGGGGCCGGACCCTCCGCCGGGGACTGGGTCCGCTGCACCGCGGCGGAGCTCCGCCTGTACCCGACGGGGGTGTAGAGGGCCTCCGGCCGGGGCGCCCGTGCCACCGGACCGACCCGCACCCGGCAACGACCCCCGCCCGCGCGGAGTTCGGGCTCCCCGGCACCGGTCCTGTTCCTCTTTCCCGGACCCGGCCGCCGTCCGCGCCGGGGCCGGTCTGCGGCCCGTCCCGTGGCGGACGCCCGCCCGGCGGACCCCGTGCCCGGCGGGGGCGCCCGCCCCCACCTCGTGTGCGGGCGCCCCCGGGGCCGTCGACGCCGTTGCGACGGGTCCTAGAGCACGTCGGGTGAGACGTCCAGGACGGTGCGGTCACGGGAGGCCACCAGGTCGAACTGCGGTCCGGTGCGGGGCAGTTCGTGGCGGAAGAAGTACGCCGCCGCGGCGCGCTTGCCCTCGTAGAAGTCCCCCTCCCTGCCGTGCGCGGCCACCAGCTGTTCCAGCCACAGCCACGCCACCACCACGTGGCCCACCGCCTCCAGGTAGGGGGTGGCGTTGGCCAGCGCCACCGCGGGGTCGCCCCCGGCCCAGGCGGAGGCGGCCGTCTCCGCCGTCCGCGCCAGGGCCGCCGACAGCAGGTCGGCGTACACGGCCTCGTCCCCGCCCAGCCCCCGGGCGCGGTCGGCGGTCCGCTGCGCGGTCTCCACCAGCAGTGCCAGCCGAGCTCCGCCGTCCTGGACGGCCTTGCGGCCCAGCAGGTCCAGGGCCTGGATGCCGTGGGTGCCCTCGTGGATCGGGTTGAGCCGGTTGTCCCGGTAGTGCTGCTCCACGTCGTACTCGCGGGTGTACCCGTACCCGCCGTGCACCTGGATGGCCAGGCTGTTGGCCTCCACGCACCACTGGGAGGGCCAGCTCTTGGCGATCGGGGTGAGGACGTCCAGGAGCAGGTTCGCGCGCTCGCGCCCGGCGTCGTCGTCGGTGCTCGCCGCCTCGTCGACCAGCCGCGCGCAGTACAGCACCAGGGCGAGGGCGCCCTCCACGTAGCTCTTCTGGGCGAGCAGCATCCGCCGCACGTCGGTGTGGACGATGATCGGCGTCTGCGGCCGGGCCGGGTCCTTGTCGCCGAGCGGGCGCCCCTGGAGCCGTTCGCGGGCGTAGGCCAGCGACTTCAGGTACCCGGTGTAGCCGACGGCCGCGGCGCCGGCGCCCACGCCGATCCGGGCGCCGTTCATCATGTGGAACATGTACCGCAGGCCCTGGTGGGGTTCGCCCACCAGGTAGCCGACCGCGCCGGCCCGGCCGCCCGGCGTGTGCGCCCCTTCGCCGAAGTTGAGCAGGGCGTTGACGGTGCCCCGGTAGCCCATCTTGTGGTTGAGCCCGGCGGGGACGACGTCGTTGCGCTCACCGATCGTCCCGTCCGCCTCCACCAGGTACTTGGGGACGACGAACAGGGAGATGCCCTTGACCCCGGGCGGGCCGCCGGGGAGCTTGGCGAGCACCAGGTGCACGATGTTCTCGGTCAGCTCGTGGTCGCCGCCCGAGATCCACATCTTGTTGCCGAACACCCGGTAGCCGCCCTCGCCGTCCTCCTCGGCGCGGGTGGTGATGTCGGCCAGGGAGCTGCCCGCCTGCGGCTCGGACAGGCACATGGTGCCGGTGAAGCGCCCCTCCACCATGGGGAGCACCCACGTGTCGACCTGCTCGGGGCTGCCGTGCGCCAGGAGGAGGCGGGCGTTGCCGGAGGTGAGGAAGGGGTAGGCGGAGGTGCCCAGGTTGGCGGCCTGGAAGTAGGCGCCGCACGCGCTGGAGACGACCTGCGGCATCTGGGCCCCGCCCACGGAGGCGGGCATCCCGGCGGCGGCGAGGCCGGTCCCGGCGTAGACCTGCAGGGCCTTGCGGACCTCGGGGATGACGTGGACGCGCTCGCCGTCGAAGCGCGGCTCGTTGGCGTCGTTGGCCTTGTTGTGCGGGGCGAAGTGGTCGGTGGCCACGCGCTCGGCCAGTTCCAGGGCGGCGTCGAAGGTCTCGCGCGAGTGGTCGGAGTAGCGGGGGCGTGCGGTGAGGGCCTCGGCGTCGAGCCACTCGTAGAGCAGGAAGTGCAGGTCACGCGCGGACAGCAGGGTGGACGCCACGGTCGCCTCCTCGGAAATTTTGACCGACTGGTCGGTATGGTATCCGTTCCCGGAGCCTCCTCCGTGACGGGGGTCACGGGACCGTCCGGGGGGCATGGTCCGCGGGCCGTCCCGAGCTCGCGCCTCCGGGCCGCCCCCGGCGCGCCGACCGCGCTCGGCCGGCCCCGGGCCGACGGCAGGGCGGAACGCTTCCACCGCGCCCCGGCCGGGGAACGGGCCTGCGCCCACCCCTGCGCCGGCGGCACCGAACGCGCGGGGGCGCTCACCGGGCGGCTGCGCCACGACGGTCGCCACCGGTTCCCCACCGCCGTCGGCGGCCCTGCCGCCACCCGCCTACCTGACCTCTCGGGTCGGTACGCCTAGGCTGGTGGCCACCGAACCAGAAGGAGCACTGCCCCATGTCCGCTGCCGCCGAGCCCTCCCGCACCGTCCTGCTGCTCAACGGTCCCAACCTCAACCTGCTGGGCACCCGCGACCCGGAGCAGTACGGCACCGTCACCCTCGAGGAGGTCGAACGGCGGGTGGTCGCCCTCGGCGTCGAGCTGGGGGTGGAGGTGGTGTGCGCGCAGAGCAACAGCGAGGGCGTCATGGTGGACCGGATCCACGCCGCCCGGCACTGGGCCGGAGTGGTGCTCAACCCCGGCGCCTACGCCCACTACGGCATCGCCCTGCGCGACGCGATCGACGCGGTCGAGGCCCCCGTGGTGGAGGTGCACATCTCCAACGTCTACGCGCGCGAGGAGTTCCGGCACACGTCGGTGACCGCGCCCGTCGCGGCCGGGTACGTGGCGGGGTGCGGGGTGTTCGGCTACGAGCTCGCCCTGCGCGCGGTGCTCCGGCGCGACGCCGAGCGCCGCGCCTGAGGCCCCGGCCGGCGCGGCCGTCCCGGCGGGGTCCGCCGCCGGGACGGGCGCACCTCAGCGGTAGGTCATCAGCGCGGGGCCGCCCTGCTCCAGGTGGGCGTGGTCGTTGAAGGACAGCACCCGGGTGCCGCCGCGGCCGTGCAGCAGCTTGCTCACCGAACCGTTGACCACCACCCGGTTCATCGCCAGGAACCCGGCCGGGGAGGTGCCCAGCAGGGTCGAGCACACCGCCGCGACCACCCCCGCCGAGGTGAACACCAGCGCGGTCTCTCCGCGCCCCAGCCCCGCGACCAGGTCGGTGAGGGCGGCGTGCACCCCCTCGCGGAACCCCTCCCAGGTGCCCGGCCCGCTCCCCCCGGCGCCCATCCACGAGGTCAGGGCCGCGTCCAGGCGTTCCTGGAGCGTGCCCGTCGCCGCCAGGTGCGGGCCGAGCAGGCCGAGGTGGTCGTACTCGTCCCACCGGGGGTCGGTGGCGGGCGCGGTGTCGATGCCCGCCTCGGCGAGGGCGGCCGCCGCCGTCTGGCGCTGGCGGCGCAGCGCCCCCGTGGCGACCGCGCCGATCCGGAGGTCGCGCCGCTTGAGCTCGGCGCCGAGCAGCCGGGCCTGCTCGTGGCCGGTGGGGCTCAGCTCGTCGTAGTCCTCGGCCTCCGGAGAGGCCTTCCCGTGGCGGATGAGATAGATCGCTGGCATCGCCCCAGGGTACGAGCGGGCCCGGGACCGTCGTCGCGCCGGGGCCCCGTTGGCATACCGTCCGGTCGGTTCGCGGTGGTGGAGGGCGGTGCCGACCGCAGGGGCGTCCCGCGACGGGCCCGGTGGGCCGGCGGGCCGGGGACGGAGGGGCCCGGGGCTCCGCTCGGCCGGAGCCCGGCGGCGCGCGTGCGGTCTCCGGCGGCCTTCGCGTTACCGTGGCCACACGCGACACGGAGGGATGACCATGGTCTTCCGGTATTCGAGCGTGGTGCCCGCACCGCGCGACGAGGTCTTCGACTGGCACGCGCGGCCGGGCGCGTTCGCCCGGCTGGCCCCGCCCTGGCAGCCGGTGCGCCTGGCCGCCGAGGCGGACTCCCTCAGGGACGGAACGGCGGTGCTCTCGTTCCCCGGCGGCCTGCGCTGGGAGGCCCGCCACCTCCCGGAGCGGTACGACCCGCCCCGCAGGTTCGCGGACCGGCTGGTGTCCCAGCCGCTGGCGACGCTGCTGTCCTGGACGCACGCCCACGACTTCGTCGCGGAGACCGGGGAGAGCACCCGCGTCGTCGACCGGGTCGCCACCTCCGTCCCCGAGGCGCTGCTGCGGCCCATGTTCGCCTACCGCCACGCCCAGCTCGCCGACGACCTGGCGGCCGGGGCGCGGGCGCGGGCCTGGAACGACCGCCCGGTGACCGTGGCGGTCACCGGAGCGGGCGGGCTGGTGGGGCGCTCCCTGTGCTCGCTGCTCACCACGGGCGGGCACCGGGTGGTCCGGCTGGTGCGCAGGGACCCCGCCCACCCGGACGAACGGCGCTGGGACCCCAAGGAACCGGCCGCCGACCTGCTCGAAGGCGTCGACGCCCTGGTGCACCTGGCGGGGGAGCCGCTGTTCGGGCGGTTCACGGAGCAGCACAAGGAGGCCCTGCGCGACAGCCGTGTCGGCCCCACGCGCGCGCTCGCCCGGCTGGTGGCCCGCAGCGGGACGCGCGTGTTCGTGACCGCGTCGGCGATCGGCTACTACGGGCCGGACCGGGGGGACGAGGTCCTCACGGAGGACAGCCCTCGCGGGACGGGGTTCCTGGCCGACCTGGTCGCGGACTGGGAGGAGGCCGCCGAACCCGCGGCCGAGGGCGGCGCCCGGTGCGTGCGGGTGCGCACGGGCATCGTGCAGAGCCCCGCCGGGGGAGTGCTGGGTCTGCAGTACCCGCTGTTCGCCGCGGGGCTGGGCGGCAAGATCGGCGACGGCCAGCAGTGGATGTCGTGGATCGGCGTGGACGACCTCGCGGACGTCTACGTGCGCGCCGTCCTGGACGGGGCGCTGACGGGCCCCGTCAACGGGGTGGCGCCGAACCCGGTGCACGGCGCCGAGCACGCCGACGCGCTCGCCGGCGTCCTGCGCCGCCCCGCGGCGCTGCCGGTGCCGGGCTGGGGGCCGGCCCTCCTGCTGGGACGGGAGGGGGCGGACGAGGTGGCGCTGGCGGACCAGAGGGTGGCCCCGGCCCGTCTGGAGGCGGCGGGGCACCGTTTCCGGTACCCGCGCCTGGAGGGGGCGCTCGCCCACCTCTTCGGCCGGGAGCGCCCCGTGTGAGGCGGCGGCGCGGCCGTCCCCCCGGCGGGAGCCCGCCGGGGGGACGGGGGCGCGGCCCGCGGGACGCGCCGGGGCCTCCCCGCCTCAGGCGGCGCCGGAGTCCGGCTCGAAGCGCACCACCACCGACTTCGACGTCGGGGTGTTGCTCACCTCCGCGGTGGAGTCCAGCGGGACCAGCACGTTGGTCTCCGGGAAGTAGGAGGCCGCGCACCCGCGCGCCGTCGGGTAGTGCACCACGCGGAAGTGCGCCGCGCGCCGCTCCCGGCCGTCCCGCCACTCGCCCACCAGGTCGGTGTAGGAGCCGTCCTCCAGCCCCAGCTCGCGTGCGTCCTCCGGGTTGACCAGCACGACCCGGCGGCCGTCCTTGATGCCCCGGTACCGGTCGTCGAGGCCGTACACCGTCGTGTTGTACTGGTCGTGCGAGCGCAGCGTCTGCAGCAGCAGCCGCCCCTCCGGCACCTCCGGCGCGTACGTGCCGTTGACCGTGAAGTTCGCCAGGCCCGTCTCGGTGGGGAAGCGCCGGTCGTCGCGCGGCGCGTGCGGCAGGGTGAACCCCGCGGGCTTGCGCGCACGGGCGTTGAAGTCCTCGAACCCCGGCACGACCGCCGCCACGTGGTCGCGGACCCGGTCGTAGTCGAACAGCTCCGACCACGCCACGGGCTCCTCGCCCAGCACCCGCCGGGCCAGGTCGCAGATGATGTCGACCTCCGAGCGCATGCCCTCCGACAGGGGCGGGAGCACCCCGTGGGAGGCGTGCACCTTGCCCATCGAGTCCTCCACGGTCACCCACCGGGGCTCGCCGTCGCGCAGGTCGCGGTCGGTGCGCGCGAGCGCGGGCAGGATCAGCGCCCGAGCCCCCGTCACCACGTGCGAGCGGTTCAGCTTGGTGGACACGTGCACCGTCAGCCCCACCCGGCGCATCGCGTCCTCGGTGACCAGGGTGTCGGGCGTGGCCGCCACGAAGTTGCCGCCCATCGCGAAGAACACCCGCACGTCGCCGTCGGCCATCGCGCGGATGGCGTTGACGGTGTCGTGGCCGTGCTCGCGCGGGGGCTCGAACCCGAACTCCGCGCCCAGGGCGTCCAGGAACGCCTCCGCGGGGCGCTCGAAGATCCCCATCGTGCGGTCGCCCTGCACGTTGGAGTGGCCCCGCACCGGGCACACGCCCGCGCCCGGTCGCCCCACGTTGCCGCGCAGCAGCAGGAAGTTGACGACCTCGCGGATGGTCGGCACCGAGTGCTTGTGCTGGGTCAGGCCCATCGCCCAGCACACGATGATCCGCTCCGACCCGGTGACCATCTCCGCGATCCGCTCGACGAGCTCCCGCTCCAGGCCGGTGGCCCTCTCGACCCGGGGCCAGAACTCCTCGTCCGGCTCGGCCAGCAGGTCCTTGGAGAACTCCTCGAACCCGTGCGTGTGGGTGGCGATGAAGTCGCGGTCCAGGACCTCCTCCCCGCGCTCCTGCGCCTGCAGCAGCAGCCGGTTGACCGCCGAGAACAGGGTGAGGTCGCCGCCCAGACGGATCTGCGCGAACAGGTCGGTGAGCTCCGTGCCGCGTCCGAGCAGGCCGCCCGCCTTCTGCGGGTTGCGGAACTCGCGCATGCCGGCCTCGGGCAGGGGGTTGACGGTGATGATCCGGGTCCCGGAGCGCTTGGCCTTCTCCAGGGCGGAGAGCATCCGGGGGTGGTTGGTGCCGGGGTTCTGCCCGGCGACGATGATCAGGTCGGCCTTGCGCAGGTCCTCCAGGGAGACACTGCCCTTGCCCACGCCCAGCGTCTCGGTGAGGGCGGAGCCCGACGACTCGTGGCACATGTTGGAGCAGTCCGGCATGTTGTTCGTGCCGAGTTGCCGGGCGAACAGCTGGTAGAGGAAGGCGGCCTCGTTGCTGGTGCGGCCCGAGGTGTAGAACACGGCCTCGTCGGGGGAGGACAGCCCCCGCAGGTCCTCGGCGACCAGGTCCAGGGCGCGGTCCCAGCTCACCGGTTCGTAGTGGGCGGCGCCCTCGGCCAGGTACATGGGCTGGGCGAGGCGGCCCTGCTGCCCCAGCCAGTAGCCGGAGCGCCCGGCCAGCTCGGCGACCGGGTGCTGGGCGAAGAACTCGGGGGTCAGGGCCCGGGAGGTGGCCTCCTCGGCGACCGCCTTGGCGCCGTTCTCGCAGAACTCCGCCGTGTGCCGCTTGTCGCCCTCGGGCCAGGCGCAGCCGGGGCAGTCGAAGCCGCGCTTCTGGTTGATCGCGAGCATGGCGGGCAGCCCGCGCCGGACCCCGGCCTGTTCACCGACGTGGCGGACGCTGTTGAGCACGGCGGGCATGCCCGCCGCGCTGGTCTTGGGCGGGCCCACCGTGGGGGAGTCCTGGGCGGGATCGTGCTGTACGGAGTTCTGGTGTCTCACACTTCGCATTGTGGCATCGCGTCCCTCGGCGCCGTGACGCCGGGGGAGCGGCCCGGCCGGTCAGGGGCGGTGGGGCGGCTGCCGGGTCCGCGGTGGAGGCCGCGCGAAGGGGGGACCGCACGCCCCTCGACAGAGCGACTTTTCATGACATAAGAATATATTTTCGCAATACTAATATTGTATGGTAATGGTGTTTTTGTCCTCTCATTATCATGGATATCCACCCCTGGGAATGCTTCCCGTGATACTGGCCGGAACGGGTCCTGGGGGATTGTCCGACTCCGGTGCCGGGAATCTCGCTGGGGCGACGCCCCCGGGTTTCGGATGAAAAGGAGTCGGAGGCGAGTCTCCCCCGGCCCATCCCTTTCCCGCAGCGGATTCCCCGCTCGCCGTCCCGCTGGACGGTCCCCTGCGGACCGGGCCGTCGTGAAACGCATTTCGTCAAGTGGTCGGTGCAGTGTACGAAGCGAACAGAGATGGGTGTCATGGCGCACTGGAAGAACATTCCTGGTGGTCTTACGAAGATCTCGGCGGGGTCCCGGAGCAATGTGTGGGGTGTGAACGCCAACGGTGCCATCTACCGTTTCACGAACGACGACGCCAACCCCTGGGTCAAGGTTCCCGGCGGCCTCACGGACATCAGTGCGGCTGCTGACGGCACGGTGTGGGGTGTGAATGCGAACA
>NZ_JBIWMK010000001.1:168923-248459 GCF_044766605.1 Nocardiopsis sp. NPDC101807 | reverse complement strand
CGAACAACCAGATCTACCGTTACACGGGTGACCAGGGTTCGTCCCACTGGAAGAACATCTCCGGGGGTCTGGTGAGGATTTCGGCGGGGTCCCGGAGCAATGTGTGGGGTGTGAACGCCAACGGCGAGATCTATCGTTTCACGAATGACGACGCCAATCCCTGGGTCAAGGTTCCCGGTGGCCTCACGGACATCAGTGCGGCTGCTGACGGCACGGTGTGGGGTGTGAATGCGAACAACCAGATCTACCGTTACACGGGTGACCAGGGTTCGTCCCACTGGAAGAACATCTCCGGGGGTCTGGTGAGGATTTCGGCGGGGTCCCGGAGCAACGTGTGGGGTGTGAACGCCAACGGCGCCGTCTACCGTTTCACGAATGACGACGCCAACCCCTGGGTCGGTGTCCCCGGCGGGCTGAAGGAGATCAGCGCGGCCGGGGACGGCACGGTGTGGGGCGTCAACGCCGACGCCGCCATCTACCGCTACACCGGGGACCAGCCCTAGCCCCTGAGCGTCAGGAGGGGGTTCCCCGCGGCGGACCGCCGCGGGGAACCCCCGGGCCCGCCGCGGCGGCCGGGACCGCGGCCCCGGCCCGCCGCGCACCCCGCGCACGCGGGGGCGTCCCGCCTCCCCGATCGTGTTCTCCACGGCGGAGGACGACCACCCCGCGCACGCGGGGACGGTCCCGCCCCGGCCGCCGGTCCGGCCGAAAACCCCTGGCGGAACGGGCTCGTCCGGCAGCACACTGCGGCGATGTACTCCGACGCCGACACGGCCGCCCTCTACGACGTCCTCAACCCCTGGGACCCGAGCGACGACTTCTACCTCTCCCACGTCATGGCCTCCGCGTCCGTCCTGGACGTGGGCTGCGGCACCGGCACGCTGCTGCACCGCGCCCGAGAGAACGGGCACGGCGGCCGGCTCTGCGGACTGGACCCCGACCCCGCCGCACTCGCCCGGGCGCGCGTGCGCGACGACGTCGCCTGGGTCGGGGGCCGCGCCGAGGAGATGGCGTGGGACCGCGCGTTCGAGCTCGCGGTCATGGCCGGCAACGCCTTCCAGACCCTCGTGTCCGACAGCGAACTCCGCTCCTCGCTCGCCGCGGTCCGGAGGGCGCTGGTCCCCGGGGGGAGGTTCGTGTTCGGCACCCGCAACCCCCTCGCCCGCGCCTGGGAGCGCTGGACCCCGGACAACGCCGCCCACGTGGTCGACCACCGGGGTCGCGCGCTGCGCGTGTCGCACCGGGTCGGGTCCGTGGAGGGCGGCGTGGTCACGTTCTCCGAGACCATCGCGACCGGGGAGGGCGAGCCGCTCCGGGTCGACCGGGGCCGCCTGCGGTTCCTCGGCCCCGAGGACGTCGACGCCTTCCTGCGCGGTGCCGGGCTGGAGGTCGAGGAGCGCCACGGCGACTGGTCGCGTGGCCCGTTCACGGCCGTGAGCACCGACATCGTCACCGTCGCCCGGGCGGTCGGCGGCTGAGGACCGCCCCCGGTGTCCGGACAGCCGGCCGGACACCGGGGCGGGGCCGCCCGCAGAGCACCCGCACCCGGGAACCGGGGGGCCGACGCCTGCTCCGGCGCGCACGGGACCGGTGCCGCCGGCGCCGGGCCGCCCGGCGAGCCGTGCGGGCCGGGACCCGGTCTCCGGGCGGCCCTGCCCCGAGGCCTGCCGCGCGGGGACGCGACGCCGCCCGGATGTCGGTGCCGGGACCTAGGCTCCCCGCATGAACGCACTCTGGCCGACCGTCCACACCGAACGGGCCTCGCTCGCCGCCGACCTCGCGGACCTCACCGACCGGCAGTGGGCCACGGAGTCCCTGTGCACCGGGCTGAGCGTCCGCGAGGTCCTCGCCCACCTGGCGTCGGCCGCCGGGCTGAGCTGGGCCCGGTGGATGGCGGGGGTCGTCCGCTGCCGGTTCGACTTCGACAAGCAGGTGGAGATGCGCCTGGCCGAGCAGCTCGGGCGGAGCCCGGCCGAGACCCTGGAGAACTTCCGCCGCGTCGCGACCAACACGACCACCCCCGTCGGCCCGGTCGTGGCGTGCCTGGGCGAGACCGTCGTCCACGGGGAGGACATCCGCCGCCCCCTGGGGATCGGCCGGGCCTACCCCGTCGAGACGCTCACGCGCCTGGCCGAGTACTACAGCGGCACCGATCTCGTGGTCGTGGCCAAGGGGAGGATCGGCGGGCTGCGCCTGGCCGCCACGGACGGCCCCTTCGCCACCGGCTCCGGACTCCCGGTCTCCGGGCCGACCCTGGCGCTCGTCATGGCGATGACCGGCCGCGCGGCGTACTGCGACGACCTGGAGGGCGAGGGCGTCGAGGTCCTGCGCGAACGCTGCTGAGGCGTCCCGGGCCGCGTCGGACGGGGCGGCGGACAGCCGCCGGGGCCGGCCCCGGCTCCGCGCCCGGTCAGTTGACGGCGACCGGGGTCCCGCCCGTCATCTTCAGCAGCTCCGCGTAGTCGGTGGGGAAGACGGTGCGGGGGGTGCCGCCGGCGGCCCACAGCCGCGGATACCCCTCCAGCGCGGTGTCCACGACCGTCTCGACGGGCGCGGGGTGGCCCACGGGGGCCACCCCGCCGATCACCTGGCCGGTGGCGGCGCGCACCTCCCCGGGCTCGGCCCGCCTGACGGCCCGCTTGCCCAGGCGCTCGGCCAGCAGGGCCGCGTCCACCCGGTGCCGACCGCTCGTCATCACCAGCAACGGGCTCCCGTCGGCCATGAACACCAGGCTGTTGGCGATCGCCCCGACCTCGCAGCCCAGCGCCTCGGCCGCCTCCGCCGCGGTGCGGGTCGACGCGGGCAGTTCCCGCACCCGGTCCCGCGCCCCGAACCGTGCGAGCGCCTCGGCCACCTGTCGACTGCGCTCCGGCAGGCTCTTCCCGTCCGCCATCTGCATCTCTCCGTACTCGGTCCGTGGGAATGGGTGTCCTCCAGGATGGCAGGCCACGCCTGCGCCCCGCCGGGGCCGGGGACCGGTGAGGGGGCGGCGGGCGACCGGGCGTCGCGGTCCGGCGGAGGCTGGACGCCGCCCGGACCGGGGCCGGTGAAGGGGCGGCGGGCACCCCGGCCCCGGGCGTCCCGCGCCTAGGCTGTCGGGGTGCGCGTACGGAACCGTTGGACCGTCCTCTCCGTCAGCATGGTGGCCCAGGTGGCCAGTGTGTCCGCCATGTTCGGCGTCCCCCTCGTGCTCCCGCAGCTGAGGGACGCCTTCGGGGTCACGACCGCGCAGGCGGGGGTGCTGGCGGGGCTCCCGTCCCTGGGCCTGCTCCTCACCCTCCTGCTGTGGGGCGTGGTGATCGACCGGGTCGGGGAGCGGTCGACGATGGCGCTGAGCCTGGTCCTCACGGCGGGCGCGCTCGGCGCGCTCCGGCTCGTCACGGACGTGTGGGGCGCGGCGGTGGTCCTGGCGCTCGTGGGCGCGGTCGGCGGCCCGGTCAACGCGGCCAGCGGCCGACTGGTCCTGTCCCGCTTCGACGCGGGGGAGCGGGGCCTGGCCATGGGGATCCGCCAGTCGGCGCTCCCGCTGGGCGTGGGGCTCTCCGCCCTGGTGCTGCCCGGGGCCGCCGACGCGTGGGGGTTCGTCGCGGCGATGACGCTCCCGGCCGCGCTCGCGCTCCTGGCGGTGCCGCTCCTGCTGGCCGTGGCTCCCGGCCCGCCCCCGCACCGTCCCGCGCACGGACACGCGCCCGAGGACGGGAAGGCGGTCCCTCCCGCCGCCGGGTCACCGTACCGGCGCCGCCCGATCTGGCGGGTGCACGGCGTGAGCATGCTCCTCGGCGTCCCCCAGGTCGCGCTGATGACGTACGCGGTGGTCTACCTCGTGCAGGAGCAGGGATGGGGCGCGCCCGCCGCGGGCGCGGTGGTCGCGGCGGCCCAGGTGCCGGGCGCCGCGGGACGCCTGCTGCTCGGGATCCGGTCGGACCGGACCGGCGACCGGATGCGGCCCGTGCGGCGGCTGGCGGCGGTCTCGGGGGTCTGCCTGGTCCTCCTCGCCCTCCTGCCCGGGGTCTGGGACCGGACGGCCGTGCCCCTGCTGCTGGCCTGCCTCGTGCTGACGATGTGGCACAACGGCCTGACCTTCACCGCCGTCGCCGAGATCGCCGGGACCGCGTGGGCCGGGCGGGCCCTGGCCGTGCAGAACTGGCTCCAGGCCGTCAGCACCACGCTCACGCCGGTCCTCATGGCCGGGGTGATCACCACAGCGGGGCTGCCCGCCGTGTTCGCCGTGAGCGCGGTCTTCTCGGCCGCGGCGGTCGCGGTGGCGCCGGGCGCGCGCACCCGGGGGTGAACCCTCTCCGCCCGCGTGGCGGCGCGCCCGGGCCCCTCGGCGGTGTCGCGACGGAACCGGTGCGGGAGGCTCATCCCGCAAACTCCCCGGCGTTCCACCCCTCCCACACGCGCCGCGTGTTGGGCACCCCGGGGCGGTCGAGGAGCCAGAGGACGTAGCCCGCGTGGCGGCGGGCCCAGACGTCCTCCGAGTCCGCCGCCGGGGCCAGGGCGACGCGCAGGTCCTCGCCGTCGACGGCCCTGGCCACCCGCACGTACTCGCGGTCCTTGCACCGGTAGCGCCGCCGTACGGCGGCCGCGACCAGGCCGACCAGCCGTGCCCTGGCGGCCTCGCCGTGGCCGGTCACCGCCACGTCGCGGAGGAGGAGCCTCTTCGTGCCCCACTTCTTGGCGTACCGGG
Organism: Nocardiopsis sp. NPDC101807; assembly: GCF_044766605.1. Taxonomy (NCBI): domain Bacteria; kingdom Bacillati; phylum Actinomycetota; class Actinomycetes; order Streptosporangiales; family Nocardiopsidaceae; genus Nocardiopsis; species Nocardiopsis sp. NPDC101807. The sequence continues at coordinate 243,769 of NZ_JBIWMK010000001.1, read as the reverse complement.
TCCACGTCTGCGGGTACTTCGCCTCCCACTCCAGGTAGAGGAGGGCGTAGGGCAGGCCCGCCCACGTCCTGACGTCCCCCGGCGGGCGGTTCCACAGGGCCTCGGGCAGCGAGTGCCGCTCCGCTTCGCGGTGGGCCGTGGCCGCCCGGACGAAGGCCGGATCGCGCCTGCGGCCGGCCGGCCCGGGCGGCGGCGGCCTCAGCAGCGCCTCGTTCAACCGGGCGATGGAGCGGCCGACCCCCTCCTGGGCCCGCAGCAGGCGGGCCAGCGCCGCCTCGCGCGCGGCGGGGTCGTCCGCCGTCAGCCCGTGCGCCCATCCCAGGCGGGCGTCCCAGGCACGGGCGCCGCCGGGGTCCGCCTCCTCTGTCACACGCGCATCCTGCCACAGCTCGGGCCCGCCGCCGGGGCCGGTGGCCCGCGACGGGCGAGGGGGTGCGGGCGCCGACCGCACCCCCTCGGAGGACGGGCCCGGGGGCCGCGCCCGGGCGGGGGCCGGGACCCCTACGGGGCCAGGGCCTCCACGACGACCTCGGTCGCCCCCGAGACCAGGGCGTTGTCGAATTCGGCGCCCTCCTGCTCGCGGGTGGACATGACCGCGATGACGATGGGGTCGTCCTCGGGGGGCCACACGACGGCGATGTCGTTGCGCGAGCCGTGGCTGCCGCCGCCGGTCTTGTCACCGACGCGCCAGTCCTCGGGGACCCCCGCACGGATCAGCTCGTCGCCGGTCGTGTTGTTGAGGAGCATCTCGGTGAGCACGTCGCGCGGGCCCTCCTCCAGGACGTCCCCGAGCACGAACGCGTCCAGGCTCCCCGCCATGGCGCGCGGCGTGCTCGTGTCCCGGGTCTCGCCGGGCGGCACCTCGTTGAGCTCGGTCTCGATGCGGTCCGCCGAGATCACGTCGTCGCCGATCTCCCGCATGTCCTCCTCGAACCCCTCGGGTCCGCCCAGCTCCTCGAACAGCAGGTTCGCGGCGGTGTTGTCGCTGTGGCGGACGGCGGCGTCGGCCACCTCCAGCAGGGTCATCCCCGTGTCGACGTGCTGCTCGGTGATGGGGGAGTAGTCGACCAGGTCCTCTTCGGTGTAGGTGACGACCTCCTCCAGCTCCTCGGGGGTGTTCTGCCCCAGGACCAGGGCCGCCGTGAATGCCTTGTGGGTGGAGGCGTAGCCGAACCGCTCGTCGGCGCGGTGGAAGACCTCCTCCCCGGTCCCCGTGTCCACCGCGTAGACCCCCAGCCGGGCGTCGAACTCCGACTCCAGCCGCTCGAACTCGCCGGAGAGGTCCTCGGCCGTCACCTCCGCGCTCGCCGGCTCCGCCTCGGCGGGCGCGGAGGAGCCGGAGCAGGCCGCGGCGGGGACGAGCGCGAGCGCGGCCAGGGCCGCGAGCCCGGTCCTGCGGGCCGTGGGGAACAACATGTGCGTCTCCTCGTGGTCTGGTGCGCCGCCCGGAGGACCGGGCGGCGCGGATCGGACAGGGTCGGACGAGGGAGGACGCGGCGGGACCCGACCCGCTGCGACCTGCCCCTTTCCGGGCCCTGTCCGTAGTCTGGGCCCGGTCGCCGATACCGTCCAAGACGGAAACGACCAGTCCCATGCGGAAACGACATGAACCCAGTTCGCGGCGGTCGGATCCGGCGGTCCCGACCGCCTCAGGCCTTCTCCTCCTGGCGGCGCGGGCGCTCGAACAGGGCGTGCCAGCGCCCGGCCGGGCCCAGCGGGGAGCGCGGCCGGGAGCCCCGGTCGGCCGGGGAGGCGGCCGCGGAGCACGCCGTCGCCTGCGTCCGCGTGGTGCACGGCACGAGCCGGAGCGTCGTGGAGGCCGCCTGGTCTCCGGTCACCGTGTCGAGGAAGGCCGCGGCGTAGTGGCCGTACTTGAGCCGGTAGGCGGCGTCGACCCGTTCGCGCGTCCCGGGGTCGGCGGGCTCGAAGGCGACGTTCCTGCGCAGGCCCGCGGCCCGGACCGTGCCCTTGCGGTGGGTCCGCGCGCTCCGGTACCAGTCGGAGGCGTGGCCGCCCAGGGAGCGGACGTAGAGGTCGTCCCCCTCGCGCACCACCCAGACCCTCCGGCCGCGCCTCAGTACACGCCTGTCGTGCGCGACCGTCAGGACGATCTCCTCGGTGGAGGAGTACAGCGTCAACTCTTCGGGAGTCCACGTCATCGGCGTCTCGTCATCTCGCTTTCCGTTCGAGGTGTCCTACAGGGGGGAATCGCGGGTGCGCGGTGGCGGGGCGCGGTCCGGCGGACCGCGCGCGGTCCGCGCCCCCGAGGGGAGGGGAACGGTCCCCGCCCGCCCGCCGTCCCCCGCGCCGGGCGGGTGCGGGGGCGTGCGGCACGGGACCCCGGAGGGCGCCCGGGGGCGGGGGGCCGTGCGGCCCGCCGGGGGAGCGGTGCGGACGACGGCCGGACCGCCCGCGCCCCTCCAGGCTAGGATCCGGGGGCTCCCGGAGGGAGGCCCTGCCACACCCACCCTCCCGCCGTCCCGTCCGGGAACGGCGCACGCGCGGGCGGCGCCCGAGCGGACCCGCAGGTCGCAAACGCCTGGACCGGCGTATCCCGGGCTGGGATCATCGGACGGCCCGACACCCCACGAACCGAGGGACATCCCGCCATGCCCGTGCCCGCCGACCCGACCGTGCTCCACCCGATGCCCGGGCAGCCGCGTGTGGTGCTGCTCAAACCCCTGGTGACGTCCCCTCTCATCGAGGTCGGCGAGTACTCCTACTACGACGACCCCGACGACCCGACCGCGTTCGAGACGCGCAACGTGCTCTACCACTACGGTCCGGAGAAGCTGGTCATCGGCCGGTTCTGCGCGCTGGGCACCGGGACCCGGTTCATCATGAACGGCGCCAACCACCGTATGGACGGCCCCTCGACCTTCCCCTTCCCCACGATGGGCGGCTCGTGGTCGGAGCACTTCGACCTGATCACCGGACTGCCGGGACGGGGGGACACGGTGGTCGGCCACGACGTCTGGTTCGGCCACGGGTCGACGGTGATGCCCGGCGTGCGGATCGGCCACGGTGCGGTCATCGCCTCCGGAGCCGTCGTCACCTCCGACGTGCCCGACTACGGGATCGTCGGCGGCAACCCGGCCCGGCTCATCCGCACCCGCTTCGACGCCGCGACCACGGCCCGCCTGCTGGCGGTGGCCTGGTGGGACTGGCCCGCCGAGCACATCACCGAGCACGTGCGCACGATCATGTCGGGCAGCGTCGACGACCTGGAGGCCGCGGCACCGGGCGGGTCCGGCGGCTGAGGCCCGGCGCGGGGACCGCCGCCCGGTGGGGAGCGGACCCCGGGCCGTGGCAGGGCACGGCCGGGTCCCACCGGTACCGCCGTTCACCGCGGCCCCGCCGGGGCGTGGCCGGGCCGCAGCCGGGGGACCGCCGGTAGCCGGTCCGGGAGCACGCGGGGCAGGGCGGGCCCGGCGGCCCCCCGGACGGTGGGCGCACCGGCGGGCGGCGCCGAGTCGGGCGGCGCCCCGGTCGCGGGGGCGGGGAGGCCGGTCGGCCCGGCCGTCCTTCCCCCGGTCACGGGGGCGGTCGCCGTCGCGGGCGCCCACCGCCATGTAGCTTCCATGGAAGCTATAATAGCTTCCTCGGAAGCTACACTGGGGGCATGGAGCAGTACGACCGCGTCACACGCATCCAGGCCGAGTGGGAACGCGAGCGCCCCGACCTGGACGTGTCCCCGCAGGGGGTGATCGGCAGGCTGCACCGCATCGGCTCCCACCTGAGCGACCGGCTGTGCGTCGTCTACCGCCGCCACGGGCTGAGCGAGGGCGAGTTCGACGTCCTCGCCGCGCTGCGTCGCGCGGGAGGGCCCTGCGAGCGCGCGCCGGGCGAACTCGCCCGGTTCACGATGGTCACCACCGGGGCCGTGACCAAGCGGCTCGACCGGCTGGAGGAGGCCGGACTCGTCACCCGCCGCCGGGCCGAGGGGGACGGCCGGGGCCGCACGGTCGCGCTCACCGAGGCGGGCAGGGCGCTCATCGACCAGGCGTTCACCGAGCACATGCAGGACGAGCGGCGCCTCCTGGAAGCCCTCACGGCCGAGGAGGCCGAACAGCTCGAAGCGCTGCTGGCCACCTGGCTGTCGCGCATCGAGGGGGCCTGAGGGCCCGCCGGGCCCCCGCCCCGCCTCCGCCCCCGGCCGCCGCTACGGCGCCGCGGCGAGGGGCTCCGCGCCGGGCGTCCGCTCCCCGTGGAGCGGGCCCGTCACCACGTGCGGGGACAGGGCGCGCAGGAAGTCCGCCGCGTCGAACATCTCACCGGCGGAGGCCACCCCGGCGGCCCCGGTCCGCCCGGTGAGGATCCGCTCCACCGCCTCCACCGCGAGCGGCGCGGACACGGCGTAGATGTCCCGGCCGGTGGCGAACGCGCGCCGCTCGGCGCCGCCCGAGCGCACGAGGACGTCCACGAGGAAGGTCTCCGCGGGCCGACCGGGACCGTCCGCCCCGACCGGCGTCCGCGCGGCCGGGGCGGACAGGCCCTCGGCGGCCTCCACCGTCATGTACGTGCGCACCTCGCGAACCTCCAGGTGGCGGGGGATCGTGGTGACCTCGGCCATCGTGAACTCGCCGACCACCGCACGTGTGCCCAGCGGCCCGGGGAACGCCCACTCGGTGACCGGAGGGGCGCCGTCGCGGTGCTCCAGCCGCCCGTTCGAGAAGACGACCCGCCGACCGCCCCTCCTGCGCCGGGACACCCGTCCCGCGGCGCGGGTCCCCTCCGTGGGGGCCCAGCCGCTCAGCCCGTAGGCGACGTGCACCTCGTCGGCCCCGCCCCAGTCGCCCGCCGCCGCCGTGGCCAGCAGGTCGCCGAGCCCGCCGAAGAACGCCATGGCGGGCACCACCGCGACCCCCGCTTCGCGGGCGTCCCGCTCGAAGTGCGTGAACGTGTCCGTGTTCGCCTCGATCTCGGCCGCCACGTCCACGTACGGGACGCCCGCGCGCAGGGCGGCCCCGACCACCGGAGCCGCGGTCACGGCGAAGGGCCCGGCGCAGTTGACCACGGCGTCCACGCCTTCCAGCGCCCGGTCGAGGGAGGCCGGGTCGTCCATCGCCGCCGTCCGGGCCGGCGACCCGGGGTGGGAGGCACGCAGGTCCCGCAGCCTGCCCGCGTCGCGTCCGACGAGGACGGGGGTGTGGCCGCGGCGGCGCAGCTCCGCCGCCACGAACCGCCCGGTGTGCCCGGAGGCGCCGACCACCGCCACCGCGAATCCTGATCCCATCGGTTCTCCCTGGAGCTCGAATCAGTCCGTCAGGAAGAGCATGGCCGTGTCGGCGGATGGCCGCCAGCGTCCGGAACGCCACCATGCGTACACTTTCGGACATGTCCTCGATCGCGTTCGCCCTCACCGACGGCATGCTGCACTTCGAGCTCGCCGCCGCGTGCGAGATCTTCGGCACCGCGCCGCCGGGCACGGCCGCCCCCTGGTACGACATCGCCCTGTGCGGCTCCGGAACGGTGCGGGCCGGACGGTTCCGGCTGGAGCCGGACCACGGGCTCGACCGGCTGGCGGGCGCCGGGACGGTGGTCGTGCCCGCGCTGGCCGACGTGGACGAGCGCCCGCCGGCCGTGCTGGTCGACGCGGTGCGCGCCGCCCACCGGGCCGGGGCGCGCGTGGTCTCCCTCTGCACGGGCGCGTTCGTGCTGGCCGAGGCCGGCCTCCTCGACGGGCTGCGCGCGACCACCCACTGGGCCCACACCGGGGAGCTCGCCTCCCGGTACCCGCGGGTGGAGGTCGACCCCGCCGTGCTCTACGTCGACAACGGCAGGGTGCTCACCTCCGCGGGCAAGGCCGCGGCCGTGGACCTGTGCCTGCACCTGATCCGCGTCGACCACGGCTCGGCGGTCGCCAACGCCGCCGCCCGCCGCCTGGTCGTGCCCCCGCACAGGCCCGGGGGCCAGGCCCAGTTCGTCGCCGCCCCGGTCCCCGTGCGGGACGGCCACCCCGTCGCGGACCTGCTGCCCTGGGCGGCCGAACGGCTGGAGCTGCCGCTGACCGTGGAGGATCTGGCCCGCCGGGCGAACATGAGCTCGCGCAACCTGGCGCGCCACTTCCGGTCGCTGACCGGCACCACGCCCCTGCGATGGCTGCTGGAGCAGCGCATCCGCCGCGCCCAGGAACTCCTGGAGACCACGGACGACGGTGTCGAGACCGTCGCGGCGGCCGTGGGCATGGGCACCGCCGCGACGCTGCGCCGCCACTTCCACCGCACCGTGGGCGTGCCCCCGGACGCCTACCGGCGCGCCTTCCGGGGCCGGGACCCCCGGTGGGGGTGACGGGCATGCCCGACGCCGACCTGCCCCGCGTCAGCGCCGGAGCCCGGCTCCGGGGGCGTCCCGGCGGGGTCCCGGGCGGCTCCGGCCTGCGGTCCAGGCCCGCACCACGTCGTCGAGCACCCCCAGGGGCAGCGGGCCGCTGCCCAGGACCACGTCGTGGAAGGCCCTGATGTCGAACCGGTCGCCGAGGGCGGCCTCCGCCTCCGCGCGGATGCGCTGGATCTCCCACCGGCCGACCATGTAGGCCGGGGCCCGTCCCGGCGAGGAGAGGTACCGGTCGACCTCGGACACGATCTCCATCCGGGGGGCGGCGGTGTGCGCGGCCATGAAGTCGACGGCCTGCCGGCGGCTCCACCCCCTGGCGTGCAGTCCGGTGTCGACGACCAGGCGGCAGGCCCGCAGCGCGTCCTCGCCGAGCATGCCCAGCCGGGAGAGGTCGTCGCCGTACAGGCCCATCTCGTCGGCGAGGCGTTCGGAGTAGAGGCCCCAGCCCTCGTCGAACGCCGTCACCGACGCGAGCCTGCGCAGCAGCGGCAGGCCGGACAGCTCCTGGGCCAGGGCGAGCTGGAAGTGGTGGCCGGGGACGGCCTCGTGGAACGCGATCGCCTCTGCGCTGTACCGGTCGCGGCGATCGGCCTGGTGGGTGTTGGCGAAGTAGGTGCCCGGCCGGCTGCCGTCCATGGCCGGCTGCATGTAGTAGGCCACCGGGGCGCCCGGCGCCTCGGCCGCCGGCACCGCCTCCACCGCACAGCCCCGCGACGGCAGCCGTCCGAACCACCCGGGTGCGGCCCGCTCCGCGCGGCGGACGGCCGCCCGGGCCGCCCCGAGCAGTTCGGCGGCGTCCCGCCAGCGCATCGCCGGATCGGTGCGCAGCCGGTCGAGGATCTCGCCGGGCTCGCCGGTTCCGAGCACCCGCCTCCCGACCGGCGCGAACTCCTCCGCCAACCCCTCCAGCGCGTCGAGGCCGGCACGGTGCAGCTCCTCCGGTGTGTGACCGGTGGTGGTGTGGCCCCGGAGCAGCCGGGCGTAGTGGCCCTCGCCGTCGGGCAGCCAGCACAGTCCGGCCCTGGTGTCGGGACGCCCGTGCGGTACCGCCTCCGCCGCGAGGGTGTCACGGTGGCGTGCCAGGGCCGGGGAGACGACGTCGGAGAGCAGCCGGTCGCGCTCGGCCCGGAAGGCCGCGGCCCCGGGGCCGTCGTCGACCGGTCCGGGGCGGCGCAGCGGATCCTCCCCGGGCGCGGCGAGGTAGCGGGTCAGGTAGGAGACGGCGGCCTCCGCCGACCGCCGCACGGGCGTGCGACCGGCGGCCGCGCCCGCGCGGAGCCTCTCCGCGATCGTGTCGAGCAGGTTCGGCAGCCCGGCCAGACGGGCCAGGTAGCCCTCGGCGTGTTCCGGCCGGGTGACGCCGACCAGCGCCAACCGGGACAGCGTGCCCACGGCCGGGTCGAAGAAGGAGTCGGTGACGGTGTACTCGACGCCGCGCGCGGCGACGCGGTCCAGCTCGGCCCCGGCCTGCTGGAGGAGGACGGCCCGGGTGACGCGGTCATCGGCGTCGAGACCGTCCGGGTCGACCTCCGCGGCCCGTGCCGCGACGTCCGCGATCCTCGCCGTCGACGCCTGCCCGCCCGCTTCGGTGAGGTCGCCCAGCCGGTCCTCCCGGTCGCGGACGCCCAGGAGCGAGGCCCTGACCGGGTCCGCGTCGAGCAGGGCGTCCATGAGTTCGTCGGCGAGCCGGTCGACGGCCATGGAGACCTCCCCCGGGACGGTGTGTGGGAGAGGCTACACCGGTGGGGCGGTGGAGCACATGCGCACGGCCCGGGTCCGCGCGGTCACGGTCCGGGTGCGGCGGCCTTCGCCCGGCAGGGGCCCCGTCCGCGCTCACAGCAGGAGGAGTACGAAGACGGCGCAGGTGGCGATGGTGACCACCCAGCTGTGGGAGTTCAGCCAGTCCCTGACGGAGGGCATGGCCCGCCTCGCACGGCGGCCCGCGGCCACGAGCGTGAGGAGGGGGAGGGCCGCTATCAGGACGGTCGCGGCGATGAACCCGACCGCGGCCGTGAAGTCCTCGCCGCCGTGGGCCAGGTGCGCTCCCACCGTCAGCATGACGACGACGTCGGACGGCATCGCCAGGATCACCAGGAGCCCGGTCGCCAGGGCCTGTGCGGTGTTCGCCTCCATGAGCCCGGTCAGCCACCCGGGGGGCTCGGCCGTCCTCCGGCGGAGGAAGGCCCTGGCCGCCGCGAGGACGAGCAGCGCCACCAGTCCGAACTGGATCAGGTTGCCCGCCGAACCGGTGTCGGAGGGGCTGCCCAGGGGCACGAGGCCGCCGAACAGCCCGAAGAGGCCGCGGGCGAGGGCCACCCCGACGGTCGTGGCGGCGGCCGCGCCCGCGAGGAACGCCAGTGACACGCGCACCGGCTGCCTGGTCGTGACCAGGACGAGGGCGGCGATGATCTGCGGCCCCGCCATCATGGTGACGGCCAGCGGAAGGATCTTGAGGTCCATACCCTCTCCCCACCGGGTCCCGGATGTTCTCCGGGCCGCCCGGGTGCGGCGCGTGCCCGGCCGCCCGCGTGCTCCGCGCCCGGCCGGGGTCCCCCGACCGGCGGGGGCACGGTGACGGGATACCCGCCGGCCGCCCTGGTCCCGGCCAGGGGCGGGTGTTCCCGGGGTCATGCTGTTCCCAAGCGGTACACCGTGGTGCCCTCGCCGCCGCACCGGCCTCCCCGCGCACGCCGTCCCTTCCGGGCCTGCTCGGCGGCCCTCCGAAAAAAAGTTTTGTCCCGGTGTCGATCGGGGGCCGTCCCGTTCGACGTGTGGGTGAGGAAGCAGACAGAACAACCCTGGAGTCACCTGTGCGCACCCTGATCGTCACCGCGTTCGTGTCCGTCGACGGAGTCATGGAGGCCCCCGGCGGCGAGCCCGGCTACCGCAACGCGGGCTGGACGTTCAAGGACGTCGAGATGGACGAGGCGGCCTACGAGATCAAGGCCCGCGAGCAGGAGGAGGCCACCGCCCTGCTCGTCGGCCGCCGCAGCTACGAGGCCTTCGCCCCGGTGTGGCCGACGATGGTGGAGGAGTTCGCGGGCTACAACGCCATGCCGCGGTACGTGGTCTCCACCACGCTGGAGAAGGACGACCCGCGCTGGCCCGCCACGATCCTGCGCTCGGTCGAGGACGTGGCCGCGCTGAAGGAGACCGGGGACGGGCCGATCTCGGTCCATGCCAGCGCCACCCTGGGCCGGTCCCTGGCCGACGCCGGGCTGGTCGACCGCTACCACCTGCTCGTCTTCCCCGTCCTGCTGGGCGCGGGCAAGCGGCTGTTCAGCGACACGGACAAGGACGCCCAGAAGCTCAGGCTGGTCGAGCACGCGGTGTACTCCAACGGCGTCCAGAAGCAGGTCTTCGACGTGGTCCGCTGAGGTCGGGCCCGGCGCGCCGCGTCCGGGGGCGTCCTCCGGCGGACGCCCCCGGACGCGAGGCGCCGGCGCGGTGGGCCCCGTGTCCGGGGCGGGAGCGCTACGAGGAGAGCTTCTCCTCGATCAGGCGCTCCGCCTTCTCGAGGCCGCCGACGCCGGGGTGCTGGGAAAGCTCGTTCACCAGCATCTCCCTGCCGCTCAGGAACAGGCGCTTCTCTCCCGCGGAGACCTTCCTGGCGCGCTGCCGGTCGCTGATGCTGCGGACCAGCTCGGCGATCTGGCGCGGATCCCCGCTGCCCAGCTTGGTCTCGTAGTTCTTGAACCGGCGCGACCAGTTGGACGGGTCGTCCGTCGGCGGTCGGCTCAGGGCGTCGAGGATCGTCTGCAGGCCCTCGTCGTCGACGACCTTGCGCAGCCCCACCAGTTCGACGTTGGCCACCGGGATCTGGATGTCCATCGCCGAGGCACGCACGGTCAGGGTCAGGAACTCGACGTCGCCCGCGGGGGTCGTCCTGGTCGAGCGCCCGGTGATGGTCACCAGCCCGTGGCGGGGGTGGATGAGGGCGTGTCCCACGGTCAGGTCCACCGGTTCACCGCCGCTTCCCCCAGCGGTGCCGGGCCCGCCGTCCGTTCGGAGGAGAACACTGTCGCGCGCACGTCCGGAACACGAGAATGGCGCGATTCATCCTCATGGTGCCCGTTCAGTCGGTTGATCACCGGCGGAGACTATAGGAGTCTCGCGTCAGGTCAAGGTGAAATGCGGGAAACCCCCCGCTCCGCCCCTTCCCGTTCCCCCGGGCCGGGCCCGGCGGGAGGCCGCCCCGCCGTGCCGGGCACGGCGCGTCAGCGTGCGGGGACCAGGCGGATGTCGCCGTTCTCCGTCTCGGCGGAGATCACGTGGCCGCTTCCGGGCGCCACCTCCACGTCGGTCACCACCTCGCCGTTGTCGGAGGAGGACGACACGTCGTACCCGGCCTCCGGGAGCTCCACCGTCGCGGACCCGTTCGCCGTGCTCACCCGGACGTCGTCGGGCGCCCTGGCGAAGGACACGTCGATCGTTCCGTTCTCCGTGTGCGCCTCCAGGGTCGGCGAGACGATCCCGCGGGCGTGCAGTCCGCCGTTCCCGCTGCGCAGGACGAGCGGACCGGACACGTTCTCCACCGTCACCCGCCCGTTGTCGGTGCCGATCTCCAGCGGCTCCGCGAAGCCGGTGGCCGTGGTGTCGCCGTTGCCGCCCTCCACCGTGAGCGAGGTCCCCTCGGGCACGGCCACCTCGTAGCGGGCGTCGCAGCCGGCCCTCGGCCCGCAGTGGAGCTGGAGCGACAGGGTCTCCCCGTCCAGCTCCCAGGTGGCGCGCGGCGGGCCGACGACCGCCCCGCCCGACACCCACCGCGTCACCTGGATGTCGTCCACCTCGGCGGGGACGACCTCCAGGTCGCCCCGGTCGACCGCGATGGTGAGGACGTCCGAGGCCGGTGAGAAGCTGCGGTGCTGCGCCTCGGCCTCGTCGACCGTCGCGGAGGAGGCGCATCCGGACAGCAGCAGGACGGTCGCGGCGGCGCACGCCGTGGCCAGGACGGCCGGTTTCGTGTTCACTGCGGCTCCTCGGGGTCGGGCGGTGGCACGGGGGCCAGGGCCGCGATGACGGCGCCCAGCGCCCTCTCGATCGTTTCCGTGTCGACCGCCCCGGGGTCGGCCAGGTGCTCCATGGACAGGCCGTTGGTCAGGCAGTGCAGGATCAGGGCGGTGAGGGCGGGATCGGCGCCCAGGGGCACGCCCCTGGCGGCGAACCGGGAGACGGCGTCGGCGACCGCCTCCCGCTGGGCGCGCCGCGTCCGGCCGACCACGTCGCGGGTCTGCGCGTCGCGGGTCGCCCGGGCGGCGAACTCCAGGCCCAGCCGGCCGCGCTCGGGGTCCTCGGTGATGCGCCGGGCCACGTCGCGGACGGTGGCCGCGACGGCGTCGGCGGGGTCGGCGGACTCGCCGATCCGTGCGAGCAGGGTGTCGATCTCGGCGTCGGAGCGCTCCCGCAGGACCGCGCCGAACAGGTCGTGCTTGCCGCCGAAGTTGGAGTAGACGGCCCCCTTGGTGAAGCCCGCCGCGCGCGCGATGTCCTCCAGGCGGCTGTCGGCGTAGCCGTGCTCGGCGAACGCGCGCACGGCTGCCGACAGGAGGCGGCGCCGCACCTCTTCACGGGGGGTGCGGGGAGACGGACCCCCGGGGTCTTCGCTCATGGGGCGAGGTTAGCATACCCATGGGTATCGGATACTTTCGGTACTGAAGTCTTCCGCGGCCCCGGGCCGCCCCCCGTTTTCCGGCGCGTGCCCACGGGTAGTGGGCGGACACGGCCGCCCCCGGGGGCAGCACGGCCCCCGGGCGCCGGCGCACAGGAGGCGACACCAGGGGGAGTCATGAAGGCAGTCGTGTGGAACGGCACGAGGGACGTCAACACCGTCAACGTCCCCGATCCGCGGATCGAGGACCCCGGTGACGCCGTCATCCGCGTCACCAGCTCGGGCCTGTGCGGATCCGACCTGCACCTGTACGAGGTGCTCGGCCCCTTCATGAACCCGGGCGACGTGCTCGGCCACGAACCCCTGGGCGTCGTCGAGGAGGTCGGGCCGCAGGTCACGTCCCTGTCGGTGGGGGACCGCGTCGTCGTCCCCTTCCAGATCTCCTGCGGGCACTGCGCCATGTGCGGCGCCGGCCTCCAGACCCAGTGCGAGAACACCAGGGTCGAGGAGCAGGGCATGGGCGCGCGGATCTACGGCTACAGCTCGCTGTACGGTTCCGTGCCCGGGGCGCAGGCCGAGTACCTGAGGGTCCCCCGCGCGCAGAGCAACGCCATCCCGGTCCCCGCCCAGGGGGACGACGACAGGTACCTGTTCCTGTCCGACGTCCTGCCCACGGCCTGGCAGGCGGTCCGCTACGCGGACGTGCCGCAGGGCGGCTCGGTGGCGGTCCTGGGACTGGGGCCGATCGGCGACATGTGCTGCCGGGTCGCCCGCCACCTGGGGGCGGGACAGGTGTTCGGCGTGGACCCGGTGGCCGAGCGCCGCGCACGCGCCGCCGCCCGGGGCGTGGAGGTGTTCGACCCCTCCGGCGGTACCGACGACCTGGTCGGGGAGATCCGCGAGCGCACCCGCGGCGAGGGGCCGGACGCGGTCGTCGACGCGGTGGGCATGGAGGCGTCCGGGCACGGGACCGCGAGGCTCGCCCAGAGGATGGCCTCCTTCCTGCCCCGGAGCGCCGGCGCGAAGCTGATGGAGACGGCGGGGGTGGACCGGCTCTCCGCCCTGCACACCGCCATCGACCTGGTACGGCGCGGCGGGACGGTCTCGCTGATCGGCGTGTACGGGGGCATGGCCGACCCGATGCCGATGCTGACCCTCTTCGACAAGCAGATCCAGCTGAGGATGGGGCAGGCGAACGTGCGCCACTGGGCGCCGGAGATCCTTCCGCTCCTGGACGACGCCGACGTGCTGGGGGTGGAGGACTTCGCCACCCACCACCTGCCCCTGGACGACGCGCCGCACGCGTACGAGGCGTTCCAGAAGAAGGCGGACGGCATGGTCAAGGTGGTCTTCCGGCCCTGACCGCGCGGGCCGGCGGCGCGGCGCCCCGCACGCGGGTCCCCGAGGACGCCGAGGACCCGTCGCCTCCGCGCGTGTCGCACACCGCCCCGCATGCGGGTCCCCGCGGACGCGGAGGACCCCGCCGGGCCTGCGCCCGGCGGGGTCCTGGGGGTGCGGGGCCGACGGGGCGCCGGCCGCGGGGTCAGCCCCCGAGGGCCTCCCGCAGCAGCGGGACGACCCCTTCCAGGGCGTGGGTGACGCCCAGGGTCGAGCCGCTGGAGAAGGCGTTGGCCAGCTCCGGGTCGTCCATGATCAGCAGGCGGCCGTCCTCGGCGGACGGGATGCCCTGGAGCACCGGGTCCTCCTCCAGGAAGCGGGTGGTCTCCTCGTCGCCGATGGGGAAGACGACGGTCAGGTCCGCGTCCAGGACCTCCACCAGCTCCGGGCTCAGGTCCACGTAGAACGCGCCCTCGGCCATCTCGGTGATCTCGGGCTTGTTCTCGAAGCCCAGGTCCTCCAGCAGGTCGACCCGCGCGTCCCCGGGGACGTAGGCGCCGTACTGCCCGTCGAAGTAGGCGCCGACCGCGATGGTCGTGCCCTCGAAGCCGGGGTTGTCCTCGCGCGCCTGGGCGAAGCGGCCCTCCAGCTCCCCGATGAGCTCCTCGCCCCGAGCGTCCTCGCCGAGCACCCGGGCGACCTGGCGGGTCTGCTCCTGCCAGGTGGTGCCGTAGGTGACCTCGACGCCGGGCGGCGGGCCGACCACGGGCGCGACGGGGGAGAGCAGGTCGTGGCGCTCCTGGGTGTGGTCGGAGCGGGTGTCGAGGATGACGTCGGGCTCCAGGGAGGCGACCGCCTCCAGGTTCGGCTCCATGGTGCCGATCTGCACCGGCTCCTCGTCGAACAGGTCGGCGGCCCAGGGGCCCACGCCGGGGCCGCCGTAGCCCTGCCAGTCGGCCACGCCGACGGGCTGGACGCCCAGGGCCAGCGCGGTCTCGGCGTCGGACCAGCCGAGGGCGGCGACGTTGGCCGGCCGGTCCCCGATCTCCACGTCGCCGAACAGGGTCTCGACGGTGACGGGGAAGCCCTCCGCGGCTTCGCCCGTTCCCTCCTGCGCGGGGTCGGAGGTCTGGCCGCCGCAGGCGGCGAGCATCAGGATGGATAGCGCACCGGCGGCGATCGTGCCGCCGCGGGTCAGCGGACCGCGGTTCATGGGGCCTCATTCGGTCGAGGAGATGAGCTTAGGCTCACCTAAGCCAGTCTCATGGTGGAGCAGGCGGAGCCGATGCGCAAACCGGACATCCCGGGTAGGCGAGGGGGCGGTCCGCGGAGGACGCCGTCGGCAGGGGGGAGTCCGCGCCGCCGGAGGCTCCCGGGCCGCGCACCGGGTGACGGGGTTCACGTCCCCCGGTGCGGGGGGCGGGTCAGGCGTAGGCCGCGGTGCCCGCGCGCCAGTACCCGATGAACGCGATGTCCTCCTTGGCCACGCCCCGCTCCTTCACCAGGAACCGGCGCAGCCCGGTGGGGAGCCCGTTCTCGCCGGCCACGAAGCAGTAGGGGCGGCCCTCCGGCAGCGCGGCCCCGCTCACCGTCTCCAGCGCCAGCTGGCCGGGGACCGTGTGCGCGCCGTCGCGCGCCAGCCAGCGCACCTCCACCCCGGCGGGGGCGTCGACCTCGCGGACGTCGGCCGAGGAGGGCACCTCCAGGAACGCCAGTCCGCGCAGGTCGGGCGGGGACTGTTCCAGGATCGAGAGGATCGCGGGCACCGCGCTCTCGTCGCCGACCAGCAGGTGCCAGTCGGCCTCCTCCGGCGGAAGGTGGTAGACGCCCTCCGCCAGCAGCCCCAGCTCGTCCCCGGGCCGAGCGCCCAGGGCCCAGGCGGACGCGGGCCCCTCGTCCCCGTGGGCGACGAACTCGATGTCCATCTCCAGTGCCTCGGCGTCGAACCGGCGGGCGGTGTAGTTGCGCACGTGGGGCCGGCGCTCCTCGGGCATCGCGCGGAACTCGGCCACCCATCCGTCGTCGGCGGAGGCGTGGGGCAGGTGCAGCCGCTCCTGGCCCGGCCGCGGGAAGAAGATCCGCGTGCACTGGTCCAGGCCCATGAACTCGAACCCGGCCAGCTCCGCGCCCCCGACGGTCACCGTGACGAAGTTGTCGGTGGTCCGCTCGGTGCGCACCACCCTGACCCGGACCATGCTCCGTCGACTCGGATACCTGATGCGCAACGGAAGGGCCTCTCGTTCGGGGTGCGGGGTTCGCCGGGGCGCGTCCGGTCCGGGCCGCTGCGGGGATTCCGGCGGCGGACGGGGTCGCCGTCACGGCTGGCAAAGGTTAGCCTAACCAAGGTTGAGCGTGCTCGGGCGGCCGGGGTCGTGTTCGGCGAGGGCGCCCGGCCTGACTAGCCTGGCCAGGCCACGACACAGCAGGGGGAAAAGGACATCGGATGAGTACACGTCTGCACGGGGTCACGCACCCCCAAGAGAGAGGAAGTACCGGGTGAGCGCCTCCACCGGCACGGTCGGCGCCCCCGACACCGCTCCTCCCGCCGCTCCGGAGGCCCCCGCCCCGCGGCCCCTCGCCGACGGGACGCCCGGGAACGCGCCGGCCCTGCGCCGGCGCACCCTGCGGCGCAACCGCCGCCACGTCTTCCTGGGTGTGGTCCTCCTCTCCCTGCACCAGGTCGCCGAGGCCCTCGTCCCCGTCGCCATCGGCCTGACCATCGACCTGGCGGTCGACACCGGGGACGTCACCGCCCTGGCCTACTGCGTCGCGGGCATCGCCCTGCTCTTCACCGTCCTGGCCTTCGCCTACCGCACCGGGGCGCGTTTCACCCTGCGGGCGGTCGAGAACGAGGCCCACCTGCTCCGGGTCGAGGCCGCGCGCCGCGCCCTCGACCCGCGCGGCGAGCGCAGCGGGCTGCGCGCGGGCGAGGTCCTGTCCGTGGCCACCTCCGACGCCGAGCAGGCGGCCGTGTACGTGCGCGCCTGGTCGGGGGCGATCGCCGTCACGGTCGCGATCGTCGTCACCACCGTCGCCCTGCTGGCGGTCGACGTCCCGCTCGGCCTCGGCGTGCTCGTCGGCGTCCCCCTGCTCATGCTGCTCCTGCGCGTCCCCGCGGCCCACATCACGCGGCGCAGCGAGGCCAAGCAGGCCACGGCCGCCGGAGCGACCGCCCTGGCCACCGACCTGGTCACCGGGCTGCGCGTCCTCATGGGGATCGGCGCCCGCCACAACGCCGCCCTCCGCTACCGCTCCGCCAGCGTCCGGGCCCTGGAGGCCTCGGTCGGCGCCGCGGCCAGCAGCGGCGTCTACCGGGGCCTGGTCACCGCGGCCGGCGCCGTGTTCCTCGCCTGCGTCGCGGGCGCGGCCGGGTGGATGGCGCTGGAGGGCCGGCTCACCATCGGCGAACTCGTCATCGTCATCGGCCTGGCCCAGTTCCTCTCCGAGCCGGTGCAGGGCCTGGGCATGGTCGGGCAGCTCTTCGCCACGGCCCGTGCCTCCGCCGACCGGTTGGTCAGACTGCTCAACGCGCCCGACGCCGTCACCCCCGGGGACCGCTCCCCGGGCGGGGACGCGCTCGTCGAGCTGTCCGGGGTCTCCCACCGCACGCTGAGCGGCGTGGACCTGCGGCTCGCCCCCGGTGAGTTCGTCGGCGTGCTCGCCACCGACCCGCGCGACGCCGAGGCGCTGCTGGAACTCCTCTCGGGCAGGGCCGCCGCGGAGGGCGTGGAGGGCTCCGTCACCGTGGGCGGGGTGCCCGTCGGCGAACTGGACCTGGACGCCCTGCGGGCCGCGGTCCTGGTGGAGGAGCACGGCTCGGCCCTGTTCGAGGGCACCCTGCGCTCCAACCTGGTCACCGGCCCCGGCGTGGACGAGGAGCGGCTGCTCGACGCGCTGCGCGCGGCCTCCGCCGAGGACCTGGTCGTGGGCCACCCCGAAGGGCTGGACCGCCCCGTCGCCGACCAGGCCGCCAACCTGTCCGGCGGGCAGCGCCAGCGCGTGGCCCTGGCCCGCGCCCTGGCCGCCGACCCGCCCGTGCTCGTCCTGCACGACCCCACCACGGCGGTGGACGCGGTCACCGAGGAGGCCATCGCGCGCGGCGTCGCCGCTGCGCGGAGCGGGCGGGCCGGCCCCGGGGCGACCCTGGTCGTGGCCGCGAGCCCCGCCCTGCTCTCCCGCGCCGACCGGGTCGTCGTGATCGTCGACGGCCGGGTCCGCGCCACCGGAACACACGCACGACTGGTCGAGGAAGACCGGCACTACGGCGAGGCGGTGCTCCGATGAGCGCGACCACTTCCACGGGCGCGGCGGACACGCCGCGCGCCGAGGACACGGCGGTCGGGGAGCTGCTGCCCACCGCAGGCGCCCGCAGGACCTGGGCCGTGCTCGGGGAGGGCGTGCGCGGCACCGGCTGGGCCACCCCCCTCGCCCTACTGACCGTGCTCGCGGGCAGCGGCGCCGGACTGGTCGCCCCCTGGGTGCTGGGCGCCATGGTCGACGACATCTCCGCCGGGGCGGACCTGGACGCCGTCCTGCGCTCGGCCGGGCTGATCGCCGCCGCCGCGGTGGTGGGCGGGCTGCTCGTGGGCCTGGGCGCGTGGCTGGTCAGCAGGGTCGGCGAGACCGTCCTGGCGCGGCTGCGCGAGCGGGTCATGGACCGGGTGCTGCACATGCCCGCCACGCGGCTCGAGAGGGTCCGCATCGGCGACCTGCTCTCCCGGGTCGGGGACGACGTCGCCGTGGTCACCGCCAGCATCGCGCGCACCGGGCCCGACGTGGTGGTCGCCCTGGCCACGGTGGTGCTCACCGCCGCGGGCATGACCGCCCTGGACTGGCGCCTGGGCCTGGCCGGGCTGTGCGCGCTGCCCGTGTACGCGATGGCCCTGCGCTGGTACCTGCCGCGCTCGGGCCCCTACTACGCCCGCGAGCGGATCGCCATGGGCGAGCGCTCGCACGCGATGATGGGCGCCCTGCGCGGGCGCGGCGCCGTGCGCGCGTACCGCCTGGAGGAGGAGCACGAGGAACGGGTCGCCCTGCGGTCCCGGGCGGCCAGGGACATCACCGTCGAGGTGTTCCGCCTGTTCACCCGCTTCGGGTCGCGCCTCAACGGGGCCGAGTGCGTGGGCCTGACCGCCGTGCTGGTCACCGGGTTCTGGCTGGTGCGCGGCGACCTCGCCACGGTCGGCATGGTCACGGCCGCGGCCCTGTACTTCCACCGCCTGTTCGGGCCGATGATATTCCTCGTCATGAACTTCAACGAGGTCCAGTCCGCCGGGGCGAGCCTGGCCCGGCTCGCCGGTGTCGTCGACCTGCCGCAGGAGCGCGACCCCGGCGCCGAGGAGGGGCCCGCGGGCTCCGCCGTGCGCGTCGAGGGCGTCACCCACTCCTACGGGAACGGCGCCCCGCCCGCCCTGGAGGACGTGACACTGGAGGTCGCGGCCGGTGAGCGCGTGGCCCTCGTGGGAGCCAGCGGCGCGGGCAAGACCACGCTGGCCGCCCTCGTGAGCGGGCTGCGCACGCCCGGCCGGGGAACGGTGTACCTGGGCGGCGTCCCCCTGGACGAGCTCGGGGAGCGCCGGGTGCGCGAGCACGTCTACCTGGTCAGCCAGGAGACCCACGTGTTCGCGGGGACCCTCCTGGAGGACCTGCGCCTGGCACGCGCCGGGGCGGAGCCGGCCGACGCGGAGCGGGCCCTGGAGGCGGTCGGCGCCCTGGAGTGGGTGCGCGCCCTGCCCGAGGGGCTCGACACGGTCGTGGGCGAGGGCGGCCACCCCCTGACCGCCGAGCAGGCCCAGCACCTGGCGCTGGCCCGCCTGGTCCTGGCCGACCCGGACGTCGCCGTCCTGGACGAGGCCACGGCCGAGGCGGGCAGCTCCGGCGCCCGGCGCCTGGAGCGGGCCGCCGCCGCGGCCACGGCGGGCCGCACCACCCTCGTCGTGGCGCACCGGCTCACCCAGGCCGAGACCGCCGACCGGGTGGTGGTGATGGACCAGGGCCGGATCGTGGAGCAGGGGCCGCACTCCGAGCTGGTCGCGGCCGGGGGACGCTACGCGGCGCTCTGGCGCAGCTGGCAGGGGGCCCCGGGGCCGGACCCGGCCGCTCCCCCCGTGTAGGGGGCGCCCCCGCGGGCCCGCGGGGAACGCGTCGCCCCGGTCGGGTCTGGAGCCCACGCCGTGACTCCGTACGCGGGCCCGCGGGGAACGCGTCCCGGCAGGACACCGACGGGCCGGGCGCCGCCTCCGCAGCGCACGGCCCGTCGGCCGTCCGGCGGCCCCGGTCAGCCGATGGGCTCGGGGAGCGGGGCGACCCGGTAGGCCAGGCCGATGGTGTCCCCGGCGGCGGGGTCGGTCAGCTCCACCCGCCAGGAGGAGGCGAACTGGTCCACGTCGGCGCGCATGGGGATCGTGCCCGACAGCAGGACGGCGCCGGTCACCAGCAGGCCGCGCTCCCGCAGGACCTCCAGCCAGTAGGAGGGGGGCAGGAGCTCGGCGAGGGTGCCGTCCTGGATCTCGGCCTCACCGCCCTCGGCCCCGACCCACGCCTTCAGGGTGATGTCGTCCCACCGGTCCTCGACGTCGGTCAGGCGCCAGGCCCGGGCGCCGAGGACGTCGGGGCCCGCGTTTTTGCTCCACGCCACGCCGTGCGCCTCCAGCTCGCGGTCGGTGTGGTCGCAGGCCACCGTGACGAGCACGTCCTGCGGCTCGGGGCCGGTCACGACGAGGGCCCACTCGGCCTCGCCGGAGGTGCGGCCGTGCTGGGCCGGGACCTGCGACACCTGCGCGGCGAGGTAGGGGGACACCGGGTACAGGGCCGGTGTGGTGGTGGGGGCGGGGACGCCGAGGAGGGCCAGTTCCTCCACGTGGGCGCGCACGTCGTCCTGGCTGCGGCCGGTGTAGCCGGCGTTGAGCAGGTGCGTGACCTCCACGGCGACCGTGGTCCCGTCGTTGAGTGCGAATTGCAGTTCGGTCATCAAAAGCCTCCGGGACTTGCGCATACCTCTTGTATACGACGAGTATAACCAGCATCCGCGCAACACGACCGGAAGGAACGAGATGGACCAGCCACAAGCAGCGACGACCCGCGCGAGAGAGGTGGGGCGCGGGACGGTGGCGCGCGCGTTCATCGCCAGCCTCTCGGGCACCGCCCTGGAGTGGTACGACTTCGCGATCTACTCGGCGGCCTCGGCGCTCGTCTTCGGGCACCTGTTCTTCCCCAGCCACGACCCGCTGGCCGCGACGATGCTCGCGTTCTCCACCTACGCCGTCGGCTACGTGGCCAGGCCGCTGGGCGGGATCTTCTTCGGCCGTCTCGGCGACGTCGTCGGCCGCAAGAAGGTCCTCGTCAGCACGCTCGTCCTCATCGGCGTGGCCACCTTCCTCATCGGCCTCCTGCCCACGCACGCCAGCATCGGCGGCACCGCCGCCGTCCTCCTGGTCGCCCTCCGCTTCGCCCAGGGCGTCGGCGTCGGCGGCGAGTGGGGCGGCGCCGTGCTCCTGTCCAGCGAGTTCGGCGACCCCCGCCGCCGGGGCTTCTTCGCCTCGGCCGCGCAGGTGGGCCCGCCCCTGGGCAACCTCATGGCCAACGGCGTCCTGGCCCTGCTCGGACTGCTGCTCACCGAGGAGCAGTTCCTCTCGTGGGGCTGGCGCGTCGCCTTCCTCCTCTCCGGCGTCCTCGTCCTCTTCGGGCTGTGGATCAGGGCCAAGCTGGAGGAGACCCCCGTCTTCCAGGCCATCGCGGAGGAGGGGGAGCGGCCCTCGGCGCCCCTGCGCGAGGTCTTCACGAAGCAGGCGCGGCCCCTGACCGCCGCGGTCCTCAGCCGGGTCGCCCCCGACGTCGTCTACGCCCTGTTCACGGTCTTCGTCCTCACCTACGGGACCCAGGTGCTCGGACTGGAGTCCGGCACGGTCCTGGCGGCGGTCCTCACCGGGTCGGCCTTCCAGGTGGCCCTCATCCCGCTCGCGGGGTGGCTCTCCGACCGCGTCAACCGGCGGCTGCTCTACGGCCTGGGCGCCCTCGGCGCCGGGATCTGGCCCTTCGTGTTCTTCCCGGCCATCGCCGACGCCTCGTTCTTCGCCCTCACCGGCGGCATCGTGGTCGGCCTCGCCCTGCACTCGGTCATGTACGGCCCCCAGGCCGCCTTCGTCTCCGAGCAGTTCCACCCGCGCCTGCGCAACACGGGCAGCTCCCTCGCCTACACCCTGGCGGGGATCATCGGGGGCGCCGTCGCGCCGCTCGTGTTCACGTACCTGCTGGCCGCCACCGGCAGCTGGGTGCCGCTGGCCGTCTACGTCGCCGTCACGGCCGCCGTCACGCTGGCGGGCCTGGTGCTGGGCCGCGACCCCGCGCCGCACGAGGACGAGGAGCTCCTCGCCGGCGCCGGGGCCTAGGCCGGTGGCGTCCGGGGCCTGCCGCGCCTCCCGGCGCCGCGACCCCGCGCCGCGGGGTCTCCCGGCCGTCGCGAGCGGCGGCCGGTCCGGCCCGGTGGGCGCCCGGACCTCCACCGGGCCCGCCGGGGCCCCGGCGGGCGGTCGCTCAGCTCTCCAGCAGGACCTTCAGCGTGGCGTCCAGGTGCGAGTCGATGGCCGCCGCGGCCGCGGCCTCGTCACCCGAGCGCAGCGCGTCCAGGATGGCGGTGTGCTCGTCCAGGACGGACGCGTACCGGTCCTGGGTGGAGAACAGGGCGACCATGCCCGCCCGCACCTGCCGGGCGCGCAGCCCGTCGTAGAACTTGATGAGCATGTCGTTGCCGGTCGAGGCGACCAGGGCCGAGTGGAAGCGGTGGTCCCAGTCGATGAACGTGCGGGCCTCCTCGGGCACCGTGAGCTCCTCCTGGTGCCGCAGCGCGTCCTCCATCGGCCCGACCGGCGCCGCGCCCCGGCGCAGGGCCTGCTCGGCCGCGTGGCGCTCGACCATGCCGCGCATCTCCATCAGCTCGGACAGCTCGCGCCCGCTCATCGGGGCGACGTAGGCGCCGCGCTTGGGGATGAGCTGCACCAGGTCCTCGGCGGACAGGAGGAGGAGCGCCTCGCGGATGGGGGTCCGCGACACCCCGATCAGGCTGGCGACCTCCTGCTCGTTGATGAAGCACCCCTGGCGCTCCGGATCGCTCAGGTAGGAGTCCTTCAGGAACTGGTAGGCCCTGTCCCGACCCGATGCGGCCACTGCCCCTCCTCACGTACACAACATGTATGCACGACCTTACTGTCCCGGGGCGCGCCGTCGGCGCGCACTCCATGAGCCAAGAAACACAGGGGAAACACGATGCGCGTAGCACTCTGCCAGACCTCCTCCACCGACCGGCCCGAGGAGAACCTCGCGATCGCGGAGACCGCCGTGGCCGAGGCCGCGGCCGCCGGGGCCGAACTGGTGGTCCTGCCCGAGGCCGCCATGGTCCACTTCGGTGCCGACCTGGCCGAGGCCGCCCAGCCGCTGGACGGGCCCTGGGCGACGGGCCTGCGGGGGATCGCCGCCCGCCACGGGGTCACCGTCCTCGCCGGGATGTTCGCCCCGGCCGGCGACGGGAGGGTCCGCAACCTGCTGCTGGCCACCGGGGACGGCGTCGAAGCGGTCTATCAGAAGATCCACGTCTTCGACGCCTTCGGGCACCGGGAGTCCGACTCCGTCGCCCCCGGCTCCGAGCCGGTCGTCATCGAGGTCGGCGGGGTCCGCGTGGGCCTGGCCGTCTGCTACGACGTCCGCTTCCCCGAACTCTTCCGCGGGCTCGCCCTGGCCGGGGCCCAGGTGATCGCCGTGTGCGCCTCCTGGGGCGCCGGCCCCGGCAAGCGGGAGCAGTGGGACCTGCTCACCCGCGCCCGCGCACTGGACTCCACGTCGTGGGTGCTGGCCTGCGGCCAGGCCGACCCCGGCCCCGTGGAGGGCACCGCGCCCCGGGGCATCGGCCACAGCGCCGTCATCGGCCCGGACGGCACCCGCAGGGCCGGGCTCGACGGGGCGCCGGGGCTCCTGGTCGCCGACATCGACGTGGCGGAGGCCGCCGCCGTGCGCGAGGCCGTGCCGGTCCTGCGCAACGCCCGTCTGTGAGGCCGCGGGCCGGCGCCCCGGCCCTTCCGCGCCGCCGGCGTCCGGCCCCTCCCCGGGGCGGACGCCGGCGGCGCTGGTGCGCGGCCCGTCCGGGGCTGCCCGCCCGGCCGGCCACGGAGTCGCGTTCGTGTGCCCGCTCCTCTCCGGCCCGCCCCGCCGCTCCCGGTCCTCCCAGTCCCGCCGCTCCTGGTCCTCCCGGTCCCCCCGCTCCTTCCGCTCCTCCTGCTCCTCCCGGTCTTCGCGGTCGCCGTCGCCCGGGGCGTCCGAGCCCACGCGGCCGCCACGGCCGGGGCCGCCGTGCCGACGCCGGCCCCGGACGGCCGCGGCGGGTAGAGGAACCTCGACCCCCGGGGTGGGGAGAGCACCCCTCTTCGCCTCCGGAGCCCCCTTTCCCGCGAGGGTCGGCATAGGATTCCCCGGTGCGAGACAACGACGCCGAGACGGCCCTGTGGCCGGCGCTCGTACGCCGTCCGGTCGCGGTGCTCCTCACCCCCTGGCCGTGGCGTGCCCTGCTCTACCTGGCCACGTCGGCCCCCGTCGCCGCGGTGTGGTCGCTCCTGTGCTGGCCGCTGCTCACCCTGGCGGGCCTGCCCCTGGGGGCGGTCGAGCGCCGCAGGCTCGCCCTCGTGGACGGGGCGCCCGCGCCCTCCCCGCACACGCCCCCGCCGCCGGGGGCGGGGCCCGCCGGCTGGATCCGGTGGCGCTCACGCGAGGCGGCCTCCTGGCTGGAGCTGGCCCACGGGCTGCTGCTGGCGCTGCTGTGCGTGGTCGAACTGACCGTGGCGGCGGTCCTGGCGGGGGTGCCGGCCGCCCTGCTGGCCTCGCCGGTGCTGCGCGCCGCCGGGGTCGCCGCCGACCCGTCCCCGGTCGCCCTCGGCGTCCTCCTCGGCCTCGGCGCGCTGCCGGTGAGCGCCTACACGGCCATGGTGCTGGCGGCGGGCCGCGCCCGTCTGGCGCGTGCGCTGCTCACCGCGCCGAGCGGGGAGGAACTGGCCGAGCTCGGCGAGCGGCTCGTCCTGGTGTCCCGGTCCCGCACGCGGATCGTGGACGGGTTCACGGCCGAACGGCGGCGGATCGAGCGCGACCTGCACGACGGCGCCCAGCAGAGGCTCACCGCGCTGGTCATGCGCCTGGGCATGGCGCGCAGCCGGTTCGACGACGACCCCGAGCAGGCCAGGGCCCTGGTCGAGCAGGCGCACGCCGACGCCCGCGCCGCCCTCGTCGAGCTGCGCGAGCTGGTGCACGGCATCCGTCCGGCGGCCCTGGCCGAGCGCGGGCTCGTCGCCGCGCTGGAGGAGCTGGCGGACACCCAGCAGGTGGAGGTGGCCGTCGAGGCGGGGGACGTGGGGCGCCTGCCCGACGCCGTCGAGTCCACCGCGTACTTCTGCGCCGCCGAGGCCGTGGCCAACGCCGCCCGCCACTCCGGGGCCGACACCGTCCGGGTGGGCCTGCGCGTGAACGGAGGGGCGCGGTGCGGGTCCCTGCTCCTCACGGTCACCGACGACGGCCGCGGCGGCGCCGACCCGGCCCGGGGGAGCGGGCTGACCGGCCTGGCCGACCGGGCGGCCGCCCTGGGCGGACGGGTGTCCCTGACCAGCCCCGGCGGAGGGCCGACGACGGTGGAGGTGAGGATCCCGTGCGGCTCGTGATCGCCGAGGACTCGGTCCTGTTGAGGGCGGGCCTGGAACAGCTCGTCGCCATGGCCGGGCACGAGGTGGCGGCCGCGGTCGGCGACGCACCCGCGCTCCTGGCGGCCGTGGACGCGCACCGCCCCGACCTCGTGCTCACCGACGTGCGCATGCCGCCCGGCCACAACGACGACGGGCTGCGCGCCGCGATCGCGCTCGCCCGCGCCCACCCCCGCACGGGGGTCCTCGTCCTGTCCCAGTACGTGCTGGGCGCGGCCGCCGCCGAACTCCTGGAGAGCCGCGCCGAGGGGGTCGGCTACCTGCTCAAGGACCGGGTCGGGGACGTGGACGAGTTCCTGGGCACCCTGGAGCGGGTCGCCGCCGGGGGCACCGTCGTCGACCCCGAGGTGGTGCGCCGCCTGCTGGGACGGCGCCGCAACCGGTCGGTCCTGGAGCGGCTGACCCCGCGCGAGCGCGAGGTGCTGGAACTGATGGCGCGGGGCCGTACCAACGCCGCGGCGGCGGAGGCCCTGGTGGTCACCGAGGCGGCGGTCGCCAAGCACGTGAGCGGGATCTTCACCAAGCTCGACCTGCCGGTGAACCCGAACGACAACCGCCGGGTGCTCGCGGTCCTCGCCTACCTCGCGGGCTGACGGGGCCCTCCGGCGCCTTCCCGCGCGCCCCGGACGGGGCGGCGGGCGGGGCCGACCCGTCCCGCACCGGCCCCGGACCACGGGGAGGCGCCGCACGGGGGTGCGGCGTGGAGCCGAGGCGGGCCGCAGCGGTGCGGGCCCCGCGCGAGGGGGCCGATCAGGGAGGCGCCGGCGGCCCGGCAGCGGCCGGGCGCGGGAGGGCCCGCCGCGTCTGGGGGGTCGTACGCCGCGCGTCGGCGGAGGGGTGAGGGGCGCAGCCCCGGGGGACCCCGCCCCGTCAGTCCATGGCCGAGGCGCCGTGGCGCCAGTAGCCGACGAACGCGATGTCGGACTTGGGCACCCCGCGCTCGCGGACGAGCACCCGCCGCAGGCCGGTGGGCAGGGCGTTCTCCCCGGCGACGAAGCAGAAGGGGCGGCCCGGCGGGAACTCGGCGGCGCGCACGGTGTCCAGGGCGAGCCTGCCGGGCGGGGCGTGCGGGTCGGTGCGGGGGAGCCAGTGCACGTCCACGCCGGGCAGGTCGGGCAGCGGCCGGACGTCGTCGGAGGAGGGAACCTCCAGGTAGACCCGGGCCCGCAGGTCGGCGGGGGCCTGCTCCAGGATCGACACCAGGGCGGGGACGGCGCTCTCGTCGCCCACGAGGAGCTGCCAGTCCGCCCCCTCGGAGGGCACGTAGTACACGGCGTCGGCGAGCAGGCCCGCCTCGTCGCCGGGGGCGGCCGCCGCGGCCCAGGCGGAGGCCGGGCCGGCGTCGCCGTGGTCCACGAACTCCAGGTCGAGTTCGAGCGCCTCCGGGTCGAAGCGGCGCACGGAGTAGCTGCGCACGTGCGGCTTGCGGTCGTCGGCCATCGCGTACAGCTGCTCCACCCAGCGCTTGTCGGCGTCGGCGGGCATGTGCAGCCGGTCCTGGCCCTCGCGGGGGAGGAAGAGGCGCACGAACTGGTCGCGGCCGAGGAAGTCGAACCCCTCCAGCTCCCCGCCGCCGAGGGTCACCGTGACGAAGTGCTTGCTGACGCGGGCGGTGCGCACCACGCGGGTGCGGATCATCGTGCGGTGGCGGGGGTGTTCGATGCGCACGGGGCCTCTTCCTCCTCGGTCGGACGGACGGGCGGAGAACGCCCCTCGTTAGGTTAGCCTCACCAACCGCCCGGCGTCGAAGCGGCGACGGGGCCGGAGGCGGCGCGCGTCGCGCGGGAGCGGCCGGACCGGTCCGGGGGACGGGCGACGTCCCGCGCCTTCCGGGCCGGTCCGGCCGTCCCTCAGGCCGTGGACCACTCCTCCCGGTGGGCGCGGGCGAAGTCGGCGAAGGCACGGGGCGGGCGGCCGGTCAGACGGCGGACCGTGTCCGTGACGCGGTCCTCGTCGCCCCGGGCGATGCCGGAGTCCACCGCGACCAGCGCCGAGGCGAAGGGCTCCGGCATGCCCGCGTCCAGGTTGCGCCGGACCAGCTCGGCCACCGGCGCGGGCGTGTGGCGCACCGGCCGGCCGGCGGCCTCGGCGATGACCGCCGCCGCCTCCGTGTACCCGAACGACTCCGGCCCGGTGAGCACGTGGTCGCCGGCCACCGGCCCCGGCGCCGTCAGCACCTCCGCCGCGACGGCCGCGATGTCGGCGGCGTCGATCCAGCCGAGCCGCCCCCCGCCGGTCGCCGAGCGGATCTCGCCCCGCTCGCGGATGCCCGCCGCCACCGGGTGCGCACCGGTGAAGTTCTGCATGAACCCCGACGGCCGCAGCACCGCCCACTCAGGGAACGACCGCACGGCCCCGCCCAGCTCCGCGGCGCCCGGGGCGCCGGGCAGCTCCGCCAGCGAGCCGAGCAGCACCACGCGCCGCACCCCGGCGGCCCGGGCGGCCGCCAGGAACGGCCCGGCCGCCGGCATGGGGTCCAGGGTCAGCGGCGGCGGCACCAGGTACAGGGCTTCCGCCCCGGCGAGGGCCCGGGCGTGCGTCCCCGGGTCCGACCAGTCGAAGGGCACGCCCCCGGGGCCCGGCCTGCGACTGGCCGCGCGCACGTCCGCGCCGCGCGCCCGCAGCGTCTCGGCCAGGGGGCGGCCGGTGTTGCCGGTGCCGCCGGTGATGAGGATCGTCATGCCCCGAGCCCCTTCCGCAGCGCTTCCAGCCCGCCGCCCGCGCGTGCCACCTGCACGGGACTCCAGTAGTCGCGGAACTCGGTGATGAACCCGTCCCGCACCGTGACCACGGTGATGTAGTCCATCCGGTAGGGCGCGCCCGTGCGCACCGTCCGGCCCTCGGCGCTGTACTCGGCGACGACGGTCCCCGGATCGCCGGTGCGGTGCACGCGCATCGCCGTGACGCCGGTGACGTCGTACACGTCGGTGTATCCGGACAGGTAGCCGCGCACCGCCTCCCGGCCGTCCAGCCGCGTGGGCGCCCCGGCCTCCGCGAACGGGAACACGGCCGTCCCGTCCGGCGCCCACATCCCGGCGATGCCGTCCATGTCCTTGGCCTCCAGCAGCTCCAGCATCCGCCGGAGCACTTCTTCGGGTGATCGTTCCATCTCCGCCTCCGTTGTCGGGTCCCTCGTCCACCACAGTGGCGGGGCGCGCCGTGCGGGGGAACGGCCGCGTCGTCCCCGGACCACTGGTCCGTGGCTCGCCGTCCGCGCGCATGGCAGGCTGGGGGTGTGGACAAGCGAGAACTCGGCGGTTTCCTGCGGGCCCGCCGCGAGGCCCTGAGCCCGGCCGACGCGGGCCTTCCCGCCCGCTCGGGCGGGCGCGCGCGGCGCACACCGGGGCTGCGGCGCGAAGAGGTCGCCGACCTCGCCGGGGTCTCGGTGAGCTACTACGAGCGGCTGGAGCAGGCCCGGGCGCCGCGTCCCTCACCGCAGGTGATCGACGCGATCGGGCGGGCCCTGGCGCTGTCGGGGGCGGAGAGGGCGCACCTGTCCCGGCTGGCCGGGCACGCGCCGTCCGCACGGCCGGGGCCGGCCGAACCGGTCCCGCCGGGGGTGCTCGCCCTGCTGGACCGGCTCGGCCCGGTCGCCGCCTACGTCTGCGACGACCGCCACGACGTCGTGGCCTGGAACGGCCTGGCGGCGGCGCTGGTCACGGACTTCGGCGCGCTGCCCCCGGCCGAGCGCAACGTGCTGCGCCTGGCCGCGCGCCTGGGCGGGACGGTGTGCTCGGCGCCCCCGGAGGCGGCGGGCGGGTTCGAGGCGCAGGCGGCGGCCCAGGCGCGCGAGGCGCTGTCCCGGCGCCCGCACGATGCCGCGCTCCGGCGGCTGGTCGGCGAGTCCGCCGAGCGGGTGCCCGGGTTCGCGGCGGAGTGGCGGCGGCACGACGTCCGGCCGCGTACGACGCTGCGCAAGCGCGTCGAGCACGCCGAACTCGGCGTGCTCGACCTCGACTCCCAGACCCTCGCGGTGCCGGGCTCCGACCTGCGCGTGGTCATGCTCAGCGCCGAACCGGGCACCCTCGCCCACGAGAAGCTGACCCGTCTCCAGCTCCGGATCGCGGGCCCCGAGCCCGCCTCGCGCCCGTAGCGGCGGGCGGAGGCCGGACGGCGGTCCCCGGCACCCCTCGACCACCGGACATTCTTCCCCTTTGGGAGATCTACCTTGTAAAGGTGCGAACTCGGAAAAATCTCACCGAGAGGTGGGAAACCCGATTCCGTCCCCCGCTAGGCCGTCTCGGCCACCCGCAGCGTCAGCGATCCGAGCCGGTCGAACTCGGCCGTGAACACGTCCCCGGCCTCCAGGGCGATCGGCGTGTGCAGGGCGCCGGTCATGACCAGCTGTCCGGCCTCCAGGCCCCTGCCGGACCCGGCCAGCGAATTGGCCAGCCACGCGAGCACGGCCACCGGGTCGCCCAGCGCCGCGGCGCCCACCCCGGTGTCCACGACCTCGCCGTTGCGGCTCAGGACCATGCCGACCAGGCGCGGCTCGAACCCCTCCAGGGGGACCGCCGTGTCGGAGACGGCGACGGCCCCCGTGGACGCCAGGTCGGAGACCGTGTCGGCGATGCGGATCCGCCAGTCCTCGATGCGGGAGTCGACGATCTCGACCCCCGCCCTGACCTCCGAGACCGCCTCCCGGGCCTGCTCGACGGTCACGTCCGGCCCCTGCAGGGGGGAGCCGAGCCTCAGGGCGATCTCCGCCTCGATCTTCGGCGCGATGAACCGGTCCAGCGGCAGGGTGTCGCCGTCCCTGTACACGGCGGAGGCCAGGAGCGGGCCGTGGTCGGGGGAGTCGATGCCCAGCAGCTTGCGGGCCGGGGCCGAGGTCAGCCCCACCTTGTAGCCGATGACCTCGTCGCCGTCGGCGAGCAGCAGTTCCAGCAGCTCCGCCTGGGTCTCGTACCCCTCCGCCTCCCCGAGCGCGGGGTCGGCGTCGGTGAACGGGGGGACCGGCTTGCGCGTCCGGCGGGCCTCGTGGAGGGCGCGGGCGCGATCGTGTGCCTGGGACATGGCTGACCTCGGACTCTCGGGACGGCGCGGCCGGGGTGGGGAACGGCTGTCCGCCCGCGCGGGTTCTCGTCTGCGCCGACACCGTAGCGCTCCGCGGCGCGTTCCGGAACGGGCGCCCCCGCCCGCGACCGCACGCCGCCGGACCGTGTCCTGCGGGCGGGACGGCGGCGGGCCGGATCAGGGGGAGAAGGCGACGGACGCAGCGAGGTCCTTCTGGGACCCGAGCGCGGTAAGGCGTTCGGTGAGTGCCGTGCGGACGGCGTCGTAGGTGTCCGCACCGAGGGCCAGGCGCAGGGGCGGGTCGGGGCGGCGGGTGGTGTCGTGGACGACGGCGGCGATCCTGGCCGGGTCGCCGGTGAAGGCGCTCCCGTCGGCGGTCTCCAGGCGGCGCCGGACCAGTCCGACGGCGTTGTCGCGATAGGCGGCCGTTTCGGTGGTGTAGTGCAGGGCCGACGCGAATCCGGTGCGGGTGGCGCCGGGCTCGACGAGGGTGAGGTGGATGCCGAAGTCGCGGACTTCGCGGCTGACGCTCTCGGTGAAGCCCTCCAGCCCCCACTTGCCCGCGTGGTAGGCGCTGTGCGTGGGGATGCCGACCTGGCCGCCCACGCTGGAGATCTGGATGATCCGGCCGCCGCCTTGCTCGCGCATCGGCTTCAGGAAGGCCCGGGTGATCATCATGGGGGCGAGGAGGAGGACCTCGATCTGGTCGCGGATCTGCTCGACGGTCATCTCCTCGGCGGCGCCGACGATCGCGTATCCGGCGTTGTTGACCACGATGTCCACGGGGCCGGCCCGGAGCGTCCTGACGACCACCTCCCCTACGTCGTCGGGCCGGGCGAGGTCGAGGACCTCGACGGACAGCCGGTCGCCGTAGGTCCGGCGCAGGTCGTCCAGGGCCGAGGGGCGGCGGACCGTGGCCGTGACGCGGTCGCCGTTCCGCAGGGCGTGCTCGGTGAGGTTGCGGCCCAGGCCGCCGGAGGCGCCGGTGACGAACCAGTGGCGTACGGCCTTGTCCGGGACAGGGGGCATGGGAGTCTCCTGGAGTAGGGTTGTACCGGAACGTGTTCCGTTTGGACTTTAAGCGGAACGCATTCCGGAATGCAAGCCGAGACGGACACGAAGGAACGCGCATGCCCGCCACCCCCCGCCGGACCAGGAGAGACGCGCTGCAGAACCGAGAGCGCCTTCTGGAGGTGGCCGCGCAGGTCTTCGCCGAACAGGGTCTGGACACCGCGCCGGCGGCCGTCGCCAAGAAGGCCGGTGTCGGCGTCGGCACGCTCTACCGGCACTTCCCGACCCGGGAGGCCCTCATCGAGGCCGCCTACCGGCGTGAACTCACCCACGTGTGCGAGAAGGCGGAAGTCCTCCTCGACCGGCACCCGGCCGTCGAGGCGACCCGTGCGTGGATGGAGGACTTCATCCGCTACGCCACGGCCAAGAGCGGTATGTCCGAAGCCCTCAACACGGTCATCGCCTCCGGGGTCGACCCCTACCGCGACAGCCGCGCACTCCTCCTCGGCGCCGTCTCCACGCTCCTGGAGGCCGGCGCCCGGGACGGCAGCCTGCGAACCGACGCCTCCCCCGACGACGTCCTGCTCCTCATGGGCGGTGTCGCCTATTCCGCACGGCACGCCGCCGAGGAGCGCGTCCGCCCCCTCGTCGGCCTCCTCGTGGACGCGCTGGCCAAGGGCCCGGCGGAGGGCTGAGCCCGGGGCCCGTCCGGGGCCGGTGGTGACCGCGCCCCGCATGCCGCGGGGCGGCCGGGCCGACAACCCGCCGGACCACACGCCGGGCGCCCCCGGAACACCGCTCCGGGGGCGCCCGGCTGTACTTTGCAACGGGGGACACAGCCGCCGTCGGACAACAGGGGGACGCACGATGGACGCCACCGCGCAGATCGGTGTCACGGGCCTCGCGGTCATGGGACGCAACCTGGCCCGCAACCTCGCACGGAACGGGTTCGCCGTCGCCGTGCACAACCGGACGGAGGCCAGGACGCGCGACCTGGTGGACGGGTTCGGGCACGAGGGCTCCTTCGTCCCGGCCTACTCCGCGGAGGACTTCGTCGCCTCGCTCGAACGGCCCCGCCGCCTGGTGGTCATGGTCAAGGCGGGCGGGCCGACCGACGCCGTGATCGAGGAGTTCGCGCCCCTGCTGGAGGAGGGCGACGTCATCGTCGACGGCGGCAACGCCCACTTCCTCGACACCCGGCGCCGCGAGGCGGAGCTGCGCGAGCGCGGCATCCACTTCGTCGGGGCCGGCGTGTCCGGGGGAGAGGAGGGCGCCCTGAACGGCCCGAGCATCATGCCGGGCGGGTCGGCGGAGTCCTACCGGTCCCTCGCGCCGATGCTGGAGCGGATCGCGGCCAGGGCGCCCGACGGCGCCGCCTGCGTGTCCCACGTGGGACCGGACGGCGCCGGGCACTTCGTGAAGATGGTGCACAACGGCATCGAGTACGCCGACATGCAGCTGATCGCGGAGGCCTACCAGCTGCTGCGGTCGGTCGCCGGGTACTCGCCCGAGCGGATCGCGCGGACCTTCCGCTCGTGGAACACCGGGCGCCTGGACTCCTACCTGATCGAGATCACCGCCGAGGTGCTCGCCCACCGCGACGGGGCCACGGGCGAGCCGTTCGTCGACGTGGTCCAGGACCGGGCGGAGCAGAAGGGCACCGGCCGCTGGACCGTGCAGACGGCCCTGGACCTCGGTGTCCCCGTGCCGGGGATCGCCGAGGCGGTCTTCGCGCGCTCGCTGTCGGGCGGGGCGGAGCTGCGGGAGGCCTCCCGCGCCCTGCCCGGCCCCGTGCCCGCACCGCTGGGCGAGGAGGAGGCGGCCCGGTTCGCGGACCGGGTCGAGCAGGCGCTGTACGCGTCCAAGCTGGTCTCCTACACCCAGGGCTTCCTGCAGATCGCGGCCGGGAGCGCCGAGTACGGCTGGGACGTGGACCCCGGCGCGGTGGCGGCGCTGTGGCGTGCGGGGTGCATCATCCGCGCCGCGTTCCTGGACCGTGTGCGCGACGCCTACGCGGCCCGTCCGGACCTGCCCAGCCTGCTGTCCGACGACGCGTTCGCGCAGGAGATGGGCCGGGCCCAGGGCGACTGGCGGCACGTCGTGGCCACGGCCGCCGCGCAGGGGGTGCCGACGCCGGGGTTCTCGGCGGCGCTGGCGTACTACGACGCGCTGCGCGCGGAGCGCCTGCCCGCGGCCCTGGTCCAGGGCCAGCGCGACTACTTCGGGGCGCACACCTACCGCCGTGCGGACCGCGAGGGGGTGTTCCACACGCTCTGGGCGGGGGACCGGTCCGAGGAGCGCGTGGACGGCTGAGGTCCGGCCGGGCGGCGGTGGGCGGGGCCCTCCCCCCAGGGCCCGCTCTCGCCGTGGCGGCACCGGGTCGTCGTCCTGGTCCGGCCGGCCGGGCGGCGGTCCGTCGGCGCCCACGACGCTCGCCGTCCTCCCTGCGCGTCCGGGGTCGTCCCCGCCGCCACGGACGACGGATCCTGCTGCGCGGAGATCATGGCGCCTCACCCGGATGAAGGTTGTCCGGGTACGACGGTCGCCGCTGACGAACGGCGGTTCCCGGGCCAGGGGGCCGAGCCCCGTTCCCGTCGGAGAGGAAGCGGTGGGTGAGCCTTGCCGTGTCCGTGGAGTGGTCGAATCCGGTCATGGCACGGTGAAATCGGCGACGCCCCCGGAGGGGAGCCGTTCGGTGGGGTCTCATTCCCGGGTGGTCGGCCTCGCGCCACCTCCCAGTCCTCTTCCCGCCGGGGAAGGGATATCCCTTCGGGAAGTCCTTCATCCCTGTGTTGCGAACCCCTATGGCCTGGTCGTGTGCTGTGCTGTCCGGGGCGCGCGAGGTGGGGCGGGTGACGGCCCGACGCCCCTCGTTCTCCCTGGTCAGGGCCGGTTCTCCGGCTCTCCCAGGCAAAGCGGATGCGGCTCGGCGTGCATGCACTCCCTGTTAGCCTGATGCGGCGTTCCGGTGCCCCCGCTCGGGACCGACCCGAAACGCCGGTCGCCCGGAAGGTCGGTGCCGCCCCCTATGTCCGCCTCCACGAACAAAGCGCTGACGATGCCACTCGGAGGACGGTTCTGGGCCTTGTGGTCCGCCTCCCTGGCCTCGAACCTCAGCGACGGTGTGGCGATGATCGCGATGCCGTGGCTCGCGTCTTCGCTGGCGCCCGACAATGCCGCTCCGGTGGCATTGGTGGCTGCTTTCGGGCGGATTCCCTGGCTGTTTCTGGCGCTTCCCGCGGGAGTTCTGGTGGACCGGGTGCCCCGGTTCACGCTGATGGTCGCCTCCAACTCCCTCCGTATGCTGCTCTGGGGCCTTCTCGCCGTCGCGGTGTTCTTCGGATGGGTCTCGATCCCCCTCCTGGCGGTGTTCGCGGCGGCGTTCGGTGCGCTCGAGGTCTGTCACGACACGGCGGCCGAGACCGCGGTGACCTCCCTGGTCGACAAGGAGGGGCTGGAGCGCGCGAACGGACACCTCCGGTCCGGGGCCGTCGTGGCGCAGGAGTTCGGCGGCCGTCCGCTGGGCGGTCTCGTGCTGGCGCTCGGGTTGTTCGTCCCGTTCCTGTTCAACGTCGGTGCGCTGCTGGTGTCGGTCCTGGCTCTGCTGCGGGTACGCGCCACTGCGCCTCCGGCCGACACGGCCACCACACGGCAGGCCCCTGGCGGGTCCGTTTCCGGGCCCTCCGCGGCGACCGGCGCCCCACGTGAGCTCCGCGGTGTGGGAGCGGACCTGGCCGAGGGCGTGCGGGCCCTGTGGAACCAGCCGCTCCTGCGCGCCGTGGCGGTCGTCTCGGTGTTCGTGAACACCGCTTTCGCGACCATGCTCTCCACGCAGGTCCTGTTCGTCCGCGACGCCTTGGGCCTCGGTCCGGCCGGCTTCGGACTGCTCATGGCCTTCGCCGCCGTCGGCGGGATCGCCGGGGGACAGGTCGTCGCCTGGCTGCGGGCCGCCCTCCCGCACGGAACGCTGCCGGTGGTGTGCCTCACCGGAAGCGGGCTTCTGTACCTGACGGTGGCGCTGTTCCCGAGCACGCCGGTGGTGGCCGGGGCGTACTTCGTCGCGGGTGGCCTGGTGTTGGGATACGGGGTCGCGATGACCTCCGTCCGCCAGAGAATCACGCCGGATCGCCTGCTGGGCCGGGTGAACGCCGCTATGCGCACCGTCACCTGGGGCATGAGCGCCGTGGGCATGGCGCTCGGCGGCGTGCTGGTGTCGTCCCTGTCTTCGTTCCTGGACCAGGAGGACGCGCTCCGCGCTCCCTATGCCCTGGTGGGTGCGGTCTGTCTGGGCGTCGTGGTGTTCTTCGGTCGAGGGCTCACCCGCCTCGTGCGCGAGAACGACGTCTGAGCCCTCGCCCCCTCCCGGGAGCCGGGCACGCCGCCTGACCTCACCGCCGGGTGCGGTCGTCGGAGAACCCGCGCTCCACCTCCGTCTTCGCGAGGTACCCCTGGACCTGTTCCGGGGCGAGCGGGCGTTCGGGCAGCGGCTCGCACGTGGGGCCGGGACCTCTCCTGAATCATCCCGGGCACGGACCGGTCGCGGATCCGGAGGTCCTTGTGGCCCCAGGCCCGCGTTCCCGCGATGCGGTCGTCGAGGATCACGGGAGGAAGGGCCTCCCCGATCCGGGTGAACTCCTCGGACGCAGGGAGGGGGCCGGCCCCCCGCCCCCCCGGGGCGCGGGGCCGGGCGGCGGATCACAGGTGCGGTGTGATCAGCCTGGTCACGTCGTTCTTGGCGGCGGGGCCGATCCGGGTGGCGACCTTGGCCCCGCCCTTGAAGACGTGCAGGGTGGGGATCGCCGTGACGTCGTGCTTGGGGGGCGTCTCGGGGCTGCGGTCGATGTCGAGCCGGGCGACGACCGCACGGCCCGCGTACTCCTTGGCGACGTCCGCCAGGACCGGGTCCAGCGCCCTGCACGGGCCGCTCCACTCGGCCCGGAAGACCGCCAGCACCAGCTGGTCCGACTGCAGGACCTTCTCGTCGAAGTCCGCGTCGGTGACGTCGAGGACGGTACCGCTCATGTGATGCGCTCCTTCGTGGTGGCGGTGTGTGGACGACGCGGCCCATCGTCCCTGTCCGGACGCCACTGTGCGGGCGAATGCGGCGAATACTGGATTCCCGTAGCGGTTTGTGGTGGTACGTCACTCCCGGACGTCGGCATCCGGGGTGCCGCAAGCCGGGTTTCGGGTGGACCGGTGCCGGTTCGGGGCCGCCCTGGAACGCGCCCCCCTGCGGGAGGGGCGGCCCGGGGAGCGGGCGGACCGGCGGCCCCGGCAGGGTCAGCCGCGCGGGTCGGCGAGGGCCCCGACCGGCCCCTCGATCCGGTAGTCGTCCAGGGCCGTGACCGCGTACGCCGTCCCCTCCGGGGCGTCCTCGCCGGAGGGGAGCCCCTCCAGGGAGGTGCGGCCGGTCACCTCGACGAGGTTGTCGGCGGACAGGGCCTCGCAGCGGTCCTCCGCGTCCCCCGACGCGGCCAGGGCGGCCTCGTCCGGGTCGAGCCGGTAGACGGCGTAGGACCGGGCGCCGTCGACCTCGTCCCACTCCAGCCCGGCGCCGTCGGCGGTGGCGGTCAGCCCGGTCACGGCGCCGGTCAGGGGCTGTCCCTCACGGGAGGGGTCGGCCACGGGCGGGAGCGCCGGGTCGGCGTAGTGCTCCTCGGCCAGGTGCTCGTAGGCCTCTTCGGCGGTGCCGGTGAGGGAGGTGAAGGAGAAGTAGACGTCGCCCCCGACCTCGGGGAAGCCGTCGGCGTAGTCGAGCTGGGTGCTGAGCGCGTCGTCCTCGCGCCAGCCGCTCTCGCCGACCCGGTAGGCGGCCTGGCCGATGTAGAGGTCCACGCCGGTGCCCTCGACCTCCGAGGCCCACCAGGGGACGAGCTCCTCGTAGTCGGCGGCCCCGAACCCGCGCTCCCAGTACAGCTGGGGGACGACGTAGTCGACCATCCCCTCCCTGATCCAGGTGCGGGTGTCGGCGTGCTGGGCGGCGTAGGACTCCAGGCCGGAGGTCGCCGACCCGGTGGGGTCGCTGCCATCGTTGCGCCAGATGCCGAACGGGGAGATCCCGAAGCGGACCCACGGCTCGGTGCCCTGGATCCGGTCGTGCACGCCCTCCACGAGCCGGTTGACGTTGTCGCGCCGCCAGTCCTCGCGGTCGTCGAAGCCGTCGCCGTGCTCCTCCCAGCTGGCGTCGTCGTCGAACTCCTCCCCGTCCTTGGGATAGGGGTAGAAGAAGTCGTCGAAGTGCACGCCGTCGATGTCGTAGCGCTCGACGACGTCCATGATGACGCCGGTGACCCACTCCCGGACCTCCGGGTTGCCCGGGTCGAGGAAGCCCTCGCCGCCGTACTCGACCAGCCAGTCCGGGTTCTGCTCGACCGGGTGGTCCTCGGCCATGTCCTCGATGTCGGAGTTCAGGCCGACCCGGTAGGGGTTGAACCAGGCGTGCATCTCCAGACCGCGCAGGTGCGCCTGCTCGACGGCGTACTCCAGCGGGTCGTAGCCGGGGTCGCCGCCCTCCTCGCCGGTGAGGTAGCGGGACCAGGGCTCCAGGTCGGACTCGTAGACCGCGTCGGCGGTGGGGCGCACGTGCAGGAAGACGGTGTTCAGTCCGAGTTCGTCCGCCTCGTCGAGGCGCTCGTCCATCTCGGCCCGCTGCTCGTCGGCGCTCAGCCCGGGTTCGGAGGGCCAGTCGATGTTGCCGACGGTGGTGAGCCACGCGCCGCGCATCTCCCGCTTGTCGTGGGCGGCCCGGCAGAGCGCGGCTCCGGGGCCCGCCCCGGGGTCGGTGGCGCCGACGAGCGCGTACGCGGACAGCATGAGCCCCGCGGCGGCGCCTGCGGCCAGCCACCGGTTGCGCCAGCGCGGCGCCATTCCCGCACGCCTGTCTCGAGCCACGGGTCCTCCCCCTGAACCGCGGTGGCGTCGGGGCGACGCCACGCCGGGAATCAGAGTAGGACACTTGGTAACGTTTTGGACAATGATTCTGAATTCGGTGGTTTGGATCTCATCGATGAGGGAAACCGGCGCGGCGCCGTGCGGTCCCGCGGAGGGTCCGCCCGCCGCGGGGCGGGTCCTCCGCGGGGCCGGGGCGGGCGGGGTCAGCCGAACTGGCCGGGCCGGTAGTCGCCCGCGGGGGTCCGGACCATGACGTTCAGCCGGTTGACGGTGTTCATGAAGGAGATGAGGGAGACCAGGGCCACCAGCTGGTCCTCGTCGTAGTGCTCGGCGGCCTTCTCCCACGCCCCGTCGTCCACCCCGCCGGCGGCGTCGGCGATGCGGGTGCCCTGCTCGGCCAGCTCCAGGGCGGCGCGCTCGGCCTCGCTGAAGACCGTGGCCTCCCGCCAGACGGCGACCAGGTTCAGGCGCACGGCCGTCTCCCCGGCCCGTGCCGCCTCCTTGGTGTGCATGTCGGTGCAGAAGGCGCAGCCGTTGATCTGGCTGACGCGGAGCTGCACCAGCTCCTGGGTGGCGCGGGGCAGCGTCGAGTCCGTGATGGCCTTGCCCGCCGAGGCGACGTGCTTCAGGAGCTTCGTCGCGAGGGCGTTGCCGAAGAGGTCGAGCCGGGCCTGCATGGTGTTCTCCTTGCGGTGTCGAGGGTGACACGGCAAGGACGGGGGCGGGCGGGCCGGGCGTGACATCCCCGTGGCCACCGGGAGCGTGAAGCGGGTCACGCCCGACCGTGCCCCGTTCCCGGCCGCGGCCCCCGTTCCCGGGGGCCGGCCCCCGGGAACGGGAGCCCCCGCCGACGGGGCCCGGCGGCGTCCCCGGGCCGGTCAGGCGGGTGCGACGCTCCCCGGTTCGCGCAGCATCGCCATCGGGGCCGCGCCGCGCGCGCCCGCGACGATCTCCCCGTCCCCGAAGCCGTGGCGGCGGTACAGGCGGCGGTTGTGCTCGGTGGACGAGACCAGGTAGGCGGGCAGGCCCTCGCGGTCGGCCCGCTCCAGCCCGTGGGCCAGGAGGGCGCCGCCCACCCCCCGGCCGCGTCCCGCGGCGGAGACCCCGATCTGGTCCAGGTACCAGTGCGCGCGCCCGGGCCGGTGCCGGGCGAAGGCCCGCCGCACGGGGTGCGAGGACACCAGCCCCCGTAGGCCCATGGCCCGCACGAGGGCGCCGGCCTCCCGCAGGGCGGCCCACCCCGCCCCGGGCGCCCGGCCCGGTCCTTCCCACACGGCGACCCCGACGATGCCCTCGCCCGGGAGCTCGGCCACGTCCACCGCGCCGTGGCGCAGCGCCCCCTTGCGCATCAGGGCGGCGAAGAGCAGGGCCAGGCGCGGGCGCCGGTCCGGTCCGGCGGGCACGAAGTCGTGCAGGAGCGGGTCGTCCTCGAACGCCTCGGCCAGGATCGCGGCGGATGCCGCGACGTCGTCCGCGCCGGCCTGTCTGATGTGCATGATCGCTCTCCCGTCGTCGGTGGTGCCCACAGACTACCCCCATTTTTGGCCAAGTGGCCAAAACTTGCCCGTGTAATCTTGCACCCCATGGCGACCAGGCGAGACACGGCGGCGGTGCGCGAGCACCTGCCCATCGAACAACGACGCGCCCAGCTGCTCACCGCGGCGGCGGAGGTGATGCGCGAGCAGGGGGTGGCGGCCGCCACCACCCGCGCCATCGCCGAGCGCGCCGGCGTGCCGCACGGCTCGGTCCACTACTGCTTCGGCACGAAGACGGCGCTGGTCCGCGCCCTGCTGCAGAGCGAGGTGGACCGCTCGGTCGAAAGCGCCCGGCAGCGCTCCTCCCGGTCGACCGACCTGGAGGGTGTGCTGCGCAACGTCCTGGAGGCGCAGCTGGAGAGCGTGCGCACCGACCCGGGGCACCACGCGATGCTCGACGAGCTCATCGCCCTGGCCCGCCGCGACCCGGCGCTGGCCGACCTGCCGGGCTGGGAGCACGAGAGGTACGTGGGCGCCGCCGCCGAGCGGATGGCGGAGTGGTCGGCCGCCTCCGGCGTGGCGCTCGCCCGCCCGGCCCGGGAGATCGCGACCACGATCATGGTGCTGGCCACCGGCCTGAGCGACCTGTGGTCGGCCACGCGGGACCGGGCCGTGCTCGACCGGGCCCTGGACGACTGCGTGCGCGCCCTGGCGGCGCGCCTGTCCGAGCCGGTCTGACCGCGGGCCGCCCCCGTCGGCGGCCCGCGGCGGCCGGGTCCGGAGGGCGCGGGAGCATCGGCCCGGTCCCGGGGTGGGCACCCCGGGACCGGGCCGATGCCGTGTGCGGGGGTGGTCCATGGAGGGCGAAGGGGGTCTGCGCGGCTCGCAATCTTGGCCTATTGGCTAGCGAACTATTGTCTACAATTCAGGGGCCCGGATCTCTGGAGCAAGGAGCCCCCATGGAACCCGCCTCCGCCACGCCTCCCCCCGCCGCCCCTCCCGGCCTCGCCGCGGTCGACGCGCACCAGCACTTCTGGCCGGTCGGCGTGCGCCCGCGCACCCCGGGCGCCGCCGCGCTCGACCGGGCGTTCACCCCCGCCGACCTGGAACGGGAGCTGGCCGGGGGAGAGGTCGGGCGCACGGTCCTGGTCCAGTGCGCGGCCGGCCCCGGGGAGAACGACCGGCTGGCGGCCTACGCGCGGGAGTTCGCCCCGGTCGGCGCCCTCGTGCTCTGGCTGCCCCTGGCCGACCCCGCCGCGGCGGAGCGCGAGCTCGCACGGGTGCGCGCCCTCACCGGCCTGGTCAGGGGCTTCCGGGCGCCGGTGGCCCCGGGGACCCGCGCCGACCCCGCCCTCCTGGCGACCATGCGCTGCGCCGAGCGGGCCGGGCTGCTCTGGGAGCTCGTGGTGACGTCGGAGTCCCACGTCGCCCTGGCGGAGCAGGTGGCCGCGGCCTGCCCGGGCCTGCCGATCGTGGTGGACCACCTGGCCACCCCGCCCCTGGCCGGAGGGGAGCCGAAGGCGTGGGAGGGGTGGATCGACCGGCTGGCCGCGCTGCCCTCGGCCTCCGTCAAGGTGTCGGTCGGCGGCGACGTCCTGGCCGCCTGGGAGTGGGAGCCGGAGCTGCTGGTGCCCTGGGTCGGCCGGGCCCTGGAGGCGTTCGGCGCGCACCGGTCGATGCTGGCGGGCAACTGGCCGGTCGTCCGGCTGGCCGCCGACCACGCCACGGCCTGGCGCTCCCTGCGCGCGGCCGTCGCCGCGGCGGGCCCCTCGGCGGCGGAGGCCGCGCTGGTGGCGGGGGGCGCCGCGCGCCGCCTGTACGCGATCGGGGAGGACCGCGGCTGAGCGGCGCCGGGGCGGCAGGGCTTCGCGCCCCGCCGCCCCGGCGCGCGGCGCCTACAGCCAGCCGGGGAGGACGAGGATCCCCCAGGTCAGCAGCGGGGCCACCACGATCATGCTCATGCCCCACACCATGAGCCGGCGGAAGACGAGGTCGCGCTGGTCCGGCGTGGCGTTGGCCACGACGAGCGCCCCGCTGGTGGAGAAGGGCGAGGAGTCGACCACCGAGGAGGAGATCGCCAGGGCGGTGATCATCCCGATCGCGCCGACCTCCCCGACCAGCAGGAAGGGCACGGCCAGCGGGATCACCGCCCCGAGGATGCCGGTGGTGGAGGCGAACGCGGAGACCGCGCCGCCCACCACGCAGATCACCAGGGCCGCCAGGAGCGGGACGCCGATGGAGGCCACGCTGCCGCCGAGGAAGTCGATCGTCCCCATGCGCTCCATCAGGCTGACGTAGGTGACGATCCCGCAGATCAGCAGCACGGTGGGCCACGCGACCCGGTCGACGACCCCCTTGGCGCCGCCGGGGGAGACGATGCTCAGCACCACGGCCACGCTGATCGCGGTGAGGCCCACGTCGAGGCCGAAGGCGAGCGCGCCCACGCCCAGGGCGGCGATGCCGAGCAGGGTCAGGACGCGGTCCCGGGTGAGGACGATCCGCTCCTCCTCCACGGCCGCGGCGGTCCCGCCGCCGGTCCTGGTCGCGCCCTCCGGCCTGGTCGCGGTGGCGGTCGGCCCGCCCGGCCGACCGTGGGCGGCGG
This sequence comes from Nocardiopsis sp. NPDC101807, assembly GCF_044766605.1. NCBI lineage: Bacteria > Bacillati > Actinomycetota > Actinomycetes > Streptosporangiales > Nocardiopsidaceae > Nocardiopsis > Nocardiopsis sp. NPDC101807. The sequence goes on along the minus strand of NZ_JBIWMK010000001.1, from coordinate 201,763 downwards.
CCGGGGCCGTGCCGCCGCCGGCGGCGGGGCCGGGGAGCGCTGCGCGGGAACCCTCCCCCTCGTCGGGGGCGGGCGGGGTCGGGGCGGACCCCCCGCCCTCTCTGCGGCCCAGCAGGGAGCGGCCGCCGAACAGGAAGAAGACGGCCACGCTGAGCAGCACGTTGAAGGCGAACGTCGCGGCGAAGAGCAGCAGCGGGGAGCCCTCCAGGCCGTTGCGCGCCACGACGCCGTTGGTGATGGTGCCGTAGATGCTCAGGGGGGAGAAGCCCCCAGCGCTGGCGCCGTTGATGATCAGCAGGCCCATGAGCACGGGGTTGATCCGGAAGCGCAGGGCGAAGCCCAGGCCGACCGGGGCGACGATCGCGACGGCGGCGGGGACCACCGCGCCCGCGGCGGTCAGCACCGCCGTGACGCCGAACATCACCCACGGGATGAGGGCGACGCGTCCGCCGACGCCGCGGACGGCGGCCTGGATCAGCCAGTCGACGGTGCCGTTGTTCCTGGCCAGGGCGAACAGGTAGGTGACGCCCACCAGGACGACGAACAGGTCGCCGGGGAACCCGCCGAACACGTCGTCGGTGCTCTCGCCCGCCACCGTGAGGGCGACGACGAAGGCGGCGAAGAGGGCGAGGGCCCCCATGTGGACGGAGGTGAGGGTCGCGATGAGGAAGACGAGGACGAGGACGACGATCGAGATGACTTCTGCGGGCACGTGGCCTCCTGTGAAGGCTCGGCGGCGGAGAGTCGGACGGGGGCCCTGGGGGCCGGGATGCGTCGTGGGTTCGCGGGCCGGGGGTGTCGGTGGGGGGCGACTGACGCACCGCTGCATTCCACTATTTCGTATTGTGGAATATCGATTCTGTCTTGCAGAAGTATCTCCGGTGAATCTGCCGACGTCAACCATTGTCTGAGATGTGAGTCACAGTAAAGTGGGGATCCGGCGGCGACAAGGGGGTTGTGGCGATCGGGTTGGGGCTTCTAGGATCCGTTTAGTGGAATCAATATTCCACTATGCGGATATTGCTTCGAGAGGATCACCATGGATGACGCCACCGGCCGCCACTTCCTCCAGATTCCCGGCCCCAGCAACGTTCCCGACGAGGTCCTGCGTGCGATGTCCGCGCCGACCGTCGACCACCGCGGCCCCGGCTTCAGCGCCCTGATGAGCGGCCTCCTGCGCGACCTGCCCCCGGTGTTCGGCACGACCGGCCCCGTGGTCGTCTACCCCTCCTCGGGGACCGGGGCCTGGGAGGCCGCCCTGGTCAACACCCTCTCGCCGGGCGACCGCGTGCTCTGCTCCGAGACCGGCCACTTCTCCACGCTGTGGAGCGAGATGGCCGACAGGCTCGGCCTGGACGCGGAGGTCCTCCCGGGCGACTGGCGGCGCGGCGCCGACCCCGACCGCATCGCCGAGGTCCTGGCCGCCGACACCGGCCACCGGGTCAAGGCCGTGTGCGTGGTCCACAACGAGACCTCCACCGGCGTGGTCAGCCGCGTCCCGGACGTGCGCCGCGCCATCGACGCCGCCGGCCACCCCGCGCTCCTCCTCGTCGACACCATCTCCTCCCTCGGCTCGGTGGACTACCGGCACGACGAGTGGGGCGTCGACGTCACCGTGTCCTGCTCGCAGAAGGGGCTCATGCTGCCGCCCGGGCTCGCCTTCAACGCCCTCGGCCCCAAGGCGCTGGAGGCGTCGCGCACCGCGCGCATGACCAGGTCCTACTGGGACTGGGCGCCGATGCTGGAGGCCAACGCGCGCGGGTTCACCCCCTACACCCCGGCCACCAACCTCCTCTACGGCCTGCGCGAGGCGCTGCGCATCCTGGACGCCGAGGGGCTGCCCGCCGTCTTCGCCCGCCACGACCGCTACGGCCGGGCGGTCCGCGCCGCGGTCCGGGCCTGGGGGCTGGAGGTGCTCTGCGCGGACGAGCGCGAGTACTCGGGCGTCCTCACCGGGGTGCTCGTGCCCGAGGAGCACGACGCCGACCACGTCAGGAAGGTGATCCTGGACCGCTACGACATGTCCCTGGGCGCCGGGCTGGGCCGCCTGGCCGGGCGGGTCTTCCGCATCGGACACCTCGGCCACACCAACGACCTCACCATCGCCGGCGCGCTCGCCGGGGTGCAGATGGGCCTGGGCCACGCCGGGATCACGCCCGCCGGCGACGGACTGGCGGCGGCGCTGAAGCTGCTGGACGAGCACTGAGACGGACCGGACGACCGACCCGAGGGGCCCCGGCCGGGGGCGGACGCGAGCGATGGAGGCGGCGATGACCAGCACGACGCAGAAGAGCGGCACGAGCGGGGCGGGCGGGGGAGGGGCGGCGCCCACCGGGCTCGCCGCGGAGGCCCGGGACCTGCTCCGGCGGGAGGGGGTGACGGACGCCCGCTTCGACGACTACTCGCGCCACCTGTTCTCCCGGGACGCGAGCATGTACGCGATCACGCCGCTCGGCGTCGTCTTCCCGCGCGACGCCGACGAGGTCGCGGCGGTCGCCTCGGTCGCGGGCCGCCTCGGCGTGACGCTGACCCCGCGCGGCGCCGGCACCAGCCTGGCCGGGCAGACCGTGGGGGCGGGCCTGGTCGTCGACATGTCGCGGCACATGCGCTCCATCCTCTCCCTGGACCCCGAGGCCCGTACGGCCCGCGTCCAGCCCGGCGTGGTCCAGGACGAGCTCAACGCGGCGGCGGCCCCCCACGGCCTGATGTTCGGCCCCGACACCTCCACCAGCAACCGCGCCACCGTCGGCGGGATGATCGGCAACAACTCCGCGGGCAGCGGCTCCCTGCGCTACGGGATGACCATCGACCACGTGCGCACCCTGGACGTGGTTCTGGCCGACGCCGCGCGCACCACGCTGCGCCCCTACTCCGACGCCGAGCGCGCCGACCTCGCCGCCCGCCCCGGACTGGAGGGCGACATCCACCGGGGCCTGGCCCGCGTCCTGCGCGAGAACGCCGACGCCGTCGCCACCGGGTACCCGGACTTCTGGCGGCGGGCGTGCGGCTACCGGCTGGACCGGCTCGCCCGGGACCCCGCCTTCGATCTCGCCAAGTTCGTCGTCGGCTCCGAGGGCACCCTCGTGCTGGCCACCGGGGCCGAGGTCGACCTCGTCCCCAGGCCCGCGCGGACCGTCATCGCCGTCGGCCACTTCACCAGCGTCCCGGCCGCGATCGCGGCCACCCAGGACGCCCTGGCGCACGACCCCGCCGCCGTGGAGCTGATGGACCGCACCATCCTCGACCTGTCCCGGCAGCGCATCGAGTACGCCTCCCTCGGCGACATCCTCCGGGGCGACCCCGAGGCCCTGCTGTTCGTCTCCTTCACCGGCGACGACGAGGCCGAGCTCGTCGACCGGCTGCACCGGCTCACCCGCACCTGGAAGACCTCCGGGCACGGCTACCACACCCTGGAGGCGGTGACCCCGCAGCAGCAGGCCGCCCTGCTCAAGGTGCGCAAGTCCAGCCTCGGCCTGCTCATGGCGGCGGGCAGCGGCACCCGGCGCCCCCTCGCGTTCGTGGAGGACACCGCCGTCGACCCCGTCCACCTGGTGGAGTACACCACCCGCTTCAAGGAGATCCTCGACCGGCACGGCATGGAGGCCGGGTTCTACGGCCACTGCTCGGTGGGCTGCCTGCACATCCGCCCGTTCGTCGACCTGGCGGTGCCCGGGGAGGCCGAGCGGATGCGCGCGGTCGCCGAGGAGGTCAAGGACCTGGTCACCGAGTACGGAGGGGTGAACTCCAGCGAGCACGGCGACGGGCTGGCCCGCAGCGAGTTCAACCGCCAGATCTTCGGACCCGAGCTGTACGCGGCCATGCAGGAGGTCAAGCGGGTCTTCGACCCCCGCAACCTGCTCAACCCCGGCAAGATCGTCGACGCGCCCCCCATGACCGACCACCTGCGCGACCCGGCCCTGCCCGAGGCCGCCCCGGTGCGGACGCGGCTCGCCTTCGAGGTCGTGGGCGGCATGCGCGGGGCCGCCGACCGGTGCATGAACATCGGCCTGTGCCGCAAGAGCACCACGGGGGCGATGTGCCCCTCCTACATCGCCACCCGCGACGAGGAGCACGCCACCCGCGGCCGGGCCAACGCCCTGGTCAAGGCGCTGTCCGAGCCCGACCCGACGGCGGCCCTGGGCGACGAGCGCCTCCACGAGGTCCTCGACCTGTGCCTCATGTGCAAGGCGTGCAAGAGCGAGTGCCCCCTGGGCGTGGACATGGCCAAGCTCAAGAGCGAGACCCAGTCGCACTACCACGACGCCCACGGCGTCCCGCTGCGCACGCGGATCTTCGGGGCGGTGCGCACCCTGTACCGGCTGGGGTCGGCCACCGCGCCGCTGAGCGGGCTGCCCGACCGGTGGCCGGTGCTGCGGCGCCTGATGGAGAGGGCCACCGGCATCACCGCGCGGCGGCCCCTGCCGAGTTTCGAGCGGCAGAACCTGGTGCGCTGGTTCCGCCGCAGGGGGGAACCAGCGGGGGAGGCGCCCCTGGGCGAGCTGACCTTCCTCGCGGACTCCTTCTCGACCTTCACCGAACCGGGGATCGGCCGGGCCGCCATCGGCCTCCTCGAACGGGCGGGTTGGCGGGTCCGCCTGGAGAGCCGGGGGTGCTGCGGGCGGTCCAGCCTGTCCAAGGGGCTCGTCGACGACGCCAAGGCCAAGGTCGGCGGGCTGGTCGGGCTCCTCAGCGAGGGCGGCGCCGCCGGCACGCCGATCGTCGGCTGTGAGCCCTCCTGCGTGCTCACCCTCAAGGACGAGGCCGCGTCGATGCTGCCGGGCGACCCCCGCGTCGCCGACGTCGCCGGGCGGGTGCGCCAGGTCGAGGAGCTGCTGACCGAGGCCCTGGACGCCGGGCGGCTGACCCTGTCCGCGGACTCCTGGCCCGCGGGGCGGCGGATCCTCTTCCACGGCCACTGCCACCAGAAGGCCGAGGTGGGCACGGGCGCGACCATGGCCCTCCTGCGCCGCATCCCCGGCGCGGAGGTCGTCGAGCTCGACGCGGGGTGCTGCGGGATGGCCGGGTCGTTCGGGTTCGAGGCCGAGCACTACGAGATGTCCATGAAGGTCGGCGCGGACCGGCTCTTCCCCGCCATCGAGGCCGAGGAGGAGGACACGGTGGTCGCCGCGACGGGGGTCTCGTGCCGACAGCAGATCGGGCACGGGACCGAGCGCCGCGCCTGGCACCCGGTGGAGCTGGTCGCGGCCGCACTGGAGCCGGGGCGGCCCGCGCGACGGTGACAGTATGGAACGGCGGGGCCCCGGCCGGGGCCCCGCACGGCGAGGACGAGGGAGGGACCATGGACCGGTCCGAGGCGGCCGGCACCGGGGCCGGGGCGCAGGGCGACCAGCGGATCGTCAAGCCGCCGAGCATGGTGGAGCTGGCGGCGCGCTCGATCCGGCGGATGATCCTGGCCGGGGAGCTGCTGCCCGGGGAGCGGGTGGTGGAGAACCGGCTCACGCAGCAGCTCAACATCAGCAGGCCGCCCCTGCGCGAGGCGCTGCGCCGCCTGGAGCACGAGGGGCTGGTGCGCCAGTCCCCGCACCGGGGGGCGGTCGTCACCCCGCTCACGCTGCACGACGTCTACGAGATCATGACCCTGCGCCACCAGCTGGAGAACATGGCCATCGACCTGGGCGTCCCCGTGGTCGAGCCCCGGCGGCTGGAGCGGTGCTGGGAGGCGCTGCGCCGCATGGAGGCCGCGGCCGACGCCCGGGACGAGGCCGAGCTGTCGGAGCAGAAGTTCGAGTTCCACACCGCGGTCGTCGGCCTGTCGGGGCACCAGCGGCTGGAGGACACCTACCGGTCGCTCCAGCTCCAGATGAAGCTGTGCATGGTGCTCAACCGGCACGCCCGGGCGCACCGCAACGAGACGGCGACCGCGAACGTGCTGCGCCACCGCCGCCTGCTGCGGGTCATCGAGGAGGGCGACCCCGACGCCGTACGCGCCGAGATGGCCAGGCACGGCGACCAGACCTTCCTCGACGACCTGCCCGGGGACCTCGACACCGGCAGCGAGCAGGCCGTGCGCTGGCTCAGGGGCGTGCAGGCTCAGGACGCGGGGGCGGGCACCGCGGTCTGACCGCGGGATCACGGTCGGGGAACGGCCGCCACCCCGTGGGCGGGGCCGGCCCCGCGCGGTGGTCGGGGGCCGGCCCGTCCGCCCTGCCGAGGGCGGGGCGCCGGGGGCCGGAGCGCGGCCCGGGGCCGCGCCCCGGGGCCGCCCGCTCAGACGGCGAAGACCTGCGAGTCGTCGGCGAACGCCTTGAACTCCAGGGCGTTGCCGGCGGGGTCGAGCAGGAACATCGTCCACTGCTCGCCGGGCTGCCCCTCGAAGCGCACGTAGGGCTCGATGACGAACTCCGTCCCCGACTCGCGCAGCCGTCCGGCGAGTGTGTGGAACGCGGCGACCGGCAGGATCAGCCCGAAGTGCGGTACCGGCACGTCGTGGCCGTCGACCGGGTTGTGCACGCGCTCGGACCGGGAGGGCGCCAGGTGCGTGACGAACTGGTGGCCGTGCAGGTTCCAGTCCACCCAGGTGTCGGAGCTGCGCCCCTGTTCCAGGCCGAGCACCTCGCCGTAGAAGCGGCGCGCGGCCGTGAGGTCGTCCACCGGCACGGCCAGGTGGAACCGCGGGATCGGGGAGTCGAGGACGGTCATGTGTGCGGTCCGCCTTCCTTGAGGGGCGCTCCCGGCGTGCCGCCGAGGAGCGATGTCGCAATGTTAACATTAGGACAAACGAAGGAGGCAGGGGTGGCGGACGAACGGGGCACGGTGGGGCCCGCACGCCGCAGGGGGCTGGCCGAGGAGGTCGCCGACCGCGTCCGGGAGGCCGTCTTCAGCGGGGTCTACGCGCCGGGCGCCCAGCTGCGCGAGGTGGAGCTCTCCCGGGCGCTGGAGGTCAGCCGCGGCCCGGTGCGCGAGGCCCTGCTCCGGCTGGAGCGCGAGGGCCTGGTCCGCAGCGCCTGGCACCGCGGGGCCACGGTCACCAGCCTGTCCCCGCGTGACGTGGCCGAACTCGACAGCCTCCGGGGCGCGCTGGAGGAGCTGGCCGTCCGGGAGGTGGTGGCCCGCGCCTCCGACGAGGAGCTCGACGCCGTCGCGGGGCTCGCCGAGCGGATGGAGCGGGCCGGGGACGAACACGCGCTCGTGCGCTGCGACATCGCCTTCCACGACGCCGTCTACGACGCCTCCGGCCACGGGCGGCTGGTGGACGCCTGGCGGGCGATCCGCTCCCAGGTCCACCTGTTCCTGCTGACCAGGGTCCGCGTCAGCGCGGAGGACTACCTCGCGCACGTCCCGGGGGAGCACCGCGAACTCGCCGGGGCCCTGCGGGCCCGCGACGCCGGGGCCGCCCTCGACCTCTTCGCCGCCCACCGGCGCCGCGCCTTCGACGTGCTGTCCGCGCCGGACGCGGCCGGCCCCCCGGAAGGGGAGCGGGCCGGAGAGGACTGAGGCGGGGCCCGGCGTCGCGGGCCCGCGTCCCCGGTCGGGGGCCGGCGGGGGAGCGCGGACGCGGCCCCTCCGGGGGTGCGCCACAATCGCCGCATGACGACCGACGACCGCTTCATGCCGATCCACGACCCGGAGCTCCTGGCCAGGGGCGAACGCGTCCTGGGGCCCGAGTTCAGGGCGATGAGTGAGAGGGTGCTGCGGGCCACGGAGCTGACCTCACGCCTCAACGTCCTCCCCTTCGACGACGAGGCCGGCAGGTCCGCGCTGTTCGAGCAGATCCTGGGCCGGCCGCTGCCCGCGGGGGTGACGGTCTACCCGCCCTTCTACACCGACCACGGCCTGCGCCTGGAGCTGGCGGAGCGCGTCTTCGTCAACCAGGGCTGCACGTTCCTCGACTACGCCGGCATCCGGCTGGGCCGGGGGGTGATGGTGGGCCCGAAGGCCACGTTCATCACCGTGGGCCACCCGGTGGACCCCGGCGAGCGGCGCCGGTTCCTCAGCGGCGCGCCCATCGACGTGGCCGAGAACGTGTGGATCGGCGCCGGGGCCACGATCCTGCCCGGGGTCAGCATCGGCCGCGACGCCGTCGTCGCGGCCGGGACGACCGTGGCCGACGACGTGCCGGCGGCGAGCCTGGTGGCCGGACCCAAGGGCACCGTGCGCCGGCGCTGGTAGACCCGCCGCTCCCCGCCTCCGCGCACGCGGCGCGCCCGGCCCGGAACCCCTGGCCCCCGCCGGCCTCGCCCGGTACGGTCGCAGGAGCGTCCGGCCGTGCGGGCCCGCACGGCCGTCCGGGCAGTCCCCGAGCTGAGAGCGGGTTCCGACCATGGCATGCCGTATCACCGGCCTCGTGCTCAAGTCCCGAGACCCCGAGGCGCTGGCGCGGTTCTGGTGCGAGGTCCTGGACTTCGTCGTGCACGCCCGGGCGGAGGAGGGCGTCGGGATCGGCCCGCGCGAGGGGGCCGACGGTCCGCAGGCGGAGCTCGTCTTCCTGCGCAGCGACGAGCCGAGGAACGGGAGGCTCCCGCTGCACGTCGACGTCAACGCCACCGACCGCGACCAGGACGCCGAGCTCGAACGCCTTCTGGCCGCGGGCGCCGTGCGCGTCGACGTCGGCCAGACCGGGCAGGAGCCCTGGCACGTGCTCGCCGACCCCGAGGGCAACGAGTTCTGCCTGCTGGAGCCGCGCGTCGCCCCGGTCTGACCGCCTCGGCCGACGACGGGCCGGAGTCCGGTCCGCGCAGGCGCAGGGGGGCGGCTCCGTCCCGACGTGGGCACGGGGGACGTGCTGACGCCCGTGGTGACCGGCAGGGGCGCCACCGCCGGGGCCGCGGGTGGACGAGCGCGTCCCCGCCCTGGCGCCGGACGGGCTCAGGCCCGGCTCGGCCGCGCCCCAGCCGGGCCCCGCTCACCTCCGAGGACCCCGACCCGCGCGTCCGAGGCCGCGGGAAGGGCGTCGGGGGTACGGGGCGCGGCGGGCTCCGGCCGTCCCCGGCGCCCTCACCCCCGCACGGCGGAGACGGCCTCGTCCCACAGCTGTTCGAGGGGGACGGCGCCGTCGAGGCGGAGCCAGGTCTCGCTGGCCACGTCGAGGCAGGCCAGGGCGGTGGCCACGATCGCGGCGGAGCGGTGCTCGGCCGCCGTCTCGTCCAGGCCGTCCGCGGCGCGCAGGCGCAGGGCGAGTTCGGGGACGAGGAGTTCCTTCCAGGCGAGCTGCTTCTCCAGGTGGCGGGCGCGCAGGGAGGGGGTCCGGTGCAGCATCTGCCCTGTCCGGAGCTCGCGGTCGGTGTCGACCGGCTCCACGGTGCGCAGGGCCAGCAGGGAGGCCCGGACCGCCTCCCAGGGCTCCTCCTCGGGCGGGCGCTCCACGAGCGCGTCACGGACCCGGCGGCCGCGGTCGACGAGGTCGCCGAGGACCACGTCCTCCTTGGTCCCGAAGTAGCGGAAGAAGGAGCGGCGGGAGATCCCCGCGGCCTCGGCGATCTGGTCGATGGTCGTCTCCTCGAAACCGCGTTCGAGGAAGAGGCGCATCCCGGCCTCGGCGATCTCCCGGTGTACCGCTCGGCGGGTGCGTTCCCTCAGGCCCGGTACCGGTTCTTCAGTGCGCACCCCCGCACTCTACACAGTGCGTCATCATGCGACAAACTTGACACCGAGTGTCACCTCTGTCGTAAGGTGTCGGCATGAGCATCGACCACGCTTCGCAGACCACACTCATCACCGGGGCCAGTTCCGGCATCGGCGCCGCCCTGGCCCGCAGGCTCGCCGAACGCGGGACGAGCCTGGTCCTCGTCGCCCGGCGCGCCGAGAGGCTGGAGGCGCTGGCGGCCGAACTCCGCGACGCCCACGGCGTCGGGGTCGAGACCGTCTCCGCCGATCTCGGCCGCCCCGGGGCGGGAAGGGAGCTGGCCGCCGAGATCGACCGCCGCGGCCTGGGGGTGACCAGCCTCGTCAACAACGCCGGGGTCGGCATGGACGGCGCGTTCCGCGACCAGGACCCCGACGAGCTCGGCGCGATGGTCGCCCTCAACGTGGGCGCCGTCGTCGACCTCACCCGGGCCTTCGTGGGCCGGCTGGCCGAGAGGGGCGACGGCTACCTGGTCAACGTCGCCAGCATGGCCGCCTACCAGCCGATCCCGGGGATGGCCGCCTACGCGGCGACCAAGTCGTTCGTGCTGTCCTTCACCGAGGCGCTGTGGTGGGAGACTCGGGACAGCGGGCTGCGCACCATGGCGTTCTCGCCGGGGCTGACCCGTACGGAGTTCTTCGACGCGATCGGCGCCGAGGGGTACTCGGGCGGTTTCCAGACCCCCGACGAGGTCGCCCTGGCGATGATCCGCGCACTCGACCGCCGCAGGCCGGTCCCGAGCGCGCTCTCGCGCGCCGGCAACGCGCTCGCCACGTCCCTGTCACGGCTCTTCAGCCGCCGGTCCACCGTCCTGGTCACGGCCCGTGCCGCCCGATCGGCACAGCTGATGCGCAAGAGCCGCGCCGCCCTGTCCTAGGACGCGGTCCGTGGAGGCGTGCGGTCGGCACGGCGTTCGCGCCGACCGCCGCGAGCGGCAGCCGGGCCCCTCTCGCAGGACGAGGGGCGGAGGTCGGCCCGGGTGCGGGCCGCGGTGCGGCCGGTCGGCGTGCGTGTTCGGCATGGTAAACGCTTTCCAGCTTGGAGGGCAAGGCGTGGGGGAGAGATGCCGCGCAAGGCCAGGTCCGGTGTGTCGCGGGGTGCGGGGCCGGGTCCGTCGCCCCCGTGCTCCCCGGGGCGGCTGTCTCCCGTGGTCGCGCTGGTGGCAGTGGGGCCAGGGGGAGGCCGGGGTGTGGCGCGAGGGTGGCGTGTTCGGAATGTGACCGTTGACACCCCACGTGACGCGGTGCTAAAAAATGAACACTTGAGAACATGGATAGCGCTTACCAGCACGGTTGCGGCCATGCCGCTCCGTTCGTGACGCCCCGGCCCGGCGCCCCCACCAGGTGCGCCGCCGGTCGGAGCCCCGGCCGGGTCGAGTGCCGGGGGCCCGCCCCCGGAAGCCCCCTCCTCCCTCCGCCGCCCGCGGCGGCCCCGGCCGGTCCGCCGGCCCGACCCCACCCTCCCGACCGGACAGCAGTACCCCCTCCCGGGACGCAGCCGCCCCCGGAACGCAGCAGCCGAAGGGAAACACCACCATGCGCGTACCCCCCGGCCGAGGACGGTCCCGCGCGGGCCGCCGCGGCACCGCCCTCACCGCCACCGCCGCCGCGACCGCGATCGTCATGGCCGCCTCCGCGTGCGGGGGCTCCGGAGGCGACGGCGACACCGTCGAGCTCCGCTTCTCCTGGTGGGGCTCCGACGAGCGCCAGGCCACCATGCTCCAGGTCATCGAGAACTTCGAGGCCGAGAACCCCGGCATCCGCATCGCGGGGGAGAGCACCGACTGGAGCTCCTACTGGGACCGGCTGGCCACCAACACGGCCGCCAACGACGCCCCCGACATCGCCATGCAGGAGGAGCGCTACCTGCGCGAGTACGCCGACCGCGGCGCGCTCATGAACCTCGACGAGGCCGCCGGCCTGGACCTGTCCGGCCTGGACCCGCTCATCGCCGAGAGCGGCGACCTGGACGGCCAGACCTTCGGCGCGGCCACCGGCGTCAACGCCTACGCCATCCACGCCGACCCCGAGGCCTTCGAGGCCGCGGGCGTGGAGATGCCCGACGACGAGACCTGGACGTGGGACGACTACGTCGAGATCTCTGCGCAGATCACCGAGGGCAGCGACGGCGAGTACGTCGGCACCCAGAGCATGAGCTACAACGAGACCGGGTTCCAGGTCTTCGCGCGCCAGCACGGCGAGAACCTGTACGCCGAGGACGGCTCGCTGGGCTTCTCCGAGGAGACCCTGACGGCGTGGTTCGAGATCACCCAGGAGCTCCAGGACAACGGCGGCCAGCCGAGCGCCGCCGAGGGAGTGGAGATCCAGGGCGGCGGGGTCGACCAGTCGGTCGTGTCCACCAACCAGGGCGCGATGGCGCACTTCTGGAGCAACCAGCTCGGCGGGGTGGCCGAGTCCTCCGGCCGCGACATCCAGCTGCTCCGCTACCCGGGGGAGACCGAGTTCGAGCGGACCGGCGGGTTCTTCAAGCCGGCCATGTTCTACACCATCTCGGCGGGGTCCGAGCACCCCGAGGAGGCGGCTCTCTTCGTCGACTACATGCTCAACGACCCGGCGGTGGCCGAGCTGACCCTCGCCGACCTGGGCCTCCCGGCCAACGTGGAGGTGCGTGAGGCGATCGTCGACGACCTGCCCGGGGCCGACGCGCAGATGGCCGAGTTCATGAGCGGCATCGAGGACACGATCGTGGACGGCAACCCGCCGCCGCCGATCGGCGCGGGCCAGGTCGTGGAGATCACCGGGCGGATCACCGACAGCCTCGCCTTCGGCGACATCACCCCGGCCGAGGCGGCCGAGCAGTTCATGGCCGAGGTCGAGGCGGCCACCGGCGGCGCCTGACACCGGACGGGCGCGGGGGACCCTCCCTCCGCGCCCCGGGCCCGCGCCGTTTCCGCCCCTCCGGGCGGGCGGGGGCGGGACCGGCCGGAGGCGGAGCGTTCCGGGCGGACTGGTGGACAATAATGAAAACGGTTGTCATATGCTGTTTTGGCCGGTCGCGACACCGTCGCGCGGCGGCCCCGTCCGCACCCGACCCCTGGAAGAACCCCCGTGCACCTCCACAAAACCTCGCCCGGCGCCTGCCTGGCCGTGGCCGCCGCCCTCGCGGCCACCGGCTGCTTCCCCGCCGGAGACGACACCGCCGCCGACGACGGACGGATCTCGGTGGCCATGATGCAGCCGCCGCGCTCGGCCCTGTCGCCCCTCACCGACGACGCCTTCAAGCTCTCCCGGTGGAGCACCGCCGAGACCCTCGTCACCCTGGACGAGGTCGGCGACCCGCAGCCCGGCCTGGCCACCGAGTGGACCCGCACCGCCCCCACCGCCTGGACGTTCACCATCCGCGAGGGGGTGGAGTTCCACGACGGCACGGAGCTGACCGCCGACGTCGCCGCCCACGCGCTGGAGTTCGCGGCGCAGGCCTCGCCCAAGCCGCGCATCCTCGACGGCGTGGAGCTCGGGGTGGAGGCGCGGGGCGACACCCTGACCGTCACCACCGCCGAGGAGGACCCCCTCGTCCCGCAGCGGCTGTCCTCGCCGCAGCTGTCGATCCTCGCCGAGAGCGCCTACGAGGGCGGCGCGGTGAGCCCCGTCGGCACCGGGACCGGACCCTTCGAGCTGGTCGAGGTCACCGGGACCACCGCCGCCCGCCTGGACCGCTTCGACGGCTACTGGGGCGAGCCCGCCCTGGCCCCCGGCATCGACGTGGCGTTCGTGCCCGACGGGACCGCGCGCGCCGCCGCCCTGCGCACCGGCGAGGCCGACATCGTCGAGTCCGTGCCCACCTCCCAGGCCGCGCTCCTGGAGGAGGACACCCTCACCGAGGTCCCGATGCCGCGCACCAACACCCTCTACCTCAACACCGAGGAGGGGCCCTTCACCGACCCCGGCCTGCGGGCCGCCGCACGTGAGGCGATCGACCGCGAGTCCCTGGTCGAGGGCGTCTACGAGGGCCGCGCCGACGTGGCCGAGGGCCTCCTGGGCCCCGCGCTGCCCTGGGCCGCCGAGCGCCCCGCGCGCACCGGAGCAACGGAGGCGCAGGACCCGGACGGCGCGTCCGTCACCCTGGCGACCTTCACCGACCGCGCCGAGCTGCCCGAGGTCGCGACCGTCCTCGAACAGCAGCTGGAGGACGCCGGGTTCGAGGTGGAGCAGGTCGTGCGCGAGTACGCCAACATCGAGGAGGACGCCCTCAGCGGTGAGTTCGACGCGTTCATCCTCTCCCGCGCGACCGTCCTGGACTCCGGGGACCCCGCCGCCTACATGACCAGCGACTTCTCCTGCGACGGCTCCTTCAACATCGCCCAGCTGTGCGACGAGCGGGTGGACGCCGCGCTGGAGGCGGCCGAGCTGGCGCCGGCCGGCGAGGAGCGGCGCGCCGCGATCCTGGAGGCCGAGGCCGCCGTCCTCGACACCGACGCCGCCATCCCCATGCTGCACGAGCGCGTCATCCAGGGCGACGCGGCCGGCGTCGTGGACTCGGCCAAGGACCCGCGCGAGCGCCTGCTCGTCACCTCGCGCACCCGGCTGGACTGATGGGGGCCGCGTACCCGGGCGGGGCCGCGCCCCGGCGCCCCCGCCCGGCCCGCCGCTCCGGGCTCCTCGGCCCCCTGCTCTCCCGCGCGGCGGCGCTGGCCGTCATCACCGTCGTGGTCGGCCTGCTCCCGTGGCTGTCCGGCCGCGACCCCGCGCTGTCCGTGCTGCGGGCCCGCTCGGCCGAGCAGGAGCCGACCGAGGAGGCCCTGAACGCGATCCGCGCGGAGCTGGGGCTCTCCGACGGCCCGCTGGTGATGCTCGGCCGCTGGTTCGGCGGGGCGCTCCGCGGCGACCTGGGCGCCTCCTGGGTCTCCGACGCCCCCGTCCTGCCCGCGGTCGTCTCGGCCACGGGGGTGTCCCTCCTGGTCATGGCGTGCGCGCTCGGCGTGGCCCTGGTGCTGGCGGCCCTGCTGTGCGCCCCCGCCCTGGTGCGCGGGGCGCGCGGCACGCTGCGCCCGGGCGGGTCGGGCAGCGGCGCGGTCGCCGCCATGTGCACGGCCCTGCCCGAGTTCCTGGTCGCCGTCCTGCTCATGGTCTCCCTGTCGGTGTGGCTGGGCTGGCTGCCGCCGTACGGCTGGCAGGGGCCGGTCAACCTGGTCCTGCCGGCCCTGGCGCTGGGCATCCCGGCCGGAGGGCTGCTGGGACGGCTGGTCGACGACGCCCTGCCCTCCGTGTTCGCCGAGCGCTGGGTCGGCCTGTGGTCCGCCTCGGGATGCTCCCCGGCCGTCATCGGCGCGGCCGCGCTGCGCCGGGCGACCCCGGCCCTCGTCCCGCAGTTCGGCATGGTCGCGGTCGGCCTGACCGGGGGAGCGGTCGCCGTGGAGACGGTCTTCGCCGTCCCCGGGATCGGCCGCACCGCCCTGGGCGCGGCCCAGGCCCAGGACCTGCCCGTGCTCCAGGGCGCGGTCCTCGGCCTGGTGCTCCTCGGAACCGCGGCGGGCCTGCTCGCCCAGGCGGCGCGCCGGTGGATGCTGGGGCCCGGCCTGCGCGACGCGGCCCTGACCCTGTCGCCGCCGCCCACGGCCCCGGCCGGCGCGCTGCGCCGGTCGGTGCCCGCGGTGTGCGCGGCGCTGCTCCTCACCGTGTGCGTGTGGGGGCTGACCCGGGACGCGATGACCGTGAGCGTGGCCGAGCGCCTCGCCGGACCCTCGTGGGCGCACCCGCTGGGCACCGACGCCGTGGGCCGCGACGTGCTCGCCCGCCTCGGCCACGGGGCCGTCGCCACCGTGGGCACCGCGGCACTGGTGTGCCTGGTGAGCCTCGTGGTCGCGCTGGTGGTCGGGTTCCGGCCCGCGCTGGCGGCGGGCGCCGCCGACATGGCCAACGCCCTGCCGCCGGTCATCGCCGGGATCCTCGTGGCCGCCGTCATGGGCCCCGGCCCCCTCGGCGCCTCGGTGGCCGTGGCCCTGGTGTCCTGGCCTCCGCTCGCCGCGCACGCGGCCTCGCTGGTCCAGGAGACGCGCGCCGCCGCCTACCTCGACGCCCAGAGGGCCCTGGGGGCCGACCCCCGGTGGATCCTGGTGCGGCACGTCCTGCCCGCGGTCCTGGGCCCGGTGGGCCGCAACGCGGTGCTCCGGCTCCCCGGGATCGCCCTGGCCCTGGCCTCGCTGGGGTTCCTCGGCCTCGGGGCCCAGCCGCCCTCCGCGGAATGGGGGCTGAGCCTGTCGGAGTCCCTGCCCTACGTGGAGCGCGCGCCCCTGGCCGCGCTCGCCCCGGGCGCCATGCTCATGCTGCTCGCCGCGTTCGCGGTCTCCCTGTCCACCCTGCCCCCGGGAGGGCGGGCCGCCCGGCGGCGCCGGGTCCCGGCCGCCGCCGGGGCCGGAAACCCGGAAGGAGCCGGACGATGAACGACGGCGCTCCCCATGACGCAGCCGCCGGTGGTCCCCGCTCCCGTGGCGGCGCGCCCTCCGGCGGCACGGCCCCCAGCGGTGTTCCCCGCGACGGCGCTTCCCACGACGCCGCTCCCCGCTCCCATGGCGGCCACGGCGACGCGCCCTCCGGCGGCGACGCGCTCGACGGCGCTTCCCGCGACGCAGCCCCGGGCGACGGGGCCGCGTCCGCCGTTCCGCCGAGCGACGCCGCCCCCGGCCGCACGCCCCTGCTGAGCGTCCGCGACCTGCGGGTCACCCTGCGCGAACGCGGCGGCACCGCCGTCCCGGCCGTGCGCGGCCTGTCCTTCGACGTGCACCCCGGCGAGGTGGTCGCCCTCGTGGGGGAGTCGGGCGCCGGGAAGTCCCTGACCGCCCGCGCCGTCCTGGGCCTGGCGCCCCACGGCGCGCAGGTCTCCGGAAGCGTCCTCCTGGACGGGCAGGAACTGGTCGGCGCGCGCCCGTCCGTCCTGCGCTCGGTGCGGGGGCGGCGGATGTCGCTGGTCCCCCAGGACGCCCTCACCGTGCTCAGCCCCGTCCACACCGTGGGCGCCCAGCTCGTCCGGGCCGTGCGCTCGGTGCGCGGAACCGGCCGGGCCCGGGCGTGGGAGGAGGCCGTGGCCGCCCTGGACCGGGTCGGCATCCCCGACGCCGCCCGGCGCGCGCACGCCTACCCGCACGAGTTCTCCGGCGGCATGCGCCAGCGCGCCGTCATCGCGATGGCCACGGTCAACCGGCCCGACGTCGTCTTCGCCGACGAGCCCACCACCGCCCTGGACCCCGTCATGCAGGCCCGTGTCCTGGAACTCCTGTGCGGGCTGAGCGGGCAGACCGGGACCTCGGTCGTCCTGGTCACCCACGACCTCGGGGTCGTCGGCGGCCACGCGGACCGGGTGGTGGTCGTCTACGCGGGGCGTCACGTCGAATCGGGCCCGGTGGACCGGGTCCTGACCGACCCGCGTGCCCCCTACACCGCCGGGCTGCTCGCCGCGCTCCCGCCCCGGGAGGCGCGGGACCGCAGGCTCCCCGCCATCGCGGGATCGCCCCCGTCGCCGACGGCCCTGCCGGAGGGCTGCGCGTTCGCGCCGAGGTGCCCCCTCGCCGGGACACGCTGCCGCGCCCACGAGCCCTCCCCGGTCGTGGCGGGCGAGCCGGGGAGACTGGTCTCGTGCCACCGCTGGCAGGACCTCCCCGACCCGGCGCACTCGCTGTTCGAGGACGCGCCGTGACCACGGCACGGCGGCGCCCGCACCCCGCACACCCCACGAGGAAGGACGACATGACCCACCCCGACCCGCCGCTGCTGGCCGTTCGCGACCTGGTGGTGCGCTACCCGGGGCGCGCGCGGCGTTCCGCGCCCGTGACGGCCGTCGACGGGGTGTCCTTCGACGTCCGCGCGGGGGAGACGCTCGCCCTGGTCGGGGAGTCGGGGTGCGGGAAGACCAGCACGGCCTCCGCCGTGGTGGGCCTGCGCCGGCCCGACTCCGGGTCGGTGCGCTTCGAGGGGAGCGAGCTGACCACGATGGACCCGGCGCGCCTGCGCGCCCTGCGCCCCGCGTTCCAACCGGTCTTCCAGGACCCGTACGGGTCGCTCAGCCCCCGCCTGCGCGTGCGCGACGCCGTCGCCGAGCCCCTGCGCGTCCACGGGCGCTGGGACCGGGAGACCGGACCGGACCGCGTGGCCGCCCTGCTGGACACGGTCGGACTGGACGCCTCCCACGGCGACCGGCTGCCGCACGAGCTGTCCGGGGGGCAGTGCCAGCGCGTCGGGATCGCCCGCGCGCTGGCCTGCGAGCCGCGGCTGCTGGTCCTGGACGAGCCGGTGTCGGCCCTGGACCCCTCGGTGCGCGCCGGGGTGCTCAACCTGCTCACCGGCCTCCAGGACACCCTGGGCCTGGGCTACCTGTTCATCTGCCACGACCTCGCGCTCGTCGGACACGTCGCCCACCGCGTCGCGGTCATGAGGGAGGGGCGCGTCGTGGAGACCGGGCCCGCCCGCCGGGTGCTCTCGCAGCCCTGCGACCCGTACACGCGCGAGCTGGTGGAGGCGTCCCCGGCGGCCGTCGGGGCGCCCCGCGCACGCACCGTCCCGACCGCGCCGTGAGCCCCGCCGGTGACGCCCGGGGGAAGGCGGGGAACGCGGAGGAGGCAGGGCCTAGGCGCGGAGGGCCCCCGGGAACGGGGCGGGCGGCCGCGGCGCTGCGCGACGCGCGCGGCCTGCCCCCGCTGGCCCTGCTGCTGGTCGGCTCCCAGTTCGCGTTCAACGTCGGCTTCTTCGCCGTCCTGCCCTACCTCGCCGACCACCTGGGCGGCGGGCTGGGCCTGGCCGGGTGGCTGGTCGGCCTCGTGCTGGGCCTGCGCACCTTCAGCCAGCAGGGCCTGTTCGTCGTGGGCGGCACGCTCACCGACCGGTTCGGCGCGCGGCCGGTGGTGCTGGCGGGCTGCGCGCTGCGGATCGCCGGTTTCTGCTGGCTCGGCTTCGCTGAGGGCACGGCGTCGGTGATCGCGTCGGTGCTGCTCATCGGGTTCGCCGCCGCGCTGTTCTCCCCGGCGGTCGAGACGGAGATCGTGCGCCAGGCGGTGCGGCACGAGCGGGCCTCGGGCACGCCCCGCACACGCGTCCTCGCGCTGTTCTCCGTCTCCGGGCAGGCGGGGACGCTCGTCGGCCCGCTGCTGGGCTCGCTGCTCCTGCTCGGCGGGTTCCGGGCCGCGTGCCTGGTGGGGGCGGCGGTGTTCGCGCTCGTGCTCGCCGGGCACCTGCGGCTCATGCCCCGGCCGGAGGCGCGTGGGGACTCCGGCCCGCAGGCCGGGCAGGGCCGTCCCCGCCTGCGCGAGGGGGTGCGGCTCCTGCTGGGCGACCGCCGCTTCCTGGGGCTGTGCCTGGCCTACAGCGGCTACCTGCTGGCCTACAACCAGCTCTACCTGGCGCTGCCGGGGGAGGTGGAGCGGGCGACCGGCTCCCAGGCCGCGCTGGGGTGGCTGCTCGCGTGGTCCTCGGTGCTCTACATCGCCGCGCAGTTCCCGGTGCTGTCCTGGGCCGCGGCCCGGCTGTCCCGGCGCGCGACCCTGGTGTGGGGGCTGCTGCTGGTCTCGCTGGGCTTCGCCTCCGCCGCGGCGCTGGCACCGGTCGGGGCCCTGGGCGGTCTGCTGCCCTCCGTCGCGTTCGTCACCGCGCTGACCCTGGGCCAGGTGCTGATCGTGCCGACGGTCCGGGCCTGGCTCCCCGACCTCGTGGACGACGCCCGCCTGGGCCTGTCCACGGGCGCGCTCTCCTCGGTGTCCGGGCTGGTGGTGCTCCTGGGCAGCGTGCCCGCGGGGGCGCTCCTGGACATGGGCGGCCCGGTCCCCTGGCTCCTGCTCGCCGCCGTGCCGCTCGCCGGGGCGGCGCTGGTCCCGCGCGGCCCCCGCTCCTGACCGCGCCGGGCGGCCCCGCTCGGGGCCGCCCGGCGCGGTCGGCGGGGCGCCCCGTCCTCAGGACCCGCGCTCCCGCCGCCGTCCCGCGTCCGCGCCGGACCGTGCGGACGGGGCGCCCTCCGGCCGGGTCAGGGGCTCTCCTCCGGAGCGGAGCGGGCCGGGTGTCCGGGCGTGTCGGCCGCCCCCGCGTCCTCCGCCCGCAGGTCGCGCCAGAAGCACACGACCACGCCCACGATGACGACGAGGAAGGGGGCCGAGGCCACGATGACGGTCTGCTGCAGCGCGTCCAGACCCCCCGAGAGCAGGAGGATGATCGCCAGGGCCCCGGTCATCGCCCCCCACAGCAGCAGGATCGGCACGCGCGGGCCGAGGGAGCCGCGGGTGGTGAGCATGCCCAGCACGTAGGTGTTGGCGTCGGCCCCCGAGACGAAGAAGAGCACCGCCAGGACCACCACCAGCGCCGCCGTGACGGCGGGCAGCGGGAACTCGGCCAGGGTGGTGAAGAAGGCGCTGTTGAGGTCGGCCGCCGTGGAGCCCGCGATGTCGGTCCCGTGGTTCAGGTCCAGGTCGATGGCCGAGCCGCCGAAGACGGAGAACCAGGCGAAGAAGGCCAGGCTGGGCATGCCGAGGACGACCAGGACGAACTGGCGGATGGTGCGCCCGCGCGAGATGCGCGCCAGGAACACCCCGACGAAGGCGCCCCAGGACACCCACCAGGCCATCATGAAGTACGTCCAGCCCTGCATCCACGCGGTGTCGCCGAACGCCGGTCCCCGCAGGCTCATCAGGAGGAACTCGTCGCCGTACTGGCCCAGGGACTCCAGGAAGAGGGAGACCAGGAACGCCGTCGGGCCGAGGAACAGCACGAACACGAACAGCAGCGCGGCGACCGACAGGTTGACCTCGCTGATGTAGCGGATGCCGCGCTGGACGCCGGAGGCGGCCGAGAGGCTGAAGAGGGCCGTCACGACGACCACGATCACCACCTGGGTGGTGGTCCCGGTGGGCGTTCCCAGGAGCCGGTTCAGGCCGCTGTCGATCTGCAGGGCCCCCAGGCCGAGCGAGGTCGTGGTCCCGAACAGGGTGGCGAAGACCGTGAAGACGTCGATGGCCTTGCCGGCGGGGCCGTCGGCGTGTCGTCCCAGCAGCGGCCGGAAGAGGGCGCTGACCAGGCCGGGGCGCTTCTTGCGGTACATCGAGTAGCCCAGGGCCAGCCCGAAGACCGCGAAGATCGCCCAGGCGTGCAGCCCCCAGTCGTAGAAGGAGTACTGGAGCGCGCGGACCGCCGCCTCGGGGGTCCCGGGCTCGGCGAGGCCGTGGGGAGGGACGGCGAAGTGCGAGATCGGCTCGGCGATGCCGTAGGAGACCAGGCCGATGCCCATCACCGCGCACAGGATCATGGCGATCCAGGTGTGGGTGGCGAACTCGGGCCGGTCACCGTCGTCGCCCAGCCGGATGCGTCCGTAGCGGCTGAAGGCCAGTCCGACCAGGAGCACGAGCAGCAGAAGGGGGAGCAGGAGGTAGGCCCAGCCGAACCCGGAGGTGATCCGGTTCAGGGCGGAGTTCATCACGGCCATCTGGTGGTCGGGGGCGGCCACGCCCCAGACCACGAACAGCGAGGAGAGGGCGAGGGAGGCCCAGAAGACCGTCCCGACGGCGCCGCGGGCGGTGGCGGAGTCATTCATGGGTGGACTCCTCTCTGGAGACGGCCACCACGCGCGGTGGCGCCGCGGGGCACGGGGCCCCGCGCCGCAGCGGACCGCGGTCCTCGTCTGTTCTGGTGCCAAGAGCGGGTTTCACAGCGGTGAACTTCCTGTCGGTGGGTGGGAGCGGCAAGGACTGCCGGGGTCTCCTGACACGTGCGCGGCCGCTGGATCGCTTCAGGGCCGTGCGGGAGGATGCGAGGACGGGGCGCCGGCGCGGGGATGCGTCCCCGCGCCCGTGCCACCCGGATCCGCTTCGCGGAACGACTCCGCAGCGCGATCACCGGCGGCGCTCACCGGCAGGGGAGCCCCTGTGGGAGGCGGCGCGCGCCGAGGTCTGCGGCTCGGGCCGCACACCGGTCCGTGGGGCTCTCCGACGGGTCCGGGCCGAAGGGCCGGTCCGGCGTCGGTCCCCTCGCGCACTGTTCCTGCGGCGCGGGGCGGTCGAGTCGTTCCAGATCAAGGCGATGCCGGAGAGTCCCGGAGCGAGGTTACTCGCACGCTGGCGCGCGCCCGCCCGGCTCGACCTCCCGGTACGCCGCGGACCGCTCCGGACCCCGGGGCCGCCGCACCCCGGCCGTCCCGCCGTGGCCGGGGCACGGGGGAGCGCGGCCGCGACCGGGGAGGGGCCCGGATCCCCTGTGCCCCAGCCGTTGTCGGCGTCCGGCGGCCCTCGGACACGCCGCCCTCCGGCCGGGGCGGCCACCCGCCCGCTCCGGCCGGAGGGCGGCGTGCGCTCGCACACGAGCATTCATGATTTCCTGAATCCAGGATTTTGTGTATCGTCAGGGCATGATCTCCCTCGCCACCGACATCGACGCCCTGGCCCGGTTCGGCCGGGCCCTGGCCGACCCCCTCCGCTGCCGGGTCCTGCTGGCCCTGCGCGAGAGCCCCGCCCACCCCGCCGACCTGGCCGAGACCCTCGGCATCAGCCGCACCCGCCTGTCCAACCACCTGGCCTGCCTGCGCGACTGCGGCCTGGTCGTGGCCGTGCCCGTGGGGCGGCGGGTGCGCTACGAACTGGCCGACGCCCGCCTCGGACACGCCCTGGACGACCTGCGCCAGGCCGTGCTGGCCGTGCGGACCGACGCCGCCTGCGCGGACGCCGCCGAGAAGGGCTGCTGCTGATGGCGCACCCCCTCGCCGCGCTCCCGGACGAGGACCGCCGCGCCGTCCTGACCCGGCGGGTGCGCCTGCTGGTCGCCGTGACCATCGCCTACAACCTCGTCGAGGCCGCCGTGGCCATCACCGCGGGCAACCTCGCCTCCTCCGCCGCCCTGATCGGCTTCGGCCTGGACTCGCTCATCGAAGTCTCCTCCGCCCTGGCGGTCGCCTGGCAGTTCTCCGCCCGCGACCCCGGCGTGCGCCGGGCGCGGGAGGGGCGGGCGCTGCGCGTCATCGCGGTGGCCTTCTTCGCCCTGGCCGCCTACGTCACCGTCGAGGCCCTGCGCTCCCTGCTCGGCGGGACCGAGGCGGCCCCCTCCGCCGTGGGGATCGTGCTGGCCGCCCTGTCGGTGGCGATCATGCCGTTCCTGTCCCTGGCCCAGCGCCGCGCGGGCCGGGAGCTGGGCTCGGCCACGGCGGTGGCCGACTCCAAGCAGACGCTGCTGTGCACCTACCTGTCGGCCGCCCTCCTGGTCGGGCTGGGGGCCAACGCCCTGTTCGGGTGGGCCTGGGCCGACCCGGCGGTGGCGCTGCTCATCGCCGTGCTGGCGGTCAAGGAGGGGCGGGAGGCCTGGCGCGGGGACGCCTGCTGCGCCCCGGCCGGGATCGCCCTGACCGCGCCCGGCGCCGATGCCGGGACCGAGGGGGCCGACGGGTGCGGATGCGCCCCCGGCTGCTCCTGCCGCCCCTGACCCCGCACCCTCCCGCGGCCCCGGTTCCCGGCCGGGGCCGCGCCCCTTCCGGCACGGGGGGACGCGCACGGCCGCCGCCCCGGGCGGGCGCCCGGGGCGGCAGGGGGAGGCCCCGCCGCCGACAGCGGTCCACGGAGGACGGCCCGTCGCCGCCGCTCCGCTGCTCCGCCACCGCGCCGCCAGCTGCGGATCCTCCGGCCGGCGGGGCGAACGGCCGTCCGACCCGGGCCCGCCGGAAAACCCGTGGCCACAGGAGCGCACGGTGACTACCCTGGGAAGCGTGCATCTACCTCTCTACCTCTGAGCGCATCCCGAGCGCCCGCCCCACAGCCGCTGTGGCCGCGGGCCCACGACGTCTGCCATGACCCCCGAAGGGGTCTTCCCGTCAGCTCGGAGAGCTCCCGCACACCCCGTGTCCACGGCCGGGGCGGAGCTCTGTTCGGAGGAGAGAATGACCACCGTCAACCCCGTGTCCGGCCTGCCCGCAGGCGAGCGGGCGCAGATCACCCTGTCCGGAGTACGCGTCGACCGCGGCGGGCGCACGGTCCTGTCCGGCGTCGACATGGCCCTCACCCCGCGGTCGCGGTGGGGGATCGTCGGCGAGAACGGCCGGGGCAAGTCCACGCTGCTGCACGTCCTGGCCGGGACGCTCGCACCCGACGCCGGAACCGTCCGGCGCGTGGGCACCGTCGGCGTCGCCGAACAGGAGATGGAGGCGGACGGCGGCCGGACCGTCGGCGACCTGGTCGACGCCGAACTCGCCGCCGCGCGGACCGCCCTGGCCGCGCTCGACGCGAGCGCCGCGGCGCTGGCCGACGGGCTCCCCGGCGCCGCCGAGGAGTACGCGGCGGCCCTGGACGCCGCGGAGGCGCTGGACGCCTGGGACGCCGACCGGCGCGTCGACCTGGCCCTGGAGAACCTGGGGGCCGTCACCGACCGGTCGCGCCCCCTGGAGCGTCTGTCGGTCGGTCAGCGCTACCGCGTGCGGCTGGCGTGCCTGCTGGGCGCCTCGCACGACTTCCTGCTGCTCGACGAGCCCACGAACCACCTCGACGCCGCCGGCCTGGACTTCCTGACCGAGCGGCTGCGCGGCCACCACAACGGGGTGGCGCTCGTCAGCCACGACCGCGCCCTGCTCTCGGACGTGGCCACGACGATGCTCGACCTCGACCCGAGCCGCGACGGCGAACCCCGCGTCTACGGCGGGGGCTTCGCCGGGTACCAGGAGGGCCGGCGGGCCGAGCGGGAGCGCTGGGCCGCCGAGCACGAGCAGCAGCAGGCCGAGCACGCCCGCCTGACCCAGGACCTGTCGGCGGCGCGGAACCGGCTCGTCAGCGGGTGGCGCCCGGAGAAGGGGACCGGCAAGCACCAGCGGGCCACCCGGGCGCCCGCCCTGGTGCGCGCCGTCCACCGGCGGCGCGACGACCTGGAGGAGCACGCGCTCACCGTGCCGCCGCCCCCGCTGCGGTTCCGCATGCCGGAGCTGCGGGCGCGGCCCGGGACGGACCTGGTCGCGGCCGAGGGGGTCACCGTGGAGGGGCGCCTGGACCGGCCGGTCTCGCTCACGCTCCGCTCCGGCGACCGGGTCGTGGTCACCGGGGCCAACGGGGCGGGCAAGTCGACGCTCCTGTCGGTGCTGGCGGGGCGCGTCGAGCCGACCGGGGGCGGTGTGCGGACCGCGCGCACGGCCCGGGTGCGCCTGCTGGCGCAGGAGTCGCCGCGCGCGGGCGCGCGCCGTGCCCACGAGGTGTACTCCGCCCACGTGGCACGGCTCGTCGGCTCGGGCGCCCTGGCGGAGGGGGAGGCGGTCCCCCTCTCCTCCCTCGGCCTGCTCCCGGCCGGGGACGCCGCGAGACCGCTGCGCGAGCTGTCCACGGGCCAGCAGCGGCGGCTCGACCTGGCGGTGGCGCTGGCGTCGCGCCCCGACGTTCTGCTGCTGGACGAGCCGACCAACCACCTCTCGATCGCCCTGGTGGAGGAGCTCACCGAGGGGCTCGGCTCCACCGGGGCGGCCGTGGTGATCGCCACCCACGACCGTCAGCTCCGGCGGGACACGGCCTCGTGGGAGCAGCTGGACCTGCGGCCCGGGGCCTCCGCGGCCCGGATCGCGGAGCGCTCGGCCGCCGGGGGCCGACCGGGGTGAGCGGACCCGGGGCCGCGGCGCGGGCCTGTCCTCACACCAGCGCGGCGGCCCCGAACCCGGCCGCCGCCGCGAGTACGGGCACGACGGCCGTCAGGGCGATGTTGGCGAGCGCGTGCGGCCGGCCCCGGTGCTGCGCCAGGTGGACCGTCTCCACCATGGCGGTGCTGAAGGTGGTGTAGCCGCCGCAGAAGCCCATCCCGGCCGGGCCCGCCCACACGGGCGCGGCCCCGTGGAACATCACCGCCCCGGTGAGGGCCCCCAGGAGGAGCGAGCCGCTGGTGTTGATGAACAGGGTGGCCCAGGGCAGCGTCGTGGTCCACCGGTCGCGGATGGCGCCGTCCACCAGGAAGCGGACCGCCGCGCCCAGCCCCCCGCACAGGGCGATCAGGACCCCCGTCACCGCGGTGCCCTGTCGGGGCGTGAGCACATCGCGGGGGCCCGGTCGCCGCCGGCCGCCAGGATCCCGGCCAGCGCGGCGAGCAGCCCCAGGACGATGCTCGCCGCCGTGTACGCCGCGGCGGCGGCCGGTCCCGGCTGCGCCGAGAGGGAGACGGTCTCGACGGCCAGGGCGCTGTAGGTGGTGAACGATCCGAGCGCGCCGGTGCCGAGGAACAGCCGCACCCGCGCGACGGCCGGCGTCTCCGGCCCGCGCGAGGACAGGGTCTGGAGCAGCAGGCCGAGCAGGAAGGCCCCGGCGACGTTGACCGCCAGTGTGGCCAGGACCCCCGCGCCGAACGCCTCCCCGGCGGCCCCCGCCAGGTAGCGCAGGCCCGTGCCGAGCACGCCCCCGGCGAAGACCAGGGGCAGCGCATGCCGGTGACCCATCGAACCCCTTCCTCCGGACCGTGCCCGGGCCCGCCGCGCCCGTCCCGCGTCCGCCCCCCGTCGGTCGGCCCGGGAACCGGTGCGCGGCGGCCGTCCGGGCGCTCCCGGCCCCGGGACATGCTTCTGCGGACCGGGGCCGGAGGGAACACGGCGCTCGGGGACCTGGCGGAGACTTTACCCACGCCCCCGTGCCCGGAGCGGGGGCGGCGCCGATCCGCCACCGGGGGCGCGTTCCGGGGCCCGCGTCCCATGGGCGGGAGGTTTATCCGCCTACCTCCGTTTTGTGGGGATTGAGGTTCTGCTAATTTAGGCGAGCCTACCCTCATTCCTCCAAGAGTGGATGTACCCTGATGCGCTCCCAACGGTTCACGGCACTGACCGCTGCCGCAGTCACCGTCCTCACCCTCGCCGCATGCGGCGCCCAGCCGGAAGAAGAGGAGGCCGCCGCCGAAGGCGGGTCCGGCGAGTACCCCGTCGTCATCGAGCACGCCCTGGGCACCACCACCATCGAGGAGCAGCCCGAGCGGGTCGCCTCCGTGAACTGGGCCAACCACGAGGTCCCCCTGGCGCTCGGCGTCGTCCCCGTCGGCATGGCCGAGGCCAACTTCGGCGACGACGACGATGACGGCGTCCTCCCCTGGGTCGACGAGAAGCTCGACGAGCTCGGCGCCGAGACGCCGGTGCTCTTCGACGAGAACGACGGCATCGACTTCGAGGCGGTCGCCGACACCCAGCCCGACGTCATCCTCGCCTCCTACTCCGGGCTCACCCAGGAGGACTACGACACGCTGAGCGACATCGCCCCCGTCGTCGCCTACCCCGAGGGCCCCTGGGCCACGTCGTGGCGCGACATCATCCGGCTCAACAGCCAGGCCATCGGCCTGGCCGAGGAGGGCGACCAGCTCATCGCCGACCTGGAGCAGGAGATCGCCGACGTCGTCGCCGAGTACCCGCAGCTCGAGGGCAAGTCGGCCATGTTCATGACCCACGTCGACCCGACGGACGTCAGCGAGGTCGGCTTCTACACCACCCACGACACCCGGACCCTCTTCTTCGAGGACCTGGGCCTGGAGACCCCCGGCAGCATCGCGGAGCTCTCCGCCGGCACCGACCAGTTCTCCCTCTCCCAGAGCACCGAGCAGATCGACGCCTTCGACGACGTCGACATCATCACCGGCTACGGCGACGACACGGGCGAGCTGCTGGAGATCCTCCAGAGCGACCCGCTGCTCTCCAAGATGCCCGCCGTGGAGCGCGACTCGGTCTACCTCCTGCCCGGCAGCTCCCCCCTGGCCACCGCCGCGAACCCGACCCCGCTGTCGATCTCGTGGGTGCTCGAGGACTACGTCGCGGCGCTCGCCGAGGCCGCCGACAAGGTCCAGTGACGATGGTCGTCACCCCTCCCGCACCGGACGCCCGCACAGAGCGGCGCCCGGTGCGGGCGCGTTCGCTCTGGCTGCTCCTCGCCCTCGCCGTGCTCGCGGCGGCCGTACTGGCCTCCGTCGCCTGGGGCTCCCGCATCGTCGGCCTCGCCGACGTCGTCGCCGCCCTGGGCGGAGCGGACGAGACGATCGAGCAGGCCGCCGTCACCAAGCGGGTGCCGCGCACCCTCCTCGCGGTGCTCGTCGGCGCCGCCCTCGGCCTGTCCGGGGCGGTCATGCAGGGCGTGACCCGCAACCCCCTCGCCGACCCGGGCATCCTGGGCGTCAACATGGGCGCCTCCCTCGCCGTGGTCTGCGGCATGGTCTTCTTCGGGCTCACGTCCCCGAGCGGCTACATCTGGGCGGCGATCGGCGGGGCCGCCGCCGCGGCCGTCTTCGTGTACACCGTGGGCTCGCTCGGCCGGGGCGGCGCCACCCCCCTGAAGCTCGCGCTCGCGGGCGCCGCCACCTCGGCGGCGTTCTCCTCGCTCGTGACCGCCGTCGTGATGCCGCGCAACGACGTGGCCGGGAGCTTCCGGATGTGGCAGATCGGCGGCGTCGGCGGCGCGTCCTTCGACGGCGTCGTCCGCGTCCTGCCCTTCCTCGCCGTGGGGCTCGTCCTCAGCCTGATGTCGGCGCGGGCCCTCAACTCCCTCGCCCTGGGCGACGACCTGGCCGCCGGACTCGGCGAGCGCGTCGCCGTCGTGCGCGCGACCGCCGCGCTCGGGGCCGTGCTGCTGTGCGGCGCGGCCACCGCCGCCGCAGGCCCCATCATGTTCGTCGGCCTCGTCGTCCCGCACATGTGCCGCCTGCTCATCGGTGTGGACCACCGGTGGCTGCTGCCGTTCTCCGCCCTGCTCGGCGCGGCCCTGCTCACCGCCGCCGACGTCGTCGGCCGCGTCGTGGCCCGCCCGGCCGAGGTCGAGGTGGGCATCGTGACCGCGCTGATCGGCGCACCGGTCTTCATCTACATCGTCCGTCGGCAGAAAGTGCGTGCCCTGTGAGCGCGGAAACCGCCCCCCGACCCCTCGGCGTCGAGGCCGTCACCCGCGGCCGGGTCCGGCGCACCGCCAGGCGGGGCGCCGTCGTCGCGGTGCTCGCGGTCCTCATCATCGCCGTGTTCGCCACCAGCCTCATGGTGGGCCGGACGTTCTACCCGCCCGCCGACGTCGTCGCCGTGATCCTGGGCGAGCAGGTGCCCGGGGCCTCCTTCACCGTCGGCACGCTGCGCCTGCCCCGGGCGGTGCTGGCGGTCGCGGCCGGGCTGTGCTTCGGCATCGGCGGCGTCACCTTCCAGACGATGCTGCGCAACCCCCTGGCCAGCCCCGACATCATCGGGATCAGCTCCGGGGCGAGCGCGGCGGCGGCCTTCGCCATCGTGGTGTTCTCGCTGGGCCGGACCGGGGTGTCCGTCGTCGCGATCACCGCCGGGCTCGCCGTCGCCCTGCTCGTCTACGCCCTCGCGTTCCGCGGCGGGGTCGCCGGGACCCGCCTGATCCTCATCGGCATCGGCATCGCCGCGATGCTCGACAGCCTCACCAGCTACGTCCTCTCCCAGGCGGCCGAATGGGACCTCCAGGAGGCCATGCGCTGGCTGACCGGCAGCCTCAACGGCTCCACCTGGACCGAGACGGTGCCGGTCCTGCTGGCCCTGGCGGTCCTGGCGCCCCTCCTGCTGAGCCAGTCCCGCAACCTCTCGGCGATGCAGCTGGGGGACGACACCGCCTCCGCGCTCGGGGTGCGCGTCGAGCGCACCCGCGTGATCGTCATCGTCGCCGCCGTCGGCCTCATCGCCTTCGCGACCGCCGCGGCCGGGCCGATCGCGTTCGTCGCGTTCCTGTCCGGACCCATCGCCGCCCGCATCGTGGGGCCCGGCGGCTCGCTCCTGGTGCCGTCGGCCCTCGTGGGCGCGCTCCTGGTCCTGGTCGCGGACCTCGCCGGCCAGTACGCCTTCGGGACGCGCTTCCCGGTCGGCGTCGTCACCGGCGTGCTCGGCGCGCCCTACCTCGTCTACCTGATCGTCCGCACCAACCGCGCCGGAGGCTCCCTGTGACCGCGAAACACTCCCTGGAGGTCCAGGACCTCGCGCTCGGCTACGGGGACCGGGTGGTCATCGAATCCCTCGACCTCGCCGTGCGGCCGGGCGGCATCACGGTGATCGTCGGGGCGAACGCCTGCGGGAAGTCCACGCTCCTGCGGTCGATGTCGCGCCTCCTCGCCCCCAGGAAGGGGCGGGTGGTCCTCGACGGCAAGGAGGTGCACCGCACGCCCGCCAAGGAGCTGGCGCGCACCATGGGCCTGCTGCCCCAGTCGCCGATCGCCCCCGAGGGGATCACCGTCGCGGACCTCGTGGGCCGCGGACGCCACCCCCACCAGGGGATGTTCACCCGCTGGAGCCGGGAGGACGACGCCGCGGTCGCGGCGGCGCTGGAGGCGACGCACACCTCCGACCTGGCCGAGAGGTCGGTCGACGAGCTCTCCGGCGGCCAGCGCCAGCGGGTGTGGATCGCGATGGCGCTCGCCCAGCAGACCGACCTGCTGCTGCTGGACGAACCCACGACGTTCCTCGACGTGAGCCACCAGGTCGAGGTGCTCGACCTGCTCACCGACCTCAACCGGGAGCGCGGCACGACCATCGTCATGGTCCTGCACGACCTCAACCTCGCCGCCCGCTACGCCGACCAGCTGATCGCGCTCGCGGACGGGCGGCTGCACGCCATGGGCGAGCCCGCGCAGGTGCTCACCGAGGACAGCGTGCGCGCGGTGTTCGGCCTGGAGAGCCGGGTCATCCCCGACCCGACCACGGGCAGGCCCCTCATGCTCCCCCTCGGACGCCACCACGTGCTGGAGCCCTCGGGCCTGGCCGCGGAGAGCTGACGGGTCCGGCGGGGCGTTCCGGTCCGGCGGGGAGGGGCGCCCCGCCGGGCGTTCCGGCGCCCGGGCGTCTCGCCCCTGTGCGTCCCGGCCCGGGAACCCCCGCGCGGTGGGGGCCGGAGCGGGCCCCGCAGGGGAGGCCGCCGCTCCGGCCCCGCCCGCGCCCCGTTCACCCCTGGGCGGGCGGGGTGGGTCCCGGGCGGTCGCCGGTCCCCGTCGCGGTCCCGCCGCCGCCCGGGCCGGTGTCGCCACCGGCCTCGCGGGTGCCGCCGTCCTCGCCGGGGCCGCTGTCGTCCCCGGGGGGAGCGTCGCCCTCCCCGGTCTCCGCCGCGGGTTCCTCCCCGGCCTTGGCCGCCGAGAGCAGGTGGTGCTCCTCCACCTCGTACCGGCGGATGTAGGTGCTCAGGAACGCCTGGAGGCTCGCGCCCATCGGCAGGGCGAGCAGCGCTCCGGGCGCTCCCAGGATGGCCACGCCCGCCAGGACCGAGCCGAAGGCCACCGCCGGGTGCATGTCCAGGGTCTTGGCGGTGATGCGCGGCTGGAGCAGGTAGTTCTCGAACTGCTGGTAGACGATCACGAACACCAGCACCCACACCGCGGGCCAGATCCCCACGAGCAGCGCCACGAGCACGGGGACCGCCCCGCCGATGTAGGTGCCGACCGTCGGGATGAACTGCGACAGCACGCCCACCCACAGCGCCAGCGCGAACGCGAAGGGGATCTCCAGCACGACCAGCACCGCGTAGTGCGCACCGGCGCAGACCAGCGCCAGGAGCGCCCGCGAGTACAGGTAGCCGCCGGTCTTCTCGATGGCGATCTCCCAGGCGCGCAGCGTCTCGCGCTGTGTGCGGGGCGGCAGCACCGAGCAGATCACGCGGCGGAAGCGCGGCCCGTCGGCGCACAGGTAGAAGGTGAAGAGCGCGATCGCCAGGCCGTTGAAGAGCAGGGCCATCACGGTCGTCCCGGCCCCCCAGACGTTGTCGGCGATCGCGGAGGCGTACTGTTCGACGACCCCGCTGGCGCTGGAGATCTCGTTGAGCAGCGTCGTCGGCGAGTAGGTGGTGTCGAACGTGGTGTTGACCCAGTGCAGCGCGGCGCGGATCATCGCCGGAACCTCGGAGGCGAAGGCCAGGACCTGGCCGACGAGCATGGACCCGAGCAGGCTGAAGAACGCCACGACCAGCACCATGACCATGAGCATCACGGCCCCGGTGGCGGGGCCGCGCGGCCAGCGGTGCCGGTGGAGCCAGTTGACGGCGGGTTCCAGCGCGAGCGCCAGGAACAGCGAGATCAGCAGCAGCACGATGAGGTTCTGCAACCGCAGGAACAGCCACAGGGCGATGCCGAACGCCGTGACGATCCACATGGCCAGCATCATGGCCCGGGGGAGCCAGGGCGGCATGCCGCCACCGCGGTCGGGGCGCGGGGCCCTGGGAGGCATGGTGCTCGTGTGCAAGCCGGTCTTCCTTCTGTGTGCCGCGCACGACGGAGCGCGCGGCGTTGCGGGGGTGTCTCCCCGGACGATAGCGGTCCCCGCAGGGTGTTTCGCCCCTCCGGCACGGCCGGTGTGAACCCGGTCGGCCTCGTCACCGGTCCTCCTCCCTGCGACGGGAGGAGGACCGGTGGCGCACGGGCCCCTCGGCAGCGAGGGGACGGGGGCGTCCCCCGCGCCTTCCGGGAGCGGGGGAGGCCGGTCCACGCATCCGCACGCCCCGCGGGCGAACCGGCCACGGAGGCGCCGCGCCGCTTCACCCGTCCGGGGGCGTCGCGGTGCGGTGGTGGTGCCATTGGCGGATCGCGGCGCCCAGGCACGCGGTGTCGGCGGCGTCCACCTGGGCGCGGGCGGCGTCCAGGCGGGCCTGGGCGGCGGCGACCTGCTGCTGGGCGGCGATCTGGGCCAGGCGCGCCAGCCCCGCGGCGGCGTCGGCCGCCGCCCGCTCCCGCGCGCGCATCGCCGTGTGGGCACGGTGTTCGGCGTGCTCGGTGTAGGGGCGCGGGAGCGGGGTCCCGTCGCTGGACGGCGCGTTCACCCTGGTCCCTTCCCTCTCAGGGTTCGTCGGTCTGGGTGCGCAGGGTGGTGATGAGGTCGTCGATGCGTGCGGCGGCGGTGGGGTCTCCGTGGGTCGTGGCCAGGTCGCGGACCTCTTCCAGGGCCAGCAGGACGGCTCCCCCCTCGCGCGGGGTGGTGAGCAGGGCGTTGATCTGGGTCTGGGGGTAGCGGCGGTGTCCGCCGAGGGTTTTGACCGAGGCGAGGCGGCCGTCTTTTTCCCAGCGGGTGACGGTCTTGGGGTCGACGCGGAAGAGGCGGGCGACTTCGCCGGGGGTGAGCAGGGCGTCGGCGGTCTCGACGAGTTCGGGCAGGGGTGCGGTGGGCACGTGGTTCTCCGTCAGCGTGTGTTTGTTTGTCGGTTGTCGGGTGCGGGTGGTCGGCGATCGGGTGTCGGTGGAGGGTCGGTTGTGGTTGGAGGGGCCGGGTCCGGTCCGGGGAAGTGCGACCGGACCCGACAGGGTGGGGCGGGGCCCCCGGCCCCCCCTATGGCGGCGGCCCCCCCGCCCCGGGGGGAGGCACCCGGCGGGGAACCCCCCGGGGTTCGGCCCCG
>NZ_JBIWMK010000001.1:2332-168914 GCF_044766605.1 Nocardiopsis sp. NPDC101807 | reverse complement strand
GGGGGGGTTGGGGGGGGGGGGGGGGGGGCGGGGGGGGGGGCGGCCCCCCCCCCGGCGGGGGGGGGGGGGGGGCCCGCGCCCCCCCTTTGGGGGGCGCCCCCCGCGGCCCGGTGCGAAGGCACCGGGCGGGGAACCCCCGGGTGTACGGCCCGGGGGCGTGTGGTGCGAGGGGGACGGGTTCCCGGCCGGGGGAGGGGCGGGCTCCGGCCGGGGACGGTGTCCCGCAGGTCAGGGGTTCTCGATCACCGCGCGTACGGTCAGCGGGCCCAGGGCGGTGCCCTTCCACTCCCATTCCCAGTCCCAGTACACGGCGAGGTGGTCGACCAGGTGCAGGCCGGGAAGCGGGGAGCGGTGGGCGTCGCCCAGGCACGGACAGGGGACGGCGGTGCCGCCCAGGGGGCCGCCGTCGGTCACGGCGACGGTGACCAGGAACGGGTTGACGTCGACGACCACCCGCACGGTCCCGCCGGGGTCCCCCGAGCGGGTGTGCCGGTGCGCGTTCGACACCAGGGCCCGCGCCACCTGGAGGGCGTTGCGCCTGGGACGGCGGGGGACCACGGTGTGCACCCAGTTGGACAGGGCGGTGTAGTCGCGCTCGTGGCCGAGAAGGATGCCGTGCCGGTGGGGCTCGGTGAACCCGATCCGGTGCGGATACGGTACGGCGGGCCCGGAAGCGGGATCTGGTTTCGGTGCCGGGGTGGCGGTAGGCTGCATTTGCTTCACCTCGTGTCTTCTCAGGACAGGTGGGGCATTTGCCTCGGTGGCCGCTCTCTACTTCGGTCACCGAGGCTCTTTGTGTTCTGGATTTTTAACCGTTTTGTCCCAAATCTGCTCAAATGGACAAAAAGGTTATAACTCCCACCTGATTCATGTGGGGAGTTTTCTGCAACTGCTTCACCACAGACCTTGCCAACAGACGCCCAGCTCGGTCTAGGATTATCACTCAGGAAGGTAAAACTTCTATCGATGGTGATGTATTGAGGTAAGTAGGTGGTGGGATGAAGGTCCTAGGTGATGGGCAGGCGGCGGCGGGGCGTCGCTTCGGGAAGCTGCTCAAGAAATCCCGAGGTCAAGCAGGTCTCTCGCAGCAGGAACTTGCTGCCGCCGCGATGGTGTCACAGAGTCTGATCAGTGATATCGAGCAGGGGAAAAAGGGGACGCGGCGTGACGTAGTGGTGCGCCTGGACAATGCGCTTGCCGCTCGCGGGGCCCTCGTGGACTTCTGGGACGCGGCTTTCTCTGGAGTCGGGATGACCTCGTATTTTCGTGAGGCTGCCGAGGCTGAACAGTCCGCCAGTGTCATTCGGGACTACTCGCACGGTCTGGTTCCAGGACTGTTCCAGGTTGAGCAGTACGTACGAGCTATCAATGAGCTCAGGCCCGAGGCCAGCTCCGAAGAGATCGAACAGATTGTCAAAGGTCGACACCTCCGACAGAAGGTGCTTCATAGGCCCTCACCGCCGACCTTCACCGTGGTACTGGACGAGGTAGTGCTGTGTAGGCGGTTCCGAGACCCCGACGTGATGCGAGCCCAGATCGACCATCTCGTCAAGCTCTCCTATCACCCGCGTACCACCCTCCAGGTCGTACCGATCGATGCAGAGGGACATCCCGGTCTGGGCGGTTCATTTACGCTGATGGAGGTGCCTGGCTCTGGTGAGTTCGTGTACATCGAAAGCCAGAGAACCGGCCTGTCGCTTAAGCAGCCTGACGTTGTGGCAAGCTACGAGCGGATATTCGCAGAGCTGAGGGGCGCCGCCCTACCGGTGACCGCGTCACGACTCCGCATGGAAGAGATACGAGGCAGCATCACATGATGACTGAGGACTGGAACAAGTCCACCTACAGCAACGCCGAAGGGGGGCACTGCGTGGAGGCCCGCAGTGACCAGGCCACGGTCCTGGTGCGCGACACCCAGAACCGACCGCTCGGCCACCTGTCGGCCCCGGCCCCCGAGTGGTCCGCCCTGCTGGCTGCGGTGCGCGGACAGTAGTCACTGAAAAGAGAACCGGTCCCGCCCAGGCGTAATGGGCGGGACCGGTTCTGTTCAGCGGGTTCAGGCTACCCGGGGGCAGGGTGCTTCACCAGGACCGAAGACCTCACACGGCGCGGTGGCCGAACCAGGCCACCCGAACTGCGTCGATTCGCGATCCTTGGTCCCGTCATGGGGGTAGGGACCGGGTGTTATCACTGACGCGAGCTGAGAGTGGTGGCACGTTATGGCCGAACGTTCTTCGAGGCAGCATCGCCTGGTGACCGAGACCTGGCACAAGTCCAGCTACAGCGCCAACGGTGCGAACTGTGTGGAAGTCGCGGAGGGGCCGGTGACCGGTGTCCGCGACACACGGAACCGACCGCTCGGCCACCTGTCGGCCCCGGCCCCCGAGTGGACCGCCCTCCTGGCGGCGGTGCGTGGCCGGTAGCCATCGAGAACAGAGCCGGTCCCGTCCGGGCGTCATGGGCGGGACCGCCTGTACCCAGCGGGTCCAGTCCGCTTCATCGCGGGTCGCGGTCGCCGACCTCGCCTTCAGCCACTCCTCTTCCTACCTGTGCCTGACCAGCCACCGGTGTCACCGGACGGCGGAGGCGATCAGCGTTCCCACGTGATCGGGTTCCGGTGCGGGCTCCTCCCACGCACGCACCTGGCGGAACCCGTGCCCGGCCAGGATCTCCTCCCACGCCTCGGGCTCGTACGCCCACCGGTACACCCACACCCGGCGTCCGTTGAACCCCGCCCCGTACATGCCCTGCACCCCGTACGAACCGGGAACCGCCGGCGCACAGGAGAACACGAACCGTCCCCCGGGCTCCAAGCGGTCACGGACCAGCGGGAACAGGGTTCCGGGCTCGGTGAACCAGGCCGCGCCCCAGACCGAGTAGATCGCCTCCCACCGCTGGTCCGCGCCCGTCAGGAACTCGACCGCGTCCGCGTGGTGGAACTCCGTCCCCAGATGCCCCCACTGCTCGCGGGCCCGGTCCACAGCCGCCGGGGCCAGGTCCACCCCGGTCGCCTTCACCCCCTGCGAGGCCAGCGCCGCGACCGCCGCTCCCCGGCCGAACCCCAGCTCCAACGCGGAGGCGGCGTCCCCCAACAGCTCGAACCCGGGACCGTGCCCGGGGTACTGGGTCCACCCCGCCGACGCCAACACCTCGCCGGGGTCCTGCGGGGCGACGCCCCGGGCGTACCTGTCCCAGTAGCTCGGGATGTCCGTGGTGGCATCGGGCATGGCGGTGGTCCTCGCGACTCGGGTTGCAGAACCCGCACCACGGTAGCCACGCCACAGCTGGGACGGCAGGGGAACAACGAAAGAAGCCGACGCCCACGGGGGCGCCGACTCCCGGCCTTGAGGTCAGTGGCAGTTCGAGCCGGGGGCGCACGGGCTGCACTGCAACGCGTCGCGGTCCCACAGCGGCCAGTCCACCGCGAACCCGTTCTCCTGAAGGATGCGAGCAGTTTTGGCCACGGTCCCGTCGTACTTGAACTCGATCTCGGGGACGTGCTCCAGGAACTTCCCGCTGAAGTGGGTGGCACAGAACTGTCGATAGTTACGGGTGTCGAGGATGAACCCGTGCACTGCGATGTCCACGAGCGGGCCACACCCGATCTCCAGGCCCTGCCCCCACTTCTCCATGGCGGTGATCAGGTAGGCGACGGCCTGTCCGAAGCACCTGTCGGCCATGACGGCGTCCCAGGGGTGGTCGCGGGTGAGGAGGAGGATCTGGCGGTCCCACACGTCAGGGGCGACGAAGCTGTGGGGGTCACGTGTGGTGATGGGGGTTACGGGGATCGACGTCATGCTGGCTGTCCCTTCGGGCCCCAGCGGGCGTGATCCCGCCGGGCATGGTTCCAGGAAACGTCTCCACCGGAGTTCTCATCAATGCCGTCGTGGTGAGCACACATTGACCGTGGCGGCAATGTTGGGCCCACCCCGGCCCGGGTACGTCCACGTACCCCACCCCTTGGGAGACGGACGTGAAGGTCACCCGTACCACCCGTGCCCAGATCGCCCGTGAAGCCTCCCGTATCCGCGCCGCCCGGCAACGCCACGGTGTGCCTGTTCCGGCGATCGTCGCGCAGATCAGCCGGGATCTCCCCGTCGCTCCGTTGGAGGCATGGCGGCTCGCCTACGGCTGGTCGCGTCCCCACGTCGTGGAGGCCGTAGCGGACTTGTACCGGGCGGACGGGCTCGCCCCACCGGGGCTGTCCACCGCCATGCTGTGCCGGTGGGAGCACGGCCACGCCCGCCCCGGACCCGACTACATCCACGCCCTCGCCCGTGTGTACGGGGTCGTTCCGGAACGCCTGGGTGTTCCCCTGCCCACCCCCGTCGCTGGTTGGTACGGTCGCCGCATACCGCAGCCGCGACAGGAGCACCACATGCCCTCCGAGTACCCCGAACTCTCAGCCGTCGCCGACAGCATCAATCTCACCGGCCCCGGCGCGGGCGCACGCGATCTCGCCCACCAGGCTCTGGTGTTCTACGAGCTGCGGTACAGCGACTACCCGCCTCGCGCCTTGGCCGCCGAGGTCGCCCGCTGCCGCAGCCTCCTCATGGGCCACCACGACACCGACACCCGGCGTGCACTCGGGTGGATGTCCGCGCTCCTCGGCAACCTCGCCCACCACACCGGGGACGCGGCCGGCGCCCTCATCCACCTGGGTACGGCCGCCAGGGTCGGTGAACAGGTCGGTGACCGGTGGTTGACGGGGTGGGCGCTGGGAGCCCAGTCCATGGTCGCCCTGGGCCAGAACCGGGCAGCTGACGCGGTGGAGCTGGCCGACCAGGCCGCCCGGTTCGCGGACACCCCGGTGCGGCGGGCCCAGATCACCGCGTGGTGCCGTCTGCGCGGTCTCGCCGAACTCGGGGACACCGAAGGGGTCCGTTCGGCGTCCGCCACCGCGCGCCGGCACATGGACACCGCCGAGGAGGCGCCGGGGAGGTTCGGGTTCGATCGGGCCGAGTTCGAGCTGCACCTCGCAGAGGCCACTCTGGGGCATGACCCGGCAGGGGCCGTGGCCCATGCCTCGAACTCGGCCGGACTGAAGCGGGCGGGGTCACCGGGATGGGCTGCGGCCACGGTGGTGTCGGCACGTGCCCAGGCGGCGGAGGGGGACAAGGAAGAGGCGGTCGGCTTGGGCGTCCGTGTGTTGGAGACGGTTCCAGCAGCCGGACTGCGGGAGACCACGAAGGTACGGCTGCGGCACCTCATCGCGGACCTGGACGGACATCAGGGGGCTGATGAGCTGAGGGAGGCCGCCCGGGACCGGGTGTGAGACCACAGAACGGCCCCTCGCTCTGACCGTCGCCGCACAGGGAACATTGCCCCGTCGCTGCAGCATCCATCTATTGCAGGTGCTCCCAGGACTGAAAACCTGTGAAATGCAGGATCGCGCGCTGTCCCTGGGCACAGCCCGAACTTGACCGGGCCCTGCGCGAGGACGCATGGTGCCCGGTGCCGTGTCGGCTCGCGGCCGGTCGGAGGCCGACCTCGCGCAGGGGGCGTCACTCCGGGAGAGGCCGGGCCCCGGAGCCGAGGGTCGGCCTCTGCGACGGTGCGCTACGGGGGCCGTCTCACGCCATGGGGTCGTGACCGTGCGCGGCGTCGATCCAGGCAGTCTTCTGGCATCCGGTGCCGACGATGCTGGCGTCGACGAGTTCCACGTTCCGGCACTCGAACACGTCGGTGTTGGCCAGGGACATGATGGAGCCGGCCCCCTCCCCGTTGCCGATGCAGCCCGTCGCCCGGACGTCGCCGCCCCGGGGGAAGATGTGCGTGCAGTCGTACTCGGCGCGACCCTGGGCGTGCGCCGGGACGGCGAGGGCGGCGAGCAGGGCGGCGGCCAGTGCCGCAGTGGCGTACATGCGCTTCATGGTGACTCTCCGAGCCCGTTGGTGACCTTGCGTGATCAGCATGCCAGTGAAGAGCGCACCGCACCTGCGGTTCCGCAATCCGGACCCGATCGGGCAACCACGCCCCGTCCCCGCACCCCGTCCCCGCCCCGGGGCCGGACCGAAGAGTTGCGTGTGGAAAGCGGGTGCGGCCCGGCTCGGCCGTGCAACCGTCACAGGATCGGGACCGGCGTCCCGGCGGAGGAACAGTGAAAGTCCCCGACATGTCGCACGGTGCGCGTCTCGCCGCCCACGGCGCGGTCTCCACGTCCCTGGCCCTGTCCAGCGATCGCGCCCTGCGCGAGCTCGTGGACACGGCCGTGCCGCTAGGATCCGGCATCGGCGGGACGTCGGCCCTGCTGGAGATCGCCGGAACGCCGGTCTTCGTGAAGAGGGTGCCCCTCACCGACCTGGAGAGACAGCCCGAACACGTCCGATCCACGGCGAACCTGTTCGAGCTGCCCGCCTTCTGCCAGTACGGCACCGGCGCCATCGGCAGTCCGGGCTTCGGGGCCTGGAGAGAGCTCGCCGTGCACACCATGACGACGAACTGGGTACTCGCGGCGGAGCACGAGGGCTTCCCCCTGATGTACCACTGGCGGGTGCTGCCGGATGCGACGCCCCTGCCCCGAGAACTCGCCGACGTCGAACGCGCCGTCGCCTACTGGGGCGGCGGATCGCAGGTGCGCCGCCGGATCGAGGCGCTTCAACGGTCCTCGGCGAGCATCGCGCTGTTCCTGGAGTACATCCCGCAGAACCTGCACCAGTGGCTGGGCGCCCAGGTCGCAGCCGGCGACGATGCCGTGGACCGGGCCTGCGCCATGGTGGAGGGAGGACTGGAGGCCACCACCTCGTTCATGAACGCGCGGGGGCTCCTGCACTTCGACGCGCACTTCGAGAACATCCTCACCGACGGCCGGCGCCTCTACTTCGCGGACTACGGCCTCGCGCTCTCCTCCCGGTTCGCGCTGTCGCCGGAGGAGGCCGACTTCTTCGGCCGACATCAGTCCTACGACCGCTGTTACACCGCCACGTACCTGGTGAACTGGCTGGTCACCGCCCTGTGCGGATTCGAGGCGGAGGACCGGGACGGCCGCCAGGAGCGGGTGCGCTCCTACGCGCGGGGCGAGCGCCCCACCGGACTCCCCGAGGGGGCCGCAGCGGTCATCGCCCGGCACGCGCCCGTCGCCGCCGTGGTGTCCGACTTCCACCGCGAGTTCCGGGGGCGGAGCAGGCAGATCCCGTATCCGCTGGAGGAGATCCGCCGGGTCGGCCGCACGCACGGTCCGTCCGCCGAGGGGCCAAGTGCTTCCGGGCCGTGATCGGTGCGGGAAAACAACTCGCGGCCCAGGTGGCACCGGTACCCTCCTGAGAACAGTGACGACGGTGTGTTACCGGGGGCTTACTGATGCGCGAGATCGAAACGAAGTATCGGGTGCAGGATCTTGAGACTCTACTTCTGGCGCTCAAGAGCGCCGGAGTCGACCTGGGAGACCCCATGCTCCAGGACGACCAGGCCTACGCCCCTGCCGGGTGGCAACCCGCACTGGGCAAGGTCGGCCACACTTTCGCCCGACTGCGGACCCTGAGCGGCGGGGTGCACGTCTTCACGACGAAGACCCCGCTGGCCAACTCCATGGAGTGCGCCGAGTACGAGACCGTCGTCGCCGACCGCAAGCAGATGCACGGCGCCCTGCTGGTCCTGGGCTACGAGCCCACGGTGCGCATCGTGAAGCACCGGCGCTCCGGCGCCGCCGGGCCGGTGGGGGTGTGCGTCGACGTCGTCGAGGGCGTCGGCGCGTTCGTCGAGTTGGAACTGCTGGTGGACGACGACCGCGACGGCCTGACGGTCCAGGCCGAACTCGACGCGTGGGCACGCGGACTCGACGTGGCCTTGGAACGCACCACCGACACCTACGACACCCTCGTGCGCGCCGTGGCGTCCTGAGGGCCTCACCAGTGGTGCGGCACGAACCGGATCCCGTCGAGCCAGGCCCGCACGCCCGCCGCGGGGTAGGCGATGGTGTTCGACGGCAGGGTCCGGGGATCCGCCCACACCAGTTTTCCCGCCTTGTCGGGTTCGGCGTTGTGTGGCTCGCCCTCCCACCGGGTGGCCACGAAGAACAGGCCCATCCGTGCGTGTCCGGCCTCTTGGAGGTGGTGGACCACAGCACCCAGGGTGAGGTGACCGGGGTCGATGAGGACCCCGACCTCCTCTCCTGCTTCCCGGGTCGCGGCCTGGTCGGCGGGCTCGCCTTCTTCCAGGTGACCACCGGGCACGGTGAGCATTCCGTCGCAGTACCCGGTGTTCTGCCGCTCCAGCAGCGCTATCTCGCCCTCCCGGTACAGGATGACGTGGACGTCGACGACGCTGGTGTAGGGCGACGGCACGGTCGGTGGTCCTCTCAGACGGCGGCTCGGCCCTGCGACCATAGCGCTCCGATGAGGCCGGCCAGGTGCGACACCACCTCTTCCACCCCCGGCGAAGTGTCCACCACCTCCACGACGAGCCCTTCCCGGGTGAGCTGGGCGGAGAGCCTCTCGTACAGGGCAATCTCCCGTGTGACACCGGTCGGGTCGTCCTCGAACCGGCCGTGCGATCCGCGCACCGCCAGCCGGGCACGTAGTTCCTCGCCGGGAGCGGTGAGGACCACCTGGAGATCGGGTGGTTCGGCGAACCGGTTGAGCTCCCGCACGAAGGACTCGGGCACCTCGTCCAGCCCGGCCTGGAGCACGAGAGAGGAGGCGGTGTAGCGGTCGCACAGCACGAGCTCGCCCCGGGCCAGCGCCGTGTGTTGGAGACGGTTCCAGCAGCCGGGCTGCGGGAGACCACGAAGGTACGGCTGCGGCACCTCATGGCGGATCTGGACGGCTGCCGGGGTGCCGATGAGCTGAGGGAGGCCGCCCGGGACCGGGTGTGAGGCCACGGAACCGCTCCGACCACAGGAAGCGGAGGTGATGCGGGCTGCCCGTGTTCGGGCCACCCCACCGGGGCCAAAGCTCCCCGCGTCTCTCGTGCTCCGGGAGCTCCGCCCACACCTCAGCCTCCGTGGGGACGGTCTTTCACCCTTCCCTCTCCGCTGCTCTCCTCGGCCGCCCACGGCTGAATCCCCACGGGTGTTCGCGCGAACGCTTCCAAGCGCCCGACGGTTCGGCCGGAGTGTCCTCGGGGAGGTACTCACCGGCTCTGTTCCTTACCGGTGCGATGGTGGAGAACCCGCTCCCGCCTCATGACGGCCGTACCTCGCCGGTGTCCCCGATGAGCGGACGGGGCGGCACGAGCACCACCGCGAAGGCGCGCGGAACCCGCACAGGCCACCCCGATGCGGCCGGAGCAGGCCGGCCGCGTCCCCCGGTCCCGTCGTCGGGCGTGGCTACAGTACCCACCATGCACGAACCCGGCCCCCCGCCTCCCCAGGGTCCCCGCCCTCCCCGACAGCCCGAGAACCAGGCGCCTCGGCCCGGTCACCGGCCGCCCCCCGGCTCTCCACCGCACTCCGGACCGCAGACGCCACCCGGCCCCCGGCCTCCTACCGGACAGCCGCACGGCCACCCCCGTCCCGGGCAGCCGCCCGCACAACAAACCCCTCCCAAGAAGGGCTCCGTCGGCAGGACCCTCGCCTGGGTCGGCTGCGGCTGCGCCACCGTCCTCCTCCTCGTCATGGCGGCCGCCGGCTTCGGCGGCGCGTACTACTTCGGCTGGTTCGGCCCTGAGGACGTCCACGCCTCCCCGCCGGGTCCGTGCGAACTCCTGGACACCGACGCCGCGAGCGAGATCGCCGGGAACGGCGAGGGCCTGGAGGTCTATGAGGCCGACCACTCCTACGCGTACGGGGCCGAGGGCCTGGAGTGCGTCGTCACCCCCGGCTACGGGGCCGCGTCCGGACACGAGGTGGACCTGCGCACCACCGTCTTCACCAGCCAGGTGGACGGGATCCGCAAGGACAACGGCACCGAGGCCGCCACGTCCTACTTCTACGACAGCCGCCCGGAGTCGGACGGTTCCGAGTCCGCGACCTGCCCGGACGGCAGGCTCCCGCTCAGCGGCGCCGCGAACGGTTCCGGACACGCCCTGTACCGCATGGACAACCTCGTCGTCGAGGTCGAGGTATTGCCCGCGGCCGCCGAGACCGAGGAGACGCTCGGCGAGACGGACCGTGTCCAGGCGGCCGTGGACCTGCTCTGCGACGCCGTCTCCGGTATGGAGTGACCACGCTCCGCGGCCTCCGCACACGCGAACACTCCGGCCCGCCTCCGTACCCGCGGAGGCGGGCCGGAGGGCTGTTCGCCGCCTCCGGCGCGGGCCGGACCCGTTCCGCCACGGTCCTGGTCGCCACGGTCCTGGTCGACACGGCGCCCACGGGTGGCACGCACCTGCGCGCGTGGACCGTTCGGGACGCCCGGACGGTGGCGGACCGACGGCGGCGACTTGACCGGAGGCTGCCTCCGTTTTAAGCTCGCTCCTGTGCGGAGGCAGCCTCCGTTTTTTCGATAAGTCGGAAACACCC
Source organism: Nocardiopsis sp. NPDC101807 (assembly GCF_044766605.1). NCBI lineage: Bacteria > Bacillati > Actinomycetota > Actinomycetes > Streptosporangiales > Nocardiopsidaceae > Nocardiopsis > Nocardiopsis sp. NPDC101807. The sequence continues at coordinate 158,515 of NZ_JBIWMK010000001.1, read as the reverse complement.
AGGTCAGGGGGGCGTATGAGCGCCAAGGGGCAGCAGGGGCGCAAACCCCGGGCGGACGTCCAGCGCAACCGCGCCGCCCTCCTCGAAGCGGCGCAGCGCCACTTCCTCAGAGCCGGGGTCGGCGCCTCCCTGGAGGCGGTGGCCAAGGAGGCGGGCGTCGGACCGGCCACGCTGTACCGGCACTTCCCCACACGGGAAGCACTGCTCGCGGCCGTGCTGCAGACGCGGTCCGAGGAACTCGTGGCCCGCCAGGAGGACATCGCCCTGCTCGGCGACGCCTCCGAGGCGCTGCGGCAGTGGCTGCGGGCCCTGGAGGAGTACTTCAGCGCCTTCAGCGGGCTGCCGGAACCGCTCATGGCCGCGGCCCGGGAGCGGGAACCGGACAACCCGCTCACCATCCCCTGCGACGAACTCATCGCCACCACCGACGAGTACGTGCGGGCCGCACAGCTCGCGGGGCACGCACGCCCCTCGGTGAAGGGGTACGACCTCTACCTCGCGGCCGTCTCCGTCGCCTGGATCAGGGGGACCGGCACCACCGACGAGGGGTCGCTCGACCGGTTGCGCGCACTCATCGAGAGCGGATACCGGGAACAGGACGGCGAGGAGTAGGCCGCCGGCCTTCCGCCCGACCGCCTCCCGGCGCCGCCGGCCGTCCCGGCGGCCGTGCGCTCCCGCCTGCCCGGCCGCCCATCACACCGCGCCGCACCCGCCTCGGGACGGCGCGCCTTCGAGAGGGACACACCATGAGAATCGGCATCATCGGCGCGGGGGAGATCGGACGGACGCTGACGCGCGCGTTCAGCGCGGGCGGACACGACGTCCAGGTCGCCAACTCCCGGGGCCCCGAGACGATCGACGCCTCCGCGCTGGAGCACGGGGCGGAGGCGGTGACCGCGGCCGAGGCCGTCCAGGGCAAGGACGTGGTCATCCTGTCCGTCCCCTTCACACGGATCCCGTCGCTGGCGGACCTCCTGGCCACCGTGCCCGACGAGACCGTGGTCATCGACACCTCCAACTACTTCCCCCACCTCGGCGGCCCCGTCGAGGCGGTGGAGAAGGGCCAGGTGGAGAGCCTGTGGGTCGCCGAGCAGCTGGGACGGCCCGTCGTCAAGGCGTGGAACGCCGCCCTGGCCGGCACCCTGCAGACCAAGGGCGTTCCGGCGGGAACCCCGGGCCGCATCGCGCTTCCCGTGGCGGCCGACTCCCCGGAGGCCCGACGCGTGGGCCTGCGCCTGGTGGACGAGAGCGGCTTCGACCCCTACGACGCCGGGACGCTCGCCGACTCCTGGCGCCAGCAGCCGATGACGCCCGCCTACTGCACCGAACTGGGCCTCGAAGACCTGGGACCGGCCCTCGCGGCGGCCGACCGGGACGGGGCCCGGCGCAACCGCGACCGCGTGATGGAGCGCTTCGCCGCGCTCACCTCCGCGCCCACGCTGGAGGAGACCGTCGAGCTCAACCGCTCGCTCCACCGCTGACACACGACCCACCTGCGACGACCCCGTGGGGCACGGCTGTGCCCCACGGAAGACGAGCACCGCCAAGAGGAGACGCCGTGCCCACCACCGCCTCACCCTTCACCGACATCGCGCTCGCCCGGCGCTCGCCCCGCCAGTTCCTGCCCGCCCCCGTGTCCCCCTCCGACATCCGCGGCGTGCTGGAGGACGCCCAGACGGCCCCCTCCAACAGCAACACCCAGCAGTGGACGGTGCACGTCGTCTCGGGCGCGGCTCGGGACTCCCTCAGCAAGGAACTGCTCCGGGCCGAGGAGGAGGGGCGGACCTCCCCCGACTTCACCGCCGACTACGGGGACGGCGTCTACCAGGAGCGGGCGCAGGCCCAGGCCGCGGGCCACTACCGGGCCCGGGGCATCGAACGCGCGGACCGGGAGGGCAGGAGACTCGCGGTCCGGGAGAACCTGGAGTTCTACGGCGCCCCGCACGCCGCCTTCCTCTTCATGCCGGTCATCGGAGACGGGGTGCGCACGGCCGGGGACATCGGCATGTACGCGCAGAACTTCCTGCTCTCGCTGGCGTCCCGCGGGCTCGGGGGCATCCCGCAGACCATCCTCGGGTTCTACGCCGACACCGTCCGCGAGTTCCTGGGCGTCCCCGAGGACCTCAAACTGCTGTTCGGCATCTCCTTCGGCACGGCCGACCCAACCGCGCCGGTGAACGCCTTCCACCGGGGGCGGGTCCCGCTCAGGCAGAGCGTCGTCCTGCACGACACCCCCGGGGTCCTCGACGGGCAGTAGCGCCCCGGGGTCGGGGCCGCCTCGCGGGACTCGGCAGCAGGTCTGAAAGGCGCAGGTGACAGCTGGTCCTGGGCGGCCCCGAAAACATCTGGACCCCGCCCGTCCCGTTCGGTACAGTCGCCGGGTCGTCTCGCCGGGGGCGCGCACCGGATTCGTGCGCGGCCTCCCCGGCGGTTCCCGGGATGAGAGTGGGTTGCGTTCATGGCATGTCGTATCAGTGAGCTCGTGCTCGGTTGCCGCGACCCCGAGGTGCTGGCGCGGTTCTGGTGCGAGGTCCTGGACTTCGTGGTGCTCGACCGCGAGGACGACGGCACGTTGGAGATCGGTCCGCGCGAGGGGTTCGGCGGTCCGCAGCCGACCATCATCCTCAGCCGCAGGGACGAGCCGGAGAAAGGCAAGCCCCGGCTCCACATCGACGTCAACGCCACCGACCGCGACCAGGACGCCGAGCTCGAACGGCTTCTCGCGCTCGGCGCCCGCCCGGCCGACATCGGCCAGACGGGGGAGGAACAGTGGCACGTCCTGGCCGACCCCGAGGGCAACGAGTTCTGCCTGCTCAAGGCCCGCCTCAACCCGCTCTGACACCTCGCCCCCTCGCGATGATCTTGTACCTATAGCGAGGTTCGGCGCCGAGATCGTCTATAAGTACAAGATCATCCGGGGCGGAACCCCTCGCATTACACCGGCAGCCGTTCCGGTCAGCCAGTCGGCGCTGCTCCCCGCAGACGCGGGGATGGACCCCGCACCGGCCGACGAGCCTGCTCAGACCAGTACTGCTCCCCGCGCACGCGGGGATAAATCCCGGGCACTGAAACGGCTCGACGCAGCCTCCCGTCATTCCTGCTCCCTGCGACTCGGGAAGCCGACGGGCCGCGTTCCCGGGGAGAACGTACCCGGGCGTTCCGACCCCGGCCGCCCTCCGTGGCTAGCCGTCGAACTGCGCGAGTGCCAGGGCGTGCAGTTCGGCGAGCCCGTGCCGTTCCCTCCCATAGGCGATCGCGTTGGTGAGCACCACCAGATACCGCCCGGTGGCGGGGTCGAGGTACATCCCGGTTCCGGTGAATCCCCGGTGGTGGACGAGTCCGGTGTCGGTGATCAGCCACGCCAGCCCGCGACTGTTGGTCGCGTCCACCCGGACAGCCGGTTTCCAGGAGTCCCCGACATAGGCGCCGATGTCCTTCAACGGCCCCCGGCCCTGCCGCGCGCTCAGGAAGTGGTGTGCCAGCTCGGCCAGCCCCTGCGCATGGGCGAACACCCCGGCGTGTCCGGCGACGCCGCCGAGCGCGGCCGCGTTCTCGTCGTGAACCACCCCGTGCAGTGGACAGCCGCCCACGAGGCGTCGCTCGGTCGGCGCCACGCGGTCGTCCGCGAGGAACGGCCCGTAACGGAAACCGTTTGATCCGAGGCCGGCGCCGAGGTCGTCGACCAGGGCGCGGAGGGACTTTCCGTGCACTCTGGCCAGCAGCAGGCCGAGCAGGATGAAGCCGCGGTTGATGTAGCGGTGCTCGCCCGGGGTGTCGAGGGGTTCGGACAGGATCATCTCGGCCAGGTCCCGGCTGTCGCCCGTGTACCGGTCCAGTCGGGTCGCGGGCATGAGCCCCGAGGTGTGGGTGAGAATCTGCCGGACCGTCACCGTCGCGCCCGGTCCGGGGATCGGCGTCCGGACGTGGTCGGACACCGGCGCCTCCAGGTCGAGGAGCCCGTGGGACACCGCTCGGCCGACCAAGGGCCAGGTCGCGACCACCTTCGTCAGGCTGGCCACGTCGTAGAACGTCGTCGGCCCGGGCGCCACGGAACCCCCGACCCCTGTCGTGCCCGACGCGGCGTACTCGGTGACGGCGCCGCCGACACTTCCCGCCGCGACCACGCCGCCCGGGGTCCGGCGGTCGGCGACCATGCGATCGAGTGCCGCTCCCATCGCGGCGGCGGTTGACGGAACCCACTTCTCATGGGTTGCCACATCGGATGCTTTCGCCCCTGGCGCCACTGCCTCGGACCTGTGGGTCACTGTTCCTCCTCGGTGATGCCGGCGCCCCGTATGACGAGGGGGCCGACACAGCGGTGGCTTCGTCTTCCACTTGAGGCGGAAACCTGCTGACCTGTGCGCATGCGGTTTCTCTCCGGCCCGCGAAGAACATTGATGTGAATTCCCCTACCCCCTTGTGTGGAGAGGGATATTTCTCGAAAACCTGCATGCGCCCTGGCCTGCAGTTTCTTGGGGCGGTGCTCCTCTTCGGTGAAGTTGTTCCGTGGTTCGGAAGTTCCGGCCCCCTTGACGCGTGTCGCAGAGGGTAGTAATTTTGCGAGAAGTCTTCGCCCGGATCCGGTGGAAATGGAAAACCCCTTTCTGTGCCGCTCTCCCGGTGCTTCGTCTTTCTTTCCTTTCGGACGATGACAATGTTCGGACGTGCGGGGCCCGGCTGTGGGTTCCTGGTGCGGGGGAAGGCATGATTGTCGTTGCAGCAGGGGGCAGGGTCCTGTGCGGGGGTGGGCTTCACGCCTGCCTGCTTCTCCTTTTTCCTTGGAGCATATCCTCCGACATCCGCCCCGCGATGGCGTTCGCCATTTTATCGGCGGTCTATGGGGCGCTGCTCCTGATAACGACTCTCCCGAGTCTTGTCGCGTTTGCGATCGAGGTCAGGAGGAGGGTGCCCAGAGGTGGCTCGCGGAAATTCGGGGCGACCAGGGCGACCTCCGCCTCGGTGGCCGGTCTCTTCTACTTCGCCCTGCCGTTCTCCCTCGTTTCCATCGAGGGATTCACTGCCCTGAACGTGACGGTGTCCCTGGTGGGGTTCGCCGTCGGCTTCCTGCTGCACCGGATGTTCTTGTGGCTCAGCTTCGAGGGATCGTCGCGTACGGCCTTCTTTCCCCTTCTCGCACTGGCGGCCCCCTTTCCGCTTCTCCTGCTGAGGACATGGCCGTTCTAGTGCTCCGACCGGCAACGTGCCCGGCCCGGTGCACGTCCCGGTGCACAGGGGTGGGGCCCCGCGCGGGGGAGCGCGGGGCCCCGAGGGGGGCGCGGGGGTCCGGTCAGTGGACGAAGAAGCCGTCGAAACGGCCTCCCTCGCAGATCAGGCCGCTGGGGGAGGCCTCGCTCTCCTTGACGACGCCTCCGCCCTTCCTGCACATCTCCTCCGTGATGTACTCGGCCCCGGGGGGCGGTGGCGGTGCGGCCGCTACGGGGGCGGCCGACGCGCTGAGGGCGGCGGCGGTTAGGGCGAGGGCGGCGAAGAGGATGCGCATCGGTTTCCTCTGAGCGTGTCGAGCGGGGTGCCTACGCCACAGGGATCCCCCGCCCTCGGGCCTGAAAACCCTGTGAGCTGCTGAGACGCGAAGACGGGCGCGGCATATCGCCACCAAGGGCCACGAGTCGCCCCCGACCTGGTGGCCAGGTCGGCGGGAGCCGAGCGCACGGCGAAGCGGCGGGCCCCGCACCGGTCCCGTCGCACGGGATCTCGTCACAGGTTCGCGGGGGGACGTGTCGTGACGACCCTCACGGCACCGGCCTGGGACGATGTTGTACGTTGGGGTCGAGACCCGCTCCTCGGGTCAGCGGACGAGGGAGCCGTACCCGCGCCACGACAAGACGGCCTCGAAAGGGGCTTGTCCATGGCATGGTTCGTTCTCGTCGTCTCCGGGGTCCTGGAGGCCGTCTGGGCCACCGCCCTGGGCGCGTCGAAGGGTTTCTCCCGATGGCGCCCCACACTCCTGTTCGCCGTCGCCCTGGTCGCGAGCATGGCGGGCCTGGCCTGGGCCATGACCTCGCTGCCGACCGGCACCGCCTACGCCGTCTGGGTGGGCATCGGCGCCACCCTCACCGTCCTGTGGGGGTTCCTCACCGGCAAGGACCGCGCCACTTGGGGCAAGTCCCTGCTCCTGGTGCTGCTCATCGGTTCGATCATCGGTCTCAAGGCGGTGAGCTGACATGCCGTGGATCATCCTGCTCGTCAGCGCGGTGTTCGAGGCCGTGTGGGCCACCGCCCTGGGCATGTCCGAGGGGTTCAGCGAACCCGGCCCGACCGTCGTGTTCCTCGTGGCACTGGCGATCAGCATGGCCGGCCTGGGCTGGGCGGCCAAGCACATCCCCATCGGCACCGCCTACGCGGTCTGGGTCGGCCTCGGCGCCGCGCTGACCGTGTTCTACGCGATGTTCACCGGCGGCGAGAGCGTCTCGGCGCTCAAGATCGTCTTCCTCGCCGGGATCATCGCCGCGGTCGTCGGCCTGAAGCTGGTGCCGGAGAAGACCGCACCGGCCCCCGAGTAGCCCGCGGGCCGAAGGACACGGAGGCCCCCGGCGCGACAGGACGTCGCGCCGGGGGCCTCTTCGCCGCCGTCGCGGCCCGGCCCCGGCCCCGGCAGCCGCCCCGCGCCGACCGTGCGCGGACCGGCGGCCCACAGGGCGCCTCAGGCGGCGAAGGAGGCCAGGAGGTGGCTGACCAGCCGCTGCGCGCGGCGGTGGGGTTCGTCGGACGCGGCCAGACCGCCGACCGCCTCGAACAGCATCTCCACGTCGTCGGTGGTGATCCCGGCCCGCACGGCCCCGGCCCCCCGGGCGCGGTCCAGCACCGCCGCCAGCTTCTCCCGGCCCTCGCGGGCGTGCCGTTCGGCGTGGGAGGGGAACCGGGCCGTGAACTCCGGCGAGCACACGCGGCCCTCCACCTGGAGGATGCAGCAGCGCCGCAGCGCGTACTCCATGCCGCCCCAGGGGTCGGCGTGGGCCAGGGCCGCGTCGAACACCTTCGCGTACTGCGCGGCCGAGTCCGCGAAGAGCTCCATGACCAGGGCGTCCTTGGTCGGAAAACGCCGGTAGAGCGTGGCCGTGCCCACCCCGGAGCGCCGGGCGACGACCGCCATCGGCAGGTCCAGGCCCCGCTCGCGGAAGCTCTCGTGGGCGGCCCGCAGGATGCGCCGGCGGTTGTCCTCGGCGTCGCGCCGTATCGGCGGCGGCGCCGGGCGGTCCGGGTCCGTGGCCGGCACCGGTGCGCCGATCCGAGAAGTCCGCATGTTCCCGTCTCTCACTTGTGTCCCCGGGGCCATCACGGCGCGGCCCCGGTGCGTTGGTCGGGGAGTCGGCACAGGCCGCGCACCGCCCCCCGGCGTTCGTAGCGGGGAACCAAGGTGCGCTGTCGGCCATTCCCGTCAACGAGGAGAGGTTTCACCGTGAACACCATGCGCGCTGTCCGCTACGAGCGGTTCGGTCCGCCCGAGGTCCTGACGATCGACCGGGTGCCCGTCCCCGAGCCGGGGCCGGGGGAGGTGCTCGTGCGGGTCCACGCCGCGAGCGTGGGCGGAGGGGAGACCGAGATCCGCGCGGGCAGCCTCCGCCGGGTCATGGGCTCGCGCATGCCCCGCGGCCTCGGCGTCGACTTCTCGGGGAGGGTCTCGGGCGTGGGGCCCGGGGTCGACTCCGCACGGGTGGGGGAGGAGGTGCTGGGAATCCTGCCGCACATGGGGTTCGGGAGCACGGCCGACTTCGTCGCGGTCCCGCAGGAGAGGGTCGTGGCGGCCCCGGCCGGCCTCGACCCGGCCGGGGCGGCGGCGCTCCCGGCCTCGGGGACCACGGTCCTGACCGCGCTGGTGGAGAAGGCGCGCCTGCGCGAGGGGGAGCGGCTGCTGGTGCGCGGCGCCTCCGGCGGGGTCGGCAGCACGGCGGTGCAGGTCGGCCGGGCCCTGGGGGCGCACGTCACCGGTCTGGCCGGGCGGCGCAACCTCGACTGGGTCCGGGACCTGGGCGCCCACGAGGTGTTCGACCACCGTGAGACCGGGCCAGCGGACCTGGGCCGGTTCGACGTCGTCCTCGACGTGGTGGGCTCCGAGCCGGGCGCCTACCGGAGGCTGCGCGCCCCGGGGGGCCGCTACCTCCCGCTGGCCATCGACCCCCGGCGCCCCCTGCGGTCGACCGCCGACACCCTCTGGTCCGCCGCCGTGGGCCGCCGCAGGGTCCTGCCCTTCAGCAACAACCCCTCACGCGAGGACCTGATCGAACTCGTCCGGTACGTCGAGTCGGGTCGGCTCGTGCCCGTGGTGGACGAGGTGTTCCCGGTGGAGAGGGTGCGTGAGGCCCACCGGAGGGTGGAGAAGGGCGGGCTGCGCGGCAAGGTCGTGGTGTCGATGGGCGAGGACCCCGGCCCGCAGGGCTGACCGGCCGGTCCCGGACGGGCGGGGCCCGTCCGGGACCCGCCCGAGCCGCGGCCCCCGGGGCCACGCCCCGGGGCGTGGCCGGCGGACGCCCGTTCTGCCGCGCAGTGGGCGGAATCCGCCGAAAAAGCCCTAGGCTGGGCCGGTGAGCGAACCGATCATCGTGGCCCGTGGTGTGGACGTGGAACTGGGCGGCGCCCCGGTCCTGAGCGGGGTCGACCTCACGGTCGAGCCCGGGGAGGTGGTGGCGGTGCTCGGCGCCAACGGCGTCGGCAAGACCACCCTGCTGCGCTGCCTCGCGGGGCTGCAGCGCGCCTCCGGCAGCGTGAGCGTGCTGGGCCGGCCGCCCGTGGACGAGCCGGGCTTCTGGCGCGAGGTCGCCCTGGTCGGCGACGAGCCCACCTGGTACCCCGGACTGACCGTGCGGGAGCACCTGGAGCTGATGCGCGGGGTGCACGGCCCGGGGCGGCTGGAGGTGGGGGCGGCCCTGGACCTGTTCGAGCTGGGCGGCTGCGCCGACCGCGCCCCGTCGTCGCTGTCGACCGGGCAGCGCCAGCGGCTGTCCCTGGCCATGGCGCTGCTGCGCCCCAGCCGTCTGCTGCTCCTGGACGAGCCGGAGCGCGGGCTCGACGCGGACTTCCGGGAACGGCTCGCGGGGCTGCTCGCCGAGTACGCCGAGGGCGGCGGGACGGTGGTCATGGTGACGCACGACCCGCGGTTCGCCGAGGAAGCCCGGCACGTCGCCCTGGGAGCCGCCGCGTGAACGGGGTGGCGCAGGTCCGGGCGTTCGTACGGGCCCGGGACCGCGGCCGCCGCACCTGGTCCGACCGGTACATCACCCTGTTCGGCCTGGGACTGCTGGTGGTGCTCGCGGCCCCGGCGGTCGGACGGGCGGTGTCCGGCGTGCCCGCCGGCGTCGACCCGGCGCGGGCGGGAGCGGGCCTGGCCCTGGTCGCGCTGCTGCTGGCCGGCGCGCTGGTCCTCGCGCGCGGGCTCGGACCCGTGGCGGTGTCGGCCGCGGACGCGGCGTGGCTGCTGCTCTCGCCGCTGCCGCGCCGGAGCGTGCTGACCCGCACGGCGGTGGTCCTGGCCGCGCTGTGCGCCGCGTTCGGCGCGGTCGTTGGCCTGGCGCTGCTGAGCGCCCTGGGGGCCTCCGACGAACTGACGCTGCGGCTGTTCGCGTCCCTGGTCACGGGCGTCGCGTGGACGCTGGGCGGGACGGCGGCGGCCGTCCTCGCCCAGGCGTTCCAGCCCTGGGACGGCCGGCTGGTCGCGACGGTGGCCGTCCTCCTGGTCGCGGGGGCCGCCGCGGTGGTCATGGGCGCCGGACCCGGGCAGGGCGTGCTCACCGGCATCGCGTCGGCCCCTCCGGCGGCGTGGACGGCGACGGCCTCCGCGTCCGCCGCCGTGGCCGCCGGCCTCACGGCACGGGCCTGGGCGGCCCTCGCGCGCATCCCGGCCCGCGCGGTGCTGGAGTCCTCGCGCAGGGTCGGGTTCGCGGCGGGCGCGTTCGTCGTCATGGACCCGGGGTCGCTGACCCTGGTCGCCGAGGACGCCCACTGGAGGTCGAGGGTCCTGAGGTCGCGCCCGTGGCCGTCGCGGCTGCGCGGCGCGGCGGCGGTGGCCTGGCTGGACTGGCGGCGGCTGGCGCGGCGGCCGGGACGGCTCGCGCTGATGGCGGCCTCGGCCGCCCTGCCCGTGCTGGCCGAGCGTGCGGGCGGCGGCGCGGCGGCGACACTGGCCGTGCTCGCCGCGGGTGCGCTCGCGGTCGCCGCGGCGGGGACCGCCGGGGCGCGCCGGGACGCCGGGGACGCCTCGCTCGCGCGGCTGCTGGGCACGGGTCCGCGCGCGCTCCTCGCGGCGCGGGCGGTGCTGCCCGCCCTGCTCGGAGGCTCCTGGCTGGCCCTCGCGCTGGCGGGACTGGACGTCGCCGGCGGCGGCGCCGGCCTCTGGCCCCTCGGACTGCTGTGCGCGCCGGCGCTGGCGGCGGGGGCGCTGCGGATGGCGCGCCGCCGCCCCGTCGAGCACGCGATGCCGGCCGTGGACACGCCCCTCGGCCCGGTGCCGCTCGGTCCGCTGGTGTGGGCGCTGGCCGGGGCCGACGTCGCCGTGCTCGGGTGCCTGCCCGCGCTCGTGGCGGTCGCCGCCGGGGTGACCGGTCCGCTGCTCGCGGCGCAGGCGGTGTGGGGAGCGGCGGTGCTGGCGGCCTACTGCGCCGCCCCGAGGCGGGCGTAGGCCCCGTCGCGGACCGCGACGGCGGGCACGTCCCGCGCGCCTTCGCGCATCAGGCGATGGACCTCGGGCACCACCAGCAGGCCGCCGCTCTGACCGATGCCGCCACGCCCTGCTACGACACCGCGAGCCCCCGGGAACGCGCTCTGCTCGGCGTGGTCCATGCCCGCAGCCTCGCTCGCACCGGCGACCCCAAGGGAGCATCGCGGGCCCTCCTGCGGGCTGAGGACGACCCGTGCGACGCGACCGGGGACGGTGACGAACCTTCCCGAGTGTGGTTCTTCGGACAGGCGAGCCTGGCGCACGAGACCGCCCGCACCCTGCAGGCCATGGGAGACCTGACCGGGGCACAGGCCGCGTTCGAGCGCAGCGTCCAGCTCAGGGAAGGCTCCTTCTCCCGCACCCACGCCGTGACCCTCACCCTCACCTCCATCGCCACCGTCGTCGGCGGGCGCACGGAGGTCGCCGACGATTTCTGGGGCGGGGTCCGCTTGCTCATCCGCCTCAACGACGACCTGCTCCTGGACACCCTGCGGGGGTTGGAGGAGTTCTCCCACCTCCAGGTCGTGTGGCACTTCGACCAGGGGTCGCAGGCCGACGTCCACCTCGGAGCACGCCACCCGCGCAACAATCCGGACTGGCCGGAGACGGGGACGTTCGTGCACCGTAACCACCGGCGCCCGGCGAGGATCGCGATCTCGCACCCGCGTCTGCTCCGGGTCGCCGGCTGCGACCTTCACGTGGAGGACCTGGACGCCGTCGACGGCACCCCCGTGTACGACATCGCGCCATGGTTCGCCGAGTTCGGCCCCCGAGGCGAAGTGCGTCAGCCCTCGTGGCCGGGCGAGATGCTGAAGGATTATTGGGCCCCATCGACGTGACGGGAAGGGCCCCTTGAATCCGCCGAACAGGCAGGGCCCTTCCCCACCAGAAGCGAGGTCAGTCCTCGGAGGGGGGCGCGTCCACCAGCTCGATGCCGATGGCGACCACGCCCAGGGCCTCGCGCTCGGGAGGGTAGATCTCCCGGATGTTGCGGAGCTGATCCTCGCGGGTGGCGGTCGGGTTGACCGAGGAGACCGGTTCGTGGTCGAACATCTCCTCGAAGTCGGTGTACCGGGCCAGGCGGGTGATGCGGGTCAGGACCTCTTCGTCGCGGCAGCGGAACCGCAGCAGGTCTCCGACCTTCAGTCGCTTACGGGAAGAGTCGTTGACCCTGATCTCGGTTGTCTTCCTGCCCGAGGTGATCAGGTCGAAGTAGCGCTTGTAGATGCCCATCTCGTGGGCGCGGGGGCGCTGGTCGAGGTCGGCTGGTCGGTCGGTCATGAGTCGTCCGAGTTCCTTGACGGTGAAGCTTCTGAAGAAGTGCTTCGGGTCGGTGAGCAGTTCGCCGACGAGCCACAGCAGCGCGTCGACGTAGTGGTCGGTGTCTCCCGGCCACGTGGTGGTGTCGAGCATCCACGGTTCCACGTCGGCGGGCAGTGCGCCCTTGCCGCGCTCGCGCAGCAGTGACTTGGACAGCTTCGCTCCGGTGTGGGCGAGCACCTGCGGGGTGAAGATGCGTACCGGCATCTGGTGGCCCGGGGTGCCGATGGCCCCGAGCGCGCCGTCGATTTCTGGGGCGGGGTCCGCTCGGTCATCCGCCTCGACGACGACCTGCCGGTGAGCACTCTCAAAGGGTTGGAGGAGTTCTCCCACCTCGAGGTCGTGTGGCACTTCGACCAGGGGTCGCAGGCCGATGTCCACCTCGGAGCACGCCACCCGCGCAACAATCCGGACTGGCCGGAGACGGGGACGTTCGTGCACCGCAACCACCGGAGCCCGGCGAGGATCGCCGTCTCCCATCCGCGCCTGCTCCGGGTCGCCGGCCGCGACCTTCACGTGGAGGACCTGGACGCCGTCGACGGCACCCCCGTGTACGACATCGCGCCATGGTTCGCCGAGTTCGGCCCCCGAGGCGAAGTGCGTCAGCCCTCGTGGCCGGGCGAGATGCTGAAGGATTATTGGGCCCCATCGACGTGACGGGAAGGGCCCCTTGCGTCCGCCCGCCGACAGGCAGAACCCTTCCCCCAGAAGCGAGGTCAGTCCTCGGAGGGGGCGCGCCCATCAGCTCGATGCCGATGCCGATGGCGACCACGCCCAGGGCCTCTCGCTCGGGAGGGTGGGACTCCCGGATGTTGCGGAGCCGGTCCTCGTGGGTGGCGGTCGGGTCGACCGACGAGGGCGGTTCGTGGTCGAACATCTCCAGGTGCCAGCGGGGTAACGCCAGAAGACGAGTCCGTGCGAAATGAGACACGCTCACTCCGGAACCGGCAGCGGGCGGGCGGGCTCGTCGAGCCACACCCGGTGGCCCTCAGTGGTGACAGTCAGCCCGAACCGGCTGCGGCCCGGCGCCCCCCACTCCACCCACGTGAGGTAGGCCGACTCCATCTCCTCCCACAGGGCCCGGGGCCCCTGCTGCTCGACACCGCACCGCGTGTACTGCGGGTCGTAGGCCACACGCGCGGCCGATCCTTCCCCGTCCCAGAGCCACAGCTGGAACGTGCCCCTTCCGCCGTCCACGCCGTGCCCGAAGAGGCCCGGCACGAGTCCGGCGATCGCGATGTGCGCACCCGCTTCGGCTCTGACCACGCGCCGCGGATCGAGCAGGGTCGAACTTTCCCGCCAGTCGCCGCCCTCGTCGGGCGCCGGGGCAGGCGGGCGCTGGGAGCGCATCATCATGTACGTGCTGCCGTGGCTGAAGCGTCCGATCGCACGCCCGTCGCCGATGACGGTGAGTCGGGCCTGGTGGCCGTGCCCGAAACCGGGGCGCCACGGGAGCACGATGGTGCCTCCGGGCCGGGTCTGTTCGATCCACGCGTGCGGGACGGTGCGCACTCCGCAGGTGACGTGCACGCCGTCGTAGGGGGCGCCGGCCGCCCAACCGTCCGCGCCGTCGCCGACGACGAGGTTCGGTGCGAGCCCGGCCGCTTGCAGGTTGGCAGCAGCGTCTTTGGCGACCTGCTCGTCGACCTCGATGCTGGTGACGGCCTCGGGCCCCAGCTCGCAGGTGAGCAGGGCGGACGTCCACCCGGTGCCGGTGCCGATCTCCAGGACCTGGTCGCCCGGCATAGGTGCGAGCAGTTCCAGGAAGTCCACCACGATGCCGGGGGCCGACGCCGAGCTGGTGAAGTCCCCGATGCCGTCGGTGAGGTCGGTGGCTCCGTCGTCGAGTTGGGTGACGATGGCGGTGTCGGTGTACACGGCCGTGCGCCAGGTGCCGGGGTCGACGTCGCGGTCGATCGGATATCGGGGTGACCCGTCCACGGGGACGGCCACCGCGGTGCCCGGGATGAAGCGCTCGCGGGGGACCGCGGCCAAGGCGTCGCGCCAGCGCCGGTCGGTCAGGTATCCCGACCGGCTCAGTTCGTCCGCGAGGGACTCGGGGCTCGTCATCCCTTGGGCTTCTCGCGCGTGCCGCCGCCGGGCGTCGGGGAGTCCGGGGACGGCGGTTCGGGCTCGAACGGCTTACTGGGCTTGGGCTGGCCCTCGTGCTTGGCCATGGCGCTCCTTCCACAGGGGAGATAGGTCCTGGTGAGAGTAACCCGCTTGTCACTGCCTGTCAGGGAGGCGACCGATCCCGGACATCGCTGGTTGCGTGGTGCCGGGCCGGGGTACCGTCGACTCTCAACCGCCCGCGTCTGCCGACGACCACCGCAGGCGGTTCCTCACCCCTCGAAGGTCAGGTCCTGCAGCGTCCACTCCTCGCCGCTCTCGTCGGTGGCGATGGTGCACGTGTAGGTGGCCCGGACGGGCCCGCTCTCGCCCTCGACGGACTCCTCGCACATCACCGCTGCGTCGGTGGTGGGTCCGTCGGGGGATGTGTCGCTGCCGCAGGCGGTCGCCGCGGTCACCGGTTCCTCCGTGCGTGGCCGAGGGCGAGCACGCAGGCCGCGAACCCTGCGGCGACGAGCGCGACCAGGACGGTCGCCGCGATCGGGCCCGCGGTGAGGGCGGTCCCGGCCTCCACCTGGCGCGCGGCGTCGATGACGTACGTGAGCGGGTTGACCGTCGCGATCGCCCGCATCCATCCGGAGAGCTCCTCCACGGGGGCGAACACGCCTGTGAAGAACGACAGCCCGAAGAAGGCCAGCGTGACGAGGCCGGTGGTCGACGACGACGCGGTGCGGACCGCGACGGCGATGCCGAACAGGGCGACCGCGACGCCGAGGACCAGCAGGAGGGCGATCATCCCGAGGGTTCCGGCCGCGTCGGCGGGGCGGTAGCCGACGAGCACCGCCCCGCCGGTGGTGAGGAGGGCCTGCACGGTGACGGCGACGAGGGTGGCGACGAGCGTTCCGGCGAGGAACGGCGCGACTGTTCCGTGGGCCATGCGGAGCCGGTCCAGGTAGCCGCTCGTGATGTCGCCCAGGGTCATCGTCCCGGCGGCTCCGGCGCCGGTCGCGACCCCCGTGAACAGGATCAGCGGGAGGAGGAACGCGATGAAGGCCCGGTCGTCCAGATAGCTGCTCCCGACGTTGCCGAGCTGTCCCGCGTAGACGAGGAGGAAGAACAACGACTGGGCGATCGGGGCGATCAGCAGGGCCGGCGAGCGGAACACGGCGCGCAGCGAGCGCAGGGTGGCCGCCGCGGTCACGGAGAACGTGCCGGCGCGGCGGGCGGTCGTGGTGGACGAGGTCGTGGTGGACACGGTCGTCGTGGTCATGTCGGGTCCTTCCGGAAGAGGGAGAGGTTCTGGCTCAGCCCGTGGCCAGGGCCGCGAACACGTCGTCGAGCGAGGGGTCCGCCAGCCGCACCTCCTGGACCGAGGCCGCGACGGAGCCGATGTCGTCGAGGGCCGAGCGGAGCACGGCGGGGTCGCGGGGGAGGGCCAGGCGGACCGTGCCGGGTCGGCCGGGCTCGGGCCGGAACCCCGCGCGGCCGGCCCCGACCAGGCCGTCGGCCGGCCCGGGCGGGTCCACCGTCAGTGTCAGGGTGCGTTCCCCCACGAGGGCCTTGAGCGCGTCGGGCGAGTCGTGTGCGGCGACGCCGCCGTCCCGGAGGACGACGATGTCGCTCGCCAGCACCTCCGCCTCGTGGAGGTCCTG
Source organism: Nocardiopsis sp. NPDC101807 (assembly GCF_044766605.1). Classification (NCBI taxonomy): domain Bacteria; kingdom Bacillati; phylum Actinomycetota; class Actinomycetes; order Streptosporangiales; family Nocardiopsidaceae; genus Nocardiopsis; species Nocardiopsis sp. NPDC101807. Next base: position 142,804 of record NZ_JBIWMK010000001.1, on the reverse strand, counting down.
GGTGGAGATCAGGAGCGTGGCGCCGCCGTCGGAGTTCAGGCGCCGGAGCTCGTCCCACAGGTCCATCCGGGCGAGGGGGTCGAGGCCGGTGGTGGGCTCGTCGAGCACGACGAGCGAGGGCGAACCGACCAGGGCGACGGCGAGATCGACCTTGCGGCGGGTGCCGCCGGACAGCTTCGCGACACGTGTCCGGCGGTGGTCCCCGAGCCTGAACATGTCCACCAGTTCGCGGGACCGGCGGCGTGCCGCCCCTCCGGAGAGCCCCAGCGCCGCCCCCTGGAAGTCGAGCACCTCCTGGGGCGTCGCCAGCGGGTCCAGCGCGTTGGACTGGGGCGCGAGCCCGATCAGGCGCCGCGCCTCCCGGGTGTGGGCCACGACGTCGCGGCCCTCCACCACGACCGTTCCCGAGGTCGGCGTGCGCAGGGTCGAGACGATCTCCAGCAGCGTGGACTTCCCCGCCCCGTTGGGGCCGAGGACGACCGTGCGGCTGCCCCGCCGGACGTCGAGGGAGACGCCGGTCAGGGCCGGGCGCTTCCCGTAGGACTTCCTGAGGTCGGTCACCGCGACCGAGGTGTGTTCGAGCATGGGCGTCACCCTACCTACCGTTAGGTAGGGCGGCAAGTCCGGCGCCTCCCGGCCGGGTGCGCCATAGCGTTCGATTTCCATTCATTGCAATGCTTGACGTGGAGTGTTGCGTTAGATTCACAACCAAGGCAACGATTTCACGGAAACTGCCTGCGGTTATGGGCGTTTCTCGCAACGAATATGTTGTCGACTATGCGAATGCAACGTAGCTTTTCCTTTATCGGAAACAGCGGGTCGCAAGGATCCGCCGCACGAGGAGGACAAGCACGATGCACACGTTCGCCGCCCCCGCCGCGCAGGACCGCCCGGAACTCCGGAAGATCATCCAGGACGTCGTCGGCCCCGGTTTCGTCGGGATCCAGATGCGCGTGAACGACGAGCGGGGGGAGTGGGTCGGCAGTGCCGGGGCCCGCGAGCTGGGCTCACCGGAGAAGCCGCCGACCGACGGACACTTCCGGATCGGCAGCAACACCAAGACCTTCACCGCGACCGTGGTGCTGCTGCTGGTGGCCGAGGGAAGACTCGGACTGGAGGACCCGGTGGCCGACCACCTCCCCGGGTTCGGGCTGGACCGGCGGATCACGGTGCGGATGCTGCTGCAGCACACCAGCGGCGTCTTCAATTTCACCGGCGAGTACTACGAGGACGGCACGGTCGTGCCCGGGATCGCCTGGGCGGGCCGGGAGTGGGTCGAGGGCCGGTTCAGGACCTACCGGCCCGAGGAGCTGGTGGAGCTGTCGCTGTCCAGGCCGGCGCGGTTCGAGCCGGGCGGGGGCTGGAGCTACGCCAACACCAACTACGTGCTGGCCAGGCTGCTCGTCGAGGAGGTCACCGGCCACTCGCTCGCCGAGGAGATGCGGCGTTCGGTCCTGGGCCCCCTCGGGCTGACGGGGACCGTGGTGCCGACCACCGGGCCGGAGCTCCCCGAACCCCACGCCCACGCCTACTACCGGTACGAGGAGGACGGCGGGGAGAGGACGGTCGACGTCACCCGCCAGAACCCCTCGTGGATCTCCAGCGGCGGCGACATGGTCTCCACCACGCGGGACCTCCACGTGTTCCTCTCCGCACTGCTGGGCGGCGGACTCCTGCCGGCCCCGCTCCTGGCCGAGATGTGCGCGCCGCACCCCAAAGCGGGCTACGGCCTCGGGGTGTTCGTGCAGGAGGTCCCGGGCGGGGGCACCGTCATCACCCACAACGGGGGCATCGGGGGCTACGCGGCGCTGATGTACGCCACGCCCGACGCGAGCAGGACCCTGACCGCTTCGCTGACCTACGTGGACGACGCCGGGCAGTCCTTGGCAGGGGCGTTCCAGGAGGTGACGCAGCGGCTCGTCGGGGAGGTCTTCGGCGGCGGGCAGGACGCCGCGGCCGATCCGGCCCGGTAGACGGCTCCGGGGGCTCCGGGGCCGCGGCCGGCCGGGCCCCGCCGGGCGCTCACCCGTCCCGGACGGAGGTTCCCGTGCCCGCGGCGAGGTCGGGGCGAGCGCGATCGGCCGGTCCCGGGTGACGGTCGCGCCGGCCACGGCCCCGGCCCCCGCCCGCCGGAGGGCGCACCGGAGCGGGAGCGCGGTGCTCGCCGAGGAGGGCCGGCACGCGGGATGGTTTACTCGGCCGGACGACAGACATCGCGGAGCGGGCGGCCCCGGCTCCGCGGCGAGTGAAGGCGAGACGGGCATGCCCACGGCGTTCGACCCCCACGAGCTGGCCGGTACCAAGCTGAGGAACCGGATCGTGATGGCGCCCATGACGCGCAGCCGCGCCCGGGAGCCGGAGCGGATCCCGACGGAGCTGACCGCCCGGTACTACGCCCAGCGCGCGAGCGCCGGCCTGATCGTCACCGAGGGCACCCAGCCCTCGGCCGTCGGGCAGGGCTACACCAACACCCCCGGGCTGCACTCGGCCGAGCAGGTCCGGGCGTGGAGAACGGTGACCGACGCGGTCCACGCCGGGGGCGGGGTGATCTTCGCCCAGCTGATGCACACCGGCCGGATCGGGCACCCCGACGTGCTGCCCGACGGCCTGGTACCGGTGGGGCCCTCCGCGGTCAGGGCGCGGGGGAAGGTGTACACCCACCGGGGGGCGGCCGAGTTCGTCACCCCCCGGGAGCTGACCGACGAGGAGGTCCACCGGACGGTCCGGGACTTCGCCGACGCGGCGCGCAACGCGGTCGAGGCCGGGTTCGACGGGGTCGAGGTCCACGGCGCCAACGGGTACCTGCTCCACCAGTTCCTGTCGGTCAACGCCAACCGGCGCACGGACCGGTGGGGCGGCTCCGTCGGCAACCGGATCCGGCTCCCCCTGGAGGTCGCCCGGGCGGTGGCCGGGGCGATCGGCCCGCACCGCACCGGCGTCCGGCTCTCGCCCGGCGGCACGTTCAACGACATCACCGAGGACGCGGACCTGGCCGCGACCTACCTGCCCCTGGTGAACGGACTGGCCTCGCTGGACCTGGCCTACCTGCACCTGGCGGAGCAGGCCGACCGCGCGCTCACCGACCGGCTGCGCGCCGCGTGGCCGAATACGTTCGTCCTCAACCCCGCCACCGGCTCCGGCGTCCCGACCGGCCCGGACGCGGTCGACCTGGTGGCGGACGGCACCGCGGACCTGGTCTCCTTCGGGGCCCTGTTCCTGGCCAACCCGGACCTGCCCGCGCGCCTGGCCGCCGACGGGCCCTTCAACGCCCCGGACCGGGCCACCTTCTACTCCGGCGGCGAGCGGGGCTACACCGACTACCCGGCCCTGGACTGAGACCGCACCGGCAGGCGCGGCGCCGGGGCGGCGGTCCGGCGCCCGCCGCGTCGGCGGGGCCGGGCCCGCCCGGCCCCGCCCGGTCAGCGCGCTGGGGCCGCCCCCGGGCGCAGGGCCTCCATGGCCTGTCGGCCCAGGCTCTGCTCGATGTGGCCGCGCATGACCTCCTCGGCGGTCCCGCTCTCGCCGCCGATCACCGCCTCGGCCAGCGCCCGGTGCTCCCCGCGCACGCGCGCGTCCTCGGCCGCGGACCCGGCGCGGTGCCGCAGGGTGAACTGGCGGTAGCGGTCCGCCTTGTCCCACAGGCCGTCCAGGATCCCGATCATGGGCTCGTTGTGGGAGGCGCGGTACACGGCGCGGTGGAAGTCGCGGTGCGCGATCAGCGCCTGGATGCCTGAGGTGCCGGTCAGCGGGTCCAGGGCGTCGAGCGCGCGGCGGATCGCCTCGACGTCGGCGCCGGTGCGGCGCTGGGCCGCCCACCCGGCTGCCAGGGGGTCGACGTGCGAGCGGACCTCGTACAGGCTCTGCGCCTCCTCGAAGGTCAGCTCCGTCACCCGCGCGTCCCGGTGTGTCTCCAGTGTCATGAGCCCCTCGGCGGCCAGGCGCTTGAGCGCCTCGCGCACGGGCGTGGTCGAGACGCCCAGTTCGGCCGCGATGCCCTCCTGGCTCAGCGCCGCCCCGGGGTGCAGCTCGTCGGCGAGGATGCGCTGCTTGATCTCCTCGTAGGCGTACTGGCTCTTGCTGAAAACCGGCTTCGTCGTCACGAACGTCGTCCTCCCTGAGGAGGCAGGATATCGGCCTCTCCTGACTTCTGACATCATGTAGCCTATAGGCTAGGAGGACTGATGTCGATCGATTCACACCGCAGCCGCCGGAGGCTGGGGTCCGCGGCGGGCGGCGCGGAGTACTTCCACATCGGGGCGGTGCCGGGAACAGAACGGCTGCCCCTCGCGCACAAGATCATGCTGGAGAACCTCCTGCGCCACGAGGACGGCGACCTGGTCACCGGGGCCGACATCGCGGCGGTGGCCGAGGGGCGCACCGGCGCCCACGAGATCGCCTTCCACCCCTCCAGGGTGTTCCTGCACGACACCAACGGCGTGCCCGTCCTGACCGACCTGGCCGCGCTGCGCGACGCGGTCGCCGAGCGCGGCGGGGACCCGCGGGCCGTCGACGGCGCGATCCCCGCCGAGCTGACGGTCGACCACTCGGTGTCCACCGACTTCTTCGCCCGGCCCGACGCCCCCCTCCTCAACGTCCGGCGGGAGTACGAGCGCAACGCCGAGCGCTACCGGTTCCTCAAGTGGGGGCAACAGGCCCTGAGCACGCTCGAGGTGGTCCCGCCCGGCGCCGGCATCATGCACCAGATCAACGTCGAGCACCTGGCCCGCGTGGTCGAGGTGCGCGACGGCCTGGCCCTGCCCGACACCGTCGCCGGGACCGACTCCCACACCACCATGGTCAACGGGCTGGGCGTGCTGGCCTGGGGCGTGGGCGGCATCGAGGCGGAGGCGGCCATGCTGGGCCAGCCGGTCTCCCTGCTCATCCCCCCGGTGGTCGGCGTGGAACTGGTCGGCGAGCTGCGGCCCGGCGTCACCGCGACCGACCTCGTGCTCACCGTCACCGAGCGGATGCGGCGCCTGGGCGTGGTCGGCAGCATCGTGGAGTTCTTCGGCGCGGGGGTCGGCGCCACCGGCGTCGCCACCCGGTGCACCCTGGCCAACATGAGCCCGGAGTTCGGCTCGACCGCCGCGCTCTTCCCCGTCGACGACCGCACCCTGGAGTTCCTGCGCCTGACCGGGCGCCGCGAGGACCACGTGCGGCTGGTGGAGGCCTACGCCAAGGAACAGGGCCTGTGGCACGATCCCGGCCGCCGGCCGCGCTTCGACCGGACCCTCGTCGTCGACCTGGACGGGATCACCCCGAGCCTGGCCGGACCGCGCAGACCGCAGGACCGGGTCGAGCTGGCCGGGACCGGCGAGGCGGTGCGCGCGGCCCTCGCCGAGCTGGGCCGCGCAGGGGAGACCGGGCCCGCGGAGGGGCCCGACGCGTCCGGGCCGCGCGACGGCGCCGTCGCCATCGCCGCCATCACCTCGTGCACCAACACCTCCAACCCCGCCGTCATGGTCGCCGCCGGCCTCCTCGCCCGCAACGCCGTCCGGCGCGGGCTGGAGGTCGCACCGTGGGTCAAGACCAGCCTGGCCCCCGGCTCCCGCGTGGTCGTGGACTACCTGGAGCGCGCCGGCCTGATGCGCGACCTGGAGAAGCTGGGGTTCGGCCTGGTCGGGTACGGGTGCATGACGTGCATCGGCAACTCCGGGCCGCTGGCGCCCGAGGCGGCGGCCGCCGTCGAGGACAGGGGGCTGGTGGCCGCCTCGGTGACCTCGGGCAACCGCAACTTCGACGGCCGCGTCAACAACGACGTCTCCCTGAACTTCCTCGCCTCGCCCCCGCTCGTGGTCGCCTTCGCCCTGGCGGGCACCACCCGCGTCGACCTCACCGCCGACCCGCTCGGCACCGACCCGGACGGCGAGCCGGTCATGCTGGCCGACCTGTGGCCCACCGAGGCCGAGATCGAGGAGGTGGTCTCCGCCGGCGTCGAGCCGTCCATGTACACCGAGGTCTACGGCACGCTCTTCGACGGCGACGAGAACTGGCGGGGGCTCACCGCCCCCGGGGGCGCCCGGTTCGACTGGGACCCCGACTCCGTGTACCTGCAGCGCCCCCCGTTCCTGGAACTGGCGGCGGAGCGGGGCGCGGAGGGGGAGGCGGCGCACGGCGACATCGTGGGCGCCCGCGCCCTCCAGGTCCTCGGCGACTCCGTCACCACCGACCACCTCTGCCCGGCCGGCCGCATCCCCTCCGACAGCCCCGCGGGACGGTTCCTCGGCGAGCGCGGCGTGGAGGCGCGCGACCTCAACACCTACGCCTCGCGCCGGGGCAACTGGCAGGTGATGAAACTCGGCGGACTGGCCAACCCCCGGCTCCGCAACGCGATGACCCCCGGCCTGCCGGGCGGCAGCGCCGTCGACCTCGGCCCCGACGGCGACGAGCGCACGGTCGGCGAGGTCCACGCCGTCGCCGACCGCCACCGCGACCGCGGGCAGCCGCTGCTGATCATCGCCGGCCGGGAGTACGGCACGGGCTCCTCCCGGGACTGGGCCGCCAAGGTCACCTCGCTCCTGGGCGTGCGCGCGGTCATCGCCGAGTCCTTCGAGCGCATCCACCGCTCCAACCTGGTGGGCATGGGCGTCCTCCCCCTCCAGTTCGAGGACGGCGACAGCGCCGGGGGCCTCGGGCTGACGGGGGAGGAGGAGTACGCCGTCACGGGGCTGGAGGGCCGCGACGAGGTCCCCGAGCGCCTGTCCGTCACCGCCCGCCACCTGCGCACGGGCCGGGTCACCGAGTTCACCGTGCGGGCCCGGGTGGACACCTCCCGCGAACAGCTCTACCACCGCCACGGCGGGCTGCTGCCGTACATCCTGCACCGGGCGCTGTCGGAGCCCGGGCGGGGCCGGGACTGACCCGGCCGCGCACCGCACGGCGAAGGGCCGGCCGGGGGTTCCTCCCGGCCGGCCCTTCCGTGTCGGAGCGCCGGGGTCAGCTCCGCGCCCGCGGGGCCTCCTCGGAGTCCTCGGGGTCCGCCGCGGCGGGTTCGCCGGCGGGCGCGGCGGGGCGCAGCCGCCGCCACGCGGTCCAGACGAGCCCGAGCAGGAGCAGGCCGTAGAGCGCGACGGTGATCGGGCTCCCGACCAGGGTGAGCGGGTCGTTGCCGGAGTTGGCCATCGCGTCGCGCAGCGAGTACTCCGCCAGCGGTCCCAGGATCACCGCGATGAGCACCGGGGCCAGGGGCACCCCCGTGCGCCGCATGGCGAACGCCAGGACGCCGAGGAGGCACATGAGCACCAGGTCCGTCTTGCTCGCACCGGTGGCGTAGACGCCGAGGCAGGCGAAGACCGTGATGCCCGCGTAGAGGTAGGACTGGGGGAGCAGCAGCAGCTTCGCCCACAGCGGCGCGAACGGCAGGTTGATGACCAGCAGCACGACCGTGGCCAGGAGCAGGCCCGCCAGGAGGGCCCACACGATGTCGCCGTTGCGCTCGAACAGCAGGGGGCCGGGCTGCATGCCGTACTGCTGGAAGGCGGCCAGCAGCACGGCCGCGGTGGCCGAGGTCGGCAGCCCCAGCGACAGCAGGGCACCCATCGCGCTCCCCGCCGTCGCGTTGCCCGCGGCCTCCGGGGCCGCCACGCCCTGGATCGCCCCCTTGCCGAACATCGGCCTCCGGCGGCGCTTGTCCAGCTGGCGCTCGGCGCTGTAGGCGAGGAAGGTGGGGACCTCCGCGCCCCCCGCCGGGATGACGCCGAAGGGGATCCCGATGCCGGCGCCCCGCAGCCACGCGGGCAGCGCCGCCCGGAACTCCCCGCCCGACAGCCAGGGCCGTCCCGCGGAGGGGACGATCTCGTGCGCGCCGCGGTGGCCCACGCGCCCGGCCGCGTACAGCACCTCGCCGACGGCCAGCACCGCCACGGTGATGACGACGACGCTGATCCCGTCGAAGAGCGCCGGCATCCCGAAGGTGAAGCGCGCGGTGCCCGTCGACTGGTCCGTGCCGACCAGCGCGAGCCCCAGGCCGAACGCCAGGGCGGCCAGGCCCTTGAGGGGCGACTCCGAGACCACGGCGGAGATCGCGACGAACGCGAAGACGGCCAGCGCGAAGTACTCCCCCGGGCCGAACTTGGTCGCCAGGTCGGCCATGGAGGGCGCGAAGAAGACGACCAGCACGGTGGCGAGGACGCCTCCGGTGAACGCGCCGATGGCGGAGGTGGCGAGCGCCTGCGGGGCGCGCCCCGACCGCGCCATCCGGTGGCCCTCGAAGGTGGTGGCGATCGCCGTGCTGTTGCCCGGGGTGTTCATCAGGATGCCCGCGGTGGAGTCGCCGAACAGGCCGCCGAAGTAGACGCCGCTGAACATGATGAGCGCGGCCAGGGGATCGAGCGTGAACGTCATCGGCAGCAGCAGGGCCACGGCCATGGCCGAGCCGAGGCCGGGCATGACGCCCACCGCCGTGCCCAGGAACGCGCCGAGGGTGATCCAGAGGAGGTTCATGGGGGTGAGGACGGCGCCGAACCCGCCGATGAGGTGCGTCAGCTGCTCCATGTCACAGACCCCCCAGCACGCCGGAGGGCAGGCTCAGGCCGAGCATGCCGCTGAACACGATCTGGACGGTCGCGGCCATGACGAAGCCGACGGTCAGGTTGCGCAGGAGGTTCCGGTTGCCCAGCCCCGTCGCGACGGCCGTGAACATCAGCGTCGCCATGAGGAGCCAGCCCACGATGTCGATGAGGCCGCTGAAGGCGGCGATGCCGAGCAGGACCAGGCCCACGGCGCGCCAGTTGGTGCGCTCCTGCGCGGCCAGGGCGGCGCGGCGCGCGGGGGAGCGGCGCAGCGCCGCGACGATCAGCAGGAGGCCGATGACGGCGGCGAGCGCGGCCACGAACCAGCCGAACCCCTGGGGGCCGAGCAGGCCGCCGTCGCCGATGACGTCCATCCCCGCGTTGCCGGCGGCGAGCGTGCCCGCCATGGCGAGCAGGAGGCCGCCGATGACCAGTTCGCCGCGGCCGTCCCAGAAGGACGGCGTCCGCGGCGGGGCCTGCGCCGGGTCGGCGGCCGGGCCTCTGTCGAGGTCTGTGTGTGACATGTTCTCTCCGTGAAGTCCTCGGGCTCAGGAGCCCGAGATGAGGCCGAGGTCGGTCATGAGCGTGCGGATCCGGACCTCCTCGTCGGTGAGGAACTCCGCGAACTCCTCCGGCCCGGCCCAGTTGGGCTGCCAGTAGTTGCGGTCGGTCGCCTCCTGCCAGGAGTCGGCCCCGTACATCTCCTCGGTGATCGCCAGGAGCTCGGTCCGGTCCTCGTCGGTGATCCCGGGGGCGGCGACGAGGCCGCGCCAGTTGATCAGGTCGACGGAGGGGTAGCCGAGTTCGGCGGTGGTCGGGATGTCGAACCCGTCGAGGCGCTCGGGCGCCACGACGGCCAGCGCCCGCAGCCGCCCGCCCTCGATGAGGTCGCGGAAGTCGTTGAACCCGGTGACGCCGATCTGCACGGTGCCCCCGGCGTCGGAGAGCAGGGAGATCGTCAGCTCCCCGCCCCCGGCGTGCGGCGTGTAGTGCAGGTCGGCGGGGTCCAGCCCCGCGGCCTCGGCGAGCTGTCCGGCGACCAGGTGGTCGGGCGATCCGGCCGACCCGCCGCCCACGGGGATGTCCGGGTCCTCCTCCCAGGCCCGGAGGAAGTCGTCCAGGGTCTGCCAGGGCGAGTCCGCGGGGACCGCGATCACCTCGAAGTCGTCGGTCAGGCGCGCGATCGGCGTCACGTCGCTCAGCCGGACCGGGGAACCGCCCATCTCCACGCCGCCGACCATGGCGGCGCCGGTGACCATCACGGTGGTGGGCTCCCCGTCCAGCCTGGCGAGCTGGCCCAGGCCGATGGTGCCGCCCGCGCCGGGCACGTTGACCACCTGGACGTTGTTGACGATCGACTCCGTCCGGGTGGCCTGCTGGAACTCGCGGGCGGCCAGGTCCCAGCCCCCTCCCGCCGCGGCGGGGGCGATGACGGTCAGGGCGGAGCGGGCGCGCGAGCCCTCGTCGCCGCCCGCGGCGTCCTGCACGGCGAAGAACCCGGTCGTCACGACCAGGGCGAGGCCGATCCCGGCGCCGAGGAGGCCCTTGTCGCCGATCACGCGGGGCCTCCCGCTCCGCGGGGCCCGGCTCCGGACTTCACCGCGAGCACGGGGCACGACGCCTCCAGGAGCAGGCGCTGGGCCGTGCTGCCCATGAGCAGCTTGCCGATCGCGGACCGGTGGCGGACCCCGATGACGAGCAGGTCGGCGTCCAGCTCCTCGGTGAGCTCCAGGAGGGCGGCCGCCGCGTCGGCGTCGTTCAGGCGTACGGCCCTCGCCGGGACACCCGCGTCCTCCGCGCGCCCGACGAGTTCGCGGACCCGGGACGCGTCGGCGGCCCGTGTGTCGGCGGCGGCGTCGTGCGAGACGGCGTTGGCGATCACCAGCTCACCGCCCTGGAGCCCCGCCTGCCGGACCGCCTGCGCGAAGGCCGCCTCGGCGGACTCCACGGGGGAGTGTGCGAGCACCACTGTCATCTGCTCCTCCTCGAACCATCCGTGACTGGCGTCACAGTGTGCAGTGTATAGGCTGTATCACCGGGGCCGATCCGTCAACGCCGACCGGCGCGACGACGGCCGGGGCGCCGCCCCCGGGCGGCGGGCAGACCCCGGAGTGACGGTGCCCCCTGGCAGGATCGCCGCCATGGAAGCGGATCTGACACAGCTGGCCGACCTGGTCGAGGGGGCCCCGGAGTCGGGGCGCGGCCGGGCCGCCCCCGTCCCGGAGGCCGCCCTGCGCGCGGCGGAGGAGCGGGTGGGCCCGCTGCCGCGCTCGTACCGGTGGTGGCTGGGCAGGTTCGGCCGGGGGACCGTCGGGGGCGCGGACATCGCGACGGTCCCCCCGCCGCACGAGGACGCCGCGGCCGAGGACCTCACGGCCGGATGGCGCAGGGAGGGCGCGAGACTGTGCTTCTGCGTCGAGCCCGGCTGCGGCGACGGCTACAGCTTCGCCCTCGACCGCCCGGGGGCGGGCGGGGAGTTCCGGGTGGTGCGCCGGGACGCCCTCGACGGGGACGAGTCCCCGGTGGCGGAGTCCTTCGCCGGGTTCCTGGCGGTGCGCACGGCCCTGGCGCTCGGGCTCCGCGACGGCCCCAACCCCGCGGTGGCCCGCCTGTGGCGGTCCACGCCGGGGGCGCTGCTCGCCAACGGCGTCCTGGCCTACGGTCCGCACCTGATCGGGGAGCGCAACGAGACCTTCGAGGTGGGCCGGTACGCGGCCGACTGGGTCCTGGTGGGGGACGACGGCGGGGGTGGCGGGCTGTTCATGCGCCGCCACGGTCGCGACCGCGAGAGCGTGTACCGCCTCGGCCTCGGGGCGCTCGGGGAGGACGTGGCGTCGGAGGGGGAGCTGCTGACGGACGACCTGGTGGGCTGGCTGGAGGCGGGGGCGCCCGGCGCCGGGTGAGCGGGCCCCGTGCCCGGCCGGGAGGCGCCGGCGGACGTGCGCGCCACCGCACCAGGTGGCCGGGTCGGGCGGGCCGGGGACGCGGGGGCGCCCGACCCTCCACGCGGGGGTCCGGGAGCCCCCGGAGACCCCCGGAGGGTCTCCGCCGGCGTCCGGCCGGACGCCGGCCGCCGACCGCACCAGGTGGCCGGGACGGGTCTGACCTGGTGTTCCAGGTGGGGCTGTATGGAGGTGTGTGGCAGACCACACTTCGTGTTCCGGCGGGGTCGCACCCCGGTGGAGGAAACCACAGGATAACTTCGGACCGGGGTAACCAATTCTCGCGGGCCGGGTTCTTTTGTCCTGCAATGCGGCATGTGTCCTTCGGTCGAATGCGTCGACAAGCGGGATCTGTTGGTCATTGCCATTCTTTCCGGTGTTCCCATTTGTTTCCGGGAAAAAGAATATCTCGGATAATATCCCCATGTTCCGCAACTTCGTGAAAATTCTGGATTAAGCCATTCGCAGTTCTACAAAATAAAGTCCGCGAATTACTACTCTTCGGGTTGCGGCGCTTGTAACCTCGTGTTTTCGGCCGACCATGGGTCTGGCAGGGAGAGCGCGGCCAGAGGCCTGCGTGTTCGCATGAGCCCCTGGCCCCGACCTCGCCCGTGACCATTTCCAGCGGTGACGTTCGATTCCACCACCCCAGAGAACCTGGAGAGTGTCCATGAAACCTGACACCGCGCACCCCAATCCAGATCGGGATACCAGTGAGAAAAGGGCCCTCCACGCCCGATCGGCCCTCGCCGGGTACTTCTTCCTCACCGGGGCCGTGATCCCCGTGTGGGCCTCCCGCATCCCCGCGGTCAAGGAGCAGAGCGGCGTCGGCGCCGACCAGCTCGGCCTCGCGCTCCTCGCGATGGGGGTGGGGGCGATCATCACGGCCCGCGTGGGCGGCGCCCTGCTCGACAGGTGCGCCCCCCGCTTCGTCGTCCCCCCGGCCGCGGTCGCGGCCTCGCTCTGCCTGGCCCTGCCGGGAGCGGCGATGGGGGCCCGCGAGCTGGCCGCCGCCCTGTTCGTGCTCGGCGTCGCCCACTCCCTGCTCAACATCGGCGTCAACACCCACGCCGCGACCCTCCAGCAGCCGCTGGGGCGGCCCCTCCTGTCCTCCTTCCACGCCTTCGTCTCGCTCGGAGCGTCCTTCGGCGCCGTCTGCGGTGTCGTCACCGCCCACGTCGGCCTCAGCCCCCTCGTCACCTTCCAGGCCATGGGCGCGCTCCTGGCGCTGGCCGCACTGATCCCCGCGAGAGCGCTCGCGCGGTACACGCCACCGGCGGTCGACCAGCAGTGCGGCGCCGGCGGGTCGCCCGGCAGGCCCCGGCTCTCCCCCCTGCTCCTGACCCTGGGGGTGCTGTCCCTGGCCGCGATGCTCACCGAGAGCGCCGTCCAGGACTGGAGCGCGCTCTACGCCCAGGAGAGCGTGGGCGCCTCCGGCGCCATGGCGGCGACGGCGTTCGCGGCGTTCACGGTCACCATGACCATCGGCCGCCTCATGGGCGACCGCCTGGTCCTGTGGATGGGCCGGGTGGTCCTGCTCAGGTCCGGTGCGCTCGTCGCGGTCGCCGGCTTCTCCCTGGCCCTGGGCCTGCCCACCCAGGCCACGGTCCTGGCGGGGTTCGCCCTGGTCGGCCTCGGCCTCTCGTGCGCGGTGCCCCAGCTGTTCAGCGCGGCGGCGGAGATCGACCCCCGGCGCGTCGGCAAGAACCTGGGAACGGTCGCGGCCATCGGCTACCTCGGCCCCCTGATGGGCGCCCCCGTGATCGGGGTGCTCTCGGAGCAGGGCGGAGTGGGCACCGGCCTCCTGGTGCCCGTCCTGCTCACCGTGGCCCTGGCCACGGGCGCGAGCACGACGCGCCGCAGGTCCGGCGCGGCCGTCTGAGGCCGCCCCCCCCGGGAGGGCGGCCGGGTCGCGGTCGGTCCGCCCGCCGCGACCCGGCCCCCGCGCGCCCGGCGGACCGCTCGCCGCCGTGCGGCCCCGGGCCGCGGTCGGCGTCCGACAGGGGCGCCGACCGCGGAAACACCGCACCGTGCGTGGCGGAGGCGGTGACGGTGCGTGATCGAAACGTAGGTTGGGGCCATGCGCGTACTAGTCACAGGCGGGGCCGGGTTCATCGGATCACGGGTGGCGGAGGAACTCCGCCTGGCCGGGCACGAGGCGGTGACCCTCGACGCCTACCTGCCCCAGGCCCACCCCGGGCAGGGCCCCCGGGAGGGGGTCGACGTCGTGGCCGACGTCCGGGACGGCGACGCCCTCGGACGCGCGCTGCGCGGGGTGGACGCCGTCTGCCACCAGGCGGCGATGGTCGGACCGGGCTCCGCCGACTTCCTCGACGCCCCCGACTACGTGGGCTGCAACGACCTGGGCACGGCGGTCCTGCTGGCCGCCATGGCCCGGGCCGGGGTCCGCGACATCGTCATGGCCGGTTCGATGGTCGTCTACGGCGAGGGCCGGTACACGTGCCCCGAGCACGGCGACGTCCGTCCGGGGCCGAGGGCGGAGGCGGACCTGGAGGCCGGGGCGTTCGACCCCCCGTGCCCCCGCTGCGGCGCCTCGCTCGTGCCCGGCCTGGTCGGGGAGGAGGCGCCGACCGACCCGCGCAACGTCTACGCCACCACGAAGCTGGCACAGGAGCACCTGTGCGCGTCGTGGGCCAGGACCGTCGGGGGGCGCGCGGTGTCCCTGCGCTACCACAACGTGTACGGGCCCGGGATGCCCCGCGACACCCCGTACGCGGGCGTCGCCTCCTTCTTCCGCTCCGCGCTCGCCCGCGGCGAGGCGCCCCGCGTGTTCGAGGACGGCCGCCAGCGGCGCGACTTCGTGCACGTCGCGGACGTGGCCAGGGCCAACGTGGCGGCGCTGGAGGCGGTGCGGGACCGGGCCGGCGGCGAGCTGTCCGCCTTCAACACCGGAAGCGGGACGCCGCACACCATCGCCGAGATGGCGCGGGCGCTGGCGGACGCCTACGGGGGCCCGGCGCCCCGGACCACCGGCGAGTACAGGCTGGGCGACGTACGGCACATCACCGCGTCCTCCCGGCGGCTGGTCGAGGAGCTGTCCTGGCGGCCGAGGGTCGGCTTCGCCGAGGGGATGGCCGAGTTCGCCCGCGCCGAACTGCGCGGATCGGTCGGCGCCGGGGCCACGGCGGTGTGAGGACGGCGCGCCCGCGTGTCGCGGCCGTCGTTCACGGCAGGTGAGGGCATCGATTCGTAACGTGATCAAGATGACCAGTGAACCTCACGAGCACGACCGCGAGAACGACGGGCCGGCGCGCGCCGGCCACGGTCCCGGGGGCGGCCGTCCCGCGCCCCCCGTCGACGTGGTGCTGCCCTGCCTGGACGAGGCCGCCGCCCTGCCCTGGGTCATGGAGCGGATACCGACGGGCTGGCGGGCGATCGTTGTCGACAACGGCTCGACGGACGGCTCGGCCTCCGTCGCCGGGGCCCTGGGGGCCCTCGTCGTCCCCGAACCGCGCCGGGGCTTCGGCGCGGCGTGCCACGCGGGCCTGACCGCTGCGACCGCCGAGTTCGTCTGCTTCTGCGACTGCGACGCCTCCCTGGACCCCGGGCTCCTCCCGGAGATGGTGGAGCGGGTCCGCTCCGGCGGGGCCGACCTGGTCCTGGGCAGGCGGCGCCCCACCCGCCGGGGGACCTGGCCGGTGCACGCCAGGGCGGGCAACGCCGCCGTCGCGCGCATGCTGCGCTCCCGCAGCGGGGTGCGGGTCCGCGACATCGGCCCGATGCGTGCGGCCCGCAGGGCCGGGCTCCTCGCGCTGGGAACGGCCGACCGCCGCTCGGGCTACCCCCTGGAGACGGTCGTGCGCGCCGCCGACGCCGGATGGCGGATCGAGGAGGTGGACGTGCCCTACCTGCCCCGGTCGGGCAGGTCCAAGGTCACCGGGACGTGGCGGGGCACCTGGACCGCCGTGCGCGACATGACGGCGGTCCTGCGCGAGCCCCCGACCCGGCGCCGCGCGCCCGCGGGGGGAGGGTCGCCGTGACCGGCCGCCGCGACGCCGCCCCGCCGGCCGGGGCCGCCACCCTGGTGGTCATCGCCAAGGAACCGGTCCCCGGCCTGGTCAAGACGCGGCTCACCCCGGAGTACACGCACGAGGAGGCCGCCGCGCTCGCGGAGGCGGCCCTGGCCGACACCCTGCACACGGTGCGCTCCCTCCCCGCCAGGAGGCGGCTCCTCGTCCTGGAGGGGAGGCCCGGCCCCTGGCTCCCGTCGCCGGGCTTCGAGGTGGTGCCGCAGGCCGGCGACGGGCTGGACGAGCGCCTCGCGAACGCCTTCGCCGCGTGCTCGGGACCCACCCTGCTGATCGGCATGGACACCCCCCAGGTGAGCCGGGCGCTCCTGGAACCCGCGCTGGCCCCGGACGCGTGGGACCGCGCCGACGCGTGGTTCGGACCGAGCGAGGACGGCGGCTTCTGGGCGCTCGGCCTGGCCGCCCCCGACCCCGCCCTGCTGCGCGGCGTCCCGATGTCGACGGCGCACACGGGCCGGGTCCAGCGCGAGCGGCTCGTCGGCGCGGGACTGCGCGTGGGCGACCTGGAGAGGGTCACCGACGTCGACACCGCGCGCGACGCCGCCCTCGTGGCGTCGCTGATACCCCGCAGCCGCTTCGGCAGGGCCGTCCGGCTCGCGAGAGCGCGGTGCCGGAGGTGAGCGCGGCCGGGACCGAGGTCGACGCCGGATCGGCCCCGTGGCTGTGCGACCCCTACTCGCAGGCGCTCGCCAGCGGGCGCGGCCCCCTGTTCCTGTGCCGGTCCGACGGGTGGATGCTGCCGCTGGAGGTCGAGCGCTGGTGCGGGGGGACCGACGCCGCCGACGAGAGCGTGCTGGAGCGCGCCGAGGGCGACACCGTCGACGTCGGGTGCGGCCCCGGCCGGATGGTCGCCGCGCTCACGGCCCGCGGCCACCTCGCGCTGGGCGTGGACACCAACCCCGTCGCGGTCTCGCGCGCCGTCGCGTCGGGCGGCCGGGCGGTGCGCTCGTCGGTGTTCGACCCCCTGCCCCGGGAGGGCGCCTGGCGTACCGCCCTGCTGCTCGACGGCAACATCGGCATCGGCGGCGTGCCCGGGGACCTGCTCTGCCGGCTGCGGGAGATCGTCCTGCCCGGCGGCCTGCTCGTCGTCGAGGCCGCCGGGCAGGACGTCCACGAGTGCGTGACGGTGCAGGTCACCGACGGCCGCCGGGATCCGGGATCGCCGTTCCCGTGGGCGAGGGTCGGGCTCCCCGCCCTGCGGCTGTGCGCGGAGGCGGCCGGATGGACGTGGTCGGAGGCGTGGAGGGTGCGGGGGCGCCGGTTCGCGGCGCTGCGCTCCCCGGGCTGAGCCGCGGCCGGGCGGGGCCGTTCTCCGGGCCGGGCGGGAGCGGCGCCGCGCCGGCGCCCGACCGGCGGTCGCCGGGCGGCGGTCCCGCCGTTCACCGCGTTCCTCCCCCCTGGGAGGGGCGCCGCGCCGACGGCCGCTCAGGGCGTGCGCGCGGCCCGCGCGGCCCGCGCGGCCCGCGCGTACCGGACCGCGCCCAGGGCCGCCGACGCGGCGAACAGGACCGCGCAGACCGCCAGCCAGCGCGGGCCGAACGGCTCCCCGGCCAGGCCCGTCTTGGAGACGTAGGCCTCCGGGGGGCCGAGGACCAGCGGCAGGTACACCAGGAGCAGGAGGGCCGAGACGACCGCCGGGACGCGCACGTGGTCGAGCAGGGCCGCGCGTGCCCGGTCGGGCTCCCCGCGGTCGCCGTCCGGTCGTCCGGGACGGCCGAGGCAGACGGCCCGGAGGAGGCGGTCGGCCAGGCTGTAGGCGGGGACGAGGACGAGGTCGTGCAGCAGGGCCCCGCCCGCGAACCACACGGCGACGCCCCACGGGCTGCCCCCGGCGAGCAGGCGCACGCCCGCGTAGGCGACCACGGCGAACACGCCGGCCATCAGCAGCAGGTGCCACGGCGGGGCCCCGTACCAGCGGCGGAAGAACGCCATCACACCTCCCCGAAGCCGAGCCGGGTGACCCACTTCGTGTTGTGCACGCCGGGGTTCGCGGGCACGATCACCCTCGCGGGGTAGCCGTGGTCGGGGGACAGGTCCTCGCCGCCGACGCGCAGCGCCAGGAGCGACCGCGGGTCCTCGACCTGGTTGGCGCGCAGGGCGGCCCTGCGGAAGGCGCCCGAGCGCTGGGCCGACTCCACGAGGACCCCCGGGGCCCCGCCCGCCCCGACCAGGGCGGCGAGGTCGGCCAGGCGCACCCCCTCCCAGTCCAGGTCGCGCGTCGACCACCCCTCCACGCACGCGATCGGCAGCGCCGACCGGTGCTGCGGCAGGGCGAGCAGCTCCTCCCGCGTGAGCACGGCCTCCCGGGACCCGTACCGGACCGTCAGCCGCCAGTCCGGGCCCGTGTCGGCGCCGGTGATCCCCGCGTGGGCCGCGGTGGTGTTCACCGGGAAGCCGTCGGCCCCGTCCGCGGGCAGCCTGCCGTGCGGCGCCAGGACGGCCGTGCGCCGGAGCGGGCCGCCGAGGCTCTGGCCGACCGTCGTCAGGAACAGCGCCAGCGATCCCAGCCCCACCGCGCCCAGCAGGGTGCGGCGCGAGGCCGTCCGCGGCGCCGGGTCGGGCGGGACCAGGTCCTCCCCGGTCCCGGACGGGGACGGCGGGGCGCCCGCGCCCCGGCGCGGCCCGCGCAGCGCCCGTACCGCGGTCGGCAGCTTCAGGACGACGTGGGAGAGGAGGGCGGCGACGAACACCCAGGCGCCGTAGAGGTGCAGGGGGTAGAAGGAACCGGGGAAGGCGTACTCCAACTGGATGTTGAGGATCCCGGTCGCGAACACGAACAGCGCACCGCCCACCAGGAACAGCAGGGACAGCCGCTCCAGCGCGTGGGCGGGGGAGCGGACCGGGGGCCAGCGGTAGAAGAGGGGGACCACCGACCAGAGCTTGGCCAGCAGGACGGGCACCAGCGTGACGCCGAGCGTGATGTGCACGCCCTGGGTGAGGCGGTAGAGCCACGGCGGGTCGGTCGGCCAGGGGAAGAGGTGGAACCCGAGGAGCCCCTTGCCGGGCGTCATGTCGTTGGACCCCAGGTCGGGGTTGTACGCGGCGTAGGACAGCAGGCCGGTGAGGAACAGCACCGGGACCCCGCCGAGCAGGACCGCGCCCAGCAGGGACGTCAGCCGCGGTCCGCGCAGCGGACTGCGCCAGAACTCCGCCCGGGTGGGGCCGTGCGGGGGGCCGTCCCGCAGGAGCGCGCGGAACCCGCCGGCCCGCCGCCGGGACCCGGGGACCGGGTCCCCCGCGTGCCCGCCGCCGGTCGCGCGCCCCCGGGGCGGACCGCCCTCCCGTTCGTCCACGTGGTCCTCCGCCCTCCGCGACGATGGATCGGCCACGGTCACCCTAGGCCGACCGGGCGCGGCGGGAGCGGACCGCCCGACCTGCGGTGTGTCCGGCCGCGTCCGCCGCGGACAGCGGTTCCGCGGTCCCGGCGACACGCCGCCGCGCACCCGGCGACGGCGGCGGCCGTGACCTACGGTGACGGCGTGACGCAGCCAGAACTCCACCGGAACGGCCGGGAGGCGCCCGGCGCCGCCCGTCGCGGCCTCCGCGCCGACCTGACCGCCGCGGTCCTGGCCGTGCTCCTCTTCGCCGCGGCGGCCGTCACCGGCGCCTGGATCGAGCGGACCCGGGGCGTCCTCCACGTCGACTGGCCGCCGCTGTACGCCTCCTGGCTCCCGCACACGGGGCCGGGCACGGTGCCGGCCCTGGCCCTGGCGGCGGCGGTGGCGGCCTGCGGTCCCGCGGCGGCGCGCGCCCTGCCCTGGCGCGCCCTGGTGGGGTCGGTCTGGGCCGCGTCCGCCCTCTGGACCACCGCGCTCGCCCTGGTCGACGGCTGGAGGCGCGGGATCGCCGACCGCCTCCTGTCGCCCCACGAATACCTGTCCTCGGTGCACCGCTTCGAGGACGCGGGCGCCGCCCTGGCCACGTTCACCCGGCACATCCTCATCGGGCAGCCGGACAACTGGCCCACGCACGTGGCCGGGCACCCCCCGGGCGCCGTCCTGACCTTCGTCGCCCTGGACCGGATCGGCCTGGGGGGAGGGGCGTGGGCGGGGCTCTGGTGCGTCCTGGCCGGAAGTTCGGCCGCCGCGGCCGTCCTGGTCGCGATGCGCGCGCTCGGCGCGGAGGGGGCGGCGCGCAGGGCGGCCCCCTTCCTCGTGCTGCTGCCCGCCGCGGTATGGGTGGGCGTGTCCGCGGACGGCTACTTCGCGGCGGTCACCGCGTGGGGTCTGGCCCTGCTCGCGGTCGGCGCGTCGCCCGGCGCCCGCGCGCCGCGCTCCGCCGCGCTGGCGGCCGGCCTGCTCCTGGGATGGGCGGTGTACCTGTCCTACGGGCTGGTCCTCGCCGCGCTCCCGGCCCTGGCCGTGCTCCTGTGCGCGAGGAACCCGCGCCCCCTCCCCTACGCCCTGGCGGGCGCCCTGGCCGTCGCCGCGGCCTTCACCGCGGCGGGCTTCGACTGGTGGGAGGGGTACCGCCTGCTCGTGGAGCGCTACTACCAGGGGGTGGCGGCCGTCCGCCCCTACGCGTACTGGGTGTGGGCCAACCTCGCGGTCGCGTGCCTGGCCGCGGGACCCGCGACCGCGGCGGGCCTGCGCCGGGCGCTGGCGGGGGCGCCCGCGGCGGCCGGCGGCCTGCTCCGGGCACCCTCCCGGGAGGACTCGACGACGGTCCTGCTCGTGGCCGCCGGGCTCGGGGCGATCGCGGCGGCCACCCTCTCGGGGATGAGCAAGGGCGAGACCGAACGGATCTGGCTGCCGTTCGTGCTGTGGCTCGTCCCCGCCGCGGCCCTCCTGCCGGACCGCCACCAGCGGGGGTGGCTGGCCGCCCAGGGGGCCACGGCCCTCCTGGTCAACCACCTGCTGCTCACCGGCTGGTGACCCGGCCCCGCCGTCTCCGCCCCCAGCGGCGGTGGGACGATGGAGGGGAGATGACCGAGAGCGAGTCGTGCCGCCCGTTGCGCGCCGGGGTGTTCACCCTGGTGTGCGCGAGCCTGTCCGCGCACGGGCACGCGCTCAGCTCCGGCCACGACGTCCCCCTCGCCGGACTTCTCGCGGGGGCGGCCGTCGTGTTCGCCATGGCGTGGGCGGCCGCGAACCGCCGCCAGGGCTGGGCCACCCTCACCGGGTGGATGCTCTGGGGCCAGTTCGCCCTGCACGTGGCGTTCAGCTACGTCGGCTCGCTCGGAGGGCCGCACACCGCCTCGCACGAGGGCGGCGTGGTGGTCCAGCCGGCCCTGCCGGCGTGGACGATGATCGGGATGCACGTCGTCTCCGCGCTGGTCAGCGCGTGGTGGCTGCGCCGCGGGGAGGCGGCGCTGTTCGCCTTCCTGCGCTTCATGGCGCTCGCCCTCCTCCCGCTGCTGGTACTGGTCCGCGGCCTGCCCTCGCCGCGCGGCCCCCTCGTGCCCCGCCTGCGCACGGCGGACGCGCCCGCCCGCATCCGGCTGCCGTACCTGCGGTACGCGCGCGTCCTGCGCGGCCCCCCGGCCCTGTCGCCCGCCTGAGACCCCGCGTTCGCCACGCCCCGAGCAGGGCGCGGTCACGGCCGACCCTGCCCTGACCCCCTGCCCCGACCTACCGCACCGCCCCGGCGCCGGAGGACGGTCGAGCGCGCCGTCCGGGCCCCTCCAGCCCTTCCCGGGGTGCTCCGCCCCGCCGAGCGCCCCCTCCGACGTGTACCGCGCGGTCCTCCGCCGACCCCTGTCCCGGGGTCCGCGCGGTCGGCGACAGAAAGAACCGACATGCTCACCCTCAGCGAGACCGCCTCCTCCGCACCCCCCGACGGGCCCCCGGGAACGGACCCCCTCCGCCCCGGCGGCGAGCACGGCGAACTGACGGCCCTGGCGATGCGCGCCAAGGAGGGCGCGCGCGACGCGCTGGACTCCCTGTTCACGCGCACCCGTGACGACGTGGCGCGCTTCATCGCCCGCCGGGTGGACCCCTCCTGGGTGGACGACCTCACCCAGGAGACCTTCTCGCGCGCCCTGCGCGGGCTGGACCACTACGCGGGACGCGCCCCGGTGCGCGCCTGGCTCTTCTCCGTGGCGCGCCACACGGTGGCCGACCGCTACCGCGCCCAGAGCCGGATCCCGCGCCACGAGGCCGTGGACGGATGGGCCGAGGAGGGCGTGTGCGCCCACCAAGGGCGCTTCGACGAGTACTTCGCCCTGCTGTCCCTGCTGGAGGACCTCCCCGAGGACCGCAGAACGGCCTTCGTGCTCACCCAGATCCAGGGCATGCCCTACGCCGAGGCCGCCCGGGCCGTCGGCGCCCCCGTCGGCACGGTGCGCTCCCGCGTGGCGCGCGGCCGGCGCGACCTGGCGCGCATGCTGCGCCAGGCCGCCTGACACGCGTCCGGGGCGGCGCCGCGCCGCCCCGGAGGCCCCCTCCCCACCGCCGGCCTCCGGCCGGCCCCGAACCAGAGAAAGAGCACCATGACGTCCCGACCCCGCCAGGCCGCCCTCCGCGGCCTCGCGTTCTGCGCCGCCCTCGTCCTCGCCACCGCCTGCTCCGCCGCGGACCCCGTCGCGGAGGCCGACCACTACATGGACCTGTCCGACGACCCCATGGCCGCCTCGGCGACCGAGCTGACGACCCTCGACGGCGACCCGTGGGGCTTCACCGACGTCGCCGACGACCGGCTGACCCTGCTCTTCTTCGGCTACACCAGCTGCCCCGACGTGTGCCCGATGACGATGGCCGAGATCGACCTGGCACTCGGGCAGGCCGGGGACGCGGCCGACGCCTACGACGTCGTGATGGTCAGTACCGACCCCGCCCGCGACACCGCCGAGCAGATGCGGTCCTGGCTCGACCGGTTCGACCCCTCCTTCCAGGGGGTCCGGGGGGACGTCGACACGACGGTCGAGGCCGCCCGCGACTACGGCATCGCCGTCGACCCCCCGCAGGAGGCCGAGGGCCAGTACCTGGTCACCCACGGCGGCCGGATCGTCGTCCTGCTGCCCGGGGGCGAGGCGGCCGGGATGTTCGACGAGGGCACCGAGGCCGACCGGATCGCGGCGCTCCTCCCCGAACTCGCGGAGACACTGCTGTGAGACGCCGGACCGAACCGGGGGAGGGGCCCTCCCGCCGCGGCCTCCTGGCCGCCACGGGCGCGGCCGGGCTCGCCGGCCTGGCCGCGGGCGCGGGCGCCGGGCACGCCGCCGCAGGCCGCCGGGCCGAGGAGGAGCACGCCCTGGCGCTCGGCCCCTCCCGCTCCAGGGCGGGGGGCCGAGACGGCCTGCCCCCGGCCCTGCTGTCGCCCACGCCGTCGCAGGTCCGCCTGGTCGCGGTGGACCTGAGGGCGGAGCCGGGGGAGCGGGCGCGCGAAGCCGCGCGCCGGGTGCTCCGGACCTGGAGCCGGGAGATCGGCGCCCTCCACGGGCACGGCCTCGACGCCCGCGTCGAGGGCGCCCCGACCCGGGGGCTGTTCCCTGCGTCGCTGGGCGTCACCGTCGGCCTGGGGGCCTCCCTGCTCGACCGGATCGGGGCGCGGGACCGGATCCCCCCGCACATGGAGGACCTCCCGGCCTTCGCGTCCGACCGCCTGGAACCCGCCTGGTGCGGCGGGGACCTGCTGCTCCACGTGGGGGCGGAGGACCCCGTCGTCCTCTCCTCCGCGGTCGGGCACCTGGTCGGCGCCGTCGCGGAGGACGCACGGCCGCGGTGGTCCCTGCCCGGGTTCCAGCGCTCGGCCGCCGCGGCCGAGGACCCGGGCGCCACGCCGCGCAACCTGATGGGCCAGGTCGACGGGACCGTCAACCCGCACGCCGCCGACCCGGTGTTCGGCCCGCAGGTCCTCGCCGCGCACCCCGAGCCCGCCCTGGCGTGGATGGACGGCGGCACCTACCTCGTCGTCCGTCGCATCCGCATGCTCCTCGACGACTGGTACTCCCTCGACCCCGGGGACCGGGAGACGGTCATCGGCCGCAGCCTCTCCACCGGGGCGCCGCTGGGGGGCGGCGCCGAGGACGACCTCCCCGACCTGTCGGCCACGGGGGAGGACGGCACGCCGGTGATCGCGCCCGACGCCCACATCAGGCTCGCCGCCCCGGGCAACACCCTCGGCGCGCGGATGCTGCGCCGGGGCTTCAACTACGACCTGGGCTGGGACGCCGACGGCCTCCGGCAGGCGGGCCTGGTCTTCACCGCCTGGCAGGCGGATCCCAGGGCGGGATTCACCCCGGTGCAGCGCGCCCTGGACGAGGGGTCCGACGCCCTCCACCGGTACGTCCGCCACGAGGGGAGCGCCCTGTTCGCCGTGCCGCCCGTGCGCGGGGGCGAACCCTGGATCGCGCACGGCCTCCTCCCCGGGTGAAGGCGCGCACACCGGGAACCGCGAGGGCACCGTGAACGACCCCGGGGACGGGGCCGCACCCCCACCACCGCACGAACACGACCACGAGGAAACCGCGAGGACCATGCCACTCCCACGACACGGGGCAGCGCCCCGGCCACGGACCACCGCCACCGCCGCGCTGGCCGCCCTGCTCCTCGCCACGGCCTGCGGGGCGCCGGACGCGCCCGCCGACGCGGCCGGGGCCGACCCGGGCGCGGAGCCCCGCGGCCACGCCGCCGCCGGCGACCTGGAGGTCACCGGCGCGTGGGTGCCCGAGCCCGCCAACCCGGAGATCGCCGTCCTGTACCTGGAGGTCTCCAACGCCGCCGACGAGGACACCGCCATCACCGGGGTCTCCACCGGGGCCTCGCCCGACGCCGACCTGTGCAGCACCGAGACCACGGGCTCCGGGGCCTCCCGCATGCGTGTCGTGGAGGAGATCCCCGTGGCGGCGGGGGGAGCCACCGAGCTGGTCGACGGCGGCTACCACATCATGGTCAACGACCTGCCCGAACCCCTGGAGGAGGGGGACGAGGTCGCCGTCACGCTGACCTTCGCCGAGGGGAGCGAACTGGAGGTCACCGCGCCCGTGCAGCCCATGGCGGCCGGCGGCGCGCCCGTGACCGACCACGGGGGGCACCACTGAGCCCGCGGCCGTCCCCGCCCCGGCGGGGACGGCCGCGCGGTGCGTGTCACCGGGGGCGGGACCCCGCGACCGTCGCGTCCTCGGGCCCGGGCGCCGAAGGGGGCGGCCCCGCCGTACGGCGCGGGCGGCGGGCGCGCCACCCCAGCACGGCGTCCACCACGAGGAACACCGCGAGCGAGGCCCCGAGCAGCGGGACGAACCACCCAACCCCGGCGAGGACGGCGACCACCGCCGCCTTCCACGGCCACGCCAGGGCCCGGAAGGCGCCGCGCGGGTACGGGCGGCCCACGCCCAGGGCCCGGCCCCGCGTCGGCCGCCGCTGCCACCACATGCGGTAGCCCCACACCACGACGGTGATCAACCCCAGGACCAGGGCGGTCAGGGCGATCTGGTTGGGCACGCCGAACAGCACGCCCATGTGGGCGTCGATGCCCCAGCGGCTCAGCTTGGCCATGAGGGGGTAGTCGGAGAAGCGGACGACGTCGACGACCTCCCCGGTGTCCGCGGCGACCGCCGCCGTGTCCACGCTCGTGGGCCAGGACCGGTCGATCTGGGTCACCGTGTAGGGGGCGGCGGGCTCCTTCGGCAAAGAGATCTCGACGAGACCGTCCAGCCCGGCCTCCCGCGCGTTCGCCAGCACGGTGTCGATGCCGATGTCCACCCCGGGGGAGGCGTTCGGGGCGTCGGTGGAGACGGCGGGGGTGGTCCAGGCCAGCCGCTCCCGGAGTTCGGTGACGTTCGCCCCCGCGTACTGGGACCACGTCAGCCCCGTCGCGGACAGGAACAGCAGCCCCGCCAGCAGCCACAGCCCGGTCGCCCCGTGCACCGAGACCGACCGGGGACGGCCGGGGGCGGTGCCCGCGCCGGGGACGAGCAGGCGGCGCGCGCCCCCGCGGCGGCGCAGCGCGGTCGAGGCCCACAGGGCGGCCCCGCCGAGGGCGACCACCCACAGCCAGCTCGCGGCCAGCTCGCTGTACAGGCGGCCCGCGTCGCCCAGGTGCAGGTTGCGGTGGAGCATGTCGACCCAGGTCCGGGCGGGCAGCGCGCCGCTCGTGCCGTAGGTCTCCATCACGCCGAGGACCTCGCCGCCGTAGGGGTCGACGAACACCGTCGTCCGGTGGCTCTCGGCCGACCCGGGCAGGTCGAAGAGCACCCGGGTGGAGTCCTCCTCGCCGGTGGCCGGACGCACCGCGTCGACCTCGGCCCCGGACAGCTCCGCCCGGGCGGTGCGCACCTGCTCGTGCAGCGGCAGGGGCTCGCCCCCCGGCTCCACGTACAGCTGCTCCGCGTACACCGCCTGCTCGATCTGCGGTGTCCACACGTACAGGAGCCCCGTGGCGGCGGCGACCAGGACGAAGGGGGCGACGAACACCCCCGCGTAGAAGTGGAGCCGCAGGACCAGGGGGCGCAGCGCCGCCCAGGCGCCGCGGGGCCCCGGGCGGGCCCGGTCCGCTGTCGACTTGTCCGGTTGCCGTTCCACGCGTTCGTTCTCCTCACAGCGGCGCACCGGGCCCGTGCCCGGTGGGAAGTCTCCTTCGCCCCTGTGGTCGTCCGCGGGGGCCGCCGGGTTCCCGCCGGCGGGACGCCCGTGCCCGGGCGCCCCGCCGGCCGCTGCGGGCCGCGCCGGCTCAGTCGACCTCGATGCCCCTGGCGGTCAGGGCCTCCAGCATCTCGGGCCGCGCGTGGAAGTGGTCCTCGGCGCCCTGGAAGCGCCGGAGGTTCGGCACCAGGTCGAGGTCGTCCAGGGAGCGGACGTCGAACAGGTCGTCCTCGCCGTCCCAGACCGGCGCGCACTCCATGAACACCCGGAGCCCGCCGTCGAACAGGATCGAGTCCACGGTGGCGAGCTGCTCCGCGCTGATCTCCAGCGCCTCGAAGTACGCGCGCGTCTCGTCCAGGACCTGGAACTCCTTGCCGACCGCGTAGGCGTACTCGTAGGGAGCCTGGGTGATTCCGAGTTCCTTGAGGTGCTCGGTGAGGGTGAAGCGGGGGGAGAGCGTCCCGTCGTCGTACATGAGTTTCTCGACGACGAGCAGTTTGAAGTTGAAGTCCTGGAAGGTCGGCATGGGGACACGGTAGCCAGGGGGTACGACACCGTTCCGCGCCAGGTCCGGTCCCGCGGCCCGCTCCTGCCGGGCGGGGCGAGGCGGTCGGCGGCGGACCCCGGGGAGGGCCGCCCCACCCGCCGCGGGCAGTTCCGGGCGGCCCCGGGGCCCGAAGGCGGATGCCGGCGACGGTGACGACGGGTACTCCCGCCGGGGGCGGCGACAGGGGGGACCGGAGCGGGGGAGGCGTGCCCGGGCGGGCCGGCGCTCCCGTTCCGAACGCGGTCCCCGGACGCCGGGGGACGCCCCGGGGGGCACGGCGTCCGGCGCACGGGGGCGCGGCGCAGTCGGAGCGGCCCCCCTCCCCGGACGCGACGACGGCGCGGCGCCCCCGGGAGGGGCGCCGCGCCGGGCGGGTCCGTGCGCGCGGTCAGCGCCGGCGGGCGACCGCGTACCCGTACTGGTCGGGCCAGCGCGAGGCCCCGCCCAGCTCCTCGGCCGCGCGGTGGGCCCAGTAGGGCTCGCGCAGGAGCTGCCGCCCCAGGAACACGGCGTCGGCGCGGCCCGAGGCCACGATCTCCTCCGCCTGGGCGGGCTCCAGGATCAGGCCGACCGCCGCGGTGGGCAGGCCGGTCTCCTGGCGCACCCGTTCGGCGAAGGGGACCTGGTAGTCGGGCGCGGCGGGGATGGAGGCGTCGTGGACCATGCCGCCGGTGGACACGTCGAGCAGGTCCACGCCCCTGGCCTGGAGCTCCTTGGCGAGCCGCACCGTGTCCTCGGCGGTCCAGCCCTCCCGGGCGTCGTCGGCGTTCTCCGAGAGCCAGTCCGTGGCGGAGGTGCGGAAGAGCACCGGCAGGTGCTCGGGCCAGACGGCGCGTACGGCGTCGACCACCTCCAACGGGAACCGCATGCGGTTCTCCAGGCTGCCGCCGTAGGCGTCGGTGCGGTGGTTGGCCGCGGGGGAGAGGAAGGAGTTGAGGAGGTAGCCGTGGGCCCCGTGCACCTCCACGACCTGGAACCCCGCGGCGAGGGAGCGCTCGGCCGCCGCCGCGAAGTCGCGCACGAGCTGCCCGATCTCCTCGACGGTCAGCGCGGTCGGCGCGGGGTGGTCGTGGAAGGGCTCGGCGCTCGGGCCGACCGTGGCCCATCCGCCGTCGGCGGGGGCGACGGGGCGGCTGCCGAGCCAGGGCTTGTCGACCGAGGCCTTGCGCCCGGCGTGCGCGAGCTGGATGGCGGCGACGGCGCCGTGGGAGCGGACGGCCGAGACCACGCGGGCGAGGCCGGCCTGCTGCCGCGCGTTCCACAGGCCCAGGTCCCACGGGCTGATCCGCCCGTCCGGGCGCACGGCGGTGGCCTCGACCATGACCATGCCCAGACCGCCCGCGGCCCGGTCGGCCAGGTGCGCCAGGTGGAAGTCGGTCGGCACCCCGGCGTCGGGGCCCTGCGATTCCGCCGAGTACATGCACATCGGCGACATCCACGCGCGGTTGGGGATCTCCAGCGACCTCAGTACGAGGGGGGTGAACAACGTGCTCACGGTCGGTCCTTCCCGTGGTGCGGGGTGGGACCCCGGCGGCGCCGGGGTCGGGGGTCGGTCACGAGTCGACCGCTCACTCATACGATAATCATCGTATTACGATGATTGTCAAACTACGGTGCTTGTCGTACTTTGTGGACGGTGGCGCAGCGAGGGAGGCGGTCCTGTGGCCGACACGGTGGGGACGAGAAGGCCGGGACGCCGGTTGGAGCACCCGCACGCCCGGGAGATCCGGGTGGACGCGGTCCTGCACGCACTGGCCGACCCGGTACGGCTGCGCATCGTGCGCGACCTGGCCGACGGCCATGAGGACATGGCCTGCATCGCCTTCGCGCTGCCGGTGAGCAAGTCCACGTCCACGCACCACTTCCGCGTGCTGCGCGAGGCCGGGATCATCCGCCAGTACTACGAGGGCACGTCGCGGATGAGCCGCCTGCGCACCGAGGACCTGGAGTCGCGTATGCCGGGCCTGCTCGACGCGGTGCTCAACGCCGCCCTCCTCGCCGAGCGCGAGGACGCGGCCGCCGTGCCGGCGCCCTCCGACGGGGGGCGCTGAGGGCCGCCCGGAGCGGCCCGGCGGCCGGAAGGCGTCGCCGCCCGCCCCCTCCGCCGTGATCTCGTACCCGGAGCGAGGTCCGGCGCCGAGAACGCCTACGAGCACACGATCATCCTGGTCGGAGGCCCCCGCGTCCCCTCGGAGACGGTCCCGCCCGGTCGGCCGGATCGCGCCCGGTCCCGCCCGTGCGGCCGCCGGGACGAGACCGCAGTGCGGCGCCGGGGCCCGCCGGGCACGGCGCCCCCACGTCCCGGCCCGGTGCGGTGACGGGCGGCGGCACGGGACCCTCCCGTCCACAGGCCCCCGCGTCCCACCGGCGGCGGTCGCGGCCGGCCCGCCGGGGAGCGGCACGGCCCCGGGAACGCGGAAGGGCGCGCGGGGGGGGGGCGCCCCCCCCCCCCGCCCCCCCCCCCCCGCGCGCCCCCCCCCCGCCGGGGGCGCCCGCCCCCCCCCCCGGCGCCGCGGGGGGGGGGGGGGGGGCGCCCCCCCCCCCCCCCGCGCCCCCCGATACCCGGCGCGCCCCCGCGCTGCCGGGTACGCCTGCCCCGATCCGCCCTCCGGTACCGGCGCCCGGCCGTCTCACCTCACCGGAGGACTCCAGCCCCCGCGGCGACCAGGCGGTCGGCCAGCTCGGTCAGCCGCACGCCCGAGACCCCGGGGAGCAGCACGCCCTCCAGCCGGTCGACGCGCTCGCGCCAGGCCTCCGGGACGGCCCGCTCGCCGCCGACCGCCCCGCACAGGGCGCCGACCATCGCCGGCATGCTGTCGGCCTGCCTGGGCAGGAGCGCCGCGGCCTGGAGCCCCGCGGCGAGGTCCCCGCCCACGAGGCGGGTGATCGCGAACGCCGTCGGCAGCGTCTCGGGGGCCACGCCCCCGTGGCTGTAGCGCGCCCGCCCGAAGGCGTCCACCAGCTCCGGCACCGCCGTGAAGGCGTCCGCGGCGTCGGCGACCAGCACGTCGGCGCGGTCCAGCCCCCGCCCGAGCCAGCTGTCCGCGGGCACGGTCCGGCGGGCTCCCGCCAGCGCGATCTCCAGCGGGGCGCCCCCGGCCAGCGACGCCACGGCGTGGGCCATGGCGCGGGCCGCCCACAGCCCGTCCCGCGAGTGGGTGATGCTCGCGTAGTCCCCGGCCAGGAGGGCGGCGGCGTCCGCGTCCCCGGCGCGCAGCAGTCCGACCGCCACGGCCGCCGGGACCGCGGCGTCGTCCCAGTGCACGGGGTTGTCCGTGCCCGTCGTGGGAGGCACCCCGCCCCGCAGGGCGTGGACGGCCGCGCCGCGCTCGGCGACACCGCACCACACGTCCTCGGTGTCCACGTAGTGCGCGCGCCACCGCGCGAACAGCGAGGCGGTGTCGTGGGACTCCGCCTCCAGCAGCACCAGGGCGGCCGTCGCCGCGGTCTCGGCGTCGTCGGTACCGGAGAGCGGGCTGCCCTCGTCGCCGCTCAGGGCGAAGGGCAGCAGCGGGCGCGAGACGCGCTGGGCGTCGAGCTCGGCGTTCTTCTGCCACAGGACGTCGCGCCCCCACCCGGAGCGGACACGCCGGTGGAACTGGGCGGGCAGGCCGAGGGCGTCGCCCATCGCGAGCCCGAGCAGGGCTCCGCGCGCGGTCTCAGAGCGCAAGGTCCACCTCCTGGTGGTGGCGCCCGGCGGCGTGCAGGGCGTCGGCGAGTTCGATGAGGTCCGTTCCTGCGGTGACGGTGACGCAGCGCCCGGAGACGCTCGTCACCTGCTCCCGCCAGTGCGCGGGGATGGCCGAGGCGCCGTGCAGCGCGCCCGCCATCGCCCCGGCCATCGCGGCGATGGTGTCGGAGTCGCGCCCGATGTTGACCCCGGCGAGCACGGTGGGGACGAACTCGCCGCGGGCGGCCGCGAAGAGGCCGAAGGCCAGGGCCACCGCCTCGGGGGCGGTGTCGGGCCAGGGGTAGTGGAAGAGCGGGATCTGCGCGTACAGCTCCCGTTCGGCCGTGTCGGTGTCGGGGGCGGCCGCGGCGATCTCCAGGGCCCGCCTCGTGAGGCGCCCGGTCCAGGAGTCCGCGGGCATGGCCGCGAGCCCGGCCGCCACGACCTCGTCGGGCCCCTCGGCCACCAGGGCGACCGCCACGGCCGCGGCGACGGCCCGCGCGCCGTGGACGCCGTCGGCGTCATGGCTGACCATGGCGTCCTCGTGCGCCAGCCGGGCCGCCTCGGCCGGGTCGCCGGCACAGAGGATCCCGACGGGCGCGACGCGCATGGCCGCGCCGTCGCTCCACGACTCGTAGCTGTCGGCGCCGCTGACCGGGGGGCGCAGTCCGGCCCGCAGGTTGGCGATGGCCACCATCTCGCTGAACCCGGCGCCGTGGAACCCCTCGGTCTGGGCGAGGAGTGCTGTCCGCCACACCTCGGCGACGTGGTCGCCCGTGAGGCCGTGCCCGTGCGCGAGCAGCCCGCGGGCGCACAGGACGGCGTACTCGGTGTCGTCGGTGCCCGCGGCGTCCTCCTCGAGGAAGTCCACCACACGCCCGTGCGCTGCACGGATGGCATCGGGGGTCATGCCTTCTGTGGGTGCCCCCAGGGCGTCGCCGACCGCCAGGCCCACCAGGGCCCCGCGGCACCGATCACGAGTCACCATCGGCATCCTCTCACTTCGTTTTGCGCACAGCAGTTCGACGCGCTCCGCCGTGTTCCAACTGGTGAGTGGGGGAGGGGGATACTCGTCTTGACACTGCACACCGTTTTTGGCCACTATGAACCCTACCCTTTTGCAATACGTTTTGCATACGATGCGAATCGAGAGAGATGAGCAAGGAGAACAGGGCCGGCATCGCCGACGTCGCGGCGCGTGCGGGTGTGAGCATCACGACCGTCTCCCACGTCCTGAGCGGGCGGCGCCCGGTCAGCGACAAGACCAAGGCCAAGGTGCTCCGGATCGTCCAGGAGCTGGACTACCGGCCCGACCCCTCGGCCCGTGGACTGCGGACCGGGCGCAGCGAGGCCGTCGCGCTGGTGGTCTCCGACGTCACCAACCCCTTCTACCCCCAGATGGCGGCCGGGCTCCAGGACGTGCTCCAGCCCCAGGGCTTCCTCATCTCGATCTGCAGCGTCCGGGAGAACTCCGAGGACCTCGACGCCGCCCTGCGCCACCTGCTCGACCGCAAGGTCGACGGGGTCGTCCTGGCGTCGCTGACCGCCCAGGAGCGCCACTACGCGGCGATCACCGACGCCGGCGCCTCCCTGGTCCGGCTGAGCGGTGAGCTCGACCCGCGCTTCGGCGACATCGTGCGGGCCGACGACACCGGCGGCATGGCGGACGCCGTCACCCACGTGCTCGAACGCGGGAACCGCAGGATCGGCTTCGTCAACGGGGACCCGGACACCGCGCCGGGCCGGCTCCGCCTGGCGGGCTACGAACGGGCCCTGCGCGACTTCGGGGTCGAGTTCGACGAGTCCCTCGTCGTCTCCGGCCCCTTCACACGGGCCGGAGGGGTGGAGGGGGCCCACGCCCTCCTCGCCCTCGACCCGGCGCCCGAGGCCCTGGTCTGCGCCAACGACCTCATAGCGGTGGGCGCCCTGGACGCCGTCCGCGAGCGCGGCCTGACCGTCCCCCGTGACGTCGCGGTCACCGGATTCGACGACATCGAGGCGGCGTCGCTGCTGTCGCCACCGCTCACCACCGTCCACAACCCCGCACGGGAGATCGGGCGCACCTGCGCCCGGCTGATCCTCGAACGCCTCTCCGGAGACCCCGCCCAGGGGGCGCGCGAGGTCGTCCTCCCCCAGAAACTCATCGTCCGCGAATCCACCTGAACACCGTGCACGATCCAAAGGATCCCCTGTGACCCACCACCTTCCTCGCCGTGACGCCTTCAAACTCGCCGGAGGGGCCCTCGCGGGCGCCTGGCTCCTGACCGGGTGCGGCGGCTCCGGCGGGGGTTCCTCCGCCATCGACTACTGGGGCGCCTTCCCCACCCCGGAGACCGAGGAGTACTTCCGCACCCACTTCATCGACACGTTCAACGAGTCGTCCGAGCGCCAGGTCAAGATGACCACCAAGCAGCTCACCAACCTGGCCTCGCAGACCGACACCGCCGTCTCCTCCGGCAACGCCCCCGACATCATCTACTCGCCCGGCCCGACGACCACGGTGTCCTACGCCCAGGGCAACCGCACGATCCCCCTGGACGACTACGCCGACCAGTACGGCTGGAACGACCGCCTGCTCCCCTGGGCCCAGCAGCTCAGCCGGGTGGACGACGCCATGCAGTCCGTGCCCACCTCCTACGGCTCGCTGGTGATGTACTACAACCGCGCCGTCTTCGAGGAGAACGGCTGGACCCCGCCCACGACCAAGTCGGAGTTCGAGGCCCTCTGCGAGGACGCCGACTCCAAGGGGATCATCCCCGTCGGCGCCGGCAACAGCGGCTACCCGGCGCAGAGCGAGTGGTACCTCAGCTGCGTGCTCAACGCCGCCGTGGGCCCCCAGAACCTCTACGAGATCCTCACCGGGGACCGCGACTGGAACGACGCGGCCGTCGTCGACGCCCTGGAGACGATGAAGTCCCAGATCGACAAGGGCTGGTGGGGCGGCGGCGCCGAGCGCTGGTTCACCAACACCGACCCCGACATGTGCACCGGCCTCGCCAACGGCGACGTCGCCATGTACATGAGCGGCACCTGGAGCTTCAGCTCCATGGGCACGTTCTTCACCGACTCCGGCAACGACCCGCAGGACTGGGACTGGGCGCCCCTGCCCTCGCTCGCCGAGGGCGTCGAGCCGGGCGTGTTCCCGATGGCGATCGGCACCGCGCTGTCCATCAGCTCCGACAGCAGCGACCCCGACACCGCCGCCGCCTTCCTGGACCACCTGGTCGGCGACACCTCCCGCTCCCTGGGCTACCTGGCCGAGCAGGGCGAGAACCCGCCGCCCGTGGCCTACGGCGCCGACGACTTCCCCGAGGGCATCGACCCGCGCGCCCAGCGCCTGTACGAGCAGATCCCCGAGTCGGACAACATCGGCTACGCCAGCTGGACCTTCCTGCCCCCGCAGACCAACACCGCGCTCTACACCGAGTTCGACGGCGTCATCACCGGCGACATGTCGCCGTCGGCGTACGCGGGCTTCCTCAAGACCAGCTTCGAGCAGGAGCTGGGCGCCGGCGGCCTGCCGACGCCGTTCACTCCGCAGTAGAGAGAAACCGGAAACCCCACCCGATGTCCGTCGCTGTCACCGGGACGGGCGGGGCGGTCCGACCGCCCCGCCCCCCGGCCCGCAGACGGGGCCCCAACCGCAGGCTCACGGGCCTGCTGTTCCTCGCCCCGCTCCTCATCGTCAACGTCCTCGTCATCGCCGGCCCGGCGATGATGTCGGTCGCGTACTCGTTCACCGACTGGGACGGGATCAACACCCCCGACTTCGTCGGCACGGCGAACTACGAGGCCCTGGCCGGTGACCCTGCCTTCCACCGGGCCCTCGGCCACAACCTGGTGTGGACGCTGTTCTTCCTGACGGTGCCCATGGGGATGGGCCTGCTCGGCGCCTACCTGCTCAGCCGCGTGCGGCGCGGGCGGACCCTGTTCCGCATCGCGTTCTTCATCCCGTACGTGGTCGCCACCGTCGTCTCGGCCGCCGTGTGGCGCCAGATCCTCAGCCCCGACGCGGGCATCGGCCCGGCCCTGGCCTCCTTCGGGGTGCCCTGGGTGGGCGACGTCAACGCGCTGGGCGACCCCGACCTGGCCCTGGGCGCGATCGCGATGATCAACAACTGGCAGTGGTGGGGCTTCCTGGTGATGCTCTTCCTCACCGCCATGCAGTCGGTCAACCCGTCGCTGTACGAGGCGGCCCGCCTGGACGGGGCCGGGAGGTTCCGGGAGTTCTGGCACGTGACCCTGCCCGGGATCCGGCCGACCCTGGTCTTCCTGTTCCTGATGACCATCATCTGGTCGTTCCTGGTGTTCGACTTCGTCTACATCCTCACCCAGGGCGGCCCGGCGGGTTCCACGGACATGCTCAGCACCCTGCTGTACCGCACGGCGTTCAGCGAGTCCCGGGCGGGCGTGGCCTCCGCCGTCGGCGTCGTCATGGCCGTCATCAGCGCCGTCACCATCGCGGGCTACCTCGTCCTGCGCCGCCGACTCCGATGGGAGGTGTGACCCCCATGCCCGCACGACCGACACGGGCCGGACGCGCCGCGCGTCTCCTGGACCGGGGCCGCCCCCTCACCTACCTGCTGCTGGTGATCCTCGCCGCGTACGCGCTGGGGCCCATCGTCGTCATGGTCTTCAGCGCGCTGAAGACCCCGGCGGAGCTCAGCACCAACCCGATGGGGCTGCCCGCCGACGCCGCCTGGGACAACTTCACCACCGCGTGGCAGAGCGCGAACATGGCCACCGGCCTGGCCAACAGCGCGGTCATCGTGGCCTGCACCGCCGTCGGCGTGTGCCTGATCTCGGGCGCCGCCGCCTACGCCATGGTGCGCCTGGACGTCCCCGCTCCCGGGGCGATCACGATGTACCTGCTGGTGGTGACCTCGCTGCCGATCCAGCTGTTCCTCGTCCCGCTGCTGTCGTGGTGGACGCGGCTGGGACTGTACGACACCCAGTTCGGCCTCATCCTCATCTACTGGGCGATCTACAGCCCCTTCGCGACCCTGCTCCTGAGGTCCTACCTCATCGCGATCCCGCCGGACTACGAGGCGGCGGCCCGGATGGACGGCGCGGGGGAGCTCACCGTGTTCTTCCGGATCGTGCTGCCGCTCATCTGGCCCGGACTGCTCACGGCGGGCCTGGTCGCGGGGCTCCAGGCGTACAACGAGTTCCTGCTGGCGGTGACGTTCCTCCAGGACTCCGAGGCGCTGCCGGTCTCGATCGCCCTGTACTCGTTCCAGCAGGGCTTCACCGTGAACCACGCCCTGGTGGCGGCGGCCGGCCTGATCATGCTGCTGCCCATGCTCGCGGTCTTCCTCGTCATGCAGCGCCGCTTCGTGTCGGGCTACGCGTCCACCGGCATGGCCAACTGACCACGGGCCCCGCGAGGGGCCCGAAGCCGCCGGATCCGCGCCCTCCGTCCTAGGGCACGGATCCGGCCCCGGACGGCCGGGCGCCTCGGAGCCCGCCCGTCCGGGAGCCCCCGCAGGGCCGGACGGCCCGCGCGGAGGGCGGGGGCACGCCCACCCGGGCCGGACGCCGCGCGACGCGGCGCAGGCCCGGGGCGGGCGCGCTCAGGAGAAGAAGACCATGTTGACGACGGCGGCGCTCCCGACGGCGACGATGAGCGCCCGCATCAGGTTCGGGGACAGGCGGCGCCCGTACCGGGCGCCCACCAGCCCGCCGAGGGTCGCCCCGACCGCGAGGAGGGCGACCACCGCCCAGTCGACCGAGTCCCGCGCCACGAGCACGAAGGTTCCGGCGGCCACGGCGTTGACCCCGGCGACCAGGAGGTTCTTCAGGCCGTTGAGGGACTGCATCGTCTCCGTCGTCAGCAGTCCCATGAGGCCGACGAGCAGGATGCCCTGCGCCGCGCCGAAGTAGCCGCCGTACGCCCCCAGCACGAAGACGCCCGCGACCGCCGCGGCCAGCCGCGCCCCCTCCAGGCGGCCGGGGGCGGCCCCCGGCGCGCTCCGCGCGAGCGTCCGGCGCTGCACCGCCGGGCCCGCCACGACCATCACCAGCCCGAGGACGACGAGGAAGGGGACGACGACCGAGAACGCGCCCGCGGGCAGGACGAGGAGCAGACCCGCGCCCGCCACCCCGCCCAGCAGGGAGACGGGCAGCAGGACGCGGGCGAGGCGGCTCTGGGCCCGGAGCTCCCTGCGGTACCCGAAGGTCCCGGACAGGTTGCCGCCGACCAGCCCGATCGTGTTGGAGACGTTCGCGACCAGCGGCGGGTAGCCGAACAGGAGCAGGACGGGGAACGTCACCAGGGTCCCCGAGCCCACGACGACGTTGATCAGCCCCGCGACGAACCCCGCCCCGGCGACGGCCGCCCACTCGACCACACGCACCCCCCTCGGCGCCCGGCTCCCCGCGGCACCCGGCCGCGGGGAGCCATCATGGCACCGGCCGCCCCGCCCGCCGGGGGCGGGGCGTGGACGGGGCCCCGGGCGCGGCGCCGTCGCACGTCCGAGAGAGGGTCGGGGAGGCAGACCTCCCCAGCCCCTACGGAGACCTCGATGATGGGTACCTCGCACGCCGCGACCGGCGTGCTCGCGGGCGGCGCCGTCGCCCTGCTCTGCGGCGCGGACGTGCCCGTCACGCTGACGTGCGCCGCGGTCGGCGCCGGCGCCGCGCTCCTCCCCGACCTGGACGAGCCCGGCTCCTCGGCGGGGCGCTCGCTCGGGCGGGTCACGGAGCTGGTCTCGACCGGCCTGCGCGGCCTGTCGAGACGGGTCTACCGCCGCACGGCCACCCCGTGGGAGCTGGAGGCGCCCAAGGACGGCGGGCACCGCCACCTGACCCACACCGTCCCGGCGTGCCTGGTGTTCGGCCTGGTCGCGCTGGGGGCGGCGCTGGCGCCGTTCGGGGCCGCCGCGGTGGTGTTCGCGATGTCCGCCCTGGGTCTGGGGACCGTGGTCCGCCCCTGGAGGGCGTGGGGCACGGTCCGGCGGCGCAGGCGGGCGGCGCTGGTGGCCGCCCTCGTCCTCGGCGCGTGCACGCTGCTCGTGGAGGGCTACGGCCCCGCGCCGTGGCTCGTGGGCCTGGTGGTGTTCGCGGGCGCGCTGACGCACGTGCTGGGGGACTGGCTGACCCGGTCGGGCGTGCCGCTGGCCTGGCCGTTCAGGGTGCGCGGCAAGCGGTGGTGGATGCTGCGCTCACCGGTGGCCTTCCACACCGGCAGGAGCCGGGTGGAGGACGCCATCAGGGTGGGGGCGCTGATCGGGTTCCCCGTGCTGCTGGCGCTGGGGGCGCCCCTCCCGCCGGTGGCGTGAGGGCGGGACGGCCCTGCGGCCGTGGTCCCCACCGCGTCCCCCGCGGGAGCGCCCCCGACCGCCGCCGACCGCCGCCGCGCGGGCGAGTGCGGAGGGGCCGGAGGCCGGGGGCACTGCGGACGCGCGGGCGGGCGATCAGCGACCCGTTGACCAGCTTCAGCAGCTTGGGGTCACCCGGACGCGCGGGCGGGCGCATGAGGAGGGGCTGCCGGTCCTGCCCTCCCGGCGAATGGGGAGCGCGCTCCGTGGCGGCCGGGGTCCCGGGGGTACGCGGGGCGCGTCGGGGGCGGTCCGGCGCCCCGGGGCGCGCGGGCCGTGCTCCGGGCGGGATCGCTCCGGGCGGGATCAGGCCGAGGGGTACCCCAGGAGCCCGGAGATCTCCTCGGCCGCCTCGCGCAGCACCGGCACCAGGGCGCGCATGCGCTCCATGGGCATGTAGGGGCGGGTGGCGGCGATGCTGACCGCCGCCACGCCGGACGAGCTGCCGTCCCGCACGGGGGCGGCCACGCAGCGGATGCCCGGCTCGTTCTCCTCCAGGTCCATCGTGGCGCCCAGCCTGCGGTAGCGGCGCATCGTCTCCAGGAAGCGCTCCAGGGACCGGTCCCAGTCCCCGCCGCCCTCCTGCTCGGCGGCGAAGAGCCGTTTCCAGGCGTCCTCCCCCTCGTCCAGGATCAGGGACTTGCCGATGCCCGTGGTGGTCAGGGGCATGCGGTAGCCGATCCGCGAACGCGTCTCCGCGCCGCGCAGACTCGCGATCTTGTCCAGGTACAGCACCTCGTCGTCGTCGCGGATGGCCAGGTGCACCGTGTCCCGGTACTTCCCGGAGAGCCGCTCCAGGACCGGGCGCGCCACCAGGGGCACCGGGTTCTGCTGGAGGGCGAGGAAGCCGTACTCGATCAGCGCGGGGCCCAGCAGGTAGGTGTTCTCCGGGCCGCGGCGCAGGTAGCCCTCCTGCACGAGCAGCTGCAGCAGCCGGTGCGCGGTGCTGCGGCTGATCCCCGTCCTCTCGCACACCGCCCGGAGGTCGCACGCCCCCCGCGCCACGGCGGCGACGACGTCGAGCCCCCGCCGCAGCGTCTGCGTGCCGGGGGGTGTGGTGCTCTGCCTGTGCATGCGTGCCAGGTTAGACGGCCGTGCGTACCGGCCGCGGCCGGGCCGGGCGCCCGGGGGGCGGCCGGACCGCCCCGGCCCGGCCGGCCACCGCCCTGCCGGGCACGCTCCGCCGGGCACCGGCCCGCCCGCGCCCCTCCGGAGGAGGGGGAGGCGTCCCCTCCGGTCGGGGTCCCCCGGCGGTCGGCGCCTGCCGGGGCCCGTGCCGCCCGGTCCCGCCGGCCCGGCCCCTGTTCCGGCCGGTACGCGGCCGCGCTACCGGGCGAACCGCAGCGTCACGATCTGGAACGGCCGCAGCCCGAACGCCACGGAACCGTGCCCGCCGTCCCCGGACGCGGTCCGCACGCCGAGTTCGGGCGCGCCCCCGTACTCCTCCTCCAGGAGGTTCACCGCGCGGACCCCGGCGAACGGGAAGCCGGGCGCCACCGTCGCGCGGGCCCGCCCGCCCCGGGCCTCGTACAGCCGCACGACGACGTCGCCCGACCGGTCGTCGGCGAGCTTGACCGACTCCACCACCACCCCCGGGTCGTCGACGCGCACCAGCGGTTCGACCGCGCCCCCGCCGGGGACCTCGCGCGGGGGCAGGTTGATCCGGTACCCCTCGCGCACCGCGTCCTCCACCGTCGCGCCCGGGGCCAGCGCGTAGCGGAAGCGGTGCTCGCCCTGGTCCGTCTCCGGGTCCGGGAACCGCGGGGCGCGCAGCAGTGACAGCCGCACCGTGGTCGTGGTGCCCCCGTCCCCGCGGACCGCGCGGGTCACGTCGTGCCCGTAGGTGGAGTCGTTGAGGACCGCCACGCCGTAGCCGGGCTCACCGACGTGCACCCACCGGTGCGCGCAGATCTCGAACTTCGCCGCGTCCCACGAGGTGTTGGAGTGGGTGGGGCGCCTCACGTGCCCGAACTGGATCTCCGAGGAGGACTCGTCCGCGCGGACGTCGAGCGGGAAGGCCGCCTTGAGGAACCTCTCGCGCTCGTGCCAGTGCACCACCGTCTCCACGTCCAGGCGCCGCGCGCCGGGGCTGAGGGACAGGACCTGGACGACCGAGGACGCGCCGAACGTGCGCGCCACGCGCAGCGCGGCGGCGCCTCCGGGCAGCGGTTCCAGGGCCTCGACCGCGTCGGCGCCGGTGAGGTCGGTGACGGTGTTGCGGTAGAACGCGTCGACGTCCCAGGCGTCCCACTGGTTGGGCAGGTCGGGGTGCACCTGGAGCAGGTTGCCCGGAGATCCCGGGGCGAGCACCTCGCGTTCGGCGACCCTGTCCAGGACGGAGGTGACGAGCCCCCGGCCGTCCACGCGCACGGTCAGCAGCCCGTTGTCCAGGGTGAAGCCGCCGTCCGAGGCGTCGCCCGAGGCCGCCGCCGCGCCGGGCGCGCCCGTCCAGGCGGCGGGGACCGCGCCGAGCGCGGGCACGCCGTCGCGCTCGTGCGGGGCGGCGTTGAACACCAGGGTGCCGCCGTCCCCGCCGGGGTCCTCCGCCAGCGCCCCCTGGGCCGCCGCGACGATCCCGTGCAGCTCGGCGGCGGCCTCCGCGTAGGACTCGGCCGCCTCCCGGTGGACCCACGCGATCGAGCTCCCGGGCAGGATGTCGTGGAACTGGTTCAGCAGGACCGTCCGCCACACCCGGTCCAGGGCCTCGTACGGGTAGGGGGCGCCGGTGCGCACGGCGGCGGTCGCGGCCCACAGCTCGGCCTCGCGCAGCAGGTGCTCGGACCGCCGGTTGCCCTGCTTGGTGGCGGCCTGGCTCGTGTAGGTCCCGCGGTGGAACTCCAGGTACAGCTCGCCCAGCCACACGGGTGCGTCGGGGTACTCCGCGTGGGCCTTGGCGAAGAACGCCGAGGGGTGCTCGATCTCCACCCGGGGGGACCCCTCCAGGTCGCCGACCCGCCGGGCGCGGGCGAGCATCTCCCGGGTGGGGCCCCCGCCGCCGTCGCCGTGCCCGAAGGGCACCAGGGACCGCGACGCGCCGCCCTTGTCCCGGAAGTTGCCGGAGGCGTGCGCCAGCTCCGAGCCGGTGAGCTCGGAGTTGTAGGTGTCCACGGGCGGGAAGTGGGTGAAGACCCGTGTGCCGTCGATGCCCTCCCACCAGAACGTGTGGTGGGGGAACGCGTTGGTCTGGCTCCAGGAGATCTTCTGGGTGAGGAACCACCGCGAGCCCGACAGCCGCACGAGCTGGGGGAGCGCCGCCGAGTAGCCGAACGAGTCCGGGAGCCACACCTCCTGGGTGTCGACGCCCAGCTCGTCGCGGAAGAACCGCTTGCCGAAGCTGAACTGCCGGGCCAGCGCCTCGGAACCGGGCATGTTGGTGTCGGACTCCACCCACATGCCCCCGACCGGCACGAACTGCCCGGCCTCGCAGGCGCGCACCACCCGGGCGAAGACGTCGGGCCGGTGCTCCTTGAGCC
This sequence comes from Nocardiopsis sp. NPDC101807, assembly GCF_044766605.1. NCBI lineage: Bacteria > Bacillati > Actinomycetota > Actinomycetes > Streptosporangiales > Nocardiopsidaceae > Nocardiopsis > Nocardiopsis sp. NPDC101807. Next base: position 101,774 of record NZ_JBIWMK010000001.1, on the reverse strand, counting down.
ACGCCCACTGCTGGGCCTGGGACATCGCGAAGACGAACCCCGGGTGGTTCTCCGCGAGGGCGACGGCGTTGGCGCTGGTACGGGCCACCTTGCGCACGGTCTCCCGCACGGGCCACAGCCAGGCGGAGTCGATGTGGGCGTGGCCCACCGCCGAAACCCGGTGGGCGCTCGCCGCGGCGGGGGAGCGCAGGGCCGGGACCAGTGCCTCCCGCGCGCGGTCGGCCGTGCCCGGGACGTCGTGGAGGTCCAGGGCGTCCAGGGACCTCTCCAGGGCGCGCAGGAGCTCCCAGCGGCGCGGGTCGCCGGTGTCGAGGGAGCGCATGACGCCGCCCGCGACGTCGAGGTCCATGGCCAGCTCCCACACCGCCGTCTCGAAGACCGCCAGGTCGGCGCGGGCCAGCCGGTACAGGGGCTCGTCCGCGGGCCCCCGCCCCCCGCCCAGCCCGGTGGGCCGGAACGGCGGGTTCCCGAGGATGACGGGGTTGGCCGCGGCCTCGACGTGGAACTCCACGGCCTCCCCGCCCACGGCCGGGGAGCCGACCGGGATCCAGGCGTTGCGCGGGTTGAGGCCTTTGACGACGGCGCCGTCCGGGAGGTGGACGAGCCCCTCGCTCTGGAAGCCCGGCATGCCGCTGTCGAAGCCCAGGTCGACGACGGCCTCCACCGTCAGCCCGGCCCACTCCCGCGGAACCCCGCCCCGCAGCCGGAACCAGGTCGTCCCCCAGGCCGGCCCCCAGGCGTCGCCGACGCGGGCGGGCACGTGGTCCGCGGCGATCCCCTCCGCCGCGGGCACCGGCTCGCCGGGGGCGTCCCACCGCGCCACTTCCAGGGGGACCGACCTCGTGTAGATCGCGGGCCACACGCGTTCGCCCAGGACCCGTTGCAGCCGGGCCTCGGTCAGCCGCCGGTCGTCGTGCACGGTGGTTCTCCGTTCGATCGTCCCCTGACAGGTGGTGGGTACGTTGTCACCGCCGCGGAGACCGCGTCAACGCCCCGGCCGGAGCGGGTGGCCCGGTCCCGTCCGGCGGTGCGCGGGCCGGGAAGGGCGCGGGGCCGCGGCGCCGCCGGACGGCGCAGGTCCTCGGACCCCGCGGTCGACCCCGCGCCGGGCGTTCCCGGATCCTCGTCCGACAGCGGCATCCGTCTCGTCTGCCCCGTCAGCTCCGTGGGCCCCGGTCCCTCCAGCTCTGTGGACCCCGCCCGCCCCGTCTGCTCTGCCCGTCCCACCCGCCTTGTCCGGCCCGCCCGCTCCGCCTGCCTCTCCAGCTCCGTGGGCCTTACCCGTCCCACCCGCCCACTCCGCCCGCCTCTCCAGCTCCGTGGGCCCCCGGCTCCTCGGCCCCCGCGCCCGGCCGCGTCGCCCGCTCCCGCGCGGGGCCGCCGTGGCACCATGTGGGTGCTCCGCCGGGGCCTCACGGCCCCCGCCCCGCCGAGGGGGCGGCGCGGCGCCCGCGGCCGGGTCGCACCCGTGCGCCACGGGCGCCGCGCGGGCCGGGGCGCCGACCGTCCGGGGCGGACGGGCCGCCCGCCCGCCCCGGGCACGCCCAGAGGGAGAAGGCCGTGGAAGGCGAATACGAACCGAGCCCGTCCGCGTGGGTCCGCGAGCAGGTCGCCCTGTACGAGCGCAGCGGCGGGACCGAGGGCAACACCCTGGGGGACACCGGCCTGCCGGTCGTCATCGTGACGATGCGGGGGAGGAAGACCGGGAAGATCCGCAAGATCGCCCTCATGCGCGTGGAGCACGAGGGGCGCTACGCGCTCGTGGGCTCCCAGGGCGGGGCCCCGGAGGACCCCATGTGGGTGGGCAACCTGCGCGCGAACCCCGACGCCGTCACCCTGCAGGACGGCCCCGCCCCCTTCGCGGCCCGTGTGCGCGAGGTCGGGGGAGCGGAGCGCGAGGAGTGGTGGGAGCGGGCCGTCGCGGCCTTCCCCGACTACGCGGACTACCAGCGCAAGACCGACCGCCTCATCCCCGTCTTCGTGGTCGACCGGGCCGCATGACCGCATGACCGAATGACCGGCCGAGGGGCTGGAGGCCGGTTGGCCGACACGCCCCTCGGCCGAGGGGTCCGCGGGCCGTGCGCATCCGGGAACGGGGCGCACGGCCCTTCCCGTCCCCGGCGACCAGGGATGAGGGAGTTGAACCTGTTGACAGGGTGAACTGGGTCACGGTAGTTTCCCGGAAACGTTTCCAGGAGATGTCCGGCAGATTGCGCCATGTTTCTGGAAACGTTTCCAAGTCCTTCCGGAGCACAGCGTGACTGGAGCCGCGATGACGTCATCACGCGCCACCCTGATCCAGGTGGCGGAACGCGCCGGGGTCTCGCTGGCCTCGACCTCCCGCGCGCTGCACGGGAGCGGGGCCAGCCAGGCGATGGTCGAGCGCGTACGCGCCGCGGCGGCCGAGCTCGGCTACAGCCCCGACGTCACCGGCCGCTCCCTGCGGCTGAGGAAGACCTTCCAGATCGCGTTCGCCGTCGCCGACATCGGCAACCCCGTCTACGTCGAGATGATGACCGCCATCCACGAGGTCCTGGCCCCGCACGGCTACCGCGTCGTGGTCATGACCACGGGCGACACCCCCGCCTCGACCACGGAGCTCGTGCGCAGCCTGGGCAGCGGCTTCGTCGACGGGATGGTCCTCAGCCCGCTGCGCACCGACGGCGAGCTGGTGCGGGCCATCCGTCGGGCGCCGGTCCCGGTCGTGGTCATCGGGCGCTCCCTCGGGGACCAGGGCATCGACTCCGTGTCCACGGACTCCGCGGGCGGGATCGGCCAGGCCGTCCGGCACCTGCTGGAGACCGGACGCCGCAGGATCGGCTTCCTCAACGGCCCCCCCGACACGACCCCGGGCGAGGCGCGCAGGCGCGGGTTCGACGCCGCCACCTCCGACCCCGGGTTCACCGCCGAGCGCGTGGAGGTCGCCCTCGCCGAGGACTTCACCGTCGCGGCCGGTGTGACCGCCGCCCGCCGGCTCCTCGCCGGCGCCCCCGGCGGCGCCCGCCTCGACGCGGTCGTCGCCGCCAACGACCTCCTCGCCATCGGCGCCATCCGCGCCGCCCGCGAACTCGGCCTGTCCGTGCCCGAGGACGTCGCGGTGACGGGCATGGACGACACCGAGCTGGGCCGCGTCTTCCAGCCCAGCCTCACGAGCGTCTCGCTCGGCTCGGACGAGCGCGGGCGCGCCGCCGCCCGGATCATGCTGCGGCTCGTCGACGGGGACGCCGGAGAGCCGCGCACGACCTCGGTCGGACCCCGGCTGGTCGTGCGGGAGTCCACGGTCCCGCCGCGGGCCCGCGCGTCCGCGCCCGGTGGGGACGTCCGATGACGGTGCCCTCCTCCCCGCGGGGCACGTCCCCGCCCCGCCCCGCGCGCGGGGCCCGGCCCCGGCCGGGCGGCGCGGCCCGCGCACGGCGCCGCGAGGCGGCCGCCCTGGTCATGCCCTCCCTGCTGCCCATCCTCGTGCTCAGCGTGGCGCCCCTGGTCATGGGCATCGCGCTGGCGTTCACCGACGCGCGCCTGGTGCGCCGCCCCGACTACGAGTTCGTCGGCGTCGACAACTTCGTGCGCCTCCTCGACAACGGCTACTTCTGGGAGTCGTTCCGTATCGGCATGGTCTGGGCCGTCTCCGTGACCCTGCTCCAGCTCGTCGCCGCGATGGGGCTGGCGCTCCTGCTCGACGCCGGGCTCAGGTTCCAGGGCCTCACGCGCGTCCTCGCCCTCATCCCGTGGGCGATGCCCCCGGTCGTCGTGGCGATCATGTGGCAGATGATCTACTCGCCCAACGCGGGGCCGCTCAACGCCGCCCTGGGCGCCCTGGGCCTGCCCGACGACGTCAACTGGCTCGCCGACTTCTCGACCGCGCTGCCCGCCGTCGTCGTGGTCGGCGTCTGGGTGGGCATGCCGCAGACCACCGTGACCCTCCTCGCCGGACTGCAGCAGATCCCGTCCGAGCTGCACGAGGCGGCGGCCATGGACGGGGCGGGCGCCTGGCGCAGGTTCACCGGCGTCACCCTGCCGGGCCTGCGGCCGATCGTCGCCTCGATCACGTCGCTGAACTTCATCTGGAACTTCAACTCGTTCTCGCTGGTGTACGTCCTCACCGAGGGCGGCCCGGGCGGGCGCACCATGCTCCCGATGCTGTTCACGTACCTGGAGGCGTTCAAGAACCGCAACATCGGCTACGCCGCGGCCATGGGCATGGTGCTCGTCATCGTCGTCGTGCTGCTCCTGGCGTTCTACCTGCGTTCCCAGTTCCGCGACGACCGCGAAGGCAAGGTGGGCTGACCCGTGCGCTCCCTCGTCCGTCCCGCCCAGTACGCGGCCCTCGCGTTCTACGTCCTCTTCCTGGGCTTCCCGCTGCTGTGGCTGGTCTCGGCCTCGCTCAAGTCCTCGGGCGAGCTCAACTCGCTCACCGTGAGCCTGCTGCCGCAGGAGTGGCACTGGGAGAACTACGCGCAGGCGCTGGCCCGCCAGGGCCTGGTCCGGTCCGCGTGGAACAGCGTGTTCGTCGCCCTGGTGTCGACGGCGCTCGTCGTCCTCATCGCGCTGCCCGCGTCCTACGTCCTGGCCAGGCTCAAGGGGAGGGTCCGCACGGCGGGCGTCGGCTGGATCCTCGTGAGCCAGGTCTTCCCGGTCATCCTCGTCATCCTGCCGCTCTTCCTCGTCCTGCGGACCGTCGGGCTCACCGACAGCCTCGTCGGCCTCACCCTCGTCCACACGACCTACACGCTGCCCTTCGCCCTGTGGATGCTCCAGGGCTACGTGTCCGGCATCCCCGTCGACCTGGAGGAGGCGGGGGCCATGGACGGCGCGGACCGCCTCACCGTGCTGCGCCTGATCATCCTCCCGCTCCTGGCCCCGGGCGTCGTCGCCACGGCCATGTTCAGCTTCGTCTCCTCGTGGAACGAGTTCTTCTTCGCCCTCGTGCTGCTCCAGTCGCCCGAGAACTACACCCTGCCCATCACCCTCAAGATGTTCATCGGCGGCGAGGGCAAGGTCGCGCTCGGTCCGCTGGCCGCGGGATCGGTGCTCGCCGCGATCCCGAGCATCGTCTTCTTCTCGATCATGCAGAAGAAGCTCACCGGCGGGCTCATGGCCGGAGCGGTGAAGGGATGACCCGCGCGACCGGCGCCCTCCGGCACCCCCTGACGAAAGGTAGACCCATGCAGACACGCGCCGTGTCCGCCGCCGCGGGACTCTCCGCCGCCGCGCTGCTCCTCACCGCCTGCGGCTCCGGCGAGGGGGACGGCGGCCCCGTCACCCTGGAGTTCCAGTCCCTCTCGGACCAGCCCGCCGCCATCGAGGCGACGGAGAGCATCGTCGCGGCCTGGAACGAGGCCAACCCCGACACGCAGGTCGAGATCGTCCCCGCCGGCTGGGACGGCGTCTACGACAAGCTCATCACCCAGTTCAACGGCGGAGCCGCGCCCGACATCGTCCACTACGAGGCCGCCGGCGTCGTCCCCTTCGCCGTCGACGGCTACCTCGCCGACCTCTCGGACCACATGTCCGAGGCGGCGCGCGGCGACATCCCCCCGGGTGTCCTCGACTCCGTGACGGTCGACGGCCAGGTCATCGCGTACCCGACCGAGATGCAGTCCTACGTGGTCTTCGCCAACCGGGGCATGCTGGAGGACGCGGGCGTCGACGTCCCGACCGGCGAGACCATGACCTGGGAGGACCTGCGCGAGATCGCGCTCGCCGCGACCACCCCCGACGCCCACGGGCTCGGCTGGGGCCTGTCGAGTCCCACGGCCGTGTTCATGGCCATGGCCCCCGCCTTCGGGGGGACCTACTTCGAGGGCTCCGGCCCCGACGCCGCCCTGACGATCGGGGAGGGGGAGATGGCCCTGCCCGAACTCGTCGACGCCATGGCCCACGAGGACCGGTCGATCCTGCCGGTCACGCTCACCCAGTCGGGCACGGAGGCGCTCCCGTCCTTCTACGCGGGCGACGTCGCCATGACGGTCCAGGGCTCCTTCCAGGCCGCCAACATCGCCGCCGACGCGCCCGAGGACCTCGACTGGGTCGTCCTCCCGCCGCTGGAGGGGCCCGCGGGCCCCTGGCAGGCCGCGAACCCGCAGACGCTCTCGGTGAACATCGACTCCGAGCACGTCGAGGAGTCCGCCGCGTTCATCGAGTTCTTCACCTCCACCGACAACCTCGCGGCGCTCAACGAGGCCGACTCGCTCATCCCGGCGACGACCTCCGCCAGGGAGGTCATGGGCTCCTCCCTGGAGGGCGAGAACGGCTGGGACGCCATCCTGGCCTCGGGCGAGTACCTGGAGTCCTCCCCGTACCTGTTCGTCGACGCCTACGCGCAGTGGAAGGACACGGTCGCGACCCCCGCCTACCAGCGCTTCCTCGCCCAGGAGATCGACGCGGACGGCCTCGCCGCCGAGCTGGAGAACGGCTGGGAGGAGATCACGCGGTAGGGACCCGGACCGGCCGGGGGCGCCGCGCCCCCGGACCGGGGAGCCCCGGGCGCGGCCCGGGGCGGACGAGTGGGCGGGTCCGCGACGGCGGGCCCGGAGCGCAGACGAACAACGACAGGGGAGTGGGCCCGTGACCTGGCTGGACGACCGAGCGGTGGCCGTGATCACCGGTGCCGCGGTGGGAGACGCCCTGGGAGGCGCCACCGAGGGGTGGACGCCCGAGCAGATCGAGGAGCGCCACGGCGGGCGGGTGACCGGCATCGTCGGGCCGTGGTACCCGGACTGGCGCAACGCCCGCCCGATCGCGCCGTACCACAAGGGCGACGGGCACGTCACCGACGACACCCTCATGACGCGCGCCCTGGTGGAGGTCTACGCCAAGCGGCGGACACACCTGGACGCCTACGCCGTGGCCGAGGACCTCGTCCCGCTCATGATCGGCGAACCGCGCTGGGTCCCCGAGCTGGAGTCGACCGCGCTCCTGCTCCAGCGGGTGTTCCTCGCGGAGAAGTGGATGGTCGCGCGGCTCCACTACGGCCACGTCGACCCCCGCGAGGCGGGCGTCGGCAACGTCGTCAACTGCGGCGCGGCGATGTACGTCGCGCCCGTCGGCCTGGCCAACCCGGGCGACCCCCGGGGCGCCTACGCGGAGGCGATCGACCTCACCGGCGCGCACCAGTCCAGCTACGGGCGCGAGGCCGCCGGGGTCTTCGCGGCCGTGGTCGCGGCCTCCGTCGCGCCCGGGGCCTCCCTCGACGACGTCGTCGCCGCGGCGCTCGACGTCGCCCACGACGGCACCGCCGCCGCGCTGCGCGCCGTCGTCGAGGCCCTCGACGGCTGGGACGCACCGCCCCGCACCGACGAGGAGGAGCGCGCCCTGGCACGGCTCGTTCGCGAGACGGTCGCGCCGTTCGACTCGGTGGGCCCGGCCTACCGGCAGATGTCGATGGACGCGCGCCGCCCCTCCCGGACCAAGGCCATCGAGGAGCTGCCCGCGGCACTGGGCCTCGTCCTCGGGCACCGGGGCGACTACCGGGGCGCGGTGCTCGGCGCCGTCAACTACGGCCGCGACGCCGACTCCATCGCCGTCATGGCGGGCGCCGTCTGCGCCGGCCTCGGGGGGACGGCCGCCGTCCCCGCCGACTGGCTCGACGCGGTCGAGGAGGCGAGCCGCATGGACATCCGCGAGACCGGCCGCCTCATGGCCTCCGCCGCCGCCGACATCCTGCGCGCCGACCGGGAGCGGGCCGCCGCCCGCCTGCGGGACATCGACGCGATCGACCGCGCGCCGGCCGCCGTCCCGGGGGGTGGGGCGGCGTGAGGCTCACCTGGGCGCAGCCGGAGGACCTGCTCGCGCACGAACTCGTCCAGTCCGCCGCCGAGGGGCGCGACGTCGCAGCGGTCCGGGACCGGTGGGCCGGGGCCGGGGGAGACCCCGTCCCCGCGGTGAGCGGCGCCGGACCCGTGCCCGCCTCCCCGGCGCAGCGGCGGCTCGCACGCGCGCTGCTCGACGAACTGGCCGCGCTGCCCGCCCCCGCCGCGCCCGGCGAACCCGACGACTGGGCCGGCATCGAGGCCGTTCTGCCCCCGGCGCCCCGGCCGTCCGCCCCCGGCGGCGACCTCCGCGAGCGGATGCGCGGCGCCTGGACCGGCCGCGCCGCGGGATGCCTGCTCGGCAAACCCGTCGAGAAGATCCCGCGCGAGGGCATCGAGGAGATCCTGCGCTCCACGGGGCGCTGGCCGCTCGACCGCTGGTTCACGGCCGCCGGGCTCCCCGACGACGTCGCCGCCCGCTGGCCGTGGAACCGCCGCAGCGCGCCGACGTCCCTGGAGGAGAACATCGACGGGATGCCGGAGGACGACGACCTCAACTACCCCATCCTCGCCCTGGCCCTCCTCGAACGGCACGGGCGCGGGTTCACGACCGAGGACGTCGCCCAGCTCTGGCTCGACAACCTCCCGGCGGGCCGCGTCTTCACGGCCGAGCGCGCCGCCTACCGCAACATCCTCGACGCGCGCCCCGTCCCGGAGACGGCCACCCACCGCAACCCGTTCCGCGAGTGGATCGGCGCGCTCATCCGCGCCGACGTCCTCGGGTGGACCAGCCCCGGCGACGTGCGCGGGGCCGCCCGGCTCGCCTGGAAGGACGCCAGGCTCAGCCACACCCGCAACGGCGTCTACGGGGCCATGTGGGCGGCGGCGCTGGCGTCGGCGGCGATGGTCCACGACACGGTCGACGAGGTCCTGGACGCCGCGGACGCGGTCGTCCCGCCCGACAGCCGCCTCGCCGCGGCCGTCCGGCTGGGGCGCGACGCCGCCGGTGAGGGGGACGTGCGCGCCGGGCTCGACCGGCTCCACGACGCCTACGGCGACCTGCACTGGGTGCACGTCCTCAACAACGCGGCCGTGATCGCGTACGCCCTCGCCCGCGGCGCGGGGAAGTTCGGCCCGAGCGTCTCGCACGCGGTGACGGCCGGGTGGGACACCGACTCGGCCGCGGCCACCGTCGGCGGCGTGGTGGGCGCGCTCCGGGGCGCCCGGGGCATCGGCGCGCGGTGGTCCGACCCGCTCGACGGCCGCATCACGACCTCGCTCCCCGGCGGCGAGCAGCGGATCGACGACCTCGCCGCCCGGACGGCCGCCCTCGCGGCGTCCCCCGCCACGACCGAGAGGAGCACGCCGTGACCTCCCTGTTCGACCCGCTCGTCCCCCGACCGATCGACCTGCCCACCGAGGTGCCGCTCGACGGCGACCCCTCCGCGGACCGGCTCCGGGCCCTCGACGAGGCCAAGGTCTTCGCGGCCCCCGCCGACCCCGCCGACCGCCCCGCCTGGCGGGAGCGCCTGCACGCCTGGCGCGAGGACGCCCGGGCCCGCCACGGCTACCGGGGCGCCGTGTACGGGCACCCCGGGGCGGCGTGGGCCGCCCGCTGCCGCACCGTCGCGCAGGTGTGGCTGTGGGACGAGCTGCTGTACTCGTTCGACGAGCACCGCTTCACCCCCGAGCGCTTCCTGGCCGACGCCCGCGAGCGGTTCGGCGGACTCGACGCCGTCGTCCTCTGGCACGCCTACCCGGTGATCGGCCTGGACGACCGCAACCAGTGGGACCACTACCGGGACGTGCCCGGCCTGGCCGGCCCCGGGGGCCTCGTGGAGGCGCTCCACCGCGCCGGACTGCACGTGTTCGTCGACTACAACCCCTGGGACGTCGGCACCCGCCGGGGCGCCGACGACGTCACCGAGCTCGCGTCGCTCGTCGCCGACCTGGACGCGGACGGCGTCTTCCTCGACACCCTGAAGAAGGCCGACCCCGACCTGGTCGCGCGCCTGGACGCGGCCCGGCCCGGCGTGGTCCTGGAGGGCGAGTCGAAGCTGGCCGTCGAGCGGATCGAGGACCACGCCACCTCGTGGGCGCAGTTCTTCGCCGACTCGCCCGTGCCCGGCGTGCTCAGGGCGCACTGGTACGAGCGGCGCCACATGCAGCACCACGTGCGCCGCTGGCACCGCGACCACTCCGAGGAGCTCCAGTCGGCCTGGCTCAACGGGGTCGGCGTCATGGTGTGGGAGGTCGTGTTCGGGGTCTGGGTCGGCTGGTCACCGCGCGACGCGGCCACCGTGCGCCGCATGACGGCCGTCCAGCGCGCCGCGGACGACCTCCTCCTCGACGGCGAGTGGACGCCCCTGGCGGAGCTGGCCCCCGAGGCGGAGGCCGCCGGCGTGTACGCCTCCCGGTGGGAGCTGGACGGCCTGACCCTGTGGACGCTCGTCAACCGCGGCGAGGCCGACCACACGGGCCCGGTGCTCCCGCACGGGGACGGGGCCCGGACCCCCGGCGGCACGCTCGTCGACCTCACGGGCGGCGGACGGGCGGAGGCCGGACACGCGACCGTGCCCGGGCGCGGTGTCGCCGCGCTCCTGCGCGTCGCGGACGGCGCCCCCGAGCCGGAGTGGCTGCCCGGCCTGCTCGACCTGCTCGCCGCCGCGCCCCACGACCCCGACGCGCGGTTCCGGCACCGCCTCGCCGCTCGGCTGCGCCCCGAGGCCCCCGGGACCGGCGCGGCGGGCACCCCCGCGACGGGCGGCCCGGGGCCGGACGCGGCCGTGGTGCCCGCGGGGCCCTACGTCCTCACCGTCCGCTACCGCGCACGGGAGACGGGCATGTACCAGGGCGCCCCCTACGTGGACGAGTGGAAGCCGCTCCCGCCGCGCCTGCACGACGCGCGCACCCTCCAGAGGGACGGGACGCTGGCCGCGCCCGTCGCGGTCGCCGCGAGCGAGGCCACCAACGCCGAGTTCGCCGCGTTCCTCGACGCCACCGGCTACGAGCCCGCCTTCCCCCACCGCTTCCTCGCGCACTGGGAGGACGGGCGCCCCGCCCCGGGGACGGAGGACGCGCCGGTGTCGTTCGTGGACCTGGACGACGCGCGGGCGTACTGCGCCTGGCGCGGCGGACGGCTGCCCACGGAGGACGAGTGGCAGCTCGCCGGCGAGGCCGGCGGCCTGCGCCGCGGCGCCCCGGCCGTCTGGAACTGGACCGAGAGCGAGCACAGCGACGGCCGCACCCGGTTCGTCATGCTCAAGGGCGGCGCGGACTACGCCGCCGAGGGGTCCGAGTGGTACGTCGAGGGCGGACGCCACGCACCCGACCGCAGCGTCAAGCTGCTGCTGCCCGGCCTGGGCCTGGCGCGCGGCGCCACCGTCGGCTTCCGCTGCGCGTGGGACCTGCCGGACACGGACCTTCCCGGAACGGCGCCCCCCGCCTCGGCGCCGGAGCGCACCGGGGAGGCGGTCGCGTGACCGTCTCGCGCGACCCCTCCTCGGGCGCACTTGCCGGCCTGCGCGTCGTGGACGCCTCCACGCTCTTCGCCGGCCCCATGGCCGCCATGCACCTGGGCGACATGGGCGCCGACGTCGTCAAGGTCGAGCACCCCGCCCGCCCCGACCCCTCGCGCACGCACGGCGCCGCCAAGGACGGCGTCAACCTGTGGTGGAAGACGCTGGGGCGCAACAAGCGCACCGTCACCGCCGACCTCGGGACCGAGGGCGGGCGGGAGGTGTTCCTCGCGCTCGCCGCGGAGTCCGACGTCGTCGTCGAGAACTTCCGCCCCGGCACCCTGGAGCGCTGGGGGCTGGGCTACGACCAGCTCAGCGCCCGCAACCCCGGGCTCGTGCTCGCGCGCGTCACCGGGTTCGGCCAGATCGGCCCGTACCGGACGAGACCCGGATTCGGCACGCTCGCCGAGGCGATGAGCGGGTTCGCCGCGATGACGGGCGAGCCCGACGGGCCTCCCACGCTCCCGCCGTTCGGGCTGGCCGACGGCGTCGCCTCGCTCGCCACGGCGTTCGCCGTCATGGTGGCGCTGTCCGCACGTGGGAGGACCGGGCGCGGACAGGTCGTCGACACGGCGATCATCGAGCCGATCCTGGCCGTGCTCGGACCCCAGATCACCCGCTGGGACCAGCTGGGCACGGTCCAACCGCGCACCGGGAACCGCTCCTCCAACAACGCGCCCCGCAACACCTACCGGACCGGGGACGGGCACTGGGTGGCCGTCTCCACCTCCGCCCAGTCGATCGCCGAGCGCGTCGTACGGCTCGTCGGCCGCCCCGACCTGGTCGACGAGCCCTGGTTCGCGCGCGGCGCCGACCGGGCCCGCCACGCCGACGAGCTCGACGAGGCGGTCGGCGGGTGGATCGCCCGCCGGACGCGCGACGAGGTCGTCGCCGCGTTCGAGGAGGCCCAGGCGGCGGTCGCCCCGGTCTACGACGCGTCCGACATCGTCGCCGACCCCCAGTTCCGGGAACTGGGGACGGTCCACGAGGTCGAGGACCCCGAACTCGGGCCGATGCTCATGCAGGGACCGCTGTTCCGGCTGTCGGACCACGACGGCGTCGTGCGCTTCACCGGCCGCCCCCACGGCGCGGACACCGACGAGGTCCTCGGCGAACTCGGGTTCACGCCCGCGAGGATCGCCGAGCTGCGGGAGCGGGGGCAGGTGTGAGCGGCGCGGCGCGCGACCCGGACGCGGCGCCTCCCCTCACGCTCCTCTACGCGCCCGCCGACCGGCCGGACCGGGTGGCCAAGGCGCTCGGATCCGCCGCGGACGTGGTGCTGGTCGACCTGGAGGACGCCGTCGCCCCCTCCGGCAAGGACGGGGCGCGGCGCAACGCCGTGCGGCTGCTCGCCTCCGCGACCCGACCCGTCCAGGTCCGGGTCAACCACCGCTCCACGCCGTGGCACGACGCCGACGTCGCCGCGCTCGCCGGGCTGCCCGCCGGCGTCGGGGCCCGCGTGCCCAAGGCCGAGTCGGCCGACGGGGTGCGGGCGCTCGCCGACGCCCTGCCCGGCCGCGCCCTGCACCTGCTCGTGGAGTCCGCGCTCGGGGTCGAGCGCGCCTTCGACCTCGCCTCGGCCTCGCCCGCGGTGGCGTCGATCGGCCTCGGCGAGGCGGACCTGCGCTCGGACCTGCGGGTGGACGGCGAGGAGGGGCTGGCCTGGGCGCGCGCCCGCGTCGTCAACGCGGCCAGGGCGGCCGGGCTGCCCCCGCCCGCGATGTCGGCGTACACGCGGGTGCGCGACCCCGAGGGCCTCGCCGCCTCCTGCCGCGCCGGGCGCGCGCTCGGCTTCTGCGGCCGCACCGCGATCCACCCGGCCCAGCTCGACACGATCCGGGCCGCGTTCCTGCCCTCACCGGAGGAGGTGGAGCGGGCGCGCACGGTCCTGGACCGCGTCGCCGGGGTCGCCGACGCGGGGACGGGGGTGGTCGTCCTGGCCGACGGGACCTTCCTGGACGCCGCCATGGTCGAGCGTGCGCGCGCGGTGCTGGCCCTGGCGGGTCGGGAGGGCGCGCCGCACGAGCCGGTGCGCTGACGCCCCCGGCCGGACACGCTGTCCTCCCCGGCTCGCTCCTGCGGCGGGTGGCGGGGACCGTCCTCCGCGGAGCCAGAGGACCGGCATGCGTCTCACGTGCTCACCGAGTGTCCCTCATCGTTGCCCGGGTTCGGCCTCGAATTCGGCCCGCGTAGAAGTCCGATGGTGCGATCCTGGCTGTAGAAGCCGATCTCTGAGGAGAAACTTTCGGACTACTCGGGGCTGAGGGCCACCGGGGTAGTAGAAGGGGAGGCTGCGTCGAGTGTGAGGGCGGCCGTCATGACTGCGTTCGTCAATCGTTCGTGTAGGTGCGTGGGGAGGCCGTCCCCGACAAGGCCAGCCGTGTCAAGCACTTTCGCCAGCCTCCTGTTCTGGTCGGCTGTGGTCTGCCACGAGCTGAGCAGGTCCCGGGCAGCGTAGCCGTCCTCGGCACGTATGACGATCGCCGTCACTGTGTCGGTGAGATCTGCTGTTTCGGCTCCCACACGATGAAGCAGGTGCAGCGCCGCCAAACCGAGCCGTACGGAGAACAGAGGCCGGCTCACATCGAATGCCCTACTGACGCTCCTGCGAAGACCGTCGGCATCGAGCGAGGCCTGATCCGAGAGTTCCATTCGACACCACAGGTCCAGGACCGCTCGGAGCGCCTGCTCCCACAGCTCTTGTACGGTCGAGCCCTCGATGAGCGCCAAAGCGTGCTCAGCGCGGCCCGACAACAGGTGGGCGATGATCACGCTCTGGCGCCCGTCGAAGAGCCGATCCCCGACTCCGCCCTGTCGCTGGGCCTGCTCTGCGGCTTCGTCCCACCGGCCTGCTGCGGTCAGAGCGCGGAGCCCGTCACCGAGCAGGATCGCCCACAGCCAGCGGTGGAGTTCCTCGCGGTCGTCCGCAGTGGCGGTGATGCGGTTCAGGGGCAGCGCTCGACCGTCGACCACAATCGCCTGCCCTGTACGCACTCCTTCGTGGAGGATGGCGAGCATTGTGAAGGCCTGTCCACCATCGCCCGCGCGGATCCGCAAACGGGCCAGGTTCACCACGGGCTCCAGAGCTCGCTGGGCCGTCGTGGCGTTCAACGGAAGGCGGGCGAGGTAGCGCTCAGCGTGCTCCCAGCACCAGGTGCGGGCCAGCTCATGCTGCCTGGTGTCGGAGGCGATCAGAGCTGCCCCGTTGTAGACACGCGAGGCCGCGTCCAGCGCCTCTTGCCCGGTCCCCTCACGGGCCAGAACAGCGTCCTGGGCGATCATGCCGACCCGATCAGCGAGCCGAATACCGGGTGGGCGGGGCCGCGGGACGAGAGGGAACCACCGCTCGAGGTTCATACGGGGTCGCCCCAGGCGACCATCAGCGAGGAGCCGACCCTCGCCATGACGCGCCGCGTCTCGGTCTCTTCACTGGGAACCGAGTCGTAGTGCAGTGCGAAGTGCAGCGGATCATCTCGGTGCGGCTCCCACGCGGCGACCTGTTCGGCCATCTGCCCAGCGAGCACGTGTCCGGCCTTGGCGTGCCCGATGACGCCGAGCTCATGACGGCCCGGCTGGTCCTGCACGGGACGCAGGGTGAGGTAGGCCAGGCCGCGCTCGACCACGGGCACCCCGGCCATGTCGCCCCAGGGCAGACCCGGTGAGACCAGGCCGCTGTCCACGGCAGGCCGGGTGACGGGCATGCGCGAGAGGCGGTTGGGCAGGCGGGTGGCCAGCCACAGCCACATCGGGTCCAGAGGCTGTCCCTTTCCGAACGTCACCCCAGACCACACAGTGCGGGACGGCTCGGCCAACACCTCGTGGACCTGGGCGCGTTCGATGGCCTGGTCCTGGTTGGTCTGGAGCAGCACGGTGGCGTCGGTGTCCAGAGCCAGGACGGTGCGGGGGTCGTCGCCGATCCCTCCGCTGCGCAGCGGCATGAACGTGCACAGCTGGCTGTCGGTGCTCGACCAGTGGGCGCCGTCGGCTTCGAAGACGATGGAGCGGGAGACGTCCCCGGCGATGCGCACCGGGGCGATGAGCCTTCCACCCGGGGCGAGCTGGTCCACCCAGGCACGGGGTACGTCGTGTGAGCCGACCGTGGCGATGATCCGGTCGAAGGGGCCGCCTTCGGGATGGCCGAGTGCTCCGTCTCCTCGGAGGACCTGCACGTTGGTGATGTTGTTCTCCTTCAACCGTGCCCG
This sequence comes from Nocardiopsis sp. NPDC101807, assembly GCF_044766605.1. NCBI lineage: Bacteria > Bacillati > Actinomycetota > Actinomycetes > Streptosporangiales > Nocardiopsidaceae > Nocardiopsis > Nocardiopsis sp. NPDC101807. Next base: position 86,303 of record NZ_JBIWMK010000001.1, on the reverse strand, counting down.
GGCTCCGTCGACCAGGTCGGTGTCGACGTCGATGGTGGTCACCGATCCGGCCGGTTCGACCAGGTGGCCCAGGAGGGCGGCGTTGAACCCGGTGCCGGCGCCGAGTTCGAGGACGCGCATGCCGGGTTCCAGGGCGGCCTGTTCGAGCATCATCGCGACCACGCCGGGCTGGGAGCCGCAGCTGATCGATGCGCCGTTCTCGTCGTGCTTGATGTGCACGGGCGCGTTGGTGTAGGCCTCTTCCAAGCTGGCGTTGGGGACGAAGGCGTGCCTGGGGACCGATCCGAATGCGTCGGCTACCGCTTCGGTTCGGATGTGGCCGCTCTGGCGCAGTTGGTCGACGAGTTCTTCTCGGAGCCGGGCGGCATCGGCCGAGGAAGCCGTGGTGTGGGTGGTGTCGGTCATGACAACTTCTTTCGCAGTTGTGGTCAGGATGTGCTGGTCGCGGTAGGGCAGGCCCCACCGGTTGAAGGCGAAGATCAGGTGGTGGGCGAGCACGGCTCTGAGCCCTCGGGCCAACAGGCCGCGGGTTGACAGGTCCGCCACTGCTCGGCCGGTCGTGGTGAAGGCTTCTGCCCACGGGGCGAGCGCTCCCAGTGGTTCTGTGGTGTCCACACCCTTGGGAGCGGTGCGCATGAGGGTGTACACCTGCGCGCGGAGTCGGTCGTCGGAGGTGAAAAGTTCGGTGGAGGGGCGCAGCTCGGCCACACGTGCCCACACGTCCCCCTGTTCGAACCAGTCCAGGCCCGCACCGCACAGCAGGGCGGACCCGAGGAGGAGCGCTAGTTCACGCCGCCCCAACTCCTGTTCAGGGGACGTGCGGAGGCGGTCCAGGTAGGCCAGGGTGTAGCTGCTGTCAGCCTGGAACAGGTGGTGGGCCAGATCCATGCTCGTCCGGCCTCCGAAGGCGTGAACCTCCGGTTCGTAGACGGAGTACATCCAGTCGGATACGGCACCGCCAGAGCGGAGCCTTGCGAGCTCGGTATCGAGAAGAGCCACGGCCCCTGGCCCCGCGCTATAGCGCAGCCGCCAGTGCGGGCGCTTGCGGATGAACCACCACCGGCGCAGCGCCGCAGAGCCCTCCAACGCCCGGTACAGGCAGAGCGCTGCCTCTTCGGCGCTCTCCCAGTCCGACCAGGTGATCAAGACCTGCGCCTGTTGTTCAACCACGGTCGCCTCCTGTTGGGTCGCACAGCAAGAACCCCGCCCACCCGGACTCAGAGGCAGGGCCGGTCAGGGTGTGCAGGACCAGTGCGGTTCCGGCCGCGCCTTCCAAGAGGCCGATGCCGCCTGTGGAGATCAGCTCTGTCGCTACCGTGTGCGCGTCGCCGCCGTCCACTACTGGGGCGAGCAGGTCTTCCGCGCGTCCTGCGCCGGTGGTGTGAGCCAGCAGTGCCAAGCCCGCATATCCATGGCACAGCGAGGCGTCGTTGACCACCGGCGAGACCGGGGCGGTGGTGAACACCCGGCTGAGCACTGCCCGGAGCTGCTCTGCTCTTGCCTCGTCCCCCAGCGCTTTGGCGGCGAGCAGTTGAGCGTGGGCGACCCCGGCAGCCCCGTAGCACCAGGACGGCCGCTGAGGAACCACCAATTTCTCCGTCCCGGAGCGCTGGGCGCGGGTTATCCAGTAAGGCCACCAGACCTGGTCTGCGTTGCCCTGCTGCCAGACATCGAGCCAGCCCAGAATGCGGCCCATCGCCTCGGCGCATTCCTGGGCTGCGATACCTCGTTGCAGTGCCAGGGCGAGGAGCGCGAGCGGTCCGCAGATGCCGTGCGCCATGCCGGTGTTGGCGTGCCCTGAGGGGAAGCGCGGATCCTCTTTTCCGTCGGGGCCAACGCGGGCCCACCAACCTGGTGCCTCCGCACCGTCCGCCGTGATTGGTTCGGTCAGGGCCGCCAGATAGGAGAGCATCCCGGGCAGGAGCGGGTGGTGTTCGTCGCGGGCCAGGAGCAGGGCGCCGAGCCCGGCCAGGCCTCGGATGGTGTCGAACTCCGCCAGCACCGGACGTTTCCCAGAAGCCAGGCGTGCCCGGGCATGCTCCAGACGGTCGGTGACGATCCGGTCCACGGTCGCATCGAGTCGGGCGAGCTGTGGCCCGAACTCCGGGCGCACACTCTGTGCCCGGTTCAGGACGTAGGCGAGAGCGGGCGCCCCGTAGAACAGGTGCGCCGCGGGGGAGGCATCCACCCCCTGGGCCACGGCGCACTCCAACCACGCCTGGGCCCGCTCCCACGAACCCTCTCCGGTGCGGGCGCGTTCGATGTGCAACAGCGCGACCCCAGCCGCACCCTGGGCCAGGGACTGGGGCCACCAACGCTGTCCGGCCCAGGCGCGCGCCTGCTCGGGGGTGGCGAGCAGGTCGGCGACCCGTGCGGCCACAGCACGCGACCTGCTGGTGGTGCACGCCGCTCTCATGCCGACCTTCCTCGGCGCAGTTGCAGGACCACTTCGACCGGCCGACCGCGGCACCACCCCGAGGCGGTGGGGGAGGGGGCTTGGGTGAGCACGGCGCTGCCTTCCTTGTTCAAGTGGGTGCGCAACAGGAACAGGCATCCGGGCTCGGACAAGTCCAGGCGGAGCCTTTGATCACCCGCACCCATCTCAACCGCCTCGGGAAGGCGACGCCGCCGCGCCCAGGCACTCCAGGTCTGGCGCCAGTGCGGCCAGCTGGCACCGGCAGGGGGGAGTTCCGTGGCGGTGATGCGCCAGCGGGCGTCGGCGAGGACGAGGTTGCCCAAGCGCAGGCGGGGCAGGAACGGCAGCACGGAGGCGGCGCCCCAGTCGAAACCGGTGAGCAAGGTCCTGTTGGCCCGGGGAAGTTCGGCCAGGAACCGGGCCAGGGGCGGGGCGTAGCGCAGGTTCAGCGCATGGGGCACGAACGGCTCAACACGCGTGTCCAGGGCGTGGGACCACAGGAACAGTTCGCGGCCGTCGTCGCCGACCGCAAGGTGGTCCATCCCCAGGGAGCCGTTCTCGCTCCCCGGATATTCACCGATGTGCAAGAGGTGTTCTACCAGTTGCGGGGCGTGGGCGACATGAGTGCTCGCCGCTCGTACCGGCGGAAAGGACAGCTGCAATGGCACAGTGCCCATGCTTTGTGCGAATAGGGTCGCCCAGCCGGAGGTGGTGCCGGTCAGGGTGGCGAAACGCCCGACCATGGTGGCCATGGCACGCGAGGCGCCCAGAACCGCCAGACGGAAGCGGCCGCTCTCCAACGCCTTGATCGAGGGTGATTCGATACGCAGGTTCAGCTCGGTGTGCTCTGGTGGGCGCAGCTCGCGGGAGGCTGCCAACTCCTGTACGAGCTCGTCCACGAGGACCTCTTGCTCACCCTCCAGCGCCGCCACCTGGGCTCGTTTGAGCAACCACCGCTCGCGCTGCCCCACCCGCTCCCCGGCCGCGGCCTGATCAAGGGCGCTGTGAGCGGGAGGCAGCCCCAGCCCTCGGGGGTCGACGATTTCGGCCAAGGGCACGAGCCGCTCCCCGTAGCGGCCAGCGAAGCGTTCCCGGTAACCGCGCCAGGCCGGAAGGCCGTCCGGGTGGGGGGAGAGCACATCGAGCAGGTGCGCGGCCTGTTCGGCCGAGCGCGCCACCGACCAGGGGAGTCTGATGCGGGCGTCCACGCGCACGTCCACCCCCAGAGGCTGGCCCGGTGAGAGCTCGTCAACGGCCTCCTGTGCTTTGCGCAGCAGATCCTGATCAGCTCCGCCCCGGTTGTGCGAGCGGACCAAGGAGTGCACCTGCTCGAGCCGAGAAACCCAGGGGCGGACCTGGGACAGGGAGTGACTGCCCAGAGCGGTGAGGCCACTCAAGAGGTGTTCGAGCGGGTCCTCGACCGTCAGGGGAGCGCGCAAGTGGGGGTGCAGGGCCCGCACGCTCAGCAGACGGGCGAGCATGTCTCCGGCTTGGTCGGGCGATCCCCCGGGGTGGCTGCTGATGAGCGCCTGGACCAGGGCATTCCAGCTGCTCGGAGTACGTGCTTTGTCCAAAACGAGTCGGACCGGAGGGGACGCGCCGACCCGTACCTCTCCAGGGCCGGTGCCAGGCCCCGAACGGGCGAACTGCGCCACGGTGAACGCACCGTCCTGCTCGGTGACGGTGTTGTCCGCTGCCAGAAGTAGGCGTTCGCGCACCTGGGGCAGCGAGACCAGATCCTCGACGACCTGGGCCATCCAGGCTCCGTTGACGCGGGCGAGACGCTGATGGTCGGTTCCGAACTCGGCGGAGGCAGACTCGGCGAACTCGGCCGGCGCCACCCCGGTGAAGAGTCCGAAGGGTGTGGCCCGGTGGTGGATACGGAGGACGTACCGCAGCAGAGCCGCTGTGGTCTTACGGGCGCGCTTGACCGCCACGTCCCCTGGTTCTGGGGAGCACAGCGATTCGACACCTGCAGCCAGGGCGGGGGAGGCGTGCGTGATCGCTTCGGCCACCGCGGGCTCGGCCCACACCTGGCGCGCCCAGCGTCTCCAGGAGTCGGTATCCGTACCGGTCAGGTCGGGGACGCCGGGAACGGCGAGACGGAGAGCGCGCGTGCGCACGTGCGGTTGGCCTATTGCCTGCCAGCCCGGTGTCATCGCAGTCAAGATTCCCGCTTTCCTCCTATGGCGGGCAGGCCGAGATCGGACCCGCCCGCCTGCAACAGAGACCGGTCAGTCCGCCGTGCTGGTGGTGCAGGCGCTGGGGCAGCTGGATCCGCACCCGTCATCGGTGAGGTTGATCAGCGGTGTCGTGTCGCTGTTCTCGATCAGGCGGATGTCCAGGGTGAAGGGGGACGAGGCCTCCTGCCGGGTTTCCGGTGCAGCCTGCAACATGGGCTCCTTTGCGGTAAGGGGGTTGGTGCACGGGAAACACTAGGGACTCCGATGGGCCAGATGAAGGGCTTTCTCGGGTGCGAATAAATTCGCCCTAAGGAATGTCCGATTTCGCTCTGGAACGGAACTCTCGGGCGAGTTCACCGAGGAAAGAGCGGCACTTTTCGCCTGAAATGGCATGCTCGTGGAAGAAGTCGAAGATCTCACGGCTGTAGGAGATGTCCTTGGGATCGCGCAGGGCGAGTTCCCCGGTGAACACCTCCACGGTGACCAGGCGGTCGTCGTAGAGCGTGAAGCCGTTGAGCGGGCCGCTGGGCACCGCAGGGTGGGCCGCAACGATGCGGATATCGACCCCCGCGAGTTCGCTGAGGGAGGCGATCCGGTCCATCTGCAGGGCCATGACCGCAGGCGGACACAACGGCCAGCGCAACGCGGCCTCGGTCAGCACGAACACGAACCGTTTGCCGGGGCGGTAGAGGACCTGCTGGCGCTCCAGACGCCGAGCCAGCGCTGACTGCCACTCCGCACCGCGGTTCACCAGCGGGTGCATCAGAGTCTGGCGCGCGTACTCGGGGGTCTGGAGCAGCCCGGTGATCATGCACGGCAGGAAGAAACGCACCGTTGAGGCGGCGTTTTCGATCGAGGCCAGATCCCGCTGGAGCTCGCCCAGACCCCGCTGTAGGGCAGTGCGGAACCCCTGGTAGTCGGAGTTGGCGGCCCGGGCCAACTCCAGCAGTCGGGCACCGTCCTCGCCGGTGGTGGACACCTCGAGCGCGGTGAGGATGCGTTCGACGTCCACCACCGAGGGGCGAACGCGGTTGTTCTCGATCTTGCTGACCTTGGCCTGGCTCATTCCGGTACGGGTAGCAAGGCTGGCACCGGTCAGGCCGGCAGCGCGGCGCAGGCGACGCAGGGCGTCGGCCAACTCGCCGCGCTGCCGGTCAGCGTGTTCGGGCTCAAGGGTCAAGCGGTGCGGCCTTGTAGTACTCGGGAAAGGGGACGGCGTGTCTCAGGGCCAGTTCCTTGTAACGGACGTAGGGGGCGGGGTCTGCGTCCTCCAGAAGTTCCCGGCCGGTCTGGGTGCCGTCGGCAGCGTAGTGCATCAGCACCACGTGCTCGTCGTCGAAGAGCCAGAAATCCTGTCGGGGCAGCCCGGGGTCAGGGGTGGTGGCGAAGTCGAGGATGTGGATCTCCTCGCCCGCCTCGACACTGAAGGCATAGCCCCATTCAAACTGAAACCTCAGGTGGTTGTTGAGCGGGCTGGTGAGGGTGTGGACCCGGCGCATCCGGCGGCCGGCCTCGATGTGTTCGCGGACCTTGATCAGGTAGGTGTCGGTATGCAGCTCCTCAGGCGGGCGGGCCACCCCGGCCAGGAACTGACGTAGCTCGTCCTCTTCCTCGGGCACGGTGTAACCGGGCAGGGTTTCGAGCCGGAACGCCTCCCGTTGGAAGGAGTGGAAGAACTCCTGCCAGGCCTCACCTTCCAAGCGCACGGGCGGCCTCCTCGATCAGGTGGGCGGGGATGCGGACAGCGACCTCGCCTTCGGAGAAGGTCAGCCCTTCGGTGGTGGTCAGTAGGGGGCCCTGAACGATGACGGAACCGTCGCCGCTCGTGTAGACACCGGGACAGTCGTTGCGGTTGCAGTCGCCAGAAAGCTTCTGAAGTGCCACGAAATAACCTTTCCGTCCAGCACAATTCAGAATTAAAGTTAGAGATATCAGGGGTGGAGGTCAAGGTTTCTGGGTTTATTCGCGCCTGCGAATAAAAGTTGTTTTGGCGGCCGGTCCGGGGCAGGTTTGGGTCAGTGCTCGGACGGGGTGCCCCGGCTTGTGGCCGACCGCTGCTCCTCCGGGGGAGGAGCGACGTCCAACAGCTGATCCCGGGCTGTTCGGGGCCATCGGGGAAGTGCGGCGAACACACCGGTGCCGACCTGCAGAGGTCCCCAGCGCAGAGAGAGGGAGCCGACCAACGCGAGTCCGTGGCCGTACACGAAATCCAAGTGCGGGGTGTTTCGTGCAGAGTTCGATGGAAGGCCCTGATGTGTGTCGGGATCGCCTCCCGTCGCTCGGCCTGTGACCTGGGCTTCGGGTGGGACCTATGGCTTGTGCGTCACCAAGTTGGGAGTCCGCTCGTCGTCCAGGATCGAGTGGACGATGGAGTCGCGCCAGGCGTTCCGGGTCCACAGGTGTCTCCGGATCCGTCCCTCCTCCACCATTCCGGCCCGGAGCATGACGCGCTCAGAAGCCTGGTTCTCCGGTGAGCGGGCGCCCCATATCCGCTTGAGCCCCAGCTCGTCGAAGCCGAGCCGGAGCAGGAGCTGGACGAGTTCGCTACCGAACCCCTGCCCCCACAGGTCCGGTCGCAGGGCGAAGCCGATCTGCGCGCTGTGGGGGCGCTCGTCCACGGCCAGGCGAGCGGTGCCGACCAGCTCCTCCTGCCGTGCGACAGCGAGCATGTAGACGCCCCTGTCCTTCTGCTCGGAGTCGGCGATCGCGGCTTCCACGATGGTCGCGCACTGCTGCCCGGTTCGCGGTGTGAAGGACAGGTGCCTGACCGCCTCTGCGTCTCCGTAGACCCGGAGCAGGTCGTCGACGTCGGTAGGACGCAGTTCCCGAAGGGTGAGCTTGGTGCTGGAGAGTTCGACTGGGTGCATGTCCGGCAGGCTAGCGGCACGAGGCGTCCACGGCGGAGGCCCCGGGCACGGCGGTCGCCGCGCCCGGGGCCTCCGCAGAGGGACCGGCGTCCCGCCTACCCGCCAACCTCCGTCTTCTCGGCGGACTCGGACCCGGCCTCGGTCCGGCTCCGGCGCGCCGAGCGCATCCGGGCGACGGCGACCAGGGCCACGGCCGCGAGGATGACCGTGTAGATGCCGATGGTGATCGGGCCGGCGAAGAGCGCGCCCACGTCACCCTGGCCGATGGCCAGTGCGCGGCGGAGTTCGGTCTCGGCGAGCGGGCCCAGGATGACCGCGATGAGCACCGGGGCCACCGGGATCGAGTACCGCCGCATCATGAACCCGAGCAGCCCCAGCAGGATCAGGAGCCACAGCTCGATCACCGAGTAGGACGAGGCGTAGACCCCCAGCACCGCGAAACCGGTGATGCCGGCGTACAGGTAGCGGCGCGGGATCAGGAGCAGCTTGGCCCACAGCGGTGCGAAGGGCAGGTTGAGGATGAGCAGCATGACGCTGCCGATGAACAGGCTGGCCAGGAGCGCCCACACCAGGTCGGCGTTGCGCTCGAAGAGGAGCGGGCCGGGCTGCATGCCGTACTGCTGGAAGGCGGCCAGCATGATCGCCGCCGTGGCCGAGGTGGGCAGGCCCAGCCCCAGCAGGGCGCCCATCGCGGTGCCCGCCGTGGCGCTCGCGGCGGCCTCCGGGGCGGCCACGCCCTCGATCGCGCCCTCGCCGAACTCGTCGGGGCGCTTGCCCCTGCGCGCCCGGAGCTGGGACAGCTTGCGCTCGGTGCCGTAGGCCAGGAACGTGGGGATCTCCGAGCCGCCCGCGGGGACGGCGCCGAAGGGGAGGCCGAAGCCCAGTCCGCGGATCCACGCGGGCACGGCGCGTTTGAGGTCGCGCACGCTGAGCCAGGGGGTGCCGGTGGTGCGCAGGAGTTCGGCCGTGCGGCCCCCGCCCCGGTGCACGCGCGAGGCCACGTGGAGGACCTCTCCCAGAGCGAGCAGGCCCACGGTCACCGTGATGATGCTGACCCCCTCGAACAGGGAGGGGATGCCCAGGGTGAAGCGGGCCGCGCCGCTCTGGGAGTCGATGCCGACCATGGCCAGCGACAGGCCGATGGAGAGCGCGATGAGGCCGCGCACCATGGACTGGGCGACGACCGCGGAGGTCGCCAGGAAGGCGAAGACGGCCAGCGCGAAGTACTCGGCGGGGCCGAAGCGCAGGGCGATGTCGATGATGACGCCCGAGAAGAACGCCACCACGGCGGTGGAGACGACCGCTCCGACGAACGCGCCGATCGCCGACGTGGCCAGGGCCTGGGACGCCCTGCCCTTGAGCGCCATCTTGTGGCCCTCGATCGCCGTGGCGATGGCCGAGCTGTTGCCCGGGGTGTTCATGAGGATCGAGGTCGTGGAGTCGCCGAAGAGCCCGCCGTAGTAGACGGCGGTGAACATGATGAACGCGCCCGTGGGGTCGAGCTTGAAGGTCACGGGCAGCAGCAGGGCCACCGCCATCGCCGACCCGAGGCCGGGCAGGACGCCGACCGCGGTGCCGAGCACGACGCCGACCAGCGCCCACAGCAGGTTCTCCGGGGTGAGGGCGGCCGCGAAGCCGCCCCCGAGAAGTCCGAGCGTCTCCATGTCAGAGCACCCCTCCCAGGATCCCGGCGGGAAGTTTCAGGCCCAGCCCGGCGACGAACGCCAGCTGGACGACGGAGGAGTAGACCAGCGCCACGCCGGCCTCGAACACGGGACGCCGCTTGTCGCCGAAGGCCCAGGCGACGCCGAAGAACAGCAGGGCCCCGGACAGCAGCCAGCCCACCGGCTGCAGCAGCAGGGCGAAGAGCGCGACCGAGCCGATCACGAGGCCGACCGTGCGCCAGTCGCTGTGGGTGGCGGGCGCGCCGGCGGGGGACCGCTCGCCGTCCACCAGCTCGCCGACGGCCCCGGCCTGGTCGTGCGCCCTGGACTCGGCGTCGGCGGGGCCGGCCTCCGGCTCCGGGGCGGGGCGGCGGATCACCTGGAGGGCGAGGGCCGCGCCCAGGACGACCATCAGGACCGCGACGACGGCGGGGAAGAACTGCGGCCCCGGCGAAGCCGAGTTGTCGGGCACGTGCATGGTGAGCGTCTGCTCGCCGAGGAAGAGGCCGATGCCGATGGTGAGCAGGCCGACGAAGATCTCGCTCCGCCCCCTCCACCAGCGCCGGGCCGGCCGCGCGGGGCGCGGTCCGGCGGCGGTCCCGCGCGGTTCCGCGGGTGTGCTGCTCAGGCTCATGACAGTCCCAGGTCCTCTGTGACGGTGGTGATGCGGTCGATCTCGGCTGCGAGGAACTCCTCGAACTCCGGTCCGGACTGGAAGGTGTCCTCCCACCGGTTGCGTTCGAGGGTGTCCTGCCACTCGGGGGTGCGGACCATCTCCTCGACGATGGCGGTCAGCTCCTCGCGCTCGGCGTCGCTGATGCCGGGCGCGGCCATGAAGCCGCGCCAGTTGGGCAGCACGGCGTCCACGTCCTGCTCGGGCAGGGTCGGGTGCTCCTCCAGCCCCGGCACGCGCTCCTCCGCGGAGACGCCGAGGACGCGGAGGTTGCCCGCCTCCACCTGGTCGCGGAACTCGTTGTAGCCGGAGACGCCGACGTCGATGCTGCCCGAGAGCAGGGACGTGAGCGCCTGGGCCCCGCCCGCGAAGGGGATGTAGTTGACGCTCTGGGGGTCCACCCCCCGGGACTGGGCCGCCAGGCCCGCGAGGAGGTGGTCGGTGCCCCCCAGGGAGCCGCCGCCGACGGCGACCGAACCCGGGTCGTCCTCCCAGGCCGCGACGAGGTCGGACATGTCCTCGAACGGGGAGTCCTCCCTGACCACGAACACCTCGTAGTCGTCGGCGACGCGGGCGATGGGGACCACGTCCTCCAGGGTCTGCGCCGAGTCGTTGACGATGATGCCGCCGATCATGACGGTGCCCGTCGTCATCAGGGTGGTCGCGTCGCCCTCCCGGCGGACCGTCTGGGCGAGGCCGATCGTGCCGCCGGCCCCGGGCAGGTTGAGGACCTGCGTGTTCTCGACGATGCCGTTGACGCGCAGGGAGTGCTGCGCCTCGCGCGCCACCAGGTCCCAGCCTCCGCCGGGGTCGGCCGGGACGACGATGTCGACCCGGGCCCGGGCCTCGGACGCGCCCGTGTCGGAGAGCGCGGCGTTGGCCGCGGCGGCGCCGACGACGAGGACGGAGGCCACCGCTCCCACCGAGCGGAGGATCCGCTGGTTCTTCATCCTTCACTTCCTCTCGACCCTCTGGTCCACCAGGTGGACCAGGAGGGCCGCTTGCTGGTTCCGAGAATGATGCGGGTCACAATGGCTCCTGTCAACGGGAGGATGACACGCGCCCGTAACGTGTTTGTCGCGGTCCGGGTGTATGCGCCTCTTCCAGCGACTTTTTTCGCGGCGCGGTGTTCGGGGCGGGGGCGCCCGGCGAGGGCGGGTCTGTACGGGGATCCGCCCCGTGCGCTAGGCTGTCGCCGCGAGTCCACCTGATGGATCATAGAGACCACACAGTGGACCACTGGCGAGGAGGAGACATGCCGGGAGGCGACGCGGACGGCTCCGTGCGCAGCGTGGCGCGCGCACTGGACCTGCTGGACCTGTTCGACGAGACGCACCAGGCCCACACCGTGCGGGAGCTCACCGAGCGGACGGGGCTGGCCAAGACGACCGTCCTGCGACTGGTGGGAACCCTGGAACAGCGGGGGCTGCTGTGGACCCGGCCCGACGGCCGGATCGGGGTGGGCCCCGGGCTGCTGCGGTGGGCCCGCCTGGCCCACGCGGTCTGGAGGGTCCCCGAGGCGGTCCGGTCGGTGATGCGCGAACTCGTCGCGGACACCGCGGAGACCGTCAACCTCTACGTCCGCGCGGACGCGGTGCGCGTGTGCGTCGCCCAGGAGGAGGGCCCCCAGCGGCTCCGCCACGTCGTGAACACCGGTGACGAGATGGTCCTGTGGGGCGGCTCCGCCAGCAAGGTCCTCCTCATCGGCGCCCCCGAGTCCCTGCTCCTGCGCGTCTCGGCGGCCTCGCCCCACGGCCCCGGACACCTCAGCCGGCTCAAGGAGGAGGTCGGACGCGCCGCGCGGCTGGGCTACGCGGTCAGCCACGGCGAGCGCGAGACCGGGGCCTCCGGCGTCGCCGCCCCCGTGTACGGGCCGGACGGCACGGTCCCCGTCGCCGCCCTGGCCGTGGGCGGGCCCACCGCCCGCTTCACCGACGCCGCGGTCGAGAGCTTCACCTCGGCCGTCGTCGGCGCGGCGGGCCGCATCACCGGCATCGGGCTCGACCCCCTGGGCGGGCCCGCCGCACCGGGAAGGACGCCCCGATGAGCCCGGCGGAACAGCCCGAACCCCTGCTGGCCGGGGTCCGCGTCCTGGACATGACCAACGTCCTGGCCGGACCCTACGCCGGCTACCAGCTGGCCCTCATGGGGGCGGAGGTGGTCAAGGTCGAGGTGCCCGGCAGCGGGGACCTCGCCCGGCGGCTCGGAGCCGCCCCCGACCTCAGCGCCCGGGGCCTGGGCGCGTCGTTCCTGGCGCAGAACGCCGGCAAGCGCTCCCTCACGCTCGACCTCAAGTCCCCGCGGGGCGGCGAGGTGATGGAGCGGCTGGTCCGCGGTTCCGACGTGCTGCTGGAGAACTTCCGCCCCGGGGTCCTGGAACGGCTGGGCTTCGGCTGGGAGCGGCTGCGCGAGATCAACCCCCGGCTGGTGTACTGCGCGGTCTCCGGGTTCGGGGCCGACGGCCCCATGAGCGGGCGCCCCGCCTACGACCAGATCGTCCAGGGGCTCTCGGGGATGATGAGCGCCACCGGCACCCCGGGGACCGGGCCGCTCCGGGCCGGCTTCCCCGTCGCGGACGTCCTGGGCGGCCTCGCCGCGGCCTTCGCGGTCAGCACCGCGCTCGTGCGGCGCGAGCGGACCGGGATCGGCGCCAGCGTGGACGTGTCCATGCTGGAGACCGCCATCACCGCCATGGGGTGGGGGGTCTCCAACTTCCTGACCACCGGCGTCGAGCCGTCCCCCATCGGCAACGAGAACGCCACCGCCGCGCCCTCCGGCACCTTCGCCGCGTCCGACGGCGCGCTCAACATCGCCGCCAACAAGCAGGAGCAGTTCGAGGCCCTGTGCGCCCTGGTCGGCGCACCCCACCTGTCCTCGGACCCGCGCTTCGCCCGCCGGGAGGACCGCAAGGCCCACAGGGACGCCCTGCGGGAGGAGCTGGAGAAGCACCTCGCCCGGCGCACGGCCCGGGAGTGGGAGCGGGAGCTGTCCGAGGCGGGCGTCCCGGCCGCCCGCGTCCTGAGCGTGTCCGAGGCGCTGGACCTGGACCAGGTGGAGCACCGGGGCCTCGTGCACACGCTCCCCTTCCCCGGGGAGGAGGGGCGCGAGCTGCGGGTCCTCGGCAGCGGGGTGCACGTGGACGGGGCCGCCCTCGCCCCGCCCGGACCGCCCCCCGTGCTCGGGGAGCACACGGCGGAGGTCCTGCGCGAGGCGGGGTTCGCCGACGAGGAGATCGACAGACTGCGCGAGGAGGGAACCGTATGAGCGACACCGGCCAGGAGACCATGACCCGCCGCGAGATCGGGAGCTGGTGGTCCACGGGGGTCATCAGGATCGCCCCGGGCGAGATCGAGCCGCGCGGCTACCCCGTCCAGGAGCTGATCGGGCAGGCCTCGTTCGTGGACACCGTGTGGCTCATGCTGCGCGGGGAGCTGCCCGACCCCCGCCGGTCCCGACTGCTGGAGGCGGCCCTGGTCGCCGCCGTCGACCACGGCCCCCAGGCGCCCTCGATCGCGGCCGCGCGCATGGCGGCCACCTGCGGCGTCGGCCTCAACAGCGCCGTCGCCACCGGCGTCAACCTCCTCGGGGACGTCCACGGCGGAGCGGGACAGCAGTGCGTGGAGCTCCTGGAGCGGATGGCGGACCTGCGCGCCGGGGGCGCCCCGGTGGACCGCGCGGCCGCCGACGAGGTGGCCGGGTACCGCGCCCGGGGGGAGTACGTGCCCGGGTTCGGCCACCGCTTCCACCCCCGCGACCCCCGCCGCGACCCACTCCTGGGCCTGGTCGGGGCGGCCGTGGAGGAGGGCGTGGTGCCGGGCGGCCCCCTGGAGTCGGCCCTGGCCCTGGAGGCCGCTCTGTCCGAGGGGCGTGCGAGACCCGTCCCCATGAACGTGGACGGCGCCACGGCGGTCGTCTACGCGTCCCTGGGGTTCCCCGCCGAGCTGGCGCGGGGGTTGTTCGTGCTCTCCCGCTCCGTCGGGATCCTCGCCCACGCCTGGGAGGAGCACGGGTCGGGCGCCAGGATCAAGGGGCCGCTCCCCCGTCCGGTCCTGGCGGAGTACACCGGGCCGCCGACCCGCCACGTCCCCGCGGACCGGAGGGCCTGAGGGTCGCTCCCGGGCCCCGGGACCGCCGCGCCGGGCGCGGCGGCGGCCGTCCCGGCGGTCCCGGAGGCCGCCCCGGCCCGGGGCTCAGGGGGTCCGGAACTCCCGGGCCCCGGGGGCCAGCGCGGCCAGCGCGGGCGCCGCCACGCACAGCACGGCGCACGCCAGGAGCACCGGCCCGGCGCCGAAGGCCTGCGCGGCCGGGGCGATCAGGGCCAGGCCCACGGGCGCGAGCCCGTAGGAGAACAGGAAGTCCAGGGAGGAGACCCGCGCGAGCTTGCCGGGCTCCACCTCCCGCTGCGCCGCCGTGAACCACGGGACGTTGAACAGCTCCACGCCGATCCCCACCACCGCGTACGCGGCCATGACCGCCAGGGGGCCCACGGGCAGGATCAGGCTCAGCGGGGCCAGGCCGTAGAGGGCCAGCCCGGCCAGGGCGGTCCACCCCTGGGCCGGGGGCCGCCACCGGGAGACCAGCACCGCGCCGAGGAGGGCGCCGCCGGTGTAGGCGGTGAGAGCGCCGGCCAGGACCGCCTCGGTCCCGTAGTGGTCGCGGCTGGCCAGGGGGAGCAGGACGTTGGTGGCGGAGTAGCCCAGGGCGATCACCACGGTGAGGGCGCCCAGCCCGGCGACGAACCAGGGGTGCCTGCGGGCCTCGGCGAGCCCTTCGAGGAACTCGGTGTGGAAGGCGGCGCGCGTTCCCCGCTCCCCGGTCCCCGCCGCGGCGCCCGCCGGGGGCAGGAGCGCGGCCGCGAGCCACAGCGCGGCCGTGACCAGGATCAGGGCGCCCGTGCCGGTCACCGTCGACAGCAGCGCGGTCAGACCGGGGGCGAGCAGGGTGGCGCCCCGCACGGAGAACGTGAGGGCCGCGTTGGCCTGCTGCCTGTCCTCGGGGGCGACGACCTCGGCGGTGAGCGCCTGGAACGCGGGGCGGCAGGCGCCCTGGCCGACGCCCACCACGGCGGCCGCCGCGGCCATGAGCGCGGTGGAGGAGCCCAGCCCCAGGGCGAGGACGGGTGTGGCGGCGGCCGCCGCGAGCCCCGACCACAGGACGACGGACCGTCGGGAGTGGCGGTCGGCGAGCAGTCCGCCGAGGGGGACCGCGACCAGGAACCCCGCGGTCCGCGTGGCCAGGACCAGCCCCAGGCTCACGGCGCCGAGGGAGCCGTCGAGCACCGCCAGGCCGAGGATGAACGGCAGGGCCCAGGTCGCCAGGCCCGATGCCGTGGTCCCGCACCACAGGCGCACGAAGGCGGGGTCGAGGATCGGGGAGCCCCGTAGCCGGCGGGGATCGGTCTGGTTCGGCGTCGTCGGTGACACGCGTGGTCTCTCACTCTCTGGCGGATCGGGAGGGGGTTGCCTCATCTTAGTGAAAACGATAACCACTCGCGATCATGCCCACATTGTCACCACCTGCTGACAATGATTTTCATTTCCCCTATAGTCGTCATCGCCGGAGCCGCCCCTGCCGCCCCGCGCGGTCGGCCCGGTGTCCGAGATGCGACCTGGGGCGTGTGTGCCGGTGCCCCGTGTCCGCATTCCGAGACGTACCCCTCCGCCGTCGAAAGGACCCGCGTGGATCCCTCCCAGATCGCCCAGCTCCCTCCCCCTCTTCCGGCCGAGCAGATCATCGGCATGAACCAGCCCAAGGCCGACCTCCGCACCCACCGCACCTACACCTGGAACGGATGGGACTTCACCGTCCCGCCCGGCGTGTTCATGCCGGGGGAGACGAGCCGGATGATCCACCAGCGCCTCCTCGACGGCGACATCGCGGTGCGGGGCAGGCGCTACGCCGCGATGGGGGTCGGCCTGGGGGTCGAGACCGCCGTGGCGGGCCTGCGCGGAGCGGCGCGGGTCTACGCCGTGGACGTGCACGCCGACAGCGTCCGCGCGGCCGGGGACAACTACCGCAGGCTCGTCACCGGCGCGCGGGCGCCGGAGTTCGTCCCGGTCGTCTCCGACGTCTTCGCCGGCTTCCCCGAGGGCCACCAGGCGGACGTCGTCACGTTCAACCCCCCGGCCGTCAGCCAGCCGGTGAGCGAGGACCCCGACGTGGTCCGCAACGTGTGCGCCGGAGCCGCGGTCACCGAGGCCTTCTTCTCGCAGATCGCCGAACGCGACCTGCTGGCCCCCGGCGGGGAGGTCTTCCTCATCGTGTCCAACACCGCCGACCTGCGCCGCATCATCGGCCACGCCGCCGACACCGGGTTCAGGGCCCAGATCCACCACCTGCACGACTGGGAGGACGGCGTCCTCACCCACCTGTTCCGGCTGACCCGCGGGCCCGCCGGGGCAGGGGACGGGGACCGGGACCTGGAGGCCGTCCGATGAAGGACCTCGACGCACTCTTCCGGTCGGTGCTGGCCGAGCCCGACCTGCCCACGGCCACCAGCGTGTTCTGGGTCCACCACGGCACCCGGCTCGCGGGGGGAGGGGTCACCTACCTCAACCAGTACGTCCTGGTCAGGGTCGGCCGGGCCTTCGGGGCGTGCGCCTTCGAG
Source organism: Nocardiopsis sp. NPDC101807 (assembly GCF_044766605.1). Taxonomy (NCBI): domain Bacteria; kingdom Bacillati; phylum Actinomycetota; class Actinomycetes; order Streptosporangiales; family Nocardiopsidaceae; genus Nocardiopsis; species Nocardiopsis sp. NPDC101807. The sequence goes on along the minus strand of NZ_JBIWMK010000001.1, from coordinate 69,893 downwards.
CAGGGCGCCCTGGACCCCGCCGTCTGCGCCGAGGCGTCCGGCGCCCCGCTGCGCGACCTCCTCCTGCGCGGACCGCTCCCGCTGCGGCTCGCCGCCCTGGACGCCTACCTGGGACAGGCCGCGCCGCACGCCGAGGACCCCCGCGCCGAGGAGGTCGTCCTGCCCCGGGGAACCCCGGAGGAGCGGGCCCTGGCCCGCGACGCGGCCGTCGCCGGGCTCGTCCCCGAGCCCGACGGCCGCAAGGTCGGCCTCATCGGCGTGGTGAACCCCCTCGTCGCCGCCATCCACGAGAGGGGAGGGCGCTGTCTGCCCTGCGACCTGAACCTGCGGAGCACGCAGTGGGGCGACCCCGTCACCCCGGACATGGAGGGGGTCCTCTCCGAGGCCGACGCCGTCGTCGCCACCGGGATGACCCTGGGCAACGGGACCTTCGACCGCATCCTGGAGCGCTGCCGCGAACGGGACGTCCCGCTCGTGGTCTACGCCCAGAGCGGCGCGGCCGTGGCCCGCGCCTTCCTCGGCGCGGGCGTCAGCGCCCTGTCGGCCGAACCCTTCCCGTTCTCGCAGTTCAGCGCCGACCCGACCTCCCTCTACCGCTACCGGGTCCACGGTGCGGACCGGAGAGCGGCCGGGGCGGGGGAGGGGTGAGCGTGGACGAGCACTTCTCCGAGGCCGTCGGCAGACCCGACCTCATCGATCTGGGCGAGGGGGTGGCCTGCCTGCGCTTCGAGTCCATGAAGGTCGCCTCCGCCGTGGCGGCGGTCCGCCACCTGCTCGACACGGGGGCCGTCCGGCCGGGCGACACCCTCGTGGACAGCTCCAGCGGCATGTACGCCCACGGCCTGGCCCTGGCGGCCCACCGCTACGGCCTGCGCTGCCACATCATCGGCTCCACGACCGTCGACCGGACCCTGCGCGTCCAGCTCGCCGTGCTCGGCGCCACCCTGGAGCAGATGCCGCCCTCCGACGACCTCCGGCTCGACCAGAACCGCCGGGTGCGCAGGGTCCGCGAGGTGATCCGGGACAACCCCGGGTTCCACTGGATGCGCCAGTACCACGACGACGTCCACGCCCTCGGCTACCGCGAGGCCGCCGACATGATCGCCCGGGAGACGGGCGGCGAGCCGCTGACCCTGGTGGGCGGCGTGGGGACGGGCGTCTCGACCGGGGCGCTGGCCCGCTTCCTGCGGGAGGGGGAGCCCGGCACCGCGCTGGTGGGGGTCCAGCCCTTCGGCAGCGTCACGTTCGGCGGCGACGGCGTCGAGGACCGGGACATCATCATCGCGGGCATCGGCAGCTCCATCCCGTTCGGCAACGTCGACCACTCGCTCTACGACACCGTCCACTGGACCGGGTTCTCGGCCGCCCTGGCGGGGAGCGTCGACCTGCTCCGCCGCCACGCGGTGTTCGCGGGGCTCTCCACCGGGGCGGCCCACCTCGTGGCGCGGTGGGAGGCCCGCCGCAGCCCGGGGCGCCGCGTCGTGTTCCTGGCGCCGGACACCGGCCACCGGTACGTGGAGTCGGTGTTCGCGCGCCACGGGGAGGCCGCGGCGATCGAGGACCTGGCTCCGCGGGAGGTCCTCGACCCGGCGGACCTGGAGCTCCCGTGGTCGCGGATGGAGTGGAAGGGGGCCGCGCCGCCCTCCCGCGCCGTCCACACCGACGACCTGGTCACGTCCCTGGACGGGTGAGGACCCCGCCGGCCCGCCGTGCGCGGCGCCGGCGGCGTACGGGCGGCGCCCGCCGGAGGGGGACCCCGGCGGGCGCCGCCCCGTGCAGGGGCCCGGGGCGGTCCCCGCCGGGCCGGGGCGCGCCGGCCACGCCGCGCGGTCGCGCTGCGAGCGCCGTGCCCGGCCCGCCCGGGGACAGCAGGGGCTCCCGGGGCGGCCCGCTGCCGGGCGCGCCCCGGCCCCGCCGGGGTCAGCCCCGCTCCAGCTCCCGCAGGTACTCGGCGAAACCCTCCAGTCCGTCGATGTTGCGCGGGCCGGAGATGCCCTCGTTGTAGTCCAGGACGAAGAAGTTCTCCTCGACCACCGCCGGGACCTCGGACAGGGCGGGGAACGAGGTCAGGAAGTCGATCTTCTCCCCGGCGGGCTGGTCGCCGTAGTCGAGGATGATGACGACCTCCGGCTCGGCCTCCACGACCGCCTCCCAGCCGACCTGGGTCCACCGCTCGTCGAGGTCGCCGAAGATGTTCTCGCCCCCGGCGGAGGAGATGATGTCGTTCGGTGGCACCTGGCTGCCCGCGGTGAAGGGCTGGTCGGCGCCCGAGTCGTAGAGGAAGACGGGGACCGGGTCGCCCTCGGGCACCTGCTCCTCCACCGCCGCGACCCGTTCCCTGTACCCCTCCACGAGCTCCGTCGCCCGCTCCTCGACCCCGAAGATCCGGCCCAGCCGGTCCAGGTCCGTGTAGAGGCCCTCGAAGGGGGTGACGTGTTCGGGGAAGCCCGGGTAGTTGAAGCAGGACTCGGCGTGCATGAAGCTCTGGATCCCGATGCCGTCCAGGATCTCGGGGGTGATGCCGCGCTGGTCGCTGAACCCGGAGTTCCAGCCCGCGACCACCAGGTCCGCCTCGGCGTCCACGACCGTCTCGCGGTCGAGGAGGTCGTCGCCGAGGAACTCGACGCTCGCGTAGTCCTCCGCCCAGGGGGACTCCTCCACCGGCGGGTTGGCCGGCGGCATCACGTAGCCGTGCACCTGCTCGGCCAGCCCGAGGGCGAACAGCTTGTCGGCGCTGCCGCCCTCGTAGGCGACGGCGCGCTGCGGGGTCGTGTACTCCACCTCCTCGCCGCAGCGCTCCACGGTCACCGTGTCCGCCGCCGCCGAGCCCTCCTGGACCTGGGCGCCGCACCCGGCGAGGAGGACGGAGACGGCCGCCACGGGGAGCACGGACCGCCAGGGGGAACTGCCTTCACGAACGCTGGTCGTCATGGGACGCCTTTCTCGACATCGCGGAGTCCAGGTGGCCTGGACGGGGAGGGAGCCGGTACAGCACTTGGGGGTCGCCGGTCAGGGGGTGGGGCACCACCGAGGCCTCGATGCCGAAGACCTCGCGGAGCAGGGCGGGGGTCAGGACCTCGCGGGGGGAGCCCGCCGCCACCAGGGCGCCCTCGGAGAGCACCCCGATCCGGTCGCAGGCGGCCGACGCCAGGTTGAGGTCGTGCAGGACCACGAGCACCGTGATCCCGGCCCCCCGCACGAGGGACAGGAGTTCGACCTGGTGCCGGACGTCGAGGTGGTTGGTGGGCTCGTCCAGGACGAGCACCCTGGGCTCCTGGGCCAGGGCGCGGGCGACCAGGACCCGCTGGCGCTCCCCGCCGGACAGTTCGAGCACGCCGCGGTGCGCGAGGTGCGCCACGTCCAGGAGCTCCATGGCGTTGCGGCAGAGGTCGCGCTCGCGGGCGCTGAGCGCCTGGTTGCCCCGCAGGTGGGGGGTGCGGCCCAGGGCCACGACCTCCTCCACCGTGAAGTCCAGGTCGCTGCCGCTCTCCTGGGTCAGCGCCGCGACCCGCTGGGCGCTCAGGCGCAGGCTGAGGGAGGACAGGTCCTCCGCCCCCAGCCACACCCGGCCCGCGTCGGGTCGCAGGGCCCGGTACACGCAGCGCAGGGCGGTGGACTTGCCCGACCCGTTGGGGCCGACCAGCCCGACCACCTGCCCGTCGGGGACGTCCAGCGTCAGCGCGCGGACGATCGGTTCGCCGCCGAGTTCGACGGACAGGCCGTCGAGGCGCAGGTCCATCAGCGTCCTCCGAACAGGTAGCCCCTGCGGCGCATCAGGGTGATGAACACCGGGACGCCGATCAGGGCGGTGATGACGCCCAGCGGGAGCTCGCGGGGGGCCGCGGCCACGCGGGACGCGAGGTCGACCCACACCATGAAGACCGCGCCGACCAGCGGGGCGACGGTGAGGACCCGGCGGTGGTCGGCGCCCACGAGCATGCGCACGATGTGCGGGATGACGAGGCCGACGAACCCGATCGCCCCGCTCACCGCGACCATGGCCCCGGTCATGACGGCGGTCAGGGCGAAGAGCCACCGGCGCAGTCGGTCCGTGTCGACGCCCAGGCTGGCCGCCGTCTCGTCGCCCAGCGCCATGACGTCGAGCGGTCGTGCCAGGCCGCGGAGCGTCACCGCCCCGAGGACGACCACCGCCGCGACCACGGGGAGGGAGCCCCAGGTGGCCGCGCCGAAGCTCCCCATGGACCAGAACAGGACCGTGCTCGTGGCCTCGCTGCTGGGGGCGAGGTAGATGATCACGCTCATGACCGCCTGGAACCCGAAGGACAGGGCGACGCCGGTCAGCACCAGGCGCAGCGGTGTCACCCCCGTCCGGGAGTAGGCGATGAGGTAGACGAGGAGGGTGGCGACGAGGGCGCCGAGGAAGGCTCCGGCGGAGACCGCGTAGACGCCCAGGGCCGAGAGGGCCCCGAACACGCCGACGAGGACGGCGCCCACGGAGGCCCCGGAGGAGACGCCGAGGATGTAGGGGTCGGCGAGCGCGTTGCGCACCATCGCCTGGACGGCGACGCCGACGACGCCGAGGCCGGCGCCGACCAGGGCGGCGAGGATCACGCGCGGCGTCCGGATCTGCCAGATGATCTGGTACCGGACGACCTCGTCGGCCTGGATGGTTCCGCCGGTGAGGGCCGCCCACAGGTAGCGCACGGTCTCGCCGGGGGGGACGAGCGCCGAACCCAGTCCGATCGCCAGGACCATCGACACGGCCAGGAGGACGCCGAGCACGACCGCGGCCACCGCGGCGCCGGCGGGGGTGGACAGGCGGCGGACCCGGCGCGGGCCCGCCGGGGCGGGGGTGGAAGCGGAGCGGGGGTCGGGACTGTGTGCCTGCCGTGGTTCGTCCGGGGGGACGGACAGTTGGCGCACCGGGTCTCCCTTCCGATATGCGCGATAATGACAATGGTTATCATTCTAAGCTTGAATTGCACCACTCGCGCACGCGATCGGGGAACGGATTCGCCGGTCCGAAGGGCGAAACGGGTCTGAAAGGGACAAGCGGGCAGAACGTCGGCCCCGCCGGGGGCTCCGTCGAGGGCCTGGGCGCGGGACTCGGCCGAAATCACCCCGCGTACACGTATAGCCACGCCACCGCCGCCCGTGCACAATGGCAGCCATGTCGACGCCCGCCCCGCCCCGGCTGCCGCGCTCAGCGGTGTTCGCGGGGGTGTGCGTGGGCGTCTCCGCCACCGGGCACGGCCTCTCCTCCGGACACGGCGTGCCCCCGCTCGCCCTGGTCCTCGGGGGCGTGCTGGCCCTCGCGCTCGCCCACGGCGCGGCCCGCTCCGAACAGGGCCTGGGCGCGCTCGCCGCCCGGATGCTGTGGGGGCAGGCCGCACTGCACCTGGTGTTCACCCTCGCCTCCCCGGCCGGGGGACCCGCGCCGGGCGGGGCGGGCCACGGGCACGCCGCCGCGCACGGCGCCCTCCCCGACGGCGCGTCCGGCGCCGGGGCCGACATGCTGCTCGCCCACGCCGCGGCCGGGCTCGTGAGCGCGTGGTGGCTGCGCCAGGGCGAACGCGCCCTCTTCGACCTCCTCGGGTTCGTGGACGCGCTCCTGCGGGGAGTGCTCCTCGTCCTCGCACGCCCCCGGCCGTTCGTGCTCCCCGGCCCGCCGCGCTTCGCCCGCACCGGCGTGCCCGCCCCGCGCCCGGGGCAGCGGTGCGTCCGCCTCGTGCGCGGGCCCCCGGCCCTTCCCTGATCGACACCACGACGCCCGCCGCGCGCACCGCGCCCGGCTCCCGCCGACGCCCCGCGCGCCGGCGCCGCCACCCGTGCCCGCGTCCCCCACGGGGGAGCGGGGAGATCAGCAGAAGGCCCCGACCCATGCGAAGAAGCGACACCTCCGACCCCCACGAGCCCGCGGCGGGCGCCCCCGTCCCCGCCGATCCCGCAGCCCCCACCCCCGCCGATCCCGCAGCCCCCGCCGATCCCTCGACCCCCGACCGCACCCTGTGGGCCTCCCTACGCCCCCTGGTCCTACGGATGCACTTCTACGCAGCCGTCCTCGTCGCCCCGTTCATCGTGGTGGCCGCCCTGACCGGGCTCCTGTACGTCTACACGCCCCAACTCGAACAAGCGGTCCACGCCGACCTGCTCACCGTCGAGTCGGCGGACACCGCCGTCCCGCTCTCGCAGCAGGTCGGGGCGGCCTTCGCCGCCCACCCGGAGGCGGAGCCGAGCGCCGTGCGCCCCTCCGGGGGGCCGGGCCTGACCACGCGCGTGCTCTTCGACGCGGAGGGCCTCTCCGCGAGCTACCGCCTGGCGGTCTTCGTCGACCCGCACACGGGCGAGGTCGTCGGCGAGTCGACCAGCTACGGCAGCAGCGCGTCGCTCCCGGTGCGGTCGTGGCTCTCCGAGTTCCACCGGACCCTGCACCTGGGCGACGCCGGACGCCTGTACAGCGAGCTCGCCGCGAGCTGGCTGTGGGCGGTCGCCCTCGGCGGCCTCGCCCTGTGGGTCTCGCGCGGCCGGCGCAACCGCCGCGCCCGCCGCCTGCTCCTGCCCCGGCGCTCGGCCGCCGGGCGCGCCCGGACGCTCTCCTGGCACGGGTCCGTCGGGACCTGGGCGCTCGCGGGCCTCCTCCTCGTCTCCGCGACCGGGCTGACCTGGTCCCAGTTCGCCGGGGAGAACATCGGAGGGATCCGGGGCGCGTTCGGCTGGCAGACCCCGGCGCTCTCCGCGCCCGCCCCCTCCGACCACGGAGGCCACTCCGGTCACGGGGACCACGCGGGGCACGAGGCCGCCGACCCGGCCGGCGAGGTCGACGCGGTGCTGGACACGGCACGCTCGGCCGGGCTGGAGGGGCCGGTCGAGGTCTCCTTCCCGGTGGAGGACGGCGCGCCGTTCACCGTCAAGGAGACCGACCAGAGCTGGCCGGTCCAGCAGGACGCGGTCGCCGTCGACGCGCACGCCGACACGGTGGTCGAGGAGCTGCGCTTCGCCGACTACCCCCTCATGGCCAAGCTGTCCACCTGGGGCATCGCCTTCCACATGGGCCTGCTGTTCGGGGTGGTCAACCAGGTGCTGCTGACCGTCCTCGTCCTGGGGCTGCTGGCGATGATCTTCTGGGGCTACCGCATGTGGTGGCAGCGCCGTCCGACCAGGGACAAGGCGTTCGCGACGGGGCGTCCGATCCCGCGCGGCGCGTGGCGCGCGGCTCCGCCGTGGGCCAGGGTCGGGGTCGTCGCCGTGGCGGTGGCCGTCGGGTACCTGCTGCCGGTCCTCGGGGTGTCGCTGCTGCTGTTCCTCGCGGTGGACCTCGCCGTCGGAGCGCGCCGCAGGAGGATGGCCCGCGCCGCCTGACGGGTCCGGGCCCGGGCCGGCGTCCCGGGCCGGGGGCCGGAGGGGCCGCGTGCCCTTCCGGCCCCCTGCGCCCGGCGCCGCCCGGGCCCCCGGCCCACGGACGCGGGGCGCTCGCGGCCACGCGGCCCGCCGGAGGAGGTCGGGAGGGACCCGGCCCCCACGGTCCGGCGCCCACGGGGAGCACCGCCCGAACCGCTTCCCGGCGGCGGCCCGGCCCCCACGGCCCGGGACCCGCGCCCCTCCTGCGCGCGGCGGCGGCCGGGGGCTTCAGCGGGACGCGGGGCCGCCGGCCCCCGCGCGGCGGCCCACGGCCCCGGCCAGGACCCGGCACGCCCTGCGCAGGTCGACCGGGTGCGCGGCCCCGTAGCCCAGGACCAGGCCGTGGACGGTCGGTTCGCCGTGGCTCGCCCGCGAGGTGTCCTCCACCAGGACGCCCTGCTCCGCGCTCTCGGCCACCACCCCGGCGACCGCGTCGGCCGGCAGCGGCAGCATGACGTGCAGCCCGGCCGTGTCCCCGGTCAGGTACGGGCCCAGGTGGTCGATCAGCGTCCGCCGCCTGCGGGCGTACTCCAGCCGCATGCGGCGCAGGTGCCGGTCGAGGTCTCCGCGCTCCAGCAGCAGGGCCGTCGCAGCCTGGGCCTGGACGCCGGTGCGGTCGGACAGCCGGCTGCGGGTCCCGGCCACGCGTTCGAGCAGGTCGGCGTCGGCGACCAGCCAGCCGATCCCCAGGTCCGGGGACAGCGTCTTGGAGAGGGTGCCGAGCAGGACCACGCGCCCGGGGTCCATCCCGTACAGCGCGGGCAGCGGCGCCACGTCGTAGCGGAACTCGGCGTCGTAGTCGTCCTCGACGACCAGCGCGCCCCGGCTGCGCGCCCAGGCCAGCAGGCGCTCGCGGCGGGGGACCGGAAGGCGTCCGCCGAGCGGGTACTGGTGGGCAGGCGTCGTGTAGACCGCGGACAGGTCGGCGGGCAGGTCGTCGACCACGAGGCCGTCCCCGTCCACCCGGCAGGGGACGACCTCCGCCCCGCGCGACTCCAGGATGTCGCGCGCCCTCTGGTAGCCGGGCTCCTCGACCCCGGCCCGCCCGCCCCGCGCCAGGACCGTCGCGGCGAGCAGGTCCAGGCCGTTGCCCGTGCCGCGGGTGACCAGGATGTTCCGCGGGCCGACCCGGACGCCGCGGGTCCGGCGCAGGTGTTCGGCGAGCGCCTCGCGCAGCCTCGGGAGTCCGCGGGGGTCCGGGTCGTCGTCCAGCGGCAGGGAGGCCGCGTGCCGCCAGGCCCTGCGCCAGGCGGCCCCGTCGTGCGAGCGCACCCAGGGGGCGCCCGGACGCAGGTCGACCATGCCCAGCCGCCTGGCCTCCGCCCGCGACAGGCGCGGCTCGGGCCCCCGCCCCGCCCCGGGCGGCGGACCGCCGCTTCCCGGGGGCGCGGGCGCGCCGGGGGCGGGCGGGGCCGCCGGGGAGGCGTGCTCGGCGACGTAGGTGCCCGACCCGTGCCGTCCGTCGAGCCAGCCCTCGGCGTACAGCTGCTGGAAGGCCTCGGTCACGACGGTCCGGCTGACGCCCAGCTGCGCGGCGAGGGACCTGCTGGAGGGCAGGCGCTCTCCCGGCCTGAGCAGCCCCTCGGACATGGCGCCGCGCAGCGCGCCGGACAGCTGCACGGTGAGCGGCACCGCGCTGGAGCGGTCCAGGCGCAGGGGCGGGTCGGCCGACGGTCGTGACAAAGTGGTCTTCCGTTTCAGTGGGGAAGTGGCTGTGTTCTGGGAGTCCACTTCTTTCTAGGCTAGCCCCATGCTCTCGACCACGGAACGCACCAGACTCGGCCGCGCCAAGCACAAGGCCCGGACCGGGCGCACCGACCTGTACGACCTTCTGGACGCCGGGTCGGTCTGCCACCTGGGGGTCGTCGTGAACGGCGCGCCCATGGTGGTCCCCACCGGTTACGGCCGCATCGGCGACACCCTCTACCTGCACGGATCCACCGGCGCCCGGTCGCTGCGCGCCGGCGGGGAGGTGTGCGTGACCGTGACCCTCGTGGACGGCCTCGTCCTGGCCCGGTCCGCGTTCAACCACTCCCTCAACCACCGCTCCGCGATGATCTACGGCGTGCCGCGCGTGGTCGGGGACGAGGAGGAGTCGCTGGCCGCCCTGCGGGCCCTGACCGAGCAGTTCGCGCCGGGGCGGTGGGACGCCGTCCGCCCGCCCACCGCCAAGGAGCTCGCGGCCACGCGGGTGCTGGCGCTGTCCTTGGAGGAGGCCTCCGTGAAGGTGCGGACCGGCCCGCCCGTGGACGACGAGGACGATCTCGGCCTGCCGGTCTGGGCGGGCGTCGTGCCGGTCCGCCAGGTGTTCGGCGCACCCGAGCCCGACCCCGGTCTCGCGCCCGGGACCCGGGTGCCCGAGCACGTCGCGGCGCTCTCCGGCGCGCTCGCGCGGCCCGGCGGCGCTGCCGGGGCGCGCTGACCCCGGGGCGCCCTCCGCGGGGTTGTGGGGCGGAGGACGACCGCCCGGGCTCTCCCCGGGGCGGTGCGCGGGGCCGGTCGTGCCCCACGGGCCCGCAGGCCCGGGGGGAGGCGGGCGGTCGCGGCTCCGGAACGGTGCGGGGGGGCACGGCCCGGGGCGCCGCCCGGCGGTGCCGGGAACACGGGCGGAGGCGCCCCCGGCGGTGGTCGCCGGGGGCGCCCCCGATCCGATGCGGTCCGCGGGCGCTTCGCCGCGCCCGCCGGATCAGCAGCTCAGGTTCCCCCCGGTGGTGGTGCCGAGGATCTGGGTGAACTCCGTGAACTTGTTGATGCGGCTCTGGACCTGCCCGGGGTTGTTCCCGTTGCACTCCATCGCACCGTTGATCGAGCGGATGGTCTCGCCGAAGCCGTGGCCGTTGACGATGGCGTTGTGGGGCGTCATCGTGCCGGGCCCGCTCTGGGTGTTCCAGTACCAGAGGCCGGTCCGCCAGGCGACCGAGGCGTTCTGCTCGACCAGGTAGGGGTTGTTCAGCAGGTCGATGCCGAGGGCGTCGCCGGCGGCCTTGTAGTTGTAGTTCCAGCTGAGCTGGATCGGACCGCGTCCGTAGTAGGCGGCCTGGCCGGCCGGGCAGCCGAAGGGCTGGTTCCAGTCGCAGTAGTGCGGGTAGTTGGCCTCGTTGGTCTCCCTGATGTGCACCAGCCCGCCGGTCTCGTGGCTGACGTTGGCGAGGAAGGCGGCAGCCTCGCGCCTTCGCACCTCGGTGCTGCCGGTGTTGGCGAAGGCCGGGTAGGAGCTGAGGGCGGTGGTGAGGCCGCTGTAGGTGTAGAAGGAGTTCCGGTTCGGGAACATCTGGTTGAACTGGGCCTCGCTGACGACGAACGAGCCGGGGTTGGGCCCCTCCTCGCCGCCGTTGCCGCAGGCGCCCTGGTCGGTCCAGACGTCGGAGGCGCCGGGGCGCTCGTTCTGCGTCCACCACTTGGCGGTGTAGTTGCGGCCGTTGTAGGAGGCCTGGCTGCCGCCGGTGTAGACGGCGGAGGAGCTCCAGGCGGTGGCGCAGGCGGTGGCGGCCTGTGCGGAGAACGCGGGGAGGACGGTGAGCACGGCGGCGAGCGCGCCGAGCGCCGCCAGTTGGCTCAGGAGACGTCGGATCACGGGGTCACACTCCTAGGGTGCGGCGCGGCGTCCGACCGCGCGCCGCAGGGGGTGCCGCCACCTAAGCAAGGCTGGTCTAGACCTGTCAAGACCTGTGCCACGGATCGTGAGGATACGGTGACGGAACGGCCGGGGCGGGTGTGGGGACCGCCCGCGGCTCCGGGGCGCGGGTAGGAGGTCCCGGACGCACCGCGCCCCCGTCCGCCTCGCGGTGGACGGGGGCGGGCCTTCCTGTGTCAGACGGGGTCCCCGACCCCGCCCTCCGTCTCGGGGCCGGAGCCGAGGGGGTCCCCGACCCCGCCCTCCGGGTCCGACATCGGGTCGTTGATGCCGCCGTCAGGTTCGGTTCCGGCGGGGCCGTCGGTCCCGCCTTCGGGGGTCTGCTCGCCCACCTGTGTCTCCTCGGGTCGTTCTGCGCCGTGCCCGCGCCCGGGGGTCGGGGCGGACGATCGTCATGTGCTCAGCAGCTCGGCAGGCCCGGGATGGGCTCGTTCTGTCCGCCGACGGTGAAGGCCGTCACGGGGATCAGGACTCCGCGGTTGCCGGTGTCGTCATCGGTGCTGGCGTACCAGATGTTGGTGTTGCCGTGTGCGTCGGTGTAAGGCCATGCAGGAAAGCGGTACTGGCAGTAGAAGTAGTGCCTGCCGGCGTAGAGGGTGCCGACCTCGTAGAGAGAGGTGCCGCTTGTGTTGATGCGGTAGCTGCTGATGGTGATCCACGTGTTGTAGTAGTACCGGGCCGCTGCGGCGGCCGGGGACGCGCTGAAGGCCAGGCTCGCGAACATCAGCAGCGTGACGGCGAGGGTGCGGACGGCGCGGGAACGGGTCATGGTGTCCTTGTCGGCTGTCGGGATCCTGCTCCCCTTGTTCCCGGGGGCCGATCGCGGGCAACCGTGGTGGCCGCATCCGGCCGATATCCCCGGAACAGGGCGTGCGGGCCCCCTCGGGGTCAGGGGACACGGCAGGCTCAGGGGGCGCGGCCCCGTTTCGGGCCGCTGGCCAGGGCGACGACGGCGCCGAGCACGGAGAGCCCCGCCAGCAGCAGGAACACGGCGGCGTAGCTGCCCATCGGGCCCGACAGCAGCGCGCACGCCCCCGGGGCCAGCGCCATGGTGAGCATGAGCGGGGTGTGCATGGCGCCGTTGAGCGTGGTGTAGTGCGCCTCCCCCCAGCGGTCCGCCACGGCGGTGGCCTGGAGCAGGGTGAGCACGCCCTTGGCGGAGCCCACCAGTGCGGCGGCGCCGATGACCAGGGCCAGCGGTCCGCTGACCAGGGCGAGCAGGGCGGTCGCCGCCGCGCAGGCCACGAGCACGACCGCGATCCGGTGGACCGATCCGCTGATCCGCGCCAGCGGGGCGTAGGCGAGGCGGCCCAGCACCTGGCCCACGCCCACGACGCCGAGCGCCCAGGCGGCCTCGGTGGTGCCGTAGCCGCGCTCCTGCATGAGGGGGACGACGGCGACCACTACCGCGTACACGGTCAGGGTGCCCAGGGCCAGGGACGTGGTGAGCGCCCAGAACGCGCCGCTGCGCAGCACCGCGCGCACGGCGGTGCGGTCGCGGATCCGGTCCTCCGCCCGGGCGGGGTTCCAGGGCCGGGACAGGGCCAGGGCGTGCAGCGGGACCGCGACCAGGGCCAGGATCAGCGCGAGGGCGAGGTAGGCGCCGCGCCAGCCGACCTGGGCCTCCAGCGCGGCGGTCAGCGGGGCGAAGACGGTACTGGCCAGGCCGCCGACCAGGGTGAGGAAGGTCAGGGCCCGGACCCGGCGCGGCCCGTACCAGCGGGTCAGGGCGGCGAAGGCGGGCGGGTAGGAGAGGCCGGCGACGGCGATCCCCGCCACCTGCCAGGCCGCGCCGAAGAACCACAGGTCGGGGGCCAGGGCGACCCCGGCGATCGCGAGGGCCCCGAGCAGCGCGGCCGCGGTCATCACCGCGCGCGGGCCCCGTAGGCGCAGCCAGCGGGCCACGAAGGGGCCGCTGAGCCCGGCCATCACCTGGGAGCCGGAGAACAGGACGATGACGATCGGGAGGGACCAGCCGGTGTCCTCGGCGATGGCCGGTCCCAGCACGGGGAAGGCGTAGAACAGCACTCCCTGGCTGACGGTGACGGTGACGCACAGGGCGGCCAGCGCCCCACGCGCCTCGGTGCCGGCCGGTCGCCGTCTCCGTGGGCGCGGGCGCCGATAGGTCATACGCGCCACCCGCCCGACGACGGCCGGGAGCGGGTGAAGGGCTGGGGAACGGAGGCACGGTTCCATCGCTCTTGCACGGGGGGACTCCTCCCCCTGGAAGGGGCAGATCCAGGGATCGAACGAACAGGTGACGCGTTCATGTGCATATCCCCTTCACTACACCGAGTATTCACCGAATGACCATCTGTCGTTTGCCTGGCATTCCAGGTTCTTTGCGGTCAACCTGCGACGATCCCCGCCGTCCGGTCATTCACTGATACGCCCGGGTTTGTTGTGTCCCGCGGGCCCGGTGGGACTCCGGGGGGTACGGGTTCCTGTCGGCGGAGGGCATTGACGGGGCCGCCCCGATGCCCCACTGTCGGTCGTATGGACGCCCTCCCGTCGAACCGCCCGACCGCCCGCCGGTCCGCCCGGCCCGACCGGAAGCGCCGCGGCACGCCGGGGCTCATCCTGCGCCGCGGCCGCCTGGGCTCCCCTCCCCGATCCTGACCCGCGTCCGGCCCCTGCCCCCGTGGCGGTGTTCCGCCGGCGACCGCGGGGCGGGGTCCGTGCCCCGCGTCCTGCCCCCGCGTCCGGGGGCGGGTCCCTCGCGCCCCCTGTGCCGGCGGTCCCCGCCGTGAACCCGGCCTCCCTCCCCTGATCGGCCGCCGCCCGGCGAGCCTCGGGTCCTTGTGGACGTCCTCCGTTTATCCTGTTTCCCCATCGGAAAGGTATGGAATATGACTGCGATGACCGAGACCACGGCGGGGCTGCGCGACAGCGCCGCGGTCGACACGGCGCTCGTCGAGGGCCCGCGCACACTGCGCCGCCTGCCCGAGGGCGCGCCCGCCGAGCCCTACGGCCTGTTCGAGGTCCGCCCGCTCGGCGCCCTCATCGGCGCCGAGATCCACGGCGTGGACCTGCGGGAGGAGATCGGCGAGGAGCTGCGCGCCGAGATCCACCGCGCGCTCCTGGAGTACAAGGTCGTCTTCTTCCGCGACCAGCCCATCGACTCCGCGCGCCAGAAGGCCGTCGCCCGGATGTGGGGGGAGCTGGAGACCAACCCGTTCATCGACCAGGGGGACGACGCCCACGTCGCCCGATTCGCCAAGGGCGGGACGCCTCCCAGCTACGAGAACGTCTGGCACACCGACGTGACCTGGAGGGAGCGGCCCGCCATGGGCGCGATCCTGCGCCTGGTGGAGGTCCCGCCCGTGGGCGGCGACACCCTGTGGGCCGACATGGCCGCCGCCTACGACAACCTGCCCGATTCCGTCAAGGAGCGCATCGAGGGCCGCACCGCCGTCCACGACGTCATCCCCGGGTTCTCGCGGTTCCTGGACGAGCGCAGGCTCCTGGAGTGGCAGGACCGGTTCCCGCCGGTCGAGCACCCCGTCGTGCGCACGCACCCCGAGACCGGGCGCAGGACGCTGTTCGTCAACGTCTCCTTCACGACCCGCATCGTCGGGATGGAGCGGGCCGAGAGCGACGAGGTCCTGCGCTTCCTGTTCCAGCAGGCGCACGCGCCGGAGTTCCAGGTGCGCTTCCGGTGGGAGCGCGACTCGGTCGCCTTCTGGGACAACCGCGCCACCCAGCACTACGCGGTGAACGACTACCACCCCCACCCCCGGATCGCCGAGCGCGTCGCCATCGTGGGGGACCGCCCCTTCTAGAAGGAGCCCGGCCCCGGCGGGAGGGCCGCCGGGGCCGGGGGAGACGCCCGCCGGTCGGGCCGGGCGGGCCCGCGGCCCCGTCGCGACCGGCGGGGCCGGTGCGGCGGGTCGCGGGCGCTCCCGGCCACCGGGGGACGGCGCTCGCCCCGAGGGGCCGACCCGGCAGGGGCCGTGCGCCGTATCCGGAGAACGCGGGGGACACGCCCCTGTTCAGAGCCGCCTAGTCCTATGATCATCCCTATATGTGGGACGGTGTTCGACAAAGTGGGACGCCTCGCGTTACCTGTCGGCGTACGGCCAGACCACGGCACGACGGAACGGATGCGATGGACGACTACTCGGCTGCCCGGCTCGTGGCGCTGGACTGGGGCACCAGCTCCTGCCGCGCCTACCTCCTGACGGAGGACGGAACCGTCCTCGACCACAGGTCCACCGACGACGGCGTCATGCGCGTCACCGCCGGCGCGCGCGAGGCGGGCCACAGCAGGGAACAGGCCTTCGACCGGGCGCTGCGCTCCCTGTGCCTGGACTGGGCGGAGGCGGCGCCCCGGGCGCTGCCCGTCGTCGCGAGCGGCATGGTCGGCAGCGACCAGGGCTGGGCCGGGGCGCCCTACGTCGAGCTCCCGGTCGACCCGCTGGCGACCGCCCTGCCCCTGACGAGGGTCGAGTCCTCCCTGGGCCCGGTCCACATCCTGCCCGGCCTCACCGCCCCGGGTCCCCTGCCCGGCCTCCTGCGCGGCGAGGAGACCCAGGTCGTCGGCGCGCTGCTCGCCGACGGCGCGGGGGACGCGGCCGGCGGGACCGGCGGCGGGCGCGAGCGGACCGTCGTCCTGCCCGGCACCCACGCCAAGTGGGTGCGGCTGCGCGGTTCCGTCGTCACCGGCTTCACCACCCACATGAGCGGCGAGGTCTACGCGCTGCTCATGGAGGGCAGCATCCTCGGCCGCCTCGCCCGGCCTGCGGAGGGCGACCGGTGGGAGGCCTACGAGCGCGGCCTGGACGTGGCGATGGGCCCCGAGGGGGACCCCGGGCTCCTCGGAACCCTCTTCTCCGCCCGCTCCCTCGTCGTCACCGGCAGGCTCAGGCCCGACCAGGTCGGCGACTACGTCTCCGGCCTCGTCATCGGCAGCGAGGTCCGCGGCGAGCTCCGCGGCGGCGCGGACGCGCCCGGCACGGGCGACGTCCTCCTCCTGGGGACCGACGACCTGTGCGACCGCTACGAGCGCGCGCTCTCCCGGGCGGGCGTGGCCTCCGCCCGGGGCGCCACGGGGACCACCCCCCGCGCCCTGGCCCACCTCGCCCGGCGCGCGGGACTGCTCGGCGACGGCTCCGGCACGGCCGGACCCGGCGCCGCGGACCGCGCACCCGCATCCCCCTGACGACCCACGCCCCGTCCGCGCGGCCGGTGGAACACCGGCGGGACCGGACGGCCGGACGACCCACGGAGAGACCATGACCGACACACGCCGCCCCAGCGGGCTCATCGCCATCCTGCGCGGCCTGGCCGCCGCCGACGCCGCCCGCGTGGGCGCCGCCCTCTACGAGACCGGGATGCGCACCCTGGAGGTGCCCCTGAACTCCCCGGACCCCCTGCGCGCCATCGAGGTCCTGCGCGAGGAGCTGCCCGACGACGCCCGGGTGGGCGCCGGGACCGTCCTCACCACCGCGCAGGTGCGCTCCGTGCACGACGCGGGCGGGCAGATCGTGGTGTCGCCCAACGTCGACGCCGACGTCGTCCGCGCGACCGTCGGGCTGGGCATGGACTCCTACCCCGGCGTGGCCACGGTCACCGAGGCGTTCACCGCCGTGCACGCCGGCGCCCGCGCGGTCAAGCTCTTCCCCTCCACCCAGGTGGGCATCGACGGCATGAAGGCCTGGCGCGCGGTGCTGCCCGCCGACCTCGAACTCGTCCCCGTCGGCGGCATCGGCGCCGCCTCCCTGGGCGCGTGGGTCGAGGCGGGCGCCACCGGCTTCGGCATCGGCTCCGCCGTCTACCGCCCGGGTATCGCCGAGGAGGAGATGGTCGCGGTCGCCGCGGAACTCGTCGGAGCCTGGGACGAGGCGGCCCCCCGACTGCGCCCGCTGGGGACCGGCGGCCCCGCGACCAGCCGCTGAGGCCGCGGAGGGGCCCCGGGCGGTGAGCGGCGGCCCCTCCCTTCTCGGTATCCTCGGCAGCGCCCCACGACGTATCCGCGAGAGGACTTCACCATGACCACCGAGCAGAGCCACGACGCCCTGGAAGGGCAGTTCGAGCGGGCCAGGAAGGACTACGCGGACCTGGCCGCACGCGGCCTCTCGCTGGACCTCACCCGGGGCAAGCCCGCGCCCGAGCAGCTGGACCTCTCCGAGGCCCTGCTCGGCCTCCCCGGAGACACGCACACCGCCGCCGACGGCACGGACGTGCGCAACTACGGCGGGCTCCAGGGCCTGCCCGAGCTGCGCGAGATCTTCGCCGGGGTCCTCCAGACGCCGGTCGGACAGCTGCTCGCCCTCGGCAACTCCAGCCTCGAACTGATGCACGACAGCATCGTGCACGCCCTCCTCGGCGTCCTGCCGGGCTCCGAGCGCCGCTGGGTCGACGAGGAGCGCATCGCCTTCCTGTGCCCCGTCCCCGGCTACGACCGCCACTTCGCCCTGTGCGAGCGCTTCGGCATCGAGATGATCCCGGTCGCGATGACCCCCGAGGGCCCGGACATGGACGAGGTGGAGCGCCTGGCCGCCGCGGACCCCGCGGTCAAGGGCATCTGGTGCGTGCCCAAGTACAGCAACCCGGACGGCGTCAGCTACAGCGACGAGACCGTGGCCCGCCTCGCGGCCATGCCGACCGCCGCCCCCGACTTCCGGATCTTCTGGGACAACGCCTACGCCGCGCACCACCTCACCGACGAGCCCGTCGAGATCGCCGACGTCCTCGCGGCGTGCGCCGACAGCGGCAACCCCGACCGGGTGTTCGTCTTCGGGTCCAGCTCGAAGATCACCTTCGCGGGCTCCGGCGTCGGCTTCTTCGGCTCCTCGCCCGCCAACGTCACGTGGCTGCTCGCCAACAACAGCAAGCGCTCCATCGGCCCCGACAAGGTCAACCAGCTGCGCCACGCGCAGTTCCTGCGCGACGAGGCGGGCGTGCGCGCCCACATGGACCGTCAGCGCGACCTGCTGCGGCCCAAGTTCGACGCCGTGCAGCGGATCCTGGCGGCGGAGCTCGGCGGCACCGGCCTGGCCACGTGGACCGAGCCCAAGGGCGGCTACTTCGTCACCCTGCGGGTCCAGGACGGCTGCGCCAAGGAGGTCGTCCGCCGGGCGTCCGAGGCGGGCATCGTGCTCACCCCCGCCGGCGCCACCCACCCCTACGGCGACGACCCGGACGACGCCACCATCCGCATCGCGCCCAGCTACCCCGGCCAGGAGGACCTGGAGCAGGCCATGCACGGCCTGACGGTCTGCGTGCGCCTGGTGGGGCTCGAGAAGCAGCTGAAGGGCTGAGGCAGGGGGCGGCCGACGGCCGCCCCCGCCCGTCACGCCCCCGCCGGGGGCGTGGCGGCCCGGGCCCGCCATGACCCCGGCCCCCGTTCCCGTGGAACGGCGACGGCCCCGCCCGCGTTCGCGCGGGCGGGGCCGTGGGGGCCCTGGGGGCCGGGTCAGCAGACGCTGTCGCCCGGCTTGGGCACGCCCAGCCCGAACAGGGTGCGGGCGCGCAGCCCGGCCCAGGTCCCGGCCAGCGCGAAGACCGCCCACAGCCACCCGTGCAGGCTCCCCGAGCCGATCCCGGCCAGGTACGCGCCGATGTTGCAGCCCCCGGCCAGGCGGGCGCCGATGCCCATCAGGACGCCGCCCGCCAGCCCGGCGGCGACCAGGTTCCAGCTCAGGCCGGTGTGCAGCTTCCACGTCCCGGCGGCCCCGGCGGCCACCGCCGCGCCGAGGATGATCCCGATGTTGGTGAGGCTGTTCTTGTCCTGGAGCACGGGGCCGGCCAGCTGCTCGGCCTGGGCGGGCTGGCTCCAGAACGCCCAGGTCTCCGGGTGCAGGCCGACCAGCTGCAGGGCCTTGGCCCCCCACAGGTTGAACGCCGAGGTGATGCCCCAGGGGCCGCCGGAGACCACGAGAACGGCGGTGCCGAGCACGGCCAGGACCAGCGCCCCGGCGATCAGCGGCCAGCTGCCGCGCACCACGCGCAGCGCGCCCCGGGCCGAGGGCGGGGCGCCCACGGGCGGCGGGACGCGGCGGTTCTGCACCGCCCGGGTGCCCACGACCAGCGCCGCCAGCAGGGCGATCGTGATCGCCCAGGAGCCGCCCCAGCCGACGTGGTCGGAGAGCAGGAACGGCGGCAGCGCGGGCAGGTCAGCGACCAGCGGCCACGCGGCGCTGTAGATCACCGAGCCGGCGATGAACCCGATGAGGGTGATGACGATCGCGGACTGGCCGGAGCCGACCGCGAAGAGGGTGCCCGAGGCGCAGGCGCCGCCGAGCTGCATGCCGATCCCGAACAGGAACGCCCCCAGGAACAGGGCGATGCCGATGGGGCCGGCCGACGGCGCCGGAGCGCTGCCGAACAGGCCGGTTCCGGTGCCGATGACCAGGGCGAACAAGGTCGCGGTCGTGCCCAGCAGCAGGGCGTGCGCGCGCAGGCCCGTGCCGTTGCCCACGGCGAGGAACTGCCGCCAGGCGGAGGTGAAGCCGAACCGCGAGTGGAACAGGGTGAAGCCGAGGCCGGTGCCCAGCACGAGCAGGACGGCGGGCAGCGCGCCGTGGGTGTTCCCCACGTAGGCGGCCAGCGCGAGCGTGACCGCCAGGGCGATGCCCAGCGGCCACCAGCGGACCGGTTCCGCCTCGGCGGCCCGGGGCGGGGGCGCGGAGAGGGTGGGCCGCCAGGTCAGGGCGAGGGCGGGGGAGACGGTCGCCGTGGCGGCGCCGGAGGCCGACCCGGGGCCGTCGGCGGCGGGGCCGCCGACGGTTCCCACCGAGTCGGTATTTCCGGGCGGTGAGGTGGGGTTAGTGGTCATGCGGGTGCTGTCCAAACCATGCGGTGGCGGGGAACGGCGGCGGTCCTGGGGCGGACCGGGGCCGTGGAACAGGGATGACTGCGTCCGGGAGGACGGGGCCGGTGCCGGGCGCGGGCGCCGGAGAGGAGGCGGGGGAGGGCCCCGGGCCTCGTGTCAGCGCACGCCGTCGCGGCACCGGCGGCGACAGAGGCCGTCATCGGTGCTCGTCAGCGACATGGAGATGAGAACCATGCGCAGGAAACGGGCTGTATCGGACACGGCGAACATTCTAGGACACAGGACCCATTTGGCAACGGGCGGGCACCGTGTGACGCGCCACCACGGGGCCGAGGGGGCGCCGGGGCCCGGCCGTGCGGTCGCGGAGGAAGCCGGGGCGGGGGCGGGGCGGAAGCGGGGGAGGGGCGGCCCCGCCCCAAGCGCAGCCGCGCGCCCCGGGCGGGGCCGCCCCCTCGGGCCGGGCTCCGCGCCGCCGGACGCGGCGGGCCGGGCCCGCCGCGCTCACTCCGTCGCGTCCACGCCCTTGGGCAGCACCACGACCGGCACCGTGGCGCTGTGCAGCACCCCCTGGCTCACCGATCCCAGGATCAGGCCCCGGACGCTGCCCCGGCCGCGCGAGCCGACCACGATCAGGTCCGCCTCGGAGCCCGCCTCGACCAGGGCGTCCACCGGGTTGCGCTCGGTGCGCACGACGGTGACGTCCACGTCCTCGGTGCTCTCGTCCATGACCTCGGCCAGCACGCCCGAGACCAGCTCCTCCGAGCGCCGGTCCAGCAGGTCGTCCGGCGGGGTCCATCCGGCCGCGACCAGCGACTCGGTGGCGAACGGCATCGGGACCTCCCAGCTGTTCACCACCACGACCGAGGTGGCGCCGCCGCGCACGGCCTCGTGCAGGGCGAAGCCCAGCGCGCGCCGCGAGTCCTCCGAACCGTCCACGCCCACCACGATCCTTTGGGAGTCGCGCAGGGGCGGGGTCTCGCCCTCCGGGGCGGGGACGACGACCACCGGGCACTCCGCGCGGGAGGCCAGGCGCACGCCCGCCGAACCGGCGAGGGCGGAGCGGACCGGTCCGAGCCCGCGCGTGCCCACGACCACCAGGTCGTGCGGGCCGGTGCGGTTCAGCAGGGCGAGCGGGGGCTCCTCCAGGGCGAGGACCGTCTGCACGTCCACCTCCGGCCGGAGGGAGCGCGCGTGCTCGGCGGCCTCGGCCAGGATGCGCCGGCCCTGGTCGGCGATCTCCTCCGACGCGGGGAAGCGCGTCGGCCCGGTGTAGACGGACATCACCAGCGGCATGGACAGGGCGTGCACCACGTACAGGGGAACACCCCGCCTCGAGGCCTCGGCCGTCGCCCACTCCAGCGCCGACCGCCCGGTCGGCGATCCGTCGACCCCCACCGCGACCTTGGGGGATGGTAGCTGCTCGTCCGCCATGAAACCTCCTTCGTCCGGGGATGTCGGATCCCCCGTCGAGACTGCCGTACCCGGGATCCCCCGCCCC
This sequence comes from Nocardiopsis sp. NPDC101807, assembly GCF_044766605.1. Lineage (NCBI taxonomy): Bacteria > Bacillati > Actinomycetota > Actinomycetes > Streptosporangiales > Nocardiopsidaceae > Nocardiopsis > Nocardiopsis sp. NPDC101807. The sequence continues at coordinate 48,626 of NZ_JBIWMK010000001.1, read as the reverse complement.
AACAGTCCCGTGGCGTGGCGGGAAATTCGTCACACCGGACGACTTGCGCCCCGGGCCCTCCGGCCCCCGTGCGGCCCGGGACGGGGGCCGAAGGACCCGGGGTGCGGTTCACAGGGCCCGGGGCGCGGCCGGTCCTACACCGCGCCGGTGTGCGCGTCCAGCCCGGCCCCGATCAGCTTGAGCGTGGGCCGGTGGTCCACCACGGCGGCGAGCCTGACCAGTTCGGCGTGGGAGGTCCCGTCCCCGATCCGGCCCAGCGCCGTCGCGCACGCGTTGGCGAGCGCCGGCCTGTCCGGCCCCTGGCCAGGGGCCCTGACCAGGGACTTCTCCAGCAGCGCGCCCAGCCCGCTCGCGGTGTGCGCGTGCCCGGGGAGGAAGGACAGGAGCCGTACGAGGCCGCGGACGGCGATGTCGTTGAAGCGGTCGTGCCGGAGGCCGTTCTCCAGCGGCAGCGAACGCGGTTCCCCCACCAGGGCCAGCCAGCCCAGCACCCGCTCCCGGAACTCGTCCGCGTCGACCTCCGCGAGCAGCGTCCGGCCCCTCCTCTCCCAGGTGGCGCTCGGCCTGCTCGCCTTCGCCGTCGCGGCGTGCGCGACCAGGTCGCGCCACGCGTCCGGGAGGCCGGCCAGCTCGGCGAGCGCGTGGTCCGTCCACTCGTCGCCCGCGTTGAGCACCGGGTGGGCGGTGAGCAGGCGCACGACCTTGCCCAGGGGCACGTCGGACCCGTAGCCCTCGCCCCAGTAGCGCCGCAGGGTCCGGCCGAAGCCGACCGGGACGTCGCGCCCGGAGGCCAGTTCCACCCAGACCATGTGGACACAGCCCTGCCCCCAGAAGGTCGCCGCCGTCGCGGCCGACAGCGCCTCCTGGCGCGTGTGCGCCATGAGGTCGTCGGGGCGTCCCGGGGCGAGCATCGCGTGCATCCTGGCGATCCTGTCCCGCCGCGGCCACGAGTCCGTCGCCCCGTACAGCTCGACGCAGACCTGTGCGAGGCGGTCCCGGAGGTCCCCGGGCAGGGTCGGGAGCAGCCTCGCCCCGCCGAACTCCTTGTCCGCCACGACCATCTCGCACGCCGCCGCTGCGTCGACCGGGAGGACCTCGCGCCACATGGCCTCGAACTCCTCGGACAGCGTGAGCCCGCCCGGGAGCGGGGGGAAGAGGAGCGCCGCCTCCAGCCACAGGGTCAGCTCCGTCCTCTCCGGGGTCCGCGCCTTCTCGCGGAGCGAGCGGGCCCCACCCGCGAGCCGCTCCCGCACCTCCGGGGGAAGGGCCCGCAGGCCGGACATCACCCGGAGGAACGAGTCGGAGGCGAGCACTGCCCCCACCTCCGCGGAACCGTCGCGCCCGAGGACCTCGCGGACCACGGGTTCGAGGTCCTCGAACCGCAGCAGGTTCAGCTGGTAGTGCGAGAGGGCCGTGTGCAGCCAGAGGACGCTGTTCCTCCGCTCCGGCGTCCGCGCGGCCCCGTGGAGCTCGGCCAGGGCGTCCGTCAGGCGGTGCCTGTACCACTCGGGGAGTCCCCGCAGGCGCTCCGCCGTCCGGCGGGGGTCGGCGGCGGCGAGGGCGGTCTCGCAGGCGTCGGCGATGTCGTGGAAGGAGGCGGCGACCAGGACCTCGATCTCCAGGTGGTCCTCCTCCAGGAAGTCCAGCCGGCGCCCCAGCAGCGCGGTGTGCAGCGCGAGGACGGCGTCCCGCCGTTCGGGGGACGCTGCCTCCCTGTACAGCTCGACGCAGTGGTGCGCCAGCCGCCTCACGGCCTTGGTGGGGAGGTCGGACAGCCCCTTCGCCGCGTGCGGGAAACCCGGGTGGGCGAGGGCCCGTTCGCACGCCCCGGCGGGGTCGTCGCGTTCGACGTCGGCTAGAACGGCGGCGGGGAGTGGGGGCGCCTCATGTGTCGCTTGCGTCATGCGCCGACCCTAGGGACACCTGCCGACAGGGCGTATCGGCTCAAAGGAGGAGAGGGGTTGTGGGAGCCGGCGGGAGCTCGCGGGGCGAGGACGGGGCTGTACATTGGGCTTTCGCGCCACCGGGACGGGATGATTGCACGCGGCGCGGCCCGGCTCGTCGGAGGAAAACATGCTTACTCGCGCCTTTGAATCCCCGAAGGGCGCTATGTCCTTGGTGTCGGTTTTTCGAGAAGTTGGAAAATCGGCTGCTTACCGCTGGTAAGTTTGCTGGTCATCTTCTCTCTCTGCTCCCCGCGCACGCGGGGATGGCCGCGCCGCTCGGCGAGTACACGGTGGGCGACGACTCTGCTCCCCGCGCACGCGGGGATGGCCCCCTGCCCTCCGAGGAGCAGCACGCCCTGGTCCACTGCTCCCCGCGCACGCGGGGATGGCCCCAGCGGACGCCCGACGGCTCCGGCGGACATGCCCTGCTCCCCGCGCACGCGGGGATGGACCCCGGCACGCACCCCTGCGCACCGACATGGCCACCTGCTCCCCGCGCACGCGGGGATGGACCCTGCATGTCCTGACGCAGACGGGCCAGGAAATCCTGCTCCCCGCGCACGCGGGGATGGACCCAGGAGAGACCCATGATCCCGATGTCCGGGTTCCTGCTCCCCGCGCACGCGGGGATGGACCCGACTTCCGCGACGAGCTCTTCGAGCTGTGGGCCTGCTCCCCGCGCACGCGGGGATGGACCCTCAACAACCAGTTGGGCATGTACGTCCTCCGCCTGCTCCCCGCGCACGCGGGGATGGACCCCGGAACGGGATCTCGCGCGGGGCCGGTGAGCTCTGCTCCCCGCGCACGCGGGGATGGACCCTTCGAGTGGTCGCAGGAGGGCGTGCTCCGGCGCTGCTCCCCGCGCACGCGGGGATGGACCCCACGGTCGTGTTCACCCCCGCCCCCACGAAGGCTGCTCCCCGCGCACGCGGGGATGGACCCAGGAGAGACCCATGATCCCGATGTCCGGGTTCCTGCTCCCCGCGCACGCGGGGATGGACCCAGTCGCTCGACGTCGCCGTCTAGGCGGCTCAGCTGCTCCCCGCGCACGCGGGGATGGACCCCGCGATGTGCCCGCGCTCTCGGTTCTGCGTGTCTGCTCCCCGCGCACGCGGGGATGGACCCACCAGTTCTGCGGGTGCTCCCGCCATCTGGTCCTGCTCCCCGCGCACGCGGGGATGGACCCGCGCGGATCTAGGGTGCGCGGTGCAGGAAGCTCTGCTCCCCGCGCACGCGGGGATGGACCCAGCGCTGTTTGGCTTCCGAGAACGTTGTCACGCTGCTCCCCGCGCACGCGGGGATGGACCCGGCACCCTGCCCGACGCCGCCGACATCATCACCTGCTCCCTGCGCACGCGGGGATGGAACGAGACCTGCCTTGGAGCTGTTGTCTCAAGAGCCTGCCCGCGCTTCGTGCGGGCAGGCTTCCGTTTGCGCAGCATCAACGCGCCTCAGGACAGGGGGCGCCACCAGCCTTGGGAACGCTTACCCACCGCTGCTCACTGCGTCGCGAACCGCCGGACGAACCACCGGGTAAGAACCCCGTCGACCGCCGCCGTCGTGGGCAACTGGGGAGCCGGTTCCAACCCGGGCTCATCGGCCAGCGGGTGGGCCAGGTCCGGCACAGTCGCCAGCTCGATCTCATCCGGACGCGCGTACCGCCCACGAAGTGTCTTGACCAGGGAGAAAGCATCTTCGCGCAATGCCGGGTGGTCGCGCTCGCCGCTGACCAGCAGCAGCGGGGGCTCTCCGCTCAGCTCGCCGGCGCGGCCGACGAAATCCAAATCGTCGGCCGCTCTGCGGGATTCGGCGGTCCAAACGTAAGGCTGGTCGAGCCCGGTCGCGAGAAGTTCGACCGCCGCGCTCACTCGCACAGCGGGATTGACGAGCGCGACCGCCCCGATCGGCGTCGGCGGGGCTGTGAGCACTTGCAGAGCCACCGCCCCGCCAAGCGATGCACCGAGGATGCCGATCGGCTGGTCGTCGACCGGTAGCTGACGGCGCAGCTCGGCCAGCGAGGCCGGGAACTCCTCTACGGCCTGGTGGACGATCGGTCCGAGGTACGCCAACAGGATGTCTTCGCGAGCGAGTTCAAGGTGTCTGTCGAGACGACCATCGACCATACGCGGACCACACAGCGGCATACCCAGGTGGACCCGCCAGGAAGGAACACCGGCCATGGGCAGTGCCGCTGCGAAGGCTGCGTCCGTTCGGGGAGCGTCCAGCATGTGCCAGGTCACGATCAACGGCGCACGGTCGTTGCCCGTCCCGGACGGCGGGAGGGCTGTGAACGGCACGCCTGCGGCTGTACCGGTGATCGCATCCATACACACTCCTACGGCTTTCGGGGGTATGTCGCCAACCGTAGGGGAGCTCTACCGGGCGCGGACGCCCTTTCTGCTGCGGGCAGACCTCCGGGCTCCGACAACGGGCCGAGATGCGCGGGCAAGCAGGCCCGATGGCTCGGCCCTGTTTCCTGTGCACTCGGGGGTGGGTCTGTGTCTCCTGGTAGGTGTGGCTGTGGGTGTCGAATAGAGATGGTGTGCGGTAGGAAGGAACTACACAGGAACACCGACCGGTGGGCGATATGTCTGTTTCTCAACAACGTGCAAATTTGAGCGGTTGCTGGGGATGAAGGTGCAGGTCAACGAGCTGCTCCCCGCGCACGCGGGGATGGCCCGCACCTGACTCCTCCGATCTCCCGACCCCTGACCTGCTCCCCGCGCACGCGGGGATGGCCCCGGGACGTTCATCGGCGGGGAGGTTCCCCAGCTCTGCTCCCCGCGCACACGGGGATGGCCCCGCCTGGTCGACCTGCTGGCCGGTGGGCCCGTCGTGCTCCCCGCGCACGCGGGGATGGACCCCAGGACGCCTACGACGGGTCGCTCATCCCGTTGTGCTCCCCGCGCACGCGGGGATGGACCCAACGCGGCCTTCAGCCTGCTCTCCATCAGCTCGTGCTCCCCGCGCACGCGGGGATGGACCCGGACAGAACCTGCATCCGCTGGTCGGGGTGGCCTGCTCCCCGCGCGTGCGGGGATGGACCCGGTGTGTTCGGTGACGGAACCTTCTTCGCCGTCTGCTCCCCGCGCACGCGGGGATGGACCCGGCCGGAAACGCCTGTGGCGCCCGGCTTTGGCCTGCTCCCTGCGCACTCGGGGATGGACCCAGCGCGATCGGGTCCCCGGCCGCGACCTCCGGCTGCTCCCCGCGCACGCGGGGATGGACCCAAGTACGGGGTCCGCTTCAACCCGCCCCGACACTGCTCCCCGCGCACGCGGGGATGGACCCGCCAGGGCCGGGACGTCGGGGCGGCCCTTCTGGTGCTCCCCGCGCACGCGGGGATGGACCCACCTGGTCATAGTGCTCGATCTCCGGCTCCTCGTGCTCCCCGCGCACGCGGGGATGGACCCGCCTCCCAGAAGGTCCGCGAGTACACCGACGCGTGCTCCCCGCGCACGCGGGGATGGACCCTCGACGCCTGGCAGGCCACCATCGACTCCGGCGTGCTCCCCGCGCACGCGGGGATGGACCCTACGTTCCGTCATGTCGACCGTGCAACTCGGCGTGCTCCCCGCGCACGCGGGGATGGACCCAGCGGACCCGGGTCGCGAACGGCGAGACGAAGGTGCTCCCCGCGCACGCGGGGATGGACCTCCGCCGGGGATCGGCAGGTGCGCTTCCATCCAGTGCTCCCCGCGCACGCGGGGATGGTTCCGAGCCGAGCGCGTCACGGGCCACCAGCTCCAGCTGCTCCCCGCGCACGCGGGGATGGACCCCAGATCCGGCGGGTCGCCCGCCAGGTCGTGGCGTGCTCCCCGCGCACGCGGGGATGGACCCACTTTGGACAACGACGGTGCGGAGCTGTACGACTGCTCCTCGCGCACGCGGGGATGGACCCTGCAAGGTGCTCAAGATCTGGCCCACCGTGAACTGCTCCCCGCGCACGCGGGGATGGACCCGTGCCGGGCACTCTGGGCTCCGTCCAGGAGTGGTGCTCCCCGCGCACGCGGGGATGGACCCCACGCTGCGGCGGGGGTGCCGTAGGTCTCGGCCTGCTCCCCGCGCACGCGGGGATGGACCCCCGGAGAACGCTGGTTTGACAGGCACCCACGCCTGCTCCCCGCGCACGCGGGGATGGACCCCGGACCCGACCACGACCAGGTGTGGGGCCCGCCTGCTCCCCGCGCACGCGGGGATGGACCTCGCCGTAGACTCCCTGGACTACATCGGAGAACTGCTCCCCGCGCACGCGGGGATGGACCCACCAGGTCGCCCGGACGCTCCTGCCCCTTCGACTGCTCCCCGCGCACGCGGGGATGGACCCAGGCCCGGTTGGCCGACCTCGAAGTGATGAACCTGCTCCCCGCGCATACGGGGATGGGCCCAGTTGCCCTGGTTCCGCTCGTAAACCCCTACACCAGCACAGCACGGACAGGAGAGGATGGAGGGCATGCCGATGAGGGAACGCGTACTTGTCACCATCACCCTGCTCAGTCTCGTTGCCCTGGTCCTCGTCACGGTCATGACCGAACTCATGTGGGTGAACATCCTCATGTGGGTGGCGTGGTTGGCAGCCGTGCTTGTCACGACTCGAGCCGTTATCAGGGGCCGTGGCGAGACGTAGAGTACGGCTGGTGCCTCGCTCCTTCTGTGGGAGTCGTGCCGCTATCCGTGCTTCCTGCGCACGCGGGGATGGACCCGGCCGGTGCTCGACCCGGTCCGCCCGGGAAGACTGCTCCCCGCGCACGCGGGGATGGCCCCATCAACGGCGACCTGTGCGTCAACGAGCAGGGGTGCTTCCCGCGCACGCGGGGATGGACCCCAGCCGACCTCGCCGGTGGGCCGCTGGTTGGGGGTGCTCCCCGCGCACGCGGGGATGGACCCAGCAGGACCCGGCGGCGGGACCCGTGGCTGGTCTGCTCCCCGCGCACGCGGGGATGGTCCCGCCCCGTTCGACTGCCGGATCCTGGCTGGGGACTGCTCCCCGCGCACGCGGGGATGGACCCGCGTGGGTGCTGTACCTGCGGAAATACGGACCCTGCTCCCCGCGCACGCGGGGATGGTCCCCGCAACTACGAGGGTGAGATTGCCGCCGCGGGCTGCTCCCCGCGCATGCGAGGATGGCCCCGGGTCCAGGCCGAGCTGGAGGCCCCGGTAGTCGTGTCTCCCCGCGCACGCGGGGATGGACCCGTCTGCAAGATCGAGCGCCTGCCCGACCTGTACTGCTCCCCGCGCACGCGGGGATGGCCCCCGCGGCTTCGGCAGGTGTGGAAGGCGCGGGTGCTGCTCCCCGCGGACGCGGGGATGGACCCCTACCCGTGGTGACCTTTAGGCATCCATTGCCCTGCTCCGCGCGTATGCGGGGATGGGCTTCTACGGGCCCGGTTCAGGGGGTCATGCGGCGGCACCAGTGGCGGACCGCCACCCCCAGGCAGGCGGTGTCCTGGGCCTCGACCCGTCTGCGGGCGGCTTCCAGCCGGGCCTGGGCGGCGTCGAACTGCTGCTGGGCGGCGATCTGTTCCAGGCGGGCCAGACCGGCGGCGGCGTCCGCGGCGGACCGTTCCCGCTCCTGCATGACGCGGGACGCGAGGCGTTCGGCGTGCTCGGTGTAGCGGGGGACGAGCGGGGTCCCGTCGCTGGCGTGCGGGGGCCTGGACCGGGTGGTCACCGGTTTCCTCCTTCTACGGGCCGGGCTCGGTGCGGGTCTTCCTGGCGCGCCGGACCCCCTCGGAGAGGGGATCCGGCGGGAACCACGGTCGCCCCTGGGCCTGCTGTCCACGGCCCGTCCGGACGGCTCAGGGCTGCGGTGCGGACTTCCCGGCGCGCAGCGTCTCGATGAGGGTCGCGACGTGTCCGGCGTCGCCCATCGCCCCGGTTTCCAGGGCCAGGGCGTGGACCGACTCCAGGGCGCGGACGACCTCGGTGCTGCCCGTTCCGGCGTTCAGGACGTGGGTGATCTGCGACCTGGGATAGCGGCGGTGCCCGCCGAGGGTCTTGACCGAGGCCAGGCGGCCGTCCTTCTCCCAGCGGGTGACGGTCTTGGGGTCGACGCGGAAGAGGCGGGCGACCTCTCCGGGGGTGAGCAGGGCCTCGGCGCTCTCGACCAGGTCGGGCAGGGGTGCGGTGGGCACGTGGTTCTCCGTCAGCGTGTGTCGTCGGTTGTCGGGCGTGTACGGGTGGGTGGTCGATGGCGGGTGGGGGTCGGGTCCGGTCCGGGGAAGTACGACCGGACCCGAGCGGGTGGGGCGGGGCCGCCGGCCCCCCCTTTTCGGCGGCGGCCCCGCGGCCCGGCGCGAACGCACCGGGCGGGGAACCTCCGGGCGGAACGGTGCCGCCCGGAGGTGGTTCTCAGGGGGAGCGGCCGGAGGCGACCGTTCGGGCCACGTGCCGCATCTGCCGGGAGAGCCGGTCGGGGTCGGCGTAGCGCAGCGGGGCCACCTGGGCCGGGCCGAGGAAGAACGCCACCCACACGCGCAGGGAGTAGGACCACATCACCCACCAGCAGGGGTGGTGATGGGTGAGCGATGCGGCCACCTGCAGGTACTCGCGGTCCAGCTCCGGGGTCCACCCGCTCACGGGTTCTCCACCTTCGCGCGGATCGTCAGCGGCCCCGAGCCCGAACCGGGGATCGCCCAGTCCCATTCCCAGTACACGGCGAGCTGGTCCACGAGGTGCAGGCCCGGGAGGGGTGCGAGGCGGGGGTCACCCAGACGGGGGTAGGGGATGACGGAGTCCGGGCGGGGGCCGCGGTCGGTGACCGCGATGGTGATGAGGAACGGGTCGATGTCGAGGACCACCCGCACGGTTCCGCCGGGGTCCCCGGAACGGGTGTGCTTGTGCGCGTTCGAGGTGAGCGCTTCGGCCACCAGCGAGACCGGTTTCGCGGCCCGCCGGGGGGTCATGGCCCGCACCCACTTGGCCAGGGCGGTGTAGTCGCGCTCGTGGCCGAGGACGATGCCGTGCCGGTGGGGATCGGAGAACGCGATGCGGTGCGGGTACGGGACACCGGCGGGCTCGGGTTCGGGGTCTGCGTCTGTTTTTGGTGCGGTGGTACCGGTAGGCTTCATTTGCTTCACCTCGTGTCTTTTCGTGACAGGTGGGGCATTTGCCTCGGGGGTCGTTGCGAGCGGCCTCCGAGGCTCTTTTCTGTCAGGGGCGTCCACTTCCTCTCACGCCGTCGGGCGGGGAGGAGTGACCTGTACTCCCCGAGTGTCTTGCCGAGATCTCGGTAAGGCGCTGGGGTCGACCCCCGGTGACGACAAGATCCCACCCCGCGGCAGTGTTTTGAAGAGCAATAAACGTTCTGGCCAGTACCGAATAGTTAGACGCAAGTTCTGACAACTTTTCGTAGACTTGGGACTACCATCTTTGGTTACATGGGGTCATGGAAGATGAGCGGAACCCCTCAGATGTCCGCTTTGGGCAAGCTCTCATGCGCGCACGGAAGCGGGCGGGCATCCAGCAGGCCGTGCTCGCGCGACACCTCACCTGCACACCCGGACATGTTTCCCATATAGAGAACGGTCGCCGAAAGCTGGACGAATCGAAGGTCTCTGACCTGGATGAGTTCCTGGAGGCGAAGGGGAGGCTGGTCCGCACCTATGAGGAGGTTTACCAGCCAGAACACGTGGACTGGATCGGCGAGTTCCGCCAGATGCAAGCTGACGCTGAGATGATCCGTGAATATCAGAACAGCTTGGTTCCTGGTACGATCCAGCATCCCGAGTACGCAGCGGCTACCATCGCGGCGGGCGCTCCATGGCTGAGTCCTATCGAGGCCAAGAAACGGCTTCAGGAGCGAATGGGTTGGAGCAAAGAAGTCCTGCGGGACGGCGGTCCGCAATACCATGTCGTTCTCGATGACATTACAGTAATGCGCCCGATCGGACCGAACCAGTTAATGGTCAAGCAGATCACCAAGATCATCGAACTGGCTGAGACCGGGCGGATCATGGTGCAGCTCCATGGCTGGGACCAGCACCCACACGCCGGTCTCGACGGGCCGTTCTCGCTGCTAACGTCCTCAGCAGCACCCGATCTTGTGCACGTGGAGTCGGTCTACCGTGGCCAAAACACGGATGACCTGAAGGACGTGCGGCGGTTCATGATGCTGTTCAGTAGATTACAGGCGACCGCGAGGTCACCGCTGGAGTCCGTGAAGGTGCTCAAGGAGATGAGGGAGAAGTATGGCCAGCCGTAAGGGCGAGTGGCACAAGTCCAAGTACAGCTCGGGTGGGCAGAACTGCGTCGAGGCCCGCGAGGACGCGGAGGGCGCGGACGTGCGCGACACTCAGAACCGCCACCTCGGGCACCTCAGCTTCGACCGTAGGGAATGGGCGGCGTTGACTCTTGTCGCGTCCGCTGGTCTGAGGTAATTGCAGGTTGCCGTGGGTTCGGCCCTCGCCAGCGATATTGGCGGGGGCCGATCCCGTGTTCAGCGGGTTCAGGTTACCCCGGGTACGCGACACACCACCAGGACCAAAGACCCCGCTCTCCTGCTGTGAACCCAGGTGCTCAGCTCGCGCCTCAGTCGTCACGGCCAACGCCCTCACGAGCGGACATCCAGACAATTCCGAGGGAGGCAGAGGGACACGCTGGCCTGGGTGGTTCGTTCACTGTGATGGACATGCCCGGCAACGGCTCGTTCGTCTATGTGGAGAACCAGAAGACAGATGTATCGCTGAAGCAACTGGAGATTGTGGCACTCTATGATCGAAGCTTCGCGGAGTTGAGGAGCGCCGCGTTGCCGGTATCGGTGTCGCGGTCCGGCATGGAAGAGATTCGAGGCAGCACCACATGATGACCGAGAACTGGAACAAGTCCAGCTACAGCAATGGGTCCGGTGGTCAGTGCGTGGAAGCCCGCCGCGATCAGGCCGCTGTTCTGATGCGCGACACCCAGAACCGGCCGCTCGGCCACCTGGAGACTTCGACCCCCGAGTGGACCGCGCTGCTGGCGGCGGTGCGCGCCCGGTAACACCCCCGCGCACGCGAAGAGCCGCACCCCGTCAATGGTGACGGAGTGCGGTTCTCGTGGTTCAGCGGGTTCAAATTGCCCCGGCGGTTCGGACACACCACCAGGACCAAAGACCCCACCCTCCTACCGTGAACCCGGGTGCCCCACGCATGGGGGGATGGGCCTGTTTAGTGAGTTGCAGGCCAGGGCTCAGGCCCCGGAAGCAACCATGGAACTACTGAAGAAGAAGGCCGAGGAATTCCGATGACGGAGTGGCACAAGTCCTCATACAGCACCGCCGCAGAGAACTGCGTCGAGGTCTCCGAGGGTGCCGAGACGCTGGTTCGGGACACCCAGAACAGGGGCCGGGGTCACCTCGGTTTTGAAGTGGGTGAGTGGACCGCGCTCCTGTCCCTACTCCGCAGCAGCTGATAGCTCGCCACAGCGAACCGGACCCCGCCACGGATATTGGCGGGGTCCGGTTCTGTGTTCAGCGGGTTCAGGTTACCCCGGGTGCGCGACGGCGCATGGACACCGCCGAGGAGAAGTCGGGCCGGTTCGGGTTCGACCGGACCGAGTTCGAGTTGCGCCGGGCGGAGGCCGCCCTGGGCACGGCCCGGCCGGGGCTGGCGCCCACGCGGTGGCGTCGGCGGGGTTCAAGCGGGTGGGGTCTGCGGGCCGGGACGGGGAAGCCGGGGCCGGGTGTGAGACCCTTCAGCCGCCTCCGGAACGGGGAAGCCCCCGAACGGAGGGACACCACCTCGGGGGCTTCGGAGCGCTGGGCCTACTTCTCGAAGTAGAAACTGGCGACTTCGTAGTTGGGCTGGAACTTCTGCCCGGGGGCCACCGAGCCGCGCTGGTCCATGCACCCGCGGCTCTGGAAGAGGTAGACGGGCTGGTCGGTCTGGTTGTCGACGATGTGCGGCCCCCGGGAGGGGAGTGTGTAGCAGCTGATCGGGTTGTGGTACTCCTGGCCGGCGACCGTCACGACGCCGTTGGCGGCGTGGGCGGGTGTGGTGAGGGCGAGTGCCCCGAGCAGGGCGACGGACAGCGTGGCGGCGGCGCACATGCGCTTCATGGTGACTCTCCGAACGTGCTGGTGACCTTGCGTGGTCAATGTGTCCGGGGAGCTGGCACCGAAAACCGCAACCCTCCGACCTGGAACCCCAGGTCAGGGACCAACCCCCACGATCCGGGCCGACCTGGAACACCAAATCGCTGAACATCCCCGTATCTGCCGTCCAGCTCCGTCTATCGGGCGCCCCGGTGCTCCACCCGAGCCTCGTCCGTTACCTCCTCCCAGCTACGGCAGCCGAGCCCAGCGGCCGTAGAACCCCGGCCGGGGAACCCGCCCACAACCGGGTCCCTCCCGCGTCCACGGTCACCCCCAACTGCTCCCGGCCCGGCCGACCCGCCCGCTGCCACTCCTCCCACGCCGCGCCGACCTCCGCCCACAGGTCCCGGCCCCCGGCCCGTTCGGTGACGTAGGGGCCGCCAGCCGGTGTGTACTCGCCCAGCGCCCATGACCCGTCCGGGGCGGCCACGTACACGGACGCCTCGCCCGCGCACTCGGGCCGCTCCTCCGACGCCTCGTAGACGGCGTACCGCAGGTCGGGAACCAGGTGTCCGAGAACGAGTTGCCATCCGGGGTGCTCGTAGGCGACCAGGCGGGGGTTCACGGTGGTGGTCCCGGCCTGCTTGCCGGGGTCCTCCTCGTCCACCAGGTCCCGGAGACGGCGGCTGTCGGGGCGCTGGGAGCGCAACACCATGAACGGGGCCTCGCCGACGATCCTCCCGTGAGCGGTGTCGTCCTCACCGACCTCCAGCCGCACCAGCACCCCGGGACGGGTCCCCACCTCCCAGGGGGTCACGATCACCCCGCCCGGCCACGTCTGCCCCACCCAGGCGTGGGGGATGGACCCGCGGGCCGCCACGGTGGAGATCACCCGGTGGAAGCGGTCCGCGCCGAGACCGGTTTCCAGGTGCCCGGCGCCGTCCTCGTCCAGCACGGTCGGCCGGTAACCGGCGCGGTCGAGGTTGTCGACGGCGACCCGGGCGAGCTCCGGGTCGATCTCGGCGGACACCACCGCCTTCTCCCCGAGCGCGTGACAGAGCAGAGCGGTGTTGTAGCCGCTCCCCGTGCCGATCTCCAGCACCCGGTGCCCCTCGGCGGCGTCGAGCTGTTGGAGCATGGCGACCACGAGCGAGGGCTGGCTGAGGCTGGAGGTCACCGCCCGGCCCCGGCCGTGGGGTCCGGTGGGGTGGCCGTCGTCCACCTGGGTTGCGAGGGCGTAGTCCTCGGCCACCCACTGCGCCCACCTCGTGTCGGTGCGGTGCACCGGGCATTCCCACCCGGGGTGGGCGGGGTCGATGGTGTACAGGGTGTCGGGAACGAACGCGGTCCGGTCGACGGCGAGGACCGCGCGGTGCCACAGGGGGTCGGTGAACACCCCGCGCGAGGCCAGGAGCCGGGCGAGTGCCAGCCCCGGTGTCGCGTTGCCCATCAGGTGGGCCTCTGCCCGTCCTGGGAGGGAGAGGGAAACCCTTCGGTGCCGTGGTCGTTGGGCCGACTGCCGTCTGTGCCGCTGGAGCCGCCACTGCCGGAGTCGGTGGGTTTGTCTGGGTTGTCGTGTCGTCCCACGGTGTCCTCCAAAAAAGGGGGGAGGGGCCTGCCTACGACCGGAACAGTAACCCACGGCCCGGTTACTGTGCGTGGTTTCGGCTGGAAGCGGCCACCCCACGCGAACGACCGCCCCGCCGCGCGACACGGGGGAGCGGGTCACACGGTCACCTCGGACGCGACGACCGGGGAGTCCACGAACGACCACCCCACGTGCCGGGCCCGGCCAAGGCCACATGCCCCGGCACCGGGGCTCCTGCCGCGCTTCCAGGCGCTCCGTCCACGCCTCCACCGCGACACGGCCGGGTGCGGGGCGTTCGGCCGGACGCCGTGACCGATGCGCGGCACACGGGCACGTCGGGGGCGCCGTCGTGGGCGGGGCGGCGGCGCTCCGGCGGGTCCCGCATCCACGCGGAACGCGCCTCGGCGAACCCCGCCCTTTCCCACGACCCGGGCCCCGGGGGAAGATGCACGGGCGTCCCCCCCGGCGGTCAAGGAGGCCCCATGTCCACCACCCCACCCCCGAGTCGCCCCCCGACCCCACCCCCGCCCCTCAGGAACTGGGCCGGGAACGTCGCCTTCGCCCACACGGCGGTGCACCGGCCCTCGACCCTGGACGAACTGCGCCGCCTCGTCCGCGACAGCCCCAGGATCCGCGCCCTCGGCAGCGGCCACTCCTTCAGCAGGGTGGCCGACTCCGACCACGAGCTGGTCCGCCTCGACGGGATGCCGCAGGACATCGTCGTCGACCCCGGGGCGGGGACCGTCGAGGTGGCCGCCGGCACGAGCTACGCCGACCTCTCCGCCGCCCTGCACCGGGACGGGTTCGCCCTCGCGAACATGGCCTCCCTGCCGCACATCTCCGTCGCCGGGTCGTGCGCCACCGGCACCCACGGCTCCGGGGACGGACAGCGCTGCCTCGCCGCCTCCGTGCGGGCCGTGCAGATGGTCGGACCGGAGGGCGACCTCGTGGAGCTGTCCCGCGACGCCGACCCCGACACGTTCCCCGGCGCGGTGGTCGCCCTCGGCGCGCTCGGCGTCGTCACCCGGCTCACCCTGGACGTCGAGCCCGCCTTCGAGGTCGCCCAGCGCGTCCACCTCGACGTGCCCCTGGACGCGGTGGCCGAGCGCTTCGACGAGGTGTTCGGCGCCGCGTACAGCGTGAGCGCGTTCACCGACTGGGACCGGGGCGTCGCCGACGTGTGGCTCAAGCACCGGACCGACCGGCCCGAGCGCCCGTGGCAGGGCGGACGGCCCGCCGGGGGACCGGTGCACCCCGTGCGGGGCATGCCGGCGGAGTCCTGCACCGTGCAGCTGGGGGTCTCCGGGCCCTGGCACGAGCGGCTGCCGCACTTCCGGCCCGACGTGACGCCGAGCGCGGGCGACGAGCTCCAGTCGGAGCTGTACCTGCCGAGGGAGCAGGCGGCGCGGGCCTTCGCCGCCCTGCGCGGCATCGGGCACAGGGTGGCCCCGCTCCTGCACGTGTCGGAGGTGCGCACGGTGCGCGGGGACGACCTGTGGCTGAGCCCCGCGTACGGCCGCGACTCCGTGACGTTCCACTTCACCTGGGTCAGCGACGCGGAGGCGGTGGTGGCCGTCTTGGCCGACGTGGAGGGGCTCCTGGCGCCCCTGGGCGCACGGCCGCACTGGGGGAAGCTCACCACGCTGTCGGCCGGGGAGGTCGTTGCGGGGTACCCGCGCGCGGACGACTTCGCCCGCCTGGCGCGGAGCATGGACCCCGGCGGCACGTTCCGCAACGCCTTCACCGACGCGCTGTTCCCCCGGGCATGAGCGCGGGCGGGCCGGGAGAGCCGGTCCCGCGGACCCGCCGCCGTCCGCGCCGGCCCCCGGAAGGCGGTGCGGACGGCGGGAGCGGGCCTCAGTCCGTGCCGGACTCCAGGGCGACGTGGTCGAGCCACTCCTCGTCGGCGGCCTGGCCGCGGGAGGCGATCGCCTCGGCGCCGCCCTCGGGCATCGCGCCGATCAGACCCGTCGCCGCGGCCTGGGCGGCGCCGATCGAGGTCGGGTGGGCGTCGCCGCTGCCGACCATGCCGATCCTGGCGTAGTCCTCCAGCTTGGCCCGCGAGTCGGCGATGTCGAGGTTGCGCATGGTGAGCTGGCCGATGCGGTCGCCGGGACCGAACGCTGAGTCCTCCGTGCGCTCCATGGACAGCTTGTCCGGGTGGTAGCTGAACGACGGCCCGGTGGTGTCCAGGATCGAGTAGTCCTCACCGCGGCGCAGCCGCAGGGTCACCTCGCCGGTGACGGCGGTGCCCACCCAGCGCTGGAGCGACTCGCGCACCATCAGCGCCTGCGGCTCCAGCCAGCGGCCCTCGTACATCAGCCGGCCCAGGCGGCGGCCGTCGTTGTGGTAGCTGGCGAGGGTGTCCTCGTTGTGGATGGCGTTGACCAGGCGCTCGTAGGCGGCGTGCAGCAGGGCCATGCCCGGGGCCTCGTAGATGCCGCGGCTCTTGGCCTCGATGACCCGGTTCTCGATCTGGTCGGACATGCCCAGGCCGTGCCGGCCGCCGACGGCGTTGGCCTCCAGCACCAGGTCCACGGCGGTGTCGAACCTGCGGCCGTTGATCGTCACCGGCCGACCCTGCTCGAAGCCGATCGTGACGTCCTCGGGGGCGATCTCGACCTCGGGGTTCCAGAACCGCACGCCCATGATGGGGTCGACGATCTCGATGCCGGTGTCGAGGTGCTCGAGGGACTTGGCCTCGTGGGTGGCGCCCCAGATGTTGGCGTCGGTGGAGTACGCCTTCTCCGTGCTGTCCCGGTAGGGCAGGTCGCGCTCGGCCAGCCACTCGGACATCTCCTTGCGCCCGCCGAGCTCGTTGACGAAGTCGGCGTCGAGCCACGGCTTGTAGATGCGCAGGGAGGGGTTGGCGAGCAGGCCGTAGCGGTAGAACCGCTCGATGTCGTTGCCCTTGTAGGTGGAGCCGTCGCCCCAGATCTGCACGCCGTCGTCGAGCATGGCGCGGACCAGGAGGGTGCCGGTGACGGCGCGGCCGAGCGGGGTGGTGTTGAAGTAGGGGCGCCCGCCGGACCTGATGTGGAACGCGCCGCAGGCCAGGGCGGCGAGCCCTTCCTCGACCAGGGCGGCGCGGCCGTCGACCAGCCGGGCGACCTCCGCGCCGTAGGCGTTGGCGCGGCCGGGCACCGAGGCGATGTCGGGCTCGTCGTACTGGCCGATGTCGGCGGTGTACGTGCAGGGAACCGCGCCCTTTTCGCGCATCCACGCGACGGCCACGGACGTGTCGAGGCCCCCCGAGAAGGCGATTCCGACGCGTTCGCCGACAGGAAGGGAAGTGAGTACCTTGGACATGAAAATAAGTATGCAGAAAAATGAATGAACATGCAATCTGGGGCGGTGCCGGCACCGCGGATGTGGCCGTTCTCATCCCCGGGAGCCGCCCCCCGGCGCCCGGCCGCCCGGTCCCGACCGTGCGCCGCGCCCCGGCCGCACGCCCTGCCCCGCCCGCCCCAGCGAGGGCCGGTCCGTGCGACGGCGGCGGGGCGGGCCGCGTCCCCGCGACCCGCCCCGCGCCCCTCCGTCACCGTTCCGCTTCGAGGTGCCTCCAGCGCACCGGGTCGAACTCCGCCGACGCGCCCCCGCCCTCGCGGGAGGCCCCCGACGGGGCACGGTCGCCGGCGCACTCCAGCACCAGCATCTCCGGGTCCCCCGGGGCGAACGCGTAGTCCACCCGCTCCACCCGGGAGGGGACGCCGCATTCCGCCAGAGCCTCCCGCATCCGGTCCAGCGCCGGATACCGCTCGTTGCTCGTGTGCTGGAACAGGGGGTACAGCCGCACCTGTCCACGGGACACGCGCACCAGCTCCAGGAGCGCGTCCCGGTGCCACCCCTCGCCCAACTGCCCGCCGTAGGAGAACAGCAGGTGGGAGCTGAGCACGAGGTCGAACGAGCGGTCCGCGAACGGCAGGTCCGGCAGCGACCCCGCGACGTACCTCCCGGGCCGCGCCGCGACGTCCGCGCCGAACGCGCGCGCCGAGCGCGAGCGCATCCGCGTGTACCGCGCCGGGCCGCCGAACCAGCTCCAGTCGTACTCCCCGGCGCGCTCGACCAGCTCCGCGTGCTTGTGCTCGTTCTCCCGCAGGGCCAGCTCCCCCAGCCCCTCCCGGCCCGGCCCGTACTGGGGGTCCACGGCCACCGCGTCCGCGCCCCGGGCCCCGGCCTCCGCCACGAAGCCCGCGGCGCCGCCGGGACAGTCCAGGATCCGCAGCGACAGGTCGTGGTCAGAGAGCGAGAACATCGCCCGGTACTCCTCGAAGGAGCGAGCGCTCACGAACACCCGTTCACCCCCGCCCGACGAAGGGCATCGTCGTCGGCAGCACCGTCAGGAACTGCACGTTGGCCTCCAGGGGCATCGACGCCATCAGCAGCAGCGACTCCGTGAACCTCTCCACGGGGATGGTCTGCTCCACCGCCATCGTCCCGTCGGCCTGCATCGCGGGCGGCTGCGGGCCGCCGTCCGCCGGGGCCACGTTGCCCACGTCGATCTGCCCGCAGGCGATGCCGTGCGCCCGCCCGTCCAGGGACAGGGCCCGGGTCAGGCCCAGGACCGCGTGCTTGGCCGTGGTGTAGGCGACGGAGTTGGGCCGCGGCACGTGGGCGGACGGGGCCCCGTTGTTGATGATGCGCCCGCCCGGCGGCGACTGCCCGCGCATCACGCGGAACGCCTCCTGCGCGCACAGGAAGGTCCCGGTGACGGTGGTGTCCATGATCCGCTGCCAGTCCGCCGGTGCCACCTCCTCCACGGGCGTGCGGGGGACCGCCGCTCCCGCGTTGTTGAACAGCAGGTCCACCCGGCCGAACCGCTCGCGCACCGCGGCGAACAGCGCCTCCACCTCCGCGGGGCTGCGGATGTCGGTCGCCACGGCCAGGATCCGGTCGGCGTCCGGCCCGGCGAGGCCGACGGTCTCCTCCAGCGCCTCCTTGCGGCGCCCGGCCACCGCGACCGACCAGCCGTCCGCGAGCAGGGCGAGGGCGGCCGCCCGGCCCAGGCCGCTGCCGCCCCCCGTGACCACGGCGGTCCCGCGCGCGCGGGACCGGCCCGCGTCGCCTCCCCCCGCGCTGTCCGGCGCGCGGTCCTCCCCGCGGGGGCTCACCGGCTGCCCGTGTTCATCCACGCCCGCAGCACCCGGCGCGCGCGGGGGCCGGGCTCGTCCACGTAGGGGGAGCGCCCGTGCAGGACCCTGCTGTTGCGGATGAGCAGCAGGTCGCCCGCCGCCAGCCGCAGGCCGAAGGCGATCTCCGGCCGGTAGAGGACCTCGTCGAGGACGTCGAGGGCCTCCCACTGGCGCTCGGTCAGCGGCGGCCCGCCCCTCTCCGGCGAGGTGCGCACGGTACGGGTCTGGTAGTAGCAGCCCACCGTCCCGTCCTCCTGGGTGAACAGGATCGGGGAGACGATGACCTGCTGCCCGGCCCGCCCCGTCCGGTCGAAGGTCCAGTCCTCCTCCAGGGTCGCCAGGACGTCTGGGCGCTCCCGCTCGATGATCTCCCGCACGTACCGCGCGCTCGCCAGCTTGGTGTCGCCCCCGCCCAGCACGGCGGGCTGGAGGCAGAGCAGGACGAGCACGTCGCAGGTGTCGCAGTGGAACCCCAGCTCGGTGGCCCCGTCCCCGTCCCGGTCGCGCAGGACCTGCCACAGGTCGCCCTGGGCGTTCTGCGGGATGATCTCGCCGAAGTCGCGCATCACGAAGGACAGGGCCTCCACGATCTCCCCGCCGTCCGCGGACGCGTCCATCAGATTGGGCACGTGGGCGAAGCCCACCGAGCGGATGCTCTCCTCCGTGAAGGCGCGGAGCCCGTCGCGCACGTGCGCGGCCCGGTCCCACCTCCCGGCGGTGGCGTCCGCCCAGAGCAGGCGCCTGTCCTCGTCGCCGAGCGGCTGCGACCACAGCGCTCGACGGGTGTCCAGGGTCGTGCTGCCCCAGCCGATCTCGGTCACGGTGTCATCGGTCATGGTGAGGATCGTTCCCTTCGTCGTGAACATCGGCACCCGGTTCCGGCAGGAAGCCGACACCGGCGGCCCACGCCATGGCGGCGGACCACCACGCGGGGGTCGGCGGGGCGAAGCGCACGCCGACACGGTCGAGCGCGGCCGCGGTGGAGGAGCTGTCGACCACGACGTTGCGGTCCTCCAGCTGCGACCACGCCGAGGCCAGCCGCGCGGCGGTCGGCCTGGTCCGCTCCACCCGGGCCAGGGCGGCGGCGAACGCGTCCTCACCGGTCAGCTCGATCGGGTAGCCCAGGCCGACGAGCCAGGACACGAGCTCGTCGTGGGGCACCGTGTGCGGCGTCTCGACGTGGTAGGCGCCCGGGGCCGCGTACGGGTGCGTCACGATCGCCGCGATCCCGGCGGCCACCGTGTCGACGTGCGAGAACGCGAAGGTCTCCCCGGGCCGGCTCGGCGCCGCCCCGGCCAGCACGTAGCCGCGGACCAGCTGGTAGACCCTGTTGTCCTCCACGTTGGCCTGGAAGGCGCCCGTGGCGCTGTGCGCCGCGACGTGCCCGCTCCGGTGGACGTAGCACTGGCGGCCCGACGCGGCCCAGGCGCGGACGGCCTCCTCGGCCGCGAACTTGGTCCTCTCGTAGGGGGTGCGGAACCCCTGGCCGATCCGCAGGTCCGCCTCGCTGAACCGGCGGGCCGGCCCCTCCACCCCGCCGGCGACGGCCAGGGTCGACAGGTGGTGCAGCCGGGCCCCGGGGACCTGCGCGTCGATCCACCCGAGCAGCCGCCGGACCGCGGCGACGTTGGTCCGCTCCAGGTCCGCGGGCGGGGCCACCAGGCGCACGTCCGCGGCGGCGTGCACGACCACCTGCACGTCCCGGACGCGGGCCAGGGCCTCGGGGGACAGGCCCAGGCCCTCCCGGTCGACGTCGCCCGCGACCACGTCGAACCCGCCCCGGCCGGCGACGGCGCCCTCCGGGCCCGGGGGGAGCCGCAGCGCGGCGTCGGCGTCGCGTTCGCCCCGCACCAGGCACGTGACCCGGGCTCCCCGGGCCGTGAGCTCGGCGAGCAGGTGCCTGCCCACGTAGCCGGTGGCCCCGGTGAGCAGGGCCCGCACCGGCTCGCCGGTGACCCGTGCGCGCGGCGCGGGCTGGACGGAGCCGTCGTACAGCAGCCGCCCGGAGGTCGAGACGGGGGACCTGGTGTGCGGCAGGGGGGTGGCGCCCGCCTCGGCCGCCACGGCGCGGCCGAAGGACGCGACGACGCCGTGGGCGGCGTCGTGGGACAGCCGCGGCCACGCGTACACGAGGTCGGTCACCAGCCTCCCCTCGACGATCCGGGCGGTCAGGCGCATCCGGTACAGGGGGTCGCCGTCGGGGCAGCGCGCCGCCCCGCCCGCCTCGGGCGCGACGGACCACCGCAGCGACGGCTCGTCGGGCAGCTCGAACGTGCCCAGGAAGTTGAAACCCACGTCGGGGCGCGGGCCCGGCGCGTCCATCGGCAGTTCCGGGGCCTCCCGCACGCGGCGCTCGACCTCGCGCGCACGCTCGGCCACGGTGTCCGCGCCCGCCGGGCGGCCGTCCGGGCCCCGCAGGGCCGGGGCGGAGGCGGTCCGGCCGGCGCGCCGGGACCCGCGGACGGTGTCCGCCGGCCCGGCCCGTACCGCCCGGACGGGGTGGTCGACGACCACGTGCTTGACCGCCGTGAACCAGCCGACGGTGTCCATGTGGTCGCCGCCCTCGCCGGTGGTGTCGCGGCCGTGGGTCTCCACCTCCACCCCCAGGCGGGACCGGCCGCTCCAGCGCAGGGCGGCCTCGGCCAGGGCCGTCAGCAGGAACGCCTCCAGGCGCTGGGCCCGCCCGTGGCGCCGGACGAGCCGGGCGGTGGCGCTCTCGTCCAGGGACCAGGCGAGGGCCACCGGCTCGGTGGCGGCGGTGCCGTCGTCGCCACCGGTTCCGCCCGTGCCTGCCGTGCCGTTGGCGAGCCTCGTACCGCTTGCACCACGCGTCACACCGGCACTGCTCATGCCGCTCGCATCGCTCCGGCTCCACGTCCTGCTGGCGCCGCCTGTGCCTCCCGTGCCGCCCGTGCCTGCCGTGCCGTCGGTGGGCCCTGTGCCCACCGTGCCGCCCGTGCTGTGGGTGGGCTCCGCCGCGCCGGCGCCGCTTGTGCGCCCTGTGCCGTGGGTGGGCTCCGTGCCGCTCGCATCGCTCCGGCTCCCCCTCCCGCCGACACCGCCCGTGCCGTTCGTGCGCCCTGTCCCGCTCGTACCGCCCGCAACACTGGCACCGCCTGTGCGCCTCGCGCCGCCCGTGCCCACGGCACGGAGGGAGGCGGCGGGGCCGCCGGTGACCGGGAGGCCCCCGGCGGGCTCCGTCCCGGCCCGCTCCGGCGCGGGGGGAGGCGGCGGGGCCTTCGCCGCCCACCGGTAGAAGTCGGCCGTGGGCGGCAGGTCGGCCCGCTGCCCTGACAGGGCCGCCCGGTAGGCGTGGGCGAGGTCGTCGAGCAGGATCCGCCAGGAGAGGCCGTCGCCGGCCAGGTGGTGGACGATCACCGCGAGCCGGTCCCGGACGCCGTGCCCGCCGGAGAAGAGGTGGATCCGGATCAGGCGCCCGGCCTGCGGGTCCATGCCGCGCTGCAGCTCGGAGCACGTGGCCTCGACCGCCTCCGCCAGCTGGCCCGTGGTGCGGGGCAGGGAGGAGAAGGACACCGCGTCCACGTCCTCGGCGGGGCGGGGGACCCCGGGACCCCCGGGGCCCACCGGCTGCCGCAGCGCCGGGTGGCGCCGCAGCACGTCCTCCACGGCCGCGGAGAGGGCCGCCGCGTCCACCGGCGTCCCGCAGCACAGCACGGCGGACTGGTTCCAGTGCCGGTGGTCCCCGAGGCGCTGCCGGAACAGCCAGCGCTGGGCCGGCGCGAGCGCGCCGCCCTCCCCGGGCCCCTCGGCTCCCGCGCCTTCGCCGACCTCCGCGGCCTCGCCCGCCGGGCGGGCGGCGGAGGCCAGCAGCATCGGGGTCGGGTTCCGGTAGAAGTCCTCGAACGCCACGCGGTACCCGGACCGCCGCAGCAGCGTGACCGTGCGCATGGCCAGGATCGAGTCGCCGCCGAGTTCGAGCACGTCGGCGTGCGGGTCCACGAAGGGCAGGCCCAGCGCGCCCGCCCACAGCTCCGCGACCGCCCGCACCAGGGG
The DNA here is from genome assembly GCF_044766605.1 of Nocardiopsis sp. NPDC101807. NCBI lineage: Bacteria > Bacillati > Actinomycetota > Actinomycetes > Streptosporangiales > Nocardiopsidaceae > Nocardiopsis > Nocardiopsis sp. NPDC101807. The sequence continues at coordinate 25,934 of NZ_JBIWMK010000001.1, read as the reverse complement.
CATCCCGATCCGCTCCGGCGCCGCGTCCCGGCCGGGGGCGGAGCGCCTGCCGCCGCCCTCCAGGACCCCGTCCACGACCGCGGCCAGGCGGTCGCGGTCGAGCTTGCCGTTCGGCCCGGTGGGGAAGTCGGGCAGGGCGACGATCGGCTGCGGGATCGAGTACCCGGGCAGCCGGTCGCGCAGGTGGGGGCGGAGCGCGTCGAGCACCGCCCCCTCGTCGTGCCCGGCCGCCGGGCGCACCGCGGCCAGGAGCTGTCCCCCCGAGGGGGTCTCCCGCACGAACACCGCGGACTGGCCGACGCCGGGGAACTCGCCGATCACCCACTCCACCTCGGCCGGGTCCACCCGGAAGCCCCGGATCTTGACCTGGCGGTCGGTCCGGCCCGTGAAGACGAGGTTCCCGTCCGGGCGGCGGCGGCACGTGTCACCGGTCCGGTACACCCGCTCCCCGCCGTGCCGGACGAAGCGCAGCGCCGTCTCGTCGGGACGGCCGTGGTAGCCGGCGGTGACCCCGCGCCCGCCGATGAGGAGCTCGCCCTCCACCCCGTCGGGGACCGGCAGGCCGTCCGAACCGAGCAGGCGCAGGGAGACGTCCCCGAGCGCCGTGCCCACGGGGACCGTCGCCTCGTCCGCCGGGAGGTCGGCGGGGGAGTCGGCGACGAAGCACGTCGCGCCGATCGTGGTCTCCGTGGGCCCGTAGTGGTTGACCACGCGGTCCGCCACGCCCCCGGCGAGGAGCCCGGCGGCGAGGGAGCGGGGGAGCATCTCACCGCCCAGCAGCAGCGTGCCCAGCGGCGGGCTCCCGGGGGGCCGCCCCTCCAGCAGGGCCGTCAGGTGCGAGGGGGTCGTCTTGAGCACCGACACCCCGGCGCCGGCCAGGGACGCCCAGAACGCCTCGGGGTCGCGGGTCTCGTGGTCGGGCACCACGTGCACCGAGCCGCCCGTGGCGAGGGCGAGCAGCCACGAGGTGTGGCCGAGGTCGGCCGCCATCGTCGTGACGTGCGCGACGCACGGCGCGTCCGCGCGGGTCAGCCCGAGGCGGCGGCGCAGCGAACGGGCGTAGTGGACGGCGTTGGCGTGGGTCACCGCGACGGCCTTGGGCTCCCCGCTGGACCCCGACGTGAAGGACAGGTAGGCCGCGTCCGAGGCCGGTTCGCTCCCCGGCGCGGCGGACGGCACCGGCGGGTCGACCGGCCCCGCGGCGGCCAGCGCGTCCACGTCCAGCACCTCGGCGCGGTACCCCTCGGGCGCCGGCACCGCCCCGTCGGTGCCGAGCACGTGCCGCACGGCGACGGCGTCCAGGCGCGCCCGCACGTCGGGCGCGCTCCACGAGGGGTCGATGAGCACCGCGGCGGCGCCCGAGCGCAGGACGCCGTACAGCAGCGCGCACACCCGGCCGTCGCGGGGGCCGATCACGGCCACCCGGTCGCCGCGCCCGGCGCCCAGGCCGTGCAGGTGGGCGGCGACGCGACCGGACGCGGCGTGGAGCGCGCGGTAGTCGAGGGAGCGGACGCCGTCGGTCAGCGCCGTCCGGTCCGGATGGGACCGGGCGCCCCGGGTGAGCAGGTCGGGGAGGGAGAGCGCGGGACGCATCGTACGGGTCAAGGGCGTGGGCCTCCGGTTCGCGCGGTGTCGGGGCGGCGGTGCGGTGGACGCGTGGCCGGGACGGGGGAGCCCGCCACGAACGCCTCCAGCGTCTCCCCGGGGGGCAGGCGCCGGGACAGCTCCCAGGCGATCATGCGGTGCAGGCCGTCCAGGTGGATGAGGCCGGTGCGGACGCGGAGGTCCCCGTAGTCGGAGTGCGGCACCGGGCGGGTGCTCAGGTAGACCGGGGTCAGGGGCGCGCTCCGCAGCAGCTCCAGCTTCCCCGCGCAGACCGGGTTGGCCGCGGCCATGCCCGGACCGCCCGCGCGGATCCGGTCCGCGGCCTCGCCGACCGTCAGGCCGGACCGGGGCACCAGCTCGACCGCGCCACCCTCGCTCAGGTGCCAGGGCAGGACCACGCCGAGCACCTCCTCCCTCGTCAGCCGGACCAGGGACCAGGCGCCGAGCAGCTCCTCGGCCATGGCCAGGGCCTTCTCCCCGTCGCGGTTGGAGTTGGCGGGGTGGGGCCGGTCGGCGGGATGGTCGCGCAGGTACACCGCCCTCACCTGGTCGTACGTGACCGGGTGGACGAGCCTCACGCGGTGGCCTCCCGCTCGGCCGGCGCGTACTCGGTGAAGTGCCGGGCGGAGAACAGCTCGGGCCACCGCCCCCCGCCCAGGTCGAGCTCGCGGGCGCGGGAGAGCATGTACCGCCAGTAGGGCTTGACGGGCCGCCACCGCGCGCCGGCCTGGCAGTACGACGCGTCGACGAAGTAGCGGGGGCGGGAGGGGCCGGGGCCGGCGGGTCTGCGGGCGTGGAACAGGGCGGAGTTCATCAGCACGGTGGAACCGGGAGGGAGGCTGTCGATGACGACCTCGCCCGGCAGCTCCTCGGTCCCCAGGTGGGCGCGGGCCGTCTTCTCCGCGTGCTCGCGGTGGGAGCCGGGCAGGACCGCGAGGCTCCCCACGGTCCGGTCGAGTCCGCCGAGGTAGTGCAGGGCGTGCACCATCAGCAGGTCCGGGTCCTCCCGGTCGTTGGGCTCGTGGTCGTGGTGCCAGGGCTTGCCGGTGGTCGCGGCCCCGTGCCTGTCGCTGTGCAGGTGGTGGAAGACGAAGGACGGGCCCATGAGCTCGGACAGGACCTCCATCAGCGGCCCGTGGGTGAGGAGCCGCCCGTGGGCGGGCAGCTCCAGCTCCAGGAGCGGGGGAGGGCCGTGCACGTCCGGGGCCAGGCAGGCGGCGATCGAGCGGTCGCGCAGGCCCTCGTCCACCCAGCGGTCGACCTCGGGCAGGAGGCGGTCGAGGAGGGGGCCGGTGAGAAGGCCCGGCAGGACGAGGTATCCGGATTCGGCGAACTGTTTCCGCCGCGTGGTGACGGTGTCGCCTTCCTGGGGAAACGCATGCATCAGGATATTGCCCCTGTTTCGCACGTTGGTGGTGGGCCGTTCGCGTGGCACGAGCGGAACGCTCGAGAAATATCGATCATGGGCCGGTTATGCGCAGGTGGGCGGTGGTCGGCTCCTCGTGCTTGCCGGCAATGAACTCGGGGAACGGCGGGAGAGCAGGTCCGGCGGGGGCGCCGGGCCGAAGGTCGGCAGTATCAGTTTCCATTTGCGTCGGGCGATGTCAAGAGAAACCGGGAAATACCGCTGTGACCTGCTGGGATGCCTGCCTCTGCTGCTGGGGGTGTTTTGCATGGTGCCGGAGGGGCGATTTCCCTTTTCGTTCCCCGAGTCGAGGAGGATGCGGTTTACCGTTCGTACTTCCGGTGTCCGTCGGCGGATCCGGGAAGTGTTCTACCGGCGGGCCGCAGGTCGGGAGGTGGACCACCGTGTTCCGGTGCGGGCACACCACGGGGAATCCCTTTTGTCAAGGGTTGTGTATTGTCGTCGGATTATGCTTGCGGGGAGGGAAAGCGGTTGCCCGGCGGTATGTCGGAAAAATTGAGGGAAGAGGTGTGGATGGGAATACTGTGAAAGGAGAAAGAGAAAAGGCGCACCGTTGTCCCGTGGGGCGTGATCCGGGGGTGCGGGGCCCGCCCCCGGGGAGCGGGGCCCGCCCCGCCCCGCCCCGCGCCCGCCCGGCGGCGCCCGAGGGACGCCCTCATGCGCGGGCCGCGCGCACGGCCGCCTCCGTGTCCGGTGTCCGGGGGCCTACGCGTCCCCGCCCGGCCCGGCCCCCGGACCCGGCGCGGCGACGTGGTCCTGGGCCCACTCCACGAGCGGCAGCAGCAGTGCGGTCACCTCGCGGCCCTCGGCGGTGAGGCTGTAGACCACGTGCGGCGGGACCACCGGCCTGGCGTCGCGCAGGACCAGCCCGTCGGCCTCGAAGGTGCGCAGGGTCTGGGCGAGCATCTTCTCGCTGATCCCGCCGATGGCGCGCAGCAGTCCGCTCCAGCGCAGCGGCCCCTCGGCGAGGGAGATCAGGACGAGCACCCCCCACTTGCTGGTGACGTCCCCCAGCAGCCGCCGCGAGGGGCAGTCGGAGGACAGGACCTCCCCCCGGGGCCACGGGCCGGCCGGGTTCTCCTGCGACGTCTTCATGCCAGGACCTTACCAAAAGGTGGGTACCTCACTTAAAGGTGCGTACACGACTTCTGGAATGTGCTCGGGACCAGCCCTGTTGCCACCGCACGAAGGCCGGGAACCCCCGGCCCGCGATCGGAAGGACCCGCATGTCCGTCGTCATCACCGGCGCCACCGGCCACCTCGGCCGCCTCGTCGTCGCCGACCTCCTGGCCCACGGCCTCCCCGCCGACCGGATCACCGCGACCGGGCGCGACGCCGGCCGGCTGGCCGCGCTCGCCGCCACCGGTGTGCGGACCGCGCGCGCCGACCTCGACGACCCGCAGGCGCTCAAGGCCGCCTTCCAGGGGGCCGACACCCTCCTCCTGATCTCCGGGAGCGAGGTCGGCCGGCGGGTGCCCCAGCACACCAACGCCGTGGAGGCCGCGAAGGAGGCCGGGATCGGGCACATCGTCTACACCAGCGCCCCACGGGCCACCGACACCACCCTGGTCCTGGCCCCCGAGCACAAGGCCACGGAGGAGGTCCTCGCCGCCTCCGGCGTCCCCGCCACGATCCTGCGCAACGGCTGGTACAACGAGAACTACGGGCAGCAGATCGACCGGGCCCGGGAGAGCGGAGTCGTCGTCGGCAGCGTCGGCACGGGACGGGTCGCCAGCGCCTCCCGACAGGACTACGCCGAGGCCGCCTCGGCCGTCCTGCGCGCCCCGGGGGCCCACGCCGGCGCCGTGTACGAGCTCTCCGGCGACACGGCCTGGACCCACCCGGAACTGGCCCGGGACCTCGGCGCGGTGCTCGGCCGCGAGGTCGTCTACCAGGACCTCACCCCCGAGGAGCACCTGGCCGCGCTCACCGCGGCCGGGCTGGACGAGGACACCGCCGGGTTCGTCGTCGCCCTGGACGCCAACATCCGCGACGGGGAGCTCGACGCCACCAGTGGTGAGCTGTCCCGCCTGATCGGCCGCCCGACCACCCCGGTGGCCGAGACCCTGCGCGCCCTGGCCTGACGCCCGGGGGCGCCGGGGGAAGCGGGGTCCGCCCCGCGCCCGCCCGGCGGCGCCCGCGGGTCGCCGTTGTGCGCGGGCCGCGCGCGCGACTACCTTCGTGTGCGGCGCTCCGCCCCACCGGAGCCGCCTTCCGAGGGGAGGGAGCCCCCGCATGCGTATCGACCTGTCCGGCAGGACCGCGCTGGTCACCGGTTCCACCCAGGGCATCGGCTCCGCCATCGCCCTGGGCCTGGCCCGCGCCGGGGCCAGGGTCGCCGTCAACGGCCGGACCGGGGACTCCGTTGGCCGGGCCCTGGAGCGCCTGGGCGCCGAGCTCCCCGGGGCCGACCTGGTCGCGGCCCCGGGGGACGTCGCCACCGACGAGGGCGCGCGCCGCGTCCTCGACGCGGCGGAGCACGCGGACATCCTCGTCAACAACCTCGGCATCTTCGGCGCCCGGCCCGCGCTGGAGGTGGACGACGACGAGTGGCGGCACTACTTCGAGGTCAACGTCCTCGCGGCGGTGCGCATGACGCGCGGGCTCCTGCCGGGCATGAAGGAGCGCGGCTGGGGCCGGGTGCTGAACATCGCCAGCGACTCGGCGGTGGTCGTCCCCGCCGAGATGATCCACTACGGCGTGACCAAGACCGCCCTGCTCTCGGTGTCCCGGGGCTTCGCCAAGGAGGCCGCGGGGACGGGGGTCACGGTCAACTCCGTGATCGCGGGCCCCACGCACACGGGCGGCGTGGAGGAGTTCGTCCACCAGATGGTCGACGGGGACCTGCCGTGGGAGGAGGCCCAGCGCGTCTTCATGCGGGAGCACCGGCCGCAGTCCCTCCTCCAGCGGCTGATCGAACCGGAGGAGATCGCGAACATGGTCGTCTACCTCAGCTCGCCCCTGGCCTCGGCCACGACGGGCGGCGCCCTGCGCGTCGACGGCGGGTACGTCGACTCGATCCTGCCCTGAGCCCCGCCGCCCCGGCGGCGGAGGGCGGGCACGTCCCGGGCGCGGGACCGGGTGCCGGTCCCGGCAGGCGGACCGCGGGTCCCCGCGTCAGCGCCCCGAGCTGCCGGGGCTGGCGTGCCACAGGCGGCGCCGCACCGCCCCCGGGAGCGGGCCGGGGGCGGACCGCCCCGGAGGCGGCCCCGGCGGGACCGAAGACGGGTCCGCGCGCAGCGCCTCCGCCAGCGCGTCGGCGCCCCCCTCCTCCCAGACGCGGTGCAGGTCGGCCAGGTCGTGGGCGTGGGAGGCGGTCAGCGTCGCCAGCCCCGTCCCGGACCGGCGCACCCTGCCGCGCACGGCCAGCAGCAGGGAGGAGAACACAGTGGCCGCGCACCGGTGCTGCACCGACGCGAAGAAGGTCAGGTCGGCCAGCCCCGTCGCGTCGTCCACGGTCGCGAAGACGATCCGCTGCCCGGACCGCACCGCCGGGGTCTGCGTGGCCACCTTCACCCCCGCCACCAGCACCTCCTCACCCGCGGGCACCAGGTGCAGGTCCTGGGCGCGCACCAGGCGGTGGCGGACCGCCAGGAAGGCGAGGAAGTCGGCGTAGCCGTCGAGCAGGTGCCGCTCCACCTCGTAGCCCAGCACCTCCAGCTCGGCCGATACCCGCTCGTCCGCGGTGGTCGCCGGGAGCGACCCCCGCGCCGGCGCCGTGCCCTCCAGCGGCAGCGGGAGCTGCCCCCGGTCGGTCCGCGTCCTGCGGGACCTCTCCAGGGCGGACACCTGCAGGAGCAGGTCGCGGCGGTCGGGAGGCCCGGCCCCCCGCCGCCCCGCGCCCGTGCCGGGCGGTTCCGCGCCCGCCCCGTGCCGTTCCGCGCCCGTGCCGGGCGCCCGCGGCCCCGGGACGGCGTCCGGCGCGTCCGGCCCCCCGCCCACCCCGGACAGGACGTCGAAGGCGCCCACCCGCACCAGGTTGTCCAGCGCCTCGCGGGACAGGTGCGCCCGCTCCGCGGCGTCCGGCAGCGACAGGAACGGCCGCTCCGCCAGGATCCGGTCGACCTCCGCCCCGGTGACGCCCCGGACGTCGGCCAGGGACGCGCGCACGCCCCACCGGCCGTCCGGCGCCCGTTCGGCCCGCCACGAGCGCTCGGACCGGTTGACGTCCACGCCCAGGACGGGGACCCCGAAGCGGCGGGCGTCGGCGACCAGCACGCGGCGCGGGTACATGCCGGGGTCGTGGGTGAGGATCCCCGCGTAGAAGGCGGCCGGGTGGTGCCGCTTGAGCCACGCCGACTGGTAGGTGGGCAGCGCGAACGCGGCGGCGTGCGCCTTGCAGAACCCGAAGGAGCCGAACGAGGCCACGACCTCCCAGGCGCGTTCCACGGTCTCCTCGTCGTGCCCGCAGTCGTAGGCCATGGAGGTGAACTCCTCCCGCACGTCGGCGCGCCCCTGCTCCGTGCCGAGCCTCCGGCGCATCGCCTCGGCCCGGTCCGGTCCGCAGGTGGTCATGGCGTGCAGGAGGGCGATGATCTGCTCGTGCCAGATCACCACCCCGCCGGTCTCGGCGAGCACGCCGTCCAGGAGCGGGGTGAGCGACCGCGCCGGGGGCGCGCCGTCGCGGGCCGACAGGTAGGGGGTGACCATGTCGCTCTTGACCGGACCGGGGCGGAACAGGGAGATGTCGGCGATGAGGTCGGCCATGTCCGCGGGGCGCAGGCGGCTGAGGAGCTCGCGCTGGCCGGGCGACTCGATCTGGAAGCAGCCCAGGGTGAGCGAGGCCCCGATCATCGTGTAGGTCGCCTCGTCCCGGGGCAGGGCCTCCAGGTCCGGCGCCCGGCCGGTGGTGCGCTCCACCTCGGACCGCGCGTGGGCCAGCGCCGACTGCATGCGCACCCCGATGACGTCCAGTTTGATGAGCCCCATCCGCTCCACGCCGTTCTTGTCCAGCTGGACCACGGGGTAGCCGGCCGGGGTGGGCTCGACCGGGACGCGGTCGCGCAGGGAGGCGCCGGAGACGACCAGGCCGCACGGGTGCATGGCCGTGTGCCGGGGCAGGCCGTCCAGCCTCTCCGCCAGCCGGAACAGGTTCTGGGTGGCGGGGTCGTCGAGGCCCGCGCCGTCGTAGCGACGCAGCTCGGGCAGTTCCCGGGCGGCCTCGCGGATGCCGCTCGCCCTCAGGTGGGGGAAGGCCTTGGCGAGGCGGTCGACCTCCAGCGGGGGCAGGCGCAGGGCCGCCCCCACCTCCCGCAGCGCGCTGCGGGCCCGGTAGGTCTCCGTCATCGACACGCACGCCGTCCCGTCCGGGTGGGCGCCGAACACCGCGTCGTAGGCCTCCAGCCTGCGGGCGGACTCCACGTCCAGGTCGATGTCCGGCAGCCCCGGGCGGCCGTGGGCCAGGAACCGCTCCATCAGCAGACCGTGGTCCAGCGGGTTGACGGCGGACACGCCCAGCAGGTGGTTGACCAGGCTGCCGGTGCCCGAACCGCGGATGGAGCAGCGGATGCCCTTGTCGCGGATGCGGGCGGCGGCGTCGGCGACGGTCAGGAAGTAGGCGGGCAGGCGCTTGTTCTCGATGACCTCGATCTCCTGGGACAGCCGGTGCAGGGCGCGGGGGTCGCGCCCCAGACCGAGCCGGACCAGGCCGTCCTCGCAGGCCCGCAGGAGCCGGTCGGACGCGTGGGGGACGGAGGGCAGGTGGAGGCCGCCCATGCCGAGGTCGGCGGCGGGGTCCAGGACGCAGGACGAGGCCAGGGCGGCGGTGTGGGCGATCAGGCGCCGGGCGCGGGCGGTGTCCCCGCCGCACAGCCGGTCGGCGACGGCGAGCATCTCCGCGCCGCTCTTGAGGTAGGCCCGGTCCGTGGCGGGCTCCGGCCGGGAGCCGCCGGGGGCCCACCGCCGGGCCTGGTCCAGGACGTGCGCCACCTCGGCGTCCTCCGCCACGGGGTAGCGGACGGCGTTGGTGAGCACGGCGAGGGTGCGGGTCTCGGCGGCCAGGGCCAGCAGGGCGCGGGCGGTGCGCCGCTGTCCGGGCAGGCCGTGGTCGGCCACGGCGATCGCGACCTCGGCCGCGTCCTTCCAGCGGGCGAGCAGCCGCCGGGCGAGGGAGGGGCGTTCCCGGGCGACGGCCTCGCCGACGTCGGAGTCCGGGCCCAGGAGCACGACCACGCCCGAGGAGTCGTCGGCCACGGCCGTGTGGGGGAGGGCCGGGGCGCCCGGGGCCCGCGGCGGGCCGGAGGGGCCGGGGCCGTGCTCCGGCGGGGGTCCGTGTCCGGTCCCGGGGGCGGAACGGGTGCGGGCGTGGGCGCGGGTGACGAGGCGGCACAGGGCCGCCCAGCCGGTGCGGCCCCGGGCCAGGAGGGTGACCCGGCCGCCGTCGGGGGAGTCCAGCGCGAGGTCGCAGCCCAGCACGGGGCGGATGCCCGCCCGCCGGCAGGCGTCGACGTGCCGGACCATGCCGTACACGCCGTCGCGGTCGGTGAGGGCGAGGACGTCCTGGCCCAGGTCGGCGGCGCGGGCGGCCAGGCGCTCGGGAGGGGAGACGCCGTGGTGGGCCGAGAACGAGGAGGCGACCCCCAGGTGGGCGAAGTCCGTGTGCTCGCCGCCGTGCCGCATGTGCGGTCCCTCCCCGTGTGCCGGGCCTCGGCCCATGTCTGGTGCCGGTGGGGAAGAAGCGACACAATCGAACCTATGTACGAATTCTAGACCATGGGGCGGCGGCCCGGGACGGTCCGCGGACGGCGGGGCCGCGGGTCAGCCGCTCACGCGCCGCTCGCGCGGGACCCCCTGGTAGGACTGCCCGGCCATCTGCGTCACCCGCGTGGCCGGGACCTCGGCCACCTCCCAGCGCCACTGGTAGGGCTCCTCGCGGTACTGCTCCACCCAGGTGATCCGCGCCCGGAGCCCGGCGCGCGTCTCGACCCACGCCAGGAGGTAGGCGTACCCGCCCGCCTCGCGGGCGCGGACGAGGGGCGGCACACGGGTCAGCGGACTCGGCATGTGCCCATTGTCGCAGGTGGGGTGGTGAGTGTCCGGGGTCTTCGCGCCACGTCCTCCGACACCGGGCTCCCCGGGGGCGGTGCGCCGGCCCCCGGGGTGTCGGGTGCGGGTCCGCGTCCGCCGGGCGGCGGAGCCGCCGCCCCGGGCGGAGCGCTCCGGAGGGGGCCGGTCCGCGACGGACGGAGGCGGCGGCCCCGCCGGGGCGGAAGGGGAGCGCACGAAACCGCTGTGACGTAAGGGATGTAGGGGACGAACGGGCCGTAGGATCAAGGCCCCGATACAGCGACGGCAGTGAGGCGGGCGACCCATGAACGGTCAGGAACCGGTGATCGACACCACGGTTCCGCACTCGGCGCGGGTGTGGAACTACTGGTTGGGCGGCAAGGACAACTACCCGGTCGACCGCGAGGCGGGGGACCAGTTCCTGGAGGCCTTCCCCGGTATCGCGCAGATGGCGCGGGCCTCGCGCGCCTTCCAGGAGCGCGCCGTCCGCCACCTCGCGGGCGAGGTCGGCATCCGCCAGTTCCTGGACGTGGGCACGGGCCTGCCCACCGCGAACAACACCCACGAGGTGGCCCAGTCGGTGGCGCCCGACGCGCGGGTCGTCTACGTGGACAACGACCCGCTCGTCCTCACCCACGCGCGGGCGCTGCTCACGAGCACCCCCGAGGGGCGCACGCAGTACGTCCACGCCGACCTGTACGAGCCCGAGGCGATCCTGGAGAAGGCGGGCGAGCTGCTGGACCTGGACCGACCCGTCTCCCTGATGCTCCTGGGCGTCCTCGGCCACGTCCAGGACTACGAGGAGGCCGTCTCCATCGTGCGGCGGCTGCTGGCCGGGCTCCCCCCGGGCAGCCACCTCACGGTGAGCGAGGGCAGCAACGTGCACAGCCGGGAGAACGTCGCGGCCCAGGACGAGTACAACGAGAGCGGCGCCGTGCCCTACATCCCCCGCAGCCCCGTGCAGATCGGCGGCTACCTGGCCGGGCTGGAGGTGCTGGAGCCGGGCCTGGTCCCGGTCACCCGCTGGCGACCCCCGGTCGAGGGCGCCAGGCAGCCCGCGGAGGTGGACCAGTACGGCGGCGTCGGCAGGAAGGCCTGACGGCGCACCACCGGCCCGCGCCCGGGGAGGGCGCGGGCCGGTGGGGGCCGACCGTACCGGCGCGCGTCGGCCCCCGGCACGCGGGCTACCGGCGGGCCGGGAGGGCCCCCTCCAGCGCCTGGACGAGCCCGTCCAGGGCGACCGCGGCCCGGGGCAGGGGTGTGTCGGCCCTGGTCAGCATCACGATCCGCAGGAACTCGCCGACCGGGCGCACGAGCAGCGACCCGCCTCCCCGGAGGCGGATCACCACGTGGTCGACCGCGCCGTACCGCGTCAGCGAGCCGATGCGCCCCGCGCCGCTGAAGAGGAAGCTGCCCAGGGCCGAGAGCTGGTCCGCCCCGCGGCGGTCGGCGCCCCGGGCCAGGGTGTGGACCATGCCCCCCTCCGTGCAGAGCACCACGTTCTCGACCCCGGGGACCTCCGCGAGGAGGGCGCTCAACGCCGGGCTGGTACTGGGAGGGCCGGTCTTGTTCATCGCGAACCTTCTGGCAGTCGGGTGGAGGCGGGACCGAGCGCAGCGCGGGGGGTCGAACGCAGAACGGATATAACGCTCGGAAACGGCGAAGATACACTGTGCTGCAACTCGTTCAAAATTCAACTTCCCCGGCGGTCAAGCCGCTCCCCGCGCGCCGCCGCCGGACCGGGGCGGCCGGCGCCGAGCCCCTCCGGCGGCGCTCCGGGGGCAGGGCCAGGTCACAGGCGCGGGAGGCGCCTCGGCCGGGGCGCCCCGACGGGTCGGAGACACACCCCGGGGCCGACTCCTCCCGGAGCCGTCCGAACACGAGTGCGGAAGATCACGACGGTGACCGGCGCGGAACACTGGACGCGCGGGCGGGAGGCGCACCACACTCCGCCCGGGGACACTCCCCGGCACGACACCACGACGCGGCGGACACCCCCCGCCCGACCAGAACGGACACTCCATGCCCGCACCACGACGGATCCGGGGAGCGGCCCCCGGCGGACTCCTCGCAGCCCTCCTCGCCGTGGCCACCGCCTCGGCCTGCGCCGGACCGGGTGAGACCGAGGCCGAGGCCGTCGGGGCCCACACCGCCGACGAGAGCGCGACCGGGGCCGCCGAGGGCTTCCCCGAAGGCACCTTCGACTACCAGCTCGGCGCCTCCTACGAGCCCCCCGCCGGGGTGGGGACGGTGGTCCGCGACTCCACGGCCGAACCCGCGCCGGACATGTACTCCATCTGCTACGTCAACGGGTTCCAGACCCAGCCGGGCGACCTGGAGTGGTGGCTCCTCGAGCACCCCGACCTCATCCTGCGCGACGCCTCCGGCGAACCGGTCGTGGACCCGGGGTGGCCGGCCGAGCGGATCCTGGACACCTCCGACGAGGACAAGCGGTCCGACATCGCCGAGATCCTCGCCGGGACCATCGCCACCTGCGCCGAGAAGGGCTTCGACGCGGTCGAGTTCGACAACCTCGACTCCGACCTGCGCTCGCAGGGCCTGCTGACCCAGGACGACAACCTGGCCCTGGCCACCGAGCTGGTCGCCCTGGCCGACGGCCACGGCATGGCCGCCGGGCAGAAGAACGCGGCCGAGGTGACCCTGCGGGGCAGGGACGAGGTCGGCTTCGAGTTCGCCGTGGCCGAGGACTGCGCCGTCTGGAGCGAGTGCTCGGCCTACACCGGGGTCTACGGGGACGACGTGATCGCGGTGGAGTACCCCGACGCCCTGGAGGAGGCGGGGATGACCTTCGCCGAGGCCTGCGCGGCCGAGGGCGCGCCCTCCCGGATGATCCTGCGCGACCTGGACCTGGTCGGGCCGGAGCACGAGGACTACCTCTACGACGCCTGCTGACCCGCACGGCCCGGCCCGGCCGGCGCGCGCGGTGACCGGGCGGCCCGCCCTCACCGGCGGGCCGCCCGGGCCTGTGGCCGTTCCGGACCCTGCCGGGGTCGCGGACCGGGGGCGCGGACCGGCTTCGGGCGCCCCGCGGCCCCGGGCCCGCGGCCCCGCCCTCCGACCGGGCGGCCCCGACCCGCCGTGGCGCTGCGGGGCGGACCGGGGCCACCGGTGGCGCAAGGTGGCGCGCGTACGGCACGGCGGCGGGCGCCCGAGGCGGACCGGGGTCACCGGCGGCGGGGGAGGGCCCCGCCCGGCGCGAACCGGGTGTCCGTGCCCGGCGAGAACAGCACGCTCGGCACGTCTTCGGGCCGGGTGATCCCGGCCCGCTCCAGGAGCGTCTCGTCCCAGCCGAGGGGGATCGCCCGGTGCAGCCGCCAGGCCGGATGGGCGGCGGCCACCCACCGGGTACGGCCCGCGTGGCGTGTGTGCAGCCCCCACCGGTCGGTCACGAACCGCTCGAAGGGGGACGGCTCGCCGACCGGGTCGCCCACCCGCAGGTGGAAGCGGCCCCGGGCCCCGCCCGGGGACCGGGGCACGCGCCGCCGGGCCGCGTACGCCACCCCGTCTCCGTCGGCGCAGACGGAGACGTCCGACCACATGTACGGGAGCCCCGCCGCAGCGCGCCCCGCGAGGACGGTGTGCGCGGAGGAGGCCTCCAGCGACAGGAAGACCACCCCCCGCCGTCCGAGGCCGTCCACGGAGTACAGCCGGACGTTGACCTCGCCGTAGCCGCCGCCGGGTACCCCTCCCGGCAGGCGGGTGCGCGCCACGCGGAAGGCGACGGCGCCGACGTAGGTGACGCCGTCCAAGACGTCCGGCCGGGTGCCCGGGGGCAGGAGCGGGGCCGCCTCCTCCGGGGGAAGCGGCCAGTGCCAGAAGGCGACGTCCCGCCACTCCTGGAGCATCAGGGCGGGCCGGGGGAGCGGCGGGGCGGTGGGCGGGGGGAGCCGCGAGGGGCCGGGTGCGGAAGCCATGCGGGCATGATCCCAGCCCGGGCCGCCCCCCGGGAGCACGGCCCGCCTCAGCCGCCGAAGTCCCCGCTGTCGAACGCCCCCTCGTCGGCGTCCCCGTCGGTGACCCACCAGCGGACCGGGGCGGAGCGGTCCACACTCGGGTCGTAGGCCAGCACCAGCTCGTCGGCCCCGTCCGCGTCGTGGTCCGCGCAGGCGAACGCCTCGGCCGTCCGGGCGGCGGGGGAGTCGGCGCCCTGCGGCCCGTCCTCCGGTCCGCTGCGCACCAGGGGCGCGTCCCCGGCCGCGGAGAACCCCCCGCCGTCCTCGTCCAGCAGGTCGACGCCGTGCCCGGCGAGCCCCACCGCGAGCGTGTCCGCGCCGTCCCCGTCCAGGTCGCACGCGGCCACCGTGCGCTGGTGGTAGCTGAAGGAACGCTCGGTCGGGGTCGGTGCCAGCGGCACGGGGAGGGGCTCGGGGGCCTGCGGGCCGAAGGGGCCGGGGTAGACGTTCATCCTGCCGTCGACCTCGGCGGGCTCGGTCCCGTGGCCGGGCTCGTCGTTGCGGGTCCCGTCGTCGCCGACGGCCACGTCGGTCTGCCCGTCGCCGTCGAAGTCGCCGAAGGCGGACAGAGAACCGGGGAGCAGTTCGAGGGCGTCCCACCCCCCGGGGTCGCCGGGGCCGGTCACGAGCAGGGTGTTGGCGGGCTGTTCGCCGTCGCTGCCGTGCCGGACGAGCAGAGGGGCGGGACCGCCGCCGGGCCCGGCGGGGGCGGCGACGAGTCCGCCGATCCAGGGGGCGACCGGTCTGCGGGCCGTGCGCTCGGGCGTGCCCTCCCGGTCGAACGGGCCGTACAGCACCACCAGGCCGGCCGTGTCCGCGCCGGTCGCGGAGTCCTCCGCCAGGGCCAGGTCCGCGTGCCCGTCGCCGTCGAAGTCGCCGGGGGTCGGGGCCGCCGCCGGGGAACCCGGCACCCCGGAGGGACCCCCGGGAACCGACACCGGGCCGGGCTCCTCCCGCAGGTCGGGGCCGGCGGGACCGCCCCAGACGATCCCGGGGCGGCCGGCCGAGACGCTCGCCCCGAGGCTGCCGGGGGGAGAGCCGGTCAACACGGGGACGTCGGCGTAGCCGTCCCCGTCCAGGTCGGCGGTGCCCGGCCGCAGGCGGTTCCCCCCGCCGACGGAGGCCGCGGCCCCCACGGTCCCGGGACCGAAGACGGCGCGGGTCGTCGGCTCGGGGCCGTTCTGCGAGCCGTAAACGACCACCAGGCGCAGGTCCCATTCGAGGCCGTCCCCGCCCCCGTCCTCGGTGTAGGAGCTCAGGAAGAGGAGGTCCGGGAAGCCGTCGCCGTTGACGTCGTCCGCGACGTCGCCTCCCCTCCCCTCGGGGACGGGGGACGCCTCGGGGGCCGACCCCCCGGCGGGCCCGGCCGCCGGAACGCCGGGGACGTTGGCGCAGGCGCCCGTCAGGAGGAGCGCCCCGACACAGGCGGGGACGGTGAGGCGGCCGAAGGGCATGGGGTCTCCAGGGGGTCGGGGTCTCCAGGGGGTGGGGCGCCGGCACGGGGAGTCCGTCCGGCCTTCGGGACCCCGCCAGGGTAGACCTCTGCCCCGGCGCCCCCGCGTGCGCTCCGCGCGTCCGCACTCTCACCGTCCGCCCCCGCGCCCCCGCACGCCCCCGCGTGCGCTCCGCCACGGGGCCCGGCGCGGAGCGGCGGATAACCCCGTGACGTGCGGGGGCGGTACCGGTACGGTGCGCGTATGCCCTCTTCTCTCACCGTCCTTGTACGCCCGTCCACGGGAGCGGACGAGCACCCCGCCCTGGCGGAGATCTGGCGCAGCGCCGTCGTCGCCACGCACGCCTTCCTGACACCGGAGGACGTCGACCACTACGAGGCGAGGATCCTGGACTCCTACCTCCCCGGCCACGACGTCCACGTCGCCGTGGACCCCGGGGGCCGCCCCGTGGGCTTCATCGGCCTGGACGGCCACCACATCGACATGCTGTTCGTCCACGACGACGCCCGGGGCCGCGGCGTGGGCCGCGCCCTGCTGGCCTGGGCGGCGGAGCGCCACCCGGTCCTCACCCTGGACGTCAACGAGCAGAACCCCTCCGCGCGCGGCTTCTACGCCGCACAGGGGTTCGAGGAGACGGGCCGCTCCCCGGTGGACGGCGAGGGACGCCCGTTCCCGCTGGTCCACATGCGCCGCGCCACCGCCTGACCGGGTCCCGCCACCGCGGGAGCGGCCGGCTCCGTGCCCGCCCCGCCCCCTGGTGCGCGGCCCGCGCGCCCGGCGCCGCCCGCTCCGAAGGCGTCGGGGGCGCGTTCCCCGCCCCTGCCCCGACCCGGCGGTCGGACGGCGGGTCGCCGCACCGGCGGCCACCGCCGGGCGGGTACGGGAGCCGTGCCGGAGGCGTCGGCGTCCGGCCCGGGCGCCGGCCCGTGTGTCGCCCGGCGCAAGACCGGGAAGGAGCACGCACATGCGTGCGAACCCCCCACCCCGCGACGGATCGCAGGCGGCGGAGGACCCGGCCGTCCCAGGGCCGGTCCTGCTCCTGTGCTCCGGCCAGAGATCGGGGAGCACCCTCCTCCAGCGCGTCGCCTCCTCCGGCCCGGACCTGTGGGTGTGGGGGGAGCCCGGACCCGGCATCCTCGCACTGCGGGACGCCGACCTCGCGATGCGGGCGCTCAGCGACCACCGCTCGCACGAGGCCGCGGCGGAGGTCGGGCACGCGGGCCCGCCCGGGTTCATCGCCGTGGTGCTCCCCCCGGTGGAGTCCTACCGCTCCGCCGCGCGGGCGTGGTTCGACACCGCGTTCGCCGACGCCCCCCGGCGCTGGGCCGGTGCGCGCTGGGGGTTCAAGGAGGTTCGTCTGGGGCGCCCCTTCGCGGAGTGGTTCGTGGACCTGTACCCCGGGGCGCGCGTCGTCCACCTGGTCCGACACCCCCTCGACGTGCTCAGGTCCCTCCTGTCCTGGGAGGAACAGGTTCCCCGGTGGACACCCGGCCTGACCGCGGAGGCGATGGGCAACTGGCTCACGGTGGTCGACTCCTTCCACACGGAGGGCGCCGACCCTCCCTGGCTGCTGCGCCTGTCCTACGAGGAGCTGGCGTCGGTCCGGGCCGACCGGGCCGGCGCGGTGGACGCACTGGAGGCCCATCTGGGCCTGGCCGCGGGCTCCCTCGACCGCTCGGTCCTGGGCCGGCGCATCCACCGTCCCGGAGCGGTGGGGAGGAGGCCCCGCGTCATGCCCGGCGACGCGGAGGTCGCCCGCCGGTTCGCGGCGATGGCGACGCGCGACCGCGTGCGGGACCACGCGGAACGGCTCGGCTACCGGCTGCCGTGACGCACCCCGGAAATACGTGACGGACGCGTTTCCTGCGTTTGTCCGACGCGCCGGGATTTTTCGGCGGCTTCTTTCCCTTTTGTTGCCGTCTGAAGTCTGGTAAGGGAATTCATCGTCAATCCCTACTCGTCTGCGCGGGAATTGGCCCGAAGTCGTTCCCCGGGTGGTGGTCGTCTGTTTCCCCGTGGTCGACGGGGATTGGGGACCGCAGAGCGGTGCTGCTGGGATGTGTGGTCTCCGGTGGGGCGCAAGTGAAGAATATCGACCAGGGATTTTCCCGTGGAGAAACCGGTGATCCTGGTGATAATTTTGTGTCGGGACGGTGACCCATGGTTTCTTTCCTGCCTCATATAAGGTTTGTCGGGCCCTACGCATTCAAGGAGGCTTTCCGTTGGAAATCAGGGAGATCAGGCCTGGATTCGTTGCCGAGGCAGTGGGGGACAATCGAGAGATCCTGGCAGGTCGCGACGGTGACGTGGTCAAGAAGGCGCTCCTTTCGTATTCCGTCGTCATTATGCGCGGAATGGAGTTGGCGCCGACCGAGCAGGTGGCGCTGACCCGCCTTCTGGGTCCCCCGGAGATCGTGACGGACATGCGCAACCACCACCCGGAGAGCACCGACATCCTGGTCGTCCGCAACGCGGGGGCCACCCCCGTGGTCGGCAACACCCACTGGCACTCGGACCGGTCCTTCCTGCCCGAGCCGACGCGGTACACCGTCCTGAGGGCCGACGTCGTGCCCGACGAGGGCGGGGACACCCTGTTCGCCGACATGACGGCGGCCTACCGGGAGTTGAGCGGGGAGTGGCGCACGGTGATCGACGGGGCCGAGGCGGTGCACTCGTACGACACCGTGGCCCGGCTCCGCTCCCGCGCGCACGGCGCCCCCCTGGAACAGGGGTACGCCCGCAAGTACCCCCCGACCGTCCACCCGCTGGTGCGGGCCCACCCCGAGTCCGGGACCCCGGCGCTCTACCTCAACGAACTGTGCGTGGCCAGCCTTCACCGCCCCGACGGGAAGCCGGTCACCGTCGGCGTCGCCGAACTGCACGAGTACGCGACCCGGGAGCGGTTCGTCCACCGGCACCGCTGGCGCCGGGGCGACGTCGTGGTGTGGGACAACTCCCGCGTGCTGCACCGCGCCGGCGACCTGCCGCCGGGGCTGCCCCGGGTCCTGCACCGGACGACGACCGCGGGCGCGTCGCCGTACGCCCCGGCGGAGGGCTGACGGGTGCGGGACGGGCCGGTCCTGTTCGCCGGCATCCCGGCCCACGGCCACATGATCCCGGCCCTGGCGCTGGCCGAGAGCCTCGTCGCCCGGGGCCTTCCCGTCGAGTTCCCGGCCTCGGAGGAGTTCGCCGACGCGGTCCGGGCGAGCGGCGCCCGGCCGCTCGCGTATCCGACCACCTGGCCGGTCCCCGCCGCCCTGCCGGCCCCGCGCACCGCGGCCGACGCCCTGGAGCTGAGGGCGATGCTGGCCGGCGAGGCGGTGGCGCAGGTCCGGGCGGTACTGGCCCGTCCCGGCCGGCGCCCCCCGCGAGCCGTGGTCTACGACACCGCCGTGGGTCCGGCCGCGCGGGTGCTCACCGCGCTGTGGGGGGTCCCCGGCGTCCAGGTGTTCACGGGGGTCGCGACGAGCCCGGGTTTCAGCCTCGCGCCGCTCCTGGCCGAGCGCTACCCGGACCTGGCCGGGCTGCCCCCCGCCGGACCGGACCCGGCGCTGGTGCGCCTGGCCGCGGACCACGGCCTGGCGCGCGACCGGGTCGGGGCCCTGCTCGCTCCACGGGAGCGGTTGTCCCTCGTCCTCCAGCCCCGCGCCTTCCACCAGGCGGCGCAGACCTTCTCCCCCGACGCGTTCGCCTTCGTCGGCCCGTGCCTGTCACGGGGGCGCGCCCGGACCCCGTGGCGACCGCCGCCGGACGCGGGCCCCGTGCTCCTGGTGGCGCTGGGGACCCTCTACAACCGGCGTCCCGCGTTCTACCGGTCCTGCGTCGAGGCGGTGCGGGGCACGGGATGGCACGCGGTGCTGGCCGTGGGGGAGCGTGTCTCCCCCGGCGAACTGGGACGGGGCGCGCCCAACGTGGAGGTCCACGCCCGCGTCCCGCAGCCCTCGGTGCTCGCCCACGCCCGGGTCATGGTCTGCCACGCGGGCATGGGCTCGACCATGGAGGCCCTCGCGGCGGGCGTGCCCCTCGTGGCGGTGCCCCAGACCCCCGAACAGGACGCGGTCGCGCGCCGGGTCCAGGAGCTGGGCCTCGGCGTCCGGCTGCCGCCCGGGGGAGTCACCCCCGACAGGCTGCGTGCCGCGGTCGACCTCCTGGCGACCGATCAGGGGACGCGGGAGCGGGTGGCGCGGATGCGCTCCCTCATCCGTTCGGCCGGAGGCGCCGACCGCGGGGCGTTCCTCATCGACGCACACCTCCACCGCACCGCCGCGGCGCGCCCGTCCGCCGGCCCCCGCGGCCGGCACCGATCGTCCCCCGGCAGAAAGGCATGACCCCATGGAAAAGGTGACCCTGGTCATCGGCACCCGCAAAGGGCTGTTCCTGGCGCACCGGACGCTGGACGGCGCCAGCCCCTGGGAGCTGGAGGGCCCCCGCCTGCTGATGCAGTCCATCCACTGCCTGGCCGTCGACGCCCGCCCGAGCACGCCCCGCATCCTGGTGGGCACCAGCCACGGCCACTGGGGCCCGGGCCTGTTCCGCTCCGACGACCTGGGAGCCACCTGGCAGGAGAGCCCCAAGGCCGCCGTGGCCTTCCCCGCCGACACCGGCGCCTCCCTCGTGCGGCTGTGGGACATCCGCCCGGCGGGCCCGGACCGCCCCGGCCTGGTGTACGCCGGGGCCCAGCCCGCCGCGCTCTTCCGCTCCGAGGACGGCGGGGAGAGCTTCCACCTGGTCCGCGAGCTGTGGGACCACCCGCAACGCCAGGCGCTGATCGACTGGATCCCCGAGGCCGGGGCCCTGTACACGCACACCGTGCTCACCCACCCCGACGACTCCGACCGCCTCACGATCGGCATCGCCGCGGGCGGGGTCTACCGCAGCGACGACGGCGGCCGCACCTGGAACCCCTCCAACGAGGGCATCGAGTCGACGTCGCTGCCGGTGCGCTACCCGGTGTACGGACAGTGCGTCCACAAGATCGCCCGCGTGCCGACCGCGCCGGAGCAGCTGATGCTGCAGAACCACTTCGGCGTGTACCGCAGCGACGACGAGGGGGCGACGTGGTCCCCCGCGGGCGAGGGCCTGCCCGCCGACTTCGGCTTCACGGTCGTGGCCCACCCCCGCAGACCCGGCACCTTCTACGTCTACCCGCTGGTGGCCGACACCGAGAGGATCTCCCCCGACGCCCGGTGCCGCCCCTACCGCACCCGCGACGCGGGGCTCACGTGGGAGGCGCTGGTCAAGGGGCTGCCGCAGCAGCACTTCTACCCGTCGGTGCTGCGCGAGGCGCTGAGCACCGACGACGGGGACCCGGCCGGCGTCTACCTCGGCACGCGCGGCGGCCAGGTCTACGCCAGCCTCGACGACGGCGACTCGTGGGAGACCGTCGCCGAACACCTGCCCGACGTCCTGACCCTGCGCGCCCTGCGCCACTGACCGAAGGAGGCCCCCGATGGCCGTCCAGATGCTCATCCCCGGTGTGCTGCGCGATCTCGCGGGCGGCCGGGGGACACTGTCGATCGACGTGCCCGCCGACGCCAACGCCGAGCAGGTGTTCGCCCGCGTGCTGGCGGACTACCCGGCGCTGCACGGGCGCATCCGGGACGAACAGGGCCGCATCCGCCGCCACGTCAACGTCTTCCTGGAGGAGGAGAACCTGCGGAGCAGCAGCCTGGCACAGGTCCCGGTCCCGCCCGGCAGCCGCATCCACGTCCTGCCGTGCATCTCCGGCGGATGAGCCGGCGGTCAGGGCGCCGGCCACCACAGCGTGGCCGTGCGCCTGCCGCGCGGGGGCAGGCCGTACTCGTCCAGCAGGGCGCGGACGCGGTCGGTGTCGGACGATCCCAGCCGGTCGCACACGTGGCGCACCAGGGCCTCCTCCCGGCCGCGCCAGGGGTCGGCGCCGTCGGTCCACCCCTCGACCCGCACCCGCAGGCCCAGGTCGCGCAGGACGCGCGCCGCCCCCGGGGCGGTCGGCGGGTCGGGGCGCTCCGGCGCCCCCAGCGCCGACCACAGGGGGCGCATCCAGGCGTGGGGGTGCTCCCAGGGGATCTCCACGACCACGCGCCGCCGCGCCCGGTCGGTGAGCGCGCGGGCGAACGGCACCAGGGAGGCGGTGTAGTAGAGCACGTGGTGGCACACGACGACGTCGGCGGAGGGCGTGCGCGCGGCGGCCTCCGGCCAGGCCCCCAGGACCGTGCGGACCGGGACCGAGGCCCCGCGTGCGCGTGCGGCGAACGCCCCCAGCAGGGCCGCGCTGGGATCCACCCCGGTCAGCGCGGTCCCCGGGGCGTCGGCGGCCAGGGCGACCGAGGCACGGCCCGCGCCGCATCCCACGTCGAGCACCGAGGCGCGGCCGGACAGGGCCCGGCGCGCCAGGGCGAAGGACGGCGATCCGGTGGCGTCGGCGTCGTCGGTCAGGGCGGTCTGGAGAGCCGCCTCCCGGACCTGCGCCGACACCGGGGGAGCGGGCGGCCGCCAGGCGTCGAGGGCGGCGTCCCAGGAGGAGGCGTCCATGGGCGCACCGTACACGCCCGGGGCGGCGCCCGTCCCGGGCGGGAGCGCCGCCCCGGGCCGGTTCGCCGTCCGGGACGGGAACGCCGCTCCGGGAAGGGGGCCACGTGACCGACACGCGAGGCCCGTCGGGCCGTGACCGCACCGGAGGCCCGCCCGCCGTGTGGGAGCGGGCGGCCCGCCACCTGCACGGCCTGGGCCCGGGCCCGGTCCTGGACGTGGGCTGCGGGACGGGGGACTGGGCCGACGCCCTGGCGCGCTGGAGCGGCAGGCCCGTCGTGGGCGTGGACCCCGCCCCCGCGGCCCCGGCCCGCGCCGGACGGGCGGACGCGGTCCTCGTCGCCGGACTCGCCCAGGCCCTCCCCCTGGCGCCGGGGGCCGCGGCGGCGGCCTGGCTCTCACGGGTACTGCACCACGTGGACGACCTCGCGGCGCCGGCGACCGAGCTGCGCCGGGTCCTGGCGCCGGGGGCGCCGGTCCTGGTGCGGGAGGCGTTCCCGGAGTTCGCGCACACCCGCGCCTACGCGAGGTTCTTCCCCGAGGGCGTGCGCGCCGCGCACGGGCGGCCGACCCTGGCCCACACGCTGGCCGTGTTCGCGGACGCCGGTTTCACGCCCAGGGAGACGGTGCCGGTGGAGGAGCCCTTCGCCGACTCCTGCACCGCGCTGGCGGCCCGGATCCGCAGGGACGGGGACGGGATGCTGCGCTGCCTGAGCGACGCCGAGTTCGCGCGCGGCACGGAGCGGCTGAGGGCCGCGGCCGGGCGCGAGCGGCGCACCGGCGTCTACGAGCCGGTGACGGACCGGATCGACCTGCTGGTACTGGCCTGAACGAGACGAGGAGCGGCGGATGGACGCGAGCGGACTGCGGCCCGGGGCCTGGCGCGAGGCCCGGAGCCCCCACGCGTGGATGAGCCTGGGGGACGGCGAACTCCTCCTGGCGGTCCTGGAGTTCGCCGCGCGGCGGGACGGACCGCTGCGCGTGCTGGAGTGGGGGTCGGGCCAGAGCACCGTGGAGTTCACACGGGTGCTGGCCGAGCGCGGGGTGGCCCACGAGTGGACGGCCCTGGAGTACGACAGGGCGTTCTTCGACGAACACGTGCTGCCCCCGCTCACGGAACGTCCCGGATCGGAGGTGCGCTACCCCGACGACGACGCCGTCCTCACCGTCCCCGGGCCGCCGGGAACGGGCCGCGTCACGGCGGTCTGCTGGAACCGGACGCGTCTGCGGCCCGCGCAGAACCTCGCGGACCGCGCGGTGGACCTGGACGCCTACGTGGACTACCCGGCCGGACGCGCACCGTTCGACGTGGTGTTCGTCGACGGGCGGATGCGGCGGCGGTGCCTGCTCTCGGCCTCCGAGCACCTGGGCCCGGACACGGTCGTGGTCCTGCACGACGCCTGGCACGAGCACTACCACTGCGCGCTGGAGCGCTACCCGGCGGGCCGGTTCGCCGGGGACGAGATGTGGGTGGGCGCGCTGCGCCACGCCGCCCTGCCCCCGCTGTGACGCGGCGCCGGCGGCCCGCCGGGGGGGGGGGGGGGGGGGGGGCCCCCCCCCCCCCCCCCCCGGGGGGGGGGGGGGCGGGCCCGGGGCGCCCGGCCCGCGGGGGGGGGGGGGGGGCCCGG
>NZ_JBIWMK010000001.1:0-2322 GCF_044766605.1 Nocardiopsis sp. NPDC101807 | reverse complement strand
CTGTGCCCCCCCCCGGGGGGGGCGGGGCCGCGGGCCAGTTTTGGGGGGGGGGCGCGCCCCCCCCCCCCCCCCCCCCCCCGGCCCCCCGGCCCGGGGGCCCCCCGCGGGGGGGGGGGGGGGCCCCCCCCCCCCCCCCCCCCCCGACGGTGGTCAGGCGCGCCCGGCCGCGTACGCGCTCAAGGCGGTGTAGGCCAGCGAGAACAGCGGGGTGGGGACCCCCAGCTCGCGCCCCCGGGCGACCAGGTCCCCGACGATCTGGTCGGCCTCCACCGGGTTGCCCTGCGTCAGGTCCCAGTACATCGAGGTCGTGGTCGTCGCCGTCGTGTCCGCGATGATCGCGTCGGCCCGCTTCCGGGCGTCCCGGCCGGGCGGGTACCCGGCGGCCGTGGCCACCGCGATGGCCTCCGCGAACATCCCGGACGTGAACTCCTGGCCGCCGGGCGCGCTGTTGACCGCCCCGATCGGCGCGCGCATCAGGCACGTGCACGCGCCCAGGGTCGCCAGGAACACCCACTTGTCCCACAGCTCCTGGAGGGGGGCCCGGGAGAGGGTGGCCGAGTAGGAGCCCGCGTCCAGGGCGGCGTGCACGTCGGCCGGGGCCACCACGGGGCTGCCGGAGAGGGGCCCGTAGATCAGCCGGCCCATCCGGCCGACCTCGACGATCACGCCGTCCGCCTCCAGGCGGGTCATCACCATGGCCACGCCGCCGTACACCCGGTCGGCCCCGAACCGCTCCACCAGGGCGTCGATGTGCCGCATGCCGTTGAGGAACGGCAGGACCACGGTGTCCGGCCCCACCGCCGGCGCCGCGTCCGCGAGCGCGGCCTCGAACCCGTACGACTTCACCGCCAGGACCACCAGGTCGTAGCCGGCGCCCAGCCCGTCCGCGGTCACCGCGGACACGGGGACCTTGTCCACGCCGCCGTCCATACCGCGCAGGACCAGCCCCCTGTCCCGGAGGAGTTCGGCGCGCGCGGGCCGCACGAGGAAGTCGACGTCCCGGCCCGCCTGGACCAGCCGCGCGCCGAAGTAGCCGCCGACGGCCCCGGCACCCACGACAAGGATCTTCATGTTTCTCCCACCCGGTGTCTCGTGAACACCGCAAAACGTATGACCACGGGACGGCCGCGGGCAAGGGTGAAACGGTCGCCCCCCGGTCACGCGCAGTCGCGCCGCAGCGCTGGGGCGGGGCGTGTGTCGCGGTCCGACCCACGAGAACGCCCCCGAACGGTTGCCCCGGCCCCCGCAGCCCCGCAGGATGGGGCGTGCCGGAGGCCCCGGGGCCTCACCGACCGACGGAAGAGCAGGGGCATGAACGGTTCAACGACATCCAGCACCGTCGACGGGGTCCTCCGGCGCAGCGCGGCCCGCGCGCCCGAGGCCACCGCGCTGACCTTCGACGACCGCACCTGGACCTACGCCGACCTGGACGCGGCCGTCACGCGGGCCGCCGCCCGGCTCCTCGGCCTCGGCGCGGTCAAGGGGGACCGGGTCGCCGCCTACGGGCGCAACTCCGACGCCTACCTGATCGGCTTCCTGGCCTGCGCCCGGTCGGGGCTGGTCCACGTACCGATCAACTACGCGCTCCGGGGGGAGGAGCTCGCCTACCTCCTGAGGCAGTCGGGCAGCACGATCGCCCTGGTCGACCCGGCCCTGCGGTCGGCCGTCGACGACCTGCGCGCGGAGACCGGGGTCGAGCAGGTCCTGGAACTGCGCGACGGGCCGGGCTCCCTGCTCGCCGACTGCCTGGACGGGCCGGTGCCCGAGCTCGACGCGGAGGTGGGCGACACCGACCTGGTGCAGCTCCTCTACACCTCCGGCACCACCTCCCGCCCCAAGGGCGCCATGATGACCCACCGGGCGCTGGTCCACGAGTACCTGTCGTGCGTCGCCGGCCTGGACCTGCGGGCCGACGACGCGCCGCTGCACGCGATGCCGCTCTACCACAGCGCCCAGATGCACGTCTTCCTCATGCCGTGGCTGGCGGTGGGCGCGGCCAACACGCTGGTGGAGGCGCCCGACCCGGCGGACCTGCTGCGCCGGATCGAGGAGGGGCGGCACGGGGCGTTCTTCGCGGCGCCGACCCTGTGGGTGGCGATGGCCAACCACCCCTCGTTCGATGATCGCGACCTGTCCGGTCTGCGCAAGGCCTACTACGGGGCCTCCATCATGCCGGGGCCGGTGCTGGAGAGACTGAGGGGCGCCCTGCCCGACCTGGGGTTCTACAACTGTTTCGGGCAGTTACAGAAACCCGTCCAACTCGTCACGCTCGCTGCCTAGCTGATCCAGCAAAACCCCAGTAGAACCAGGGCTTTAGGCCAC